>BBDW01000001.1 GCA_001312505.1 Mediterraneibacter faecis JCM 15917
GGGGGGGCTTTTAGTTTACTGAGAAAGCTATTACAGGTAAGCGTAAAATTCTTGTTACTGTTCACTCCCGTGTCAATCACTACGCTGATTGACACGGAGGATGCGTGTTTTGACTTGAATGCATCTCGCCCCCATCGCCAAAGGCGATTTAAAATGGCGAGATGCGTTGCTGGTCGCACATCGTGTGAACAGTAACAAAGTCTTTGATATAGAATGCATACGGTGATGTAAGGTAAAAGAAGGGAGAACGGAATGAGCGAGAAGATTAAAAGAATTAACAGAGAATTGAAATTTAAAGGAAAGATTCTTGATTTTTATCAGGACACGATAGAAGTGGACGGGGATCATACCGTAGTATGGGATTTTATAGGTCATAAAGGAGCAGCAGCGGTAGTTCCGGTTACAGCAGATGGTAAGATTTTGATGGTGAGACAGTATAGAAATGCGCTGGATCGATATACATTGGAGATTCCGGCAGGAGCACTTGATGAAGTGGGAGAACCTGGTATAGAGTGTGCTTCCCGTGAATTAGAGGAAGAGACAGGGTATCGCAGCGAGAATCTGGAGTGGCTGATCACTTTACGGACAACAGTAGCATTTTGTAACGAACGGATTGAAGTTATGTGGCACATGATCTGATACCGTCAAAACAGCATTTGGATGAAGATGAATTTATTGAACTTGGCGCTTATACAATAGAAGAATTGAAGGAAAAGATCTTTTCAGGTGAGATTGAAGATGCGAAGACAGTTTCTTCTTTGATGGCTTATGCTGTAAAGTATGGAAAATGATTGAATGCCGACAATAAGTAGCATCGCTGCCGCATGAGAAAAACCAGACACTCATATAATGGTGTGGAAGATTGAGGATAAAAATATATCCGCAGAACATTTTATAGGGTGGGAGGAATACTGGTGAAGGCATTTCGTACAGGACATTACTTTCTGGCTCTGTTTTTTACAGGCTTTTTGACAGGAATCTTGATTGTCAATTATATATGGGGGAGAACAGCTGAGCCTGATCGGAACTTTTACAGAAGTTTATCTTATGAGATTAAAGAATGAGAAGATATCTTTTCAACAGTACATTTGGTATTTGATTCAGGTACGGGGAATTTTTTTCCTGATGCTGTTTTTGGCGATGGGAATCCGGATCAGAAAAATTGTGGCAGCGTTTTTTCTTCTGTGGACCGGGATGTCAGGAGGAATTTTACTGTCAGAGGCAGTGGCAGAATTAGGAATGAAGGGAAGTATTCTTTGTGTGGCAGGACTATTTCCACAGTTCCTTTTTTATGTTCCGGCAGTTCTTGTGCTTTTGCGCTTTTGTTGGAACTATCCACAGAATCAGTGGAACAGGCAAAAAACGTTCTTTGTATGCGGTTTGTTTTTGATTGGGATTTTTTCAGAATCCTGTCTTAATCCGTGGCTGATTCAAAAGATTGTAAATATTCTTTTTTGATTTCGTGGGAAAGTGTGAGTAATGCAACGAGGCAGACAGTTGATTGACTGATGAAAAGTCCCCCCCATAGGTATCCTGTGATTCCATAGTGCGGGATTCCGAAATATACACTAAGAATGCGGATGGATAATCCAAGAAGATTGATCATCAGCGTCAGGGCTGTAAGTCCCAGTCCATTGATTGCACTGAGAAGAGCGGAACTTGTGTACAGGAAAGGGCAGATCCAGGCAAGCGTTATGATGAAATTGCCGGCTAAAGTACTGTGAAACAGGAAGTTTCCGAGGAAAGATCCAGTAAGAAGAAAGAAGACAGAACACAGAAGACCAAGGGAGAAACATCCTCCGGCAGCCTTTTTTATAAGGAGAAATGTCTCTTTTGAAGAGTTTTCAGCTTGCTTTTGTGCGACTGCTGGAATTAAAAGCAGGCTGACTGAGTTAGTGAGTGCACAGGGAAAAAGGATACATGGTAATGCCATTCCGGTCAGTACTCCATAAATACTGAGAGCTTCGGAAGCGCTGTGAGATGCAAGCTCAAGGCAGACAGGGATTGAAGCTGCTTCAATTCCCTGCAAGAATGTAATTGCTGTGCGATTAACTGTCAATGGAACAGAGAGGCGTAGCAATTCAGAACAAGATTTTGAGATAGAAAGAATATATGGAGAATCGGCATCAAAACCCTTCTTCTTCAGTGAAAAAAGCGAGTAGCCTGCTGCTGCAAGTTCTCCGAAAATAATACCTGATACAGCCAATGGAATCTCAGGGTGAACTCCACGGTGTATAAAAATAAAATATAAAACAAAAACAGAAGAAATTCGAACAAATTGCTCGATTAACTGTGAAATAGCCGGGACAGAGGTTCTTTGCAGACCATAGTGATAACCACAGATACAACTGTGGACAGAAGCCGCTGGAAGTGCAAGAACGATCAGATATAATAGTGTTGCACATCTTGGATCTCCAAGAAAACGATTTGAAAGAAAAACGGAATTCTTCTGTACCAGAAAAGTACAAATCAGAGAAATCAGAACAGAAAGAATCAGACCTGTCTGGAAAATCAACTTTCCGTCCTGCGTTCGGCCAAGGGAGTGAAAGCGAGAGACACTTCTGGAAATGGCAGTTTCAAGACCTGAAGTACTCAAAGACAGGCAGAGTGCGTAGAAAGGGAAAATTAACTGATAAAGTCCGACCTGTTCTTCTCCAAAGGTATGGCTTAAGAAAATACGGAAAAAGAATCCGAGAATGCGGCTTACAAGACCGGCAGATGTGAGAATCAGTGTTCCTTTAATCAAAGAATGTTTTTTTCTAAACATAATACCCTCATGTCAAGATGATTGCTGCCACGTGCAACGCGGACAGTAACCAGAAATGAACTTATTTTTAAACAACATATTCAAGAAACATCCTTGACAGAACGTAAGACTGGTGATATCCTACAAAAGGAAACCCTAGCATAATACTAGGAAAAGGAAAAGAAAAAGAAGGTGAAGATGTGAAACTGTCAACAAAGGGGAAATACGGATTGCGTGCCTTGATCGATCTGGCCCAATACAGTGAAGATTCTCCGGTTTCCATCACAAGTATTGCAAGACGTCAGGATATTTCAGAACGATATCTGGAACAATTGATGTCGAAGCTGAAAAAAGCAGGATTTGTCAAGAGTATCCGAGGTGCAAATGGTGGATATGTCTTAGCAAAGGAAGCAAAAGATATTTCTGTAGGAGATGTGCTTCGTGCACTGGAAGGAAATCTTGAACCAGTAGAATGCGCCGGACTTGATCCGGAAGGAGAATGCAAAGGTGCGGACAGCTGTGTGACAAAGTATGTGTGGAAACGAATCAATGATAGTATTAACCAGACAGTAGATGAAATCTGGCTGAACCAACTGGTGACAGAAAGTAAATGTCTTGGACATACAGACAATCATTTGGATTATACAAAGTGTAAAAACTGAAAAGAATCATTGTCTACAATTATTTGTGAACAGTAAGAAAACAAAGTAGATAAAATAAAAGTGAGGTAACAGGTAATGGGAAAATTAATTTATCTTGATAATGCAGCAACAACAAAGACAGCACCGGAAGTTGTGGATGCGATGCTCCCATATTTTACAGAGCATTTTGGCAACCCATCCAGTGTTTATGGTTTTGCGGCTGCGAATAAAGAAGTGATCACAAAACAGAGAGAAATCATAGCAAAAGCACTTGGTGCGAAGACAGAGGAGATTTATTTCACAGCTGGTGGTTCTGAATCTGATAACTGGGCGCTGAAAGCTACAGCTGAGGCTTATGAATCAAAGGGAAAACATATCATTACAACAAAGATTGAACATCATGCAATCCTTCATACAGGAGAATATCTCCAGAAGAGAGGATATGAAGTGACTTATCTGGATGTAGATGAGAATGGTATTGTCAGTCCGGAAGCTGTTGAAGCAGCGATCCGTCCGGATACAATTCTGGTCAGCGTAATGTTTGCAAACAATGAGATCGGAAGTATTCAGCCAATCAAAGAAATCGGAGAGATTGCACACAAACATGGAGTACTTTTCCATACAGATGCTGTCCAGGCGTTTGGTCAGGTACCGATCAATGTAGATGAGATGAATATTGATATGCTCAGTTCCAGTGGACATAAACTGAACGGACCAAAGGGAATCGGTTTCCTTTATATCAGAAAAGGTGTGAAGATCCGCTCCTTCGTCCATGGTGGAGCACAGGAGAGAAAGCGCCGTGCAGGAACAGAGAATGTACCTGGAATCGTTGGACTTGGAAAAGCAGTTGAACTTGCAATGGCTTCTATGGATCAGAGAATGAAACAGGAGACAGAACTCCGCGATTATGCAATCTCCAGAATTGAGAAAGAGATTCCATATTGCAGACTGAACGGAGACCGTGTGAAACGTCTTCCGAATAACATTAACTTCAGCTTCCAGTTTGTAGAGGGTGAATCCCTCCTGATCATGCTGGATATGAAAGGAATCTGTGCATCCAGTGGTTCAGCTTGTACATCAGGCTCTCTGGATCCATCCCATGTCCTTCTTGCAATCGGACTGCCGCATGAGATCGCACATGGTTCCCTTCGTATGACACTTGGAGCTGATATAACAAAAGAAGATATCGACTATACAGTAGATCAGCTTAAAGAGATTGTTGCACATCTGCGCAGTATGTCTCCACTCTACGAAGATTTTATAAAAAAGCAGCAGAAGAATGCATAAGCCAGAATGACTTAAAAGAAAAATACAAACTAATTTTTGAATAAAAAGATAAACAAAATGGAGGAATTATATAATGTATACAGAAAAGGTAATGGATCATTTTCAGCATCCAAGAAATGTAGGAGAGATTGAGAACGCCAGCGGTGTAGGAACAGTTGGAAATGCAAAATGTGGAGATATCATGAGAATCTATCTTGACATTGATGACAACCAGATCATCCGCGATGTGAAATTCAAAACATTCGGATGTGGAGCAGCTGTTGCAACTTCCAGTATGGCAACAGAGATGGTTAAAGGGAAAAGCATTCAGGAAGCAATGGAAGTAACAAACAAAGCCGTTATGGAAGCTCTTGACGGACTTCCACCGGTAAAAGTTCACTGCTCTCTGCTTGCAGAAGAGGCAATCCATGCAGCACTCTGGGATTATGCAGAGAAACATGGGATTAAGATTGAAGGCCTGAAGAAACCAAAGTCAGATATTCACGAAGGTGAAGAAGCAGAGGAAGAGGAATATTAATGAGCAAAGGCAAAGTTGTTGTAGGTATGTCCGGAGGAGTTGACTCCTCTGTGGCAGCCTGGCTTTTAAAAGAACAAGGCTATGATGTGATCGGTGTGACAATGCAGATTTGGCAGGATGAGGAAAATGAAGTTCAAGAAGAAAACGGCGGCTGTTGTGGGCTCAGTGCGGTAGACGATGCAAGACGTGTTGCATCGTCTATTGGTATTCCGTATTATGTGATGAATTTTAAACAGGAATTCCAGAAAAATGTAATTGATTACTTTACAAAAGAATACCTGAACGGAAGAACACCTAATCCATGTATTGCCTGTAACCGCTATGTGAAATGGGAAGCTCTTTTGCAGAGAAGTCTTTCAATTGGAGCAGATTATATTGCAACAGGACATTATGCAAGGATTGATAAGCTCCCGAACGGAAGATATGCAATCCGCAGATCTGCAACGCTTGCGAAAGACCAGACTTATGCACTTTATAATCTGACACAGGAACAGCTGGAACATACATTGATGCCGGTTGGAAATTATTCAAAAGATCAGATCCGTGAGATGGCAGAAAAAATCGGACTGCAGGTGGCAAATAAACCGGATAGTCAGGATATCTGTTTTGTTCCGGATGGAGACTATGCATCTTTTATTGAAGAAAACGCAGATGCTCCGATTCGTCAGGGAAATTTCGTGACACCGGATGGGAAGATCCTTGGAAAACACAAAGGAATCATTCATTATACAGTAGGACAGCGTAAAGGACTTGGGCTTGCATTAGGGTATCCTGCATTTGTACTGGAGATACGTCCGGAGACAGATGAAGTTGTAATCGGAACGTATGAAGAATCATTGACGCATACACTGCGTGCCAATGAGTTGAATTTTATGAGCGTGGAAGATCTTACAGAACCGAAGCGTGTGTTTGCAAAGATTCGTTATAACCACAAAGGAGCCTGGTGTACCGTGGAGAAGACAGGAGAAGATGAGATTACCTGTATATTCGATGAACCAATCCGTGCAGTAACACCGGGACAGGCAGTTGTTCTGTATGATGGAGAATATGTATTAGGAGGCGGCACAATATTATGATAAGATGTGATGCCCACATGCATACAAGGTTTTCTGAGGATAGTGATGCATCCGTACATTCTATGCTTGATGCAGCAATAGAAAGGGGAATGGAAGCAGTCTGTATTACAGATCATCTGGATAAAGATTTCCCGCAGACTCCGGATTTTCCGGCAGGAGCATTTCTGTTTGATCTGGGAAACTATTTTCAGAGGTTGACACAGTTAAAAGAAGAATATCAGAAGAAACTGGAAGTCCGAATCGGTGTAGAGATCGGACTTCAGCCGCATCTGGGGGGGAATATTACCGGAATCTGACAGAGAAATATCCATTTGATTTTGTGATAGGATCAGTGCATCTGATTCATGGACAGGATCCGTATTATAGAACTTTTTTTGAAGGTCGAAGTGATGAGGAAGCTTATCAGGAAGCTTTTCAGGTGACGATAGAGAATTTGAAAAAGGTAAATTCTTTTGACAGCCTGGGACATCTGGACTACGTTGTCCGTTATGGAACGCATCAGGCGGAGGAATATTCCTATAAAAAGTATGCGGAAGAGATCGACGAAATTCTGAAAATTCTGATTGCACAGGGAAAAGGACTTGAGATGAATATGGCCGGGATGAAGTATGGGC
This sequence comes from Mediterraneibacter faecis JCM 15917, assembly GCA_001312505.1. Classification (GTDB taxonomy): domain Bacteria; phylum Bacillota; class Clostridia; order Lachnospirales; family Lachnospiraceae; genus Mediterraneibacter; species Mediterraneibacter faecis. The sequence continues at coordinate 6,882 of BBDW01000001.1, forward strand.
TTGTATTTCCGAACCCACATCCGGATGTGATCAGAAGATATAGAGAACTCGGTGGTGAAATTGTCACAATTGGTGCAGATGCACACCGTCCGGAACATGTCGCTTTTGACTTTGACAAGGCTGGCGAGATACTTATAAGCTGTGGTTTTAGTTATTATGCAGAATTTAAGGGGGGGCGGAAACCGATATTTAAGAGAATTGTTCCATAAAAATCGAATTATATGGATTTAAGGGTTGAATTTTTGTTTCTGTTTTAGTACAATGAATCTAGTTGATGAATATTTAACAATTATCGCTTTGTTAAATTCATCGCCATGGCTGGAGATACAGTCATAAATTTTTTAAACTTTTTAGGAGGAATTAATCATGGCAGTAAAAGTAGCGATTAATGGTTTTGGACGTATCGGACGTCTTGCTTTCAGACAGATGTTCGGAGCAGAAGGATATGAGGTAGTAGCAATCAACGACCTTACATCTCCTAAGATGCTTGCTCACTTATTAAAATATGACTCAACTCAGGAACATACGCTCTTGCAGATACAGTAGAGGCAGGAGAGGATTCCATCACAGTTGACGGAAAAGAGATCAAGATCTACGCAAAAGCTAACGCAGCTGAGCTTCCTTGGGGAGAAATCGGTGTTGACGTTGTTCTGGAGTGTACAGGATTCTACACATCCAAAGCAAAAGCTCAGGCTCACATCGATGCAGGTGCTAAGAAAGTAGTTATTTCTGCTCCAGCTGGAAATGACCTTCCGACAATCGTTTACAATGTAAACCACGAGACACTTTCAAAAGATGAGAACATCATCTCTGCAGCTTCTTGTACAACAAACTGCCTGGCTCCGATGGCAAAAGCTCTTAACGACCTTGCAGCAATCAAGTCCGGTATCATGTGTACAATCCACGCTTACACAGGAGATCAGATGACACTTGATGGACCGCAGAGAAAAGGTGATCTTAGAAGATCTCGTGCAGCTGCAGTTAACATCGTACCAAACAGCACAGGTGCTGCTAAAGCAATCGGTCTTGTTATCCCAGAACTGAACGGAAAACTTATCGGATCTGCTCAGCGTGTTCCTACACCAACAGGTTCTACAACAATCCTTACAGCAGTAGTTGACGGAGAAGTTACAGTTGATCAGATCAACGAGGCTATGAAGGCTGCTTCCAACGAGTCCTTTGGATACAACACAGATCAGATCGTATCCAGCGATATCGTAGGAATGAGATATGGTTCACTGTTTGATGCTACTCAGACAATGGCTCTTCCAGTTGGCGATGGTACAACAGAGGTTCAGGTTGTTTCATGGTATGACAACGAGAACTCTTACACAAGCCAGATGGTAAGAACAATCAAATACTTTGGAAAACTTCTTGAGGCTTAATTCTTTTTGAGGAATTAGAATCTCAGAGATTTATCTGAATTATTGACTCACAATGGGGTCCGGTCTTATTGTAGGACCGGACCCCCCCATTTTCTTTGTGCAGAACAGATTCTGCACGTGAAAGTGACAGGAAATAGAAATACAGGAGGCTATGAAAAATGGCAGCACTTAATAAAAAATCCGTAGATGATATCAATGTAAAAGGAAAAAGAGTTCTTGTAAGATGTGACTTCAACGTACCGCTTCAGGATGGAAAGATCACAGATGAGAACCGTATCGTGGCAGCTCTTCCTACAATCAAGAAGCTGATCGCTGATGGTGGCAAAGTAATTCTTTGCTCCCATCTTGGAAAACCGAAGGGAGAGCCGAAACCGGAACTTTCACTTGCACCGGTAGCAGTAAGACTTTCCGAGCTCCTTGGACAGGAAGTAAAATTTGCAGCTGATCCGGAAGTTGTAGGACCGAACGCAAAAGCAGCTGTTGAAGCTATGAAAGATGGAGATGTTATCCTTCTTGAAAATACACGTTACAGAGCAGAAGAGACAAAGAATGGTGAAGCATTCAGCAAAGACCTTGCTTCTCTTTGCGATGTATTTGTAAACGATGCATTCGGAACAGCTCATAGAGCACACTGCTCTAACGTAGGTGTTACACAGTTTGTTGACACAGCAGTTGTTGGATATCTTATGCAGAAAGAAATCGATTTCCTTGGAAACGCAGTAGAGAATCCGGAAAGACCATTCGTTGCAATCCTTGGAGGATCTAAAGTATCCAGTAAGATTTCCGTAATCAACAACCTTCTTGACAAAGTTGACACACTGATCATTGGTGGCGGAATGTGCTATACATTTACAAAAGCTCAGGGCGGTAATGTAGGAAATTCCCTTCTTGAGGAAGATTACTTACAGTATGCACTTGACATGGTTAAGAAAGCAGAGGAGAAAGGTGTTAAACTTCTTCTTCCAGTAGATGCTGTTGCAGCAGATGCTTTCTCTAACGATGCAAATACAAAAGTTGTAGCTCAGAACGAGATCCCGGACGGATGGATGGGTCTTGATATCGGACCTAAGACAGCTGAGATGTTCGCTGATGCTGTTAAATCTGCGAAGACAGTTGTATGGAACGGACCAATGGGATGCTTCGAGATGCCAAAATTCGCTGATGGAACAAAGGCAGTCGCAGAAGCACTTGCCAACACAGATGCTGTAACAATCATCGGTGGTGGAGATTCTGCAGCAGCTGTTAACCAGCTTGGATATGGTGACAAGATGACACATATCTCTACAGGTGGTGGAGCTTCTCTTGAATTCCTCGAAGGAAAAGAACTTCCGGGAGTAGCGGCAGCTAACGATAAATAATAAGAATCTGTAATTACAGATCAGAAGAAACCCGTGTTGTTACATTTTACACGGGTTCTGAATATAAAATTCAAGGAGATAAGAACAATGGCAAGAAAGAAAATTATTGCAGGAAACTGGAAAATGAACAAAACTCCAAGCGAGGCAGTTGCACTTGTAGAAGAGTTAAAACCACTCGTAGCTAACGAAGACGTAGATGTCGTATTCTGCGTACCTGCTATCGATATCGTACCAGTTGTAGAGGCTGCAAAAGGAACAAACATCCAGGTAGGAGCTGAGAACATGTACTTCGAGGAGAGTGGAGCTTACACAGGTGAGATTTCCCCCCCGAATATGCTTGTAGATGCAGGTGTTAAATATGTAGTTCTCGGACATTCTGAGAGAAGAGAGTACTTCGGTGAGACAAACGAAGATGTAAATAAGAAAATCCTGAAAGCATTTGAGCATGGTATTACACCAATCATGTGCTGCGGAGAGACTCTTCAGCAGAGAGAGCAGGGCGTGACAATGGACTTCATCCGTCAGCAGGTTAAGGTTGGATTCCAGGGTGTTACAGCAGACCAGGCTAAGACAGCAGTTATCGCTTATGAGCCAATCTGGGCGATCGGAACAGGTAAGACAGCTACAACAGAGCAGGCTGAAGAAGTTTGTGCAGGAATCCGTGCATGCATTGCTGAAGTATATGATGAAGCTACAGCAGAAGCAATCCGTATCCAGTACGGCGGATCTGTAAACGCAGCTACAGCTCCAGAACTGTTTGCACAGGCTGACATCGATGGAGGTCTTGTAGGTGGAGCTTCCCTTAAGGCTGACTTCGGAAAGATCGTTAACTACAAATAATAAGATCTAAGGCTGTTTCATTATAACAGATAATTAAGAAAGGTCATCTGGTCAGAAAGATATTTATATTGCCGGGCACAGGTAGTGCAGACAGTAGCGATATAGATAGCAATTCTGACAGGATGGCCTTTTTTCTTGACTTTGAAAATCATTTGAGTGTATCATAGAGGAGATTGATAAAATAATGTAACAGCTTAATGAAGAAAATAAAGCAATTAAGAAAAGGGAATATAAAAGATAGGAGATTAAGAAGCTATGGTAGGAATTATCGGAGCGATGGAAGAAGAAGTCCGTGAGCTGATCGAGGATATGACAGAATGCGAGATGCAGGAAAAGGCATCCATGAAATTTTATAAAGGTCAGCTTTATGGAAAAGAAGCAGTTGTTGTACAGAGCGGAATCGGTAAAGTGAACGCTGGAATCTGTACACAGATCCTTATAGACTTTTATCAGGTGGATCAGCTGATCAATACAGGTGTAGCCGGTTCTCTGGATGCAGAGATCAATATCGGAGATATTGTTGTATCTACAGATGCAGTAGAGCATGATATGGATGTCAGTGCATTGGGAGATCCTGTCGGACAGGTGCCGCGTATGGATGTATTTGCATTTCCGGCAGATAAAGAACTTGTGAGAAAAGCAGTGGAAGCAAATAAAAAGGCGAATTCAGATATTCGTACATTTACAGGAAGAGTTGCAAGCGGAGACCAGTTTATTTCTGAAAAAGAAGTAAAAGAACGTATTGTTAATAATTTTGGTGCGAAATGTGCTGAGATGGAAGGAGCAGCAATTGCTCACGGTGCATATTTGAATCATGTTCCATGTGTGATCATTCGTGCAATCTCAGATAAGGCAGATGGAAGTGCACAGGTGGATTATCCTACATTTGAGAAACAGGCGATTGTTCATGGTGTAAAGCTGATGAAAGAATTGCTTCCGACATTATAAGATTTTTAATGTAGTGATTTTTACATGAATTCAGGCGAAAATCTGCTTATTTTCGGATATATTTGACCAGAGCTCTGACTTGCAAAATTGTGCTAAAACTAGTACAATAAAGCGTAGAGTTAAAAAATAGACAATCTTAATGCAAAGGAGATATTGAGATGAGCAAAAAACCAACCGTATTGATGATTTTAGATGGATATGGATTAAGAGATAAGACAGAGGGTAATGCAGTAGCACTTGCGAATACTCCTGTTATGGATAAACTGATGGCAGAGTATCCGTTTGTAAAAGGAAATGCAAGCGGACTTTCTGTAGGTCTTCCGGATGGACAGATGGGTAACTCAGAAGTAGGACATATGAATATGGGTGCCGGACGTATCATTTATCAGGAACTTACAAAGATCACAAAGTCTATCGAAGACGGAGATTTCTTTGAGAACAAAGCTCTTCTTGCAGCTTGTGAGAATGTAAAGAAGAACGATTCTGCACTTCACCTGATGGGACTTGTATCTGACGGAGGAGTTCATAGTCATATTACTCATATTTATGGAATTCTTGAGCTCGCCAAGAGACAGGGAATCGAGAAAGTATATGTTCATTGTTTCCTTGACGGCCGTGATACACCACCGGCATCAGGTAAAGAGTATGTAGAGCAGCTTGAAGCAAAGATGAAAGAGATTGGTGTAGGTGAAGTTGCATCTGTATCCGGACGTTACTATGCAATGGATCGTGATAACCGTTGGGATCGTGTGGAGAAAGCTTACAAAGCATTAGTTGCAGGAGAAGGCAATACAGCAGAATCCGCAACAGCAGGAATCCAGGCTTCCTACGATGAAGATGTAACAGACGAGTTCGTAGTACCATTTGTTGTAACAAAAGACGGTGCTGCAACAGCTACAATTAAAGAAAATGATTCTGTTGTATTCTTCAACTTCCGTCCTGACAGAGCAAGAGAGCTCACAAGAACATTCTGTGATGACAGCTTTGACGGATTTGAAAGAGGAGACAGAGTGAAGACTACATTCGTATGCTTCACAGAGTATGATGCGACAATCGAGAATAAGATGGTTGCATTCGTAAAAGAATCTATTACGAATACATTTGGACAGTTCCTTGCAGATAACGGACTGAAACAGGCTCGTATTGCAGAGACAGAGAAATATGCTCACGTAACATTCTTCTTCAATGGTGGAGTAGAAGAGCCGAATGAGGGAGAGGACAGAATCCTTGTGAAATCCCCTAAGGTTGCTACTTATGACCTGAAACCGGAGATGAGCGCTTACGAAGTATGTGACAAGCTTGTTGGAGCGATCAAGTCTGAAAACTATGATGTGATCGTGATCAACTTTGCAAACCCTGACATGGTAGGACATACAGGTGTTCAGGAAGCTGCGATCAAGGCTGTAGAAGCAGTTGACGAGTGTGTAGGAAAGGCTGTAGAGGCTCTGAAAGAAGTAGACGGACAGATGTTCATCTGCGCTGACCACGGAAATGCAGAGCAGCTGATCGACGAGGAGACAGGTGAGCCATTCACAGCTCATACAACAAATCCGGTACCGTTTATCCTTGTAAATGCTGATCCGGCTTACAAATTAAGAGAAGGCGGATGCCTGGCAGACATCGCTCCGACACTGATCGAGCTGATGGGAATGCAGCAGCCGGCTGAGATGACAGGAAAATCTCTGTTAGTGAAATAATTCATAAGTGTTGAATTTGGATTCAGGCAACTTGAATGATTCTTTCAAGAGAAAAGAATCTAGACGAAAATTGCGTGGATTAAGATAGAAGTGAAAAGGGAAAGCTATTGACTGCGATAACAACAGTGCTTGTTTTAGTTTATCGTAATTGATAGCTTTCCTTTTCCCTATAGATTACTGTTCAAAGTAGTTGTACACAGTAATTTCTATGGCTCGTTACTGTTCACTCCCGTGTCAATCACTCCGCTGATTGACACGGAGGATGCGTGTTTTGACTTGAATGCATCTCGCCCCATCGCCAAAGGCGATTTAAAATGGCGAGATGCGTTGCTGGTCGCACATCGTGTGAACAGTAACTATAGTTCAGAGAGGAAAGGAAAAGTCATGCGTGAAAGATTGACAAAAAATGATGTAGAAAAGATTCAGGCAGAGATTGAGCATCGAAAATTAGTAGAACGTAAAGAATTGATCGAAGCAGTGAAAGAAGCAAGATCTCATGGAGACTTGAGTGAGAACTTCGAATATCACGCAGCAAAAAAAGCGAAGAATCAGAACGAAAGTCGTATTCGATATCTGGAAAGAATGCTCAAGACAGCTGAGATTGTGGAAGATCATTCGAAAGAGGATGAAATTGGCCTGAATAATACCGTAGAACTTTATTGCGAAGATGATGATGAAGTCGAAACATATCGTATAGTGACATCTGTAAGAGGAAGCTCTTTGAATGGATTGGTCAGTATAGAATCACCAATCGGAAAAGCCCTGCTCGGACATAAAGAAGGCGAGAGAGTCTATATTAAAGTGAACGATGATTTCGGCTATTATGTGGTGATCCGTAAAGTGATTAAAACAGAAAGTGAAGAGGATGATCAGATTAGAAAATTTTAACAGAGTGAGGAATTGGAAATGAAAACAACAACTGTACTGTTTGACCTGGACGGAACACTCACAGATTCAGGTCCGGGAATTATGAATTCTGTAAAATATGCGCTGGAGAAGGTGGGAGAACCGATACCTGACGTAGATGAATTACGTAAATTTATTGGACCACCGCTGAAGGGTCAGTTTATGGAACACTGTGGAATTGATGAAGAAAAAGCAGCAGAGATGGTTACTCTTTATCGAGAATATTTCACAGTGACAGGTATTTTTGAAAACAGTGTGTATGATGGCGTAGAAGAGATGCTCAAGACATTGAAACAAGCGGGAATCAAGATTGCGATGGCGACATCCAAGCCGGAAAAATTTGCTAAAATCATCGCAGATCACTTTGGACTGGCTCAATATTTTGATGTGATCGGCGGGGGCATGTATGGATGAGACACGTACAGAAAAACAAGATGTTATCCGTTATGTCTTGGAACAGTGCGAAGAGAAAGAACTAGATAAAATCGTAATGGTCGGAGATCGTTCTTATGACATACTAGGAGGCCATGCGGAAGGCTGAAAGTGATCGGTGTTCTGTATGGATACGGAGACTTAAAAGAACTCTCAGAGGCAGGTGCAGACGCTCTGGCAACAACACCACAGGAAGTAGCCGAACTGGTTCTGGAAACAGAATAAAGTAAATCGATTTAACAATAGTTTGATTTATTTTACATAGATTTAGCATTGGAAGAAAATGAGACTTTACAAAAACCCTATATACTAAGAATTGTCAAAAGGAAAAACACTTAGACATTTTTAGTAGAAAGAGGGTAATTTTTATGTATGGAAAACTTTGGAGTTTTGTAAATCATTATATAGATGCAGATCATGCACTTGCAGTATATCTGCCAATTTTAATTGTAGGATGGACAATCATAGGAACACTGTTTGGATTAGGAGTATGTTCTGCAATCAGGATAGATCTGATACAGAGTCTGGCAGATATCCTCTGTGCAGGAGGATACGCAGGAATTTTCCTGGGACTTTTCGGGGGGGGAATCCTTTACTTGTATCAGAAATAAAATTTAGCGTAGAGATTCTTATTTGAGTATCGGACGAAAACTGAAAATATGATTTTGGAGAGTCGATTGTTAGAAGAACGATACAGGAACGCTGACTCAGGGTTATGCACGCTGTTCATACTAGGAAAAACAATAGACTGCTAAAAGCAAAGAAAGGATTGACAAACTCGCTGCTGCTCAAACAGCTGTCAATCCTTTCTTTAACGCAATCTGTTGTTTTTCAAGTATGAGCAAGCATGCTCCACATTCGTCTTCGCCCTGTATCATTCTTCTAACATGAAACTTCTCGAAGTTCATATTTTCTGTTTTCTGTTTACTGAAAAAGATAGACTTCTACGCTAAATTTTATTGAAAAATACGTTGGAAGCCAGTATATTGTCTTGTTGACATTTTGCTAAATAACTTATGTAAATTTCCATCTGCTACGTTTTGGTTTTAAGTAGAGTTCTTCTTTCGAGAAAGTAGAAATCTGATATCGCTGAAAACTTACCGATAGACAAACATCGAGGGTTTGATTCAGGTGACTGTTCTGTGTGCTTGGAAAGACTTAAAAAACGAAAGATTACGTTGAAGCAATGTGAGGCAGCTGTCTGAAGCGGCAGCGAGTTTGCCGAGCATTGCTTTGTTTTTAGTAATCTCTCGTTTTTCTTAGTCTTTCCTGTATACAGAACCGGAGCCTGCATCAAACCCTCGATGTCTGTCTATTCGAATAAACTTTATATGCGATATCTGATTTCGTCCGAACTCGAAAAAGAATCCCTACGATAAATCTTTATTTCTCCAGATTTTTAAACGCCGTCGACAGCATCAGTTTAATACGATTCAACTGATTTACTTCACTTGCGCCCGGATCGAAGTCGATTGCTACGATGTTGGATTCAGGGTGTCTGCGGCGGAGTTCTTTGATAACTCCCTTACCTACAACATGGTTTGGCAGGCAGGCGAATGGCTGGGTGCAGACAATATTTCCGGCACCGCTGTGAATGAGTTCGAGCATCTCACCGGTCAGGAACCATCCTTCACCAGTCTGGTTTCCGAGAGATACGATCTCTGAAGCCATTTTTGCAAGATCTTCAATGTGAGCCGGCGGATCAAAGTGTTTACTTTCTGCAAATGCTTTGGAAGCCGGAGCACGGAACCATTCCAGAGCTTTGATTCCAAGATTTCCTGCTGTTGCTTTGGTCTTCTTCATTCCCAGATGGGAAACTTTGAAGTTCTGATTGTAGAAGCAGTAGAGCAGGAAGTCGAGAAGATCCGGAACAACTGCTTCGGCGCCTTCACTTTCCAGAAGCTCTGCCAGATGATTGTTGGCAGCCGGAAGGAATTTAACAAGGATTTCTCCAACGATTCCAACACGAGGTTTCTTAATGTCGAGTGTCTCTATATTATCAAAATCATTGATGATATCTTTACAAAGCTTCTTAAATCTCTTACGGGATGGATATCCTTCGGACACAAACTTCTTAACAACTTCAGCCCATTTGCGGTGAATCTTATCTGTAGTTCCCGGTACGGCCTCATAAGGGCGCATACGGTAAACACATTTCATAAAGATATCTCCGAATACTGCTGCGTAGATTCCGCGGAGAACCAGTGCAGGAGAAAGCTTGAATCCAGGATTATCTTCCAGTCCACTTAAGTTAAGTGAGATAACCGGAATATGCTCCATGCCGGCTTTCTTAAGTGCACGACGGATAAATCCGATATAGTTCGAAGCACGGCAGCCACCACCAGTCTGTGTGATGATAACAGCTGTATGATTCAAGTCATATTTTCCGGATAACAGTGCATCCATGATCTGACCGACAACGATCAGAGAAGGGTAGCAGGCATCGTTATTTACATATTTTAATCCCATATCGACAGCCTGTTTGTTATCGTTAGGAAGAACATCGATGTTGTATCCGGCAGCGCGGAAAGCAGGCTCAAGCAGTTCAAAATGAACCGGAGACATCTGCGGACAGAGAATTGTATAATCCTTACGCATTTCTTTTGTAAATGTAACCTTTTCGATAGAAGCCGGACGAATGGTACGTTTTTCCTGTTTCTTTTCACGCACACGGATTGCGGCGAGAAGAGAGCGTACACGGATTCTTGCAGCTCCAAGATTATTTACTTCATCAATCTTCAAAGTTGTGTAGATCTTATCTGAATTTGTAAGGATCTCAGCAACCTGATCTGTTGTAACAGCATCCAGTCCACATCCGAAGGAGTTGAGCTGAATCAGATCAAGATTCTCCGTTGTCTTTACATAATTTGCGGCAGCATACAGTCTGGAGTGGTACATCCACTGATCCATAACATTCAGAGGGTGCTCTGCCGGATTCAAATGAGAGACAGAGTCTTCTGTAAGGACTGCAATATTGTAGGATGTAATGAGTTCAGGCAGACCATGATTTACCTCCGGATCGATATGGTATGGACGACCAGCAAGTACGATACCGCGGTTTCCTGTTTCATTTAAGAAACGGATTGTTTCTTCCCCTTTATTTCTCATATCCTGACGACAGGCAGCAAGTTCATTCCATGCGTCATGGACTGCTGACTTGATTTCGCTTTCGGAAAGAGAGAACTTCTTACTTAATTCTTCTACAAGACGATAAGAAATCGTCTCTTCACTTTCAAAATTCAAGAATGGATGGATAAAATCAACTTCTCCGTTGACGATCGGGTCCATGTTATTCTTGATGTTTTCCGGATAAGAAGTAACGATCGGACAGTTGTAGTGATTATCAGAATCAGCAAATTCTTTCCGCTCATACGGGATTGAAGGATAGAAAATGTGTTTCACTCCCTGATTGATCAGCCACTGTACATGTCCGTGCGCCAGTTTCGCCGGATAACACTCGGATTCACTTGGAATAGATTCAATACCAAGTTCATAAACCTTTCTTGTGGAAGCTGGTGACAGAACAACACGGAATCCAAGTTTTGTAAAAAATGTGAACCAGAACGGATAGTTTTCGTACATATTCAACACACGAGGAATACCGATTAATCCGTGTTTTGCCTCTTCTTCGGAAAGCGGTTCATAATCAAAATAGCGATGCAATTTATATTCAAATAAATTCGGCATCTGATTTTTTGATTTCTCTTTTCCAAGTCCGCGCTCACAGCGATTTCCTGTGATGAATTTACGTCCACCACTGAAATGGTTGATCGTCAGACGGCAGTTGTTTGTACATCCACGACATTTTGTCATTGTTGTGGAGTATTCAAGGGAACGGATGTCATCAATGGAAAGCATTGTTGTGCCTTCGCAGTCAACATAACGTTCTCGGGCAATCAGAGCTGCACCGAATGCACCCATGATTCCGGCAATGTCCGGGCGGATCGCTTCACAGTTCGCGATTTTCTCAAAGCTTCGAAGAACTGCATTATTATAGAAGGTACCTCCCTGAACAACAATATGATTACCAAGTTCAGATGCATCAGATACTTTGATTACCTTGAACAGAGCGTTCTTGATAACGGAATAAGCGAGTCCGGCTGAAATATCAGCAACAGAAGCACCCTCTTTCTGGGCCTGTTTTACTTTGGAGTTCATAAATACTGTACAGCGTGTTCCGAGATCGATTGGGTTCTGTGCATAAAGTGCTTCGTGAGCAAAATCCTCTACCGAATAATTCAGAGATTTTGCAAATGTCTCAATGAAAGAACCGCATCCGGAAGAGCAGGCTTCGTTCAGCTGAACACTGTCGACAGTCTGATTTTTGATTTTGATACATTTCATATCCTGACCGCCAATGTCCAGAATACAGTCTACATCCGGCTCAAAGAAGGATGCTGCATAATAATGAGAAACAGTCTCAACTTCTCCTTCATCAAGCATCAGAGCAGCTTTGATCAGTGCTTCGCCGTATCCTGTGGAACAGGAATGAACAATCTCTACACCCTCAGGGAGTTGATCGTAAATATCTTTGATTGCTGTGATTGTTGTACCAAGCGGATCCCCCCCGTCGTTGTTGTGATAGAAGGAATAAAGAAGTGTTCCGTCTTCACCAACGAGAGCCGCTTTTGTAGTTGTTGAACCGGCATCGATTCCAAGAAATGCTTTTCCTTTGTATGAGGCAAGATCTTTTACCGGTACCTGATGCTTTGCATGGCGGGAAATGAATTCCTCGTAATCAGCAGTTGTTGCAAACAGTGGATCCAGACGTTCCACTTCAAAATCCATTTGGATTTTATTTTCGAGACGATTCTGCATATCACGCAGTTCCATCGGAGTATCTTTTTTGGAATTCAGTGCGGAACCAATCGCAGCAAACAAATGTGAGTGATTTGGTGCGATAATATGTTCATCATCCAGTTTTAATGTGCGGATGAATGCTTCTCTTAATTCTGAGAGGAAATGAAGTGGACCTCCTAAAAATGCAACATGACCACGGATCGGTTTTCCACAGGCAAGACCACTGATGGTCTGATTCACAACAGCCTGGAAAATGGATGCGGCAAGGTCTTCCTTAGCGGCACCATCATTGATCAGTGGCTGGATATCTGTTTTTGCAAATACACCGCAGCGTGCAGCAATCGAGTATAATGCTTTGTAATTCTTTGCATATTCGTTCAGTCCGGAAGCATCTGTCTGAAGGAGAGAAGCCATCTGGTCGATGAAAGAACCTGTACCACCGGCACAGACACCATTCATACGCTGTTCTACATTTCCACCCTCAAAATAAATGATCTTCGCATCTTCTCCACCAAGCTCAATTGCTACATCTGTCTGAGGAGCGTAATCCTGTAGTGCAGTGGAGACTGCAATTACCTCCTGGACAAATGGAACACCGAGATGTTTGGCAAGTGTCAGACCACCGCTTCCTGTGATGACAGGAGAAACCTGGATTGGTCCAAGCTTATAAAGCGCACGGCCGAGCAGATCGGAAAGCGTCTCCTGGATATTAGCGAAATGGCGCTCATAATCAGAGAAGAGGACTTCATTTTCATCATTAAGAATTGCAATTTTTACTGTTGTGGAACCAATGTCGATTCCTAAAGTATGTAGATTTTTTGCGTTCATAATTAATATCCCCCAATCTTTTGTAATTCAGTTAATTTGTCAAATTTATATGAGTTACTACCTATTAAATGCGTTTGTTAGCTCGCAATAAATAACATTATACGACAAGATTCTCAAAAAGACAATGGTCATTGTAGTGTAGTAAGTGTGAAGAAATGAGCTGCAATATGGCAAAATGTCTAAGTAGAAAGGAAAGGAAAATATCATATTCTTGTTAAAAGTGTATTAATATAAAAACAATCGTTTGACAAAACAAGTCTTCCCTTGTACAATTACTGCTATACAAAGATGTGATGAGTGCTGGCCACACGTAGTGGACAGTAATATAAAATGAAAATAGAAGGAGGATACGAGTTGAACTGGCTTGATAAATTAGAAAAAAAATTAGGTCGTTTTGCAATACCGAATCTTACGGTGTATCTGCTGGCCGGGTATGTGATAGGTTTCGCTATTTATTATTTAGCACCGGGACTTTTAGGATGGCTTACACTGGAACCGGCATATATTTTAAGAGGACAGGTCTGGAGGATTATTTCCTGGGTATTGATTCCACCGACAGGAAGTTTGATTTCTTTACTGTTTCTAGTATTATTGTACTACTCCCTTGGCTCAGCCTTGAGAGAACATGGGGAACATTCCGTTATAATGTATACATTTTTTCAGGAATACTTTTTACAGTGATCGCAGTATTCATACTGTATGGTGTGTTTTATCTTATCTATGGAATTGAACTTCCGCTTTCAAGTATCGGATTGATCAGCACCAACTATATTACAATGTCTATCTTTTTGGCATTTGCTTCCATCTATCCGGATATGGAAGTTTTACTCTATTTTATTTTACCGATTAAGATGAAATGGATGGCTTTCGTATATGCGGCAATGGCACTGTACTATTTCTTTACAGGAAGTCTCGCAACGAAAGTTGCGATTGCGGCATCCTTATTGAACTTTGTTATCTTTTTCCTGTCCAGCAGGAATATGAAGCGTTTCAGTCCGAAAGAGCAGGCGAGAAAAGCAAAGTTTAAACAGCAGACGAGACCACATATGACTTATGCGAATGGGGGGGCAAGACACCGTTGTGCAGTCTGCGGACGTACAGAACTTGATGATCCGACATTGGAGTTCCGTTTCTGTTCAAAATGTAATGGAAACTATGAGTATTGCCAGGATCATTTATTTACACATGAACATGTAAAGTAGAAAATGAGAATTGTGTAACGCATATTTCTCATAGTTTACCGGAGATGAGGTATGGCAGTGCAGTGTATCAGATCAGAGTTGCAGCCGAAAGTGATACAGTGCAGCTTCGCTCCAGGTGTATAGGACTTTAAGGTTATATTTTTTAAAGGAGAGATTGACTTAGTATGAAAAAAACAAAAGTAGTATGTACGATGGGACCAAACACAAATGATAGAGAACTGATGAGAAAACTCATCCAGAATGGCATGGATGTAGCTCGTTTCAACTTCTCTCATGGTGACCACGAAGAGCAGAAGGGGCGTATGGATATGCTCAAAGAACTTCGTGAGGAAGAACATGCAACAACAGCAATTCTTCTGGATACAAAGGGACCGGAGATCCGTACAGGTATTCTGAAAGACGGAAAGAAGATTAAGCTTGAAACAGGGAAGACCTTTACACTTACTACAGAAGATATTGTTGGAGATGAGAATAAAGTATCTATCACATATAAGGGACTTGCAGAAGATGTAAGTGAAGGAAAGATTATTCTGATTGATGACGGTCTGATCGGACTGAAAGTAATCGGAAAAACAGACAAAGAAATTCATTGTGAGATCATCAACGGTGGTGAACTCGGAGAGAAAAAGGGCGTTAATGTACCGGGAGTACCGGTAAGACTTCCGGCAATCACTGAGAAAGATAAAGAAGATATTAAATTCGGAGCAGAGCAGGGAATTGATTTTATCGCTGCATCTTTCGTAAGAAATGCAGAGTGTATTCTTGAGATCAAGGCATATCTGAAGTCTCTCGGAGCTCCTTACATTCCGATCATCGCAAAGATTGAGAATGAAGAAGGAATCAGCAATATCGATGAGATCATTCGTGCAGCAGATGGTATCATGGTTGCCCGTGGAGACCTCGGAGTTGAGATTCCGGCAGAGGAACTTCCATATCTTCAGAAGATGATGATCCAGAAATGTAACGATCAGTTCAAGACAGTTATCACGGCAACACAGATGCTTGATTCTATGATGCGTAATCCACGTCCGACAAGAGCTGAGGTAACAGACGTTGCGAACGCCGTATATGACGGAACAGATGCTGTAATGCTTTCCGGAGAGACAGCACAGGGTAAATACCCACTTGAGGCACTTCAGATGATGGTTCATATCATTGAGCAGACAGAGAAACATCTGGATTACGATAGCATGCTTGAGAAAGAGCATGGTCATTTAAGAGGCGGAGTATCCAGTGCAATCGGATATTCATCTGTACTGGCAGCAGCAAACTTGAATGCAAAATGTATCATCACACCGTCTGTATCAGGAGCAACTTCAAGAGTGGTATCCAACTTAAGACCAAGACAGGAGATCCTTGGTGTAACTCCGAACGAGAGAACATTGAGAAGAATGTCTATCTACTGGGGGGGTGTAAGACCGCTGAAGTCTCTTGAAGTTGATACAACAGAAGATATCTGTGAGAATGCGATTGAACTGGCACAGGTAAAACAGTATGTTGAGCCGGGAGATGTTGTAGTTATCACAGCTGGAATTCCTTCAACAAATGTAAGCAAAGAGAGAAGCTTTACAAGTAATATGATGAGAATTGTGACAGTAGATTAAATTAGAAAAACTTTTAATAAGAGCCAGAACAGTTACCGTGCGTGGTGCCTGTTCTGGCTCTTATTAAATACAATCAATATATTGACATCCAACAATCAATGCTGTATAGTGTTCCTGTAAAGAACTACTAATCAGAGGGGTGGTGCTATGGACGAAAGTAAAGCAATTGAATATCTGATGCATTTTGGAATGTCCCGGCAGGAAGCAACTGTTTATCTTCGGCTGATCGAAGCAGGAAAGCAGACGGGGTATGAGATTGCGAGAGATACAGGAATCTCAAGGTCGAATGTGTATGCATCACTGGCAGCTCTGGTTGAGAAAGGGGGGGCTGCATATCTGGTAGAAGAGGATGCCAAGCGATATATTCCGGTTCATGTTCAGGAGTTCTGTGGTAACAGAATCCGCAGAATGGAAGAAGAACAGAAGTGGTTGGATATGAATCTTACGGGAGAACAGAAAGAAGAAGAAGGATATGTTACGATCGATGGTCAGGAACATATTTCAGATAAGATCCATAATCTTCTGGCTAATGTGGAAGAAAGAGTGTATTGTTCCTGTTCCGGTGTCTGTCTGGAACAGTTGAAAGGACAGTTAAAGGAACTGACAGAAAAAGGAAAAAAGGTAGTTCTTGTGACAGATCATCCATTTGAACTTTCAGGGGCGATCATTTATGTGACGAAAGAAAAAGGAAATCAGATTGGTCTGATCACAGATTCTAAATATGTACTTTCAGGTGAATATGGACAGGAGAGCAGAAACACCTGTGTCTATTCCGGACAAAGAAATTTCGTTACGCTGTTTAAAACAGCACTTGCGAATGAGATAGAATTAATCAAAATACGCGAAGGAGAAAATGAAAATGAGTAAGAAACCATTTGTGACAAAAGAACAGGTTGAAGAGATTGTAAAAACATATCCGACTCCGTTCCATCTTTATGATGAGAAAGGAATCCGCGAGAATGCAAAAGCATTAAAGGAAGCATTTGCATGGAATCCGGGATATAAAGAGTATTTTGCTGTAAAGGCAACTCCGAATCCGTTCCTTTTACAGATCTTGAAAGAGTATGGATGCGGTTGTGACTGCTCCTCTTATACAGAACTGCTTATGTCAGATGCAGTTGGAATTGATGGTCATGATATTATGTTTTCCTCTAATGATACACCAGAGGAAGATTTTAAACTTGCTGATAAACTTGGAGCAATCATCAATCTGGATGATATTACACATATTGACTTCCTTGAGAAGACAATCGGACATATTCCGGAGACAATCAGCTGTCGTTATAATCCGGGCGGAATATTCAAGATCAGTAATGATATTATGGATAATCCGGGAGATTCAAAGTATGGAATGACAACAGAGCAGATCACAGAAGCATTTAAGACACTGAAGGCAAAAGGCGCAAAAGAATTCGGTATTCATGCATTCCTTGCCAGCAATACAGTGACAAATGATTATTATCCAATGCTTGCAAAAGTTCTTTTTGAACAGGCAGTACGTCTTCAGAAAGAAACAGGAGTACATATTAAGTTTATTAATCTTTCTGGTGGTATTGGAATTCCTTACACACCGGATCAGGAACCGAATGATATCCGTGTGATCGGAGAGGGTGTCCGCAAGGTTTATGAAGAAGTACTTGTTCCGGCAGGAATGGGAGATGTTGCAATCTACACAGAGCTTGGCCGCTTTATGATGGGACCTTATGGCTGCCTTGTGACAAAAGCAATCCATGAGAAGAATACTTATAAGAACTACATCGGAGTAGATGCGTGTGCTGTTAACCTGATGCGCCCGGCAATGTATGGAGCATATCATCATATTACTGTTCTTGGAAAAGAAGACGCACCGTGCGATCACAAATATGATGTAACAGGTTCTCTGTGTGAAAATAATGATAAGTTTGCAATTGACAGAATGCTTCCGGAAGTTGATATGGGAGATTACCTTGTAATCCATGATACGGGTGCACATGGTTTCTCTATGGGATATAACTATAATGGTAAATTGAAATCAGCAGAACTTCTTTTAAAAGAAGATGGAAGTGTACAGATGATTC
Organism: Mediterraneibacter faecis JCM 15917; assembly: GCA_001312505.1. Lineage (GTDB taxonomy): Bacteria > Bacillota > Clostridia > Lachnospirales > Lachnospiraceae > Mediterraneibacter > Mediterraneibacter faecis. The sequence continues at coordinate 24,939 of BBDW01000001.1, forward strand.
GCCGTGCGGAGACACCGAAAGACTATTTTGCAACATTTGATTGTTTTGAGGTTGGAAAGAAACTTTGCAAATAAAAAACAAATAAAATCATAAAAAAATAGTTGAAAAATGTGACCGGATATGGTAACATAAAAAAGCTGATTCGGACAAGAAGATTTTCTTGTCCGACAGAATAAGCCGCTGTGGCGGAATTGGCAGACGCACTTGACTCAAAATCAAGCGGTTAGTAGCCGTGCCGGTTCGAGTCCGGCCAGCGGCATCGAACGTAATCTCTGAACATCTTACAGATTCAATGTTTGCAAGATGTCCAGAGATTTTTCATTTTGTAAGTTCACTTTTTTCCACGTCCAACGAGATAATCAATTGAGACTGTATAATAATCAGCAAGTTTGATGAAGACATCAATAGGAACGTTGATTTTTCCAAGTTCATATTTAGAATATGTAGTCTGTTTGATGTTGAGATATGCAGCAACTTCTTTCTGCGTTTTATCATTATCTTCTCGCAAATTTCGTATGTTTTCGAATTTCATAATCCCATCCTCGTACCTTAAATCCGGTGTGCGAACTTAACCGGAAACAAGCTATTGTTCACAGTATCCAGTGAACAATAATCTGATATCTTTTGTATTTTTGGATTATTATATAAAAGTCCTGACACGACTATTGAAATATAGTCGTACTACGACTATAATTGATAAAAACATGAAAAATGTGCGAGAAATGAGACAGTATAAGAACTAAGGGGGGGGATGGGAGAAAGTGATGAATAAAGAAAAAATAGATGATATGGATTATTATGAAAAGTATCTGTTGAATGCAACGAAAGAAGAAAGAGATTGCTATATAAAAGAACATCCCGATTTCATGAACGAATATCCGGTATCGTATGAACATCGGGAACTGCTTCAGGATAAGATTTATCGCGGATTGATGCGTAAAATCCGCGATTATGAAAAAAGTAAACAGAAGCGGAGATGTTAATCAAGCTCTCTTAAAATGGTTTTTAATTCTGAAAAAGAATGTATCGTCGGGTAATCTTCCTTAACATCTCCAAGACCATATTCAGCAAAGATAAAAGGGATACCGGCTTTTTTGCAGGAATCAGCATCTCCCTGGGTATCTCCGACATAGACAGGGGATGTCAGATTATTTTTCTCCATTAATTTCAGAATCGTCTGGTCTTTGGAAGTCTGCGTCTGGCCAAAACAAAGGAAATCTTTGATATATGGTTCCATGCCTGCGCCTTTCATCATAACTTCAATATATCCGCACTGGCAATTGCTTACAATAAAAAGAGGATATTCCAGAGCCAGCTCTTTGAGTGTGTCCATAACACCTTCGTAGTAAACACCGGGATGTGTTTCAAGATAGCGGTTTTCATAATCAAAACAGATATCCATCAGTTTTCTTCGAGAGTCCGTGTCGAGATCGGGAAAAACTCCGGCAGCAATTTCGTCCATTGTCTTTCCAAACAGTCCCTGAAGAATTTCGCGGTTTAAGTTTGGCTCAAGATCAGAGTTCTCTTTTATTGCAAGATTCCAGGATTCGGCTACAACTTCAACAGAATCCCAAAGTGTTCCATCTACATCAAATATAATTCCATCCATAATAATTCTCCTGATAGTATTTTTGAAAATATTGTTTACAAAATATTGGAGTCAAAAGGTTACTGTTCACTCCCTAAATTATGATACCATAAAATGAACCTTTAAAAAAGAAGTTAATTAGTGTATACTTTAATAATGGTTAAAATGAAATGCAACAAAAAGCAAGAGATAATAGGAGAGAATCTGATGAGAGATAAAATCGTACTGATCGATGGACACAGTATATTGAACCGGGCGTTTTTATGGAGTTCCGGATCTGACGAATTCGGAAGGACTGCATACGAACGCAGTTTATGGATTCCTGAATATTATGTTTAAGATATTAGATGAAGAGAAGCCGGAATATCTGACAGTTACATTTGATGTGCATGCGCCGACATTTCGCCATGAGATGTTTGCAGATTATAAGGGCACGAGAAAGCCGATGGCAGAGGAACTGCGTCAGCAGGTGCCTGTGATCAAGGACGTTCTGCGTGCGATGCATATAGAAGTGATTGAAAAGGCCGGACTTGAGGCGGATGATCTTTTGGGAACCTTGTCTCATCGTTGTGAGGAGAAAGGAATGGATGTTTCCATCATTTCCGGAGACCGTGATACGCTTCAGCTTGCGACAGAGCATATTAAGATCCGCATCCCAAAGACGAAGCAGGGGAAGACGGAAGTAGAAGATTATTATGCGGCAGATGTGCAGGAACGCTATGGAGTAACACCGAAGGAATTTATTGATGTAAAGGCTTTGATGGGTGATACTGCTGATAATATCCCTGGTGTTCCGGGAGTTGGCGAAAAGACAGCGACAAAGATTATTCAGCAGTACCAGACGATTGAAAATGCGTACGAGCATGTTGATGAGCTGAAACCACCAAGAGCAAGCAAGAATCTGAAAGAATTCTGGGAACAGGCACAGCTTAGTAAGACTCTTGCGACGATTAAACTGGATGCAGATATTACCTTTGAACTTGAAAATGCCAGACATGAGAATCCTTATACAAAAGAAGCTCATGAATTATTCCAAAGACTGGAGTTTAAAAATCTGCTTGGAAGATTTGATGTAGAAGCGTCAGTGAATGATGTGGAAAAATATTTTCGTGAGGTAACAGGAAAAGAAGAAATTGAGAAAGTCTTTAAAGAGGCGGAGAAAGCAGAAACCGTTGGTGCGGCATTTTCCAAAGATGCTGGAAATGTTCTCCCATTGTTTGCGCATGCTTCAGGATACGGAAGGATTTCTCTTTGCTATGAAGCAGAAAAGATTGTTACGATTCCTTGTGATATGGATGCTGATTTTGAATATCTGACAGGAAAGTTGTCTCACCTTGCAAAAAGTGTGAAACGTTTTTCAATGTGTGGATTGAAAGAATATCTGGAATGGCTGCCGGAACTTACAAGTGAGAACGGATTTGATGCAATCGTAGCAGCATATCTTCTGAATCCTCTGAAAAATGATTACAATGCAGAAGATGTGGCAAGAGAACATTTGAATCTTTTAATTGATGAAAAACTTGATGAGGGTACAAAATCATGTTATGAGGCATATACAGCTTATGCCTGTGTCCCGGTTCTTGAGAAGAAACTGGAAGAGAATGGAATGTTCCGTTTGTTTAATGAAATTGAAATGCCATTAGTATTTACATTGTATGATATGGAACAGGCCGGTGTTAAGGTTGAAGGTGAAGAGCTGAAGCGTTACGGAGAAGAGCTTGGAGCAAGAATCGTTGAGCTGGAAAAAGAGATTTATGAAATGGCAGGGGGGGAAGAGTTTAATATCAATTCTCCAAAACAACTTGGCGTGATTCTTTTTGAAAAACTGGAAATGCCTCATGCAAAGAAGACAAAGACCGGGTATTCTACAGCAGCGGATGTGTTAGATAAACTTGCACCGGAATATCCTATCGTAGCAAAGATTCTGGAGTATCGTCAGCTTGCAAAACTGAAGTCAACATATGCAGACGGACTTGCAAATTATATAGGGATGGATGGAAGAATCCACAGTAAATTCAATCAGACGATCACGGCAACCGGACGTATCAGCAGTACAGAACCGAATCTGCAGAATATACCGGTTCGTATGGAGCTTGGACGTCTGATCCGTAAAGTATTTGTACCAAAAGAAGGCTGTGTCTTTGTGGATGCGGATTATTCTCAGATCGAGCTTCGTATTCTGGCGCATTGTTCCGGTGACGAACAGCTGATCCAGGCATATCGTGAAGCGAGAGATATTCACCGAATGACAGCTTCCCAGGTATTCCATGTACCATTTGATGAAGTGACAGATCTGCAGAGAAGAAATGCAAAAGCAGTTAATTTCGGCATTGTGTATGGAATCAGTTCTTTTGGACTGAGCCAGGATCTGAGTATTTCGAGAAAAGAGGCGGCACAGTATATCGAGCATTATTTTGAATCCTACCCGGGAATTAAGACATTTCTTGATAAATGTGTGAGTGATGCGAAAGAAAAAGGATATGTAGAGACTTTATATGGAAGAAGAAGACCGATGCCGGAATTAAAATCCAGCAATTTTATGCAGAGAAGTTTTGGAGAGCGTGTGGCAATGAATGCACCGATCCAGGGAACTGCTGCAGATATTATTAAAATAGCAATGATTCATGTAAATGAAGAACTGAAGAAGAGAAATCTGAAATCACGGATGATCCTTCAGGTGCATGATGAACTTTTGATCGAAGCAGATGAAACAGAATTAGAAGAAGTACAGCAGATCCTTCAGGATAAGATGGAACACGCAGCAGAATTGTTAGTTCCGCTTAGCGTAGATATGCATACAGGGAAGAACTGGTATGAGGCAAAATAAGATGAAAGTAATTGGAATCACGGGTGGAGTTGGCTCCGGAAAAAGTGAAGTTTTAAAATTTCTTGAACAGGAGTACGGTGCGGTAGTCTGCCAGATGGATGAAGTTGCAAAGCAGATCCAGAAGAAAGGGACACAGGCGTTTTCGAGAATCGTACAGGAATTTGGTGAACAGATTGTCGGAAACAATGGTGAACTGGATCGCATGAAACTTGGAAGCTGCGTATTTGCAGATGAGAAGAAATTACAAAGATTGAATGATATTGTGCATCCGGAAGTGCTGGAATGGGTTCGGAAAGATATCTTGAAGAAAAAAGAAGAGTGTTGTTCTTATTATATTGTAGAAGCAGCACTTCTTCCAGAAGTAGGAAAGGAACTGTGTGATGAATTATGGTATATTTACACAGATGAAGCGGTTCGGAGAGAACGACTGAAAAGTTCCAGACATTATACGGATGAAAAGATCACCAGAATGATTGCTTCACAACCGGTAGAAGAAGTATTTCGAAAGGCATGCACAGTTGTAATTGATAATAGTGGAGACTTTGAAGCAACAAAGAGACAAATAGGAGATAGATTGAACAAATGAGAATGTGCAGTATTGCAAGCGGCAGCAGTGGAAACTGTATCTATGTAGGAAGTGATAATTCCCATCTTCTGATTGATACGGGGATTAGTAAGAAACGAATTGAAGAAGGTCTGAATAAGTTGGAAATTAAAGGGGACGAACTCGATGGGATTCTGATCACACATGAACATTCGGATCATATTAAGGGACTTGGTGTGTTCAGCAGAAAGTACGAGATCCCAATTTATGCGACGCCGGGAACGATTGCAGGAATCAAAGAGTCTTCCAGTCTTGGAAAGATGCCGGAAGGACTTTTACATCCGATTAAGGCAGATCACCCATTTCAGCTTGGTGAACTGGACGTACACCCATTTGCCATTTCTCATGATGCAAATGAACCGTCAGGGTATCGTATTGAACAAGGCGGGAAGTCCGTAGCAGTTGCAACAGATCTTGGAAAATATGATGATTATACAGTGGAGAATCTGAAAAATCTGGATGCGATCCTTCTGGAAGCAAACCATGATATCCATATGCTGGAAGTCGGAGGATATCCATATTATCTGAAGCAGAGAATTCTTGGCGATCGCGGTCATTTATCAAATGAATTGTCAGGACAGCTTCTTTGTGATATACTACATGATAATCTGAAACACATCATGCTTGGTCATCTGAGCAAGGAGAACAATTACGCAAGACTTGCTTATGAGACAGTGAAGCTGGAAGTTACGCTTGCAGATAATGAATATAAAGGGGGAAGACCTGAATATGTTCGTTGCAAGCCGGGAATCAGTTTCGGATATTATTAATGTATAAAATTGAGTGAATCAAAGCGGAGGTACAGAAAGAATGAAGAAATGTATTGTCACAGTACTTGGAGAAGACACAGTAGGAATTATTGCAAAAGTATGTACATATCTTGCGGAAAATGAAATCAATATTCTTGATATTTCACAGACAATTATTCAGGGATATTTCAACATGATGATGATCGTAGATGTTGCGAAACTGAAGAAAGATTTCAAAGAAGTTTGTGATGAGATGGATGTACTTGGCAAAGAGATCGGTGTAACAATTCATTGTCAGAGAGAAGAGATTTTTGAGAAAATGCACCGTCTGTAAGAAGTCGGAGATAAGGTGAGGATAGGACTATGATTAATATGTATGAAGTATCAGAAACCAATAAGATGATCGAAAGCGAGAACCTTGATGTCCGCACGATCACTCTTGGAATCAGTCTGTTGGACTGTGTGGATTCTGATCTGGATGAACTGAACCGTAAGATTTATGAGAAGATTACAACAGTTGCAAAAGATCTTGTATCTACAGGAAAAGACATTGAGAAAGAATTCGGAATTCCGATCGTAAATAAGAGAATTTCAATTACACCTGTATCGCTTGTTGGAGCAGCAGCGTGTAAGACTCCGGAAGATTATGTGACAATCGCACGTACACTTGACCGCGCAGCGGAAAAAGTAGGTGTAAACTTCATTGGCGGATACTCCGCGCTTGTGTCGAAAGGAATGACACCAAGTGAAGAGAATCTGATCCGTTCAATCCCGCAGGCACTGGCCGAGACAGAGAGAATCTGTAGTTCCGTCAATGTGGGATCAACAAAGACAGGTATCAATATGGATGCAGTCCGTCTGTGCGGACAGATTGTGAAAGAAGCGGCAGAGGCAACGAAAGACAGAGACTCTCTTGGTTGTGCAAAGCTTGTTATTCTTTGCAATGCACCGGATGATAACCCGTTTATGGCAGGTGCATTCCTCGGTGTGACTGAGGCAGATACGATTATTAATGTAGGTGTCAGCGGACCGGGAGTTGTAAAGAAAGCGATTGAAAAAGCACGTGGAAAAGGTTTTGAAGAGCTCTGTGAAACAATTAAGAAAACGGCGTTTAAGATTACACGAGTAGGACAGCTTGTTGCAGGAGAGGCTTCTGAACGTCTTGGAATTCCATTTGGAATCATTGATCTTTCTCTTGCACCGACTCCGGCAGTTGGAGATAGTATTGCAGAGATTCTGGAGGAAATCGGACTGGAGCGCGTGGGTGCACCTGGAACAACAGCAGCACTTGCAATGCTCAATGACCAGGTGAAGAAGGGCGGCGTTATGGCATCTTCTTATGTGGGTGGACTCAGCGGTGCATTTATTCCGGTCAGTGAAGATCAGGGAATGATCGATGCAGTAAATGCAGGCTCTCTTACACTTGAGAAGTTAGAGGCAATGACATGTGTATGCTCTGTAGGACTTGATATGATCGCAATTCCTGGAAAGACATCAGCAGCGACAATCTCAGGAATCATTGCAGATGAGATGGCAATTGGTATGGTCAATCAAAAGACAACAGCAGTGCGCCTGATTCCGGTTATCGGTAAAGACGTTGGAGACGTGGCAGAATTTGGTGGACTGTTAGGTTATGCACCGATTATGCCGGTGAATGAATTTGGATGTGATGCGTTTATCAACAGACAGGGACGTATTCCGGCTCCAATTCATAGTTTTAAGAATTAATAGGGAGAAATTTGATGAGTAAAGTTGCAATTGTAACGGATAGTAATAGCGGTATAACACAGGAACGTGGAAAAGAACTTGGGATTTTTGTCCTTCCGATGCCATTTTTTATTGATGGAGAACTTTATCTGGAGGATATCACACTTTCCCAGAGTGAGTTTTATGAAAAGCTCGGAGCAGATTCTGATATTTCAACATCACAGCCATCCCCCCCGGGAGAGGTCATGGATCTCTGGGATAAAGTTCTGGAAGAATATGATGAGCTTGTATGTATTCCGATGTCCAGTGGTTTGAGCAGCACATGTGCAACAGCTATTACTCTTGCAGCTGAATATGACGGACGTGTTCAGGTGGTTGATAATCAGAGAATTTCAGTTACACAGGAGCAGTCTGTTCTGGATGCAATGAATCTGCGTGAAGAAGGAAAGAGTGCAGCAGAGATCAAAGAAATACTGGAGAAAGAAAAACTTCAGGCAAGTATTTATATTACGGTGGATACTTTAAAATACCTGAAAAAAGGTGGAAGAATCACACCGGCAGCGGCGGCAATCGGAACGGTGCTGAACTTAAAGCCTGTTCTTCAGATCCAGGGAGAAAAGCTGGATGCATTTTCTAAAGCAAGAGGCTGGAAAACAGCGAAGAAGACAATGCTCAATGCAATAGAGAAAGATCTGAATGGACGCTTTGCCGATGTTAAGGATCAGATGGTTCTTGGCATGGCTTACACATGCAGTAAAGAAGAAGCACAGGAGTGGAAAGCAGAGATCGAAGAAAGATTTCCGGGATATGAGATTATGGAAGGATCATTGTCATTGAGTGTGGCCTGCCATATTGGTCCGGGGGCACTGGCGATTACTTGCATGAAGAGATTGTAAACTGGTAACTGTGACGAAATGCGTAGCATTTTGGAAGTTGGCTCTGAACAGTTACATAATCTGTATTGGTGAGAGGTGGTACTGTTCACACGTGGTGTGAGCAGTACTCTGCTTTTTTAGGAGAATATTATGAAAATAGTTGGTCTTATTACAGAATATAATCCATTTCACAATGGACATCTTTATCATATTAAAGAATCTTTGCGTGTAACCGGTGCAGATGCAGCCGTTGTTGTTATGAGTGGTGACTATGTGCAGCGGGGAACACCTGCAATCATGCCTAAAAGGATACGTGCAGAGATGGCACTGATGTGTGGTGCTGGAGCTGTCTTTGAACTTCCGGTCTGTTATGCGACGGGATCTGCGGAGCTTTTTGCACTTGGATCCGTATCTCTTTTAGAGTCTCTTGGAATTGTTGATTCTATCTGTTTTGGCAGTGAATGTAATGATCTCCCAATCTTGGAACAGCTTGCAGAACTACTTCTTGAAGAACCTGAAGCCTACCAGATTCTGTTGAAAGATTATCTGAAACAAGGGATGTCTTTTCCACGCGCCAGACAGGAAGCAATTCTTTCTTATACAGAAGATCCTCGGTTTGCAGAGATTTTAAGAAATCCGAACAATATTTTGGGGGATTGAATATTTGAAAGCAATCAAAAAACTTGGAAGCAGGATGGAACCTTATACGATTGCAAGGCGTGGTGCACAGTATCATGATGAAGAACTGGACAGTGATTACAGTTCCGCTACGGCAATTCGTTCACTGCTTGCTTATTCAAGTTCATCTTTCAATACAGAACCAGTAGAAGGAAATTACGATGAGCTTTCGTTTTCGGGAATACTGTCAGAGTTGGAAAACCAGGTTCCAAAATGTTGTCTGGAACTTTTGAAGGATTATCATAAAGTACAGTATCCGATTTCACAGAATGATTTTTCTCTGATTTTGAAATATAAACTATTAAATAAACAGCCAGAAAGTCTGGTTCGATATGTGGATGTCTCTCCGGAGATTGCATCCAGAATTGCGAATCAGTTAAACAACTTTTTTAATTATAAACAGTTCTGTGATTTGTTAAAAACACGAGAACTTACGCAGACCCGAGTTAACCGGGCATTGCTTCATATTATGCTTGGAACGAAAAAGGCAAATGTGGAAGAATATATTGACAATGGCTATCATATGTATGCACGTCTGCTTGGTTTTCGAAAAGACAATGCAAAGCTTTTGACAGCTATGTCAAAGGAAAGCAGTCTTCCGGTTTTGACGAAAATGTCTGAAATTGACGATCTTCCGGAACTTGGTCAGAAAATGCTCAGACATGATATGCTTGCTTCAAATCTGTATACCTCAGTGGTGACGGATAAGTTTAAGACGGCGTTTCAGAATGAATATAAGCAAGGGGTTTTGAAGGTGTAAATTTTAATAAGAGCCAGAACAGTTGTCGTGAGAGGTGACTGTTCTGGCTCGTAATGTTCTTGGAAAAAAACAATGTTTGATAAAATTGTAACAATCTCACAAATATCCTATTACAAAGTTCGGATTGTATTTGAAAATGCACATAAAATGACTTGTATACAAAAAACGATTGAGTTATAATAGGACTAAGTGAGATAAAAAGAAAGGTGGCATTAAATCATGGGATTTATTGATGAAATCAAAGCAAGAGCGAAAGCTTGCAAAAAGACAATCGTTCTTCCGGAGACAGAGGACGAAAGAACTTACAAAGCAGCAGAGACAGTACTGAAAGAAGGACTCGCTGATCTGGTGCTTGTAGGAAGCAAAGAGGAGATTGAGAAGAACAAAGGTACATACGACATCTCCGGTGCAACAATCGTAGATCCTGCAACAGATGCAAGAACAGAAGGATATATTGCAAAACTTGTTGAGTTAAGACAGAAAAAGGGAATGACTCCTGAGCAGGCAAAAGAACTGCTTCTTAGTAACTACTTATACTATGGTGTAATGATGGTTAAGATGGGTGATGCAGACGGAATGGTATCCGGAGCATGCCACTCTACAGCAGATACACTTCGTCCATGCCTTCAGATCCTGAAGACAAAACCGGGAACAAAGCTCGTATCCGCATTCTTCCTTATGGTAGTACCGAACTGCGACATGGGAGCAAACGGAACATTTATCTTTGCTGATGCAGGACTTGAGCAGAATCCAGATCCGGAGAAACTTGCGAACATCGCTATTTCATCCGCAGATTCTTTCAAACTGCTTGTTGAGAAAGAGCCAGTTGTTGCTATGCTTTCTCACTCAACAAAGGGAAGTGCTAAGCATGCAGATGTAGATAAAGTTGTTGAGGCAACAAAGATCGCTCAGGAACTCGCACCAGAGCTTGCTCTTGACGGAGAACTTCAGCTTGATGCAGCTATCGTTCCATCCGTCGGGGAATCTAAAGCACCGGGAAGCAAGGTTGCAGGACATGCTAACGTACTTGTATTCCCAGACCTTGATGCTGGTAATATTGGATACAAACTTGTTCAGAGACTTGCTAAAGCAGAAGCTTACGGTCCTCTGACACAGGGAATCGCCGCTCCGGTTAACGACCTTTCCCGTGGATGCAGCGCTGAAGATATCGTAGGCGTTGTAGCTATCACAGCTGTACAGGCACAGGCTGAATAATTGTAATTGTTTACAGATTTTTTAAAATAGTTACGGGTAATCAAAAGAAACAAAGAGGGTAGTGTGAGCTGCCCTCGGATAATAATAATAAGGTTTTTTCAGGAGGAAAAAAGAAAATGAACGTATTAGTAATCAACTGCGGAAGCTCATCTCTGAAATTCCAGCTGATCAACGCTGAGACAGAGAATGTACTTGCAAAAGGACTTTGTGAGAGAATTGGAATCGACGGACGTCTGACATATCAGCCGGCTGGCGGAGAGAAAGAGAAATCTGATCTGGCTATGCCAACTCATACAGAAGCAATTCAGTTTGTAATTGATGCTCTGACAAATGAGAAGACAGGAGTTGTTAAGAGCCTTGATGAGATCGGAGCAGTTGGACACCGTCTCGTACATGGTGGAGAGAAGTTTGCTTCATCTGTAGTAATCACAGACGAAGTAAAAAAAGCAGTAGAAGAGTGTAATGATCTTGCACCGCTTCATAACCCGGCAAACTTGATCGGTGTTGCAGCATGTGAGAAACTGATGCCAGGAACACCTATGGTTGCAGTATTTGATACAGCTTTCCATCAGACAATGCCGGAGAAGGCTTATATGTATGGACTTCCATATGAGTACTATGAGAAATACAAAGTAAGACGTTACGGTTTCCACGGAACAAGCCACAGCTTCGTATCTAAGAGAGCAGCAGAAGTAATGGGAAAATCTTACGATGAAGTAAAGACAATTGTATGCCACCTCGGAAATGGATCCAGTGTAAGTGCTGTTCTTAACGGAAAATGTGTAGATACTTCTATGGGACTTACTCCACTTGAAGGACTTGTAATGGGAACACGTTCAGGTGATATCGATCCTGCAATCATGGAGTTCATTGCTAAGAAAGAGAACCTTGACATTGAAGGTGTTATGGAAGTACTGAACAAAAAGTCTGGTGTATTTGGAATTTCAGGCGGACTTTCAAGTGACTTCCGTGACCTGACAGACGCTATGAATGCCGGAGATAAGAAAGCTAAGATCGCTATGGATGTATTCTCATACAGAGTAGCAAAATACATCGGATCTTACGCTGCAGCTATGAATGGTGTAGATGACATCGTATTTACAGCTGGTATCGGTGAGAACGATGATTATGTAAGGGAAGAAGTATGTAAATACCTTGGATACCTTGGAGTAGACTTCGATTCAGAAGCGAATGCAGGACTCAGAGGAAAAGAAGCTGAGCTTACAAAAGAAGGATCAAAGGTTAAAGTATTTGTTATTCCTACAAACGAAGAGCTTGCAATCGCCCGTGAGACATTAGCGCTTGTAAAATAATTGAAGAAATCTTAATTTGAGAAAGTGTATACGATAGTGATCTATAAAGATTATATCGTATATGAGCGCAGGACTGAGGTGCCAAGAGAGCAGTTCAGTCCTGCTTTTGCGCATAGAAGAAACAAAAATGTATCCAATACATTTTGCTCTTCATAATATTTTTAATAGAAATTATAAATATCTGTTGACAAACATTTTTTCCATGATATAATAGTTTAGGTATGAATAGGAGAAATACATTATGTTGATTAACCTATCAGACGTTTTGTCAGACCAGCATAAGACGGTTGAAGAAACTGTGCGGCTGGAGATGGAAGAGATCCGGTTACAATCCGGAACCTACCCCCCCATTATCAGCAAGGAGCCGGTTCATGTTAAAGTAGAGCATATAAGGGGAAAAGAACTGCTCATCACAGCTGAGACCAGATTGAGTGTCATGATTCCATGTGACCGTTGTCTGGAGGATGTGAAACGGGAGTTTGAACTGAATTGTGTGAAACATGTGGACGTAGGCCTCTCCGACGCAGAACTGACAGAGGAGCTGGATGAATCAAACTTTATTGACGGATATCATCTTGACGTGGACAAACTGCTCTTTCATGAGATTTTGTCGAGCTGGCCGACGAAAGTACTTTGCAGGGAAGACTGCAAGGGATTATGCAATGTATGCAGTCAGAATTTAAATACGGGGGGGTCTTGTAACTGTGAAGATACAGGGCTTGATCCGAGAATGTCAGTTGTCCGTGACTTATTTAAGAATTTTAAGGAGGTGTAACCTATGTCAATCTGTCCAAAGAATAAATCTTCAAAAGCAAGAAGAGATAAAAGAAGAGCTAACTGGAAGATGAGCGCACCGAATCTGGTGAAATGCAGCAAGTGCGGCGAGCTTATGATGCCACACCGTGTATGTAAGGCGTGTGGATCTTACAACAAGCGCGAGATCGTTTCAGTTGACTAATGATCAATAAGATATTGAGTGTACTGCGAACAGAACACTTGAAGGCGTAAAAACTTTGTGTTTTACGCCTTTTTTATTGATTTTTATACTGATATCCAGTAGAATAATTTCAGTAGCGCAAGGAGGAAATGATATGTCAGAGATTACAAGGGTTGCTCTTGATGCCATGGGTGGAGACAATGCACCAAGAGAGATGGTAAAAGGTGCCGTAGAGGCAGTGCGGAAGAGAAAAGATATCAAGGTACTGCTGACAGGTAAGGAAGATGTGATTCGCAAGGAACTCTCCGCTTATACGTATCCTGAGGAGCAGATTGAGATTGTGAATGCTACAGAGGTTATTGAGACGGCAGAACCTCCGGTGAAAGCAATCCGTGGTAAGAAAGATTCATCCATTGTTGTTGCGATGAAGATGGTGAAGAAAGGGGAAGCAGATGCTTTTGTATCTGCAGGAAGTTCAGGAGCTGTTCTTGTTGGAGGACAGGTTCTTGTAGGCAGGATCAAAGGTGTTGAAAGACCACCGCTTGCACCACTGATTCCTACATTAAAAGGTGTTTCACTTTTGATCGATTGTGGAGCTAATGTAGACGCACGCCCATCTCACCTGGTACAGTTTGCAAAGATGGGATCCATTTATATGGAAAGCGTTATGGGAAAGAAGAATCCGACAGTTGGTATCGTGAATATCGGTGCTGAAGAAGAGAAGGGAAATGCGCTGGTGAAAGAGACATTCCCACTGTTAAAAGAATGTCCTGACATTAATTTCATTGGAAGTGTTGAGGCACGAGATATTCCTTACGGAGCAGCAGATGTCATTGTCTGTGAAGCATTTGCAGGTAATATTATTCTGAAGCTTTATGAGGGTGTTGCAGGAGCACTGCTTAAGAAAGTGAAGAAAGGAATGCTTTCTTCTTTGCGTAGTAAGATAGGGGCACTGCTTGTGAAACCTGCTTTAAAGGGCGTACTGAAAGATTTTGATACAAGTGAGTATGGCGGCGCACCGCTTCTTGGCCTGAACGGACTTGTAGTAAAGACACATGGAAGTTCAAAGTCAAAGGAGGTATGCAACTCAATCATTCAGTGTGTTGCATTTAAGGAGCAGAAGATCAATGAGAAGATAAAAGAGGCAATTCAACAGGAGACCCTGGAAGAAAAGAAAGAAGAGAAAGAAGTCGAATAAGACAGGAGGAGTTTTACAATGACAGAATTTGAAAAACTGCAGGCAATTATTGCGGACGTACTTAATGTTTCACCGGAGACAATCACACCGGATACTACATTCGTAGATGATCTTGGAGCTGACTCTCTGGATATTTTCCAGATCATTATGGGAATTGAAGAAGATTTTGACATCGAGATCGATAACGAAGAGGCAGAGAAGATCACAACAGTGCAGGATGCTGTTGATCAGATCCAGAAAAAGAAGGCTAATGAATAATCAGATAGTGAGATGAAAAAGCCCGTTTGGGCTTTTTCGTTTATTAACACGAAGGAGGCCATTTAAATGGACAGAGTAAAAGAACTGGAACAAAAGATCGGATATGTGTTTAAAGACAAAAGCCTGATCGAACGTGCATTGATGCATAGTTCTTATACAAATGAGAAACATTTGAAGAAATATGAGTGTAATGAACGCCTGGAGTTCCTTGGAGATGCAGTATTGGAATTGGTATCAAGTGCTTATTTATTTAATGAATTTCCAAAGGTATCTGAGGGAGAACTGACAAAGACACGTGCAAGTATGGTATGTGAACCGTCTCTGGCAATGTGTGCAAGAGATATCGGACTTGGAGATTACTTGCTTCTTGGAAAAGGAGAAGAGGCGACCGGTGGAAGAAAAAGAGATTCTATCACATCTGATGCGATGGAAGCATTAATCGGTGCTATCTATCTCGACGGTGGTTTTACTAATGCAAAAGAGTTTATCCATCATTTTATTTTGACAGATTTAGAGGATAAAAAACTCTTTTATGATAGTAAAACGATCTTACAGGAGATCGTGCAGGCGAATATGACGGGGAATGTAAGTTATGAACTGATTGATGAACAGGGACCGGATCATAATAAGATTTTTGAAGTGGAAGCAAGAATCGGGGGGGGAAAAGCCTGGGGACGTGGAAAAGGAAGCTCGAAGAAGTCAGCAGAACAGCAGGCAGCTTATGAGGCAATTCTGAATCTCAGAAAGAAAAAGTAAAGAGGACTTTATGTATTTAAAGAGTATAGAAGTGCAGGGATTCAAATCTTTTGCCAATAAGATTAAATTTGAATTTCATAACGGAATTACAGGTATTGTAGGACCGAATGGAAGTGGTAAGAGTAATGTCGCTGACGCCGTCCGCTGGGTTCTTGGAGAGCAGAGAGTGAAGCAGCTGCGTGGAGGCACCATGCAGGATGTGATTTTCTCGGGAACCGAGAACCGGAAGCCGCTTAGTTATGCTTCGGTTGCAATCACATTGGATAATTCAGATCATAAACTTCCGGTAGAGTACGAAGAAGTCACTGTTACACGTAAATTGTACAGATCCGGAGAGAGTGAGTATCTGATCAATGGTTCAGCCTGCAGACTGAAAGATATCAATGAGATGTTCTATGATACAGGTATCGGTAAAGAAGGCTATTCGATTATCGGTCAGGGACAGATTGATAAGATCTTAAGCGGTAAGCCGGAAGAGAGAAGAGAACTTTTTGATGAGGCCGCCGGAATTGTAAAATATAAGAGAAGAAAGTCCCTTTCTTTGAAAAAGCTGGAGGATGAACGGCAGAATCTTACCCGTGTGAATGATATTCTTGCAGAGCTTGAGAAACAGATCGGTCCCTTGGAAAGACAGTCAGAGACAGCCAGAATCTATCTGAAGATGAAAGAAGAATTAAAAACATATGACATTAATATGTTTTTGCTGGAGGAAGAGCGGCTGCAGGAGCGTATTCGTGAAGTCGGTGGGAAATATGAGATTGCTTCTCAGGAGATGCAGGAATCAAATGCCCGTTATGAGAAGATGAAAGCAGAATACGAGGCAATCGAGGAAGAAGTAGATCAGATTGATCTTGCAATTGAAACTGCGAAGAACCAGATGAATGAGACGAATCTTTTAAAGCAACAGCTGGAAGGCCAGATCAATGTCCTGAAAGAGCAGATTAATACAGCCCGTATGAGTGATGAGCATTATGATCATCGCCTGAGTACGATCGTCAGTGAGATAGATACAAGGCAGCAGCAGAAAAGAGAGCTTGAAGAAGAGAAGAAAAGAATTTCAGAACAGTTAGAATCAGCCAGTGGACAGGATACGGAAGCACAGCAGAGTTTAATTGAGATTCAGTCAAAGATTGCAGAACACAGTACTGAAATTGAGCAGAAGAAGCAGGAGATCATGGATCTGCTTGGAAATCGTGCTTCAACAAAAGCTAAGATTCAGCATTTTGATACGACGAAAGAACAGATTCAGACACGGAAGGCTGTCGTTTCCAGAAATATTCTTGAGATTTCGACGGTAGCAGAAGGACAGAACAACAGACTTAAGAAGTATGAAGAAGAACTTGGTCAGATCCGTGAGCGCATTCAAACCTATAAGGATAAGATTTCCCTGAACGAACAGGAACTTGGCAAGCTTCAGAATGAGCTGAAAGAGAAGCAGGAAAAGTTACGGATCGGACAGACCGCTTATCACAGAGAGTCTTCCCGTCTGGAGTCATTAAAGAATATTACAGAGCGCTATGACGGATATGGTAACAGTATCCGAAAGGTAATGTCGAATAAAGAACGTGAGAAAGGTCTGATTGGTGTTGTAGCGGATATCATTAAGGTCGATAAGGAATATGAGATCGCTATTGAGACAGCACTTGGAGGAAGTATTCAGAATATTGTTACAGATAATGAAGATACAGCCAAGCGTATGATTGATTTCCTTAAGCGTAATAAATTCGGAAGGGCAACATTTCTTCCGCTGACAAGTATGCATGGTGGCGGAGGAATCAGGAATCCGGACGCACTCAAAGAACCGGGAGTGATCGGACTTGCGAATACATTGATCCATGTGGAATCAAGATTTGACGGACTGGCAGATCAGCTGCTTGGGCGTACGATCGTAGTAGACCACATCGATCACGGAATCGCAATTGCGAGAAAATACCGCCAGTCTCTGCGTCTGGTCACACTGGAAGGTGACCTGATCAATCCGGGCGGATCCATGACAGGTGGTGCATTTAAGAATTCAAGTAATCTGCTGAGCAGACGCCGCGAAATCGAAGAATTCGAAAAGACGGTTGATATGCTCAAGGCTGACATGGATGTGCTGGAAAAAGAAGTTACAGAGGCGAAGAACCGTCGTGCAGCATGCTACAATGTGATTGATGAAGTACAGGAACATTTAAGAGAAGAATCAGTGCTGGAGAATACTGCACGAATGAATGTTGCACAGGTACAGAGAGAACAGTTAGAATCGAAACAGCGTTACGAAGGATTTCTGAAAGAACAGAAAGCATTGCTTCAGGAGCTGGATGAAATCAATGAGAATGAAGATTCTATCCAGATGGAACTTGAGACATCAGAGAAGTTGGAAAAAGAACTGAACGAACAGATTGAAGCTTTGCAGATGCAGTTGGAGAAAGAAAGAGAGGATGAGGCTGTCCAGATGAAACAGTCTGAGGAAGTCCATCTCTCACTGGCAGGCCTGGATCAGCAGAAAACCTTTATTGTAGAAAATATTTCCCGTATAGATGAGGAAATCACCAGATATGAAAAAGAGCAGGAAGAACTTGCCGAAAATCGAGGAGATGTATCTGAGGAAATTCTGCAAAAAGAAAATGAAATCGAAGGACTCAGGAAAACGATTGAAGATTCAAAAGAACTTTTTACAGAGATTGGTGAAGAGATTAAAGTACAGAGTAAAAAACGCGAAGAACTGAATCAGAAGCACAGAGATTTCTTACGACAGAGAGAAGAACTTGCAAAGCATGTGTCAGATCTTGATAAAGAATGTTTCCGTCTGAACAGCCAGAAAGAAGGCTATGAGGAAGCGTCAGAGAAGCAGATGAATTATATGTGGGAAGAGTATGAACTCACTTACAATCACGCGAAAGAACTTCGTAATGAGACACTGACAGATCTGGCATTGATGAAGAAAAAAATCCAGGAGCTTAAGAATGAGATCCGAAAGCTTGGTTCGGTCAATGTCAATGCAATTGAGGATTACAAAAATGTATCTGAGCGTTATACATTCTTAAAAGGTCAGCATGATGATCTTGTAGAGGCAGAAGCATCTCTTGAACAGATTATCGAAGAATTGGATATGGCGATGCGCAAGCAGTTTACAGAACAGTTTGCAAGAATTGCGACAGAGTTCAATGATGTATTCCGTCAGCTTTTTGGAGGCGGAAAGGATCATTAGAATTACAGGAGGATGTGGATATTCTTGAGGCAGGAATACGCATCATCGCACAGCCGCCAGGAAAGAAACTGCAGAATATGATGCAGCTTTCAGGTGGAGAGAAGGCGCTGACTGCAATTGCATTACTATTTGCAATCCAGAATCTGAAGCCATCTCCGTTCTGTCTCCTTGATGAGATTGAAGCGGCACTGGATGACAACAATGTAGATCGTTATGCGAAATATTTACATAAGCTGACAAAATATACACAGTTCATTGTCATTACCCACAGACGTGGTACAATGGCAGCAGCAGACCGGTTGTATGGAATTACCATGCAGGAAAAAGGAGTATCTACACTTGTTTCTGTGGATCTGTTGGAAGATGATCTGGAAAAATAAACCTGTTTTTATTGTAAACAGGGTATTAAGAGAACAGGAGGCTGAAAATGGGAGAAGAAAAAAAGGGATTTTTTAAACGACTTGTATCCGGTCTGACAAAGACAAGAGATAATATTGTGTCCGGTATGGACAGTATTTTCCATGGATTTTCAAAGATTGATGATGACTTTTATGAAGAACTGGAAGAAACTCTGATCATGGGAGATCTTGGTGTCAGAGCAACAATGGACATCATTGAAGATTTAAAGGTTAAAGTAAAAGAGCAACATATCAAGGAACCGATTGAATGTAGACAGCTTGTGATCGACAGTATTCGTGAACAGATGGATGTCGGAGAGACAGCATACGAATTTGAAAATCGTCAGAGTGTGGTTTTCGTGATCGGAGTAAATGGTGTTGGCAAAACAACAACGATTGGTAAACTTGCAGGAAAGCTGAAAGCACAGAATAAGAAAGTGATCCTTGCGGCAGCGGACACATTCCGTGCGGCTGCAGGAGAGCAGTTAAGAGAATGGTCCAACCGTGCCGGTGTTGAGATGATCGGCGGTCAGGAAGGCGCAGATCCGGCATCAGTTGTATATGATGCGGTTGCTGCTGCGAAAGCGAGAAGGGCAGATGTACTTCTGTGCGATACAGCAGGAAGACTTCACAATAAGAAGAACCTGATGGAAGAGCTTAAGAAGATCAATCGTGTGATTGACAGAGAGTACCCGGATGCGTTTCGTGAGACGCTGGTTGTGCTGGATGCAACGACAGGACAGAATGCACTTGCCCAGGCAAAGGAATTCAATGAAGTAACAGATATAACAGGAATTGTTCTGACAAAGATGGATGGAACAGCCAAAGGAGGAATTGCAGTAGCAATCCAGTCTGAACTTGGTATCCCGGTAAAATATATCGGTGTAGGAGAAACAATTGATGACTTGCAGAAATTTGACTCAGAGGAGTTCGTAAACGCGTTGTTTTACAGAGAGGAAGAAAGACCATGATGACATTAGAGAAATTTGAAGAAGCTAGCGAACTGGTAAAAAAGGTAACAAATCCTACAAAACTCATTTACAGTGAATACTTAAGTGCACAGACAGGAGCAAAGGTTTATTTAAAACCGGAAAATATGCAGCACACAGGAGCTTATAAGATCCGTGGTGCATATTACAAGATCAGCACACTGACAGACGAAGAAAGAAGCCGTGGACTGATCACAGCATCAGCAGGAAATCATGCACAGGGCGTTGCATTTGCAGCAAAACAGTTTGGATGCAAAGCTACGATTGTTATGCCTACAGTTACACCGCTGATCAAAGTAAACCGCACAAAAAGCTTTGGAGCAGACGTAGTACTTCATGGTGATGTTTATGATGATGCTTACGCATATGCATGTAAACTTGCAGAAGAGAACGGATATACATTCGTTCATCCGTTTAATGACCTTGATGTTGCTACAGGTCAGGGAACAATCGCAATGGAGATCGTTCAGGAACTCCCGACTGTAGATTATATCCTTGCACCAATCGGTGGAGGCGGACTGATCACAGGTGTTTCCACACTTGCCAAGATGCTGAATCCAAAGATCAAAGTAGTTGGTGTAGAGCCGTCAGAGGCAGCCAGTATGACAGCCGCTCTGAAAGCAGGAGAGCCGGTAGAACTTCCTTCTGCAAATACCATCGCAGACGGAACAGCTGTAAAAGAAGTTGGAGATAAGATCCTCCCATATGTGAAAGAAAATGTAGATGAAGTACTTCTTGTAGAAGATGATGAATTGATCGGTGCATTCCTTGATATGGTAGAGAATCATAAGATGATCGTAGAAAATTCAGGACTTCTTTCCGTAGCTGCATTAAAGCAGATGGACATCAAAGGAAAGAAAGTAGTCTGTGTATTAAGTGGTGGAAATATGGATGTTATCACAATGTCCTCGATCGTCCAGCACGGATTGATCCAGAGAGACCGTATCTTCTCCGTATCCGTACTCCTTCCGGATAAGCCGGGTGAACTCGCACGTGTGGCGCAGACAGTCGCAGACGTACAGGGTAACATCATTAAGCTGGAGCATAACCAGTTTGTAAGCACAAACAGAAACGCAGCAGTAGAGCTTCGTATCACAATGGAAGCATTCGGAACAGATCATAAGAAAAAGATTCTGGATACACTTGATAAGGCTGGATTCAGACCAAAACTGATCAGTGCGAAGCTGTACTAATTGGTATTAAACAGCCTATAGAATGGTGTCGCAAGGCCAGCCCTGCTATTACCACGAGCACCGGCCCGCTTTACCTCATCCCTTTGCAGAATCTGTTAGAAAAAGCCAGACACGAATCACACACGGTGAGTGCTCTGGCTTTTTCGTTACAGATTGTCAAAGGGATGAGGTAAAGCGGGCCGGTGTCCAATGCAATACAGTGGCCCCCCTCACGACCTTTACTATTAAAAGTTTTTGTTTCGATTGTTGACCGAATCCAAGTTCAACAAATTACAACACCCCTATAAAACGATGGAATGCCTCCAGTCCTTTTTCATTACACTTATAAACTCCGGCATCTTCGAGTACTTCGCAGAATACTTTTCCGACTTCCTGCTGAAGGATCTCTTCAACATTCTCCTCTGTGATGGATGTGTAATTCGGAAGGAATTCATCTACCCAGTCAGCGTGTTTTGTAATCTGTTCATTGCTGCGGATATCTTTTCCTGTCAAGATGTAATCTTTCAGAAGTTCCATCTCTCCTTTTAATCTTGCAGGGAGAACAGCAAGTCCCATTACTTCGATAAGACCGATGTTTTCTTTCTTAATATGGTGCAGTTTAGCATGTGGATGGTAGACACCAAGCGGATGTTCTTCTGTGGTGATATTATTTCTCAATGTCAGGTCGAGTTCGTAGAGATCTCCACGCTTTCTTGCAATCGGTGTGATCGTGTTGTGCGGTGTACCGTCTGTCTCAGCGAAGATGAAAGCATCTTCATCTGTATAAGATCTCCATGCATTTAAAATGTGTTCAGCCAGATCAATCAGAGGTTTTACTTCTTTGCTCTGAAGACGGATAACAGACAGAGGCCATTTTACGATACCGGCAGTTACATCTTCGTAACCTTTCACAGTGAAGTGTTCAATGATCGGAGCTTTAGCCATTGCGAAAGTATAATTTCCACCCTGGAAATGATCGTGGCTTAAGATAGAACCGCCAACGATCGGAAGGTCTGCATTGGATCCCAGGAAGTAGTGTGGGAAAAGTTTGATGAAATCAAAAAGCTTTTCGAAAGCATTGCGGTCGATCTTCATTGGAACATGCTGTCCGTTGAATACGATGCAGTGCTCGTTATAGTATACATAAGGGGAGTACTGGAATCCCCCAAGGGTTATCCTGAATTGTGATCGGGATGATTCTGTGGTTCTCACGAGCCGGATGATCAAGGCGTCCTGCATATCCTTCGTTTTCCATACAGAGCTGACATTTTGGATAGGAAGAGGATTTTGCTTTTCCTGCTGCTGCAATCGCTTTTGGATCTTTCTCTGGTTTGGAAAGATTGATTGTAATGTCAAGAGTGCCGTATTTTGTGTCAACCGTCCATTTGCGATCCTTAGCAATACGGTATCTGCGGATATAATCACTGTCCTGGCTTAATTTGTAATAATAATCAGTAGCTGTCTCCGGAGAAACTTTGTATTTTTCCCAGAAAGTCTGCTGGATCTGTGATGGGCGTGGCATCAGGGTATTCATCAGTTTTGTGTCAAATAAATCACGGTAGCCGATGCTGTTTTCAATGATTCCGCGTTCTGCGGCGATATCTAAAAGTTCTGCAAGAATGTCTTCCAGAACAAGATTGTTCAGATCACAGTCAACATCTTCATAGTTATCTTCGTGGAATAGATCCAGAAGAAGATTCGTTGTATAAATTCTTTCGGATTCCGGAGTGATTCCGGTATTGATTCCGTACTGTACTAATTTTTTGATCGCATCATAAAGCATATGTCAAGGACCTCCTTAAATTAGGGAATGCCAATGGCATTCCTATAACAAAATATACGTTATTTCATATCTGATCTCAGTAGAGACGAGTATTAGTCGAGACGAGAAGCACCGTCTCCGATATCTACTGTGTAGAACTCGGCTTCATGTCCTACTTTTTCAAGATATGTTTTTCCGATTGTTTCGATAAATGTATCTATGGATTCATCTTTTACGATGCTGACTGTGCAACCGCCAAATCCGCCGCCTGTGATACGGGAACCAAGAACACCAGGAATCTTCCATGCAAGGTCTACAAGGATATCAATCTCTTCACAGGATACATCATAATCATCACGCAGTGAAATGTGAGACTGATTCATTAATTTTCCGAAGCTTTCAATGTCTCCAGCTTTCAGTGCTGTAACAGCATCGATTGTACGCTGGTTTTCGTATACAGCATGTTTTGCACGCTGTAACTGGATCTCATCTTTGATCAAGGATTTGTGTGCTTCGAATTCTTCAGGAGTAAGATCGCCAAGTGCCTGAATGTCAAGTTCGCTCTGAAGTGCTTTCAGTGCAGCAGCACATTCGTTTCTTCTGTCGTTATAAGCAGAATCAACAAGACTATGCTTTACTTTACTGTTTGTGATTACAATCTTGGCACCATCAAGAACGCAAGGTGCATATTCGTAGCTTAAATCACTTGTGTCAAGGAAAATTGCGTGGTCTTTTTTACCCATGGCAACAGCAAACTGATCCATGATACCACAGTTGCATCCATTGAAGTTATTCTCAGAATACTGGCCGATCAGTGCAAGATCTGTCATGGAAAGATCTTTGATCTCGAACAGGTCTGTCAGGATCACACCAGTGAGAACTTCAAGGGAAGCAGAAGAGGAAAGTCCGGAACCGTTCGGGATATTTCCCCAGATTACCATATCAAAACCACTTGTGATTGTATGTCCTTTTTCTTTGAATGCCCAGACTATACCAAGCGGATAGTTTGCCCAGTTGTATTCTTTTTTATTTGTCAGATCATCAAGAGATGCTTCTACAACACCAAAGGAGTCCAGATTCATGGAATAAAGATGGATCTTGTTATCCTCTCTTTTGCGTGCGGCACCGTAAGTACCAAGTGTCAGTGCACATGGAAATACATGTCCACCGTTATAATCTGTGTGTTCACCAATCAGATTCACGCGTCCAGGAGAAAAGTAAAAACGAGCTCCTTCGGAATCACCAAAAAGTTCTGCAAACATATCAAACAATTTTTTCTTCATCATTATTTACCTCCATTTAAAGTAATCGTATCGATCTGATTTATTTATATTTATTATAGCGTTAACGAGTGGAAACGTCTATAAAAAATACGTGCTGTGGTATGTAATAATGTTGCATTAAAAAGACGAGGTGTTATAATAATGATGATGAGGATTGCGGGAATTGCATAGCAATGGAGCAATCCGGTTACAGCAGTGAGTGGCAAAATTTTTTTGGCACTCACATCATAGATCACAGGATACGGGAAAGGAGCCGGAAGATGGCAGAGACTTACAAACATTCGTATAAGTCAGGAGAAATTCTGATGACTTCGCTGTCTGTATATAACACGGGATATCAAATGTGTGAAGCAGGATATCAGTGGGGACCCGGAGTCAGGGATCATTATTGTATCCATCATATTTTGTCAGGAACAGGATACTATACAGTTGGAGAAAAGACATGGAAATTAGAAGCCGGAGATACTTTTATCTTATATCCGGGCGTGGAAGTAAAGTATTATGCCGATCAGCAGGAGCCATGGGAATATGCCTGGGCAGGATTCATGGGGGGGACGGATGCGGCATCGATCATTCGAAATACAGGTTTTTTGAAAGAACGTCCTTTTTTAAAAAGAGGAAATGTGCCGGATGACCAGATTCGGAATGGATTGGAACAGATTTATAATGCAAAGGGCAATGGGTATGAAGAAGCGGTTGCCATGACAGGAGCACTTTACAGTCTTCTGTCAGTCTTTATGCACTATCATGAAGGGGGGGAAGATCAGGAAAGAGATGCAAAGCTTTTGTATGTAGAAAAGGCAGAAAACTATATAGAAACCAATTATTCTTATCCCGTGACGGTGGAAGATATTGCAGACTATGTAGGAATCAGCAGAAGTCATCTGTTCCGCTCTTTTCAGACCTATATGAATTGTTCGCCAAAAGAATATCTGACAGAATATAGAATCCAGCAGGCTTGCCGTCTGTTGAAAGAGACGGGGGGGCTGTCGGTTTCGGCGATTGCATATTCTGTTGGTTTTGAGAATAATCTTTATTTTTCGAAGGCATTCCGGAAAGTGAAGAAGACAAGTCCGACGGAATACAGAGAAAAGCATAGAAAAAAGAAGGAATGATGCCGAGGTGCAGGACATAAGAATAGAGTAAGAATGTCAAAGGCGGGAAGCTGTCATGATGTCTGGAAAAAGATGGGGGTTATGTAGTACAGTTTTTCTGTCTTCTGGTGTTTTTGGGTATGTCCCCCCCATTTCTGATAAAGATGGATGGGAGAAAAACAATGAGCGTTTCATCTGATTCAGTGCGAAGTCAGAATGTATCAGATGAGGTAAAACCAGTTGTTGCGCTTACATTTGATGACGGGCCAAATGCATCCTCGACCCCGATTCTACTGGATGGATTGAAGGAACGTAAAGTGCGGGCAACCTTTTTCCTGATCGGCGAAAATGTAGAAAAAGACGAGAATGAAAAATTGTGAAAAGAATGTATGAGGAAGGTCATTTGATCGGAAATCATACTTATACGCATTGCAATCTGTCAAAGCTGGAAACGGGAGAAGCAAAGAAAGAACTAGAACAGACAGATACAGTGATTGAAAAGATAACGGGAAAACAACCGGTGTTCGTAAGAGCGCCTTACGGGGGGGAACTCCCGGTGGACAGCGAACAAGATCTGAACAGAATATATATCGGATGGACGGTGGATCCGCTGGACTGGATGACCGAAGATACAGGGGGGGCGGTTGTAAAAACAGTTGTGGAAGAGATAAATCCGGGAGATGTTATTTTATTACATGATTGTTATCCTTCTTCTGTGCAGGCAGCTATACGGATTGTAGATCTGCTGCAGGGAAAAGGCTATGAGTTTGTGACAGTGGATCATCTGATTATGGATTGAAGATGTGAATATAAGATTGAAAACAGGAGAGAAAGATGGATTTATTTGATTATATGAGAGAGACAAATAAAGAGAAGGAATCCCCCCCGCTTGCATCCAGGATGCGTCCGGTGACACTGGATGAAGTAGTGGACAGAAGCATATCATAGGAAAAGATAAATTGCTTTACCGGGCAATTAAGGCAGATAAGCTGAGTTCTTTGATTTTTTACGGACCTCCGGGAACAGGAAAGACAACACTGGCAAAGGTGATCGCACATACAACCAGCGCAGAGTTCAAACAGATCAATGCGACAGTTGCCGGAAAGAAAGATATGGAAGAAGTAGTGAAAGAAGCAAAAGATCTGCAGGGAATGTATGGAAAAAAGACGATTCTTTTTATTGATGAAATTCATCGCTTTAATAAAGGGCAGCAGGATTATCTGCTTCCATTTGTGGAAGATGGAACGTTGATCCTGATTGGCGCAACAACGGAGAATCCTTATTTTGAGGTAAATGGAGCTTTGATTTCGAGATCAAGTATTTTTGAATTGCATCCATTGGAGAAGACAGATATTAAGGAACTGCTTCTCCGTGCAGTGAATGATACTGAGAAAGGTCTTGGAAGCTTTCATGCAGTGATAGAAGATGATGCACTTGAATTTTTGGCAGATGTGTCAGGTGGAGATGCAAGAAACGCACTGAATGCGATTGAACTGGGTGTACTGACAACGGACAGAAGCGAAGATGGACAAATTCATATTACTCTGGATGTTGCGTCAGAATGTATCCAGAAACGAGTGGTGAATTATGACAAAAAAGGAGATAACCATTACGATATTATCTCTGCATTTATTAAGAGCATGCGCGGCTCAGACCCGGATGCAGCGGTCTTTTATCTTGCAAAGATGTTGTATGCAGGAGAAGATGTGAAGTTTATAGCGAGAAGAATTATGATCTGTGCATCTGAAGATGTTGGAAATGCGGATCCGATGGCACTTACTGTTGCGGTTGCGGCTGCACAGGCAGTTGAGCGGATCGGAATGCCGGAATCTCAGATCATTCTTTCACAGGCGGTGACTTATGTGGCATCTGCGCCAAAGAGTAATTCTGCCGTTAATGCAATATTTGCAGCGAATGATGCAGTACGGAACAATAAAACAACGGTTCCGACACACCTTCAGGATGCACATTATAAAGGTGCACAGAAATTAGGACACGGAATAGGATATAAGTACGCACATGATTATCCAAATCATTATGTGGATCAGCAGTATCTTCCGGATGAAATAAAAGACGCCAGGTTCTATGAACCCGGCGACCTTGGTTATGAGAAACAGATCAAGGAGCGTTTACAGAAGCTGCGAGAGCAGTAAAGCGTAAATCTCCTGATTCTTTCGATTCCAGTTATTTACAATGGCTTCTGCCTCAGTCTGAGTTGGCACAGTGAGTGTCATATCAATGAGGTGGGAGCCATTTTCTAAAATCTGGCATTTTACTTCATATTCATGGTTTGTATTCAGATAGTAATCTGATTTAACAGAAACCTCTTCTTTCAGATCATATTTTTTCTCATTGATAAAATTATCAATTTCCTGACGAATCTCAGGAGAAATTTTATTTCTGAAATAGTTGATCGTAGCAGCTCCTTCTTCTGTGAGATTATAAAGCGTACGATTATGTGTCAGCTCAATTTTCAGAAGCCCGGAATCCGTTAATTCTGCAAGTGCAGACTGAAGACGAAAATAAGTTGTATACCCTTTATCCAGAATGAATTCTGATATCTGGGAAGTTGTAAGCGGAAAATCGACTCTATCCAACATGTACAACACGATCAGTTTATATAATGTAAATGTTTCAGCCATAATACTCCTTTCCCTGGTACAAGTCATGATCTTTCATATATTTGTGAATCTGATTTAAAACAGTTCGTTTTGCGCCTGTCCACAGAGGTGCGATCAAGAGATCCTTCGGTCCGTCACCGGTCAGTCGGTGAATGACGATTTCCGGACGCAAATGCTGGATACATTCAGTGAGCAGACGGATGTATTCGTCCGCATCCGGGATATGGAAAGCAGGACCGGTATAAGCAGGATCTAAAAGACATTTCTGATATTCAACTGCAAGATCAGTTCCTTTCAAAATGTGGAGAAGCTGCAACTTGATTCCGTCAATATTTGAATGATTCAAATATTCGATTGTTTCAAGCATCATTTCGTGAGTCTCTCCGGGCAGAAATAAAATGACATGTACGATAACAGTCAGATTCCGGCGTTTCAGTTCATGCACAGCAGTATCAAATACCTCTAAAGGATAGCCTCTGCGAATGTATCTGGCGGATTCTGGGTGAATGGTTTGAAGACCAAGTTCAACCAGACGGGCTTGATCTGATTCAATTCATCTAAAAGTTCCAGAACATCAGAATCTAAACAGTCAGGGCGGGTTGCGATTGCAAGTACTTTCACATCGGGGGGGTCCTCAATTGCTTCTGTAAAAACTTTCCGCAAATATTCTATGGGGGGGCATAGGTGCTCGTAAAGGCCTGGAAATATGCGATATAAGCATGCACCGGACGCTTTCTGGCAAGAATGGCTTTCCCTTCTGCAAGCTGTTCTGTAATCGTTTTGCAGGCAGAACCGGCAAAATCTCCAGAACCCATACCACTGCAGAAAATACAGCCACCATATCCGATCTTACCATCACGGTTCGGACAAGTCATACCACCGTTCAATGCAATGCGATATACTTTCTCTCCAAACTGGGATTTCAATGCATAGTCAAGAGAGTGGTAGCGCTTCTCTCCCCCACATATTAGATTAAATCCTTAATTGCTTTGCTTACTGTGTCTGCTACACGAGGATCAAAGGCTTCCGGAAGAATGTTGTTTTCATTCAATTCTTCTTCCGGAACAAGACCTGCGATTGCATTGGCAGCGGCAAGTTTCATTTCTTCTGTAATCTGTGTGGCACGTCCTTCTAATGCACCTTTGAAAATACCAGGGAATGCAACAACATTGTTTACCTGGTTCGGGAATCAGAACGTCCTGTTCCGACAACTTTGGCACCTGCTTCTTTTGCAAGGTCAGGCATGATCTCCGGTACAGGGTTCGCCATGGCGAACAGAATCGCATCCTTATTCATGGAAGCAACCATCTCTTTAGAAACAATATTCGGAGCAGAAACACCAACGAAAATATCAGCACCTTTTAATGCATCGGCAAGTGTTCCTGTGCGTTCTTCCAGATTTGTAACTTCAGTCATCTGCTGCTGCATCCAGTTCAGGTTCGGTGAGTTCTTGGAAATGATTCCGTTGATGTCACACATTGTAATATGAGGGAAACCATAAGTGAGAAGCAGCTTTGTGATAGCAACTCCGGCAGATCCGGCTCCATTCACTACAACACGGCAATCTTCCTTTTTCTTTCCAGTTACTTTCAGGGCATTGATGATTCCGGCGAGGACAACGATAGCTGTTCCGTGCTGGTCATCATGGAAAACCGGAATGTTCAGAAGTTCTTTCAGGCGTGTTTCGATTTCGAAACAGCGTGGAGCTGAAATATCTTCCAGGTTGATTCCACCGAAAGCCGGTGCGATGTTGACTACAGATTTAATGATCTCTTCTGTGTCCTGTGTATCCAGACAGATCGGAACTGCATTGACACCACCGAATTCCTTGAACAGGACCGCTTTTCCCTCCATAACCGGCATAGCAGCAAGTGCACCGATGTTTCCAAGACCAAGAACAGCGCTTCCGTCAGATACAACAGCAACTGTATTGGCTTTCATAGTGTATTTATATGCGGCTTCAGGATCCTGTGCGATCACCTTGCAAGGCTCAGCAACACCCGGAGTATAAGCGATGGCAAGATCTTCTCTTGAGTTGACATGCGCTTTGGCAGTTGTCTCTATCTTACCATTCCATTCTTCATGCATTTTTAAAGCTTTTTCATTGTTTGTCATGATTTTATACCTCTCTGATTTGATTGAATTAATGATACCACTGAAAAAGGAAACACGCAAGTACAGGAAAATAGAGAAAAGTTCAAAAAGTTCTTTCTTTTTAGAAAAATATACTGTATAATAACACCATATTTAAAGCAAATTTCCATTAAAGTCGAATCAGACTTGTATTCCCGAAGTATGAATGAATAATCCAGTATGTGAAAAGGCACATGTGAAGTGGATTGAAAGAACAAATTTACCTGAAAAGAAAGGAAAAGAATATGACACGAGAAAAATATGAATCATTGCCGCTGGCAACATTGAAAGAACTTGCAAAAGCAAGAAAGATGAGAGGTGTTTCTACATTAAAGAAAGGCGATCTGATCGATGCAATGCTTGAGCTGGATGAGCAGGAAGAGCAGAAAGAGGCAGCAGAAGAAGCGAGAGAAGAAGTAAAAGAAGAGAAAAAAGAAGAGACAGATATTGAACAGTTGGACAGTGGTTTTACAGCAAACGGAATCCTTGAGGTACTTCAGGATGGATATGGATTCATTCGTTCTGACAATTATCTTCCGGGAGATGGAGATGTCTATGTTGCGCCTTCCCAGATTCGCAGATTCGGACTTAAAACAGGCGATATCCTGACAGGAAATACAAGAGTTAAGACGCAGGGAGAAAAGTTCAGTGCACTTCTTTATGTGTCTACGATCAATGGACTGCGCCCGGCAGAGGCAATGAAGAGAAAGAACTTTGAAGACCTGACTCCGATTTTTCCGAATCAGAGAATCCGTCTGGAGAATCCGGGCTGTACAACAGCAATGCGTATTGTTGATCTTGTTTCCCCCCTATTGGAAAGGGACAGAGAGGTATGATTGTATCTCCACCGAAAGCAGGAAAAACTACATTATTAAAAGAAGTTGCATTATCTGTACAGAAGACAGAACCGAATATGCATCTTCTGATTCTGTTGATCGATGAACGTCCGGAAGAGGTGACTGATATTCGTGAGGCAATTGAAGGTCCGAATGTAGAGGTGATTCATTCTACATTTGATGAACTTCCGGAGCATCACAAACGAGTATCAGAAATGGTTATCTCAAGAGCAAAACGTCTGGTAGAGCATGGAAAAGACGTTATGATTCTTCTTGACAGCATCACAAGACTTTCAAGAGCATATAACCTGATCGTTCCACCATCAGGAAGAACACTTTCCGGTGGTCTTGATCCGGCAGCACTTTACAGTCCAAAGCGTTTCTTCGGAGCAGCAAGAAATATGAGAGAAGGTGGAAGCCTTACGATTCTTGCAACAGCACTGGTTGATACAGGAAGCAAGATGGATGATGTTGTTTATGAAGAATTTAAGGGGGGGACAGGTAACATGGAACTGATGCTTGACAGAAAGCTTCAGGAGAAAAGAGTGTTCCCGGCAATTGATATTCCAAAATCAGGAACAAGAAGAGAAGATCTTCTTCTTACAAAGGAAGAACAGGATGCAGTTTATATTATGAGAAAAGCAATGAACGGCATGAAATCAGAAGAGGCAGTGGACAATCTTTTGAATATGTTTTCCCGTACAAAAACAAACGAAGAGCTTGTTCAGCAGATCATCCGTCAGAAATTTATCTAAAAAGGTATTGCATTATTAAAAAATGTGTGATACAATTAGAAAGCTGTTTAGAGAAAATAATAAGTAATTTAAAAATAGAGAGGTGAAAATCATGCGCGAAGGTATCCATCCTAATTATTATCAGGCAACTGTAACATGCAACTGTGGAAACACATTTGTTACAGGATCTACAAAGGAGAACATCCACGTAGAAATCTGCTCCAAGTGTCATCCATTCTACACAGGTCAGCAGAAAGCAACACAGGCTCGTGGCCGTGTTGATAAGTTCAATAAGAAATACGGTATTAAATAAGAAATACGAAGTGATGAGGGCTGAGGTGGAAATCTCAGTCCTCTTTGTGTTTAGGAGAAATATATGAAATCATCGAATATAGGCGGCCAGGCAGTGCTGGAAGGCATTATGATGAAGAATCGGGAAACGTATTCCGTTGCCGTCCGGAAACCAGATGGAGAGATTGAAGTTGATATTCAGGAATATAAAGGAGTTCTCCCATGGAAGGCACCGCAAAAGATTCCTTTCATTCGGGGGGGGATTTTTAATTTTGTGGATTCTCTTGTGCTGGGAATGAAGACATTGACTTATTCTGCAAGTTTTTTTGAAGACGAGGAAGAAGAAATTCTTACAGAAGATGAGGCAAGAAAGCAGGAGAAGAAGGAAAAACTGATCATGAATCTGACAGTTGTGGTTTCTGTCTTAATTGCGGTTGGTATTTTTATGGTTCTTCCGTATTATCTGAGTAGTATTATAGAAAAGCATACCTCTTCACATCTTGTAATGACTGTTTTAGAAGGTGTGATCCGCGTTGCTATTTTCCTGATTTATATTGTTCTGATTTCTAGAACAAAGGATATTAAGAGAACATTTATGTATCACGGGGGGGCAGAGCATAAATGTATTAATTGCATCGAACATGGATTGGAATTAAATGTAGAAAATGTACGGAAGAGTTCCAAACAACATAAGAGATGTGGAACGAGCTTTCTTTTCTTTGTCATGATCGTAAGCATTATTGTCTGCTTTTTTATTACGGCAAAGTCCAGATTGTGAGAGTACTTCTTCGGATCGCCCTGCTTCCGTTGATTGCAGGAATCTCTTATGAATTGATCCGTCTGGCAGGAAACAGTGATCATCCGGTAATCAATGTACTTAGTAAACCGGGACTCTGGGTTCAGAATCTGACAACAAAGGAACCGGATGACAGTATGATCGAGGTTGGGATCAAAGCAGTGGAAGCAGTGTTTGACTGGAAGACATGGCAGGAGGAGAACCTGAAGCAATGAGAACAGAATCAGACAAGAGGACAGTGTATAAAACAGATTGCAGCGATTCAATAAGTTTGAAAAATGCATATAAAGAAGGAAAAGAAATTCTTGCGAAAGCAGGAATTACAGAGGCAGATCTGGATGCGTGGTATCTGTTGGAATTTGTGACAGGGATTACGAAAGCTCGCTATTATATGGATCCGGATCAGAGCATGGATCCGGAAGCATGGAAAAAGTATAAAGAATATCTTGAAAAAAGAAGAAATCATATTCCATTGCAGCATATTACAGGAAGTCAGGAATTTATGGGGCTTGAATTTCTGGTGAATGAACATGTGCTGATTCCAAGACAAGATACAGAAGTGCTTGTGGAAGAGGCACTGGAGATAATGAAACAAGAGATATTCAGATCAAAAGGTTGTTTGCAACTGTTGGATATGTGTACCGGGTCAGGATGTATTCTTCTGAGCGTAATGCATTATGCAGAACAAGAGGGTATATTTATAGAAGGAACAGGTGTTGACTTTTCGGAGCAGGCTCTTATGGTAGCGCAGAAAAATGAAAAACATTTGAGAAGCACGAAAAAGGATGAGAAAGGAAAAGTGAACTGGATTTTGAGTGATCTTTTTGAAAATGTCAGTGAAACCTATGATATGATCTTATCAAACCCACCTTACATCAGAACAGCAGAAATTGAGAAGCTTCAAGACGAAGTGAAACTTCACGATCCATTCAGTGCATTGGATGGGAAAGAAGACGGATTGTATTTCTACCGGAAGATTGTTACTGATGCAAAACAATTCCTGAAAACAGGAGGAATACTTGCTTTTGAGATTGGATATGACCAGGGCAAAGAAGTTTCTGATCTTATGAAAAAAGCAGGATATGACAAGGTGTTCGTAAAAAAGGACCTGGCAGGACTTGACCGCATCGTCTGTGGCGTGTACTATTAAAAAGATAAAGAAGATAAAAAATAGAAGAGGATATAGAACTATGTTTGACAGATTAGAGGATTTGGTAATTCGTTACCAGGAAGTAATGGGTGAACTTCAGGAGCCGGATGTGGCGAATGATCCGGAACGTTTCCGTAAGCTGATGAAAGAGCAGAGTGATCTTGCACCAATCGTTGAAGCTTATCAGGAATATAAGAACTGTAAGCAGAATGTAGAAGAGAGTCTGATGATCCTGGAAGAAGAATCAGATGAAGAGATGCGTGAGCTTGCAAAAGAAGAGTTGAATGAATCTAAAGCCAGAATTGAAGAATTGGAGCAGGAACTTAAGATTCTTCTTCTTCCGAAGGATCCGAATGATGATAAGAACGTTATCGTTGAGATCCGTGCCGGTGCAGGTGGAGATGAGGCTGCACTTTTTGCGGCAGAAATTTATCGTATGTATGTGCATTATGCAGACAGCCGCAGATGGAAGACAGAGATGATCTCTCTGAATGAGAATGGAATCGGCGGATTTAAAGAGTGTGTATTCATGATCACAGGACAGGGAGCATATTCCCGTATGAAGTACGAAAGTGGAGTACATCGTGTACAGCGTGTGCCGGAGACAGAAAGTGGCGGAAGAATTCATACTTCAACAATTACTGTAGCCGTAATGCCTGAGGCAGAAGAAGTTGATGTTGTAATCGATGAGAAGGATATCCGTATCGATGTAATGCGTGCATCAGGAAACGGTGGACAGTGTGTCAATACAACGGACTCTGCTGTACGACTGACTCATTACCCGACCGGAATCGTGATCTACAGCCAGACAGAGAAATCACAGCTGCAGAATAAAGAGAAGGCATTCCGACTGCTTCGTTCCAAACTGTATGACCTGGAGCTTGAGAAGAAACAGGCTTCTGAGGCAGCAGAGAGAAGAAGCCAGATCGGTACAGGAGACCGTTCTGAAAAGATCAGAACATATAACTTCCCACAGGGAAGAGTAACAGATCACAGAATCAAGCTGACACTTCATAAACTGGATAGCATTCTGAATGGTGATCTGGATGAAGTGATCGACAGCCTGATTGCAGCGGATCAGACAGCGAAGCTTGCAAAGATGGAGGAGTAGTACAAGAATGATACCGGAATTCAAACGACCGGAACTGGAAGACAAAGAACTGATTGACTATTATTTTGCACAGGCTCCAAGCAGAAGCTGCGAGAGAACATTTGCGAATGTATATCTCTGGTCCAGACAGTATAAAGTGAAATATGCAATCCTTCATAATGCACTTGTATTTCGTGATGAAGGAGATGGACATACTTATGCTTACCCTGTAGGAAAGCCGGAAGCCGTCAAAGCTGCATTGGAAGAATTGATGAAGATCTGCGAGGATGAAGACTGTGAATTCGGTCTTTACTGTGTGACACCGGAGAATTTTTCACAGATGGAAGAGTGGTATCCGGGACAATTCCGGATTGAATATGACAGAGATCAGGCAGATTACATCTATGAGACGGAGAAGCTTGTAACACTTGCAGGAAAGAAGCTTCACGGAAAGCGAAACCATATTAATAAGTTTAAGCAGCTTTATCCGGACTGGTCTTACGAATCACTCAGTGATGAGAATGTAGAAGCGTGCTTTCAGATGGCTCTGAAGTGGAGAAATTCGAATGGATGTAATGATGATCCTGAGAAGAACGCAGAGATGTGCGTTTCATTGAATTCCCTCCGTTTATACAAAGAACTCGGCTTTAAAGGCGGAGTGTTGAGAAATGGCGAAAAAATTGTTGCTTTTACAGTAGGGGGGGAAGAACTGTGCAAGGATACATTTGTTGTTCATATTGAGAAAGCATTTGCAGATGTACAGGGAGCATACCCTATGATTAATCAGCAGTTTGTTGAACATGAATGTATGGATTACACTTATGTGAACAGAGAAGATGATGCCGGGGGGGAAGAAGGACTCCGTAAGGCAAAATTATCTTATCGTCCGGCTTTTTTGGAAGAGAAAGGGTTTGTGACAAGAATAGGAGGACAGCAATGATTTCAAAAAAAATGGAAAACATGGTAGCGAACAGTTCTGCAATCCGTGCGATGTTTGAAGAGGGCAACCGTCTTGCAGCAAAATACGGAGCAGAGAATGTATTTGACTTCAGTTTGGGAAATCCGAATGTTCCGGCACCGGAAGCGGTAAAGAAAGCAATGATCGAGATCCTTTCCGAAGAGGATCCGATCGTGCTTCACGGTTATACGAACAGCAATGCAGGTTATGAGGATGTGAGACAGGCAGTTGCTGATTCCTTAAATGAACGCTTTGGAACAGACTTCGCTTCCCGCAATATTACGATGACAGTCGGAGCAGCAGGAGGTCTTAATGTGATTTTGAAATCACTGCTGAATCCAGGTGATGAAGTTGTTGTGTTTGCTCCTTATTTTGGAGAATACAGAAGCTATACGGATAATTATGACGGTGTGATCGTAGAGATATCTCCGGATACAGAGACATTCCAGCCAAAGCTTGATGAGTTTGAGAAAAAGCTGTCGCCAAAGACAAAGGCAGTCATCGTTAATACGCCGAATAATCCGACAGGTGTTGTTTATTCCGAAGGGACGATCCAGAAGCTGGCAGCGATTCTTGAGAAGAAACAGAAAGAATTTGGAACAGAGATTTATCTGATCTCAGATGAACCATACAGAGAACTTGCATATGACGGAGTGGAAGTTCCATATCTCACAAAGTATTATGCAAATACAGTTGTAGGATATTCTTTCAGTAAATCACTTTCTCTTCCGGGAGAACGTATCGGTTATCTTGTAATTCCGGATGAAGTGGCAGACAGTGAGAAACTGAACGCCGCAGCTAACGTTGCAACGAGAATTCTTGGATTTGTCAATGCACCGACACTGCAGCAGAAAGTGGTGAAGGCATGTCTGAATGAGAAGACAGATATTTCATATTATGACAGAAACAGAGAGACTCTTTATAATGGATTGAAAGAACTTGGATTTGAGTGCATCAAACCGGAAGGAGCATTTTATCTCTTTGTAAAATCACCGGTTGCAGATGAAAAAGAATTTTGTAATACCGCGAAGAAATACAATATTCTGATCGTTCCGGGAAGCTCTTTTGGATGTCCCGGATATGTCAGAATGGCGTATTGTGTAGCATATGAAACAATTGTAAATGCACTTCCAAAATTTGCGGAGCTTGCGAGAGAGTATAGATAGAGGTAGTACCATGGCTGTAAGAGAAGAACTTTTGAGAAATATACGTAGCGTAGAACATATGTACCGGGCGAGCAGCCACAGCATAAGGTTGTGAAACTGAATACAAATGAGAATCCATATCCACCGGCACCGGGGGGGGTGGAACGTGTTCTGAAAGAGATGGACACAGACCGTTTTCGACTGTATCCAGATCCAACTGCGGACGAACTCGTTGGAAGTCTCGCAGATTATTATGGTGTAGGGAAAGACCAGGTCTTTGTAGGAGTTGGATCTGATGATGTGATTTCGATGTGTTTCCTCACATTTTTCAATTCAGATCTTCCAATTCTTTTCCCGGATATTACATATTCATTTTATAAAGTCTGGGCAGAATTGTATCGGATTCCATATCATTGTCCAAAGCTTGATGAAAGCTTTAAGATTGTGAAAGAGGATTATTATGCTGAAAACGGCGGAATTATTTTCCCGAATCCAAATGCGCCGACAGCAATTTATGAAGATCTTGAATTTGTAGAAGATATCTTAAAGCAGAACAGGAATTCTATCGTGATCGTAGATGAGGCGTATATTGATTTTGCGGGAAGATCTGCGATGGAACTGATCGATAAATATGATAATCTTATTGTGACACAGACTTTCTCAAAGGCAAGAAGTATGGCTGGTATGCGAATCGGATATGCAATCTCGAATCCAGATCTGATCCGCTGCCTGAATGATGTGAAATATTCTTTTAACTCTTACACGATGAATCAGACAGCTCTTGCCTGTGGTGTGGAAGCGGTTGAAGACAAAGCATATTTTGAAGAAGGAGTTCGTAAAATAGTTGAAACAAGAGAATGGGCAAAAGAAGAGCTCAG
The DNA here is from genome assembly GCA_001312505.1 of Mediterraneibacter faecis JCM 15917. Taxonomy (GTDB): domain Bacteria; phylum Bacillota; class Clostridia; order Lachnospirales; family Lachnospiraceae; genus Mediterraneibacter; species Mediterraneibacter faecis. Next base: position 62,924 of record BBDW01000001.1, read on the forward strand.
GAAACTTGGTTTTGTTTTCCCGGATGCAAAGGCGAATTTTATTTTTGCAAGACATCCAGAGGTTGATGCGAATGAACTTTTCCAGGCTTTGAAAGAGAATAATATCTTTGTCAGACATTGGAATGCACCACGAATCGATCAGTATCTGAGAATTACAATTGGTACAAGAGAAGAGATGGCGACGCTTTTTGATTTTTTGAGAACATATATAAAGGAGAAATAACTGAATGAGTGAAGCTTTGATCAACTGGTTTATGGTGACACTGGGCGGAAAGGTCGGTAAGGAATTTATTCTTTTCCTGATCTCAATGGTTCCGATTCTGGAATTGCGTGGAGGACTGCTTGCAGCAGGACCGGCATTTTTGAATGTGGAACTTGCAAAAGCAGTACCTATCTGTGTGATTGGAAATCTTGTTCCAATTCCATTCATCCTTTTACTGATCACAAAGATCTTTGACTGGATGAAAGGAACGAAGCGTTTGAAGCCGATGGTGGAGAAGCTGGAGAAGAAGGCAATGAGTAAAAGTGACAAGATAGAGAAATATGAATTCTGGGGTCTTGTACTTTTTGTTGGAATTCCTCTTCCTGGAACAGGAGCGTGGACAGGATCACTGATCGCAGCTCTGCTTGGAATCCGCTTTAGAAAAGCTTTTCCGGCAGTTGTTGTTGGTGTCTGCCTCGCAGCATTTATTATGTCAGTCATTTCCTATGGAATTATTGGCGGTATTTTTGGATAAGATAAATATGCAAAGGAAGTGATTCTTATGTTACTGAAAGATAATGAAGAAAAGAGAAATATAGCCTGGAGAACAGTTATGACGGTTACTTCAGTTCTGATCATTCTGATCGTTGTTTTTTTCGCTGTGAAGCTTTTTACTTCCAATCCTCTGACAGGAAATTGGGAGAACACAGATGATGGAATGAAGCTGACGATCAAGAATAACGGAACAATGGATATTGTGCAGGCTTTGGACGAGAGTACAGTCAGCGTTCCTGTTGATTATACAATTGATATGGAACATAAGCGTTTTGCAATTCATGTGAACGAAGAAAAGATAGCAAAACAGGCTGAAAAAACAAAAGACTGTTCCAAACAGGAGCTTCAGGATATTGCGGATGTGATGGAAGGAACTTACGAATACAGCGTGGAACAGAACGTACTGACACTGACTGATTCAGAATATGGAAGTCAGAAGACATTTGAAAAAAGTGGAAAGTAAACGGTGATTCTGCCTCAGCAGATGACACAGAAAGAACTTGCAGAGCAGTGGAAACAGGGGGGTACAGATCATGTACAGAAATCAGACGAAAGAAGTAAGAATTGGGGATGTTGTGATTGGGGGGGGAGACCATCCGATAGCAATCCAGTCTATGACAAATACAAGGACAGAAGATGTAGAAGCCACAGTGGAGCAGATCCTGCGTCTGGAAAAAGCAGGATGTGAGATCATCCGCTGTACAGTTCCGACAATGGAGGCTGCAAAAGCAATCAAAGAGATTAAAAAACAGATTCATATTCCGCTTGTTGCAGACATTCATTTTGATTATAAGATGGCAATCGCAGCAATTGAGAATGGAGCTGATAAGATTCGTATCAATCCGGGGAATATCGGTGCAAAAGAACGGGTACAGGCAGTAGTAGACAAAGCGAAAGAGTATAATGTTCCAATCCGTGTCGGTGTAAACAGTGGTTCTCTTGAGAAGCATCTGCTTGAGAAATATGGTGGTGTTACTGCAGAAGGGATCGTGGAGAGTGCGCTGGATAAAGTTCATCTGATCGAGTCTATGGGCTATGACAACCTTGTTGTCAGCATTAAATCTTCTGATGTTCTGATGTGTGTAAAGGCGCATGAGCTGATCGCTAAGGAATGCCCATATCCGCTTCATGTTGGAATTACAGAGTCTGGAACTGTATATTCAGGAAATGTGAAATCTTCTGTAGGACTTGGAATCATTCTTCATGAGGGAATCGGTAATACAATCCGTGTTTCCCTGACAGGAGATCCAGTAGAAGAGATTCGTACAGCAAAACTGATTCTTAAGACACTTGGACTTCGCAAGGGAGGTATTGAAGTTGTATCCTGTCCGACTTGTGGAAGAACAAGAATTGATCTGATCAAGCTTGCAAACCAGGTAGAAGAGATGGTAGCAGACATTCCGCTTGATATTAAAGTTGCAGTTATGGGATGTGTTGTAAACGGACCTGGAGAGGCAAAAGAAGCCGATATCGGAATTGCAGGAGGTATCGGGGGGGAAGGACTTTTGATCAAGAAGGGTGAGATCATCAAGAAGGTAAAGGAAGAAGAACTTCTTGATACTTTAAGACAGGAGTTATTGAATTGGAACAAATAAAGAATGAAAAAACATTTTTTCATGTATTTCCCACATTGAAAGTAGAAGAGGAATTTAAAGTCCTCTTTGCTGATGTGGAAGTTAAGAAAATCACGACTAATTCCGGTCGTGATTTTCTGCATGTACATTTAAAGAGTCATCATCTGATCCCAAAGAAGAAAATATGGCAGATGGAGCAGCGGATCAAAGAGCAGCTCTTTGGAACATCTTCTGTAAAACTTCAGATTCTGGAAGAGTATGAGCTGTCTGAGCTTTATACACCGGAAGCGGTGATGGAAGAGTACAAGGAGAGTTTGATTCTTGAACTGAAAGAAATCAGTGTCCTTGCTGCAAACATGTTTTCACAGGCAGAAGTGAACTATGAAGAGGGAAATGTCGTCCGTCTGGAGCTTCTTGATACGATTGTTTCCGAAGGAAGAAAAGAAGAAATCATGAATCTGCTGGACGATGTATTCAGGAATCGTTTTCATATGAATGTTGATATCCGGGTTACATATAAAGAAAACGAGGGTCAGGGAAGCAGAGAATATGACGAGCAGAGGATTCAGCAGGAAATTAATGCAATCTTTGAACGGCGCGCGAAACAGAGAGGCGAATATGAGGAGCGAAAGTCTGCTGTGGAGGCAAAGAAGAAGTCATCCGAATCAGGAAGCTCGTCTTCCGGAGAAAAGAAAGCAGAGACTTCAGGAAAATCTTCTTCAGGAAATGCATCCGTTTCGGGCGGAAAGAAAGAGTTCAAAAAGAAGGAATTCCGCAAGAAGGATTATGTGCGTCCGGTGAAGATCGGAGACGATCCGAACCTGATCTACGGAAAGAATTTTGAAGATGAGCCAATCAAATTGGAACAGGTTGTTTCTGAGATGGGTGAGATCACAATTCATGGTAAGATTATCAATTTTGATACACGGGAGATCAGAAATGAGAAGACAATCATTATCTTTGCTGTGACTGATTTTACGGATACAATCACGATCAAGATGTTTGCTAGAAATGATCAGTTACCGGAGATTCTCGGAGATTTGAAGAAAGGTGCTTTCGTTAAAATCAAAGGCGTGACGACAATTGATAAATTCGATGGTGAACTGACAATCGGTTCAATTACCGGAATCAAGAAGATTGGAGACTTTACGGTCTCAAGGCAAGATCTCAATCCAACGAAACGTGTAGAACTTCATTGCCATACAAAGATGAGCGATATGGATGGAGTTTCTGAAGTGACAGATATCGTCCGCAGAGCACATGACTGGGGGACACCCGGCGATTGCAATTACAGATCATGGTGTAGCCAGGCGTTCCCGGTTGCAAATCACTATATTGAGACATTGGATAAAGATGATCCGTTTAAAGTTCTATATGGTGTGGAAGGCTATGTGTCGATGACTTAACTGAGATTGCAGTTAATGCAAAAGATCAGACATTGGATGATACCTATATTGTTTTTGATATCGAGACAACAGGATTCAGTTCTATCCGTGACAGAATTATTGAGATTGGAGCTGTGAAGGTTGAGAATGGGCAGATTGTAGACAAGTTCAGTACCTTTGTAAATCCGGAACGCCCGATTCCTTTCGAAATCACAAACCTGACAAGTATTACAGATGAGATGGTGCTGGATGCTCCGACAATCGAGGTTGTGCTGCCACAGTTTCTCGAATTTATTGGTGAGGGCGCATTGGTTGCGCATAACGCAGGATTTGATGTTGGGTTTATCGAACAGAATTGTCGTGTGCTTGGTCTGGAACAGGAATTCACAGCTGTTGATACAGTGGCTCTTGCACGTGTGCTGCTTCCGACCCTTTCGAAATATAAATTGAATCTGGTTGCAAAAGCACTTGGAATTTCATTAGAAAATCATCATCGTGCGGTTGATGATGCAGGGGGGGCAACAGCAGAAATTTTTGTAAAATTTGTTGAAATGCTCAAAGATCAGCACATCATGAACTTAAAAGAAATGAACAAGTTTGGGGGGGATCGTAATGTTAATGCAATCCGTAAGATGCCGACACATCATATTATTTTGATCGCACAGAATGATATTGGAAGATATAATCTGTATCAGCTGATCACGGCATCTCATATGACATATTATGCAAGAAGACCGAGAATTCCGAAAAGTCTGATCAATGAACACAGAGAAGGAATCATCATTGGAAGTGCCTGTGAGGCAGGAGAATTATACCGTGCGGTTCTTGAAAAACAGTCTGCACAGCAGATTGCGAGACTGGCAGATTTCTATGATTATTATGAAATCCAGCCAATTGGAAATGATATGTTTATGCTCGAAGATGAGAAAACGCCGAATATCAATACAGAGGAAGATCTGCGTAACGTAAACCGGGAGATTGTTGAACTTGGAGAGAAATTCGGTAAGCCGGTTGTAGCAACCTGTGACGTTCATTTCCTTGATCCGGAGGATGAAGTTTATCGCCGGATCATCATGGCAGGAAAAGGATTCAAAGACGCAGATAATCAGGCACCGCTGTTCCTTCGCACAACAGATGAAATGTTGGAGGAGTTTGCATATCTTGGTTCTGCGAAGGCGAGAGAAGTTGTTATAGAAAATCCACAGAAGATCGCACGTATGGTAGAGAAAATCTCACCGGTAAACCCAAACAAGTGTCCTCCGGTAATCGCGGATTCCGATCAGGAGCTTCGAGATATCTGTTATCGTAAAGCACATGAAATGTATGGAGAAGATCTTCCGGTACAGGTGTCTTCCAGACTTGAGAAAGAGCTGAACTCTATTATTTCCAACGGCTATGCCGTTATGTATATCATTGCACAGAAACTGGTATGGAAGTCCAATGCGGATGGGTATCTTGTTGGTTCCCGTGGATCAGTAGGTTCGTCTTTTGTTGCGACGATGTCCGGAATCACGGAGGTTAATCCGCTAAGCCCTCACTATTACTGCGAAAAATGTCATTACAGTGATTTTGAGTCTGAAGAGGTTCGTGCATTTGCCGGAGGCTGTGGTTACGACATGCCGGATAGAAATTGTCCTGTGTGCGGAGAAAAACTGGTCAAGGCCGGGTTTGATATTCCGTTTGAAACATTCCTTGGTTTCAAGGGAGATAAAGAGCCGGATATTGACCTGAACTTCTCCGGAGATTACCAGGCGAAGGCTCATAAATATACAGAGGTTCTCTTTGGTGAGGGTCATACATTCAAAGCCGGAACGATCGGTACGCTGGCAGATAAGACAGCATATGGATTTGTGAAAAACTATTATGAAGAACGTGGTCAGAGAAAGCGTGGCTGTGAGATTGAACGAATTACAGAAGGATGTACCGGAATCCGGCGAAGTACCGGACAGCATCCGGGAGGAATCGTAGTACTTCCGCACGGACACAGCATCAATGAGTTTACACCGGTGCAGCATCCGGCCAACGATATGGAATGTGGCATTACAACGACACATTTTGATTACCATTCCATTGACCATAACCTTTTGAAACTTGATATTCTCGGACATGATGATCCTACGATGATTCGTACATTGGAAGACTATATCACCTCCGATGCAATGGAAAATGAATATAATGAGGAGCATCCTTTCGTTGCAACGGATATTCCGCTGGATGACAAGAAAGTAATCGAACTATTCCATGGCACAGAAATTCTCGGAATCAAACCGGAAGACATCGACGGCTGTAAGCTTGGATGTCTTGGAATCCCGGAGTTCGGTACGGATTTCGTTATTCAGATGGTGCAGGATACAAAACCTCAGACGTTATCAGATTTGATCCGAATTTCCGGTCTGTCACATGGAACGAACGTGTGGCTCGGAAATGCACAGGAACTTGTAAAATCCGGAAAAGCAACCATTTCTACGGCAATCTGTACCCGTGACGATATCATGATCTATCTGATCAACAAAGGAGTGGAAAGTGCACTGGCCTTTACAATTATGGAGAGTGTGCGTAAAGGAAAAGGATTGAAACCGGAGTGGGAAGAAGCGATGAAAGCTCAGGATGTACCGGACTGGTATATATGGTCCTGTAAGAAGATCAGCTACATGTTCCCAAAGGCTCATGCGGCAGCCTATGTTATGATGGCTTATCGTATCGCTTACTGTAAGATCAATTATCCGCTTGCTTATTATGGAGCATATTTTGGAATCCGTGCGGATGCATTTTCTTATGCGATCATGTGTCAGGGCAAGGATAAACTGAATTATTACATGAAAGACTATAAAAAGCGAAGTGATACCCTGACGAAAAAAGAACAGGATGTCATGAAAGATATGAAAATCGTTCAGGAAATGTATGCAAGAGGTCTGGAGTTTATGCCGATTGATATTTACCGGGCGAAGGCGAAGATGTTTCAGATCATTGACGGAAAACTGATGCCGTCTCTTGCCAGCATCGAAGGAATGGGAGATAAGGCGGCGGAAGCTGTGGAAGAAGCTTCAAAAGACGGTCCATATCTCTCACTGGATGATTTCCGTCAGAGGACAAAAGTAAGTAAGACAGTGATCGATCTGATGGCAGAACTGGGATTATTTGGGAATCTTCCACAGAGTAATCAGCTTTCCTTGTTTGATTTTTCGTAGGAAATGCGCTAGACGGATGTAAAGTGCTGTGCTATAATGACTACAACGCTTTGACGTGGTAAAGCTTTAATGGAGGAAGAGATAATGTACGATTTCGATGAGATTATGAACACAGACCCAGAGATAGCAGATGCAATAAAAGCAGAGATGGAGAGACAGAACTCCCATATCGAGCTGATCGCCTCTGAGAACTGGGTGAGCAAAGCAGTCATGGCAGCTATGGGAAGCCCTCTGACTAATAAGTATGCAGAAGGATATCCGGGAAAGAGATATTATGGCGGATGTCAGTGTGTAGATGTAGTAGAAGACCTTGCAAGAGAAAGAGCAAAGAAACTGTTTGGATGTGAGTATGTTAATGTGCAGCCACATTCAGGAGCACAGGCGAACATGGCAGTTATGTTTGCCATGCTTGAGCCGGGAGATAAGATCATGGGGGGGATGAACCTTGATCATGGCGGACATCTGACACACGGTTCACCGGTTAATATGTCCGGTAAATATTTTGATGTAGCACATTACGGAGTGAATGCAGACGGCGTGATCGATTATGATGAAGTGCTTCGCATTGCGAAGGAACATAAACCGAAACTGATCGTTGCAGGAGCAAGTGCTTATGCAAGAACGATTGATTTCAAGCGTTTCCGTGAGATCGCAGATGAGGTGGGAGCATATCTGATGGTAGATATCGCACACATCGCAGGACTTGTTGCTACAGGACTTCATCCAAGTCCGATTCCGTATGCGCATGTGACAACAACAACAACACATAAGACACTCCGTGGACCAAGAGGTGGAATGATCATGTGCAGCGAAGAGATGAATAAAAAATTCAATTTCAACAAAGCTGTATTCCCGGGAATTCAGGGAGGTCCGCTGATGCATGTGATCGCCGGTAAGGCAGTTTGCTTCAAGGAAGCACTTGAGCCTGAGTATAAAACATATATGGAGCAGGTTGTTAAAAATGCGAAAGCACTCTGTAACGGTTTGAAAGCACGCGGAGTTAAGATTGTTTCGGGAGATACAGATAACCATCTGATGCTTGTAGACCTGTCGGGAACAGAGACAAGCGGAAAAGAGCTGGAGAAGCGTCTTGATGATGCTCATGTAACAGCGAACAAGAATACAATTCCGAATGATCCTCGTTCACCGTTTGTAACAAGTGGTGTAAGACTTGGAACACCGGCGGTTACAACACGTGGAATGAAGGAAGATGATATGGATAAGATCGCAGAGATTATTGCAATGGTAATCGAAAGTGAAGAGAATGTAGAGAAAGCAAAAGCAATGGTTGCTGAGCTGACTGCAAAATATCCACTTTGTTAATAAAATAATTATATCCGGCAAAACTGCATTTCTCGTGTAAGCATAATGTAGATTGCCGGGGGGGTGTGCAACAAAAAAGAGCTTAAAAAAGCTCTTTTTTGTTAATCGAATTTCTGTATTACTTTTAAAAATTAAATACGGTCTATTTATTAATTAAAAGGTACATAAAGTCTTGATTAAAGTTTCACTACGTTAACAGCCTGAGGTCCTTTAGCGCCTTCTGTTACTTCGAACTCAACAGCCTGGCCCTCTTCGAGAGATTTGAATCCATCCATTACAAGTCCTGAATAATGAACAAAAATGTCATTGCCTTCAGCGTCAGAGATAAATCCGTAACCCTTCTGGTTATTAAACCATTTTACTGTACCTGTCATTGTGTTGCCCTCCATTAAAAGAATATAAGTTGTTAAATCATCACAGTTTACAATGCGCTGAAAACTGTAATATTGTGTCAGTATAAATTCATATTGACACTTTGTCTATTGTAGCATGTTTAACAAAGAAAGTCAAATGTAATCTTTTTTGATTTGTAGAAAAATGACAAAAACATGTGAAGTGACGTAAAATCGATTTCAACAATTTGTAAATACCATTTAGCATATCGGATTTATAAGATTGGTGAAAAATAGAAGTGCGAGGAAAGATTATTTTACGAATGGATTGGAAAAATAAAGGATGTCGATTGAAAAAAGAATTGAAGTATTATATAATTTAACCAATGTCTATGAAATATTTTATTTCAAGGAGGATTTGTGTATATGATAACGATTGAAGGAAAAAGCGTATTTGGTGGAGTATCCATTGGAAAGCTGATGTTCTATAAGAGAAACGAAAAGGTGATCAGAAGAACACATGTAGATGATGTGGATGCAGAATGGAAGAGATTCGAAGAGGCTAAGAATACAGCAATCGACCAGCTGAAAGTTCTCTACGACAAAGCCATTGAAGATGTAGGTGAGGCCAACGCCATGATCTTTGAGATTCACCAGATGATGCTTGATGATCTGGATTATCTGGAATCTATTGAAGGAATTATCCGTACACAAAGTGTAAATGCAGAGTATGCTGTTTCGACAACAGCTGATAACTTTGCACAGATGTTTGCATCTATGGATGATGCATATATGCAGGGACGTGCAGCAGACGTGAAGGACGTTTCCGAGCGTGTACTTGATATTCTCTGCGGAGTGAGCAACGGAACACGTGAGATGACAGAACCTTGTATTGTTGCTGCGGATGATCTCGCACCAAGTGAGACAGTACAGCTTGATAAAGAGAAGGTACTTGGATTTGCCACAATGTATGGTTCTTCTAACTCTCATACAGCGATCCTTGCAAGAACAATGAATATTCCGGCTGTAATCGGAATGGGAGAAGCTCTTAATCCGAAATATGACGGAGAGATGGCTATCATTGATGGATTTACAGGAACACTCTATGTGGATCCGGATGAAGAGACACTTGCAAAGATGCAGGAGAAGCGTGCGAAAGACCTTGAGCAGAAAGAACTTCTGAATCAGCTTAAAGGAAAAGAGAATGTGACAAAGAGCGGACAGAAGATCAATGTCTATGCGAACATTGGTAACGTATCTGATCTTGGTGCAGTACTTAAGAATGATGCAGGCGGAGTAGGTCTGTTCAGAAGTGAGTTCCTTTATCTTGAGAACAGTACTTATCCGACAGAAGAACAGCAGTTTGCAGCTTACAAACAGGTTGTAGAAAGCATGGCAGGAAAGAAAGTGATCATTCGTACACTTGATATCGGAGCAGACAAGCAGGTTGATTATTTCAATCTTGCAAAAGAAGAGAACCCGGCACTTGGATACAGAGCAATCCGTATCTGCCTGACAAGACCAGAGATCTTCAAGACTCAGCTTCGTGCACTTTACCGTGCATCCGTATATGGAAATCTTTCCATCATGTTCCCAATGATCATTCTGTAAAAGAAGTTCGTAAGATCAAAGAGATCATCGAAGAAGTGAAGGCAGAGTTGAGAGAAGAAGGACTTCCATTTAAGGAAGACGTAGAACTTGGTATTATGATCGAGACACCGGCATCAGTTATGATGAGCCGCGAACTTGCGAAAGAAGTTGATTTCTTCAGTGTTGGAACAAATGACCTGACACAGTATACACTGGCAATTGACCGTCAGAACCTTGCGCTTGATGAGTTCTATGATCCACATCATCCGGCAGTGCTTGCTATGATCAAGATGGCAGCAGATAATGCACACGCAGAAGGAAAATGGATCGGAATCTGTGGAGAACTTGGAGCGGACCTTGAACTGACAGAAGAGTTCCTGAAGATGGGACTGGACGAGCTGTCTGTATCTCCGGCGATGGTACTGCCGCTGAGAAAGAAGATTCGCGAGTGTGAGTAATTTGTGTTTTTGAGGGGATTCGTATGGGGAATGAGCACTTTATAGAATGGTCGCAAGACCAGTCCTGCTATTACCACGAGCACCGGCTCGCTCTACCTCATCCCTTTGAAAGTATGTAACGTAAGAGCCAGAACAGTTACCGTGTGTGGTGCCTGTCTGCTCTTACGTTACATACTGAACAAAGTGTATTCGGAACGCTCCTGCCTTACATGTGCCCATGGCAACAGCAGAACTGTTCTCGCTTACACTTTCAAAGAGGGGGGGGACTCATTTCAAGAGGAGGAATCCACTCAGAAATACAGAATTGAAAGTAGGAAAGAAAACGGATACTTATCGACTAGGATAATCAGTGTATTTAAAAATGAAAGGGGGGGCGGATTTTTTGGAGAGGGAGATTTTTTTGTGGCTGGGGGGGCTTATGGTGGTGTTTTTGATTATTGAGCTTGCCACGGTTGGTCTGACTTCAATCTGGTTTTCGGGCGGTGCGCTAGCGGCGTTATTAGTTTCGCTTGCCGGAGCGGGAATGGTGATACAGATTGCTGTATTCGTAGTTATTTCAGCAGTGCTTGTGATCTTTACCAGGCCTTTTGCAGCAAAGTATATCAATGTACATCATGTAAAGACGAATTGTGATGAATTGATCGGAAGTGTTGTTAAGGTAACAGAGACGGTTGATAATTTTGCACAGACCGGTACTGCAATTGCGCAGGGAAAGGAATGGACTGCAAGGTGCAAGTCAGACAAGGACAGAATTGAGAAAGATTCGCTTGCCAAAGTAACAGCAATTTCCGGAGTAAAACTGATTTTAGAGAAATGTAAGGAGGATGAGCTATGATATTTGGACTTATTATTTGGATGATCATTATTATGATCGTGGTGTGGCTTCTTGTGTCGAATATCCGTATTGTTCCGCAGGCGCATGCGTATGTTGTAGAGCGACTTGGCGGATACAAGGAGACATGGGGGCGTTGGATTACATTTTAAGGTGCCGATTCTTGACCGTGTGGCAAAAAGAGTTTCCTTGAAAGAACAGGTTGTTGATTTTGAACCACAGGCAGTGATCACGAAGGATAATGTTACCATGCAGATCGATACGGTTGTATTCTATCAGATCACTGACCCGAAGAAGTATGCATACGGAGTAGAAAGTCCGATTGCGGCAATCGAGAATCTGACAGCAACAACACTCCGTAATATCATCGGAGATCTGGAATTAGATGAGACACTGACTTCCCGTGAGACGATCAACTCCAAGATGCGTACGATCCTTGATATTGCAACAGATGAGTGGGGGGGAATCAAGGTGAACCGTGTCGAGCTGAAGAATATCATGCCACCGAAGGCAATCCAGGATGCGATGGAGAAGCAGATGAAAGCAGAGCGTGAACGCCGTGAAGCAATCCTGCGTGCAGAAGGAGAGAAGAAGTCTACGATTCTTGTTGCAGAAGGAGAAAAGGAATCTGTGATCCTGGAGGCAGAGGCATCTAAGCAGGCAGCAATCCTGAAAGCAGAAGCTGAAAAACAGAAACGGATCAAAGAAGCAGAGGGACAGGCAGAAGCGATCCGTTCTGTACAGAAGGCTACAGCAGAAGGTATCGAGTATATTAAGAATGCCGGAGCAGATGATGTTGTTCTTACACTAAAGAGTCTGGAGGCATTTGCCAAGGCGGCAGACGGAAAAGCGACGAAGATCATCATTCCTTCAGAGATTCAGGGAATTGCAGGACTTACGAAAACAATCGCAGAAGTTGCCCGTACAGAAACAAGCGTTGCAAAAGAAAAAGAAGTAAAGTAAAATAAAAGATGTATTTCAGCGTGCCAATCTGTCAAAAGATTGGCACAATGTGTTTTACAACGATAATATTTTGGAGTGCAAATGAAATGGAAACAGAGAAAATCATCAGGTTATCGGTTCGGAATCTGGTTGAATTCATATTAAAAGAAGGTGACATTGATAACAGGATTTCAGGTACGCTGGATAAAGATGCGATGCTGATGGGAGGACGCCTTCACCGAAAGATCCAGCGTATGATGGGCTCAAACTATCAGGCAGAAGTTTCCTTAAAACTGCAGCTTCCGTGTGAGGGATTCCAATTAAAACTGGAAGGACGTGCGGATGGAATTCTCCTTGAATCAGAAAAAACAATAATAGATGAGATCAAAGGCGTCGTGCGTTCCCTTGATCGAGTGGAGCGTCCTGTGCCGGTTCATCTTGCTCAGGCAAAATGTTACGCATATATTTATGCCAGACAGCAGGGATTAAAGCAGATCAGTGTTCAGATGACCTATTGTAATCTTGATACTGAAGATGTGAAAAGATTTCGGGAAGAGCATACATTTGAAGAATTAGAAAAATGGTTTCTTGATCTGGTTCATCAGTATGAACGTTGGGCAAAACTGCAGATTGAGTGGGAAAAGAGAAGAGATGCTTCGATTCATCAGACCGAATTTCCATTCGCATATAGAGAAGGGCAGTTTGACCTGGCAGCTTCCGTATATCGTACAATTTATCACAAAAAGAAATTATTTATCCAGGCCTCAACAGGAACCGGAAAGACGATGGCAGTATTGTATCCGGCGGTGAAAGCAATCGGAGAAGGATTGGGGGGATAAAATATTCTATCTGACAGCAAAGACGATCACAAGAACCGTGGCGGAGCAGGCATTTTCTATTCTTGAAGAAAAGGGTCTTGCCTTTCGTTCAATTACATTGACTGCGAAAGAGAAGATCTGCTTTTGCGAGGAGACAGAATGCAATCCGGATGCTTGTCCTTATGCGAAAGGTCATTTTGACCGGGTGAATGATGCAGTTTATGACATGTTGGAAAAGCAAAAGAAGCTGACACGGGAATCAATTGAAAGACAGGCAGAAGATTTTCATGTATGTCCGTTTGAACTATCTCTTGATCTGTCAGAATGGGCGGATGGGGGGGTGATCTGTGATTATAATTATGTGTTCGATCCGACGGCGCATTTGAAACGATTTTTTGCAGACAATGTCAGCGGAGATTATTTGTTTCTGATCGATGAAGCACACAACCTCGTGGAACGTGGACGGGAAATGTACAGTGCTTCCATCTATAAAGAAGACATTCTCGAGGTGAAAAAACTGATGAAGGACCGAGATAAAAAACTTGTGAAGAGTCTGGAATCTGTCAATAAACTGATGCTTGAGATGAAACGCGAGTGCGAGAATTATCGGTTGGTGGAAAGTGTTTCTCCATTTGCAGTAAAACTGATGAATCTTCTGACTCAAATGGAAAGATATCTTGAAGAAGAGCGGAATGCAGGAAATGCAGAGCAGCCGGATGCATTTATGGAACTCTTTTTCCAGGTGAGGCAGTTTTTGGAAATTCATGAACTGTTGGATGAAAATTATATACAGTATACAGAACTGGAAGGAAGCGGAAGGTTTAAAGTGAAGTTGTTCTGTGTGAATCCGGCACAAAACCTGAATCATTATTTGAGCCAGGGCAATTCTACGATCTTTTTCTCGGCAACATTGCTTCCAATCGATTACTATAAACAATTACTATCTGTTGAGAAGGATGATTATGCAGTCTATGCTGAATCTAAGTTCCCACAGGAGAATAGGAAAATTCTGATCGGAAGTGAAGCAAGCACAAAATATACACAAAGAGGCACAGAAATGTATCGCAAAATTGCCGATTATCTGAGAAACACAGTGGATGGGAAGAATGGAAACTACATTGCATTTTTTCCTTCCTATCAGTTTATGGAGGATGTTTTGGAAGAGTTTGAAAAACTGGCATCCGGAGTAGAACTGGTAATTCAATCGCAATTTATGTCAGAAAATCAGAGAGAAGAATTCTTGGAAATGTTTGAAGAAGAAAGAGATCATCCGATGCTTGGATTTTGTGTGATGGGTGGTGTATTTTCAGAAGGGATCGATCTTACACATGATAGACTGATTGGAGTGATCGTTGTCGGAACAGGAATTCCACAGGTGTGCAATGACAGAGAAATCGTGAAAAATTATTTTGACCAGAGAGGGATGCGAGGATTTGATTATGCGTACCTTTATCCCGGAATGAATAAAGTACTTCAGTCCGCAGGAAGAGTGATCCGCACCGAAGATGACAAAGGAATTATTCTTCTGCTTGATGATCGTTTTCAGAATCGACAGTATCAGCAGCTATTTCCGAGGGAGTGGAAGGAATACGAAGTGTGTGGGCGGAAAGAGATAAAAGAAAAGATGGAAGAATTCTGGGAGAATCGATAAATGAAAAATGAGAATCGTTATTGGATAAAGAAGAAGTGATTCAAGAATATTTGTAACTGTTCAGAGCCAGACGAAATTTCATAAAACAGGTATAAAATGCTTGCATTTTAAGGCTGATTTTAAAATTCTGCTTGGCTCCGAACAGTACAAAATTTACTGCTCTTCAAAATAGTTCAAAAATTCCTGTGCAGGCTTAGCCAGAGGAAGCTGCTCGTTGTAAGCAATCACAAGAGAACGCTCCGGCATCTCTTCTTCCATATCCAGCTTGAAGATACCATCATTGTTCTCAGAAAGACAATAATCCGGAATGAATGCGATTCCAAGCCCAATTCTTGCAAGATCGATCAGAAGATCATTGCTTGTAAGTTCGATCTCAGGAACCAGGTCAAGCTGATGCTGCTGGAACAGGCGATGAAGAAACTCGTTTGTCGTACTGTTCTTATCCAGCATCAGGATCGGATAGTGGAGCAGATCGGCAAGTATAAGTTTCTTTTCCCTTAATTCAGGATAATTGTTTCCGGCAATGAAAACATCATGGAAATTTTTGATCTTCATAGAGGCAGAAAGATTGTTGAGCGCTGCGTTCGGATAATTGACAACAATCAAATCCACCAGTCCATTCTTTAAAAGCTCTGTACATCTTAAAGAAGTCTGGTTGATAACTTTAATATGTACATTCGGGAAAGTCTTATGGAATTTCTCAAGGTATGGAACAAGGAAATATCTGCAGATCGTGTCACTTGCACCGATGCGGATCTGCCCACCGGTAGAAGCGGCATCTAAAAGCTGAGCCTCACCTTTCTGGATCAGATTCATGGCCGGTTCAATGTGGCGCAGGAGAATCTCTCCTTCCGGTGTGAGCTGGACTTTCTTTGTGCTTCGGATAAAAAGCGTCTGATCCAGTTTTCGTTCGAGTGTTTTGATCGACTGGCTGACAGCAGACTGTGAAATAAACAGCTGCTTGGATGCCTCTGAGAAATTCAATGTGGTGGCGACGTGATAAAATACTTTGTATAATTCGTAGTTTATATCCATCATTTTATTAGACCTCCTAATAAATATTCATCTTATTATAAGATAAATAAAGGGAAAATACAACCAAATAAAGAAAAACTGTTATAATTAGCGGTGCTTATCAGATTGTTTAATTTTATTAATTATACTAATGAAGAAAACTATGGTAGGATAAAAACAGATAATGTAATGAAGGTAGTATCGTGCTTTGAGCACGTAATACAGAAAGAGGAGATTATATATGAGTAATGTAAAGCGCGTATATGTAGAAAAGAAACCGGAGTTTGCTGTTGCGGCGAAGGGCCTCAGACATGAGATCCG
This sequence comes from Mediterraneibacter faecis JCM 15917, assembly GCA_001312505.1. Taxonomy (GTDB): domain Bacteria; phylum Bacillota; class Clostridia; order Lachnospirales; family Lachnospiraceae; genus Mediterraneibacter; species Mediterraneibacter faecis. The sequence continues at coordinate 79,109 of BBDW01000001.1, forward strand.
TCATTATCTTGGACTTCAGGATGTGACAAATGTACGAGTTCTGATTCGTTACGACGCAGAGAATATTTCAGAAGAAACATTTGAAAAGGCATGCAATGGTGTATTCGCAGAGCCACCGGTAGATTTCCTTTATAAAGAAGAATTCCCGAAAAATGAAACAGATAAATGTTTTTCCGTAGAGTTCCTTCCGGGACAGTTCGACCAGAGAGCGGATTCCGCAGAGCAGTGTATCCGTTTTATTAAAGAAGATGAGACTCCTGTAATCCGTACAGCAGTTACATATGTAATTGAAGGCGGAGTTTCAGACGAAGAACTGCAGGCAATTAAGAATCACTGCATCAACCCGGTAGATTCCAGAGAAGCTGCAGCAGAGAAACCGGAGACACTGGTGACAGTATTTGATGAGCCGGCAGATGTAAAGATTTTTGACGGTTTTAAAGATATGCCGGAAGCAGAATTGAAAGAGTTATATGATTCTCTTGGATTGGCAATGACATTTAAAGATTTCCTGCATATCCAGAACTATTATGCAGGAGAAGAGCACAGAGATCCGACGATGACAGAGATCCGTGTGCTTGATACATACTGGTCAGACCACTGCCGTCATACAACATTCTCTACAGAATTGAAAGATGTGAAGTTTGACGAAGGTGACTACAAAGAGACAATCGAAGCAACATATAAAGAGTATCTGAAAGATCACAGCGAGATTTTCAAAGGAAGAGAAGATAAATTTGTCTGCCTGATGGATCTTGCTCTGATGGCTATGCGCCGTCTGAAAAAGGAAGGAAAACTTGCAGATCAGGAAGAGTCTGATGAGATCAATGCATGTAGTATCGTAGTTCCGATCAAGGTTGACGGAGTAGAAGAAGAGTGGCTGATCAACTTCAAGAATGAGACACATAACCATCCGACAGAGATCGAACCATTTGGTGGAGCTGCAACATGTCTTGGAGGAGCAATCCGTGATCCACTGTCAGGACGTACTTATGTATACCAGGCAATGCGTGTGACAGGTGCCGCTGATCCGACAGTATCAGCAGATGCAACTCTGAAAGGAAAACTTCCTCAGAAGAAACTTGTTCGTGAGGCGGCTCATGGATATAGCTCATATGGTAACCAGATCGGTCTGGCTACAGGACTTGTAAAAGAGATTTATCATCCGGATTACGTTGCAAAACGTATGGAGATCGGTGCTGTACTTGGAGCTGCTCCAAGACGTGCGGTTATCCGTGAGAATTCTGATCCTGGAGATATCATCATCCTTCTCGGTGGACGTACAGGCCGTGACGGCTGTGGTGGAGCAACAGGTTCATCTAAGGTTCATACAGAAGAGTCTATCGAGACTTGTGGAGCAGAAGTTCAGAAAGGAAATGCACCGACAGAGCGTAAGATCCAGAGATTATTCCGTAGAGAAGAAGTCAGCCATCTGATCAAGAAATGTAATGACTTTGGTGCAGGCGGTGTATCTGTAGCAATTGGAGAACTTGCAGACGGACTTCGCGTTGAACTTGATAAAGTACCGAAGAAATATGCAGGACTTGACGGAACAGAAATCGCAATCTCTGAGTCTCAGGAGAGAATGGCAGTTGTTGTAGACCCGAAAGATGTAGATGAATTCATGGGATACGCGAAGGAAGAAAACTTAGAGGCAACAGTTGCAGCAGTAGTAACAGAGGAGCCAAGACTCGTTCTTGTATGGAGAGGAAAAGAGATTGTCAACCTTTCCCGTGCATTCCTTGATACAAACGGTGCTCATCAGGAGACAAATGTTGAGGTTGAGATTCCTTCTAAGAAGGACAGTCTTTTTGTAAAGAAAGAAGTAGGAGATGTAAAAGAGACATGGCTTTCTATGCTTTCTGATCTCAATGTATGCTCTCAGAAAGGACTTGTTGAGATGTTCGACGGTTCTATCGGAGCAGGATCTGTATTTATGCCACATGGTGGAAAATACCAGATGACAGAGACACAGGCAATGGTAGCGAAAGTACCTGTTTTGAACGGAACAACAGACAGTGTATCTATGATGAGTTACGGATTTGATCCATATCTGTCAAGCTGGAGCCCATACCACGGAGCTGTTTATGCAGTGACAGAGTCAATTGCTAAGATCGTGGCAGCAGGTGGAGATTATAGAAAAATCCGCTTCACATTCCAGGAGTATTTCCGTAGAATGACAGAAGATCCAAAGAGATGGAGCCAGCCATTTGCAGCACTTCTTGGTGCTTATGCAGCACAGATTGGTTTTGGACTTCCGTCTATCGGAGGAAAAGACAGTATGTCAGGAACATTCCAGGATATTGACGTACCTCCGACACTTGTATCCTTTGCTGTTGATATGGCTCTTGAGCAGGATATTATTACACCTGAACTTAAGAAAGCTGGAAATAAACTTATATGGCTCAAGATCGAAAGAGACGAGAATGATCTTCCGGTTTACGATGCAGTAATGGATCAGTACGGTAAATTCATGGGAGATATCCAGAGCGGAAAAATTGTATCTGCATATGCACTGGATCGTCATGGAGTTGCAGCAGCAGTCAGCAAGATGGCATTTGGTAACCGTAAGGGTGCCAAAATCGAGCACAATGTAGATAAGAGAGATCTGTTTGCTCCTGCATTTGGAGATATTATCGCAGAGGTTGAAGACGGAAAGGTTGGAGAACTCGCAATCACTTATACAGAAATCGGTGAAGTAACAGAAGAGCCTGTACTTGCTTACGGTGATGTGAAGATCGCACTTGCAGACGCACAGGATGCATGGACAGGAACACTTGAGAAAGTATTTGCTACAAAATCAGCAGCAGATTCTGATGCCAAGGTTGAAGAGAAGCTCTTCAATACATCCGATATTCATATTTGCAGCCATAAGATCGGACAGCCAACAGTATTTATTCCGGTATTCCCTGGAACGAACTGTGAGTATGACAGTGCCCGTGCATTTGAGAGAGCAGGCGCTAAGGTTATTACAAAAGTATTCCGTAACCTTGATGCAGAAGACATCCGTGGATCAGTAGACGAGTTTGAGAAAGCAATCGGACAGGCTCAGATGATCATGTTCCCAGGTGGATTCAGTGCCGGTGATGAGCCGGATGGTTCAGCTAAATTCTTTGCAACTGCATTCCAGAATGCGAAGATCAAAGAAGCTGTTGAAAAACTTCTGAATGAGAGAGACGGACTTGCACTTGGTATCTGTAACGGATTCCAGGCTCTGATTAAGCTCGGACTTGTACCATACGGAAAAATCGTTGGACAGACAGATGATGCTCCGACACTGACATACAATACAATCGGACGTCATATCTCTAAGATGGTTTATACAAAGGTTGTTACAAACAAATCCCCATGGCTTCAGGGAGCACAGCTTGGTGGAGTTTATACAAACCCGGCATCTCATGGTGAAGGAAGATTTGTTGCAAGCGAAGAGTGGCTTGATAAGCTGTTCGCTAACGGACAGGTGGCAACACAGTACTGTGATCCGGAAGGAAATATCAGCATGAACGAAGAGTGGAACGTGAACGGATCTTACCGTGCAATCGAAGGTATCACAAGCCCGGATGGACGTGTCCTTGGTAAGATGGCTCACTCTGAGAGACGCGGAGATCATGTTGCTATTAACATTTATGGAGAGCAGGATCTGAAGATTTTTGAATCAGGTGTAAAATACTTTAAATAAAATATAAAATAAAAGATAAGTTTTAGAATGAAATTCGACAAAGGGAATTAAAAAAATTCTCTTGCCGAATTTCTTTTTATATATGGCAAGAAAAGAAAAGCGTGCAAGAGTGTAAAAAGCTCTTGCACGCTTATTTTATTTCAAGAGAAAGGAGCGGGAACGGTGGCAAGAAAATACAAAAGATTGCGCTATGAAGATAGGCAAGTAATAGAGGAAATGAGCCGGGCGGGCAGCAGGGTGGTGGATATTGCAACTACTTTAGGAGTACACCGGGATACGATTTATAAGGAGTACGCCCGCTGCGGAGCAACGCCGGATACATACAGCGCAGAAAAAGCACAGGAAACTTTATAAATCAAAATAACAAAAGAGAGGCAAAGAACATGAAGAAAGTAGATTTTAACAAATTACAGGCAGGGGGGGACTTAGTGAAAGTACCACGCACACAGTTTGCACCTATGCGTAGTGGTTGGAACGGCTGGCTATTCAGCGAGGCAGTAGTGATAAGAAAGGGAGTAGGGAGAAAAAGCAAAAAGAATGTAGCTGTAGTGGAAATGAGAATACCAGCAGGGAAGAACAACTACGGAACTATAGAGGCTACATTTTACGCAGAGAATATTTTTGAAACGCCAGCAGTGGAAAACGCAAGAAACATTTTGAAGAATTACGAAATAAAGGACACAGAGAGTTTTTACAAATTCATTGAGCGGGACGATGTAACGGGCTGTGATTGGATAAGGTTTTTAATAGAAAAAGGCTTTTTGTTTAATGAATAAGCGGCAATGAGCGCACGAGTGCCGTTAGTTCAGTTGGTTAGAGCAACCGCCTCATAAGCGGTAAGTCATGGGTTCAAGTCCCATACGGCGCATTGAAAGCAGGAACGTGGCAACCTGCGACAGCGTGGCAGCAGGCGAACAACTACACGCTGGGTGCTGTGAATTTGGAGCAGTGGGCACGCCAGCTAGAGAGCGTGTGGACGGTCAACAGGTTTTAGGCAACTTTTTAATGTGAAAAGGGGCAACACAGCATACGAAGCCACTACAGGAGCGTGGGCAATATGAGAATAAGAGCACCGCCGGGAAGAGAGGAAAGTATGGAACGCACAAAAGATTTTTATAACGGCATGAATTATGCAAAAAAACAATTACAGCAACGGGAACATGAAAGACGCAGAAGAAAAAGATATTTCATTAAGCAGAAATTATGCGGGATTGCGACATTTGCGGTGTTGGTAATTGCAACACTGTTTGCACCTCTTTTGGATTTGGATATTATCACGATTTCAGCATTTTTCATGCCGATAGCATTATCACTTACCTTTAGCAAGGAAATGTGGATAATGGACACTTATTATTGGGAAGTAAAAGAAAGAGAGGAAAAACGTGAGCAGCATGTACATAAGAAGCCAAGACAGAGAAAAGCTGTATAGGTTGGGTGGAAATTACGCATGTGTGGAGTATGGAAGTGCAACAGAAAGAGCCAAAAAGGGGGGGCAAGAACCAAAAGAAACACACAGTATTTTTATTTCTGACGGAGTGTTAGAAGAAATAGGAACATACGAAACAAAAGAGCGGTGTTTAGAGATTATAGACGAAATACAGAAAGTAAGCGTTTCTTATTTATATTCAGAGGGTAGCCCCCGGATTTTTAAAGGGTGCGCCAGCATTTCCACCATTTGCAGCGGAAATACCAAGAATATACGAAATGCCAGAGAAATAGGAGAAAAAGCAATGAAAATTAAAATTGTACAGCATGTACCAACAAAGCCAAGCCCGGAAGTAGGCAAGGTATACGAGGTAACAAAAATAAACAAGAGAAGCAACAGGCAAGGCGGCACAGTATATTTTGTAATGTGTGAGGGCGTAGAGGTGGGCGTGCTTGAAAGAGAAATGAGGATTGTAGAGGATGGGGGGGCTGTAGAAGAATGACATTAGAGCAATTCATAGAGCCAATACACAACATAACAAGAATACGCATTGTTAAAGGCAAGGGCAGCAGGTACGAAACCAGTGAGGCAGACGTATACATAGGCTGGCTGGGAATATTGCGGGAAGATAAAAGTCAGATCAGTAAAGAAATATGGCAGGCAGAGATAAAGGATTTTGCAGTAGTGCCGGATATTCGGCATAAGGACTGGCAAAAGCTGGGGGGGTTAATGAAACCATTAGAGCCGGGAGAACACCCGCAGTATAAATTTAGTGATTTGACAATGACACTGTATTACACATTTTGCATATAAGAAACGAGGTAAAAAAGTATGAGTGAAGCAATGGCAGCAGTAGAAAGAGCTGTACGGTTTGGAATTAAGATTAACAAAAACGAAGAGGACAGCAACAAGCGGGTAACGTACCTGTATGATGCCGTAGGTATGATACCTGCGGTAATGGATTTTGTAGAGGGTGCATTTAATTATGGTAGCTGGGGCAATGTGGAATTTGTAAAGAACAACTACCCTTGCATGGTTAAATTTGACGGCACAGAGGATTACAGATTAAACCCGGACAATTACGAACTGAAAGAGGACGGGACAAAGAGCAATATTACAGATATTTATTATGCGGGTAATGCAATGGCTGCATTTAAGGGCGGCTGGCTGTGCCAGTACGAAACAGCTACAGACGAATATATCATTTGGAGCAATGTAAAATTTGATGATTCATACAACGCATACCACAGAACAGGAAAAGACGGCACATTAAATGCCGGATTCTACAGACACATTTATACGCCGTCACTGGTTGGCAATGCAGCCCGTAGCCTTAGTGGTTGTCAGACTATCGGAAATATGACAGCGGAGCAGGAAAACGAGGCTTGCAAGGCAAACGGCGATAAGTGGGCTATGAGTTCATGGTGGGAATGGAATTACATTATTTGCCTGTTAAAGATTATGGCAAAAACAGACGATTTGCAGACAGCCTACGGAACAGGAAACAGCAGAACCGGGCAGCCAGCGAATACAGGTACATTAAACGGCAAAGGGCAGTTTTATGGTGCATCTGATTTTAGAATACAAGTTAAGGTATTCCATACAGAGGCATTATGGGGGGGCGATAAATGGGAGCGTTTAACAAAGCTGATCTGTGCAGACGGAATTGTAAAAGTATTGCCGTATGGAGAGCCGAACTTTACGGGACAGGGATATACAGACGCATACCGCTATATGTGGAATGATTGGCGTTATGGCTATGTAGATAAAACCGTAATGACACCATACGGACGCTTGCCAATCTCATTTAATGGGACAAGCCATAAATATGCAGCAGACGGCGGGGGGGCAGTAGATACAGAAATTGTGGCTGTGCCTCTTGTGGGCGGCTACTGCAACGACGGGCTGGGTTGCGGGGGGGCTTGCGTGTCCTTGAACAACACCGCTGGCTATGCGAACTGGTACATTGCGCCCGGTCTTTCTTGTGAAATGCCTGCGGCTGCGGAGCAGTAAAGGGGGGGGAACGGGGGGGGATTTTTCCCCCGCACCCGGAAAGGAGAACATACAAAAATGAACAATGAAAATTTTGCCGGAATTATGGGAACGGTAAAGCAGGCAGAGGTAACAAGCGGGGGTATGCGGATACGACACAGAAAACCGCTATGCAGTGCTGCGGGTATGTGTACCGAGAAAAAGCGGGGCAGAGGATACGGTAATTGTAGCTGCAAAAATAAAGGAAAATGAAAACATAGACGCAGAAGCAATAGCAAGAAATATGGTGGTTGGCAGAGATATTATGGCAACGGGCATTTTGCAGAAAGCCATGAACGCAGAAAGCGGGCATACGGCTGTTTTTATCCTTGCAGATCACGTTGTAACAGTAGGGTTCCCGGAATATCAGAACGGCGTGCAATTAACAGCGGAAATTGTGAATAACCCGGAAGTAAGAGAAACACCAAGGGGAAAACATATAGCAGATGTAATGCTGAAAGTGGAAAACTGCATACAGGGTGGAAACGTACATATCCCATGTATTTTCTGGCAGGAGAACGCCAGCGAGATTGCAAAGTACAAAAGAGGCACGATTGTAAAAATCACTGGCAGATTACAGAGCCGGGAGTATGTGAAAAAGTATTACGGCGATAATAACACAGAATCAGAAGAGAAAAGAACCACTTTCGAGGTATCAGTAGAAAAGATGCAGGTATGGTGGCAGCCGGAAACAGTAGAAAGGAATTAGACACAATGAAAAGCAGAATCATTTTAAACAGAGAACGCACAGCAAAGGCACAGGAAATATCAATACCGATACATGGAAAAGGCGGGGGGGAGCTAGGCATAAAGGCAGTTACTGGGCTAGTGGGGGGGTTGATTGAAACATTGAAAGATTGCGGTACATGTCAAGAGGTACAATCTGTATTTGATGCTATCTGTGGATATAACGCATGTTGTATTAGATGTGAGTTTATTGACGAAAAGGGCGCAGATGAACTTATGGAGTTGGTAAGTATGCTTGCTGGGCAGGAAATGGCAAGATGTAAGAATAGTTGCGGGAAAGGCACAGAATGAAATTTGCATGGACGGAAAAGGATAAAGAGCGGTTTTTTAAGAGAGCCGAAAGGCAATTAAAAGCCGCTGGCATTGATTTTGTGCAGGTAGACCGGGAACAGATAGGTGTAAAAGAGTGGAATGCAGAGAAGCAGACCGCAGGCGCAGTTTATGTATGGCTGACATCATACCCGTATAACCATTTCAGCACAAGGAAACGTGGATTATTAAAAAGGTTGGGAAATTGGGAATGTACAGACCATTTCAAGAAAGGCGGGAGCAAACCAATATATATGCACTCACGCCTTATTTACACCTCATACAGAGAGGAAAAGAAACAATGAAAAGAGAAAGCCCCCCCTACGGTACTGGAATACCATAGGGGGCAAAGCTATAAGCCTTAACAATTTGTCTAACAAAAGTATAAATGGCGTATGGCGAAAAGTCAAGGAAATTGCAGGCACAGAGCCTGCCTTTACCACTTGATAAAAGTATTAACTATCCGACAAAAGAGAGGTAAAACATATGCCGTATGTAGAGAGAGTTACAAGAGCAGGAAAGACGATAGAGGTAGAGCGTTACTTTACCAGCAGATACAAAAAGCCGGGCATAAAAAGAGGGATAAAGTAAAGCCAACCAAGGAAGAGCAGAAAAAGGTTAATACCAGAGCGGCAGAGAGAAAATTACGATTACTGTTAAATGCCAATTTTGGGTATGGAGATTATCACTTAGAACTGGACTACATACGGAAAAAGGGACAGCCGGATAGAAGCAGGGAGCAGATGCGTAAGGACATGGATATTTTTTTACGGGAGTTACGCAAAGAGTGCAAAAAGGCAGGCATAGAGCTTAAATATGTGCATGTTATGGAGATTGGTAAAAGAGGGGCACGCCACCACCATTTAGTTATCAACAAGATTGATACAGAGATTTTACAACGATGCTGGTACAAAGCGTATGAGGGACACAATAGGGTAAAGGTATTCCCGTTAGACGATTCTGGAAATTACGCAAAGCTGGCAAGCTATTTTATCAAGTACACAGATACGCACAGGACAGAGGCAGACGGGGGGGCATTACAGGGCAAGCGTTGGAATTGCAGCAAAAACCTTGTAAGACCAGAGCCAGAAATAAGAATAATTTCAGATCGTGCATGGTTCAAATCAGAGCCAACAGCGATAAAAGGTTACTACGTGGACAAAGACAGCGTGAGCAAAGGCGTACATAGCCCGGAATACTACGGATACGGGTACATGAGGTACACGCTGGTAAAACTGGAATGAAAGGGGTTGATAGTTTGATTGTGATAGCTGCGATTGCAATATTTATGGCAGGCGTGGTTGCGGGCATGGTGTTAATGGCACTTGCAGCCGCTGCTAAAAGAAACAATGAGCGGATAGAGAGGGCAGAAAAACATGATTGACAAAATTATTTACTGGTTATTCCAACCGGGGGAAAGATTGCAAGCATTGTTGCCTGCGGTGTGAGTATTACGATTTATGCCGTTCAGAAGTAAAACGAGGAAAGGAGCGAAAGAATGAGAAATTTTAGGCTTGACGATGAAAGCGGACATCAAGAGGCATTATTTGAGTGGGCAGCGTACCACATGGACTGTATGCCGGAACTTGAATATATGCACCATATCCCAAACGGGGGGAAAGCGAGATAAACGGACAGCGGTAGCACTGAAAAGGCAGGGTGTAAAAGCTGGTGTGCCGGATATCTGTTTACCAGTGGCAAGAAACGGATATCATGGGTTGTACATCGAACTGAAAGCAGGCAAAAACAAGGCTACAAAGAACCAAGAAAAGTGGCAAGTATTTTTGAACGACCAAGGGTATTATGCAGTGATCTGTTACGGGTGGCGTGAGGCGGCAAAAGTGATTGAAGAATATTTATTAAAAGCCGACAACGACAAAGCGGCAGCAGTATTACAGGAAATGGGAAAATAAGCACGAAAGAGGTAAAAGTATGAGAGTGATTAGCGTTTTAAATTTAAAAGGCGGCGTGGCAAAAACATTTACGGCAGCAAACGTAGCATATGAGCTTTACAGGAGAGGTTACAGAGTATTGCTAATTGATAACGATAAACAGGGCAATTTAAGCAAAGCGTACAGCAGATACGATGCAGAGAATATAGCACCAGTTACAAAGTTACTGGCTGGGGGACTGGTGCAACGTAGACGAACTGATACAGCATACAGACTATGAGGGCATCGACATTGTAACAGCGAATATGTCATTGTTTGGGGGGGCTACATGGAATTTAACCAAAGAGGACAGCGAAAACCAGATTGAAAGATACAAAACACTGGTATATGCCAAAGTACAGTATTACGGAGATTGCACCGTATACGGCAAATACGATTACTGCATCATTGATAACCCGCCAGATATCGGCTGAATGTTGTAAATGCGCTGGCGATTACGGACGAGGTAATAGTACCTGTAAAGGTGGACGAGGACGCATTAGAGGGGCTGGATATCGTGACAGAGCAGATAGAGGACGCAAAAGCATTTAATCCGGCATTAAAGTTGGCTGGCGTATTGATTACGTCATACCAAAACACAGACGGAGAGGCAGCAGGCGTAGAGTGGCTGGAACAGAACACAGATTTTAATATTTTGGGCATTATCAGATATTCCAAGAAAGTAGCAGAAAACACATTTTTGCGAAAGCCCATTTATGAGTACAGCCCATGTTGTGCAGCAGCGCAGGGATACAAGAAATTTGTAACGGCATACACAGGAAAAGCGAGGTAAAAAGATATGGCAAAGTTTGGCATTAACGATATTCTGAACGCAAAGACAAAGGCAGCCGGGCAGCAGGCACAGGGATACAAAGAAATCTATTTAAGCCCGTATGAGGTAAAGGCAGCCGAAGAGAACACGCACCAGAAGTTAGAGGGCATAGAAGAACTGGCAGACAGCTTTTTACACGTAGGGCAGGAGCAGCCAACGGTTTTGGCAAGGGTAAACGGAGAATACCGCATAATTGACGGGCACAGACGTAACGAAGCAAACAAGCTGAATTTGGAGCGGGGGGGGCATAAAGAGTATGAAAAAGTGCTTTTCCGCTCAAAGGATATGAGCGAGGCTATGTATGAGTTATCGTTGCTGGCTGGCAATGGATACACGCAGGAGCTGACGGCATACGAAAAAACGAGATTGGTAGAAAGAACCAAGGCGGCACTTATCCGGGCAAAGAAAGAGGACGGATTAGAGATTAAAGGGAAAATGCGTGATCTGATAGCTCAATGCTGAACGAAAGCAGCACAAACGTAGCACGTATGGAAAGTATCAACAACAATGCAACGCCGGAAATCAAAGAGCAGTTAAAAAGCGGTAGTATTGGGGGTAACGGCAGCGTATGAGGCTGCGAAGTTGTCAGAGGCAGAGCAAAAGGAAATTGCGGAGCGGGCAGCAGCCGGGAAAGAGATACGGGCAAATGAAATTGCACAGAAAGTTGCGGAAAAGAAAGCAGCAGAAAAAGCAGATAAGCCGGAAGAACCAAGACCGGGGGGGGACGATTACGAAATAGCACACCCGGAGAGCATTACATCGTTGTGCTATTCATGCCTGTATTATTCAGACTGCAATGTAAAAACGGGGGGGACGTGTCAGAAGTGCGACAAGTACAAGAATAAGGCAGAGGCAGAAAAAACGGACGAACAGCGGTATAGCGAAGAGCAGGACAGAATAGACCGAGAAACAAAAGCGAAGCTGCGGCAGCAGGCAGAAAATGAAAAAATGGAGCATTTGCCAAGCGATACAGAAAAACAGCCAAAGCTACACAGAATAAGATTAGCAAAAATGTCTTTTGAAGATGTGGCAAGCGGTAAAAAGCCGTTTGAGCTGCGGAAGAATGACGAGGGATTTAAACAGGGCGATATTTTAGAAATGGCAGAATACACGAACGGAGAGGAAACGGGAAGAATCATAAAGGCAGAGGTAACGTATATGTTACAGGAATATGCAGGACTTGCAGAGGGGGGTACTGCATCATGGCAATTAAGGTAATGGGTATTGTGTCCGAAACGGACACCAAGGGAGTAAAGCATGATAGAGGATAAAATAAAACAGGAATATGAATGGCAGCATAGAGAAATGGGACAACCTGCGCTGGATGAATTGTTTAATAAAATCAATGAGGCGTTGGGAATAGAGTTGTGGATATGGCAAAAAACGTATATGGCAATGGGCGTTTACAGACAGATAGGAGCAACAACAGCGGAATGCTTACGGACGCTGCTTTTTGGTAAAACAACACCATTGGATTACTCAAGACCGCCAAGAAGTAAGAGGGAACATTGCGAACGGGAACAGTTAAGGGAAATATATCAAAAACTTAATGAGGCAGGGATACAGACAAGACAGGTATTTTGGAACAGAGAAGAAAAGGAGCAATGGCATGAATCACAGACAGTGGAAAAAGAATTATAAAAAGCGATATGGTTATAATCCACCTGCATATATGGACAAGCGAAAGAGAAGAAAGGCAAGGGCGCAGCAGTCCTTGCCTTGTGCTGGTATATCGGTGGAGCAGATAACACAGGCAATGGCAACATTTACAGAGGCAGTATTTACCGCAGCAGGAAATATATGTGATGCGCTGGCACAGATGTTTAGCAGGCAGGCACAGGCATTTAATGTTGCGGCAGAAAAATATAAAGACAGTGAGGCAGGGGGGGCGCATGGGGGGAATAACAAAGAGATGCAGAGGCAGCAGTATAACAGAACAGTGGCAATGTTGAAACAGTACAGAGATGCACAATTCTTTATACAGCACACAGCGGACGAAGAAAGCAGACAGAGAACAAAAGAGGCAGTACAGCATATTACGGCGGCACTGGAAGAGGTACAGCGGCGCAGGCAGCAGGCAGAGAGAGAGGAAGAGTACACAGCATTACGCATGTATTACATGCAGGGATATACATACGAGCAGATCGAGAAAGAATTAAACACAGGGAAAGATACACCAAGACGCTGGATTACAGCAGCAGTAAAGGAGCTGGCAGTTATGATTTATGGGATTGAGTAAAGCTGTGCGGAATAGCTACACAAATTTTGCGGTATATTTGCACAAATCCTGCGGTGGACAGGGAAACGGTGCGGGCGGTATAATACAACTGTTAAGGACGCACGAAAGAACTTAAATGTTTTTTCGTGCGTCCTTTTGTTTTTCATCATACTTTTACCTCCTGCCCAACGCATGAAACCTAGGGCGTTGGGTAAAGAAAGAGGCAACATGAAAGAGTGGGCAGAATGGTTTTATAAATCTAAAGAGTGGACGCAGACAAGAGACGCATACATGGTTGCACAGCATTACTTGTGTGAACGCTGCGGAGAGCCAGCAAAGATTGTGCATCACAAGATATGGCTGACACCAAAGAACATACACGAGCAGAACATTACGTTATGCTGGGACAACTTAGAGGCATTGTGTCAGGACTGCCACAACAAAGAGCATCATGCAAAAAACGTGCGTGCAAAACGATATGCGTTTACGGCTGACGGCGAACTAATCCCCCCCATTCAGAAAATATTTTTCGCTCACGATAGACCGAGGGGGGGTAACCCTAATTTTACTCTGCAAGGTCGCACATGCGTGGTGTAGAGGGGGGGTGGGGGGGTGTATCGAAAGGGGGGGTAAAAGAAATGGCAGCACGAAAGGAAAAGAGCAAAGAAGCCAAGATAAAGAGTGAAAAGACAAGATTAAAAGGGATTTTCAAGGACTTAGACGAAAATAAAAAGAAGTTGGTAACGCCGCTGATAGAAAAGGCTGCTTTTATGTCGATAGAACTTGATGAATTGCAGAACGTGATAGAGGAAACGGGCTGGACAAGTGAGTACAAAAACGGAGAGAACCAGTACGGGACGAAGAAAAGCCCGGAAGCAGAAACATACATAGCATTATCAAAGAATTATGCGGCTATCATCAAGCAATTAACAGAGCTTGTACCTGCGGCAAAACGTAAGCAAAGCAAGCTGGCAGCCTTAGAGAAGAATAGGGCAAATGCCATATAAAAATTATATCTATGAGTACTACGCAAAGATAAGCAGCGGCGAGATCATCGTAGGAAAATGGATTAAAAAAATATTTGAAATCATCATAAACGGGCTACAAACGCAGGAGTATTTTTTTAATGCCAAGGCAGCCAATAAAGCTATAAAATTCATAGAAACATTTTGCCACCATAGCAAGGGACGTAATGATTTAATCACGCTGGAATTATGGCAAAAAGCTATAGTTTCCACCATTTTTGGCATACAAGATGCAGAAAAAATACGTGTTTTTCGTGAAATTTTTATTGTTATCGGACGAAAAAACGGCAAAAGTTTGTTTGCATCTGCGCTAATCGCATACATGGCTTATTTAGAGCCGGAGTATGGACAGGAAATATACTGTTTAGCGCCCAAATTAGACCAAGCAGCCCTTGTATATGACGGATTCTATCAAATGGTACAGGCAGAGGAAGAGTTGGAAGAGCTGGCGAAAAAACGGCGTAGCGATATCTATATTGCAGAGAGCAATACAGTTATCAAACCGATTGCATTTAATGCTAAAAAGTCGGACGGTTTCAACCCGCAGCTTGTTGTATGTGATGAAATGGCGGCATGGAGCGGGGACGCTGGATTAAAGCAGTATGAGGTTATGAAATCTGCTTTAGGCGCACGTAAACAGCCGATGATTTTAAGCATAAGTACAGCCGGATATATCAACGATAGTATCTATGATGAGTTAATGAAGCGTAGTACAAGTTTCTTAAAGGGAAACAGCAAAGAACGCAGACTATTACCATTTTTGTACATGATTGATGATGTGGAAAAATGGAACGATATAGAAGAACTGAAAAAAGCAAACCCGAATATGGGTGTATCAGTAAAAGAGAGTTTCTTTATTGATGAAATTGCAGTAGCAGAGGGCAGTTTAAGTAAAAAGGCAGAGTTCCTTACAAAGTACTGCAATATCAAACAGAACAGCTCTATTGCATGGCTGGAATATCAGACCGTGGAAAAAGCAGAAGTATTAAAAACACTGGAAGATTTTAGAGAGTGCTATGCAGTGGGCGGTATAGATTTGAGCCAAACAACAGACTTGACAGCCGCAAGCGTGGTTATAGAGAAAGAGGGCGTATTATACGCATTTACACAATTCTTTATGCCGAAAAACAGGCTTGAAACCTTGCAGGCAGCAGATGGAGTACCGTATGACATTTTTGTTAAGAAAGGCATTATTACTTTATCCGGGGGGGACAATTACGTTAATTACAAAGACGTATTTAGCTGGTATGTATGGTTGCTGGAAACATACGGCATAAGGGTTTTGAAAATCGGATATGACAGGTACAGCGCACAGTACCTTGTGGACGATTTGAAAAATTACGGATTCCACACAGATGATGTTTACCAAGGCGAAAACCTCACACCTGTAATACGGGAGTTTGAGGGAATTGTTAAAGACGGCGATTTTAAAATTGTAAACAATAAATTGCTACAGTCGCATTTCTTAAATGTGGCATTAAAGCACAACATGGAAACAAGGAAGTTCCGCCCGATAAAGATAGAACAGCGGGCGCATATAGATGGTTTTGTATCTGTCATAGACGCAATGACGGTAAGACAGAAATACCACGAAGAGGTAGGGGAATTACTGAAAAACGCCGCATAGAAAGGAGAGTAAACGGTATGAGATTTTTAGATTATCTTTTTCATGGCAAAGAATTAAAAGCCATAGGAAATTATTTTAAAATGCTGAACGGCTACAGTCCGACATTTACCAGCTTTAGCGGCGGTGTATATGAAATGGATTTGACAAGGACAGCGGTAAACAATTTTGCCACTCATTGCAGCAAATTAAAGCCGGAGATTGAGGGCAGTGCCCTTAAAACATTGGAAAAGACATTACAGCATAAGCCAAATTATTTTATGGACACAACAAAATTTATTAAGCGTCTGGCAACGTATGTGGCTGTAGAGCATACAGCGTTCATTATTCCGATAGAGGACGAATACGGGCGTTTATGCGGCTGGTATCCATTGCGTGCCGAACGCTGCGAGGTAATAGAGTGCGAGGGGCAGTTATATTTGCGATACCTGTTTGCAAATGGCAGCTATGGGGGCTATTGAGTTTGAGCGTGTGGGGATTATGACAGATTTTGAATATAAAGACGATCTGTTTGGAGAGGATAACAGCACGCTTGCACCCACAATGCAGTTGATACATACGCAAAACGAGGGAATCATAAACGCAGTAAAAAACTCTGCAAACATCCGATTTTTAGCAAAAGTTGCAAACATGCTGAAACCAGAGGATATAAAGAAAGAGCGCAAGCGTTTTACAGAGGACAATTTAAGCGCAGACAATGATAGCGGAATGATTATTTATGATAATAAATTTTCCGACTTGAAGCAGGTAGAGAGTAAACCGTATACACCTAACGCATTGCAGATGCAGCACATACAGGAAAATGTTTGTACACATTTTGGTACGAACATGGATATTTTGCAGAACAAATTTGACGAGAATACATGGAACGCCTATTACGAGGGGGGGAAAATAGAGCCTTTTGCAATTCAATTATCTTTAGTGATGACAAACATGAGCTTTACAGAAAGAGAGCGGGCGTGTGGAAATGCTATTTTCTTTTCTGCAAACCGTTTGCAATATGCCAGCAATGCTACAAAGTTGAGCGTAAGCACGCAGCTATTTGACAGGGCATTACTAAACAGAAATGGCGTAATGGATATATGGAATATGGCGCATGTTGAGGACGGAGAAAAATATTATATCCGCAAAGAGTATACAGAGGTAAGCGAACTGCAAAAAGGCAATGAGCCACAAGTAGTTATACAGCAAGTCCCACAGGCAGGGGGAACAGAACCTACAACCAGAAACGGGAGAAACACAAGACGGACAAACAGAGAAAGAGGGTGTTAATAATGCCAGTTAAAAAAGAACGGGAATACAGAACGCTGGTAACACCACTCACTGCCCAAGTTGCGAGCGATAAGCGCATAAATACAGAATGTTATGTAGAGGGATACGCCACTACATTTAACGTACCGTATCTTTTATATGAATTTGAGGACGGTACAAAGATTTACGAAAGAATTGACGCACACGCACTGGATAATGCAGATATGAGTGACGTTATAATGCAGTACGACCATACAGGCAGGGTATTTGCCAGACAGTCCAACAAAACATTGATTTTAGAGCCAGATGCGAAAGGCTTATTTGTGGCAGCAGATTTAAGTAAAACAGATTTGGCAAGGGGATTGTATCAGGACATTGACGCAGGCATGATAACAAAAATGTCATGGGCGTTTACCGTAGCAGAGGAAAGCTACGACAGGGAAACACACACAAGAACGATTCTAAAAATCAAAAAAGTTTATGATGTATCAGCCGTAAGTATTCCGGCAAATAACGATACTGAAATAAGTGCCCGTAATTTTGCAAATAGGAGTTATGAGCAGGAAAAGCAGGAGTTGCTTAAAAGGCGGGCTATGATACTAAAGATTAAGGCGAGCTTATAAAAGCGAAAATGAAAAGGAGAAAAACAGAGCATGAGATTAAAAGAAATTGAGGCAAGATTAGCAGAAATCAGAGAAGAGCTGAACACCAGAGCGGCAGAGCTTACAGACGAAGAAATGACAGCACTTGAAGCAGAGGTAACAGCATTACAGGAAGAAAGAACCTCTTTGCAGGCGGCAGCAGAAAAACGCAAAAATTTACTTGCAAGAATTGCTGCGGGAGAGCTACAGGCGGAGCAGGCACAGAACCTACGACATTCAGAAACTTTGCAGGAGCAGGCGGAACGGGTGCGGCAGCAACAGAGCCAGAGGATAAGTACGACACTGTAGCATACAGAAAAGCATTTATGAATTATGTGTGCAGGGGGGGCGTGGTTATTCCGCAGGAGTATAGAGCAGCAGAAAATACTACGACAGCAGACAGCGGCGCAGTAATTCCAACCTCTATTATGAATGAGATTATTACAAAGCTGGAAAGCTACGGCAGCATTTACGCAAAAGTACGCAAGATTAACGTACAGGGCGGTGTATCCATTCCGATTGCAGATTTAAAACCTACGGCACACTGGATTGCAGAGGAAAAGAGCAGCGATGACCAGAAAGCATCTGCAAAAACTTCTGTAACATTCAACTATTACGGCTTAGAGTGCAAAATTTCACAGAGCATTTTAGCCAATGTTGTTACTCTGAAAATGTTTACTGATCTGTTTGTACCTATGGCAACAGAGGCAATGGTAAAGGCTATTGAGATTGCAATTTTCAATGGTACAGGAGAGGGGCAGCCGCTGGGTGTCACAAAGGACAGCCGGGTAACAACGGTTGTTACGCTGACACAGGAAGAGTATGAGAGCTGGAACGGCTGGCACAAAGTAAAAGGGAAAATGAAAAAGGCGTACAGAAACGGCAGTTTTGTTATGAATCAGTCCACGTTTGATACAGGCATTGACGGCATGGAAGATAAGAACGGGCAGCCGATCGGACGTACAAATTATGGAGTGAACGGAGAGGAAACATACCGTTTCATGGGCAAGAACGTGGAAACCGTAGAGGACGATGTATTACCGAGCTGGGACGATGCAAACGAGGGCGATGTAATTGCGGTATTTATGAGTTTCTCTGATTACGTTATCAATACCAACATGGAAATGCAGGTAGTGAAGTGGACAGACCACGATAACAACAAAATCAAAAACAAGTGCTTAATGGTTGTGGACGGCAAGGTAGCCGATGCAAACGGCATTATCTTAGTGAAAAAGGGCGTTAGGCAGGTATAAGGAAAGAGAGGCACAATATGGCACATTTTGATGTAAAAGAGCTTGAAAAGCGGAAAAAGGAAGATTTACAGAAACTTGCAAATGAGCTGGGGGGGTTGAGTGACAGCGGAACGAAAGAAGAGCTTGCAAAGAGAATTGCGGCAGTAGATGCAGAAGAGCCGGAAGAGGGAGAAACGCAGCAGGGAGAGCCGCAGCAGCCGGAAGTACCGGGAGAAGCAGAACAGGAAACGCCAAAGCCGGAAGTGTCCGAAACGGACACAGAAAAAGACGGTGTGAGAGTAACGGTTATTGAAACCTACAAAGATAAACAGGCGCAGCAGACATTTAGACCGGGCAAAGAATTTGTTGTAACAGCAGAACGTGCAGAGGTTTTAGTGGCAGCAGGAGTGGCGAAAATCACAAAGTAGAGGCGGTTTTATGGAAACAATATTAACAGATACCATAAAAAGCAGCATGAGGATTTTAAGCAAATCCGCAGTGATTGAACAGGACATAAACAACAGTATTGCAGCCTGCAAGTTGGATTTACAGCTTGCAGGCGTGGTAAATATCAATGAAAACGATGCGCTTATTATTAGAGCCGTTACGTTGTTTGTAAAAGCAGAGTTTAATTACCAAAATGCAGCAGACAGATACAGGCAGAGCTATGAGGCGTTGAAAATGTCACTGTGTCTTGCCGGAGATTACAACACAAAAGAGGGATAAGATGCAGGAAGAAATTACGTTATGCGAGCAGATCAATGACAGCGAGGTAGAGAAAACTATTATTTTCTGTGACGTTGAGAGCATTACGCAAAGCGAGTTTGAGGCAGTGGGGGGGCAAAAGGACATAAAGCCGCAATACAAGTTTGTGGTATGGAGTTTTGAGTACAGCAATCAAACAGAAATTGAGTACAACGGGCAGAGGCTGACGGTATACCGAACATACAAACGGAAGAACGAAGAAAAGACAGAATTGTATGCAGAAAAGCGGGTGGCAGACGTTGAGTAAAGAAGTAGATATAAAAGACCTTGCAACAGAGATTGCAGCCGGGCTTACGGAATACGACCAGAACGTAGCGGACGAAATAAAAACGATAGTTGATGATGTGGCACAAGAGGGTGTGGACGAACTGAAACAGAGCAGCCCAAAGCTGACAGGCAGTTATAGAAGAGGTTGGAGAAAAAAACAGACCTATGCAGATACCCGCACCAAAAGGAATACAGTGTTTAATAAAACAGATTATCAACTTACGCACTTACTGGAATACGGACACGCAAGTAGAAACGGCGGGCGTGTAAATCCGAGGGTACATATTAAGCCTGTAGAGGAAAAAATGGTAACAGAATTGCAGGAACGTATAGAAAAGGTGGTGCAGCAGTGAGGTTAGAAATAATAATTGACAGGGCAAAAGCAACGGGGCTGCCACTTGCAAAAGATGCGTTCCGGGAAACGAAAGAAAACCCGTTACCAGTGCCGCCATATCTTGTGTATATCGTACCACAGGTAGTTGGGCGTGGAAGTGATGAAAGAATTTTGTTACATGAGATACACGCAGCACTGGAACTGTACACAGACAAAGTGGCAGACGGCAGTTTAGAGAAAGAAATTGAAGAGAAAGTGTTATTTGATGTGGATTACACAAAGTACCAAGATACGATTGAAAGTGAGGATATGGTACAGACCGCATACGAATTTACAATTTACGAGAAAGTGAGAAAGAAAGGATAAGGATATGGATAGCGAAAGAATTATTTTGGGCAGTGGAAAGCTGTATTGCATGGTTTTTACTGGGGGAAATCCCGGAAGATACAGCGATTGAAACAGATGCAAACCAGCTTGCACATATCAAGGGCGGCGCATCGTTGGAGTATACCGCAGAAACATATACGGCAAAGGACGATTTGGGCGTTGTACAGAAAACGGTTTTAACCAGTGAAGATGTGACATTAAAGGCAGGGTTGCTTACATGGTGCGCAAAGACACTTGAAAAATTGTGTGCAACAGCGAGAGTAACCGAAACAGCCAAAAAGAGAACTGTAAAAATCGGTGGAATCAAAAACCAGAACAATAAAAAATACCTCATTAGATTCTTACACGAAGATAGTGAGGACGGCAATATCAGAGTAACGATTGTGGGAAGAAATGAGGCAGGCTTTAGCTTTACATTTGCCAAAGATGCAGAAAGCACAATCGAGCCGCAGTTTAAGGCGCACCCGTTGGATAAAGACGGCACATTATTGATTTTTGACGAGGATATCGTTACAGAAGTGTAAAGAAAAAGCTGCGGGGCACTTCCCGCAGCTAAAAAAAGGAGAGTAAAGCATGGCGAACAAAAGCTTTAATTTTGGAAAAATGAAACGCAGTTTTTATACAACGACACTGAAAGACGGCAAAGTAGTAATTGTAAACATGCCAAAGAAAAGCACATTTGAAAAGATGCAGGAAATCAGTGATCTGGACGAAGAGGAAGTGGACGGCAAAGAAGTATAT
Organism: Mediterraneibacter faecis JCM 15917; assembly: GCA_001312505.1. GTDB lineage: Bacteria > Bacillota > Clostridia > Lachnospirales > Lachnospiraceae > Mediterraneibacter > Mediterraneibacter faecis. The sequence continues at coordinate 100,546 of BBDW01000001.1, forward strand.
AAAACAATGTTGTCACTTATGGCTGAAATCTTATCTAACAATAAAAACGGGGAGCGGATTACAGCAGAGTATTTGGAAAGCGAAGAGTACGACATTGAGGAAATCGTGGCATACATTAACGATTATGGCGATTTTGTCAATTCGATTAAGAATAACCCAAATTAAAAATGCCGTATTATCCGGGCGGCGGCAGCGGGGGGACAAGGTGCATTATAGATTAAATACAAAAGGGGGGGAAAAGCTGGTAATTGACTATCTGAACATCACAATATTTGATGTGCAGGAAATGCCAATAGATTTGTATTTATATTTTATGCGAGAGGCAAATATACATAAGCTCATGCAGACGAAAGAGGGCAGAGAGTACTTAGATAATTGCTGGAGAATGGAACAGACAAAGCCGGATAGGAAGAAACTGCGGGAAAAGATGCGGAAAGGAGAGCGGTAGCATGGCAGCAGGAAATATTAAAGGCATTACCATAGAAATTGGCGGCGATACTACCAAACTGTCCAAAGCACTTTCTGGGGGGGTAAACAGCTCATGCAGTTCTTTACAGAAAGAATTGAGGGAAGTAGACAAGCTATTAAAACTAGATCCCTCAAATACAGAACTTTTGGCACAAAAGCAAAAGATTCTGAAAGAAGCTATAGGCAGCACAAAAGAAAAGCTGGATACGCTGAAAGAAGCGGAAAAACAGGTACAGGAACAGTTTGAAAACGGCGAGGTAAGCGAGGAACAGTACAGGGCACTGCAAAGAGAAATTGCATCAACGGAAATCAAACTGGGAGATTTGGAGCAGCAGGCGCAGGAAAGCAACAAAGAGCTTGAGGGCGTGGCAGATGCAGCGGACGATACCGCAGAAAAAGTAAGCAAGATTGATGCAGCAGCAAATGCACTGGACACTGTGAGCAATAAAGCAGGAGCAGCAGCAAAAGCATTAGCCCCCCCGTTGTCCGCAGGAGCGGCAGCAGTGGGGGCTGCATCGTATGCAGCGGCAATGAACATAGATAACGGCTATGACATTGTAATAACAAAAACAGGCGCAACAGGCGAAGCACTGGAAAGTCTGCAAGGCAGCATGGAAAATATATTTACAAATTTACCGATTGACGCAGAAACAGCAGGTACGGCAATCGGAGAAGTAAATACACGTTTCCAGCTCACAGGGGGGGAAGAACTTGAAAAACTGTCACAGCAGTTTATAGAGTTTTCCGAAATCAATGATACAGACCTCAATACATCAATAGATAATGTTGATACGATTTTAAATAAATTCAATGTTGATGCATCACAGGCAGGCAATGTACTGGGACTTTTGACAAAGACAGGACAGGACACCGGGTTATCAATGGATACATTGGAAAATTCGTTGATGCAGAACGGCAGCACCCTAAAAGAAATGGGGGGGTTAGGGATTACAGAAAGTGTAAATTTACTGGCAGCATTTGAAAATAACGGTGTAGATGCAACAACAGCAATGGCAGGCTTGAAAAAGTCTGTTAAGAATTATACCGCAGAGGGATTAAGTACAAATGAAGCACTGCAAAAGACGATTGACAGAATCAAAAACGCCAGCACAGAAACAGAGGCGCTATCTATAGCACAGGAAACGTTTGGCTCTAAAGGTTTTGCGGAAATGGCGCAGGCTATCCGAGAGGGTAAGTTGAGCTTAGACGATTTGGGCGCATCGTTGGACGATTACGGGAACGTAGTACAGGATACCTATGAGGCAACATTAGACCCATGGGACGAAGCGAAAACAACGCTGAATAATCTGAAACTTGCGGGCAGTGATTTGGCAGGCACAGCATTATCAGCATTGAAGCCTGCCATTGAAAAAGTAACAAGTGCAGTAAAGAACTTTACGGACTGGTTTAGAAACTTGTCAGATGGGCAGAAAGAAACGATTGCTATTATTCTGGCAGTTGTGGCAGCTTTAGCCCCCCCGGCATTATTGATTATAAGCAAGGTGGCGGGGGCGATATCGAGCATAATAAACGTATGCAAGATGTTAAAGCCTGCGATTGCAGCAGTAAATGCAGTAATGGCAGCGAATCCCGTAATGATAGTAGTGATAGCAATAGCTGCATTGGTGGCGGCGTTGGTTGTCTTATATAACAAGTGTGAATGGTTTAGAGAGATAGTTGACGGTATTTTTTCTGCAATCAAAGATTTTGTGGGAAATGCCATTGATGCAATCAAAGAATTTATAAGCGCAGTATGGGACAAAATACAGGAGATATGGGGATTTATACAGCCGTACATAGAAATGATATGGGGGCGTAATTCAGCAGATCATGGCAGATATTGCACAGATTTTTAGCAACACATGGGAGATCATAAAAGCAGTGTGGGATTTGGTAGCACCGTATTTTATGATTTTGTGGGAAGCAATAAAAACTGTATTTTCTGTAGTTGGCGAAGTGCTAAGCGGCTTCTTTTCGGTTGCGTGGGAGCTGATTAAAACCGTTTGGGACGTTGCGGTAATGTACTTTACTACAATTTGGGAAAATATCAAAATTGTATTTTCTGTAGTAGCGGAAGTGCTAGGGGCGTTCTTTAGTACGGCGTGGGAAGTCATAAAGGCAGTATGGGACGTTGTAGTAGCGTATTTCCAAGCGGTATGGAACGGTATTAAAACAATCTTTTCAGTAGTAAAAGATGTATTAACGGGGAATTTCAGTGACGCATGGAACGGAATTAAAAGCATTTGGGCTGGTTTTGCTAATTTTTTCAGCACAGCATGGAACAGTGTAAAAACAATATTCAGTGCAGTAGGAAATTTCTTTAGGACAACATTTAGTGCAGCGTGGGAGGCTGTAAAACAGGTATTTGCAAACTGGGGGGGCAGCTTTTTCAGCGGCTTATGGGACAGAATCAAAAGCACGTTTTCTAATTTGGGCACTGCAATATCAAATGCAATCAGCGGGGGGGCAGTACGTGCCGGAATCAACGGAGTAATAAGCACGATTGAAAGAACTATTAACAGTGCAATAGGGCTGATTAACGGGGGCAATCGGTTTAATCAATAAGATACCGGGCGTAAACATAGGCGGGCTGGGATATTTAAGCCTGCCAAGGCTGGCACATGGTGGTGTATTACAGAATGGTGCGGCAATGGTTGCAGAGGCGGGACCAGAGTTAATACAAATGGTAAACGGTCAGACGATTGTAACACCATTGACACCAACGGCGAGAAATACCGCAATGGATACCGTAAACGGTAAACAGGGCGGCAGTACAACAAATGAAATTCAATTGAAAATTGAGAATTTTTACAACAACAGGGAACAGGACATAAGAGAACTTACAGAGGAAATATTGGAAATTGCAGACCAAATAAAAGAAAGGGAAGAGGCGGCATATGCTTAGTGAATATTTTGAAAGTGCAAATAGCTTTACCTATAACGGCATAAATTCGTTGGATATGGGGGGGTTATTTATTACAGGGCAGAGTGCCGCCGATTCAGCAGCAGAGCCGGAGATTGAAACCGTAGAAGTGCCAGCAAAGGGCATATTGATACAGGACAATAGAATAGACACGCTGGACAATCAGAGATTTAAAGATTACGAGCAGAAATATACATGCTGTGTAGATGCGACACAGGGCAGGAGCTTAGAAGAACTGGCACACAGCATTTATATGTGGCTGTATGCGCCGGGAATAGAGTATAGCAGGCTGTACGACACTTACAATACAGAACGCTATAGGCTGGCGTATATAAACAGTAATGCCAGCGTGTCAGAACTGGCAAAGCGGTTACTGGGAGAGATAGAAATAACATTCATGTGCAAAGCATATGAAAGGCGGCTGAATGGGGGGGATAAGACAATAACCCTAACGAAAGCAGCAACCATATACAACACAGAGGGATTTACGGCAACGCCGTATATAAAAATAACGGGAAATGGTGGTATTACGCTGTATATCAATAACCGGGCACATACCTTTAAAGATGTGAACGAATATATTGAGATTGATGGCGAAATAATGAACGCATACAAAGGCGATTTGCTACAAAACAGTAAAATGGTTACTACTCTTTTCCCAAAGCTGGCAGCAGGAGCAAATAACATAAGCTGGGCTGGCAATGTTACAAAAGTGGAAATTATACCGAGGTGGTGCAGACTTTGATACCGATTCTATATGATGCCTTAGAAAAAGATTTTACGACAAATGGAATAGGGTTTTTAACAGATGCGGTAAGCTGCATTGTAACCGAGGAAAGAAACGGAATATATGAGCTTGCGTTGACGTATCCGACAAAAGGACATTTGGCGAAATACTTAGAGAATGACGCAATCATAAAAGCAAAGGCGAATGATGAAGATAACCCGCAGCTTTTCCGTATTTACAACCATACGAAAGCTGTAGGAGAAAATACAACATGGTACGGGGGGGAACATATCAGTTATGAACTGAACGGCAACCCGGTAGACTGTTTTACAGTAAGTGAGGTAAACGGAGAACGGGCATTACATGAGTTGCTGGACGCAGCGATATTGCCACATGAGTTTACCTGTGCAAGTGATATTACCACAACCAACAGCACCAGTATAGACGGGGGGGCTGTAAGCGTCAGAAACGCTATGGGCGGCACAGAGGGCAGCTTATTGGACGTATGGGGGGTGGAGAATATCACTACGACAATTACAGAGTAGAGCTTTTAAAAGCAAGGGGGGGCGTAGACAATGGCGTAACGATTGAGTACGGCAAGAATCTGATAGATGCAAAGCAGGAAAAGAATATTGCAGATGTTGTAACGGTAATTTTCCCATATGCGAAATATACCGCAGAGGGAGCGGAGCAGAAAACATACATAACATTGCCGGAAAAGGTATTACAGCATGAGAATGCAAACAAATATGCAACGCTGCGGTGTGAGATTGTAGACTTTTCCGGGGGAATGGGAAAGCGGAACAATAATTACTACTGACATGCTGCGAGCAAAGGCAAAAGAGTATTTGGGCAAATTAAGCACAGAGCCAAAAGTAAATATTACCTTGTCTTTTGCATCGTTGAAGAAAACCAAAGATTATAAAAATATAAAGGCTTTTGAGAGTGTAAAGCTGTGCGATATTGTTACGGTTAAAATCTTGCCGCTTGATATCAACGTAAAAGCAAAGATTACGAAAGTAAAATATGACAGCATAAAAGAACGTTACGAATCGCTTGAAATTGGAGCAGCCCGCACGAATCTGACTAAAACCATTACTGCGGCACAGAAAGAGGCGCAGGAGCTGATAGTAAAGAACCAGACAAGAGCGGAGCAAATCAAAAAGCAGATTGAGAACACCATTAAAAATGTGACTGCGGCAATCACTGGCAACAGCGGCGGGTATGTAGTATTGCACCCGGAAAAGAACCCGCAGGAAATATTTATACTGGATACGCCGGATATGTCCAAGGCTAAAAATGTATGGCGTTGGAATCTTGCCGGACTGGGGCATAGTAGCACAGGTGTAAACGGAGAATTTACAACAGCAATTACCGCAGACGGTCAGATAGTAGCAAACTTTATTACAGCCGGGGGAATTAACCGGGGCTATCTTAAAAGCCGGAACAGTGTACGCAGAGGCATTAGATGTAGAGTACAGGAATAAAGTAACCAAACATGCAACAGATGCAGCAGAGGCGGCATTAAGCAGTGCAAAGCAGTATGCGAATGGATTACAGGAAAGTACCAACAAAGAAATTCAAGATGTAAACGATGCTATTTCAAATATCAATAATGAACTGGAAACAACAGTAGCAGACGGGATTATTACGGAATCTGAAAAAGCTGCAATCCAGAAAATGTTGCAGATCATTGTGAAAGAAAAAGAAGAGGCAGACGCAAAACACGAAGAATTATTTGACAATGATTATGTGCCGCCTGCGGAATTGAACGCAATGCATAAAGCATGGCTTGCTGTGTTCGGAACGGCAAACACAGCCAAATATAATGTGCTGGTTGCGGCAATCAATGATGTTGTAAATTCCGAAACAAAAGAAGAAATTGAAAAAAATATGGAAACGTACAGAACTGCATACAGTGAGTATGGCAGTGCGGTTACGGAGTACCAGACAGCCGTAGCTATTGCGATAGAGGCAGCAGCAAATGCATATGCAGCAGATAAAGCAAACAGCGTAGGCGAAACCGTCACAAAGGAAATGACGGCAAAAATTGAAAGTACAGCATCAGAAATCACATTGCTGTGCAAAACCATTGAAGAGTACAACATGCACAATTATGTTGCGGGTGGCGATTTTAAAGGCGGTTTTACCGATGAGTGGTATACGAGCAGCGAAAACAACGCAGTTATTACAGACAGCACACTGGGAATATGTGCGAAGATTTTAAAAACTTCCAGTACATCATCATACATACGGTGCAAGATTGGAGTATTGCCAGCCGGAACGTACAGGGTACGGTATAAGGCGGCAACTGCAAGCGGATACGAAAGCACTGCAAGGATACAGTGCAGCTTTTATACCTATCAGACAACCGCAGCCGGATTGCTGAAAAGCACAGAATGGACAACCATAGAAAGAGAAGTGACATTACCAGAAAGCACGAGCACAAGATATTTATATCTGTATGCCTACGTGCAAGGGGGGCAACAGTATATGTAAAAGATGTAGAAGTACTGGGGGGGCAGATGTCGGTATACACAGAAGCACAGTTAAAAATAAACAGTGATTCTATTACGCAGGAAGTTAAAAGAGCCAAGGGTATAGAGGAAGAATTAAGAGCCTCTATTAAAGTGAATGCCGACAGTATCACAAGCTGTGTAACAAAGGGAAATGTGAGTAGTTACATTACGCAGTATTACAACAATGTCATTGTTGCATTTAACAATAACTCAAAATATGTGCAAATTAGCGCAGGAGAAATTGCAGTATATGATAATGGAGTAAGTGCATCAAAAAAACGTGCAGCGTTCGACCAAAACGGCAATCATTTTTACAGAGATAACTACTATGTGGGGGGGAAAATTGGTACAAATCAATGGACAAGTAACAATGCACACAAAGGACTTGTATTTGATTTAGAGCCGCAGGGTAAGTATATGGCATGGGCACAAAGGGCAACCGAGAGTGCAAGCGGATACACAACGATTTTATGTTACTCAAGGGCAAACAGTATATATACAAACGCTGGTTTAAATTTAGGCTGCAATATGTATGGCAACGGCTGGATACTGGACAATGTAGACCTGCGGAACTGTAGCGCAAATGGTTATACAACTTTTACAGGGACATTACCAGTTGTATTGGAAATACATAAAACAGACAATAACGGCGGTATTGGTTGGACATATGGAAACGTGTATATAAAGAATGGCTTAATAACAAGTATTCCACAATAAAGGAGCAGGACATGGAAAAAGAACAGGTTGAAATTACAGAAGAGGCAACACCGTTGCCGCTTGAATTAAATAAAGCACCAGCACCATTACAGGAAGAGGAAAACAAAGCAAAGACGGATACATTTAATTTTACAGAGGCAGTATTGCTTGCAATGAATGAAGAATAAAGGAGAGTGCGCAATGAGCAAAGAACAGGAAGAAATGCAGCAGGCAACAGAGGAACATATAGAGCAGCCGTTACCAGATGAACCAAAAGAGGAACAGAGTGAGCCAATGGGAATACTTACAAGCCGAGCGCATGAAGATATGACATTAGCAATTTTACAAGTACAGGCAGCCTATGGACTGCCAGCATATTTAACAGATCTGATTGTAACGGCAGTGCTTGCGGATATCCGGGGGGGCTGTGCAAATAAGGATTTGCTTAATACATTGAGCAGAAAGGAGTAGCACATGGCGTTACAGAATGTACAGAGAATACAGATTGAGCTTGACGGCAGCGCACCTTTTGAGTATGTCGTGGCAAAAGCTGGGGGGGAAAAAGAAAGCCGGATAGTGGAAGTTACACTGTTGGAGAATAAGAAAGAGTTTACCATACCAGCCGGGACAACAGCAAAAATTAAGTATTACAAGCCAGACGGCAAATTTGTATTGAACAATGCCACAATCAGCGGGAATGTTATTACAGTGACATATACAGAGCAGATGCTGGCAGTTTCCGGCACTGGGCGTGGGGGGGAAATTGTTTTATACAACGGAACAGCCGTATTACGAAGCGCAACGTATTACACGAAGATTACACCAACGGTGTACAAGGAAAATGGGCTGATAAGTGATAATGAGTTTTTGGATATGGCAGAAAGCATTATTGCAATGAATCAGCAGACAGATAAGGCAATAAATGCAACCAAGAGTGCAGAACAGGCAGCAGCAGATGCCAATACAGCAACAGCAGCAGCCAATAGCGCAGCAAAAGCGGGAAATGCAGCGGCTACAGCCGGAAATAATGCAGCAAAGGCAGCGAATGATGCAGCAGAGGCGGCAAATAATGCAGCAAACAGTGTAGCACAGACAAAGAAAGATGCAACAGCGGCAGCAGAAGCCGCCAACAGTGCAGCCAAGGCAGCAAACGAAGCGACCACAGCAGCCAATAGTGCAGCGAAAGCGGGAAATGCAGCAGCCGCAGCCGGGAACAGCGCAGCCAAGGCAGCGAATGATGCAGCAGCAGCGGCAAATGAAGCCAAAGCCAATACAGTAACAGCAACACGGAACGCACAGACAGCAACCAGCGAGGCGAACACAAAGGCAGCAGCCGCCAATAATGCAGCCGTAGCGGCAAATAAAGCGGCGGCAGCCTGTGAGAATATGGCAAAGGGAATTAACAGTATGACGGACAGCACAACGGCATTACCTACACAATAGGGATTAACGGCGGCATGGTGTATTTAGAATCAGTATAAGGAGCAGAGCATGGCAAGAATTTATTTAGCGGATAAAGAAACATTGGACAGTACGCACGCAAATACAAATGCAATTCTGGCAGCATTAGAGGAAAGCGGCGGGGGAACATAAGAAAGCGGTACGTTATGGTATCAAAATCAGCAAGAGCGACAGCGGAAAGAAAAGCCGGGTAACGTACCTATATGACGCTGTAGGCATGACCCCCCTGCGGCGATGAACTATACAGACGGTGTTTTTAACTATGGTAGCTGGGGCAATGTGGAATTTGTAAAGAATAACTACCCTTGCATGGTTAAGTTTGACGGTACAGAGGACTACAAGTTACTGGCAACAGATTACTCATTAAAGGCAGACGGAACAACGGCAAGCGATGTGGCAAACGTGGATTATGCGGGTAATGCAATGGCAGCATTTAAGGGCGGCTGGCTGTGCCAGTACGAAACGGCTACAGACGAATACATCATTTGGAGTAATGTAAAATACGATGACGGGTACAACGCATACCACAGAACAGCACCAGACGGAGTTATCAGAGAGGGATTCTACCGCAGAATCTACACACCTGCATTATTAAATAATGTAGCAAGGTCATTAAGTGGGCAGCAGCCAATGGCAAGCAAAAATGCAACGCAGGAACGTACATACATTAAAGCAAACGGCGATGTATGGGAGCATACAAGCTGGTGGGAATGGAATTATATTATTGCACTGTTAAAGATTATGGCAAAATCAGAGGATTTACAGGAAGCATACGGCAATGGAAACATGAGCGGTTATGTGAATGATTCAACGAAGTATTACGGAGTACTTGCCACAGGTAGTATGGACGATAAAGGGCAGTTTTACGGATATAATGCCGGAAATAAACAGATTAAGGTATTCCATACAGAGGCAATGTGGGGGGGCGATCAGTGGGAGCGTATCTGTCAAATGGTTTGTGATAAAGGCGTTGTGAAAGTGCAGCCATATGGAGATTGTAATTTAACTGGTGCAGGATTTGAAAAAGTGCTAGATTTTGCAGATTACGGAGTAAGTGGTAGCGTTGGCGGCTACATGAAAGATACCGTTATGACGAAAGCGGGACGTTTCCCGGTAACATATACAGGCAGCAGCTCAACATATCTGTGTGATTACTTTTGGTTGAATACAGGCATTGTGGCTGTGCCTCTTGTGGGCGGCAGCTGCAACTACGGGCTGAATTGCGGGGCTTACGTGCGCTTGACCAACGCCGCTGGCAATGCGAACTGGACCATTGCGCCCGGTCTTTCTTGCAAAATGCCTAATGCTGCGTAAGCAGTAAAGGGGGGGGAACGGGGGGGGATTTCTCCCCCGCAGGAAAGTACAACATACGAAAAATTAACGGTAGAGAGAATATAATAGGGGGGATTTCCGGGGGGCGTGGCTGTGCCTCTTGTGGGCGGCAACTGCAACAACGGGCTGAATTGCGGGGGGGCTTACGTGAACTTGAACAACACCGCTGGCAATGCGAACTGGAACATTGCGCCCGGTCATTCTTATCAAATTATGGAAGATTAACCAAATGCCCCGGAAATTCCTACACCGCTGGCGGTTGAAATACCGCTGAAAGTGAAAATACAGCCGCAAAAGGTGCAGTATGGTAGCCGGGGGGGCGAAGCCCTTAGTTGCATAGCGTGGCGAACTACTGCAAGGCGATAAGAAAGAGAATAAGAATGATTAGTTTTAACGGCGTAAGCGAACAACTGTATATACCAGAAGAACAAATAAAAGATATATACAATGCATCAAAAGGAAAGAGCAAGAAAGAACAGGCGCAGATAGTAAAAGCGAATGTAGAACACTACAGAAAAGAGCTGGATAAAAGATTAAAGAACAATACATTTGCACCGAAAAGACATAAAACAAAAATCATACAGGAAAATTCCTGCAAGAAAACACGAAAGATAGTAAAGCCACAATATATGTATGAGCAAATGGCGCACCATTCCGTAATGCGGGTATTTGTGCCGATTGCAATGAGAGGCATGTATTACCATGTGTACGGGAGTATACCGGGAAAAGGTGTACACAGAGGAAAAAGAACTGTAGAACGGTGGATAAGAGAGGATAGCAGAAACTGCAAGTACATATATAAGCTGGATATACGGCATTTCTTTGAGAGTGTGCCGCACAGAAGATTAAAGAAAGCACTAAAACGGAAAATCAGAGATAGAGAGTTACTAAAGAAATTATTTATTATCATAGACAGCCATAAACCGGGGGGGTTGCCGTTAGGCTATTACCCGTCACAGTGGTTCGGTAATTTTTATTTGCAGCCACTAGATCACTTTATCATGGAGCAGTTACATGTAAAGCATTACATACGGTATATGGACGATATGGTTATATTCGGAAACAATAAAAAGGAACTGCATAAAGCAAGGCTGCAAATTGAGAAATTCATAACGGAAGAGCTGGGATTACAAATAAAGAAAAACTGGCAGGTATTCCGTTTTGACTATGTAGACAGAAAAGGCAAGCGCAGAGGCAGACCGTTGGATTTTATGGGGTTCAAATTTTATAGAGACAGAACAACGATGCGAAAGAGCATATTACAGGGCATACGTGGCAAGGTCAACCGGGTAAAGCGAAAAGAAAAGATTACGTGGGTAGATGCAGGTAGTTTACTTTCTAGGCTGGGCTGGATTTGGCATAGTGACACTTACGCATATTACGAAAGATACATAAAACCATATGTAAAAGTGAAAGTGCTAAAAACGCTGGTTTCAAAGCACGCAAGAAAGGAGAATGAACGCAATGGAATGGTACGCAGCAGAAAGCACCGCAGAAGAGAAACCAAAAGAGCTGGATATAACAAGCAGCCCGCACCTTGTATATAAGAGGCGCAATATTGAAAAAGTACCCATGAGTAATGAAAATGAGGAAAGCATGGCAGGAGAAAAGTGGGTATATGAAGAATGTATGCAGGATAAAGAAGAGTATGAGAGCCAGCAGGCAGAGTTATTAAGCCCAACTACAGAGGCAATCATGCAGGAAATTTCCGCATTGCAGATGCAGCAGACAGAAACGCAGATCACACTTGAAATGTTAATGGAGCAGTAGAAAGGTGGTACAGACATGTACGAAGAACTGAAAAAAAAATACGATAAAGGCTATATCACAAAGGCAACATTAAAAGGCTGGGTACGCATTGAGCGTAAGGTAAAGGGCAGAGGGATTACAGAGGAACAGTACGAGCAGATTACAGGCGAAAAATACGAGGCATAGGAGAAACACAGAGAAAATGGTAGAACAGGTAATAACTTACATTACGGCAAACTGGGTAGCATGGTTATTTGCCGGAGCGTATGCAATTCTTATTGCACTTTATAAAAAAGAGAAACAGCAGCATAAGGAAGAAAGAGAAGAAAACAAGGCAGTGCGTGAGGGATTGCAGGCACTTTTGCGGCAGCAAATCATAGATATTTGCCTAAAGTATGAGGAACGCAAAGAAGCCCCGGCATGGGCAAAGCAGGCTGAAACATCAGCATATAAAGCTTATGAAAAGCTGGGCGGCAATGATGTAGCACACGCAATGCATGAAAGATTTATGCAACTGCCATTATCAGACGGTAATTTAGAAACAGAAAGGATACATTAGCAGTAAATGACATATCGCAGGAGAAAGCGGCGTAGAAGAGTGACACCACAGGCGGCGGTAAGCTGGCTGTGGGAGTTCAGTAAAAAAGTGGTGTGGACGGTAACACTCTTATACATTGTGTCGTTTGTGTTCGCAATGGTTTTATGTTGGCGAGAGCTACAGTTCATAGGAAACACAGCGGCAATAACAACACTGATTACAGAATCAAACGAAACATTCCGGGTAGTTGTTGGTGGATATCTGATTAAAGCAGGAATAGAAAACGCCTGCAAGATTGTTACCAGTAAGCAAACGCCGCAGGAAGAAACAGACGATAACGCAGAGGGGGTAAGGTGGTAATATGGGCTTTATCATGGAAAATATCAGAGTTATAGGAATTGTGTACCTTATAGGTGCAATCATTACTTTTATTGGTTTATTTGCTTTTTTTATGTGGGCGGCAAAGGCAGATGACAAGGAACAGGAATTATACCCGGAATATCCGATAGAAGATGAAAACGAACCATTCAGCTTGTACATAACGGTTGTATTTATTATTTCCATTATGACGGCAATTATATGGTGGGGGGGCGTACCGCTTTTGTTGGGTGGGTTGCTTCTTTATGACAAGATAACGCAGGAGTACCCGCAGTTAATGGGTGGCATGAATGACACAGAAGAAAAAGAAAACGGAAAGGAATAGAGAAAATGGAAAAAGTACTTTTTTATGTAGCGGCAGCATTGATTGCTGTAATGGTTTTGACACTGTGGGTAAATATTATTGTGGCAATCACAAAAAAGGTTGTTGCGTGGGACAAGTTCCCGGTGCAGGTGTGGGTAATGATTGTAGCCATTGCCTCTACATTGATTACCGTAGCAGCATTTGCACAGTATTTTAATATTGCAATGTTGTGGTATTACTGGGTAGCAGCTATTGCGCTGGGCTTTTTGGTATGCTATGCGGCAATGTTTGGATATGACAACCTTTATAAGCAAATCATGGAAACTGTACAAAAGATAAGGGAACTACTGGCAGGAATCACAAAAGACGCTGAATAGAAAGAATGAGGATAAAACTATATGAGCGTATTGATTGGACACGCAAGCATCAGCGAGAACGGAACTATTAACGGAAAAAAGGGAGATCAGACGGGAAAAGAGGTATGTGTAAGAAACTTTTATAGTAAACCATGGGATTTTATGGCAATCCACCCGGACGCAAACGTAAGAGAGAAGCACGCAAAAGCGGTAGAGGCAGGCTGTGCAAATAACAATATCGGATACGGACAGGGCGATAGAAACACGCTGAACACAGAGGCAAAGAAAGTAAATTATGATTTGTCAAAAGTAGGGCTGTGCAATACGGACTGTAGCGAGTTTCAGAACGTGTGCGCCGTTGCATCTGGCGCAGCAGGCGTAACGCATGGCAGTAATGGGTGGACTACAGCAACCATGCGTAACGCATTAAAGGCTGCGGGCTACAAAATCATTACAGACAGTGCATTTCTGAAAAATGAAAATTACTGTGTAAGAGGTGCAATCTATGTAAAAGAAAGCTCACACACCGTATGCGGACTGACAAATGAAACATACGCAGCACAGACGCTTGCAAAAGCAGGGATTGGGGGGGGATACGCCGGAAATAACAACTATTCTGGCAAAGGAATTGGTACAGCGGTTGCAAAATGCGATATGAACATCAGAAGCGTAGCAGAAGTAAAGAGCAATACTGTATACAGTTCGATTAAAGCGGGCACAAAAGTAGAAGTGCTGGAGGTGTTGGCAAATGGCTGGTATAAGATTGTATGGGCGGGCGCATCTTGCGGCTATGCTTATACATCGAATACAAACAATAAGTATTATACATATACCGCCAACAGCAAAAACAACAGTACCAGCACCAGCGGCAGCAGTGGATTAAAGCAGACGCAGAAACCAGAATCAGCGTTGTGTTTTGATAAGACGCTGGCGGGTGCATATGTTGTTACAGCGGACAAATTGCACATGAGAGCAGGAGCAGGAAAAACAAAAGCGGACTATGGAACTATCGCAGAGGGTGGCAAAGTACATTGTTACGGATATTACAACAAAGAAAAGGGGGACAGGTGCAAAATGGCTGTATGTTGCCTGCGGAAACGTAACGGGATACTGCCATAGCGATTATCTGAAAAGAGCATAATATGGACGCACAAACAGCGGGCAGAGTTTTGGCGGCGTTGGTAATATGTAGCGGGCACAATAAAGGCTGTGACGAGTGCCCGGCATACGATGTAGAAGCCACAGGAGAAGCACAGCAGAAACGATGCAATGAATTATTGAGCGATAGCAATATTGAAAAAGCATTAGAAACAATGAGAGGATAAAAGAAAGGGTAGCGGTGTGAGCCGTTACCCTTTTTGCCTACTGATTTAAAACCAGATCATAAAATACGTTTTCAGATAAAATCTGTATGTCCTTGCCTTTTAAAATAAGTGATTCAGCCTTTTTCTGTTTATTGCTTTTACCGTCTTTTATGAGACTGCAAAAATCATTATTGCCGAGAATTAAATAATTTGTTTTGGCTGTGACGTTATCCCCGCACTGCCCGCCGAGGTTTACCACAAGTTGCATGGCATCTTTACGCTGCATCTTTTCTAATGTGCCAGTGAATACACAGAGCTTGCCGTAAAGCGGGTGGCTGATATCAAAATTATCTGTAGTTGCCGTAATATCTTTTGCGTGTAGTTGGTGGCTGGAATAAGAAGCCTTAAAGCCGTCAAAGTCCCCATATTGTGAAACCGCATCAGAAAGCAAGGATTGATAGCAGGCGTTGCAGGCTTCACAATCAGCATAGGAGCGGTGCGCCGGGGGGGAAGAAACTTTATAATGGGCGGCAACCGTTTCTAGTTTGTGGTTTTTCAGTTCCGGCAGCAGTTTCCTTGCAAAGCGCATTACATCAACAAAGGAATTGGTAAAATCAATGCTGTGCGTATCCTGCAATACGTCATAAATAAAATTGATATCGAAATTTACGTTATAGCCTACAAGGATATCAGAACCGACAAAATCATAGAAAGATTTAATTGCATCGGAAATGGCGGGAGCATCAGCAACCAGATCGTTTGTTATCCCGGTCAGTTCGGTTATAAAGCTGTCAATAGGTTCGGTGGGTTTAACAAGAGTAGTAAAAGAATCAACTAAAGAACCGTTTGAGTAGCGCAGTGCGGATAGTTCGATGATTTCACAATAACGGGAGTCCAGCCCGGTTGTTTCAATGTCAATTACCGTATAAGTATCTGGTGCGGCAATGAGGCTGCGCCCTTTATTTGGGCGGCTGGGTTTTTCTGATTTATCAGACGTAGTAACAAAAGGTTTCCCGTTTTCATCAATACCGATAGAAATGAACATAGTAAATACCCTCTTTCGTTTGAAAATTATAGTCATGCTGACCTTTAACACAATTATGCTTTTGAAATGTGGTAAAGTCAAGAAAAATTCTGATTATTAACACAAATACGATAGGGGCGTACTGAATGAAAATATACGCATACAAAGGGAAAGATAATTTATGTGGAGAACGCATAAGATTGGCAAGAGCGAAAAACAGAATTACACAAAGTGATTTAGCAACACGTATGCAGGTAGCTGGGGTTACAATAGAAAGAGATTCAATAAGCCGGATAGAACGGGGGGGCACAAGAATTGTAACAGATTACGAATTGAAAATATTTTCTAAAGCGTTGGGCGTGAGCATGGAATGGTTGACAGACGAAAGCGGGACACTGTAACAATAGTTATGGTGTTTTTCTTTATAAAAAATACACCCAATGAGTAAAAAAATAATTGACAAATGTACTCAATGGGTATATAATATAATTGTAGCAAGGGAACAGCGGGAAAGGAGTTAAAAAATGGAGAACGAAGAAATGAGCAAAGCCGATTTAATAGCAATGTTGGTATCAATTAGAGAAGTAGCAAGAACAAACGGGGGGAAACACATACAGTAGAACATATAGAAAAAATTCTTGAAGAAGTAAGAAAATAAAATAGAATAAAATAAAGGGAACACACGAGGGGGGGCGGATACCTAAACAATCCTGCTAACCGCCCCCCCAAGTGCTTAATTAGATTATAGCAGGAAAAAAATAAAAGGCAAGAGGTGTAAATGAAATGAAAGCAGTAAAGGGATACACAAAAAATGATTATATTGCAATCTGCCAAGAGGAAGATGGTGGAGAAAGTTTTAATTTCAAATCAATGAACGAAGCTGTTAAATATTTTGTGAAATTTATGCCGGGTTCTTTAAAAAAAGAAGCTATTGCAAGAATTAAGAATGATACAAATTGTGATTGGGTTTTCTTTGAAGATGGAAGCGTTATTTTTAGATACTACGGAAAAGGATATAATGAAACAATTATAAATGAAATGAGAGAAAATGGATATGGAGCGTAAGGAAACAGACAAAATGACGGTTGAAGAGGCACGCAAACAGCAGGGCATGAGCAGGCGCGAGGTATCGGAATGGTTAGAGATACCATATAGAACGCTGACAAACTGGGAGAATGGGGGGGTACGGAGTTGCCCGCATTATATTGAAAAGCTGATAGTAGAAAAAATATTGCAGGGCAAATAACGAAAAGCACACAGAGAGCCGCAGGACAACAACGCCTGCGGCTTGTTTTACGAAAGAGGGCGGGAACATGGCAAATCAAAAGGGTAGCAGACAATTAAAGCACAATGATAGAATCAGATTAGAAGCCTTGTACAATGCAGGGCAT
Organism: Mediterraneibacter faecis JCM 15917; assembly: GCA_001312505.1. Lineage (GTDB taxonomy): Bacteria > Bacillota > Clostridia > Lachnospirales > Lachnospiraceae > Mediterraneibacter > Mediterraneibacter faecis. The sequence continues at coordinate 117,716 of BBDW01000001.1, forward strand.
AAGGTTGTGGAGATCGCAGAAATTTTGCATGTACACCGCAGTACAATTTATAACGAGCTGAAGCGTGGACAATATGAACATTTGAACAGTGATTATACAAGAGAAATGAGATACAGCGCAGACCTTGCACAACGGAAGTATGAGGAAAATTTAAAAGTGCGAGGAACGCAATTAAAGATAGGAAATGATATTAAGCTGGCAAATTACATAGAGGACAAAATAATAAATGAAGATTACAGCCCGGACGCAATCATAGGGGAACTGACAGCAGAGGGACGCTGGGGGGGAGAATTTCAAACCAGAATATGCACCACTACGGTATACAACTATATTGATAAGGGAATCTTTTTAAAAGTAACAAATAAGGACTTGCCAGTAAAGAAGAAGAAAAAACGCAAGTATAATAAGGTAAAGAAACAGAAAAGGGCAGAAGCAGGGGGGGAAAGCATAGAGAATAGACCAGAAGCAATAAACAACCGGGAAGAGTTCGGACATTGGGAAATGGACAGCGTAATAGGACAGCGTGGAAAATCGAAAAATACATTGCTGACACTCACAGAGCGAAAGACACGAGCAGAAATTATTTTTAAATTGCCGGATCACAGCGCAGAGGCGGTAGTGGCAGCAGTTGACAGATTAGAGAATCGCTGGGGGGGAGAAATGTTTAAGACGGTATTTAAGAGCATCACAGTAGACAACGGCACAGAGTTTGCATATTGTGCAGAGTTGGAGCGTTCAGCGATAGGAGAGGGGGGGAAAAGAACCAAAATGTATTATTGCCACCCGTACAGTAGTTGGGAGCGTGGTACAAACGAGGTAACAAATAAAATGGTACGCCGCCGAGTTCCAAAGGGCACAAATTTTGACGGACGGACAGAGGAAGAAATACAGGCAGTAGAAGAGTGGATAAATAAGTATCCTAGGCGCATACATGGGTATAAATCAGCAGGGCAGTTATTTGATGAAGAACTTAAAAGAATCAGCTAATCTAATAAAAGGGCATAACGGCTGGCTGGAAACGGTACAGCCTTATTGGATTGCTTATAAAAAGAACCGTAGAAACAGAATATACAATAAAAGCACATATGTTTTGTACAAAATGCCGATATTGAAATTTTGTCGAAAAAAAGGTTGAAATTTTTAAAATATAAAATAAAATAAAAAAGTTGTTGACATCTGATAGGTGTTAAGTATATAATAATCAAGTCGGTTGCGACAAAGCGTAAGTGGAAGCCGCAGCGACATATGAATATGGGATCTTAGCTCAGCTGGGAGAGCATCTGCCTTACAAGCAGAGGGTCACAGGTTCGAGCCCTGTAGGTCCCATATACTAATTAAATATGGCGGGATAGCTCAGTTGGCTAGAGCACACGGTTCATACCCGTGGTGTCGCTGGTTCAAATCCAGTTCCCGCTACTATAACGAAGACTGCGTGCTTAAGAAATTAGTACGCAGTCTTTTTACGCAAATTTACTGGTTACTGCTTATATCAAGCAAAGAAATAATAGTATTAAGGAGCAACTTGTGGTAATATAACAGATAATGATATAGAAAAAAGTTGTTGTCTTTCGTTTATATTTTAAAACGTGGCCAATAACAGAAATACGGAGGAAACAAGATGAATAAAAAAAGCGGATATGCGCTCAGAATAGTACTTGGAGGTTATCTTACCTACCTGGGTATCAGAATCTTAAGTGAGATGATCCAGCAGCGTCCTAGCAATATGACACTTATGTCAGTACTGGCAGTTGTATTTATCCTGGTTGGAGTTGCTTATGCAGGGAATGCCATCTGCAAAACGTTTGAAATTGATATCAAAAAGCAGATTGCGAAGATGATAGCAAAGAGAAAAGCGGAGCAGAAACGAAAAGCAGAAGAAGCGGCAGCGGCGAAGGAAATGTCACAGGTAACAGAGAGCACAACGACAGAAGTATCGGAAGACGAAAAAGTATCAGACAATACAATGCCGACAATGCTTTCAGAAGAAGACAGGAAGAAGCTGGAAGACGCAGTGTCTAAGGCAGATTCCGAGGAAAAAACAATGCAAGACAGCAAGGCTGAAGCTATAGAAAAAACAGCAGATTCAGATTCAACAGAAAACGAAGCAGCGGAAAAAACAGTATCAGAAGAAAAAGTAGAATCGGTAGAAAAACCGGTGACTACAACAGAATCAGAGGAAACACCGGACGAAGAAATAAAAGCTGAAGAAACAGCGACTGAAGAAACATCAGTTCAGGAAGAACTGACAGACACAAGAGTGGTAGATATTTTTGCAGAACTGAATGAAGAACCTGTTTCAGAAGATGCTGAAAATGATTTTGAGGAGAAATAATTATGCGTGTAGGTATGGGATATGATGTTCATAAGTTAGTTGAAGGAAGAAAACTGATCCTGGGTGGAGTTGAGATTCCTTACGAGAAAGGTCTCTTAGGACATTCGGATGCAGACGTTATGCTGCATGCAGTGATGGATGCACTTCTCGGGGGGGCAGCAGCACTTGGAGACATTGGCCTTCATTTTCCGGATACAGATCCGAAATATAAGGGTGCATCCAGTATAAAACTGCTTGAGCACGTAGGCGGACTTTTGGAAGAAAATGGTTATGTGATCGAGAATATTGATGCAACGATCATTGCGCAGCGTCCAAAGATGCGTCCGCATATTGATCAGATGCGGGAAAACATGGCGAAAGCGCTTAAAATTGACGTTGATCAGATCAATGTAAAGGCTACAACAGAAGAGGGTCTTGGCTTTACCGGAAGTGGCGAAGGAATCTCATCCCAGGCGATCTGTGCGATTGAAAAATTTACGAATTACAGTAGCGTGGATGTGATGGAGAAGCTGCAGGATGTGGTGGATGCTGTGCGGGAAAATAAGATGAAGATTCGAAAGCTGGACCAATCAGAGCATGGGAAAACCCGGAGCTTGTGGGAACAGGTATTTTCAGAAGACAGTCAGGAATTTGTTGATTATTACTATTATATCAAGACAAAAGACAATACGATTTATGTAATAGAGGAAGACGATGAGATACGTGCGATGCTGCAGCTGAACCCTTATCAGGTAAAGTTACAGGAAAGTGTCGTTCCATCGGATTATATCGTGGGAGTTGCCACGCAGGCAGAATATAGAGGCAGAGGATATATGAGAAATCTTCTGATTCATGCATTACAGGATCAGTATTCACAGAAGATGCCATTTACCTTCCTGATGCCGGCGGCAGAAGCAATCTATTATCCTTATGATTTCCGATTTGTTTATGAACAGAAACAAATCGAGCTTGATGAAGCATTTTTTCTGCAAGAAAAGAATATAAAAATGATGAATATAGAAATATATCACAAGAGCGGATTGTAGACCGTGATGCAAGATTTATGGATGCAGGGAAGATGGCGGCATTTGTTGAAGAGAATTTTTCGGATTGCTGGAATGTTGTTGCTTTAAGAAATGCACAATATTATCAGACACAGATTCTCGAACAACAGAGCGAGTTTGGCGGGATGCGGCTTGTCTTTGAAGAAGAGAAGCTGGTCTGTATCTATGCATATGCGAAAGAAGAGGGGGGGCTCGAGATCAGGGAACCACTTTATTTGGAAGGGAAAGAAGATCTCTTCTGGGCGTCGGTGGATGGTCTTAGAGAACCGGAAGAAAAGGTTTCGGTTTATGGGTTTAAGGAAGCACCTGACTGGCCAGATGATGAAACGTCTGCATATAAAGAAAAACCGCTTATTATGATCAGAATCGTTCATTTACAGGAACTATTTTCTGAAATGAAAATCCCGTCAGAACGTGAGATCCATTGCTCTTTTGCGGTGATCGATCCGATTCTTCATAAGAATAGCAGGATCTGGAAACTCAGTAGTCAAAAGGAGAAGAAAGCCTGAGCGTGTCTGAAACGGAAGATTCACAGGGAGTACTTTCCATTGCAGCATTGACGGAAATATTGTTTGGATACAAAACTCCTGAAGAAATACGTGCAGAGGAAAACGTAATTCTTACAGAAGAGCTAGAGGAAGAACTGAGGAAACTTCAGAACCTCTGTCCAATATTTTTGAATGAGATTGTCTGAATAAAATGTTAAAATGCAGTTGATCGGCAGAGATAATAGTTGACAAAAAATGATTTTTTGCATAAGATAATAGAGATGTTGAAAACAATAAATATTGGTAATAGAATTGAGAAAGACAAAGAACGGGAAGAGTAACAGAGATTTGGACTCATAGAGAGAAGGTGTCACCGGCTGAAAGCACCTTTGAGAGAAGAAACTGTGAAGTGCCCCCGGGAGTCGATCCTGTGAATGGAGTAGCAGGGTACGTCAGGCACACGTTACGTGCGTGAAAGTGAAAGAAGTTATACTTCTTTTATTAGAGTGGAACCGCGGATAGAACTTCGTCTCTAGATTGAGACGAAGTTTTTTGTATATTAGGAAAGTCTCTTTCCTAATATATAAAAAACGCTCCGCTCAGGATGCGCACTGCGGCGTACTAAGTGCATTCTTGAATCAGAAAGGAACGATAAATATGGGAATGATATCTTATGTCAAACAGGAGATAGAGGTGATCCGAGAGCGAGATCCTGCGATCAAATCAAACATGGAAGTATTTTTGTACCCAAGCTTTAAAGTAATCTTAAGCTACAGAGTGGCGCATAAGCTTTACCTGAAAAAGCATTATTTCTGGGCACGCTGGATTTCTCAGAGAGCAGCGCGTAAGACAGGGATTGAGATCCATCCGGGTGCAACAATTGGAAAGGGACTTTTTATCGATCATGGAACAGGTGTGATCATCGGAGAAACTACGATCATCGGAGATAATGTAACACTGTATCAGGGGGTTACGCTTGGCGGTACCGGAAAAGAACAGGGAAAACGTCATCCAACGTTGAAAGATAATGTTATGGTGAGCGCCGGCGCAAAGATTCTGGGTTCTTTTACAATCGGAGAAAATTCTAAGATCGGAGCTGGTTCTGTAGTACTTGAAGAGGTTCCACCGAACTGTACAGTTGTCGGTGTGCCGGGACGAATCGTCCGCATGGACAACAAGAAAGTCCCAAGAAGTGATATGGATCAGGTACATTTACCGGACCCGGTACTTACAGATATTCGAGAACTGCAGGAAGAGAATATAAAACTTCACAAACGTTTGGAATCTATGATAAAATATATGCGATGTGTGGAGAAAGAAAATAAGGAGAGTAAGAACGATGAAGATTTATAATACAATGTCAAAAAGAAAAGAAGAGTTTGTTCCTTTAGAGGAAGGAAAAGTAAAGATGTATGTATGCGGTCCGACTGTATATAATTACATCCATATTGGAAATGCAAGACCAATGATCGTGTTTGATACTGTCCGCAGATATTTTGAATACAAGAATTATGATGTGAATTATGTATCTAACTTTACGGATGTCGATGACAAGATCATTAAGAAAGCAAACGAAGAAGGCGTTACAGCAGAAGAAATCTCACAGCGTTACATTGCAGAGTGCAAGAAAGATATGGACGGCATGAATATTGAGCCGGCAACAAAGAATCCGCTTGCAACAGAAGAGATTGACGGTATGATCAGCATGATTGAGACACTGATTGAGAAAGGCTACGCATACGAGAAGAACGGAACTGTATATTACCGTACAAGAAAGTTCAAAGATTATGGTAAATTATCCCATAAGAACCTTGATGATCTTCAGTCAGGCGGACGTACCCTTCTTGTAAGCGGTGAGGATGAGAAAGAAGATTCTCTGGATTTTGTTCTCTGGAAGCCGAAAAAAGAAGGCGAGCCTGCATGGGTTTCTCCATGGGGTGAGGGACGTCCGGGATGGCACATTGAGTGTTCAGAGATGTCCAAGAAATATCTTGGTGAGCAGATCGATATTCATGCAGGTGGGGGGGAAGACCTGATCTTTCCACATCATGAAAATGAAATTGCGCAGAGTGAAGCAGCGAACGGAAAAGAGTTCTCCAGATACTGGATGCATAACGGGTTCCTGAACATTGATAACCGTAAGATGTCCAAGTCTCTTGGAAATTTCTTCACAGTTCGCGAGATCAGTGAGAAGTATGACCTTCAGGTACTTCGTTTCTTCATGTTAAGCGCACATTACAGAAGTCCACTGAACTTCAGCGCTGAATTGATGGAAGCAGCAAAGAGCGGACTTGAGAGAATCATTACAGCAGCTGATCGTCTGAAATTCCTTATGGGAAGCGCGAAGACAGAAGATATGGCAGAGACAGAAGCAGAGAAGTTTGCAAAGTCAGCAGAATATGTTGGAAACTTTGAGAGCGCTATGGATGATGACTTCAATACAGCAGATGCGATCGCAGCAGTATTTGATCTTGTAAAATTCATTAATACGATGACAGACGAAGACAGTTCCAAAGAGTATCTTGAGAATCTGTTTGACCGTCTGGTAAGACTGACAGAAGTACTTGGAATTATTGTTGATAAAGAAGATGAGATTCTTGATTCTGACATTGAAGCATTGATCGCTGAGCGTCAGGCAGCAAGAAAAGAGAAAAACTTTGCAAGAGCAGATGAGATCAGAGATGAGCTTCTTGCGAAAGGTATCGTTCTGAAAGATACAAGAGAAGGAGTACAATGGAAAAGAGCATAACAGCAGGTTTAGAAGAGTATATCCGGACAATTCCCGGTATGAAAGAGATTGATGCAAAGCAGTGTTCCCCCCCACTGGTTCTTGCTTATGTGGGAGACTGTGTTTATGATCTGATCATTAAGACGATGGTGGTCGGCCGTGGAAACAGGCCGGTCCACCGTCTCCATGAAGAGACAAGCCAGTATGTGCAGGCATCAGCACAGTCCTTTATGATGCGTTCCATGCAGGAGCATCTGAATGAGGAAGAACATGGAGTTTACCGGAGAGGAAGAAATGCACGATCTGTGTCTCCGGCAAAGAATCAGTCAATTACAGATTACAGAAGAGCGACAGGTTTTGAGGCATTGATCGGACATTTATATCTGACAGGTCAGTATGAACGACTGACAGAGCTTGTAAGTATCGGACTTGAAAGCATTGAAAAAGAGATAAAGGAAAAAGGAGCAGAACATGCAGGAAAATAGAGAACAGGGAACAGAGACATTTGTAATTGAAGGAAGAAATGCCGTACTGGAAGCATTTCGTTCCGGACGTACGATTGACAAGATTTATGTTCTTGACGGATGCCAGGACGGACCGGTAAGAACAATTGTACGTGAAGCGAAAAAACACGGATCTCTGATCAATTTTGTGACAAAAGAAAGACTTTCCCAGCTCTCAGAGACAGGGAAACATCAGGCGTGATCGCGCATGCGGCAGCATATGAATATTCTACGATCGACGATATGCTTAAGCTGGCAGAAGAGAGAGGCGAAGCTCCGTTTCTGATTCTTTTAGACAATATTGAAGATCCGCACAATCTTGGCGCGATCATTCGTACAGCGAACCTTGCAGGTGCACACGGAGTCATTATTCCAAAGAGAAGAGCAGTTGGTCTGACAGCGACAGTTGCGAAGACATCTGCCGGAGCTTTGAATTATACACCGGTCGCAAAGGTGACGAATCTTGTGAAGACAATGGAAGAACTCAAGGAAAAAGGACTCTGGTTTGTATGTGCTGATATGGATGGCGAGCAGATGTATGACCTGAACCTGACAGGACCGATCGGTCTTGTGATCGGAAATGAAGGTGAGGGCGTTGGCCGCCTTGTGAAAGAAAACTGTGATTTCGTTGCAGGAATTCCAATGAAAGGTCAGATTAATTCTCTGAATGCATCTGTGGCAGCAGGCGTTCTTGCTTATGAGATCGTAAGACAGAGGATTTCGCAGAAATAAATATGAGTATTGCTCGAAAAAAGAGTGATAACAGGTGATAATCGGATGAGTAAGTATGACAGAATGACAGATGAGCAGCTTTTATGTGATTACAAAAATGGAAATCAGGAGATTATGGATTACCTGATGGTGAAATATAAATCCATGGTAAGGAAGAAAGCGCGTGCAATGTATCTGTTGGGTGGAGAGAACGAGGATCTGATCCAGGAAGGAATGATCGGTCTGATCAAAGCAGTGAGGGATTTTGATGTAACGCAGAAAACATCATTTTCAAGTTTTGCAGAACTTTGTGTCTCCAGACAGATGTACTCGGCAATTGAGGCATCAAATCGAAAAAAGCATCTGCCTTTGAATTCTTATGTTTCGTTATATGAAGACAGTGAAGAGGTAGGAGAGGGGGGGAGAAGTCTTCCTTTGATTGACACGATAGAATCATCGAAGGAGAATGATCCGGAAGTTCTCTATTTTGGAAAAGAATATACAGAAGCTTTTGCGGAGCAGCTCAAAGAATTGCTCAGTCCATTAGAAAATCATGTTCTTTATCTGCACTTGATGGGAACGGATTATCGGACGATTGCGGAATTACTTGGAAAGAGTCCGAAGTCAGTGGACAATGCACTTCAGAGGATCAAGACAAAAGCACAAAAGATTCTGCCGTAAAGGAGAAATACGGATGAAGAAAAAATACAATTACTTTTTGGCACTTGCAGTCTTTCTGGTGATCATGATCTGCTTTAACAAATTCGGATACATCATTTCTTATCTGGCCGCAATTGGCGGGCCTCTGGTTATGGGAAACAATGGAACAATGGTGGTTTATGAGTTCCTGATGAGTCATTTGAATCTGGTATCGGCAATTTTGTACCTTATGGTTCTGCCTATTCCTGCTTTATGGTATTATCTTGCTTTTCAGCTGCGTGAAGGAGGAATCCGTGCAATCCCAGGCAAATGCAGAAGAGTCGGATGGGACGGATGCGTTTTAATCGCGCTGTTTACTTTTGGCATGATACACGTGACCAGTATTATACTGGCAATTGTAGCACGGTCACTTCCGGATGCGATGGATAATTATCAGAATCTGATAGAAAATTCCGGCCTGACAGAATACTCGCTGATGTGGGTTTTCAGTACATTGATTCTTCCACCTCTTGTGGAAGAAATGATTTTCCGGGGGTTTGATCCAGAAATATCTTGAACGTGCCGGAATGCATTGGATCCTGGCGAATGTTGTACAGGCGGTTCTGTTTGGAGTGTTCCATCAAAATCTCGTACAGGGAATTTATGCGGCACTTTTGGGGGTTTGCACTTGGATTTGTGGCGCAGCGCTATAACACCCTGGCGGCATCCATGCTGATGCACATGTTCTATAATCTGATGGGAACGCTGATCGTAGATCTTGAGAGCAGATTCCTTCCGGCAATAGTAATGGGAATGATTATCCTGATCAGTATTCCGATGACAGTGAGTGCTGTGACGTTGATTTGTCTGACAACAAATAATAAAAAACAGAGGTTTGAAAAGATGAGATTTGTAATACAAAGAGTAACAGAGGCATCTGTTACGATTGATGGTGAGATATCCGGAAAGATTGGAAAAGGGTATCTTGTTTTGATTGGAGTAGCAGATACAGACACAAAAGAGATTGCAGACAAAATGATACGAAAAATGATCGGACTTCGTATTTTTGAAGATGAACAGGGAAAAACAAACCTTTCGCTTGCTGATGTGGACGGAGGTCTTCTTCTGGTTTCACAGTTTACGTTATATGCAAACTGTAAGAGAGGAAACAGACCAAGCTTTATTGAAGCAGGAAAACCGGATATGGCGAATGAGATGTATGAATATATCATTGAAAAATGCAGGGAATCAGTGGATGAAGTACAGACCGGAGAGTTTGGAGCTGATATGAAGGTTCAGCTGCTCAATGACGGGCCATTTACCATTTTGCTGGATTCAGATCAGCTTTAACTTGACAATCAAACTCAAGTAGTGTATATTTAATTTTGCGTTCTGCTGGAACGCAATAAGCTGTCTTGGCGCAGTCGGTAGCGCGTCGCCTTGGTAAGGCGGAGGTCGGGGGGGGTTCAAGTCCCCTAGACAGCTTTGAATCTTTCCCCCCCGGAAACGCCCGTAAGTGCGGTGTTTTCGGGGTTTTTCTTTTGTGAAAATTCCAATCCGTAGGAATTTTACAGACTTTCCTATGGACTTACAGGCTTGAAAGAAAAAAGCAATTCCTTGTTGAAGATTCTTTCACTTGTCATAAAATATGTTATACTGAAGTTAATTGAAGTGGTGGTTCAAGGTGACGGGTTCTGCAGAAGGGGGAAGCCGTATGAGCGAAAAGAATTATGAAACAAGTGAATTAAAAGAACTGAAAGATGCGTTACAGACGTTTACAGAGTTTGTATGGGAGATGGAAGAATATCTGCCGGAATTTTATCATTTTTTTGATGCGATGAGGCAGAACATTGAGATTTTTCTTCAGGTTGGCGAAGAGGATGAAGAACAGATTCATGAGATTTTGGAACGGGATTGGGAGAAAGCACATGCACCGCTTGTGGGAGTACAGTGTTATGATTTTCAAGAATCACATCCAGAGGCAGAAGCAGGAACTTGTGTTTATTTTGCGAATCTTTTGACAGAAATCGGTCGTTTTTTTGAACCGATGAGTATGTTGGGAGTGTTTTGAAAGAAGTGAAAAGGAGGAACGGATATGGCATCGTTTTTAGAAGACATCACACCATTTTATGGGACAGGAGAACGGAATGGGAAAGGACAGACACTGGAAGAATTTCTGGAAGAATATGATCCATATCGATATAAAAATCCGTGTTGTACAACAGACACAGTTGTTTTCTCTTATAAAGATGAACAGGCACTGAAAGAGGGACGATTAAAGGTGCTTTTGGTTAAGAGAGGAAATCATCAGTATTGGGTGTTGGGCTCTTCCGGGAGGATTTGTAAATTTGCGGGAGAATCTGGAGGATACAGCAAGACGGGAACTGCAGGAAGAGACCGGAGTCAGCGGACTTCCGGTGGAACAGTTTGCCTGTTATGGAGATTATCAGAGAGATCCGAGAGCGAGGATCATTACAAGTGCGTATCTTTCTATTGTAAAGGAGTCGGATGTAAGTGTGGAGGCCGGAGATGATGCGGCAGATGCGGCGTGGTTTGAGATAGAGATGGAACCGGAGACAGTATATGAAGAAGATGGATGGGAAAAGACGGAATATCATCTGACAATTCAAAATCAGAATCAGAAGAGAAATGCGGTTATCCTGAAAAAGGAGCGGACAGGATTGGTCAGAGAAAAATACTATGTTGTAAAAGAAGGTGGAGGAATTGCAGTGGATCATGCAGCGATTCTGGCACAGGCTTATGAATTATTAAAAGGCAGATTGTAAGCGGAAAAAGAATCTCTTGTGGTTGTCCTTTTTATGTGATAAGATATTGAGCATGAAAACCTGTAGGATAAATCACACTTCCGAAGGAATGTGACAGATCATCCGGATGGTACTTATGGTTAGTAGGAGGAAGATATGGAGAACGAAACAGTTTCAAAGAATTTTATTGAACAGGAGATAGATAAGGATCTGGCAGAAGGAGTTTACGATCATGTATGCACCCGTTTCCCACCGGAGCCGAATGGATACCTTCATATTGGTCATGCGAAGTCTATCCTTTTGAACTATGGACTGGCAGAGAAGTATAATGGTGAATTCCATATGAGATTTGATGATACGAACCCGACAAAGGAGAAGACAGAATTTGTTGAGTCTATCAAAGAGGATATTAAGTGGCTGGGCGCTGACTGGAAGGATCATCTTTATTTTGCATCCGATTATTTTGATCAGATGTATGAGTGCGCTGTGAAGCTGATCAAGAAAGGAAAAGCATTCGTCTGTGATCTTACAGCAGAACAGATGCGTGAATATAGAGGAACACTTACAGAACCAGGAAAAGAAAGTCCATATAGAAATCGTTCTGTAGAGGAGAACCTTGAGCTTTTTGAGAATATGCGTGCCGGAAAGTATGCAGACGGAGAGAAAGTGCTTCGTGCAAAAATTGATATGGCATCACCGAATATCAATATGCGTGACCCGATCATTTATCGTGTTGCCCGCATGACACATCACAATACAGGGGGGGATAAGTGGTGTATTTATCCGATGTATGATTTCGCTCATCCGATCGAGGATGCAATCGAGGGAATCACACATTCCATCTGTACACTTGAGTTTGAAGATCACAGACCTCTTTATGACTGGGTTGTAAAAGAATGTGAATTCGAGAACCCACCGCGTCAGATTGAGTTCGCAAAACTGTATCTTACGAATGTTGTAACAGGAAAGCGTTATATTAAGAAGCTCGTAGAAGATAAGATTGTTGATGGCTGGGATGATCCAAGACTGGTTTCTATTGCAGCGCTCAGAAGAAGAGGATTTACACCGGAGTCAATCAAGATGTTTATTGATATGTGTGGTATTTCAAAGAGCCAGAGCTCTGTTGATTATGCGATGCTTGAGTACTGTATCCGTGAAGATCTGAAGATGAAGCGTTCCCGTATGATGGCTGTACTTGATCCGATCAAGCTTGTGATTGATAACTATCCGGAAGGAGAAGTTGAATATCTGGATGTTGCGAATAATCTGGAGAACGAAGAACTCGGACAGCGTAAAGTTCCGTTCTGTCGTGAACTTTACATCGAGAGAGACGACTTCATGGAAGAACCGCCAAAGAAATATTTCCGCTTGTTCCCAGGGAATGAAGTTCGTCTGATGCACGCATATTTTGTGAAATGTGAAAGCTTTGTAAAGGATGAGAATGGTAACGTGACAGAAGTTCACTGTACTTATGATCCTGAGACAAAGGCTGGAAGTGGATTTACAGGACGTAAGGTGAAAGGAACAATTCATTGGGTTCCGGCACCATATGCACAGAAAGCAGAAGTAAGACTGTATGAGAACCTTGTAGATGAAGAGAAGGGTGTATACAATAAAGAGGATGGTTCTCTGAACCTGAATCCAAATTCTCTGAAGATTATCAAAGATGCTTATGTGGAGCCAAGCTTTGCAGATGCGAAAGCTTATGATAGCTTCCAGTTTGTAAGAAACGGATTTTTCTGTATCGATGCAAAGGATTCTACACCGGAGAATCTGGTATTTAACCGTATTGTTTCTCTGAAGAGTTCTTTCAAACTGCCGAAGAAATAAAAAACGGACTGCCGTGATCACAATGAGAAATTGTTCACGGCAGTTTTTCATAGTTATAGGTGTGATGCAGAGGGAGAACAAGAATGTATGAATTGACAATGAGTTTGAATCCAAAATCAAAAACTCCGCTGTATGAACAGATTTATGAATTTATCAAGGAAGAGATTCAGAATAACGTAATACAGAGTGGAGAGCGGCTTCCATCTACAAGAGCATTGAGTAAGCATCTGGTAGTGAGCAGGAGTACAGTAGAACTTGCATATGAACAGCTCCTGTCGGAAGGGTATGTGGAGGCAATCCCATGCAAAGGATATTTTGTCGCAAAGATCGAAGGCATATATCAGCTTCAGAAGAGACCGGAGATCAAAGTTGAACCGATTTCTTCAGGAGTGACAGAATACGCGTATGATTTCACTCCGAACGGTGTGGATCTCAACAGTTTTCCGTATAATGTCTGGAGAAAATTATCCAAAGAATGCCTGATAGATGATAAGGCAGAGATGTTCCGATTGGGGGGGAATCCTCAAGGGGGGGAATATGGGCTTCGGAATGTAATCAGCAGTTATTTGCATCAGGCAAGAGGAATACACTGTCATCCGGATCAGATCATTATTGGAGCAGGAAGTGATTATTTGCTTATGCTTTTAACGACAGTGATTGGAAATTGTCATAAAGTTGCGCTGGAAAACCCAACCTATGGACAGGCCTATCGTTTGTTTGAACGATTAAGCTATAAAGTCTGTACTGTTGATATGGATCAAAGCGGGATGCGGATTGATGAATTAGAGAAATCAGGGGGGGCGGATATTGCATTTGTCATGCCGTCTCATCAGTATCCACTTGGATGTGTTATGCCGATACAAAGAAGAATGGAACTTTTGAAATGGGCAGATGGGGGGGCAGAAGGCAGATATATTATTGAAGATGATTACGATAGTGAATTTCGATATAAAGGAAAGCCGATTCCGGCACTGCAGGGAAGTGATAGCAATGGGAAAGTGATTTATACAGGTACCTTTTCTAAATCACTGGCACCGTCTATTCGAATGAGCTATATGGTGCTTCCGGAACATATTTTGAAAATTTATCAGGAAAAATGCAGATTCATCAGTTCTACTGTCTCCAAGGTGGATCAGATGATTCTTCAGAAATTTATGGAAGAAGGCTATTATGAGCGACATCTGAATAAAACACGCGCATTATATAAGAACAGGCATGATGTTCTGATCAGCAGCCTTCGGAAGATGAAAGAGATTCTGGAAATTTCCGGAGAAAATGCAGGTGTTCACCTGTTGTTGCATTTTAAAACGGATGATTCCGAAAAGGATTTGATTGAAAAAGCAGCGAAACAAAGTGTCAGAGTTTATGGCTTATCAGAGTATTGTGTAAAAGATAATGAAGACAGTACAGGAAAAGCGGTGATTCTGTTAGGTTATGCAAACATGAATGAGGAGAGAATCCGTGCAGCAGTTCAACTACTCTGTAAGGCATGGAAATAGATGATAGAAAAACAGGCTGTATTTTAATAAAAAAGAGAAGCGGATCGTTCAATTTTATTAAGTGTAAGATTGAACCATCCGCTTTCTTTTTTATTATTCGTTTTCAGCAATCGTATCATCTGATTCATCAGAAACTGCTGGTTGTGTTTCTGCTTCAGAAGAGTCAGCGCTGTCAACATCAGATTTTTCAGTTAAATCATCTGGTCGGGCTGCCTGCAAAGATACATAAGATCTTTCCTGTGTTGGTTCAAGATCCTGATCCAGATCAAATGTATCGGAATCCGTTTCTTCTTTATTACTATCGGTGCTATCTGCTTTTATATCAGAGGATGTACTCTTTGATTTTTTGATCAGACGAACAGCAAGAAGTCCGATTGCAGTACCAACAGTGCCAAGTCCAACTATCCATTTGATTAATTTTTTCAATTCTATAGTCTCCCTTCTATTAAACTAAATTTCATACTGATAAACAGTTTGCTCTCAGGGGGAAAACCGCCTGATTTACTTTCCATTGTAATACTTTTATCGCAGAAATACAATATTTCTGACATTTAAATAAAAAAATGCGAAATAACGTTTTACAACCCTGCAAAAGTATAGTATAATTCTTAAGGCGGTAATGGTTATAAGTACCGCTGATTAATATTATTTACAAGCAAACATACGCAGGAGGGTTTGAAATGGTAAAAGCAGTAGTTGGTGCAAACTGGGGGGGCGATGAAGGAAAAGGTAAGATCACAGACATGCTCGCCAGAGAGGCAGATATCATCGTTCGTTTTCAGGGTGGTGCGAATGCAGGCCATACAATTGTGAATGATTACGGAAAATTTGCGCTGCATACACTGCCATCAGGTGTGTTCTATGGACATACGACCAGCATCATTGGTAATGGTGTCGCACTGGATGTGCCGCGTCTTTTCGCAGAGGTACAGTCTATAGTAGAAAAAGGCGTTCCGATGCCGAAGATTCTTGTATCCGACAGAGCACAGATGGTAATGTCTTATCACAAGAATTTTGACGCATATGAAGAAGAGAGACTCGGAGGAAAATCTTTCGGTTCCACAAAGTCAGGAATTGCTCCGTTCTATTCAGATAAGTATGCAAAGATCGGTTTTCAGGTTAGTGAGCTGTTTGATGATGAACTTTTGAAGGAGAAGGTTGTGCGCGTGGCAGAGCAGAAGAATGTACTGCTTGAGCATTTATACCACAAACCACTGATTAATCCTGATGAGTTATATAACGACTGATGGAATATAAGAAAATGGTAGAGCCGTTTGTAGCTAATGTATCTCTTTATCTTCACGAGGCAATCAAAGAAGGAAAGACAGTTCTTCTTGAAGGACAGTTAGGATCCATGAAAGATCCGGATCACGGAATTTATCCAATGGTTACATCTTCCTCAACACTTGCAGGATACGGTGCGGTCGGAGCAGGAATCCCACCATACGAGATCAAGCAGATCGTTACAGTATGTAAAGCATACTCAAGTGCAGTAGGAGCCGGAGCTTTCGTAAGCGAGATCTTTGGGGGGGAGGAAGCAGACGAGCTTAGAAGACGTGGTGGTGACGGCGGAGAGTTCGGCGCTACAACAGGACGTCCAAGAAGAATGGGATGGTTTGACTGTGTTGCATCCAAATATGGCTGCAGAATGCAGGGAACAACAGATGTAGCATTTACAGTACTCGATGTACTTGGATATCTGGATGAGATTCCGGTGTGTGTTGGTTATGAGATCAATGGAGAAGTTACTAAAGAATTCCCGGTAACACATCTTCTTGAGAAGGCAAAACCGGTTTACAAAGTTCTTCCGGGATGGAAAGAAGACATTCGTGGAATCAAGAACTACGAAGATCTTCCGGAAAACTGCCGTAAATACATTGAATTCATTGAGAAAGAGATCGAGTATCCGATCACAATGATCAGTAACGGACCAGGAAGAGACGATATTATTTATCGTAATAAATAATGAAACAGAAATACAGGACAGGAAGTGAAAGCTTACCGTCCTGTATTTTTATATATTAGGAAAGTTCTTTCCTAATATATAAAACGCTCCGCTAGGGATGCGCACTGCGGCGTACAATGTAGTTGTTGCTCCGCGTGGAATCTGCACGGAAAACAAAAAGATAGTAATAAATCAGAAAGTTCCTCATATAATATATAGCTGAGAAAAAAGAAGGAGGAATTCGATGGAACAGAACAGCAATGAAAAAGACAGAGAAAATTTATCCATGGAAGAATATCTGAAGAGGAGACAGGCAGTAAAAACCCGGGAAACAGCTTCGCATGTCGCCCGGGGAGTAGATTCTGTCAGTGCATTACTGACTGCAGTATTTTATTTATGATCAGAATTGTCTTTTGAATCATCTTTCAACAGTCGTGTGACCAGCAACAATCCATAGAGAATAACAGGAACGAAAATGGTTGCAGCGATAGATGCTTTGAGAAGATCAGAAGCAACAGGTGAATCAATCAGTGCAAAAATCAGTGTGCACAAATACATTGCGATAAGAATAAAAACCCCCCCTAACAGTGCAGAAATACGTTTCAGTTTTTTCATGTGACCAGTCCTTTCATACGCCAATATAGTAATAGTAACAGTATATATCAAATAATTGTTTACGGCAAATAAAATTTGTTATATAATAAAAGGGCGATTGAATTCGAAGTTTAAAGATAAAGGAGCAATATACAATGAGTGAGAAATGTTTATTAGACCAGTGGCGTGATATGGCCTATGACCGTAATCTTCCGAAAGATCAGCTGGAGAAGTTCTGGGGAACATACTTTACAATCGAAAGAGAGATTTACGAGCAGCTGCTCGAGAACCCGGATGAAGAAGTGAAGGGAACAGTGAAAGAGCTTGCTGAGAAATATGGACAGGATGTCATGACAATGGTCGGATTCCTTGATGGAATCAATGACAGTCTGAAGACAGCAAACCCGATCGAGACAATGGAAGAAGATACAGTTGTAAGTCTTGCATTTGATAAAGAACTTCTTTACAAGAACATGATCGATGCAAAAGCTGACTGGTTGTATGGACTCCCACAGTGGGATAAGATCTTTGATGCAGAGACAAAGAAACGTCTGTATCGTGAGCAGAAACAGTCTGGTACAGTTCGCAAAGCGAAAAAGATCGGAAGAAATGATCCATGTCCGTGCGGAAGTGGAAAGAAATATAAATTCTGCTGTGGAAAGAACGCATAAGAATCAGATTACTGGCGGTATGTATTGAGAGATACATACCGTTTTGTGTTTTTGGATATAAGTGTATATATTTAAAAGAAAGGGACATACTGATATTGTTCTAATAAGATTAAGAGGAGGAAATCAGTATGCCAGAATTAAGCTGTACCGTACAGACATGTGTACACAATTATCAGTATCTTTGCGAACTGGATAAGATCCAGGTGGGAGGAAACAGTGCGAAGAATGCGAAGGAGACCTGTTGCGATAGCTTTGAAGAAAGAAGAGAGGGAAGTTATAGCAATAAGACGGATTCGATGAAGTCTGTTTCAGATTGCTCAGACGTTGACTGCCAGGCGAAAGATTGCAGATATAATGAAGAGTGCAAATGTCACGCAGGGAAAATCAGTGTAGAAGGCGGTGACGCCTGCCACAGCAGTGGGACAGAATGTGCAACATTTGATTGTTGCTGTAATTGAGTATCAGATAAAAGTATAAAATCGTGATAAATAGAAAGAGATTTGGAAGAGAGGATCTTCTGAATCTCTTTTTTCTACTGTTGACTCTATTATTGCAACCGCGTTATAATCGTAATATGTATATTTAACAGAAGAAAGGAAATGATCGTACATGAGTGAATATCGACAGGATGAGCATACGACAGCGAAAGAGGCGTCAAAGACTCATACAGATCAAAGTTATAGGCACAATTCGTGGGAAGAGCATGAAAAAAGAAGGTATAGCTTCAAAGAACAGGCCATAAAAAGTATGACGTTGTTCTTCGTAGTTGCGACATGTATCTTATTTTATTTTGCACTTTTGAGATTGGGACAGATTTCATCTGTATTTAAGCAGTTTTTAACAGTGGCAAAACCTATTATTTATGGACTGGCAATTGCATATTTGCTGAATCCGATTGTGAAGTGGATAGACCGTCGGATGATTCCGCTTTTGGAGAAACATTGTCCCAAATTAAAGAAGAAAAAACAGATATCAAGAGGAGTTGGAATCTTCGTATCTGTCATCTTAATGTTGGCATTGATTACTACACTTCTCAATATGATGATTCCGGAGTTATATGGAAGTATCCGCGACATGATTTTCACTGTGCCGAGTCAGATGAACCGGTTTATCCATGAATTCAGTAAGATGCATTCTTCTGATTCAACAGTTGGAAAGATGTTGGCGAGCATAGTTGAAGAAGCAAGTGATTTTGTTCAGAACTGGATGAAGACAGATTTGATGGAGAAAGTGAATCTGTGGATGACACAGCTTACTGTGGGAATGATTCAGATGGTTCGTGAAGTCTTTAATTTTATTATTGGAATCATTGTCTCTATTTATGTTTTGTTTAGCAAAGAGAAGTTCCAGAAACAGACAAAGAAGCTGATCTACGCGGTATTTCGTCCGGGACAGGCCAACATGATTCTTCAGATTGGAGGAAAAAGTAATGAGATCTTCGGTGGATTTATTATCGGAAAGATTATTGATTCTCTGATTATCGGAGTAATCTGTTTTATAGGATTATCAATTCTGAATATGCCATATACAATGCTGGTCAGCGTGATCGTAGGAGTGACAAATGTAATTCCATTCTTTGGACCGTATATCGGAGCAATTCCGAGTGCAATTCTGATTCTGCTTGCAGATCCATTGAAAGGACTCTATTTTATCATTTTTGTTATTGCATTGCAGCAGTTTGATGGAAATGTGCTGGGACCAAAGATTTTAGGAAATTCGACAGGACTTTCCTCGTTCTGGGTTGTTTTCTCAATCCTGATCGCAGGGGGGGGATTATTTGGTATTCCGGGAATGCTTTTTGGTGTACCGACATTTGCGGTGATTTATTATATTGTAAATATGCTGGTTAATTCTATCCTGAAGAAAAAAGAACTTCCAACAGATACAGAGTGCTATGGAAAGAACGGATATGTAGATTCCGAAGGAATTTATATACAGAAAGAAAAACAGGAAGAGATAAAAGAAATACAAGAAGAAAAGGGAGATAAGGACAATGCCGATTCGAGTACAAAATGATTTGCCGGTAAAGGAAATATTGGAACAAGAGAATATCTTCGTGATGGATGAGATGCGTGCGGCACATCAGGATATCCGTCCGATCAGTATCGGACTTCTGAATCTGATGCCACTTAAGGAAGATACAGAACTTCAGATTCTGAGAGCGCTTTCAAACTCTCCGCTGCAGGTGGATGTTACTTTCGTAAGAGTGACAAGTCATGTATCAAAGAATACATCAACAAGTCACATTTATAAGTTCTATGAAGCGTTTGATGATATCAAGGATAAAAAGTTTGACGGATTTATTATCACGGGCGCACCTGTAGAACAGATGCCGTTTGAAGATGTAGATTATTGGGAAGAACTGAAACGTATTATGGAGTGGACAAAGACAAATGTTGTGTCTACACTTCATCTTTGCTGGGGAGCACAGGCTGGTATTTATTATCATTATGGAATTGATAAGGTACAACTTCCGGAAAAACGTTCAGGTTTGTTCTGGCACCACGTAAGGAACAGAAAGATTCCGATTGTCAGAGGATTTGATGATAAGTTTCTGGCACCGCATTCAAGACATACAGAAGTTCCGCAAGATCTATTGGAAAAAGATGACAGAATTACAATTCTTGCAGATTCGGAAGAAGCAGGAGTTTATCTTTGCATGGCGCAGGATGGACGTCAGATCTTTGTAATGGGACATCCGGAGTACGATAGAATGACACTGGATTCCGAGTATAAGAGAGATCTGGGGGGGAAAGGATTGAATCCACAGATTCCGGAGAATTATTATCCGAATGATGATCCAGAGAAGAAACCAATGCTGAGCTGGAGAGCACATTGCAATAACCTGTATACGAACTGGTTGAATTATTACGTATATCAGGTAACACCGTATGATCTGTATGGAACGCCGTTCTAAAGGTTTGGATTAGAGAGTTTTAGTATAACGATAAGAAAAAACAAAAAAGCACCTTCGGAAGATACTGTTCTTCCGAAAGTGCTTTTTCTATATCCTGTTGCCGATTACGAATATTCTCAACAACTCTGAGACCAATTCCTATCGCCCAATCCAGTTGTCGAAAGGATCCGGTTTTACAGATATGAAATCATTCTGTACATCCGCGCTGTTCAGCTTGATCTGCTGTCGGCTCTTTTCAGCAGCTTCTTCAGATTCAAATAGCTGATCTTCCGGCAGTGTCAGTGCGCCGCAGGAGCCGATCAGCTGAATGATATAGTTCTCCCCCCCCTGCTTGCGTGCAATCTTTCCTTTACGGATTGTTGTGTTGTTCTCAAGAATATATATAACATCATCTTTGTTGTACATCATTTCACATCCTCTTCATCAAATTCCAGGGTGATATAGTTGAATCTGTCGTCCTTCCAGATCTTAATGACTTTGCCTTTGCGGGCCTTCAAGCGTTCCCGGTTCTTGAAATTCGTGCTTGCGCCGTAGGCATGCTCAAGCATATACCAATAGGAAGTGGGAAGCTCATGTTCGACAATCTCCAAATAATCACCGACAGAGCAGCAATCTGGCTGTTCTGTAGTAAAGTCCATTGTTCGCATACTCTCACCTTCTGTTTCGTGTCTATAAAATCTATTATACTCTAAACACAGAATATCTCAAGAGAATTATTTCACCAACTTGTTTTTTACTTTCAAGTATTTTATAATAATGAATTACAGTGCTTGCGGGCAGGAAAGAATAAACTTCCTGTATACGAGGCAAGAAGAATGAGAAAACAGATAAAATGTGAAAATAAATTGGAGGTTATTAACAGAGATGAATCGAATTGCAAGATTTGAAAAAGTGAGTAAAGAAAAGTTTTTTGAAGGGTGGAAAGACACATTTGAGACAGCGGAAGAAAAAGAGATGGAAGCAATCTACGAGTCTTTAAAACTGCCGGGAAGAGCGACAGCCGGAAGTGCAGGATATGACTTCTTCGCACCGGTGAAAATCACACTGAAACCGGGAGAAACCGTCAAGATTCCAACGGGAGTCCGTGTGTGGATGGAACAGGACTGGGTACTGAAGTGTTATCCGAGAAGCGGTCTGGGATTCAAGTACAGACTGCAGCTGAATAATACAGTAGGAATTATCGACAGCGATTATTATTATTCCGACAATGAAGGACAGATCTTTGCAAAGATCACAAATGATTCTAATGAAGGAAAAACCGTAGAAGTAGAAGCAGGAGATGGATTCATGCAGGGAATCTTCGTACAGTACGGAATTACATTAGATGATGACGTGACAGAAGTAAGAAATGGTGGATTTGGAAGTACAACAAAAAAGAAATAAAAGGCTGACAGAATAATTTGTAAGAAAAAGGGAAACCTAAACTCAGTGAAGCCAAGGCAAATAAGAGGCAGAAAAAGAGGGTTAGGTTTTATGATCAGAAAGATTAAAAAAGAAGTCGGTTGTTCTTTTAAAGAAAATATTCAATATATGGATCAGACCCTTCCGGTGGAGAAAAGCTTTGACATTATCCGCCGGGAGATGGAGATCGGTGGAAAAGAATCGGTATTCTACTACATTGATGGATTTATAAAAGATGAAGCAATGTTAAAGATTATGGATTCTTTTCTTTCTATTACAGCAGAAGATCTTCCGCGGGATGCGAAAACTTTTTCAAAACAGAAGATTCCTTATGTAGAAGTGGATGTGCTGAAATGTTTTGATGATATTCTGAGGAATGTACTCTCCGGTACAGCGGTGTTTTTTGTAGAGGGTTATGATGCGGCACTGTGTATGGACTGCAGAAGTTATCCTGCCCGCGGTGTAGACGAGCCGGATAAAGATAAATCGCTTCGCGGTTCCAGAGATGGTTTTGTAGAGACAATTGTATTCAATACGGCACTGATGCGGAGAAGGATCAGAGATCCACATCTGATTATGGAAATGACAGAAGCAGGTCAGAGTTCCAGAACGGACATAGCAGTCTGCTATATGTCAGACCGTGTAGATGAAGAACTTTTAAACAATATAAAATCAAGGATTGAGAAACTTGAGGTAGATGACCTGAGAATGAATCAGCAGAGTCTTGCAGAAGCACTTTTCAAGAGAAAATGGTTCAATCCTTTCCCAAAGTTCAAATTTACAGAGAGACCGGATACGGCAGCAGCCTGTCTTTTGGAAGGAAAGGTTGTGATTCTGGTGGATAACTCGCCGTCGGCAATGATACTTCCAACGTCTGTTTTGGATATGATAGAAGAGGCAAATGATTATTATTTTCCGACATTGACCGGAATGTATCTGAAGATTTCCAGAACCCTGATCACAATCGCAACGGTGTTTTTTACACCATTGTATCTATTATATATGCAGAATCCGCAGTGGCTACCGGACGTTTTTTCATTTGTAATGGTGCGTGATCAGATCAATCTTCCATTGATCTGGCAGTTTCTTCTGCTTGAACTGTCAATTGATGGTTTACGGCTGGCTGCGATGAATACGCCAACGATGCTCAGTACTCCGTTGAGTGTGATCGCCGGTATTGTGATGGGAGAATTTTCGGTAGAATCCGGTTGGTTCAATTCAGAAGTAATGCTATATATGGCATTTGTGGCAGTGGCAAATTATACACAGCCGAATTTCGAACTTGGATATGCATTAAAATTTATGAGACTGATGCTTCTTGTACTGACTGCAGTGTTTAATCTGTATGGATTTGTTGTGGGATGTATTTTGGTATTATGTTTCCTCGTGTTTAATAAAACACTTTCAGGAAGAAATTATCTAAATGTAAAAATTAACTGACAAAATCTTAATTTTGTTAATATATCTTTGCTCTTTATTATAAAAGGTGGTATGATATAAAAAATATTGCTTATCCGGAAAATACATGTCTGCTATATGGAATGTAGTGGTGGTTTCCGGAAGAAAGAGAGCAGGAGGTTATTGACATGAGAGAGTTCATTATTACCGTGAACAGTACTGTAGACTTACCGAAGGAATGGCTGGAAGAGAGACATGTTCCGGTTCTTCCGTTGAAATATACAATTGATGGAGAAACTTACACAGATATGTCAGGATTGACAGCAAAAGAGTTCTTTCAGAAATTAAGAGAAGGCCATATGTCTGTGACTTCTCAGATCAATCCGGAGGAAGCACGCGAGATGCTTGAACCGTTTGTGAAGGAAGGAAAAGATGTACTTCATCTTGGATTCTCTTCCGGATTAAGCGGAACATGCAATAGTATGCGAATCGCGGCGGAAGAACTGGCGGAGGATTATCCGGAAGCAAAGATTATCGTGATCGATACACTTTGCGCCTGCCTGGGAGAGGGCTTGCTTTTGTACTATGCTCTTAAGTTGAAAGAAGAAGGTAAGACGATTGATGAGATTGCAAAGTGGGCAGAAGAGAACAAGCTTCACGTTTGCCATAATGTTACGGTGGATGATCTGAATCATCTGCAGAGAGGTGGACGTATTTCCAAAGCGGCAGCAGTTTTGGGGACACTCGTGCAAGTGAAACCAATCATACATATGGATAACAATGGAAAACTTCAGGTGATTGCGAAAGAACGAGGTCGCAAGAAGTCTCTGAATAAAATTGTTGATATGGCAGTAGAACAGTCGAAAGGCTGGGAGAATGAGATCATAATGATCACGCACGGAGATTGCCTGAAAGATGCAGAGTATGTTGCCGGACGTGTCAGAGAGAAGATGGGAATAGAGAATATTCTGATCAATAATATCGGAACAGTGATCGGAAGTCATACAGGACCGGGTGTTGTTGCCGTATTCTGCATGGGAAATGAAAGATAAATTTCGAAAAAAATAAAAAAACAAAAGAAAATGCATTTAAAGTGTTGACAGGAAAGAGTGGATATGGTAGATTAGATGTTGCGTTAAGCAAAAAACAAAGTAGAGTATCCACTCTCACCGCAGCACAATTGAGTGACTGATGGTCCGATATCGATAATAAGGAGCTCCTGTTGGAGTTATTACATTTGTCGGGTGGATATGATATTCACTCGTTTTTTTGTGTTTTCGCGTAAGAACCTAAAGGAAATTCATTTGACGGAGGTATACGACAATTAGCGATTTAATGATTAACGAGCAGATCAGAGATAAAGAAGTAAGATTGATCAGCGCGGATGGGGGGGAACAGTTAGGCATCATGTCATCCAGAGATGCAATGAAGCTTGCACAGGAAGCAGAGCTTGATCTGGTGAAGATTGCACCGGGAGCAAAGCCACCGGTATGTAAGATCATTGACTATGGCAAGTACAAATACGAGCAGACTCGTAAAGAGAAAGAAGCCAAGAAGAAACAGAAAACTGTTGAAATCAAAGAAGTGCGTTTATCACCGAACATTGATACGAATGACCTGAATACCAAAGTGAACAATGCTAAGAAGTTCATTTCCAAGGGAAATAAGGTTAAGGTGACACTGCGTTTCAGAGGTCGTGAGATGGCTCACGTACAGCAGAGCAAGCATATCCTTGATGATTTTGCAAAGCAGCTGGAAGATGTTGCTACGGTAGAAAAGGCAGCAAAATTGGAAGGCAGAAATATGAGTATGGTTTTAGCTGAAAAACGTTAAGACAATATGATCCGGGATGAAGATCCTGTAAGGCAGCACAATAAAGGAGGAAATTATCATGCCAAAAATCAAAACAAATAGAGCGGCAGCAAAGCGCTTCAAAGTAACAGGTACAGGAAAGCTGAAAAGAAATAAAGCTTACAAGAGCCATATCTTAACAAAGAAGTCTACAAAGAGAAAGAGAAATCTGAGACAGGCAACTATTACAGATGCAACAAATGTAAAGAACATGAAGAAGGTTTTACCATATCTGTAAGATTTGGAAGTAGATTAAGGAGGAGATTAGGAAATGGCAAGAATCAAAGGCGGAATGAACGCTAAGAAGAAACATAACAGAACACTGAAACTGGCTAAAGGATACAGAGGAGCTCGTTCCAAACAGTACAGAGTTGCAAAACAGTCTGTAATGAGAGCACTCACATCTTCTTACGCAGGAAGAAAACAGCGTAAGCGTCAGATGAGACAGCTTTGGATCGCTCGTATTAACGCAGCTGCAAGAATGAATGGACTTTCTTACAGCAAATTCATGTATGGTCTTAAACTGGCTAACGTTGACATGAACAGAAAGATGCTTGCAGAGCTTGCAGTAAGCGACAGAGAAGGATTCGCAGCACTCGCAGCAGTAGCAAAAGAGAAACTTGCTTAATTTGAGCTTGTATTTTCGCCCGGTTTTCTTCGGAAGACCGGGTTTTCTTATTGTATTAATTGTATATAAAAAATAAATTTTTAAAAAAATTAAAAAAACTGTTGACATTTAATGCCGCAACGTGTATTATAGTCGTTGTGGCAAGGCGGTAACGCAGATGACCACGGTAAAATGATGATATGCGGAAGTGTCGGAACTGGCAGACGAGCAAGACTAAGGATCTTGTGATCAATGCGATCGTGTGGGTTCAAGTCCCATCTTCCGCATCATTTCAAAAAATATTTCAGAATGCGGAAGTGTCGGAACTGGCAGACGAGCAAGACTAAGGATCTTGTGATCAATGCGATCGTGTGGGTTCAAGTCCCATCTTCCGCAGTAAGATAAGACCAAGAGTACAGAACAAAGTATTCTTGGTTTTTTATATATAAAACCGTTCTGCTTGGAAAATAATATTGGAAAAGAAAAAAAGAAGAAAATTAAAAAAATAAAAAGGAAAGAGAAGAGTTTTGTCGAATATATATAATAGAGTATTCTTTAAACATTAAGCGGAGGCATTCATGTACTACTCAGAAGAACTGATAGAAGAAGTAAGATCAAGGAATGATATTGTAGATGTGATTTCCGGATATGTCCGGCTGCAGAAGAAAGGCAGCTCTTATTTTGGATTATGTCCGTTCCATAATGAGAAATCACCATCTTTTTCTGTGAGCAGACAGAAGCAGATGTATTACTGCTTTGGATGTGGGGGGGCGGGAGGGAATGTTTTTACATTTCTTATGGAATATGAGAATTTTTCTTTTGTAGAAGCAGTGAAGTTTCTTGCGGACAGAGCAGGAATCGAACTTCCGGAGATGGAATACTCGAAAGAAGCGAAGGAAAAAGCAGATTTAAAGTCTACGATTCTTGAGATGAATAAGCTGGCTGCAAAGTATTTCTACGTACAGCTGAAATCAGAGCGTGGAAGTCAGGCCTACAGTTATCTTAAGAACCGTGAACTCTCAGATGAGACGATCACAGCGTTTGGACTGGGATTTTCGAACAAATACAGTGATGATCTGTATAAGTATCTGAGAGAGAAGGGATACAGTGAAGACCTGATTCGACAGGCCGGACTGATCAACACGGATGAACGTCAGGGTGTGTACGACAAGTTTTGGAATCGTGTGATGTTTCCAATTATGGATGTCAATAACCGTGTGATCGGATTTGGTGGTCGTGTGATGGGAGATGGGAAACCGAAATATCTGAATTCACCGGAGACGGTCGTTTTTGATAAGAGCCGGAATCTTTATGGTCTGAACCGTGCCAGAACATCAAGAAAGCCATACTTTCTTCTTTGCGAAGGATATATGGATGTGATCTCTCTCCATCAGTCCGGATTTACGAATGCGGTAGCTTCATTGGGGGGGACTGCATTGACAGCAGGGCATGCAGCTCTGATCAAGCGTTATGTCCAGGAAGTGTATCTGACTTATGACAGTGATGAAGCCGGTACAAGAGCAGCACTTCGCGCAGTGCCGATCTTGCGGGAGGCCGGGATTTCTGCTAAAGTTGTAAGGATGGATCCATATAAAGATCCGGATGAATTCATTAAGAACCTTGGAGCAGAAGAATATGAGAAGCGGATCCATGCGGCGCGTAATGGATTCATGTTCAGCCTGGAGATGCTGGAGAAAGAATATGATATGAATTCTCCCGAAGGCAAGACAGATTTTTTCAGGGAAGTGTCGAGGAGATTGCTTGAATTCGAAGATGAGCTGGAGCGTAACAACTATATCGAAGCTGTTGCAACAGCATACCGGGTCAGCCGGGAAAGCCTGGAGAAGATGGTCGCAAAGATGGCTGTGAATGCCGGAATGGCGAGACCGGTCGCAAGACCGAAACGGGCAGAGGGATCTGAGAAGAAGCAAAAGGAAGATGGAATCCTTACTTCACAGAAAGCATTGTTGACCTGGATGATCGATGATGACAGGCTCTTTGATCAGATCAGTCAGTACATAAGCCCGGGTGATTTTACAGAAAGTCTGTATCGGACGGTTGCAGAACTTTTATATGAGCAGAGAAAGCAGGGAGCCTTGAATCCTGCGAAGATACTGAATCACTTCACAGAGGAAGAAGATCACAGAGAAGCAGCCTCTTTGTTTAACACAAGAATCAAAGAGCTGAGGACAAAGGAAGAGAGAGAACAGGCTTTACAGGAGACAATCCTGCGGGTGAAGAGTTATAGCATTGAGCATCAGACAATGAATCTCGACCCGACAGATATGCGGGGGGGGTTACAGCATTTGATGGAAGAAAAACGGAAGCTGGAGAACCTGAAGAATTTGAATATTACAATTCAATAAGGATAAAATAAAACAAGACAGGCTGCGGATGCGCGCAGCGAAGGAAGGAAGAACACATGGACGATATTACACAGAAATTTCTTGAGAGATTGAAAGACCTGGTTGCACTTGGTAAAAAGAAAAAGAGCATACTGGATGTTCAGGAGATCAATGATTTTTTCAATGATATGGAACTCAATACAGAGCAGATGGAGAAAGTATTTGATTACCTTGAGGCAAATAACATTGATGTGCTGCGCATTAGCGGAGATACACCGGACGAGGTGGACGTAGATCTGGATGACATTATCATATCTGAGGAAGATGAAGTGGATATGGAGAATATCGACCTGTCAGTTCCGGAAGGTGTGAGCATCGAAGATCCGGTCCGTATGTACTTAAAGGAGATCGGTAAGGTACCTCTTCTGAGTGCGGAACGTGAGATCGAGCTTGCACAGAGAATGGAAGAAGGCGATGAGGAAGCCAAGAAAGAGCTTGCAGAAGCGAACTTAAGACTTGTAGTCAGCATCGCAAAGAGATATGTTGGAAGAGGTATGTTATTCCTTGATCTGATCCAGGAGGGTAACCTCGGTCTGATCAAAGCAGTTGAAAAGTTTGATTATCACAAGGGATATAAGTTCAGTACTTATGCTACATGGTGGATCCGTCAGGCAATCACAAGAGCAATCGCGGATCAGGCAAGAACAATTCGTATCCCGGTTCATATGGTTGAGACGATCAACAAGCTGATCCGTGTATCCAGACAGCTTCTTCAGGAACTGGGAAGAGAACCGCTTCCGGAAGAGATTGCCAAGGAGATGGATATGCCGGTAGAACGTGTACGTGAGATCCTGAAGATTTCACAGGAACCGGTTTCTCTTGAGACACCGATCGGTGAAGAGGAAGACAGCCACCTTGGAGACTTTATCCAGGATGATAATGTACCGGTTCCGGCAGAGGCAGCTGCACAAACACTTCTGAAAGAGCAGCTGGATGAAGTACTGGATACATTGACAGAGAGAGAGCAGAAAGTCCTCCGTCTTCGTTTCGGAATGAATGACGGAAGAGCACGTACACTTGAAGAGGTTGGACGAGAGTTTGATGTAACAAGAGAGCGTATCCGTCAGATCGAGGCGAAAGCACTCCGTAAGCTCCGTCACCCAAGCAGAAGCAGAAAACTGAGGGATTATCTGGATTAATGATGGAATTATCGAAAAGATTACAGGCGGTCGCAGATCTTGTGACCGCCCATTATAAATTAGCGGACATTGGAACGGATCATGCATATATTCCGATTTATCTGACACAGCAGAAGAAGATTACAGAAGCAGTTGCACTTGATGTCAATGAAGGACCACTGCAGCGAGCAGAGGAACATATCCGCGAGAATGGACTTGAAGCAGAGATAGAGACGAGACTTTCCAATGGATTTCAGGCATTACAGCCGGGAGAAGTCCAGTCTGCGGTCATCGCAGGAATGGGCGGCGGACTTGTGATCCGGATCCTGACAGAAGGAGAGGAAGTGGTGCGAAAGCTCGAGGAGTGTATCCTTCAGCCACAGTCAGAGATTGAGAAAGTGCGGGCATTTCTTCTTGAGAAGGGATATGAATTTCTGGAAGAAGATATGGTCTGTGAAGATGGAAAATATTATCCTATGATGAAGGTAAGACCACCGGTGGCTGATACAGCAGGCGAAGATACAGAAGTAAAGTGCTGGGATACGGTTCAGTTAAAATATGGAAAGCTTTTGCTGGAGAAACAACATCCGGTACTCAGAGAGTATCTGGAAAGAGAGATACGCATTTATCAAAGTATTTTAGAAGGATTGAAAGCGAAAGATTCTGACCGGATCCGTCAGAGAAAAGAAGAATTGGAACAGGAACTTGTAGAAGCAGAGAAAGGGATGAAATATTATGCAGTGTAAAGAGATTATACAGGTAATAGAGGCAACATTCCCGCGAACAGCAGCTTTGGGATTTGACAATGTAGGACTGCTTGCAGGACGTTCAGAGAAAGAGGTGTCCAGAATTTATCTGGCACTGGATGCAACAGATGTTGTGATCGACCGTGCGATCAAGGAAGGCGCGGACATGCTGATCACACATCACCCACTTTTATTCTCAGCAGTAAAGAAAGTGACGGATGAAGATTTTATTACAAGAAGAATAGTGAAGCTGATCCAGAACGACATTTCCTATTATGCAATGCATACGAATTATGATGTGCTTGGTATGGCAGAACTGTCCGGAAAGATCATGGATCTTCAGAATGGGGGGGAAGTGTTAGATGTTACCTATACAGATGAAGAAGGGAATCCGGAAGGAATCGGAAGAATCGGTAATCTGGAGAAAGATATGACATTGGAAGAGTGCTGTGTCTATGTGAAACACAGACTTGAACTTGGAAGTCTGAAAGTATTTGGAGATATGCAGAAGAAAGTACACCGTCTTGCAATTTCTCCGGGATCAGGAAAGAGCTCGATTGCAGTTGCTCTCGAGAAGGGGGGGGCAGATGTTCTTGTAACAGGAGATATCGGGCATCATGATGGAATTGATGCAGTAGAGCAGGGGGGGCTTGCAGTAATTGATGCAGGACATTATGGCACAGAATATATTTTTATTGAAGATATGAAGCAGTTCTTTGAGAAGAAACTTCCAGTGCTGGATGTACTTACAGATCCAATCGAGCATCCATTCCAGATCATATAATCAGAAGTGAACGCATAATAATGTTCAGCAGGGCAGCTGTGAGCGGAAAGCAGTTCACAAAGACAGTGGAGGTGGCTGAGGAGTTGGAAAGTCAGAAATGTAAGGTTACGATAAGCGGAAAAGAGTATCTTTATGAGAAGGGGACGTCTTATCAGGAGATCGCGAAGGATTTTCAGGAAGAGTATAAACATCAGATCGCACTTGTGATGCTGGATGGACATCGTCTGCAAGAACTTAGAAAACAGGTTTCCGGAGACTGTACGCTGCAATTTATTACAACACAGGATACGGCGGGATATGACACGTATCGGAGAAGTGTCTGCTTTCTTTTTATTAAGGCAGTACACGATGTGATTGGCCATGAGCGTCCGCAGCAGGTGCGGGTAAGGATTCATTTTTCGCTTGGTGCAGGATTTTACTGTACGGTGGAAGGAATCGATCATGTGGGAATGGAATTCCAATGGAAAGTTGAAGAACGCATGTATGAACTTGTACAGCAGAGACTTCCGATCACAAAAGAGTTGATCCATACAGAAGAGGCAGTGGAATTATTCCATCGATATGGAATGTTTGATAAAGAACGCCTGTTCCGGTATCGGAGAAGTTCCCACGTGAATCTGTATGCCATGAATGAATTCCGTGACTATTATTATGGTTATATGATGCCGGATACAGGAGATTTGAAGTATTTTGCATTGTATCTGTATCAGGGCGGAATCGTACTTCAGATGCCGTTGAAAGACGAACCGGAGAAAGTGCCTTTATTTGTGCCAAAGGATAAGCTGTTTCGTGTACTCAGTGAGTCTGTGAGATGGGGGGGAGACCAGCAGGGGGGGATTGATACCGTCGGCGCGCTCAATGACATGATCACGCAGGATGATATGCGTGAGATTGTTCTTGTCCAGGAGGCATTCCAGGAGCGCAAGATCGGAGAGATCGCAAAGCAGATCGCAGATCGTCCGGGGGGGGTAAAGTTTGTTCTGATCGCAGGACCTTCTTCTTCCGGCAAGACAACATTTTCACATCGCTTATCCATTCAGCTCAGAGTGAACGGGCTTCATCCACATCCGATTTCTGTAGATAATTATTTCGTAGATCGAGAGAAAACACCGAAGGACGAAGATGGAAATTATAACTTCGAATGCATTGAAGCAATCGATGTGGAAAAGTTCAATGAGGACATGAGCAATCTGCTGGCAGGCGAGGAAGTCTATCTTCCGGTTTTTGACTTTAAGACCGGTAAACGGAATTTTGAAACAAAGCCAAAGAAACTCGGTGAAAATGATATCCTTGTAATCGAAGGAATCCATTGCCTGAATCCGAAGCTGACAGAACAGTTATGTGATGACCGGAAATTCAGGATCTATATCAGTGCATTAACACAGCTGAATATTGATGAGCATAACCGGATTCCGTCTACAGACGGACGTTTGATCCGAAGACTTGTCAGGGATGCAAGAACAAGAGGAGCATCGGCGACAAAGACCATCTCAATGTGGCCGTCAGTGAGAAGAGGAGAAGAGAAGAATATTTTCCCATATCAGGAATATGCAGATGTGATGTTTAACTCTTCCCTGATCTATGAACTGGCAGTGTTGAAACAGTATGTGGAGCCGTTGCTTCTTGGTGTAAGCAAAGACTCTCCGGAATATGTTGAAGCAAAGCGGTTGTTGAAATTTTTGGATTATTTCGTAGGAATCGGAAATGACACTGTGCCAACGAATTCACTTTTGAGAGAATTTATTGGCGGTGGATGTTTCCATGTCTAATGCAATAGAAAGATAGAAGAAAGAGGATACATAGAAAACTTGTATGTGACAAGAATTTCTATGTATCCTCTTTGCATTAAGATACCTCTTTGTTGATCATATCCTGCAATAAGCAGAAATATACAATATCTAATCCTAAAATCGAGAGAATCAGATAGAGAATAGAAGAATTCCCCCCCTGTATTCCTCTGATGCGGTCACAGCGTTCTCCCATCTTATAAGCCCAGTAAATACCATAGATTCCACAGGTGATCAAAGAAAATAGGAATACCATGCCTCCGCTTGTTGCCTGTGGCTCTCCGGCCAGCTGATTCACCTCATCATTCAGCTTGATCATCCAGTAGATACTGTAGATGCCGCAGGTGAGAAAAGAAAAAACAATTGCAAGTACAAGATTACGTGGCATAATGCCTGCAGTTGCCCCGTTCCGGTAATAATTGTTCTGATTATAGTTGTTCTGGTATGCATTCTGGTAATATGCATTCTGCTGGAACTGGCTTTCCTGCTGCTTTTGATTCTCCTGTGTATGAGCATTATCATTAGGAGTGGGAAGCGGAGCACCACATTCCTGACAGAAAGAAGCACTGTCTTCGCAGAGTGAATTACATTTTGGACAGATTTTCATAGAAGATTCTCCTTTGCATGAATTAGTTCGAAAAATGTCAGAAGTTGACAAGATCCTTCTGAAAAGTATCGTAGCATAAAAAGATACAAGTTACAAGAAATGTAGCCAAGTTTTAGGATATCTTAAGATATTCGATAGAAATAAACCTGAAATATGCATAATATTCTTCCTTTTTCTTTCAAAAAGTTTGTGGTAGAATAGTAATGTTTCTGAAAACAAAACATGAGGAGATGAAAGTATGCCAGTATTTGACTTTAACAGTGCACCGGAAGATAAGAAAGAAGTTCAGTGTACTTATACAACATTTTGTTCCAACGAAGACCATGCGACACCGGAGTGTCCGATTCTTGTTCTGGATAATCAGAACCGGAAGTGGAATCATCATTCCTGCGGTGTATTTACCAATCAGAATAAGCAGACCGCATTTGAGTTTGATGAAAAGGACGGAACATGCAGTGCAGATATCCTGAAAGTGGATGCACGTTTTGTCAGCCTTTTAAAATGGCTTGGAGAAAATCACATTAATGTACGTCTTTCCGGAGAAAATAAGCCGGATGGTTATGCCGTTTACAGAATCCGTGAGATCGCATTTGGAGGCGGAACAAAATTATCTGCTGAGGACGGCTTCCTTCAGTTTATGATCGAGCGGCTGTTTGCAAGTGATGCGCCAAAAGAAGAAATCAATGATGACGAGCAGGAAGAGTCCGGAGATGACATGAAGCTTACAAGTATTCAGAGTATTACAGACTTTATGACATGCGCAGGACGTACACTTCCGGATAACATTCGTCTGTGGGCAAGAAGAAATCTTGCAGTTGCACGTTCTCACGAGGTCTCTCAGGAAGAGCGCCGTCACGCACAGAGAGCACTTTCTATCATGATGAATATTCAGTGGAAGAGTAATTACTTTGAAGCAATCGATCCGGATGAAGCGAGAAGAATTCTGGATGAAGAGCTGTATGGAATGGAGAAAGTAAAGCAGAGAATCATAGAGACAATCATTCAGATCAACCGTACACACACACTTCCGGCGTACGGACTTCTGCTTGTCGGACCGGCAGGAACAGGTAAATCTCAGATTGCTTATGCAGTTGCAAGAATCCTTAAACTTCCTTGGACAACACTGGACATGAGTTCCATTAACGATCCAGAACAGCTGACAGGAAGTTCAAGAATCTATTCGAACGCAAAGCCAGGTATTATCATGGAAGCATTCTCCATGGCAGGAGAATCCAATCTGGTATTCATTATTAATGAGCTGGATAAGGCGGCATCCGGAAAGGGAAACGGAAACCCGGCAGATGTTTTGCTTACACTGCTGGACAACCTTGGATTTACAGACAATTACATGGAGTGTATGATCCCTACCGTTGGTGTATATCCAATCGCTACAGCGAATGACAAGGATCAGATCAGTGCACCGCTCATGTCCCGTTTCGCTGTCATTGATATCCCGGATTATACACCGGAAGAGAAGAAAGTAATCTTCTCCAAATTCGCACTTCCGAAGGTGCTGAAACGCATGAGCCTGAAGGCAGAAGAGTGCATTATGACAGAAGAGGCACTCAATGAAGTGATTGAACTGTACTCCAATACATCAGGAATCCGAGATCTGGAACAGGCAGCAGAACACATCGCAGCAAATGCACTATATCAGATTGAGGTGAACCATGTGGAGAAAGTTGAATTTGATGCAGAGATGGTAAGAGAACTGCTTGGATAAAGTTGGCTTTGCCCTGAAAAAATGAGCTCTGGAAAGTTTTGGCTTTCCAAAGCTCATTTTTTGAATTCCTACTGTCTATAGTACTGCAGGAACTCCCCGATCTTACCAACCGCCTCTTTCAGCACTTCAATACGCGGCAGATAAACCACACGGAAATGATCCGGCTGATGCCAGTTAAATCCACTTCCCTGAACGATCAGGATCTTCTTGTCACGAAGCAGATCAAGAGCAAATT
Source organism: Mediterraneibacter faecis JCM 15917 (assembly GCA_001312505.1). GTDB lineage: Bacteria > Bacillota > Clostridia > Lachnospirales > Lachnospiraceae > Mediterraneibacter > Mediterraneibacter faecis. The sequence continues at coordinate 153,043 of BBDW01000001.1, forward strand.
TCTCATCATTCACAATATTGAACTTCTTCGTATCAATCTTCGGGAACATATAAAATGCAGCCTGCGGTTTTACTGCGCTGATTCCCGGAATATCCGTCAGAGCCTTGTAAACATATTCACGCTGCTCGTAAATACGTCCACCCGGAACAATATAATCATTTACACTCTGATGTCCGCCGAGAGCTGTCTGTACAATGGACTGTGCTGGAACATTAGAGCAAAGACGCATGTTGGAAAGCATCTTGATTCCTTCAATATAGTCTCTTGCAATATTTTTATTTCCACTTAAGATCATCCATCCGATACGGAATCCGGCGATCATATGGGACTTGGACAGTCCACTGAATGTCACGCAGAACAGATCCGGTGCAAGAGAAGCGATAGAAACGTGCTCTTTTCCATCCATAACAAGACGGTCATAAATCTCATCAGAGAAAATGATCAGCTGGTGCTCTCTTGCGAGGTCTACAATCTGCTGCAGTACTTCCTTCGGATAAAGAGCACCGGTCGGATTGTTTGGATTGATGATAACGATCGCTTTTGTACGGTCATTGATCTTCTTACGCATATCTTCGATATCCGGATACCAGTCAGACTGCTCATCACAGATATAGTGCACAGGCTTTCCACCGGCAAGTGTAGCACAAGCTGTCCAGAGCGGATAATCCGGAGACGGGATAAGAATCTCATCTCCTGTATCCAAAAGAGCAGACATGGTAAGATTGATCAGTTCACTGACACCATTTCCTGTGTAAATATCGCTCATCGTTACATTCGGCAGGTGCTTTAACTGGGCATACTGCATGATGCTTTTCGCGCAGAGAACAGACCGGCAGAAGCAGAGTAGCCTTCGCAGTCAGAAAGCTGACGGCTCATGTCATAGATCACCTCATCCGGTGTACGGAAGCCAAACGGAGCCGGATTTCCGATATTAAGCTTTAGTACATGAGTTCCCATCTCTTCCATTCTGGCAGCCTCATCGACAACCGGACCTCTCACATCATATAATACATTATTTAACTTGGATGATTTCTTGAATTCTCTCACTTTCATACCTCCTGAATTATCTGCGGATGTCTGTATCTTATCAACATCTGACAGTGTGGAATCATTATCATTATTATTGTTTAACCAGTCAGGATCAACCTGCAGGGCATCTGCCAGAAAATGTAAGATGTCGGTACGCGGGATTGTCTTCCCGCTGACATACTGGCTGACATGACTTTTCCCAAGCTTGATCCCTTTCTGCTGGGCAAGACGAACAAGATCAATCTGTTTCAGGCCTTGCTCGTTCATAGCGGCTTTTAATCTGTCTGCAAAGGTTTCCATAAAGCTCCTTTCTGGGGGGGCATCCTTCCGGTGGTCAGACCCCCCCATTAATAAAGTATTAACAAAATACAAAGTTCAATTTAAAATCTGCTTCGATACGAAAATCTCTAAAAAGTTCAATTTAAGAGTTCAAAACTTTAGCCAGAGTATACCACGATAAATGAAAAAGTTCAATAAAAAAATTAATGTTATAGAAAATCCGCAAAATCACGGTATCATTAAGAAAATATGATATACTAAAAGTGTTTATTACAGCAAAATACAAAGTACACAGAACGAAGGGAAACAGGGAAATGATTCTTGAAAATGAAAAAATAAAACAGGCATTGGAATATATAAAGGAAGAAGATCCGGCAACGACTCAGGACACGCTCAATATGTGTCAGATTCCGGCACCTTCTTATAAGGAAGAGAAAAAAGCGGAGTATATCCGGGAGCGGTTCCGGGAGATCGGGCTTAGGGATGTCAGGATTGACGCTGTTGGAAATGTGCTTGGGATCTGGCCGGGAACCGGTGAAGGACCAAGTGTAATGCTTGCAGCACACACAGACACAGTATTTCCGGAAGGGACAGATCTGTCGATAAGAAAAGAAGGGAATCGTTATTATTGCCCCGGCATTAACGATGACACACATGCAGTGGCGGAGATGATCGCAGTAGCGAAAGCAATGATCCATGCAGATCTTCACACAAAAGGGGGGGACTTGATCTTCTGTGCAAATGTGTGTGAAGAAGGACTTGGAGATCTAAGGGGGGGCGTGAAGTATCTGTTCGGATACGACAACAAAGCTTCAGAAGAATGTCCAGAGGTAGATGCATTTGTCTCGATTGATAACCAGTATACGGGCGGGGGGTGATCTATACGGCAACAGGAAGTCACCGTTATGAGGTGACATTTACCGGAAGAGGTGGTCACAGTTTCCAGAACTTTGGCATTCCTAATCCAATCCATGCAATGGGACGAGCCATCGCACAGATCGCAGAATTCCAGGTTCCGGATGAGCCGAAGACGACATTTAACGTAGGCGTGATCCAGGGAGGAACTTCTGTAAATACAATTTCAGGTTCTGCATCTATGCTGGTAGACCTCCGCTCGGACAGCGAAGAAGAATTGAACCGACTGGATGAAGAACTTCATAAAGTGATCGAACTGGCAGTGGAAGAAGAAAATGCAAGATGGGATGTTTCAAAGCCGCAGATCAAAGTGCAGATCGAAGGACGCGGTGTGAGACCGGCGGGGGGCACAGCCAAAGGACTGTGCGATCGTGAAAGCAGCATTCCGGGCGGCAGAACTGCTGGGGGATTGAACCGGAGTATCGGTATGAGAGTAGTACAGATGCGAATATCCCGATCAGTATGGGAATCCCGGCAATCACTGTTGGAAGAGGTGGAGAAGAAGACGGAATCCATACCCTTCAGGAATGGTACGAGCCAAAAGAAGCATGGCTTGGACCACAGAGAGATTTGCTTCTGATGATTCTGCTTGCCGGAGCAGAAGGAGTCTGTGAGCCGGCTATAGAAAAAAGATAAAAAATCTTAAGAAAATATCAATGTCTTTTTAGGCACATTTCCTGTATACTGATGGTATGAGAGAATATTTTGTGCAGATTGTACCGGATGTCCCGGAGATTTTATCTTTTGCACAAAAAGAAGTAAAAATAAAATAAAGCAGGAGGGCAAAAGATGCGGGGGAATCAGAAAGCAGTCATCCGACACACAGAGCTCCAGTCAGCCGAAAGAAAAAAGAAGATTGGATACAAAACAGAAAAAAGGAATGTTGATCGGCGGAGGTATCTTCCTTGTGGCAGTGATCGCCCTGATTCTTGTGAAGAATCTGACAGGCGGAGGTGGAGCAGATGGAGAGAATGTTCTCTATGCGGATTCCGTCGGAATGATCACAGGGACAGGACTTGGGACACAGAACCGGTTTACAGGAGTGGTTGAAGCACAGGATACGTTGAAACTGACACTGGCAGACAATCAGAAGGTAAAACAGATCTTTGTTGAAAAAGGGCAGGAAGTAGAGCCTGGAACAAAGTTGTTTGAATACGATACAGAAGAGCTTGCCATGACATTAGATCAGGGAAAACTGGAGCTTGAGAAGATCACGAACAACATCAGCAGCCTGAATTCACAGATCGCGACACTTACAACGGAGAAGAAGAGTGCGCCGGCCAGCGAACAGCTGTCCTATACGACACAGATCCAGGAACTTCAGATGGAGATCAAGCAGGAAGAGTACAATTATAAAGTAAAAGAGCTGGAAGTAAATCGTACACAGAAGAGCCTGGAACAGTCTACAGTAACTTCTACAGTTGCCGGAATTGTACAGGAGATCAACGAACAGCAGGGAACAGACCCTTCTACAGGAGAGTCCCAACCGTTTATGAGTATCCTTCTACAGGAAAATACAGAATCAAAGGAAAGATCAGCGAGCAGAACATCGGAGATCTGACACCGGGCACACAGGTGACGATCCGCTCCAGAGTGAATGAAGATGAGATCTGGACAGGTACAGTAGATAATGTAGACACAGAGAAGCCGGAGAACAGTTCCCAGGATTCTATGAGTTATGGTTCTGAGAACAGCGATAATCAGGCAACAAAGTATCCATTCTATGTCACATTGGATACAATAGATGGATTGATGCTCGGACAGCATGTCTATATCGAGACAAGTACTTCACTGGAAGCAGACAAGATGTGGCTGATGCGTGACTACATTGTAGACGCAGATTCAGATCATCCATATGTATGGGTAGCAGGAGATAATGACAAGCTGGAGAAGCGTTCTGTTACACTCGGAGAGACGAACGAAGATATGGGAACCTGTGAGATCGTAGACGGACTGAAAGCTTCTGATTACATTGTATGGCCAAGCGAGGAGTGCAAAAAAGGTGCGGCTGTTGTGAAGAACGATTCAGGTACATCAGGCAGTACTTCAGATATGTCAGGAGCCGAGGGCGGTTACGAAGAACCTGTAGAAGAAAATGCAATGCAGGAAGGAGTTCCGGGAACGGAGGAGAGTGTGGATGAATAAAAAGAAAATAATCAAGATCGGCATTCCTGTGGCAGCAGGCTGTATCGTTCTTGCACTTGGAATCGGTTTCGCAGTGAAGAACAGCGGAAAGGCTGTTAAAGTAGCTCCTGTCAGCAGTTTGAATTCCGGCGGCTGGTACGATGATAGCGGGATTGCAAGTTACGGAACCGTCACAACGAACCAGAAGCAGGACATTTACGTGGATGATACTATGCCGATCACACAGGTTTACGTGAAAGCCGGGGGGGATACGGTGAAAGTTGGAGACCGTCTTGTGGCATACGACACGACACTTTCTTCCCTGGAGCTTGAGATGAAAGAAATGCAGATTCAGGGGATTGACCTGAACATTCAGAACCTGCAGAAAGAGATCACCCAGCTCAAGGGGGGGACAAAGACCGCGAAGGCAGATACAGGGGGGGTATCCGTCGTGCAGACAAGCACAGCTGGAGAACAGCAGCCAACTGTACAGAAGATGAGTGCTGTAAAGACAACCATTCTTAATACATCAAAAGAGGATGAGAATAAAAAACCGGATGGCGATACCTCGAAGGATGATACTTCAAAAGACGATGCTTCGAAAGATGATAATACAAAAGACGATACATCCAAAGACGATAACAAAAAAGACGATGTACCGTCTTCCGCAATCGAGCGTCCATTTCCTGAAGCATTAAAGGGAAAAGAGGTTTACAGTGAGATCACATTAGATTCTGCTCCTTATAATAAAGAAGACGCAGACGGAACAATGGAAAAACCGTATCGTTATCTTTGTGCACCGGGGGGGCAGCCGTAAATGCACCGTTTATGCTCAAAGTATTAAAAGAGGGTCAAGTGTGTGCCTTTGATGTCGTAGATAACGCAGAAGCGCCGACAAAATTCTTATCCTGTTGGATCCTCGATGGAAAAACAGGACAGGTAGTCATACCGGATCCACAACCAACTCCAGACCCGGAGCCGACTCCAAATCCAGAGCCGACTCCAAATCCAGAGCCGACTCCGGAACCAGAGCCAACTCCGGAACCAGAGCCAACTCCGGAACCGGATATTTCAGAAGATCCGGTTATCCCAGACACCCCGGACCTCCCGTCAAAGGAAGAGGTGACGAAGCAAATCAAGGAGAAAGAGCAGAAGATCAAAGATCTGGATCTTTCCAAGAGATCCGCTGAACTGGAACTGAAAAAGCTGAAGAAAAAGGTCGGGGGGGACGGCGTGATTAAAAGTACGGTAGAAGGTGTAGTCAAAGAAGCGACTGACGAAGCGTCTGCAAAGAATGAGAACAAACCGGTCGTCAGCGTTGTCGGAGAAGAAGGTTTTTATGTGACCGGAAGAGTCGGAGAGACAATGCTTGATCAGATCAAAGAAGGAATGACTGCGACTGTAATGTCCTGGCAGTCGGGAGAATCCTACGAAGCGACAGTTACAGGTGTTGGCAACTCACCGGTAAGCGATTATTCCACAGGAGAGAACCAGAATCAGTCCTTCTATCCGTTCACGCTCGTGATCCACGGAGACGCAAATCTCTCGAATGGTGAGTCTGTGAATCTGTCGATGGATGGAATTGCAGCAGGTAGTGATGGATCAATCTATCTTGAAAAAATGTTTGTCCGCGAGGAAGGAAACCGCTATTATGTCTACAAGCGGGGGGGCGATAACGGCAGATTAACAAAACAGTATGTAGAGGTTGGCAAAAATATGTACAATTCACTGGAGATCACCTCCGGTCTCACAATGGACGACATGATCGCATTCCCTTACGGCAGAGATGTCAAAGAAGGCGCAAAGACACAGGAAGCAGATACCCTGTACGACTATTATTAAGAAGACTGAACAGTATCAAAATGAAAGAGAGTGAGGTGCCATTATGTTAGAAGACATCAGACTGGCGTTTCAGGGAATCTGGAATCATAAATTAAGATCTGCGCTCACAATGCTCGGAATCATCATAGGAATCGGTTCCATTATAGCAATTGTGTCCACGATCAAAGGAACGAATGAACAGATTAAGAAGAATCTGGTCGGTGCAGGAAATGACGCGGTAAATGTACAGCTCTATCAGGGTGACTGGCCGATCGATCTGCAGTATCAGTCACTCCCGGACGGAGTGCCGGAGATCTCAGACGAGACATTGCAGGAAGTCGTTGAACTCCCGGAAGTGGAGACAGCGTCTTTATATCATACAAGAAATGAATACGACGCAGTTTACCGCGGCGCAAAGTCATTAAGTAACAGCGTGATCCTTGGAATTGACAGAAATTACCTGGATGTTTACGGATATCAGATAACCAAAGGAAGAGGATTAACAGACAAAGATTATTCCGAAGGACGAAAAGTAGCCTTGATAGACAAGACAACAGCGGCAAGTTTATTCGACAATGCAGATGTGATCGGAAGAACGATCGAAATTAAAGGAGAACCTTTTGTTGTCGTTGGAATGGTTGCAAAGAAAGCAGAGTCCCAGCCGGTAATCAACTCAATGGAAGATTACTACCGCTACATGTCAGATGACCAGAGTGGAAAGATCATTATTCCGGATAATGTATGGCCGGTCATCTACCAGTATGACGAACCACAGAACCTTGTCGTGCGTGCAAAAAGTACAGATGATATGACAACGGCAGGAGAGAAAGCCGCAGATATTTTAAATGCTATGCTGACAGTTTCAGATGATACCGTGAAATACAAAGGAGAAGATCTGTTAGAACAGGCAACACAGATCCAGGAGATCAGTAACTCGACAAATCAGCAGCTGATTTGGATCGCCAGCATTTCCCTGTTAGTTGGTGGAATCGGAGTTATGAATATCATGCTCGTGTCGGTTACAGAACGTACCGGCGAGATTGGATTAAAGAAGGCACTCGGAGCGAGAAAGCGCAGAATTCTGACACAGTTCCTGACAGAGGCGGCGGTACTGACACTGCTTGGAGGAATTATAGGTGTTCTTGGAGGAATCGCACTTGCGTACATTATATCCAAAGTCTCAGCGGTTCCAGTAGCGATCAGCGGAGTTTCGATTGTGATAGCAGTGCTGTTCTCCACACTGATCGGTATTATCTTCGGACTGATCCCGTCCGTGAAAGCGGCGAACATGAATCCAATCGAGGCACTTAGACATGAATAAAAAACAGAGGAAAAAGAAAATACTTGTTTCAATTTCCTTCTATATCTGTTATAGTATGTGTTAATTAAAAGAGTCAGGAGAATCTGAGTGATCGGATTCTCCGTCTTTCTATGCAAAGAGAAAATAGCAATTATTAAAAGGAAAAGAGAAAAGGGGGGGCATGTAAATTTGAGCAGCAGTACACTCGAGGGAAAGAAAAAGACAGAGAACGGAACAAAGAGGCTGATCTTCACAGCAGTATCTATCTTGCTGGAGATCGTCTTCCTTCTCTTTCTGTTTACAAAGGTAAGTGAATACGCAACCATTATTGACTGGGCAACAAGAATCGTGGCAATCTTTCTTGTGCTTGGACTTTACAGCATGGATAAGACTTCATCAATGAAAATGCCATGGATCATACTGATGCTTGCATTCCCGATTCTTGGTGTGAGTCTTTATCTTCTCGTAGGTCTGAACGGAAGCACGAAGAAGATGCGGGCAAGATATGAAGAGATTGATAAAAAACTGCTCCCATATCTTCCGGATAACAGACAGATTCTCGAATGGATGAAAGAAGAGAGTCCGCAGGCGGGGGCAATCGCTTCTTATCTGACGAATTACTCTTGTTACCCGGTTTATCAGAACACAGATGTTACATATTATGATGAGGCGATCAAAGGGCTGGATGCACAGCTGAAGGATCTTTCAAAGGCAGAAAAGTTCATCTTTATGGAGTATCATGCCATCGAAGACGAAGAGGCATGGCAACGGATCCAGACGGTACTTGAAGACCGTGTGAAAGCAGGCGTAGAAGTCCGTATCTTCTATGATGATATGGGATCGATCTGGTTTGTGAACATGGATTTTGCAACAAAACTGAAATCTTTAGGAATCAAATGCCGTGTATTTAACCCGATTCTGCCGGGATTGAATATGTTCCTGAACAATCGCGATCACCGGAAGATTACTGTGATTGATGGAAAGGTTGCTTACACAGGTGGATACAATCTGGCGAATGAGTATTTCAACATCACACATCCGTATGGAATCTGGAAAGATACCGGGATCCGTATGGAAGGAGATGCGGTCAAGTCTATGACAGTAGCATTTCTGGAAATGTGGAATGCAGCAGGAAATGTAAAGTCAAAAGAACTTGTACCGGAGAAATATGTGCTCAACTATGCATACCAGGCACAACAGCGTGGTTATGTCCAGCCATATGCAGACAGTCCTCTGGATGGAGAGCAGGTAGGCGAGGAAGTATATATCAGTATGGCGAACAAAGCGGAGAAATACTGCTGGTTTATCACTCCATATTTGATTATTACAGACGAGATGACGCATGCACTCACACTGGCAGCAAAGCGTGGTGTTGATGTACGTATCATAACACCGGGTATCCCAGACAAGAAGATGGTTTACAGTGTGACCCGTTCCTTCTATCATAATCTGGTTAAGCATGGAGTCCGTATCTATGAGTGGACACCGGGATTCTGTCATGCGAAGATGAGTGTGGCAGATGATAAAATGGCGACCTGCGGAACGATCAATCTCGATTACCGCAGCCTGTACCATCACTTTGAGAATGGATGCTTCCTGGCAGATTGCGACGCAGTGCTGGAGATCCGGGATGATCTGATCCGCACGATGGGAGAAAGCAGAGAAGTGACCGAGCAGTATAAAGAAGGAAGAAGTGCGGGCTTAAGACTCGGACAGCTGATCTTACGTCTGTTTGCGGAGCTGCTCTGATAATATCGTTTGTGGGTTGAATTTGCATTGGATTGATTGTATAATGAACTTGATTATTTTTTGAAGGAGGAATCAACGATGATTACCTGGAACAATTTGGATAAGCTTACTTCTTATCAGGAACTTGAGAAGACAGAAAGTGTAGACCTCGCAGCAGTGATGGCCGGAGAGAACGGAGCAGAGCGTGTGAAGAACTACAGCGTTCCGATGGCAGAAGGATTAGCATACAATTATGCAGCGAAGAAAGTGGATGACACAGTTCTCTCAGCTCTTGAGAAACTGGCAGAAGAAGCACAGCTGACAGAGAAGTTCGAAGCACTTTACAACGGAGAAGTTGTGAACACAGGAGAGAAGCGTCTCGTACTTCACCATATGACACGCGGACAGCTCGGAGATGCTGTTGTGGCTGACGGTGTTGACAAGCGTACTTTCTATGTAGAGCAGCAGAAGAAGATTGCTGAGTTCGCGAACAAAGTACATGCAGGTGAGATCACAAACGGTGCCGGAGAGAAGTTTACAACAGTTGTTCAGATCGGTATCGGCGGAAGTGACCTCGGTCCTCGCGCAATGTACCTTGCACTTGAGAACTGGGCAAAGAAGAATGATACATTCAAGATGGAAGCAAAGTTCATCAGCAACGTTGACCCGGATGATGCGGCAGCAGTTCTGAATTCTGTAGATGTTGCTCACTCTATCTTCGTACTTGTATCCAAGTCAGGAACAACACTTGAGACTCTGACAAATGAGTCCTTTGTAAAGGATGCTCTTAAGAACGCAGGACTTGACGCATCCAAGCATATGATCGCAGTAACAAGTGAGACTTCACCACTTGCCAAGAGTGATGATTACCTTGCAGCCTTCTTCATGGATGACTATATCGGAGGACGTTTCTCATCTACATCAGCAGTTGGTGGAGCCGTACTTTCCCTCGCATTCGGACCGGAAGTATTCGCACAGTTCCTTGACGGAGCAGCAGCTGAGGATAAACTGTCCCTCAATAAGAATATCAAAGAGAACCCGGAGATGCTCGATGCATTGATCGGTGTATATGAGAGAAATGTACTCGGATACCCAAGCACAGCAGTACTTCCATACTCCCAGGCACTTAGCCGCTTCCCTGCACATCTGCAGCAGCTGGATATGGAGTCTAACGGAAAATCCGTAAACCGCTTTGGTGAGCCGGTTGATTACGTGACAGGACCGGTTATCTTCGGAGAGCCTGGAACAAACGGACAGCACTCCTTCTATCAGCTCCTTCACCAGGGAACAGATATTGTGCCGCTTCAGTTCGTAGGATTCAAGAACAGCCAGATCGGTACAGATGTTGTGATCCAGGACAGCACAAGCCAGCAGAAACTCTGCGCGAACGTAGCTGCTCAGATCGTAGCATTTGCATGTGGTAAAGAAGACGAGAACCGTAACAAGAACTTCGAAGGAGGACGTCCTTCAAGCATCATTATCGGAGACCAGTTAACACCGGCATCTCTCGGAGCACTGCTTGCTCACTTCGAGAACAAGATCATGTTCCAGGGATTCCTGTGGAATGTAAACAGCTTCGATCAGGAAGGTGTTCAGCTCGGTAAAGTCCTTGCAAAACGCGTACTTGCACATGAGACAGACGGAGCCCTGAAAGTATTCAGTGATCTTCTGAATATCTAATAGAATCATATAAGTAAAAAGTATAGGAATCGTGCTGTCGGCGGAGAGTTCTGCTGACAGCACGATTTTTTAAGGAAAGGATTTTGTAAAAGAGAGAGGAAGCAAATGAAAAAGCGAAGGATTAAAGGAATTCAGATGATTCCATATGGACTTCTGGCCGGAGTTATGACAGAAGATTCAATAGAAGAGAGGCAAAGAGAAGTCCGCCTGACAGAGATTTCATCCGAAGGATTCCGCATCCGGCTTTGCAGGAGAGGGAAAGCAGAGGAGAACATTTATCCGAAAGCATTCAAGATCTGCTTCTATCAGATGGATCAGGCAGAGTATCGGGAGATTGAAATTCGTCATTTTCAGATAGAGGCTGGGGAACTGACAGAATTCTATCAAGCCTATGATATTTTCACAGTTCAGGAAGATTATAAAGAAGCCTTTCAGAAGCTCTGTGTCGAATACAGCCGATACATTTCGCTCAAGCTGGAACAGGATGATGCACATCTGGCGCAAGAAATGACCGGTTATCCCGCGCAGGAAGAAGAGGAACATTTCAAGAATGAAACAGAACAAAATAAAGCGTGGTTTCAGAATGCGGAGATCTTCCGAAATCTGCCGGCAGAATTAGCGGTAGAACTGGATCATCCGAAACTATACGAACAATATCTGACCAGACCGATTGAACGGTTCATGAAAGAATACTGGCAGCAGCATGGAATCAAAGATGCGCGGATCCTGGGAAGACAACCGGACCGGTTGTATCTCGGCAACCAATTCTGTCCACATCTATTTCCGAAAGAAGAACAGTTCTTTGCACTTCTTGAGAAAGCAGATAAAGAACGGATAGAAGTGACCGTTGCCTTTTCCTTTATTCGGGAAGACAGGCTTGCACAGACAGAACAGCTGTTGACACGCTGGATGAGTGGTGTGAACAACAGGAGACTTCCGGGGCGGAGAAGAAACGACTTGAGGTTGTAGTCAATGATTGGGGGGGACTGGCACATCTTGTGAAGCGGACAGAACATCTGATCCCGTGTCTTGGGACGCTCTTAAATAAGCGGAAGAAAGATCCGAGAATGTCCTACAAGATGGGAGATAAGACGCTGTTGGAACAGAATAATCTGAATGCAGGATTTTATCGCACTTATCTGGAAGAAAGTTTTGGAATCAGCTGTTATGAGTGGGAAAGCTGCGGTTATACACAGGAAATATCGCAAAAGATACAGAACCATCTCCATGTGCCGTTCTATCAGACAAATACGTCGAGCTATTGTACACTTTGCGCTGTACTGGAACACGGTGAACGTGGAAAACAAAGGGAGAGACAAGAATGTCCGGCACCGTGTCTGGAACATAGCTTCTTCTATCCAAAGCATTTATATATGAAGGGAAAATACAACAGTCTGTTCGCATTGGATAAACATCTGTTAGATGAACCGGAGCAGTTGAAGAGAGAACTTGGAATAAAATGGAACCGTCTTGTGGTCAATCTATTGTGAAATGTGAAAAATAGAAGGATGATGGAAGAATGGAGACACAGAAAAGAAAACAGAATGAAAAAGAAAAAGCAGAGCGAAGGATGAAAATCGTTGCAGGACTTGGCTCTATAGATGAATATATTCCATATGTCCTGGCAGGAGCAGACGAATTGTTCTGCGGATATGTGCCATATAACTGGACAAAAAAATACGGAACCGTACTTCCACTGAACCGCAGGGAAGTGCTGGCTTATAATGTGCAGCTCGGTTCTTTCAGTGAATTAGAGATCCTCTTAGCAATGATCAGGAAGTATAGAAAGCCGGTGCATATCGCGATGAATTCTCTCTATTATATTCCGGAACAATATGAAGAGATCGCAGACATTGTGAAACAGTGTATGAAAATCGGATTCGACAGCTTCATCCTTGCCGATCCGGCATTGATTTTGTACCTGAGACAGAAAGGCATATCCTGTAAGATCCATCTTAGCGGTGAAGCCGGAGAAATGAACCGGGAGGCAATCAAAGTTTTCCGGGAAATGGGAATCGGTCGGATCATCTTCCACAGGAAAAACACAGTTGCATCGATGCGGCAGATGATAGAAGCTGTAAATGCAGAAAAACTGGAATTCGAGGCCTTTGCATTGAACGAATTGTGTCAGTTCACAGGAGCATTCTGCAATTCCCTTCACTGTGACGAGATGGGGGGGTATCTGTGCAGGACGACTTACTGGGGGGGAGATGCTGAGATGGAAGAGCGTATGGAACGAATGATAAAAAGAACATTGGAGATAGAAGAGCAACAATATCTCTGTGGGAAGAGTGGATGTGCGTTGTGTGCGCTGCCACAGCTGGAGGCAGCAGGGATTACCCATCTGAAACTGGTTGGACGAGGAAATTATGTGGAAGATATGATTCGGGATATTCGGAATCTGAAGGCTGCGCTGGGAGTTCTGGAGGAGAATCGAAGAGAAGAAAAAGAGACAGGGGGGGGATATATCGATCAATTAGATAAGAAAATCTTTGCTGGTCAGCCGTGTGGGAATAATTGTATTTATAATCCGGGGGCAGTTTCTTTGAGGTGTATGGGGAAAAAGAGAAAAGTTCAGAATAGAAAAAGAAAGCGTATTTCGTGGAGTAGATTACTCTACGAAATACGCTTTTTCTTTAAATTGTTTCAAATCTTAGTATAATTATCATGTATAGTCTACTCTTTTCAAACATTTCTGTCAATGAATATACGTTCATTTCATGAATTTATACAATCTTTTAGCAAAAAAATCGAAAAACAGATACTTTCGCCATTTTAATCTCCTTTTTTGAATGGATTTTTATCTATTCGCCGTCAAATTCATGGTCAATTGTCAGTCAATTTACAAACCATCAGATCAGAAAATTAAAAATAATTATCTTACTTTATCTAAGTTACTTCGTACTTTTATAATCACATGTATTTAAAAATCAATCGTAATTACAATTTTACAGCATTTATTTACCGTCAAATTTTTGGTCAGACGTCTGGAATCCCTTGATCTTCAAGGGGGTTCATAAATTTCGTAGAGTAATCTACTCTACGAAATTTCTTGCAAAAAGGGTGGAGACTTATGGGAAGAAGACCAGCAGATCTGTCAGGAAGAAAATTTGGTATGTTGACAGCCAAGTATGCGACAGAGAAAAGAGATAAACGAGGCTCCGTTTATTGGCATTGTGTCTGCGATTGCGGAAATGAAGTTGACGTGACGGCAGCAGGTCTTGTGCATGGTAATTATCATAGCTGCGGTTGTTTACAAAAGAAGAACCGTCAGGAAATTGCGCAGAGACGACATCTCGTAGACGGAACCTGTGTTGAAGTACTAGAAAAAAGAAAAAGCAGAAAAGATAACATGAGTGGTTTTCGTGGCGTTTTCCAGTTGAAGAATTGTAATCGGTATCGTGTGGATATCGGATTCAAGGGAAAGCGCTATTATGTTGGTCTTTTTGACAATTATGACGAAGCGGTGCAGGCAAGACTCGCAGCGGAGAATCTGATCCACAATGGTTTCATTCAGAAATGGAAGGAATGGAATGAGAAGGAGAAGGAAGATCCAAAGTGGGGGGGGAAGGAGCATCCGCTTGTGTTTGATGTGAAGAAAGAGGATGGGGGGGAGATTCGGGTGAGTGTGTGAGATATGATTGTCGCGCCGAGAGGGGATGGCATCATAAGGAAACACTTAGCCGTGTGATGAACACACAGGGAATTAGAAAAAGAAATCATTTATGAAAGCGAATGTGCATATAAAGATAATTTTGGGATGAAGGAGTTTAGAGAACATGAAAGTATGTTTAGTTGGTTCATCAGGAGGACATCTGACACATTTATATATGTTAAAGCCGTTTTGGAAAGATAAAGAACGTTTTTGGGTTACGTTTGATAAAGAGGATGCAAGAAGCTTGCTTGAAGGTGAAAAAATGTATCCTTGTTATTATCCGACAAACCGGAGTCTAAAGGCTCTTATTAAGAATACCAAGATTGCATGGAATGTATTACATAAGGAAAAGCCAGACTTGATTATTTCCTGTGGTGCAGCAGTTGCGGTCCCGTTTTTTATATTGGTAAAATGATGGGCGCAAAGTTGGTCTATATTGAGGTTTTTGATCGAATTGATAAACCGACAATGACAGGAAAGATGGTTTATCCCATTGTGGACAAGTTTGTTGTGCAGTGGGACGAGCAGAAAAAGGTTTATCCGAAAGCAGTCAATCTGGGAAGTATATTCTAAGCAGGGGGACGAGAAAATGATTTTTGTGACGGTAGGAACACATGAGCAGCCATTTAATCGGCTGATTCAGAAAATAGATGAATTAAAGAAAGACGGCATTATAAACGAAGATGTAATTATCCAGACTGGCTTTAGTACATACGAGCCGAAATACTGTCAGTGGAGTAAGCTGATTCCATATCAGCAGATGGTGAAAAATGTGGCCGACGCCCGTATTGTAATCACTCACGGTGGCCCGGCAAGTTTTATCATGCCACTACAGATAGGTAAGACTCCTATTGTTGTGCCGCGTCAGCATCAGTTCAATGAGCATGTGAACGATCATCAGGTGGAGTTTGCGAGAAACGTGGCTCAGAGAATGGGAACGATTATCCCGGTAGAAGATATTGAAACATTGGGAGATATCATAACGAACTATGATCAGATTGTTGCTGGCATGGGACATGGTATGAGCAGTAACAATGCAAAGTTTAATGAAGAACTTGAAAAATTAGTAGATGAATTGTATTGAGGATGAATGGATGAGAAAAGTTGGAATCATGTCGATGCAGCGCATTGCAAACTACGGTTCGTTTTTGCAGGCATATGCATTGAAGCAGCTAATTGAGGAAGTTGGCTGTAATGTAGAATTTGTGGACTACCATGTAGGTGCTCCAGTAATTACAGAAAATGCAGATAGTAAAAACAAGGTTGTCCGAAAGATAGAAAAGGGACTGGAAACCTTTCGGTATCGGGCTCCTCTTGCACACAAATTATCGTTCATCCGATATAAACAGTCCTTTGCTCAAAAGTATATGCCGCTTTTGGGAATTGCAGACGAAATGAACTACAACCCGACAGTGGATTGCCTTGTGATTGGTAGTGATGAGGTTTTTAACTGTATTCAAAAAAATTCCAATGTGGGATATTCGCCAGAATTGTTTGGAAAAAATAACCATGCAAAGAAACTTATCACTTATGCAGCGTCTTTCGGCAATACAACATTAATAAAGCTGGAAAAGTATAAAAAGGCCAATGAAGTCGGAGCCTTGTTGAAGAAGTTTGACGCAATTTCTGTACGAGATGCTAATTCAGGAACTATTGTAGAGCAGCTCACTGGGAAAGAACCAGTGTACAATCTGGATCCGGTTCTGACCTATGATTATATGAACTGCTGCGACAAAATCCCACAGGTTCAGACTAATGAGAAGTATTTGATTCTGTACGCGTATGCAGGTCGTATTTCCAATGATGAGGCAGATTGGATTGTTGCTTATGCAAAGAAAAAGAATTTGAAGGTATATGCAATTGGTGGTATCCAAAAATGTGCAGACCGATTTGTGGACTGCTCACCCTTTGAGGTTCTGGCCTATTTCAGAAATGCAGAAGAAGTTATTACCGATACATTCCACGGCAGCATCTTCTCGGTGATCACACATCGGCCGTTTACAACATTGATTCGCAAGAGTGTAGGTAACAGCTATGGTAATGAAGAAAAGTTGAGCGATTTGCTAAAGCGACTGGGACTGGCCAATCGGATGACAACGAAAATTGAAGATACAGAAAACATCAATGAAAAGGCGATTGATTACGCGAAAGTTGATGAGCAGTTGAAAGCACATAGAGAAGTGGCGAAGGAGTATCTGAGAAAAAATTTAGAGGAATAAAATGGAGAACATATCGAGGATAAAAGAGAAATGTGTGGGATGTAAAAGCTGTGAGCAAAGCTGCCCAAAACACTGTATCTCTATGGTAGAAAACAAAGAGGGATTTTGGTATCCGTCTGTTGATGAAAAAAGCTGCATCGAGTGCAAGGTGTGCTTGAAAAAGTGTCCAGTAGAAAATACGGAATTTCATCGGAATGAGCCACATAAAGTTTGGGCGTGGCGCAATAAAAATGATGTGGATATTATGCGCTCTGCATCTGGCGGTGCGGCAGATAGTGCAGCGAAAACTATATTGCAAATGGGCGGTGTGGTTTATGGTGCTGCCTATGACGAGCAGCTGGCAGTAAGCCACATTGAAGTGACAGATGAAGCAGAAAGAGAGAAACTACAGTCCTCTAAGTATGTTCAGTCTGACCCGAAAGATAGCTACACAAAGGTCAACCAGCGTTTGTCAGAGGGGAAAACGGTACTTTTTACAGGAACTCCCTGCCAGATTGCAGGTCTGTATGCTTTTTTGGGTGGCAATCCAGAAAATCTATATACAGTTGACCTGATTTGCCACGGTGTGCCTTCGCCGAAGTTCTTCAAAAAGTATCTGGAATACCAGAACAAGCAGACGGCTGGCAGAGTAATCTATTTCAACTTCCGTTCCAAAGACAAGAGGGGGGGTTGGGGGGGAACACAATACCTGCTAAAGACAAAGACAAAGACAAAGACAAAGACACTCTCCCTTGATCGCTATGGAAAACATTTTATGGATGGCGACTGCTATAGGGAGAGCTGTTATCAGTGTGCTTATGCGAATATGAGCGTGTGGGAGATTTGACAGTGGGTGATTTCTGGGGGGAATTGCAAAGAGCCATCCGAGCTTCAATTCTCCAAAGGGCGTGTCCAGTGTATTTGTAAATACCGAAAAAGGTCAAAAGCTCTTTGAAATGATGCGAGTTCTTGCAGAAGTAGAAGAAGCAACGTTGGAAGAGGGCATGGTGAAGCAGCATAATCTGGTGCAGCCGAGCAACAGGCCTGTGACTAGAGATACTTTCTATAAGAGCATCGATGAACTAGGCTTTATAGAGAATATAAAGGTTGGCTTTCAGCCAAAAGCACGGTTGAAATCTGTGCTGCCGAATAAACTGATTCAAAAAATCAAATCTCTTTGAGATTTTGTGGAGGAAGAATACATGGGAGAGCCTATAAGAGTTTTGCATATCTTGCAGCGAATGGAAGCTGGCGGTACGCAGGCTTTGTTGATGAATATATACCGGAAAATTGACAGAACGAAAGTACAGTTTGATTTTTTGGTCGTTTATAAGGAAAAACAGTTTTACGATGATGAAATTGAAAAAATGGGTGGACATGTTTACAAACTGTCTTTCCGGGAGGATTTGAATCTTCCTAAATTTCAAAAAGATTTGGCAGTTTTCTTTGCTCAGCATCACGAATATAAAATTGTTCACTGTCACGCCTATACGATTGGATATTTCTGCCTGAAAGCTGCAAAGAAAGCAGGTATCCCCCCCGTCAGAATTGCTCATTCACATAATAATGAGACAGTACACGATATAAAATATTTACCGAAGCTGTTCATGCAGCGAATGTTTACCAAAAACGCAACAGATCTTTTCGCCTGCTCTGAGGAAGCTGGAAAATATCTGTTCAAAGACAAGCCGTTTCAAGTGCTGAAAAATGCGATTGATTCGCAGAACTTTATTGCGGATGCGGATACCAGAAATGAAATCAGGAAAGAACTGGTGTTAAAGGATAAATTTGTTGTCGGCCATGTTGGTCGCCTACATCCTCAGAAAAACCATGATTTCCTGATTGATGTTTTTGCAGAAATCAAGAAGGAAAAGCCTGACGCTGAATTGATTCTTGTTGGCACCGGGCCATTAGAAGAGAAAGTAAAAAGCAAAGTGGTCGAAAAAGGCCTTTCAGATTGTGTGCATTTTCTTGGAAATAGAAAGGATATGAACAGAATTTATCAAGCGATGGATGTGTTTGTTTTTCCATCTTTGTTTGAAGGTCTGGGCATTGTTGCAATCGAAGCACAGGCGGCAGGTGTTCCTATTGTCTGCTCTGAAGGATTGCCGCCGGAAACGGATATTACACCAATCTACCGGAAACTGCTGTTGAGTGATGGGGGAAGAAAAGTGGGCGAATGCAGCACTTGAAATGGCACAGAATCTGAAAGCACATACCAATATGCAGCAGTATGTGATTGATGCAGGATTTGATATGGACGCAACTGCAAAATATATGGAAAGTTATTATTTACGAAAATATAATTAAGCGAATGATACTTAATTATATTATAGAGGTGAAAAATGTTTATTTCAGTGATAGTTCCAGTATATAATGTTGAAGAATATCTGGACAAATGTTTAGAAAGTTTGTTGAACCAGCATTATTCAGATATGGAGATTGTTGTTGTTGACGATAAGTCAACAGATGGATCTTTGAATATTGCAAAAAAATATGAAAAATATGCAAATGTAAAAGTAATCGCTAAGGAAAAGAATTCAGGTTTATCTGATACTAGAAATGTTGGAATAAAAGAATCATGTGGGCAATATATTATGTTTTTAGACTCGGATGATTATGTAGAAAATGGATGCATTGCTAAAATACAAGGTATAATTGAAAAGGAAAATACACCGGATATTATATATTTTGGGTATTGTGAAGAATACGAAAGTACCGATAAACAATTAATAAAATATGGGTATGTGTCGGCTAAAAATTGTTCTTTTACAGGTGAGAAGTTTGCACTTGAGGAACTAAAGCAAAGGAATTTGTATGCGGCAGCTTGCTTCGGCGTGTACAAAAGAGCATTTATTGTAGAAAATCAATTATACTTTGAGTCAGGAATTCTACATGAAGACGAGCTTTGGACACCACAAGTTATATTGAGAGCAAACAAAGTATATACATCAGATTATGTGTTTTACCATTATTTAAGAAGAAAAGGATCTATTACAAGATCGGGAAATAAAACAAAACATGGGCAAGATATGCTCTGTATTTGTAAGAAATTAGATATATTAGCAAATGAAATTAAGAATCCAGAATTAAAAAAATACATGGATAATCACATTGCGATGCTTTATATGAAAGGTATGACAGAAGGAAGACTGTATCAAACGAATATGGAGATTGATCGGTTTTATCCATTGCGTAAGGTTTGCTTTAAAAAGGACAGAGCAAAAGCCATTCTGTTTGCATTTAGCTTAAGATTGTACTATAGGATTAATATAATGAAGATGCAAGGATAAGAGGATGAAGATTACATATAAAATCAATGTATATAACTTGTTGACATATTTGTTGGTATTTGCAATTATTAAACCATATTTTTTGCCTGTAGGACTAAGGCAGGCAAGTAAAATTATTATTCTCATAAGCGTTTTTTTGTTTACAATTTCAAGAGAAAAAAAAGAAAGAATTGTAAATTTGTCGTGGTTATTTTCTGGCTGTGTTTTGCTTTCAGCGGTTATGGCATATCTTAAAGGTGGATATCAGGATAAAGACTTTTTGGACGCACTTCTCTATGCCGTTACATTTTATGATATTTATTCGTTTATTGGACTTTGCAAGCAAAAGGATCGATTTAACGAGACAATAAAATGCTTATATAATATCGTTGGACTATATTGTATATTGACAATTGTTTCAATATTATTGGTCGGTACAGTGAATAACAGCAATCAGTCTGCATATATCTTTGGAAATAAATTTACATCTTCATATTTATTTATATTTTTTGTTGCTTTATATGGTGCAACACATGAGATGATTTTATGGAAAAATAAAATTTGCTATATTGCTTTGTTTATAAGTTCAATTGCACTTACCTTATACATAGGTTGTGCTACGGCTACGGTAACTTTGGCAGTGCTGTTTATAGCAACAATAGTTCCATTTCAAAAAATCAGAATGTTGCTGTTAAATGAAAGATTTGCGGTAACAGCACTAATTATGTCTGCACTGGTTGTTTTGGTGATGGGACAAATTCTTAAAAATGAATTTATAAATAATATCGTATTTGGATACTTCAACAGATCTTACACTGTGACTGGGCGTTTGGAAATATATAATGATTATTTGCTGAATATCATTAGAAGTAGATTCTGGTTTGGATATGGGTATAGCAATTCGATGATGAAGAATATGACAGGATTATATGCAAATGCACAGAATGGATTACTTGAAATCATGGTGAATATGGGATTTTTGAGTGTAGTTTCATTAATTGTTACTGTCTTCTGGAGCTTTAAAAATACTCTCAAGACAGATAAGTCTTTTTATATTTCAATTATTGTGTATGGAATGATTATTGCATCAATTTTTGAAGTGGCCTTGAACTGGTTTTTTTCTTAGGTGTATGTCTAATTCGATGGAATTGCGATGCCGATGGTTCAATACGGTCGAGTGATTGAAGGAGAAATTAAATATGAAGGTATATATTTTATCAATGCAACAGGTTAACAATTACGGATCTGTCTTACAAGCGTATTCATTAAAAAAAATGATAGAAAGTCTAGGTAATGAGGTGAGGTTTCTTGCGATAGAAAAAGGAACGGATGATACTCTAAATATACAATGTGAAAAAAAGGATATTGACAAAAAAAATGATAGCTGGTTAGAAACACAATGGAATCGCGTTAAGGGCAAAATACTTGGAAGAAATTTGCGGAGAGTTTTTTATGAATTTAGAAATAGCACAGGTCTGAATAGTGTGAACGGCGACGAGCATTTTGATACATGCGTAATAGGAAGTGATGAAGTTTTCAATTGCTTACAAAAATCCAAATGGGGGGGTTTTTCTTCGCAGCTATTTGGGAAAGTTGAAGCTGCTGAAAGGATAATCACATATGCAGCAAGTTGCGGATCGACAAAAGTGGATGATTTGTCGGACGAATTGAGAGAAGCTATTAAAAGTGCGATGTCGAATTTGTCAGTTGTATCCGTGCGGGATAAAAACACTGCAGACTTTGTAGAGAAAATTTCCGAAAAAAAGCCTGTATATAATTTAGATCCGGTGGCTGTAGGAAACTTTGATGATGAAATCAGGAATGTTACAGTGAATTCTAAACTTCCTAAAAAATATTGCATTGTTTATTCTTATGCCGAGAGATTTAGTGACCCAGAGGAAATTAAGGCAATTTCTGAATACTGCAAGAAGTACAATTTGAAGATTGTGGCTCCGTTTGGAAGGCAGAAATGGATACCTTCGTATGAAACACTAACTCCGTTTGAGTTGTTGAAAGCTTTTCAGAATGCAGAATGTATTGTAACGGACACATTTCACGGAACACTGTTTGGTGCAAAATTTGGAAAGAGAATGGCGGTATTGATTCGGGAGAGTAACCAGAATAAATTAGAGGATTTAACGCAACGCCTTCAAATACAGAGTCATGTTATTACCGATATCTCTCAATTGGATACAGTGCTGAAAAAAGAGCTGGATAAGAAAAAAATCGGTGAGATACTGGGTTTGGAAAGAGAAAAATCATTGAAGTATTTGAAAGAAAACTTATAAATGGGTGACGAAGATGGAAAAAATAAATAAGATTTATAGAAGAATTCTTCGTATATATATGGATAAAGAGTATCAAAGAAAAATAAAAAACAAGGATTGCTCGATTATTTCAATGAACTGCGTGGGGGTGGTGAGTCATGAATTGGGATTACGATTCAACTCACCAACTGTAAATCTTTGGTTTACTCCAAAGGAATTCATCAAATTTTTGAGTCAATTGGAGCATTATATATATGATTGCAAAATCGAAATGGATGAGAAAAACAGTGAAAAATACGGTTATCCGGTTGGAAAGTTAGAAGATATCCATGTCTATTTTACACATTATGAAACGTTTGAACAGGCAAAACAGAAATGGATCGAACGTTTGAAGCGGCTGAATATGGACAATCTTTATATTATTATGGTGCAAAAAGATGGATGTACGGAACAGGATATTTGTTCATTCGATAGTTTGAAATTTAAACATAAAGTCATTTTTACGGTAAAAGAATATCCACAGTATCGTTCGGCGTATTATATTCCGAAAAGCGAAGTAGATATACAAAATGTAAAAAATCTTTGTGATTATCAAAGTAAATTTACTGGAAAACGTTGGCTTGATGAATTTGATTGGATTTCATTTTTGAATGAAAGATGACTATAAAAATAATCAAGGAGCAAGCAGTAGAGAATGGGAAATAGCAGAAACAGTTATTTGATAAAAAACACTATTATATTTACTTTGGGAAATCTTGGATCAAAACTTATTTCATTTTTTTTGATTCCGTTATATACAAATGCACTTACAACTGCTGAATATGGAGTCGTTGATTTGGTTGCGACAGTTGGAACAGTTGCGGTTCCACTTCTTACTTTAAATATCTGTGAGTCTGTTATGAGGTTCTCATTGGATAAGGATGCCAATACTAGAAAAATTACCCAAATAGGAACGGGAATACTGTTAATCGGAATGATGGTTGGGTTATTGATTTTTCCGATATGTCGTTCTTTTGACAAGATTTCTGAATATGCCGTGTTTGTTTATTTCTATGTTGTTTCTTTGGCAGCAAGTCAGCTTTATTTGTGCGATTTGCGCGGGAAAGAATTGTTGATTTATTACTCGATAGGAAATGTCCTACATACTTTTTTTATTGCGGTGTTAAACATTCTGTTCCTCTTGGTCTTTAAAGAAGGTGTTGATGGGTATTTAAAAGCTTACATTATAGCAAATACACTCACTGCCATATATGCAATTATTGTAGGAAAAGGATATAAATCATTCTCATTTTCAAGGATTGATAGAGATCTACTGATCAAGATGGCGAGATATTCCGTAGTATTAATTCCGAATTCATTTATGTGGTGGATTATGAATTCCTCGGATCGCATTATGGTGTCTAGCATGATAAGTGTGGCAGCCAATGGAATTTACGCCGTTTCATATAAGTTCCCTACGCTAGTTTCTACATTGACAACAATATTCAATCAAGCGTGGAGTTATTCTGCAATTCGTGAAGAAGGAACAGAAGATGAAAGCGAATATAATAATAAAATATTTAGAGTTCTAATTGGAATTGTTATGTTGATTGGAATAGGTTTGTTAACATTTATGAAACCGTTTTTAAGTGTGTATGTGGGAAAAGAGTATTATTCTGCATGGAAATATACGCCGTTTTTGACAGTTGGATGCGTATATTTGACAATGGCTAGTTTTATGGCTACAAGCTATACGGTTCACAAAGATAGTTTTGGCTATCTTTTTTCTGGTACTTTTGGAGCAATATTTAATATTGCAATGAATTTTATATTAATTCCACAAGTAGGCGTTTATGGTGCTGCAATTGCTACGTGTATTAGTTATATACTTGTATTTGTCTTTCGACTTTTTTCATACAAGAAAATATATTCAATATAATATAAATAATAAAGAATTTATAGCGGGAAGTACGGCTTTAGTGTTGTCTGCGGGCTTGATGTTCATTGATAATAGGTTTGGTTTTTTACTACAATGCGTCATTCTAGCCGTTACTATATATTTGTTTTCAGATATCTGGCTCCCCCCCATAGTGAGAAAAATACTAAAATTAAAAGGAAGATGATGATATGACTACAGTATGTGAAAAAGGTAAGTGCACAGGTGTATGGAGTGTATTGATGTTTGCCCTAAAAAAGCCATAAAAGTAATTGATTCGTGGATAGAATATAATGCAGTAATTGATTCTGAGAAATGTATTCAATGTAATGCATGCCATAGTGCATGCCAAAACAACGCAGAACAAGTACTAACTAAACCGATTTATTGGAAACAGGGATGGGCGCAAGATGATTGCGTTCATATGCGTTCTTCATCTGGAGGAGTTGCAACAGCAGTAGAACGAGCTTTCATAAAAAATGGAGGGATTGTTTGTAGCTGCACATTTAGTTTTGGGAAGTTTGAGTTTGATTTTGCTGAGACAGAAGATGAAGTATGTAAATTTACAGGTTCAAAATATGTGAAAAGTAATCCTGAGGGAGTATATAAGAAAATTTTACAAAAACTCAAATTGGGAAGAAAGGTGCTTTTTATTGGGTTGCCATGTCAGGTTTCAGCGGTCAGGCATTATACAAAGAATCATCAAAATTTGTATACCGCTGATTTAATTTGCCATGGAACACCTTCACCACAAATTTTGGACAGCTTTTTGTTTGATTATGGGATTCGATTAACAGAAGTTCAAAGCATTAGATTTCGGGAGAAAAATAATTTTAAATTGGAACAGAATGGAAAGCGTTTTGCAGTTCCGATAACAACTGATAATTATATGATGACATTTTTGAACTCGACAACATACACGGAGAATTGTTATCAATGTCAATATGCCAAGATTGAAAGGCCCGGTGATATTACCCTGGGGGATTCATGGGGAAGTGAACTTGAAAAAAGCACCCAAGATAAGGGTATTTCTTTAGTGCTTTGCCAAAATGAAAAGGGAAAAGAACTTATAGATCAAGCAGATTTAACTCTTGTAGATGTTGATTTGAAAAAAGCGATAGAAAGCAATCATCAATTATATCAGCCCTCTCAGAAGCCTAAGCAACGGGCAGTGTTTTTTAAGGAATTGAAAAAGGGGTATGGATTTAAGAAAGCAGTAAAAAGATGTTACCCTAAGAAGTACTTGAAAAATATCGTAAAGACCGTGTTATATAATATGAAATTTATAGGGGGCAGAACCGCTATTAAGTAATAGTTGTTATGGCTACAAAGGGCAGGTTGAAATAAATATTTCGAACGCTTGCAAAAATTATACTTAACTGGTTTATGAAAAGCCAGAGAAAACAGGATGTACATTTTCTGTCGTTAAAAATCCTTTTTGGGAGATGGTTTGCGACGGCTTCACTATAAAATGTCTTAATCTTCATAAGCTAAAATACGCGATTTGTGAAAGTAGAATCCGATTGGTTTGTTGGGATTTTATGGTTTACAAATATATCTTATGAAGAAAGAGGCATAATATGAAAAAAGTAATGAGCGTTATTATACCTGTGTATAACGTAGAAGAATTTATTTTTAGAACAGTGGAATCGGTAATGAACCAAGACTATAAGAATATAGAAATTATTTTGGTCGATGATGGTTCGCTAGATAATTCGGCAAAAATAATTAACGAACTGGCGAAGAAAGACGATAGAATTACTTGTGTACATAAAGAAAATGGTGGCGTTTTGTCCGCAAGAAATGCGGGGCTTAGAATAGCTTCAGGTGAGTATGTGACATTTATTGATGGAGATGATTGGGTAGAGCCAAAGTATATTGCATATCTATTAAATCTTGTGGAAAGTAATAAGTGTGAAATTGGCATGAATAAAAATAATTATTCAGATTATAATACAAAATCCAACGAAGAAGAGTATGTTGTATCAGCCGAAAAAGCTATTGAATGGATTTACTTGGGCGATATTTTTGTTGCAGTTTGGAATAAGATTTATAGCATGAAGTTTCTAAAAAATAATATTCTTTTTGATGAAAAAATTTGGTACGGTGAAGGAATGCTGTTTAATATTGACTGTCTTCAATTTGTAGATAGTATTGCCGTTGGAGAAAAAAGTGTTTATCATCAGGTAAGTAATCCAAATTCAGCGATGCGAAAATTTAATGTTGATAGCAACCTTTGTGGAATCAGATCACTGGAAATTCAAAAGAAACATTGGAGAAAGTCAAATCCGGCAATAGTAGATGCTTGGAATTATCATAGGAGAGCATTCAATTTATCAATTGTGCGAGGACTTTTAAAGAGCGATATAGAGCAGGAATATCAGGAATTGTACGACTCCTGTATGAATAACTTGAAAAAGCAACTTTGGATTAGTTTAAAAGTGCCGATTTCATTAAGAGAAAAGTTATCATATATTGCTTGGGCGATAATTCCGAGCTTTATGCCAAAACGCTGTAAAAATAAAGTTAGAATTAAAATAAGAAAAAGGTAAAAATGTCAAAATACTTTGGAACCGATGGTTTCCGTGGTGAAGCCGGAATTACATTAACAGCAGATACAGGAAACAGAAGCAGGGATAATAATATTTATGTGATTAGTAAAGAGACAGAAATTGGAATGCTGGTAGAAACATATCAAAAATTAGATACAAATGCACAGAAAAGATTAATCGGATATTTGGAAGCACTAAAAGAACTTTCATAAAAAATTTATCTACAAAATACGCATAAACGAATAAATAAGATGAAACGGTGAGCTGAGGTGAGAATATAGGAAGAAAACAAAGAGAGTGTATTCATCAAGAAAGAAAAGGTGCATGACACCATAAGTCATGCACCTACCACCCATATTGTACAATTATTAGTTGAATAAATGATTTTAAAAGCGATTGTGGTGATTATGAATCGCGCCGTTTTTCTATTAAAGCTATCAATTCAATTAACATATTACCAAATAACATAAGAAGTGTTAATACTTGATATGTATCCATATGCATCACCACCTTTCGCCTAGGTGGTATAATTATAATAGCATAAAAAACCACAAAAGCAAATGTGAACTTCCAATAAATTTTAAGGCACTAGGTGTAAGCAATGCCATTAAGCTAATTGTTCGATAAAGTGTTTGGTAGATAATAAATGTCAAAATCTAAAAATGAGTATAGAAAATTAAGAGAAAATCAGTAAAAAAAGGTATGCCAAAAAGACAGATAAGAAATCTGTCAAAAAAATAATATTTGATTAAAAGAAACTATCGATATCCAAAATGAATAGCACCAATTCCGCGTAATGGACGTGAAAATTGTCGAAATTTACATTTGACAGCATGAATATATTTAGCTATGAGTTTTATAATTCGATTTTCCGATGATCGTCCACGGATAAAATATTTTCTGGAAATCTTAAGTGCAGAAGAAAAATCGACTTCATATTGATGTTTGTTAGTGGTACGACGTTTCTTTTTTTGATTTTCTAGTACTGCTTCATTGGCAAGAAATGGTGTGGAGAGCCTGACGTTCATCAGGCTTTTGACCCGTCTGTATAACAATGTCAATAAAAGCTTTGCTAATAACATCAACGAAGCCGTTAAGATGCATATGGTTATAACCTTTATAATCAATAAGGTGTGGCTTATTAAAATCTTTGATAATTTCGGAACTTGTTGTGTAAACAACATGACAACCATCACAAGCCAGGATGCAATGGTCTTTAAAAGTATTAGTAGTGGCAGGAAAGGCTGACGAGAATTCCGAAAAGAGATATTCAAAAGCGGAAAGAGAAATCTGAGTCCTTCTTTGATTGAAGGCAGACTGGGAAGGGATGCGATCAGGATCAAGATCAAAGTAATCCATGATTTCATCATTTGTGTTACCTTTTCCCATACTAATAATCAGTCGCATAGTATCATAAAAAGAAAGTTTGCCATGGTTCTGACGCATAAAATCATGCCCAGGTCTATTGGCGAAGAGCCAATGGGGGGATTTGCCATATCAGAGATAATAAAATTCAATTTTTCTTTTACATTTGATGGATAATCGTTCATAATATAAATGTGCCTCCTTAGATTAGAGATTTAACTGACTGTGAATTAAAAATCTCTTATTAATCTAAGGGCTGCGTTATCTGACAGTTCTGTCAGATAACGCAGCCGCACATTTTCAAATGAATGTCAAGTAAAAAAGTAATAATGGAACAAAAAGTTATTACAAAAGTGTTAAAAAAGTACTAGCCTTGAAAACATCAAATGTGAGAAAAATGTTGTAAATAAAGGCTGGTATATATTTTTGAGAAAAAGTTATTAAGTTAAGATGGCTAACTGGCATTGAAGTAAAAGGTGTCAAGCACTATTAAATTTTTAGATCTTAGTTTACATGATTTGATAGATAAGTTAAATCCAGAGCTTCGGTCAATTGACAACTTTGATGGCAAAGAGCGTAAACGTGAATTTTATGCGATGTCACCGGAAGGGCATGAAATTCTTGATGAAGAAACAGCAGCTGAAGTTGCAAAAGAAGCTAAATGTGGTTCGTTTAGATTTAGCGCTGTAGGTATCCCAGTAGGTGCTACGATTCATTATATAAATGATGAAAGTATCATAGCGACAGTTTTAGATGACTGTCATATTTCATATAAAGGTGTTACAACTTCAATGTCCGCAGTTGCAGCGGAACTACTTAATGTTGAAGGAACTATTCAAGGTATTTTGCATATGAGGGATAGAATAGAAGAAAAGAGATGAGGTGGTTTGCTTGAAAAACAATAAGGGGATGTTTTCTGATGAATATAATCGAATGATAAAAAAGATGGATCGAATTACAAAAAATATGTCACCTGGATTTGTAGAATTGTGTCAGAATATTTCTAAATTAGATTCCGTATTAAAAATAAATATTAGTCTAGACCAGTTAAGCGCAAGTAAAAGAGTTGAAAATCAGATACAAGATTTCACGCAGATATCAAAACAACTAACGGGGGATACTTCCTTCAATTCAGTTGTCTAAAGAAATGCAAGAGTATATTCAAGAAGCCAAAAAGAGTGAAAAGTTGACCGAGGAAGAATTCGAAAAAAAGTATTTTGAAGAATTCGAAATATGCCAATCTTTAGGTGCTAAAGGATGGGTTGTTTCAAGATACAGCAATCCAAGACATATAAAGAATTGGTATAAAGCCCTCATTGAAGACGAGCCGGAGAAAATCACGCAATTTTTTGAAAAAGATAATGGTTGTGTTATAAAAAGTGCTATAAATATGCTAGAGAGTAAATATGATGATCCGGTAAACAGAAATTATTATTCTCGAGGAATTAAAGCATTTCAAGATAATGATTATATGACATGTGCAATGTATTTGGTTGGTTTATTGGAGGCGAGAGTAAATGCATTGGTTCAGTTTCGTCCAAAAACAAGATATAGGGAAAAGTTTTCTGATAAAGGCTTTGCAGATGTAAAACAGAAACAATTTTCAAAGAGTGAATTCTTTTTTGCTAAGAGATTCTATTTTTTAAATGTATATCCTCCTTAATAGCTTTTTTGAACCGACTATTTGTGGATGGAGAGTATATATTTGATAAAGGTGTAGAGCCGCCATATATTAATAGAAATTGGCTGTTGCATGGGAAATGTGGTAGAGAGATAGAACGATTTGAATGCATACAGTTAATAAATGCTCTTGAAACAGTCGAATACGTTTTAGGGGGGAAAAAGAGAAAGAAGGTGCTCTTGATGACGAACAAGATGGAGAAAATGAGAATTGAGATTGCTAGGGCCATTATAACATGTTTTCCGAGGAAATATATTGAAATGGTTTTTGTAGGTGGCGTATCCGAAAAAGAGTTTATTGATGAAATGATGGTTGAGTTTATAAAATATGCGTTCGATAATTCTCAGGAAAAACATCCACTCAGATATTATGTACCGTACGGGGGGGTAGACAAAAATACAGATGCGAGAATGAAATATAGTAGAGTACTTAAATACTGTCAGAAGTATCGTGATCAGGAGTATGATGAATTTAAACGTAGAGGTATTAATATCGAAGAGCTCAAAGCAAAAAGCATGAAGACAATGGATGAAAAAAAGGAAGGTTATTCTCTTACTCCTATGCAATATTTTGAACTTACCAGTATCTGTGATATGCCGATATTGAAATCGTTTGTTGAAAATAGACTTTCAGATGTCAAAAAAGTGCCTAATATGACATTTAGAGATATGATGGAAGATTATGATCGAAAAATAGTAGATTGGAAGCAGAAAAGTCTCGAAACGGATTATAATATGGTTTTTTATTCATTGGCCTTTTTTACTCTGGATTGGAAATATGCATTTGAATTCGCATATATCTTAGCCAATAAAATGGAACAAATAGGAGTAAAAGAAGTAGATAGAGATTTTTACTCTATTCTCTGTGCAAGAATGACAATACACTCTTTTCTAGGATGCGAGGTTGGACTTGATAGCAGAATGGTTAGGCCACGGCAAAAAATGATTGATATTCTTGTGCCAAAGGATTTAAAGATATCAGATGATTTGGAAGTTGATAACCGGTGTTATGCGGAATTGTTAGTTATTATGGCGCAGCTTAATAATCATTTAAAATTAGTTAATGGAAATACGTTGCGAGAACAATTTGCCAAGGAAACTACATTAGAAGATTGGGCGTCCTTTTTTAGAGAATATGATATGTTCGAAGCATGGCATAAAAAGGAATTATCTAATAACAAGATTCGAAATATGAGAAAAGTTCTGAAGCAGATACATAAATAAAAGAATTCCGGTTTTTCGTTCCTAGGAAATTTGAAGCTTTATATGATAAGCTATAATCACAGTAGGACCTACTGAAAAAGAAAGAAACAGGTGATTATATGGAAGAAGCTACGATAGTAACAGAGAAAATATCTGAGGAAGCATCAGGTTTTCTAGAACAAGCAGTGCACAATATTTATTCAGAGTATCCTCATGAAATACAAGTGCTATTATTTAGTACAGCCTCGATAATTTTTTGGGTTGGTGCTTATAAGGAATATGGATTAATATCTAAGAAAAACATCATGGAGGAGTTCTAGTATGAAAATAAAAAGAATTTATTCAAACCAAGAATACCATCCAGGTTACGGTGCAGGAGATGGCAATATAGAGCGATACGAATATGAATGCTTGCGGGAAAGGAAAAATTATAGAGGAACATGAAAATGTTCCAGGATTTAGAGAGCATGATGTATGGTTAGAATGCCAAAAATGTTCCCCCCCAAAATACAGATTAGATACTTCCAAAGGCTTGCGAAGGTGGGAGATTGTTGCGCTTGAGAATCAGAATAAATAACGAACGAAAGTGACCCCAATGTGGTCAACCTAGTGTCAACTTAAGACAAGTGCCTGGCCAGAGCAATGGTCAATGGTGTGAAATCGGGAAAAGAGCAAAGTAGATTAGAAAAGAAGACGCACTTTAATAGAGCTTCACGGAAAAGCCATATTAAAAACTATTGATTATTAGAATGCAATTTTTTTGTTGTTAAAATGTGTTCTGCCTATTGCTTTGTTCTTTTTTCGTTGAAATGTTCTTCCAGGCATAATTTGAGATCTGCTGTATATTCCGATCACACAGAACCACCTGCACGGTAAAACTGAGCCAGTCTCACGGAGAATGGGAGCCACCATTTCGAGTAGGTGATCCAATCGCAGAAATCAAGAATTCTGCTTGTTTGTTAGTAATCATGCACATATTTCTTGTCAAGGGCTTGTTGGCTTTGACGATGCGAAGTACCCTTTACACGAAATATGGGTATGATATTGAAGTTGGCCCTGTTTCTGTCACTATGGCTCTGAATTTCCGTGCAAATGGTTCTAAGCTAACGAAATATACAATCTGTATCGGAGAGAGTCCTTATATAATCTATCAATTGCAGATAAATCGAAAAGATTAGACAAGATTTTAGGAACTATTGTTTTGATACGTCCGATGATAAATGCCCGGTTTGCTTGGTATCGATACTTATTCGTACTTTTAGCGGTAATCTGAATTTTTTCATCAACTTGATTCTTAATAAGAGATGACAGATTTGAGAGAAGTACGTTGATATAAAATTCTTGAAGTACCGAAGTGGTTGTTGCCCCCCCGGAAAATTCTTCAATAGCAAGACGACTTTTCAATTCCTTATATTTTGTTTCGACTGGCCAGCGATAGAAGTAAAGTTCGCGGAACATCTGTTGAGAAATATGTGAATCAAAAAGATTGGTGGCAAGATACTCTTTCGTTCCATCATTGAGAATAACTTCGATGACTCTTATCTTGACATTCTCAGTTCCGTCTTTTGTGTTGCCAGGAAGAACAGTGATTATGTCGCCAAAGCATTTCTTAGCAATGTTATAATTCTGTTTTAAGCGTATAAGACAAAGGTGCTGATGCTCGACACAGTAACGAAACAAATCTTCAGAATAATAGCCACGATCAAAGATTACAACGCTGTTTTGATAGATATTTAAATCTTCTAAATTATGCAAATGTTCTAAAGCAGCAGAACGTTCAGATGCAAGATATCGCTGAAAAGAAGCATAGACGATATAATCATCAAGAACATCATAAACAATGGAACCAAGTCCCATAGTAAAACGGCGGCTTGGATCAGGATATCCAAACATTTCACCGAAGAATTCAAAATTCGATTTGGAATTAGGCAATTCTATTTTGGAACCATCAATGGCAAATAAATGATATCCATTCCAAAGTTTACGAGATGGGAGCTGCTTATAGAATAAATCAACCGATAAATAATAGAGCTGATGTAAAACCATCCGGAATATTCACTTAGAGCCATGCTTGGTAAAATCACTGGGTATGGATATAAAAAATCGGTTTCATTAGACTTTATTTCCAGACCAAGATGCTTGGGGGGGCTATTTTGGGATGGAAATTAAGGATATGTATGTACCCGAAGTAGTCCCTTATGATTTTTATCTTTCACATATTTCTCAAGAGTGCTATAATATAGATATATTTTTAGCCAGGAGGATAAAATATGCTGTCAATTAATCGGCTTATGAAATATTTGAGAAATCATCATCAGATTACAGTTAAAAGCAACCAGGCGCAGTCTTTACGAAACATTGGCTATTACCACGGATACAAGGGGGGGTATCGTTTCATTCGTAACCCAAACCAGCGCATTCCTTTTTCATCCCTGGATGAGGTTATAGCATTAAACAAATTTGATATGCAGCTAAAAGCCACAATTTATCCGAAGGTAATGTTTATTGAAAATGCATTAAAAAGTTATGTGATTGAAGCTGTACTTCAAGACAGCAAGTCGGAAAATCTTGATGTCATTTTTAATAAATCCATTACAGATTACCAATCCTATGCTCCTGGAAGTAAGCAATATCATAAGCAATATGTTAAGAGGATGAATCTTAAGGGCAAAATTAACAATGCACTTTTGCGTGATTACTCAAATAAGAAACAAACAGTCAATCATTTCTTTGATTCGGATCGCCCAATTCCTATTTGGGCTGTTTTTGAGTCTCTGGCACTTGGAGAGTTTGGAACCTTTTTTGCCTGCTCAAATTTAAATGTCAAATTAAAAACTTCAAGTATTCTTCACTTACCAAGTAATTTTGATGCGGATGGAAAAATTACCGAATATATGATTTATGCCATCAAGGATTTGCGGAATGCAGTTGCACATAATAATACTATTTTTGACACTCGGTTTCAAACAAGCACAATAAACGGACGCCTTAACGCGCTACTTGAAGCAGAGGTAGGAATTACAGGACTTGACTTTAAATATATTGATGCTTACATAATCCTAATTACTTACATTCTAAGAAAAATGGGAGAAACCAAAACGGCTTGCAAGCAATTTGTGAGTTCCTTTGTTGAGTGTACAGATTTATTAAGAACGCAGATTTCTCCTAATATTTGTAATCAAATTCTTGGAACTCAGCAGAGGGCACATTTGAATCAGCTACAAAATTTCATTAGCAATTCTTAAAAAATCTTGCATAATTTTATTCCGTGTAGTATATTATAACTATGAATTGCGATGGTCGTCTTCGGACAACATCTTGAAAGAGCTTGATGCGTCGG
Organism: Mediterraneibacter faecis JCM 15917; assembly: GCA_001312505.1. Lineage (GTDB taxonomy): Bacteria > Bacillota > Clostridia > Lachnospirales > Lachnospiraceae > Mediterraneibacter > Mediterraneibacter faecis. The sequence goes on from BBDW01000001.1 coordinate 187,366, forward strand.
GCTCTTTTTTTATTAACTTCTAATCATAGGTACAACTAAAATTAGATATGATAGTTTTTGCTTTTAAATAAAATAATTTTTGAATCTTAGAAATTTTATATATTAATATGGTAAAGTTTTTATAAACTTTACGGAAAAAGGCATACACAAATGATAAACACCATTTTAACATCAATATTTTCATACAATCCCAAAGACTGGCTTTTCCTGTTATTTCTGCTTATCCTTGCTGCCATTACCGTACATACTATTTCCTGGTGTGGAAGTGTATTACACAGTGTCACCAATAGTGGAAGACCGTATGCGGTATTTACATTTCGCGCGGATCAGAACAAAGGAATGTCAACAAATATTTTAATGAATATATTGATTCCTAATATCGTTTTGATCTTTCTGTCAATGTTTTGCTATCACGTGAAGGAATTGGCCTTTGGCAGAAAATTCTTGATTGTTTACGTGGTAACATATTATATATATCGTGCATTTCTTATTTGTATTTTACTGAACAGAAGAGAATTATATAATGTTCGATATGAACTTTTTAATGCGGTATTGGGAATCGGAGCAGCCTGTTTTCTGATTAAGTATTTTCTCTGCGAACCGGAAAAAGTATTTATACCGGCTTCTGAACTTGTGAGTGAATTCTGGCTCGTTGTAATTGCTGTGGTATACAAATTTATGACCGTTTTTCTTGATAAAGTGTATACACAGAAAAAGGTCGTGAATGAATCAAGACTGGACAAATATATCAGTAATCGATTTAATTATTTTTACAAGAAGTATAAAGATATTATTCAGATTACGGAAAACGATAACCGGATCTGGATTTTGCTTTTTTCAATCATGATTTTTGAAAATTATAACAGAGGCAGATTTAAAAGAAAACTGGAGAGAATTAAAGTACGGTCGGGAAGACATACAACAGTAGGAATCATGCAGGTGGAATCAGATGCAGATTTGACAGATGAAGAGTCGATCAATCGGGCATATTTCAAATTAAAAGATGAAATTGTGATGGGGAATATTGTGACGGATGACGAAGGTGAGATCAATCACTATGCATTTCAATATAATCCGGATGAAGATTATGCACGATCTATCACTTATATTTACCAGAGGCTATGCGGTTATCTGAAGACTACACAGAGATTTTATATTGCCTTTCATCTGGAGGATCATCCGGAGGAAGAGTACCCGGTTGATCTTCCGGATGAATCAATGATGAGCTTTGGAGAGCCTAAGAGTTATCTGACGTTTGATGATGTTAGGAGACTGACGGGATTATCAAAAAAGGAACTTAAGAAAAAGCTGAAAGAGAAACAGATTGTGGCAATGTATGATGAGGACGCAGTTCGGCAGGCATTTGATGAGGATATTTGTTAACTTCCAACTGTTTCGGCAGCAATTAGGGAACTTGAGAAAATCGAAATGATAAGACAACTGGATAAGATATACCGATTGGATCATGCAGTGTCAAAAAACACAAAAAGTTGTGCTGAGTGCATATGGAAAAATTTTTAGAAACAAAGGGCCTTCTTGTAGAAGCTGAAGACTATGTGGAGAAGGCTATACAGGACACGGAGGAGTTATCATTTGATTAATAAATCGGTATATCTTTAAAACGAGTCGTAAAAATACTGGAAGTTAACAACACGGTCTTTTTTGAAGGTCGCCATATAGTTTGTGATGGAAATAAAAGAAATGGAGCGTGAGAAAAATGAATTTATCAAAAATACATCATGTTGCAATCATTGTATCTGACTACGAAGTAGCTAAGGATTTTTATGTAAACAAGCTGGGTTTCGCTGTCATCAGAGAAAACTATCGCCCGGAGCGCAAGGACTGGAAACTGGATCTGCGTGTTAATGAACACACGGAACTGGAGATTTTCGCTGAGGAAAACCCGCCGAAGCGTGTAAACCGGCCGGAGGCCTGTGGTCTGCGCCATCTTGCGTTCTGCGTTGATAGCGTGGAGCAAACGGTGAATGAGTTGGCAGAAGTCGGTATTGAATGTGAGCCGATTCGGATTGACGATTATACCGGAAAGAAGATGACTTTCTTCCATGACCCGGACGGGCTGCCGTTGGAACTGCATGAGTAAAGAGGTAGGCAAAATGATATTCCGTAAGGCAGAAAAAGAAAGAATGAAAACAATCTACTGTAAGCAGAGAAATATGCTATATAGAACAGCTGTTTTGAGATTGCAAAAAAATATCAGAGCATTAAAAAATTCAGCTTGCAACAATAGAATTCTCATGCTAATCTAATACCACGCAGTCATCATTCTGATGAACTGCAAAAAGATCTATGAACCAAATCGGTAATTATTCAATAAGCTCAGATTTTCGAGCAGATAATCCGATGACAACCCAAAAAGATGAATATTGTTTGAAGATTATGTGATGGAGTAAGTTTCTCAAATATCTGATTTTAAGGGATAGTTACTTCCATAGAAAACTATCTTGTGTTAAGATAAATATAACTTTAGAATCCTCTTCTTCAGGCAATCATTCGTTGCACAGAAGAGAGGAGAATTCTATGAAAGAAAACAAGAAAAGTGTATCAACTAAGAGCGTATCATCACATTGTAAAGAATCGAAAGAGGAGCAGGAAGACTTTATCATGCTTCCAACGGTAGATTTCTGTTTCAAGGAATTGATGCAGAATGATAACATCCGCAAGAATATTATCGCAGCACTATTGAACGTTCCATCCGGTGAGGTAGAGAACACGGAACTTATGCCTACGATTCTCAGAAAAGAATCGAAAGATGATAAGTATGGGATTTTAGATGTCCGGGTGAAACTGAAGAATGGAGAACAGATTGATTTTGAGATGCAGGTAGAAGCATTTGATTGCTGGGCAAATCGTTCTGTTTATTATCTAAGTAAGATGTATACAAGTGAAATAAAAGAAGGCGAGGGATACGATTGCTTGAAGAAGTGTATCCATGTGAGCATTCTTGCATACGATCATTTTCTAGATGATAAAGAGTGTTATCGGAGAATTGCATTTTGTGATACAAAGACAGGAAAAGAGTATACAGATCTTATGGAGATGCATATCTTAGAATTGTCAAAACTTCCACCGGAAGAGAAAAATGAGACAAGCCTGTTACAGTGGATGCGCTTTCTTGGAGGAAAAACCAGAAAGGATTTTGAAGAAATGGCAAAGAAAAATTCTGAATTGGAAGAAGCATATGACGTGTTGGATAAATTAAGCGCAGATGAAAAGAAGAGGTTAGAATACGAGACAAGACAAAGAGCGATTAGAGATTACAATATAGGAATGTTAACCGCAGAAAGACGAGGAATTGAGAATGGACGTAAGATTGGGATAGAAGAAGGAAGAGCAGAAATCAATCAATTAATTCTCGAACTGTCAAAACTTGGACGTACAGAAGACATTACAAAAGCGGCGGCTGACAAAGAATATCAGAGAAAACTATTGAAAGAGTTTGGGTTACATTAAACAATTATGAAGTCGGAGAGCTTTTTAAGAAGCATGAATATCTCATGGAAAGCCCTGTGCTGAATGCAGAAGAAAAAAAGAAGTTTGATGACATTCGGTATGGACGAGCGGGGAAGATCGAAGTAATGCGTTCGCTTCAAAAAACTTGCTGTTATTACTGGCTGTCTGAAAATTGCAAAGGAAAGCATTTTCGCAGGTACAAACAATTTTTCGAGACAGAAGTTTCTAAGTGGTTTGAGGATAGTTCTAAAAAATGGAATAGAACGGAATTTATAAAAAGCGTTGCCTGGTAAAGAAAAAATAATAAGATAAACAAAAAACAGGAGTCGCTGCGTACAACACGGGTAACGCAAACCGACTCCTGTTTCATTTTTTCACTTAATCACCAATATCAGTATGTCCCTGTTCGAACTCCCATTGGAGACCGTATTTGTCAATAAAGTAGAAATACCGCACTTCACTGAGGATTTTAGCTGTCTGCTGTTTCCTTTCATCCATTTCTTTCATATCCTGATCGAAGAAATGAACTTCATCCGGATAGGTCTCGCTGATTTGGAATACTTGATAATCGTCAGTTTCATTGATCAGTCGTGTGTCCGGCATGGATTTGATATGTAAAAAGGCTTCATCAATGTTCGTGATTTTCAGTGCTACATGACGTGCACCGCTGACATCGTTGGCAGCGAAGAAGACAGGTTCTTTTCGTCCTTCCGGTGAATGGTACTGCATGAGTTCCAGTGTCAGTTTTGTGCCTGGTACATTTACAAAAGCGATAGAGACATCGCCGTCTGCCGCTTCTTTGACAAATCCGCCGGCTTTAAAGAAACCTTCGTTTCTCCAGTGGGACAGGTAATGATCCGGTACAACGCCCAACAGTTTCTGGTAATAGTCAACCGCCTCCATCATATCATCCACGAAAATACATACATGGGATAATCCGGCGAATTTTGGCATAGCAGCCTGTACATTTGAGTTCATCATTTAAATCAGATCCTTTCTTCATAAATTTGGGTCACAATGAGTAACGATCCCAAGAATGTTTTATTATGTGTAAGTATAAAAGAAAAATGCAGAAAAAACGCGTTCCTTTCGTGAAACCGTGTTTTTCTGCGTGAAATAATGATCTGATTTTTCTGCAAAGATCAGCAGTTAAGGATGACGCATGCTGTCAGAATACCGTCTTCCATCTGATAACGGATATTTCCATCGTATTTATCAATAGCCATCAGGATACTTTCTATCCCGGTTCCTTTTGGCTTGATGATATCATCTTCGATCACAAGATCCGTTTTACAAGGGTTACTGCACACGATCACAAGTTTCTCCTTTTTCATGCGGAGGTTTACTGTGATCTCATCCCGGTAACCGCATTCGATACATCCGTTTACAGCATTTTCCAGAAGATTTGAAAGGATCGCAACAAAATCCATATCTGCAATTGTTATATGCTCTGGTGTATCGGCAGTTATAGAGATCGGAATTCCTTCTTTCTGTGCTTGATTATAAAAGTTGTTTAAAATGGCGTTGGCTGTAATATGTGGGCAAAAATCAATCTGACTTGCCACATCCAGGCTTTGGATAAATTCTTCTATATAATGTATCGCTTCTTGTGGCTTCTGTTGTTTCAGAAGCAGGTCAATGTTTTGCATGTGATGTCGAAAATCATGACGCATGGCTTTGGCGGTTGATGCATGTTCTTTGGCCATGGCAAGCTGTCCTTGCAGGTATTGTACATTTTGAGTGATCAGTTCCATCTTCACTTCGGCATTCATGTGTTGGATCGTGCCAAATACAATCCACAGTACTGCACAATAAATCATCATGGTTGTGATAAACAGGATCATCTGTTCGACGGTATGACCATCACGCATGAGGAAGTTGATAAGCGTTGCAAACACGGTTAAAAACAGAAAGGACACGAGGGAAATAGAGTACCAGGTCCGTTTTCTGTCTCCGGGCACTGTACGCATATAAGGACGCGCAAACCACAGATACAGCAGGACTGCAGGAACATTCAACAGTATTCGTACCAAGCTTCGTATGTACATCTGTTTTACAATGGATAAATCCGGAAATAATCCATCACAGATCAAAATAGAAAGGCAAATGATGATGCAGAACAAATTTGCATAAGTAACGATCAAAAATATTTTTTGCTGAAACTATCAGATGAAGTATATAGGAAAAGTAGAATTGCTGGCAGGATGGTTCCGACAAATGAAAATGGAATCACATACGGAGAGTCTTTGCCAAGCAGGGAATATGCAAGTATGGACCATACAGTGAAGAATATAGCGTAAAGTCCATAGAGCAGAACCGTTTTTTTGATCGGATATTTTCGTTCTGTCATAGAAGCAAACCAGATGATATGTGCTACAACAGTGAGTATTGAGGTAACAGCCAGATGATTCATTGTATCATTACATCTCCTTCAGAGTGATCGAACTGCTGCTGAGTTCGGAATTGATAATTTGAGTATACCGTATCGTTAAGGGGGGATGTCCACTTTATTATTTTTCTAAAAATGATTGGAAGAGTCAGATTTATAGTGTATGATAAGAATGCAGGGTTAAGCTGTCAGAATTTACAACAGGAGGTTTACATCATGGAAAAAGCAAAGGTATATTATACTGATTTCCGGGCGAAGCTTGGCGAAGGTCTTCCAACGAAGCTGAAACGTCTGATGAAGAAAGCAGGAATCAGTGAGATTGATATGGAAAATAAATTTGTGGCGATCAAGATGCATTTTGGAGAGATGGGGAATATCAGTTATCTTCGTCCGAATTATGCCAAGGCGGTTGTTGATGTCGTGAAGGAGCTTGGGGGGAAAGCCATTTCTTACAGATTGTAATACACTATATCCGGGTAGTAGAAAGAACGCACTGGAGCATCTTTACTGTGCATGGGAGAATGGATTTACACCGTTGAGTGTCGGATGTCCGGTGATTATCGGAGACGGCTGAAGGGAACGGATGATATTGAAGTTCCGGTACAGGGAGGAGAGTACATAGAGAAAGCGAAGATCGGACGTGCCGTGATGGATGCGGATGTATTTATCAGTCTGACGCATTTTAAAGGGCATGAGACGACAGGTTTCGGTGGTACGATCAAGAATATCGGAATGGGATGTGGTTCCAGAGCCGGTAAGAAGGATCAGCATTCTGTTGGTAAGCCGACGATCGATCAGGAAGCCTGCAGAGGATGTAAGAGCTGTCTGAGAAAGTGTGCGAATGACGGCCTGATTTATGATGCTGATGCAAGAAAGATGTCGATTGATCTTGAACATTGTGTCGGATGTGGAAGATGTATTGGGGGGGCATGTAACTTTGATGCAATTTCATTTATGGACAGTGCGGCAACCAAGGTATTGAACTGCAAGATGGCAGAGTATACAAAGGCGGTTGTGGATGGAAGACCGAACTTCCATATTTCACTGATCGTTGATGTATCACCGAACTGTGACTGTCATCCGGAGAATGATGCACCGATCCTTCCGAATATCGGTATGTTTGCCTCTTTTGATCCGCTGGCACTGGATCAGGCGTGCGCAGATGTCTGTCTTAGCGCGACACCGTTGCCGCACAGCCAGCTTGCAGATCGTATGGAAGAAGAGAATTTCTGCGATCATCATGATCATTTTGAGAATACAACACCGAATTCAGAGTACAAGACTTGTCTGGCACATGCAGAGAAGATCGGTCTTGGAACAAGAGAGTATGAATTGATCTATATGAAATAAATGTCAGATAAAAGAAGTATTGTAGTAAATGGTTACTGTTCACTCCCTGTCAATCACTTCGCTGATTGACACGGAGGATGTGTGTTTTGACTTGAATGCATCTCGCCCCATCGCCAAAGGCGATTTAAAATGGCGAGATGCGTTGCTGGTCACACATCGTGTGAACAGTAACAGCAAATGAGCTTTACAATAAAAATGTTTTAGGAGGAATTAAAGATGAGTGAATTAAGAGTTGAGAGAAAAGAAAACATGGCTGGTGGAAAGGGACACGTTATCATCAAGCACATTCTAGAAGAGAAAGAATTAAACGGAAAGTGCAAGATGTATGCAGAAGTCACACTGGAACCGGGATGTTCTCTTGGATATCATGAGCATCACAACGAGAGCGAGACATATTATATTCTTCGTGGGGGGGAAGGAAATTATGATGACAATGGACGTATCCGCCCGGTGAAAGCAGGAGATGTGACATTTACACCGGATGGAATGGGACACGGACTGACGAATACAGGGGGGGATACAGATCTTGTATTTATGGCGCTGATCATTTTGGATTAATGCATGGCATTTTTTGAAACTGACCTGTAAATTTTAAAAGTGCACCCGGCAATGATTTCGTAATTGATTTCATTGCCGGGTGCACTTTTTGTAAAGGGAATATTGTGTTCTAATTGGAATTTTTGTATTTCCTGATCAGGCAGGAGATGACTCCGGCTGCACACAGTCCAAACAATACATTGTGGAGGGAACCGTATACATCAAGAGCTCCTTTTACTCCGTAAACCACTTCCGGTGAATCAGGGAGCAACGGGCTAAAGAGGAACGCAGCATAGGAAACCGCGAATACAAGGATAAAAGACCACAGGCCTCTTCCGGTATCTTCTCTCCAGCTGGAGACTCCGTCACGTACGCGGACGCGTGTCATTGACCAGAGAAGGGAGATGAATTCGAAGAACAGGAAGAGGGCAGCTACACATAAGTAAGCGGCCAGAGTCTGGGAAATCTTCTGTGTCTGGATTGCCTCCTGGATATCTCCGTACGGTGTGCTTGCACGGTAAAAGTTGTAGAGTACAAATGCTGTTGTGGCTAGAATTAACACAATAGAAAGCTGCTGAAGCAATGTGCTTGTGAGCCTTGATAATGCCTTTCCGCCTTTTTTGATTGGTGCGGCAAGTTTTACTCCGCCACCGGAACGTTTCCTGCCGGAGGAACGTCTGTCGTAGTCGCGATCATTATATGGATTATTATATGAATCATTATAAGGATTGTTGCGATTTGATCTTCTGTTGGAAGTGTTATAATCGTCCTCGTAATAATCATCCTCATAATCTGCATCATCATCTTCATAATCATCGTCATATTCAGGAAGTACTTCTTCGAACTGGCTGTCATCGGAATCGTTAAAGTTATCTCGGTAATCGTCTGCGTTCATAACGATCGTCTCCGTGTTAGAATCAGGTCTGTTTATTTGTTCTGTATCTTCAGAAGTATGAAAATTGATTTCCGGATCTTCTTCATATGTAACTTCAAAATCGTCATCGAAAATGTCTGAGAAATCATTCTTCGGGCTCATATCATTTACCTCACTTTCCATTTGAAACCATGTCATTGCATGTATCTCATTATGTTATAACGTTTTCCGTGTTTTCTCAACCCTTTCAAATATGAATTTAAAAATTTTTAAGATTTTCAGTGTCTGAAATATCTGTTATACTGGAAGGGCGATGTGATTGATAAAAATGCAGAAAAACAGAAAGCAGGGAAAAGAATGAACTTAATTAATATAGAACATATTTCTAAAATATATGGGGAGAAAGTGATTTTTGATGATGCATCGTTTGGTGTTCAGCAGGGGGGGGATAAGATTGGGATTGTTGGGATTAACGGAACCGGAAAGTCAACTCTTTTGAAGGTGGTTGCGGGAGAGGAAGTGCCGGATGAGGGGCAGGTTGTTCGTCAGAATGGTCTGAAGATTGCTTTTGTTCCGCAGAATCCGACATTTCCGGAGGGGGGGATGGATATCCGTTCCTACGCACTTCAGGATGCAGATGCGGAGAGCTGGCAGGTGGAGAGTAATCTGACGGAGCTTGGGATCACGCAGTGGGATCAGAAGATTGACACTTTATCCGGGGGGGGACAGAAGAGACGTGTGGTTCTTGCGAAGATACTTGCAGGAGACTTTGATGTACTTCTTCTGGACGAGCCGACGAATCATCTGGATCAGGAGATGATTTCCTGGCTGGAAGATTATCTGAGATCTTACCGTGGAACTGTTCTTATGGTAACACATGACCGCTATTTCCTTGATCGTGTGACGAACCGTATCCTGGAGCTGAGCCATGGAAAGATGTATGGATATGATGCGGATTATTCCGGATTCCTTGAATTGAAGGCGCAGAGGGAAGAGATGGAGCTTGCAAGTCAGCGAAAGCGTCAGAGTATCCTTCGGATGGAACTGGAATGGGCGAAGCGTGGATGCCGTGCGAGAACGACAAAGCAGAAGGCAAGACTGGAACGTCTGGAAGCGTTGAAAGCAGGAAAAGCACCTGTGACGGATCAGACGGTGGAGCTTGATTCTGTAGAGACAAGAATGGGCAAGAAGACGATCGAACTTCATCATGTCAGCAAGCGTTTTGGGGAGAAGAAGATTCTGGATGATTTCAGTTATATTGTGCTTCGAAATCAGCGGCTTGGAATTATCGGACCGAACGGCTGTGGAAAATCTACGATTCTTAAGATGATTGCAGGTGTACTCAAGCCGGATGCAGGGGGGGAGATTGAGATCGGCGAGACGATCAAGATTGGATATTTCGCACAGGAAGAACAGCATATGGATGATTCCCAGCGTGTGATCGATTATGTGAAGGATATTGCGGAGTATGTGACGACAAAGGACGGACAGATCAGTGCGAGTCAATTGTTGGAGAGGTTCTTATTTACACCGGATATGCAGTATGCACCGATCGGTAAGCTTTCCGGAGGGGGGGAGAAGAGAAGGCTTTATCTTCTTGGTGTTCTTGCGGAGAATGCGAATGTCCTGTTATTTGACGAGGCCGGAAATAATCTGGATATCCCGACACTTACGATCCTTGAGGACTATCTGAATTCATTTACAGGAATCGTGATCACTGTATCACATGACAGATATTTTCTGGACAATGTAGTTGACCGTATCTTTGAACTGGATGGAAACGGCGGGATCCGACAGTTTGAGGGGGGGGATACACGGATTATGTAGAGGCGAAGAAACGCAGATTCGGAGAGGAAAGCAAAGCTATCACAGGAAAGTCTGAACTTAAGCCGGCAGAAAAGTCCACGGAAGAAGAGACACAGAAGAAAGGAAAGAACTGGAAGGACGGACAGCGCCAGAAGGTGAAGTTTTCTTTCAAGGAGCAGCGTGAATATGAGACAATTGATGAGGAGATTGCAAAGCTGGAAGAAAAAATTGCGTCTCTTGATCGTCAGATTGCCGCAAATGCAACGAATTCAGTGAAACTGCGTGAGCTGATGGAAGAGCAGGAGAAGGTAAGAGGGCAGCTCGAAGAGAAGGAAGAGCGCTGGATGTATTTGAATGAACTGGCAGAGGAATTTGGTCTGTGATGAAAAATCTCAAAAAAGAGGGTTGACAAAGCCGGTTCTAGTTGTTAATATTAAGTAAGTAAAAAACAGAACGCACTCTGTTTTATACAAATCATGGAAGGAGCGAACCAGTCATCTTAGTCAGTCATAATATTTTCGCTTCCTGAAGTGAGAAAGAGAGGATACATATGAGAAGTCAGGTATTTTCACTGCTCGTAGATAACAATTCAGGTGTTTTGAGCAGAATTTCAGGACTCTTCAGCCGTCGTGGATACAGCATTGACAGTATTACGGCAGGTATGACAGCAGATCCTAGATTTACAAGGATTACAATTGTTTCATCCGGTGATGAGCAGATCCTATCACAGATTGAGAAGCAGCTCCGTAAGCTGGAGGATGTTGTGGATATCAAGGCTTTGAAAGCAGAAGAATCCGTTTGCAGAGAGTTGATCATGGTGAAGCTTCGTGCGAATGCCGCACAGCGTGGAGATCATCTCGGTTGCAGATATTTTCAGAGCAAAGATCGTAGATGTGGAAGAAGATTGTCTGATCATTGAATTGACAGGTACACAGAATAAGCTGGAAGCTTTCCTGAATCTTCTGAAGGATTATGAGATACTCGAACTGGCAAGAACCGGAATTACCGGACTTTCCAGAGGCAGCAAGGATGTTGCATTTTTCTGATCCGGTCAGGATCGGAGAACCGCAGGGAAAGCTTGTGGAACAGATAAAGCTAGTAAAGGGCAAGACCTTTCACTATATAGGATACCCCCCCGAAGAGATCGGGAGCATTCTACTCTATATTTTAAATTCAATTAGGAGGAATGCAAAATGGCAGCAAAAATTTATTATCAGGAAGATTGTAACCTTTCTCTTCTCGAAGGACAGAAGATCGCTATCATTGGATACGGAAGCCAGGGACATGCACATGCACTGAACTTAAGAGAGTCAGGATGTGATGTTATCATCGGTCTGTACGAGGGAAGCCGTTCTTGGAAGAAAGCAGAAGAGCAGGGATTCAAAGTATATACAGCAGCTGAAGCTGCAAAGCAGGCTGACATCATCATGATTCTGATCAACGATGAGAAACAGGCTAAACTTTACAAAGAAGACATCGAGCCAAACCTTGAAGAGGGTAACATGCTTATGTTCGCTCACGGATTCAACATCCATTTCGGAACAATCGTACCGCCGAAGAATGTTGATGTTACAATGATCGCACCTAAGGCACCAGGACATACAGTAAGAAGCGAGTATCAGGCTGGAAAAGGAACACCTTGTCTGGTAGCTGTAGAGCAGGATTACACAGGAAAGGCTCTTGACAGAGCACTTGCTTATGGTCTTGGAATCGGTGGAGCAAGAGCCGGAGTTCTTGAGACAACATTCAGAACAGAGACAGAGACAGACCTCTTCGGAGAGCAGGCTGTACTTTGTGGTGGTGTATGTGCACTTATGCAGGCTGGATTCGAGACTCTTTGTGAGGCTGGATATGATCCGAGAAATGCATACTTTGAGTGTATCCATGAGATGAAGCTGATCGTTGACCTGATTTACCAGTCAGGATTCGCTGGAATGAGATATTCTATCTCTAACACAGCTGAGTACGGTGATTATATCACAGGACCTAAGATCGTTACAGCTGAGACAAAGAAAGCTATGAAGAAAATTCTTTCCGATATCCAGGATGGTACATTTGCAAAAGACTTCCTGCTTGATATGTCTGATGCAGGTGGACAGGTTCACTTCAAGGCTATGAGAAAACTTGCTGCTGAGCACCAGTCAGAGAAGGTTGGAGCTGAGATCAGAAAGCTTTACAGCTGGAGTGATGAGGACAAACTGATCAACAACTAATCAGTTGTCTGAGATTATAGAATAAGATAATAGAAGACCGGTACTTTCAGGTTAAGACTTGGAAGTGCCGGTCTTTTTCTCGCTCATGCGAGCATGGCTCGTATCTGTATCTTTAGAACTGCCTGGCTCTGAACGTATAACAAAAGGCGCATCTGCCATGACGGTAGCAGATGCGCCTGAAAATTCTATTCTCTATTTATAATTAAGCGATAGAGTCAACAGCTTTGGAAAGACGAGCGATCTTTCTGGAAACTGTTTTCTTGTGATAAACACCCTTGCTTCCAGCTTTGGAAATCTCAACGATTGCTGTGTGAAGAGCAGCCTTAGCAGCCTCTACATTCTTCTCAGCTACAGCTGTCTCTACTTTCTTTACAGCTGTTTTAACCTTAGATTTGATTGCTTTGTTTCTAGCAGCTTTTGTCTCTGTTACTAAAATTCTTTTCTTTGCAGATTTAATATTAGCCAATGTGTGCACCTCCAAAATATTCTATCATATGATTTTCAAATGTGATTCATGTGTTCAATAGACTCGGACACGGACGTTCTATCGAAACATACTCATTTATTCTAGTCCAACAAACGTGTTCTGTCAATACATATTTTACAAAAAAATGTTAAAAATAGGCTGTAATAAGACGAATTATGGTTACTGTTCACTCCCGTGTCAATCACTCCGCTGATTGACACGGAGAAAAGGGAGGCTATGATGAAAAATTACAGTGTGCGTACGGATCTTGCACTTGAGGAGAAGGAACGTTTTGCATCTGACAATGTAGAAGTGCAGGGAGTTGTTCTGGAGGAAGATTATGACGAGGAGAATGAGATCCGGCTGACCCGTGTGGTGATCGAGACGGAGAATGGAGCGAAGATCATGGGAAAACCGACAGGCATTTATCTGACACTGGAATCTCCGGATCTGGCATTGGAGGTGGAAGAAAATAGCAGGGTATTACAGGAACGGATCTGTGATTGCATCCGGGAATTGATTTTTCATAAAATTTCCTGTAAAGATGGAAAAGAATTAAAGATTCTTTTTGTCGGGCTCGGTAACAGAGCGGTGACACCGGATGCGCTTGGCCCTTATGTTGCAGATCATCTGGAGGTAAACCGGCATATAGTAAAAGAATACGGAAAATATGCGATGCGTAAGGAACAATTGATTGTTCTTAGTGCAATTGTTCCCGGCGTGATGGGACAGACGGGGGGGATGGAAACGGCGGAGATTGTCCGTGGAATTGTCCATGAGACGAAGCCCGATCTGATCCTTGCAGTGGATGCACTTGCTGCGCGGAACAGCAGACGATTGAACCGGACGATCCAGATTGCCGATACAGGAATTCATCCGGGTTCCGGTGTTGGAAATTACAGGAATGCAATGACGGAAGAATCTCTGGGGGGGGTACCTGTGATTGGAATCGGAGTGCCTACGGTTGTTGATGCGGCAACGATCGTCAATGATACGATGGAAAATTTCATCACTGCACTGGAACAGTCGCAGGCATTAAGGAGTACAGGAGAGATTTTGCGCTCTTATAGTGCGGCGGAAAAATATGAGTTTGTAAAAGAATTGATCTCCCCACATTTAAATGGAATGTTTGTGACACCAAAGGATGTGGATGAAATGGTTCATCAGATCAGTCATACGATAGCAGCGTCCTTGAATCTTCTTTTTTCTGATATAAATGCAGGAGAAAGTGAATAGAATGATAGAAATGAGCGGAAGGACTCTGCAATGCGTGTGTATAAGAAAAAAGCAATCCGACGTATGAAATGGTATGGGGGGGTGATTCTGGTTCTGGCAAGTATTCCGTTAGGAATTGGGATGGGACGGTCATTGGAAGAGGGGGGGAGAACGTTTTTATTAGAAGAAAGTCAGATTTGTGCGCAGAAATTGTACCTTCCGCTTTTTTCTTATCAGAAAGAACAAGGATCAGAAAGGGAAGAGATCTTCAGAATCCCACTTCATGTGTGGATGCCATTGGCAGGATATCTGGAAGATCAGACAGAAAAAAGGGGGGGAAAGGAAGAACCGGCGGAAGTATTGGAAGATGATGAGACGATCGCATGGATTCTTCAGTGTCAGGCAAATGATGAACATGCGGTAGATGAAGAGGGAAAACTGGTCGGAGCAGAGCCGGAAACTCAGGAAAGTGCTGTAGAACAGCCGGTTCCTGGAATGGATCTTTCTATTGAGCGGCTGCGTGATTTTGAATATCTGACAAGCAATCTTTATACAATAGACAGTTCTACAATGATCGGACCGGAGCAGCTTAATGTGGATGATCTTTTAAACCGGAGTATGAAGATAGATCAAAGTACAGGAGGTCCGAAAATTTTGATCTTTCACACGCATTCACAGGAAGAATTTGCAGACTCCATACCGGGAGATCCATCTACAAGCATCGTTGGGATTGGGGGGGAATATCTGACCCAGTTATTAAATGCGGATGGGATTGAGACGCTTCATGACAGCGGAGTGTATGATATTATTAATGGGAAGCTTGACCGCAGCAGGGCATATGAGAATGCAGAAAGTGCAGTGAGGCCGATTCTGGAAGCGAATCCGACGATTGAAGTTGCAATCGATCTTCACAGAGACGGTGTAAATGAGAATACACATCTGGTAACGGAAGTGAATGGAAAACCGACTGCGAAGATCATGTATTTTAATGGATTGAGCAGGACACGGACAAATGGCGATATTGCCTATCTGTATAATCCATATATCCAGGATAATCTGGCGTTCTCCTTGCAGATGCAGATTGCATCGGAACAGTATTACCCGGGATTTGCAAGGCATATTTATCTGAAAGCTTACCGTTATAATCTTCATCTGCTGCCAAAGTCTCTGTTGATCGAAGCAGGGGCGCAGACAAATACGGTGGAAGAGATGAAGAATGCAATGGAGGTGCTGGAACGGACATTAAAGAGGGTGCTCACAGAATAAACGGTTGTCGGACGGTTTCTGTCAGAAGAAGGCCAATAGAACATAGAACATAGAACATATGAGCGAAAAAGAAGTTGAAAATCAGATGGTTAAATGATAT
The DNA here is from genome assembly GCA_001312505.1 of Mediterraneibacter faecis JCM 15917. Taxonomy (GTDB): domain Bacteria; phylum Bacillota; class Clostridia; order Lachnospirales; family Lachnospiraceae; genus Mediterraneibacter; species Mediterraneibacter faecis. The sequence goes on from BBDW01000001.1 coordinate 203,053, forward strand.
CATATTTGTTGATTGACTGTATAGAACAGTTTGAGTTCGAGAAAGAAGGAGAAAGAGTAATGGCGGGAAATAATACATACGATGCAGGGAGTATCGCGGTATTGGAAGGTCTTGAGGCAGTACGGAACGCCCGGGAATGTATATTGGAAGTGTTTCTACAAAGGGACTGAATCATCTGATCTATGAGATCGTGGACAATGCAGTAGATGAGCACCTGGCAGGATTCTGCAGTGAGATCCAGGTGACATTGGAAAAAGACGGATCTGCAACCGTTTCAGATAACGGTCGTGGAGTTCCGGTTGATATGCATCAGAAGGGTGTATCTGCGGCTCGTCTAGTTTATACGACACTCCATGCAGGTGGTAAGTTTGATGATTCTGCATATAAGACAAGTGGTGGACTTCACGGAGTAGGTTCCTCTGTTGTAAATGCTCTTTCTACTTATATGGATGTGAAGATCAGCAGGGATGGATTTGTTCATCATGACCGGTACGAGAGAGGAATCCCGGTGATCGAACTGGAAGATGGACTTCTTCCTAAGATCGGAAAGACGAGAAAGACGGGAACAACGGTAAATTTTCTGCCGGATGATACGATCTTTGAGAAGACGAAGTTCAAAGCGGAAGAGGTTAAGAGCCGTCTGCATGAGACTGCGTATCTGAATCCGAATCTGAAGATCGTGTTTGATGATAAGAGAGATGGAAGTGTTGAGCACATCGTTTATCACGAACCGGAAGGAATCATTGGATTTATCCAGGATCTGAACCGTAAGAAAGAAGTACTTCATGACCCGGTTTATTTTAAAGGGGGAAGCAGACGGGATTGAAGTAGAGGTAACACTGCAGTATGTGAATGAGTTTCATGAGAATGTACTTGGATTTTGTAATAATATTTATAATGCAGAGGGCGGAACACATCTGACAGGATTTAAGACAACCTTTACAACTGTCATGAACCAGTATGCGAGAGAGATAGGAATCCTGAAAGAAAAGGATGCGAATTTTACCGGTGCAGATATCCGTAACGGAATGACTGCAATTGTATCCATTAAGCACCCGGATCCGAGATTTGAGGGGCAGACGAAGACAAAGTTGGATAACCCGGATGCGGCGAAAGCAGTCAGCAAGGTAACAGGAGAAGAGATTGTTCGTTTCTTTGATCGAAATCTGGATACACTTAAGACAGTTCTTTCCAGTGCGGAGAAAGCTGCGAAGATCCGCAAGACAGAAGAGAAGGCAAAGACAAATCTCCTGACAAAGCAGAAGTATTCTTTTGACAGTAACGGAAAGCTGGCAAACTGTGAGAGCAGAGATCCGAAGAAGTGCGAGATCTTTATCGTCGAGGGAGATTCCGCCGGCGGTCTGCGAAGACAGCGAGAAACAGAAATTATCAGGCAATTCTTCCGATTCGTGGTAAGATCTTAAATGTTGAGAAAGCAAGTATTGATAAGGTGCTTGCCAATGCAGAGATCAAGACGATGATCAATGCATTTGGCTGCGGATTTTCTGAAGGATACGGAAATGACTTTGATATTACAAAGTTGAGATATGATAAGATCATCATCATGCCGATGCCGATGTCGATGGTGCACATATTTCTACCTTATTGCTCACCTTATTCTATCGCTTTATGCCGGAGCTTATTTTTGAAGGACATGTGTATATTGCGATGCCGCCACTTTATAAGGCAATGCCAAAGAGTGGAGAAGAAGAGTATCTGTATGATGATAAGGCACTGGAACGTTATAGAAAGACACATACAGGTCCGTTCACACTTCAGCGTTACAAAGGTCTTGGAGAGATGGATGCGGAGCAGCTCTGGGAGACAACACTGGATCCGGAGAGACGTATGTTGAAACGAGTAGAGATTGAGGATGCCCGAATGGCTTCGAGTGTAACGGAGATGCTGATGGGAACTGAAGTACCGCCGCGTCGTAATTTTATCTATGAAAATGCGACAGAGGCAGAACTGGATATCTAAGGAGAAGAAGAATGAGTAATGAATCACAGATCATAAGGACAGAATATTCTGATCTTATGAAGAAATCTTATATTGATTATGCGATGAGTGTTATTATCGCCAGAGCACTTCCGGATGTCCGTGATGGTCTCAAGCCGGTTCAGCGTCGTACACTTTATGATATGTACGAGCTTGGTATCCGTTATGATAAGCCTTATCGTAAAAGTGCACGTATCGTCGGAGATACGATGGGTAAATATCATCCGCATGGAGACAGTTCCATCTACGATTCTCTTGTAGTAATGGCGCAGGACTTCAAGAAGGGACAGGTTCTTGTTGACGGGCACGGTAATTTTGGATCCATTGAGGGAGACGGAGCTGCTGCGATGCGTTATACAGAGGCGCGCCTTACGAAATTCACGCAGGAAGTATGTCTGGCCGATCTGGATAAGAATGTTATTGATTTTGGTCCGAACTTTGATGAGACGGAGAAGGAACCGCTTGTGCTTCCGATGCGTGTGCCGAACCTTCTGATCAATGGTGCGGAAGGAATTGCAGTCGGTATGGCGACAAGTATCCCGACACATAATCTCTGTGAAGTGGTCGATGCGGTCAAGGCATATATGAAGAATGACAAGATCACTACAAAGCAGCTGATGAAATATATCAAAGGACCGGATTTCCCGACCGGAGGAATTGTGGTCAATAAGGATGATCTTCCGGCAATCTATGAGAGCGGACAGGGGGAAGATCAAGCTGCGTGGAAAAGTGGAAGTGGAAGAATTAAAAGGCGGCAAGAAGCAGCTTGTGATCACAGAGATCCCATACACGATGATCGGAGCCGGAATCGGAAAGTTCTTAAACGATGTTTGCAATCTTGTGGAATCCAAGAAGACGACAGATATCGTTGATATTTCAAACCAGTCTTCAAAAGAAGGAATCCGTATCGTGATCGAATTGAAGCGTGGTGCGGATGTTGAGAACCTGAAGAATATGCTTTATAAGAAGACACGTCTGGAAGATACATTTGGCGTAAATATGCTGGCGGTTGCGAATGGCAGACCGGAGACTTTAAGTCTGAAACAGATCATAGAACATCATGTGGATTTCCAGTTTGAGCTTGCAACGAGGAAATATACAACTTTGCTTGGCAAAGAGCGGGAGAAGAGTGAAGTTCAGGAAGGTCTGATCAAAGCATGTGATGTGATCGACCTGATCATTGAGATTTTACGAGGAAGTAAATCTGTAAAAGATGCGCGTGCCTGTCTGGTAAACGGTGAGACGGAAAACATTAAGTTCAAGTCTGCGATTTCTAAAAAGATGGCGGCAATGCTCCGTTTTACAGAACGTCAGGCAACGGCAATTCTGGAGATGCGTCTTTATCGTCTGATCGGTCTGGAGATTGAAGCACTTCAGAAAGAACATGAGAAGACATTAGAAAATATTGCCCGTTATGAAGATATTTTAAATAACTATGATTCCATGGCAGGCGTGATCATGGAAGAGCTTGACAGTTATAAAAAAGAATTCGGAAGAAAGCGTCGTACCGTTGTGGAGAATGCAGAAGAAGCTGTTTTTGAAGAGAAGAAGATTGAAGAGCAGCAGGTTGTCTTTCTGATGGATCGTTTTGGTTATGCGAAGACAGTGGATACCGGAGTCTATGAACGGAATAAAGAAGCAGCAGACAAAGAAAACAAATACATTGTGCATTGTATGAACATTGGAAAACTCTGTCTGTTTACAGATGAAGGCAAGATGCATCAGGTGAAGGTGCTTGACCTTCCGCATGGCAAGTTCAGAGACAAAGGGATTCCGATTGATAATGTAAGTAATTATTCAAGCAGTGAAGAACAGATTGTTATGATCTGTGAAGAAGAGCAGATGCGCTATTCAAAATTATTGTTTGCAACGGCACAGGGAATGATCAAGCGTGTGGATGGAAGTGAGTTCCAGGTATCCAAGCGCACGATCGCGGCAACAAAGCTGCAGGAAGAAGACAGGCTTGTCGCAGTGAAGGTTGTGACGGAACAGCAGAATGTTGTCCTTCAGACGAAGAACGGATATTTCCTGAGGTTTTTATCTGCGGATGTTCCTGAGAAGAAAAAAGCAGCTGTCGGTGTCAGAGGAATTAAGCTTCAGAAGAAGGATGAATTAGAAGAAGTTTATCTTTTTGAAGAAGGAACAGAGACGAAGATTACTTATGGAGAAAAGACAGTTTCACTGAACCGCCTGAAACTGGCGAAACGGGATGGAACAGGAACCAAAAGCCGCTAGAAGTCTTGCCGGAAGCGGAGACGGTGAAGAAAGAGAAAGTTAAGGGGATTTCTAAGGTATTGTAATAAAATGTGCAAAAACCCCCCCTTGATTTCCTCAAAGAAAAGTGCTAGAGTAAATATAGTTACATAAGGAATTGGCAGAAGAGTGGACGAAAGTTCACTCTTCTTTGGTGATATGGAAAATTCTTTATGAATCAGATCACAAACTATATTATAGAAGAAAAGGAGTTTGACGCAGCGTGTCCAGAAGAGAAGATTATGAACAGCAGACAGAAGCACTTCTCGAGCCCATCGTAGAGGAACTCGGGTTTGAGCTGGTAGATGTAGAATATGTGAAAGAAGGAGGTACCTGGTACCTTCGCGCGTATATTGACAAACCAGGCGGAATTGCCGTGGATGACTGTGAGGCAGTCAGCAGGAGATTCTCCGATATCCTTGATGAGAAGGATTATATTGAAGACTCCTATATCTTTGAAGTAAGTTCTCCGGGACTTGGAAGACCACTTAAGAAAGAGAAGGATTTCAAGAGAAATCTTGGAGAAGAAGTAGAGATCCGCACATACCGTACGATCGACCGACAGAAAGAGTTCGTCGGAATTTTAAAGAGTTATGATGAGAATACAGTGACCATCACATACGAAGATGAGACAGAGCAGACATTTGACAGAAAAGAAATCGCTTTGATCCGTCAGGCTTTGGATTTTTAATTTAGGAGGAAAGAAAAATGAACACAGAATTACTCGAAGCATTGGATATTCTTGAAAAAGAGAAAAACATCAGCAAGGATGTCATGTTGGAGGCCATTGAAAATTCACTTTTAAGTGCATGTAAGAACCATTTCGGAACATCCGATAATATTAAGATCGTTATGGACCGCAACACATGTGACTACTCTGTATACGCAGAGAGAGAAGTTGTTGAAGAAGTATTTGATCCTGCAATCGAGATCAGTCTTGAGGATGCAGAGAAGATCAATCCGGCACTTCATATCGGAGATATCGCACAGGTTGAGCTTCATTCCAAGGAATTCGGACGTATTGCAACACAGAATGCAAAGAACCTGATTCTTCAGAAGATCAGAGAAGAAGAGCGCAAGGCAGTATTTGATCAGTATTTCGAGAAAGAGAAGGATATCGTAACAGGTATCGTACAGCGTTATATTGGCAAGAATATCAGTGTGAATCTTGGAAAAGCAGATGCAATCCTTACAGAGAACGAACAGGTGAAAGGAGAGCATTTCGAGCCGACAGAGCGTATTAAGCTTTATATCGTAGAAGTTAAGAACACACCAAAGGGACCAAAGATCCTTGTATCCCGTACACATCCGGAACTTGTAAAACGTCTGTTTGAATCAGAGGTTGCAGAGGTAAAGGACGGAACAGTTGAGATCAAGAGCATTGCCCGTGAGGCTGGTTCCCGTACAAAGATGGCTGTATGGTCTAACGATCCGAATGTTGATCCGGTCGGAGCTTGTGTTGGTATGAACGGTGCAAGAGTAAATGCAGTCGTAAAAGAGCTTCGTGGTGAGAAGATTGATATCATTAACTGGGATGAGAATCCGGCACTTCTGATTGAGAACGCACTCAGCCCGGCGAAGGTTATTTCTGTTATGGCTGATCCGGATGAGAAGATTGCAGGAGTTATTGTTCCTGATTATCAGCTTTCACTTGCAATCGGTAAAGAAGGCCAGAATGCAAGACTTGCAGCCCGCCTGACAGGATACAAGATCGATATCAAGAGTGAGACACAGGCAATTGAGTGTGGAGATCTTCCGGAGAACTACATGGAGCAGATGGGTATGGTCGGAGAAGAAGGCTACACAGTCGGAGAAGAGGAAGAAGAGTACGATGATATTCCGGTAGATGCAGCTGACGAAGACGGAGCAGATGAGATTGAATTCGTTGAGACAGACGAAGAGTAAGATCTGAGGGAGTGAATTGTTTGGCAGTAAAGAAGAAAGTACCTATGCGTAAATGTGTAGGCTGCGGCGAGATGAAACCAAAGAAGGAACTGATTCGGATCCTCAGAACAGAGGAAGAAGAATTTGTCATTGACACAACCGGAAAGAAAAACGGACGTGGAGCGTATCTCTGTCCGCAGAAGGCATGTTTTGAGCAGGCTGTGAAGAACAGAGGACTGGAGCGTTCCTTTAAGCAGGCAATACCGCAGGAAGTATATGAACGGCTGGAAAAGGAGATGGATGAGATTGGCTAGAGATAAAGTACTGTCTCTGATCAGTCTGGCAACGAAAGCGGGGGGGCGCTGCGCAAGCGGTGAATTTATGACAGAAGGACAGACAAAGTCCGGAAGAGCAAGCCTTGTAGTTGTTGCAGAAGACGCTTCAGATAATACAAAGAAAAAATTCCGTGATATGTGTAAATTTTATAAAGTTCCAATGATAGTTTACGGAGATAAAGATACCTTGGGGCATGCGATGGGAAAACAATTCCGTGCATCTCTGGCGATATTAGACGAAGGATTTGCAAAAGGAATATTAAAAGAACTGAAATCCCGTACCTGATGAATGGGAGTAGAAGACAAAGGTTCCCCGTTGATTGCTTGAAGGAGGTAGATTTATATGGCAGATGAGAAGATGCAGAATGAAAATAAAAAGAGTTTAAACACCAGGGAGGATAACGTGGCAGAAGATATTAGAAGAGAAGCAGCTGGCAAAGATGCTGAGATGGCTGCAGATAAAACAACAGAAAAAGAGGGTGCTCCAAAGAAGAAAAATCTTGCATTTGTAGTTCGCCCACAGAATTCAAAGAACAGCAGCAGACTGCAGGGAAAACGTCCGGGACAGGGACGTCAGGGACAGAACCAGGGTCGTCCAAACGGTGATGGAAAACGCCCGGCAGCAGGACAGAGCCGTTCAAATGGTGAAGGAAAACCGGCTCGTACAGAGAAACCGGCAGCAAAAAGCGAAAGACCGGTTCGTGCAGCAGAGGACAGACCGGCACGTCCGGCACAGAACGGAGCACGTTCTGAGAGACCGCAGGGATCAAGAACAGAAAGAACAGGACGTCCGAGTGGTGAGGGAAGACAGGTACGCTCTGACAGACCGGGACAGAAACCATTTGGAGACAGACGTTCTAATGGCGAGAACAGAGGCGAAAACAGAGGACCACGTCAGGACAGAGACGGACGCGGACAGCGTTCTGACAGAGGAGGACGTGACGGATTCCAGGGACGCGACAACCGTGATGGAAGAGAGAACCGTGACGGAAGAGACGGACGCGGACAGGGACAGCGCTCTGACAGAAGAAATGACAATCGCAGAAACGACAGAAGTGACGCTACACCGATCGTAGAACAGCAGAAGACACAGAGAAACAAAGCGAAAGACAAAGAAAGAGATAATAAGAAGAAAGAATACAGAGATGAAGCTTTCGAAGGAAAAGGAAGAAAAGGCAAGAAGCAGAAACCGGCAGTGGAAGTGAAGAAGCCACAGGTGAAGGAAGAGAAGCAGGAAGAGCAGATCAAACAGATCGTGATTCCAGAAGTCCTTACAATTAAAGAGCTTGCTGATAAGATGAAGATCGTTCCTTCTGTTATTGTTAAGAAGCTTTTCATGCAGGGCAAGATCGTAACTGTAAATCAGGAAGTTGATTATGAGACAGCAGAAGAGATCGCGATGGAATTCGATGTTCTCTGTGAGAAAGAAGAAGTTGTAGATGTAATCGAAGAACTTCTGAAAGAGGATGAAGAAGACGAAAGCCTTATGGTAAAACGCCCACCGGTTGTATGTGTTATGGGTCATGTTGACCATGGTAAGACATCTCTTCTGGATGCAATCCGTAACAGTAATGTAACAGGTCGTGAGGCCGGTGGTATCACACAGCACATCGGTGCATCTGTTGTTGAGATTAACGGAGAAAAGATCACATTCCTCGACACACCGGGACATGAGGCATTTACTGCAATGCGTATGCGTGGAGCAAACTCTACAGATATCGCAATCCTTGTAGTTGCTGCGGATGACGGTGTTATGCCACAGACAATTGAGGCAATCAACCATGCGAAAGCAGCAGGAATTGAGATCATTGTTGCGATCAACAAGATCGATAAGCCAAGTGCGAATGTTGAACGTGTAAAACAGGAACTGACAGAATACGAACTGATTCCGGAAGACTGGGGGGGCGGAAGCACAATCTTTGTTCCGGTATCAGCACATACACATGAAGGAATCCAGGATCTTCTTGAGATGATCCTTCTGACAGCAGAGGTTATGGAACTGAAAGCGAACCCGAACCGTGCCGCACGTGGTCTTGTGATCGAGGCTGAGCTTGATAAAGGTAAGGGATCTGTTGCAACTGTTCTTGTACAGAAAGGTACACTCCACGTAGGAGATGCGATCGCAGCAGGAAGCGCTCATGGTCGTGTAAGAGCGATGATGGATGACAAAGGAAGACGTGTGAAAGAAGCAGGTCCGTCCCAGCCGGTTGAGATCCTTGGTCTGAATGATGTTCCGAATGCGGGAGAAGTATTCGTAGGATGTGAGTCTGATAAAGAAGCAAGAGCGTTTGCAGAGACATTTATTTCCCAGAACAAGGTAAAACTTCTGGAAGAGACGAAGTCCAAGATGTCTCTGGATGATCTGTTCAACCAGATCCAGGAAGGTAACCTCAAAGAACTTGATATTGTTGTTAAGGCTGATGTTCAGGGATCTGTAGAGGCAATCAAGCAGAGTCTTCTGAAGCTGAGTAACGATGAGGTTGTTGTTAAAATCATCCATGGCGGTGTTGGTGCGATCAATGAATCTGACGTTATCCTTGCATCTGCATCAAATGCGATCATCATTGGATTTAACGTTCGTCCGGATGCAACAGCGAAAGATATCGCTGAGCGCGAGGGTGTTGACTTAAGACTTTACAGAGTTATCTACAATGCCATCGAAGATGTAGAGGCAGCCATGAAGGGTATGTTGGATCCTGTTTTTGAGGAGAAAGTTCTCGGTCATGCGGAAGTACGTCAGACATTCAAGGCATCAGGAGTTGGAACAATTGCCGGTGCATATGTGCTTGACGGTATCTTCGAGAGAAACTGTTCTGTTCGTCTGATCCGTGACGGAATCGTTGTATTCGACGGACCGCTGGCATCTCTGAAGCGTTTCAAAGATGACGTGAAGGAAGTCAGAACAGGATATGAGTGTGGTTTCGTATTCGAGAACTACAATGACATTAAAGAAGGCGATCAGGTTGAAGCCTACAAGATGGTAGAGACAGAACGCAAGTAAGAATAAAAGATGCTGACATTTGCAGAGTGTTGTAATTGTCAGCAGGTGACAGAATTGTTACTCGTGCAGGGGGGGTCATACATTGCAGGAGTAACTTTTCTATATAAAAAAGGAGTTATAACATGAGAAAGAACAGTATTAAGAATACAAGAGTCAATGCAGAAGTGCAGCGTGAGCTGAGTAATATCCTGCGTGGCGGGATCAAAGATCCACGTGTTGCACCGCTGACATCTGTTGTTGCTGTTGAAGTAGCACCGGATCTTAAGACATGCAAGGCATATATCAGTGTTCTCGGAGACAAGAAAGCGCAGGAAGATACAATCAAAGGTCTTCAGAGTGCAGAGGGATATATCCGCAGAGAACTTGCACGTACAGTGAATATGCGCAACACACCACAGATTACATTTATCGTAGACCAGTCCATTGAATATGGAGTAAATATCAGCAAGAAAATTGACGAAGTGACAAGAGATTTGAAGGATGGAGCTGAGGAATAGATGATCGTATTAAACGATGTATTAAAAGGGAAACACAGTGTAGCCATTGGCGGACACATTCGTCCGGATGGGGGGGACTGCATTGGTTCTACACTTGGATTATATCTTTATCTGACCACTTATTATCCGGAGATTGAGACAGATCTGTATCTGGAGGAGATTCCGGAAGCATTTCAGATGATGGGACACCGGGATGTGCCGAAGCATGAGATTGTAGAAGGCAAAGTTTATGACCTTTTCATCAGTCTGGATTGCGGGGGGGACGAAAGACGTCTTGGTTTTTCCGAGCCGGTGTTCCAAAATGCAAAGGAAACTTTATGTGTGGATCACCACGTCAGTAATGAGTCTTTTGCAGACACAAACTATATCGTGCCGGATGCAAGTTCTACTTCTGAACTTGTTTTCCGTCTGCTGGATGAGGAGAAGATTACGAAAGAGATCGCATCTTTCCTTTATATGGGAATTGTGCATGATACCGGAGTGTTCCAGTATTCCTGTACTTCACCGGAGACAATGGAAGTCGGTGCTGCACTTTTAAGAAAAGGGATCAACGGAAGTGCGATCATTGACAGAACGTATTTTGAAAAATCCTATGTTCAGAATCAGATGCTTGGAAAGGCACTTCTTGAGAGCATGATGATCCTGAATAAGAAAGCGGTTGTCTCAGTGATACGTTTGAAAGAAATGGAGTTCTTCCAGGCAAAACCGTCTGATCTGGATGGAATTGTCAGCGTATTGCGTCAGACAAGAGGTGTGGAGGTTGCAATCCTTCTTTACGAGCTCGAACCGCAGACATTTAAAGTAAGCCTTCGATCAAAAGAAATCGTTGATGTAAGTGCAGTTGCGAAATATTATGGCGGTGGCGGTCATGTGAGAGCAGCCGGTGTTACAATGAAAGGTTCCCCGCATGATGTGATCAACAATCTGACACTTTTAATTGAAAGACAGCTTAGAGCGGCAGAAGAGAAAAACGAGGAAAAATGATAAACGGAATAGTTAATATTTACAAAGAAAAAGGATATACTTCCCATGATGTGGTTGCAGTTCTTCGAAAAGTTGTTGGACAGAAGAAGATTGGTCATACAGGTACGCTTGATCCGGATGCAACGGGAGTCCTTCCGGTGTGTCTTGGAAGAGCAACAAAGGTTTGTGAGCTTCTGACAGATCATGATAAGACATATGAGGCTCTGCTGCTTTTAGGAAAGACGACAGATACGCAGGACATTTCCGGAGAGGTTCTGGAGGAGAGGGATCCGGGCGATCTGACGGAAGAGGAAGTACGTTCCTGTATCGAATCATTTATCGGAGAATATGATCAGATTCCGCCGATGTACTCTGCGTTGAAAGTGAATGGGAAGAAGCTTTATGAGCTTGCCCGTGAAGGAAAGACCGTGGAGCGTAAGAGCAGAAAAGTCCAGATCCATGGAATTCGCATTCTGGAGATGAATCTTCCGCATGTGCGTATGGAGGTGGACTGTTCTAAGGGAACATATATCCGTACTTTGTGCCATGACATTGGAGAGAAGCTTCAGGTAGGCGGCTGTATGGAAGAACTTGAGCGTACGAAAGTCGGCCATTTCCTGAAAGAAGATGCGGTAACACTGGATGAAGTGCGACAGAAGATGGAACAGGGAGAAGGTGCAGAACTTTTCACTCCTCTGGATCAGATCTTCGCGGAACTGCCGGCCGTTACTGTGACGGATGCGAAGGCATGGATGTCTTATAACGGAAATGATCTTCCGGAGCGTTCTGTTAGAAAAAGAAGAGTGGACAGATGGACAGGAAGTCAGAGTATATGATTCCAGAAAGAATTTTATCGGTCTTTATCAGTATCGTGCACCGAAGAAGCTGTTCCATATTAAGAAAATGTTTCTGGATCCTGAAGCAGAGAAAATTGAGAAATAAAGGACGAATAAGACAGACATGCAATATATAAAAGGATTAGATGCCTTTGACGGAAGAAATCAGACAGCGGTAACGCTTGGAAAGTTTGACGGATTGCACAGAGGACATCAGAAACTGCTCAACAGAATAATGAAATATGCGCAGAAGGAAGACTGTGACAGTGTCGTTTGTGCCTTTGATATGGACAGAGACTGTCTGATGACAAATGAAGAGCGAAGAGCATTTCTTGAGGACAAGGTAGATTATCTGATCGAGATTCCATTTACGAGAGAAATGATGGAGATGGAAGCAGAGAAATTTATCGATGAAATCCTGCATAAGAAGCTGCACGCATCACACATTGTTGTCGGAACGGACTTTAACTTTGGTCATGAAAAAAGAGGAAATCACCAGATGCTGGAGAAATATGCAGCGAAATATGGCTATACAGTTGATGTGGTCGAGAAAGCATATTACAAAGACCGGGAGATCAGCAGCACTTATATCAGGGAACTTCTTCTCGATGGAAATGTTCCTCTTGCAAATGAGCTTCTGGGGGGGTATCCGTATGAGATCACCAGCGTTGTGGAACATGGACAGCAGCTTGGAAGAACACTTGGATTTCCGACAATGAATCTTGCACCGCAGGAAAAGAAAATCCTGCCAAAGTACGGTGTCTATGCCTGCCGCGTCCTTGTGGACGGTGTGTGGTATGGCGGTGTGGGAAATGCCGGAGTGAAACCGACCGTTGCGCAAGAGAAAAGACGGTTGTTCGAAGTTTATGTTTACGGATATGAAGGCGATGCTTACGGGAAGACTGCCACAGTGCAGATCCTGGAGTTCGAACGTCCGGAAACGAAATTTCATTCGGTTGAAGAACTCAAAGACCGCGTGATGAAAGATATGCGGTACGGAGAGGAATATCTGAAAAATCATCCATTCGATGAAAGATAAAAGATTTTAAATTTGTGCTTTACAAGCAGATATCTCTGTGCTATACTATCCGAGGTATCAAATCAGCCGGTGTTCGGTAATCGGATCACTCCGACCATTGCTTAATGCCAGGCGGTTTAACTAAGAATTTTAAGGAGGATATTACAATGATCGCAAAAGAGAAGAAACAGGCTATCATCAAAGAATTTGGAAGAACAGAGGGAGATACAGGATCACCGGAAGTACAGGTTGCTATCCTTACAGCAAGAATCAACGAGCTGACAGATCACTTCAAAGCTAACCCGAAGGATCACCACTCAAGAAGAGGACTTCTTAAGATGGTTGGACAGAGAAGAGGACTTCTTGCATACCTCAAGAAAGTAGATATCGAGAGATACCGTGCTCTGATCGAGAAACTTGGTCTGAGAAAATAATAAGATTTTCCAAAAAAGAAGATCAATTGACAGATCAGAAGCTGCATCTGATGATGTGGTTTCTGGTCTGTTTCTTTTTGTCTGAATTTTTGGTACTTTTTGGTCTTTTTTTGGAAAACTATTTACTTCTTATTATAGAATATGATATAATTTAAAAGCTTATGGGTAGAGAAGAACCGAGACCACTGAAAAGTGTATTATCCAACGACTACAGTGGGTTTCAATTGCTATAGAATAGTACATTTTTCAGTAGTTTCGGAGCAAATTGTTCTGCTCATATAAAACGAAGATAAGATAAAAAGGAGAAAACCATGTATAAAAAGTTTGAAATGGAACTGGCCGGCAGAACACTGCGCGTGGATGTTGACCGTGTGGCAAAACAGGCGAATGGTGCAGTGCTGATGCATTATGGTGACACAACTGTACTGTGTACAGCAACAGCATCTGACAAGCCGAGAGAAGGAATTGATTTCTTCCCACTCAGCGTAGAGTATAATGAGAGAATGTACGCTGTAGGAAAGATCCCGGGAGGATTTAATAAGAGAGAGGGTAAAGCATCTGAGAATGCGATCCTGACAGACCGTGTCATCGACCGTCCGATGCGTCCTCTGTTCCCGAAAGATTATAGAAATGACGTAACACTTGAGAACCTTGTTCTTTCTGTAGATCAGGACTGCAGCCCGGAACTTACAGCTATGCTTGGTGCTGCACTTGCAACAAGTATTTCTGATATTCCGTTTGACGGACCAATCTCTACAACACAGGTTGGACTTGTTGACGGAGAGTTCGTATTCAACCCGACAGCAGCACAGAAGGAAGTTTCCGAGCTTGCACTGACAGTTGCTTCTACAAAGGAAAAGGTTATCATGATCGAGGCCGGTGCGAAAGAAGTTCCGGAAGCGAAGATGATCGAAGCTATCTTTGCGGCACATGATCTGAACCAGAAAGTGATCGCTTTCTTTGACACGATCGTTGCAGAGTGTGGAAAGCCGAAACATGAGTATCAGAGCTTTGCTGTTCCGCAGGAACTCTTTGATGCGATCCAGGAGATCGTTCCGGCTGCTGAGATGGAAGAGGCTGTATTTACAGATGACAAGCAGACAAGAGAAGAGAATATCCGTGTGATCACAGAGAGACTCGAGGAAGCATTTGCAGACAACGAAGAGTATCTTGCGAAGCTTGGTGAGGCTGTTTACCAGTATCAGAAGAAGACAGTAAGAAAGATGATCCTCAAAGATCATAAGCGTCCGGATGGTCGTGCGATCGATCAGATCAGACCGCTTGCAGCAGAAGTAGACCTGATCCCGAGAGTTCATGGTTCTGCTATGTTCACAAGAGGACAGACACAGATCTGCACAATGACAACACTTGCTCCACTTTCTGAAGCACAGAAGCTCGACGGTCTTGATGAAGCAGAGAAGACAAAGAGATATATGCATCACTACAACTTCCCGTCCTACTCTGTAGGAGAGACAAGACCTTCCAGAGGACCGGGACGTCGTGAGATCGGACATGGAGCACTGGCTGAGAGAGCACTTCTTCCGGTACTTCCAAGCGAGTCTGAGTTCCCATATGCGATCCGTACAGTATCTGAGACATTTGAGTCTAATGGATCTACATCACAGGCAAGTGTCTGCGCATCCAGTATGTCACTGATGGCAGCAGGTGTGCCGATCAAGTCTGCTGTAGCAGGTATCTCTGCAGGACTTGTAACAGGTGAGACAGATGATGATTACCTTGTACTGACAGATATCCAGGGACTCGAGGATTTCTTCGGAGACATGGACTTCAAGGTGGCAGGTACTCACGAAGGTATCACAGCAATCCAGATGGATATCAAGATCCACGGACTGACAAGACCGATCATCGAAGAAGCAATCGCTGCTACAAAGAAAGCAAGAACTTACATCATGGATGAAGTTATGAATAAAGCAATCGCTGAGCCTAGAAAAGAAGTTGGAGAGTTTGCACCGAAGATTATTCAGATGCAGATCGATCCACAGAAGATCGGTGATGTTGTCGGACAGCGTGGTAAGACAATCAATGCAATCATCGACGAGACAGGTGTTAAGATCGACATCGATGATGAAGGAAATGTATCTATCTGCGGTACAGAGAAAGAGAACATGGAGAAAGCTGCGAAGTACATCCAGACAATCGTTACAGATTACGAAGCAGGACAGCTTTTTGAAGGAAAGGTTATCAGCATCAAAGAATTCGGAGCATTCGTTGAGTTTGCACCGGGTAAAGAAGGAATGGTACACATTTCCAAGCTTTCTAAGCAGAGAGTTGACAAGGTAGAAGACGTTGTAAGCATCGGTGATGTTGTGAAGGTTGTATGCCTTGGTAAAGATAAGATGGGAAGATTCAGCTTCAGCATGAAAGATGTTGCAGAATAAGAATCAGAAAGAATAAGAAAAGAGGAACAGAATTCAGGAAACTGGGTTTTGTTCCTCTTTTCTTGTATGCGCAAGGAATACTTTAAGAATCTTATCCATATATTGTGTAGAGAGGAGGGGGGGACGGACAACAACTGGAGAGGTGGACAAGATGGAAATGGAAAGACAGAACAAGAAGATGCAGGTCTGGAATCTGCTGGCAGAAAAAATCCGTAAGCTTGTAGAAGAATCCGTCAGTAATCCGGAGGAACTGCAGGAGATCAGGATACGTACAGGTCAGCCGCTGCTGATTCAGATGAAAGGGCAGGAACGGGTTCTTCCGGACCCGGTACACCCGTATCTGGTTACGAAAGAAGATATTGGTGAGACAATGGGATATATTTGTCATTATTCGCTTTATGCATATGAAAATGAGTTGAAACAGGGATTTATTACAGTGGAAGGAGGTCACAGGGTCGGGTGGCAGGAAAAGTAATTATAGAAAATGAAAAAGTAAAAAATATACAGTATATTTCTTCGTTAAATGTAAGAATTTCTCACGAAGTACTTGGGTGTGCTGACGCATTGATTCCATATATTACGGAAAATAAACAGATTTGCCATACATTGATCATTTCTCCGCCGTGTTGCGGAAAGACTACTTTGATCCGTGATCTGATCCGTCAGATATCGGATGGAAATGAATACATAAAAGGGTGTTCTGTCGGTGTGGTAGATGAAAGATCGGAGCTTGGTGGGTGTTATCTTGGAATCGCACAGAATCATCTGGGTACAAGGACTGATATTTTAGACTGTTGTCCGAAAGCGGAGGGATGATCATGTTGATCCGTTCTATGGCGCCGCGTGTGATCGCAGTGGATGAAATCGGCACAAGTGAGGATATCCATGCCATTGAATATGCCATGCAGTGCGGCTGCCGGCTGATCGCGAGTGTACACAGCCTTGATATGGATGAGGCTTCTAAAAAGCCGATCCTGGGTGACCTGATCCGCAGAAGAATGTTTCAGCGTTATGTTGTGCTTGGACAGGATCACGGTCCTGGCAAGATCCGGGAAATCTATGATGAGCGGGGGCGTGTGCTGTGCAGAAATTAGTCGGATGTTTTCTGATCCTGCTGGCGACGACCGGAGCAGGATGGATGTATGGAAAAGAACTTCGGAATTATCTGGAAGAATTGAGTCATTTTCGCAGAATTATAGAACAAATAAAAGGCGAATTACTGTATGCAGGACTTCCGCTTTCGGAAATTTTTTATAATATTGCATCAAGAGAGAAGGAACCTTATGAAAACTGGCTGATGGATCTGGCATTTCAATGTCAGGGCACACAAGAAAAGCGGTTTGCTGATTTGTGGACAGATACGATAGGAAAAGATCTTCCGGAACTGAAATGGAGAGGGAAAATGAATCCTCTGGTCTGCGAACCTGGGGGGGAACTGCTTGAAATAGGAGACAGAGAAGGTGTAGTTCGTCTGCTGGAGTATCATTTGAAAAGGCTGGATATGGAAATTGAAAAGAGAACTGCGGAAACGTCTGAGAAGAAAAAGCTCGGTAGCTGGCTGGGGGGGCAGCAGGCGGGATTTTTCTTGTGATCCTTCTGCTTTAAAAGGGTGGAAACAGAGGGAGAGGAGGGAGAGTATGAGTATCAATCTGATATTTAAAATTGCGGCGGTGGGAATTCTTGTATCTATTCTAAGTCAGGTTTTGAAGCATAGCGGTAGAGAGGAACAGGCATTCCTGACAAGTCTTGCAGGGCTGATTCTTGTATTATCCTGGGTTCTCCCGGCAATTTATGACTTATTTTCTTCGATCCGGCAATTGTTTTCTCTTTAAGGAGGGCGGAAAAGAATTGAACAGTATACAAATCGCACTTTTGGGTGTCGTGGGAACATTACTTGCTTTGCAGTTTAAAAGTGGGAAAAGTGAATATGGCATTTATGTAAGTCTTGCAGTCAGCCTGTTTTTATTTCTTTGTATGCTTTCACGACTTGAAATCTTTGTGCGGACAGTAAAGAAAATTGCAGATTATATAAAACTGGATGCCGGACAGATGAGTATTCTGTTGAAAATGGCCGGTGTAACTTATGTGGCTGAATTTGCATCCGGAATTTGTAAAGATGCAGGGTATCAGAATATTGCTGTACAGATTGAGATTTTTACAAAGTTGACGATCCTTGCGATAGGAATGCCGGTACTTCTTTCGCTGCTGGAACTAATCGGAGATTTTCTGATATGAAAAGGGAAAAACATTTTTGGAAAAAGCTCTTCTGTTTTGTGTTTTTATTTACGGTTGTGACAGGATGTGGCAGTGTGTATGCAGCAGAGCATGGTACAGTGGAGGAAAAGGAAACAGAAGATCGTTCCGGGATGTTGGAGGATGAGCTGGAACAAATGGAAGAAAGTCTGCTGGATGAATTTGATTTCAGACAGATCGATCAGTTATCAGGAGAGACAGAACTGGGAGAAAAAGTTCGGTTTCGTGATCTTACAGAGATGCTGATCAGCGGAAATACGAAGGAATTGGGAGAAAGATTTCTTGAGTTTTTTTCAGGACAGGTGTTCTCTGTTTTTCAGAAAGGAAGGAAGAATCTGGCGCGCCTGCTGCTGATTACAGTGGCGGCTGCATTTTTCTCGAATTTTACAAGTATCTTTCAAAACAGACAGACAGCGGAAGCGGGTTTTTATATTTTGTATCTTGTTGTGATCGCAATCTGTCTGGAAGCATATCAATCGATGAATTTATATGCCGAAGAAAAAACAGGAGAGCTTGTCCAATTGATGCAGGTGTTTTGTCCAAGTTTCTTTCTGGCGGTTGCATTTACCGGAAAGAGCAGTTCGGCGTTGATGTTTTATAATACAATACTGTTCCTGATCTATCTGGTGGAACTGCTTGTACTTCATTTTCTTTTACCGGCTGTGAAGATCTACGGGATGGTGAGGGTCTTATCCTGCCTGACCGGAGAAGATCTTTCTCAGAATTTGCAGAACTTCTGGAAAAATGTATCCAATGGAGTCTGAAAAGTATGATTGCCGCTGTGAGTGGGATCAGTCTGATCCGGGGATTTTTGAATCCGGCAATTGATTCTTTGAAAATGACTGCTGCGGGACGAACACTGGAGGCGGTTCCGTGGATCGGAGATGTTGCCGGAGGTACAATGGATGTTGCATTAGGAGTTGCAGTACTGCTTAAGAATGGAATCGGTGTAGCAGGAATGATTTTTATAGCTGTCCTGGCACTTATGCCACTGGTGGAATTTCTGATATTGGCATTTTTGTACCAACTTGTGGCGGCATTAGTCCAACCGGTTTCTGACCGGAGAATTACAACATGCATATCTGGAGTTAGTTCCGGTTATCAGCTTATGGTGAAGGTGATAGCATCCACAACACTGTTGTTTGTCTTAAGCATTGCACTTGTGGTGGCTGTAACATCTTAAGGTTTCAGAGGAGAGAGGAGGAATCTGCCGGATGCTTACACAATGGATACAAAAAATCATTTCAATGCTTCTCGTTATGAGTGCAGTTCTGCAGGTGATTCCGGGAAAAGATTATGAAAAATATATTCGTTTTTTCTGTGGACTTGTCCTGATCTTGCTTGCACTATCTCCTGTTGCGGCGTTGAAAGGACTGAAAGCAGAGCAATTTTATCAGAAGGAAGTGTATCAGCAATATGAGAAAGAAATAGAGCGGATGTCGGATTCTATAAAACGGGAGGAAATCGGAATTGGACAATAATTGGCAGGAGTGGAAAGAAAGGATCGTGGGATACACAAGGAAGATAAAACAGGCGGATCGTGGTCAGAAAAGAACAAGATTAGCCATTTTATTCCTGTGTGGACTGCTGCTTCTTGTAGTTGCGGTTCCGGTTCCGAAGACAGGGGGGAGGTGGATAAGGATACAAAGATTGACGGGGGGGAATCCGGGAAAGGAGAGACGTATGAGACAGATTCCATGGCAGACTATGAAAAATATCTGGAACAGAAGACAGCGCAGACACTTGGTGTCGTAGATGGGGGGGCGGGAAAGGTGACGGTGATGATCACATTAAAGTCTACAGGACAGAAGGTGGTTGAAAAAGATCAGCAAAGCACACATCAGACGACGAAGGAAGCAGACAGCCAGGGAGAGACAAGAGAAAGTGAAGAGAAATCTCTGGATAAAACGACCGTGTACAGTCAGGGGGGGACAGACGGAACGCAGATCCCATATGTAAGTAAAGAAAATGCACCGGAAGTGGAGGGCATTCTTGTAATAGCAGATGGAGGTGGGAATGCAGTTGTCGCGAAGAATCTGACAGAAGCAGTGCAGGCATTATTTGGTGTAGAAGCGCATAAGATAAAAATAATGAAACGTGCGTCTACATAAAAGGAGGTTTATCTTAATGAAAGGGAAAGTGAAGAAAAACCAGTTGATCATTGTGGCACTTGCGGTTATGATCGCGGCAGCAGGATATCTGAACTACACGGGACGTCTGTTTGGCGAGAATGCGAAAGGAACAAAAGAAGCTAATGCAGATCTTACAAACCAGGAACTTTTAGATATTTCACAGGAAGATACAGAAGCAGGAAGCGAAGAAATTGAAAGTAATGATTCTGAAACAGAAGGAACACCTGGAGAGGCGGTTCTAACAAATGGTTCAGCCCAGACTACGGTAGCCCAGGCAAAAGTTACAAGAGAACAGGTGCGTGCCCAGAATAAAGAAACCCTGCAGTCGATCATAGACAATACAGAGCTCAGTGAAGAGGAAAAGTCAGATGCAGTTGCACAGATGGTGGAGCTTACAAAACAATCAGAGACGGAGATGGAAATTGAGACATTGATGGCAACAAAAGGATTTTCAGAGGCAGTGGTAAGTCTGGGGGAAGATAGTGCAGATGTTGTTGTAAATGCAGAGGAGCTTACGGATGCAAACCGTGCCCAGATTGAGGATATTGTGACAAGAAAGTCGGATGTAAAGCCGGAGAAGATTGTAATTACACCAATTCATGAATAGAAAGTATATTTTTGGAAAAACTTTTTATAAAAGATTTGCTGTCAGAGAGGACTTGTGATACACTATTTACTGGTTTATTATGTAACTGTCTACGGGATGCCTGCGGACAGTTATCTATTGCGTGAAAATGATAGGAGATTAGAAATGTCAGAAATTACGAATGAGATAAAGAAAAGAAGAACATTTGCCATTATATCCCATCCGGATGCCGGTAAGACAACATTGACAGAGAAATTCCTTCTGTACGGAGGAGCCATCAACCAGGCAGGATCTGTTAAGGGAAAAGCAACTGCGAAGCATGCGGTTTCCGACTGGATGGAGATTGAGAAGGAGAGAGGTATTTCTGTAACTTCTTCTGTACTTCAGTTTAATTATGGTGGATACTGTATTAATATTCTGGATACACCGGGACATCAGGACTTCTCAGAGGATACATACCGTACTTTGATGGCAGCGGATTCCGCAGTTATGGTTATCGATGCATCCAAGGGTGTTGAGGCGCAGACAAGAAAGCTGTTTAAAGTCTGTGTGATGCGTCACATCCCGATTTTTACATTTATCAATAAGCTCGACCGTGAGGCGAAAGATACATTTGAATTGTTAGATGATATAGAGAAAGAGCTTGGAATCGCAACTTGTCCGATCAACTGGCCGATTGGTTCCGGTAAGGAATTCAAGGGAGTTTACGACAGAGCAAAACGTGAAGTTGAGTTGTTCTCAGATACGAAAAAAGGTACTGCGATGGGTGAAGTGAAGATGATACCGATCGACGCACCGGAGACAGAAGAACTGATTGGTTCAGATGCAAAAGACATTCTTGCAGATGAGATTGAACTTCTGGACGGAGCAGCAGCTGAGTTTGATCAGGAACTGGTTGATAAGGGACAGCTTTCACCGGTATTTTTCGGATCCGCTCTTACCAACTTTGGTGTAGAGACTTTCCTGAAGCATTTCCTAAAGATGACAACCTCTCCGCTTCCGAGAAAATCAGATCATGGCGAGATCGATCCAATGACTGAGAAAGACTTCTCAGCATTTGTATTTAAGATCCAGGCGAATATGAACAAAGCCCACAGAGACAGAATTGCATTCATGAGAATCTGTTCCGGAGAATTTGAGGCCGGTATGAGTGTTTATCATGTGCAGGGAGGAAAGGATGTGCGTCTTTCCCAGCCACAGCAGATGATGGCAAGTGAAAGAAAGATGATCGATAAGGCTTACGGCGGAGATATCATCGGAGTATTTGACCCGGGTATCTTTTCAATCGGAGATACATTGACAACATCAAAAGAGAAATTTGCTTACGAAGGAATCCCGACCTTTGCACCGGAGCACTTTGCACGTGTCCGTCAGGTTGATACGATGAAGAGAAAGCAGTTTGTAAAGGGAATCAATCAGATTGCACAGGAAGGTGCGATCCAGATCTTCCAGGAATTCAACACGGGTATGGAAGAGATCATCGTAGGCGTTGTAGGTGTACTTCAGTTTGATGTGTTGAAGTATCGTCTTCAGAATGAATATAATGTAGAGATCCGTTTGGAGAACCTGCCATATGAGTACATCCGTTGGATCGAGAATGAAGAGATCGATATGGATCGCTTGAGCGGAACATCTGATATGAAGAAGATCATGGATCTGAAGGGACGTCCGCTTCTTCTCTTTGCGCATGAGTGGAGTATCCGTATGACAGAAGAGAGAAATGAAGGACTTATTTTGTCAGAATTCGGACGTTCATAAAAATCTTTTCAAATAGAAAGATTTTTGATATAATGTAGAAAGAATCAGACAAAACAGGAGGTTTTGATTATGGCAAAGGACGAAAGAAATATTTATACAATACAGAACGACGCAAGCAAAGGTGAGATTAAGATTGCAGATGAAGTTGTAGCGATCATTGCAGCGCTTGCTGCCACAGAAGTGGAAGGTGTTGCTTCTATGGCCGGAAACATCACGAATGAACTGATCGGAAAGCTCGGAATGAAGAATCTTTCCAAAGGTGTGAAGGTTGATGTACTGGAAGGTATTGTGACTGTATCCTTGGCATTGAACCTGAAGTACAATTACAGCATCGTTGAGGTGTCTGCAAGAGTGCAGGAGAAAGTTAAGAATGCAATTGAGAATATGACAGGACTTGAAGTGGCTGATGTGAACATTAAGGTTGCAGGAGTCGAGATGGAGAGTCAGGAATAAAAGCGAACAGGAAAGGAATCAGCCAACATGGTTAGAAAAGAACTTCGCGAGCACATTTTCAAGATGTTGTTTCAGATAGAATTTAATGATCCGCAGGAGATGCCGGAGCAGATTGAATACTATTTTTCTACATTGGAAGATGCAGCGGATAAGGATAAAGAATATATTAAGAGAAAATATGCGGCAGTACTTGAGAAGACAGAAGAGATTGATGAACTGATCAATGCGAATGCAAAGGGATGGAAGACGACAAGAATGAACAAAGTAGATCTGTCCATTCTGAGACTTGCGGTATATGAGATGAAGTGGGATGACGAGGTACCGGTAGGAGTTGCGATTAACGAGGCAGTAGAACTGGCAAAGATGTTCAGTTCAGATGAGGCTCCGTCATTTATTAACGGAGTACTTGACAAGATTGCGCGTTCACTGGAAGAGACGAAAGAATGAAAAATGTCTATACGGTGAAGCAGGTTAATTCTTATATTAAGAATATGTTCACCCAGGACTTCATGCTGAACCGAATCTATGTAAAGGGTGAGGTGTCTAATTTAAAGTACCACACATCAGGCATATATATTTTTCATTGAAAGACGAGTCCGGCACGATAGCCTGCGTGATGTTCGCAGGCTCAAGGTCTGGGCTTTCTTTTCATATGGAGGAAGGACAGCAGGTAGTAGTGCTGGGGGGGCGGTCAGTGTCTATGAGCGGGATGGAAAGTATCAGCTGTACGCAAGAGAGATCATTCTGGACGGTGCGGGACTTTTGTATGAAAGATTCGAGGCACTGAAGAAAGAACTCGAAGAGATGGGAATGTTTGCAGCAGAGTACAAACAGCCGGTTCCACGCTATGCACGTACGATCGGGGGGGTTGTGACCGCACCGACAGGAGCAGCGATCAGAGATATTATCAATGTGGCAAAGAGAAGGAATCCATTTGTCCAGATCCTGCTTTATCCTGCACTGGTACAGGGGGGGGATGGTGCCGTGAGCAGCATCGTGAAAGGAATCCGTATGCTGGAAGAGAAGCAGGTGGATGTCATGATCGTCGGAAGAGGCGGAGGAAGCATTGAAGATCTGTGGGCATTCAATGAGGAGGCTGTTGCGCGTGCGATTTTTGACTGTCGCGTTCCGGTGATCTCTGCAGTCGGACATGAGACAGATACAACGATTGCCGATTATGTGGCAGACTTAAGAGCACCGACACCATCTGCAGCGGCAGAGCTTGCAGTGTATGAATATTCTGAAGTGAAAGAACAGATTCTTAATTGTGAGAGTTTACTTCGAAGAGCAATAAATCAGAAGCTGCTAAACGAGCGTGTGCATTTGGAACACAGCAGATTGAAACTTCAGACACTTCATCCAAGACAGAAACTCAATGAGAAGAGACAAAGAACGGTTGACGCTGAGAATACACTGCGCTCACTTATGGAGCGGCATCTGACAAAAGAAAAGCACAGACTCGCACTTTGTGCAGAACGGATGAAGGGATTGTCTCCACTTGAGAAATTAAGTCAGGGATATTCTTATGTCTGCAATGCACAAGGACAGAATATAAAGAAAACAGATCAGGTAAGAGAAGGAGATTTGTTGCAGATTTATGTAACGGATGGACAGATTGAGACTTACGTTACAGACACTGTAAAACTAGAAGGGGGGGAAAGAGGACAAAGTTCCCATAAACAGTAACCGGGAGGAAATGATGAAAGACACGAAGAAGATAGAACAGGCTGCAAGTCTTGAGGAGTTATTTGAGAGACTGGATCGCGTCATTGGCGGACTGGAAGGAGAGGAACTTTCTCTTGAAGATTCTTTTAATTTATATCAGGAAGGCATGGAACTTGTGAAGTGTTGTAATCGTACAATTAACGATGTGGAAAAGAAAGTTCTTGCCTTGGATGAGAATGGAGAGAGTCATGAATTTTAAAGAAGAACAGAAAGAAAAAGTAGAAAAAATTGAAGCGATACTCAGAGAATATCTTCCGGAAGCAAACGGATATCAGAGTGTGATCATGGAAGCAATGGAATATAGTCTGATGGCAGGAGGTAAGCGCCTTCGCCCAATGCTGATGATGGAAACATACCGTCTGTTTGGTGGAGAGACAGAAGTGATTTATCCGTTTATGGCAGCAATGGAGATGATTCATACCTATTCACTGGTTCATGATGATCTCCCGGCAATGGATAATGATGAGTATCGTAGAGGAAGAAAGACGACACATATCGTTTATGGAGAGGATATGGGAATCCTTGCGGGGGGATGCGCTTTTAAACTATGCATTTGAGACAGCATGCAAGGCATTTGAGCAATTTCCAGAGGAAAGCCTTAGAATCGGACAAGCGCTGAGAGTTCTGGCAAGAAAGGCCGGAATCTATGGTATGATCGGTGGACAGGTTGTAGATGTGAAAGAATCCGGACATCAGATTGATGAGGAAGTTCTTGACTTTATTTTCAGACTGAAGACAGGCGCACTGATCGAGTCTGCTATGATGATTGGAGCAATCCTTGCGGGAGCGTCAAAAGAAGATGTGAAGAGCATGCAGAAAGTCGCAGGAAAGATCGGAATGGCATTCCAGATCCAGGACGATATTCTGGATGTGACAAGCACGACAGAGCAGCTGGGCAAGCCGGTACATAGTGATGAGAAGAATGAAAAGACAACATATGTAACACTTAAAGGAATCGAACAGGCTCATAAAGAGGTGGAACGTATGACAGAAGAAGCAATCGACGAACTGAAAAAGTTCCCTGCCGGGGATGATTTCCTTGAGCAGCTTTTGAAATCTCTTGTATATAGAGAAAAATAAGATTGTCGGTGAGGAGGAACTTATGGCACTTGAAAAGATTCAAAAGGCCAACGATATAAAAGAACTGACAGAGGAAGAGCTGAAAGAATTATCGGATGAGATCCGGCAGTTTTTGATTGAAAAGATCAGTGTGACCGGAGGACATCTGGCATCCAATCTCGGAGTTGTTGAGCTTACGATGGCATTACATAAAGTACTTCATTTCCCAGAGGATAAACTGATCTGGGATGTGGGACATCAGTCTTATACACACAAGCTTCTGACAGGAAGAAAAGAAGGATTTGATGATCTTAGAAAATACGGAGGAATGAGTGGATTCCCTAAGAGAAAAGAAAGTAAATGTGATGCGTTTGATACAGGACACAGTTCAACTTCAATCTCAGCAGGGCTTGGTTATGTGGCCGCAAGAGAGCTTCAACAGGAGCATTATAACGTTGTATCTGTGATAGGAGATGGTTCTATGACCGGCGGTATGGCATATGAAGCATTGAATAACGCTTCCAGATTGAAAAGTAATTTTATTATTGTACTCAATGATAATAATATGTCCATTTCCAAGAATGTTGGCGGTATGTCAAATTACCTGAATGGGCTTCGGACGACACAGGTATACTCAGACCTGAAGAGAGGTGTCGAAGATACGATTAAGAGAATTCCCGGCAGAGGAGAACGGATCGTCCATCAGGTGAAGAAGACGAAGAGCGGGATCAAACAATTATTTGTTCCGGGAATGTTTTTTGAGGATATGGGAATTACATATCTGGGTCCTGTAGACGGACATGATCTGAAGACATTAACAAAGACATTGAATGAAGCAAAACGGGTAAATCATGCAGTTCTTGTACATGTTGTGACGAAGAAGGGAAAAGGTTATCTTCCGGCAGAGACGAATCCGTCAAAATTCCATGGAACAGGACCTTTTGATGTGACAACAGGAGAAACGATCGGAGGATCGGGGGGGAAGGATTCTTATACAGATATTTTTTCCAAGGTGCTTGCAGATATCGGAAAGAAGGACGAGAAGGTTGTAGCTATTACTGCAGCAATGGCAGACGGAACAGGACTTTCCAGATTCGCAAAGCTATTTCCGGAAAGATTCTTTGATGTAGGAATTGCAGAAGAGCATGCGATGACATTTGCGGCAGGACTTGCTGCAGGGGGAATGAAGCCTGTTTTTGCGGTGTATTCATCTTTCTTACAGAGAGCATTTGACCAGACGATCCATGATGTCTGTCTTCAGAATCTGCCGGTTGTGATTGCAGTGGACCGCGCAGGTCTTGTTGGAAGTGACGGAGAGACACATCAGGGAGTCTTTGACTTATCATTTTTATCATCGATCCCGAATCTTTCAATCCTGTCACCAAAGAACCGCTGGGAGATGGCAGATATGGTGCGCTTTGCAGTGGATTTTCAGTACCCGGTTGCGCTTCGTTATCCAAGAGGAGAAGCATACGAAGGGCTGAAGGAATTCCGTGCTCCGATCGAATATGGAAAGAGTGAGCTTCTATATGAAGAGAGTGAGATCGCGGTAATGTTTGTCGGACATATGTCTTTCCTTGCAGAACAGGTGCGTGAGGATCTTAAGGCAGCAGGGTATCAGTGTAGTCTGATCAATGCAAGATTTGTGAAACCTCTGGATACAGAGAGGATCCGGAAAATTTCAGAAAATCACAGGATCCTTGTGACAATCGAGGAAAATGTGCTTACAGGTGGATTTGGTGAGCAGGTAGAAGATTTTGTGATGCGTGAGGGTATCCCATTGAAAGTTCGCACAATCGGTATTTCAGATGATTATGTTGAACATGGAAATGTAGATGTCTTAAGAAAAGAAGTTGGTCTCGACAGAGAGAGTATTGTAAAAAAGATCATTGCAGATGATCGGAGAATAAAGGAAGAAAAGTAACATGAAAGAACGTTTGGATGTATTGCTCGTAAAGAGAAATCTGGCGGATTCCAGAGAAAAAGCAAAAGCAATTATTATGTCAGGAAATGTATTTGTAGAAGGTCAGAGAGAAGATAAGGCCGGAACAACATTTCCAGAGGAGGTAAATATTGAGGTACGCGGACATGTTCTCCCCCCCTATGTGAGCCGTGGAGGTCTTAAGCTTGAGAAAGCAATGAAAGAATTCCATGTAACAGTAGATGGAAAGGTCTGTACAGATGTTGGATCTTCCACTGGCGGATTCACAGACTGTATGCTTCAGAATGGAGCAAAGAAAGTATTTGCCATCGATGTGGGAAGAGGACAGCTGGATTGGAAGCTGCGTCAGGATCCGAGAGTGGTATGTATGGAGAAGACGAATATCCGTTATGTGACTCCGGAAGATCTTGGAGAACCTGTTGATTTTTCGTCGATTGATGTTTCGTTTATCTCTCTCACAAAAGTGCTTGGTGCAATCAGAGCATATCTGACAGATGATGGAGAGATCGTAGCATTGATCAAACCACAGTTTGAAGCAGGACGTGAGAAGGTTGGAAAGAAAGGTGTTGTGCGAGAAAAGAGTACGCATCATGAAGTAATCGAGAAAGTGACAGAATTTGCGGTATCAATTGGATTTTCTGTACTTGAGATCACATTCTCTCCAATCAAGGGACCAGAAGGAAATATCGAATACCTTGTACATTTGAAGAAATGTCCGGAAGAGGAAGCAAAGATTGAGACAAAGGAACTGGATCAGGTAGTGGATGAAGCATTCGCTGCTCTGACAAAGTAAAAAGGTGATGGTATGGAATCTTTTTATATCATAACAAATCAATTAAAAGACAGAGATTATTCTGTTACGATTGAGATAAAAGATTATATTGAGAGAAAAGGCAAACGTGTTATTCTTGCTCAAAAGGATGAGGAAGGATTTATTGTTCCGGGAACGATTCCGGAGGACGTTGATTGCGGACTGGTTTTAGGTGGGGATGGAACTCTGATCCGTGCAATACGTGACCTGGAAGGAAATAAACTTCCGCTTCTTGGAATCAATATCGGAACATTGGGGTATTTGGCAGATGTAGAATTGAAAGATTATAAATCTGCGATTGACAGACTTTGCGAGGAAGAGCCTAAAGTTGAGAAACGTATGATGTTGGAGGGGGGGACAATGTCATCCGGTGAAAAAGATCTGGCGGTAAATGATATCGTCCTGACAAGAGAAGGGAATCTTCGTATTGTTCAGTTTAATGTGTATGTGAATGGGACATTGTTGAACACATATCAGGCAGACGGTGTGATCATCTGTACACCGACGGGAAGTACAGGATATAATCTTTCCGCAGGTGGACCGGTGGTAGAGCCAACAGCAAGTCTGATCGTTATCACTCCAATCTGTTCCCATGCACTTAACACGAGCAGTGTGGTGCTTTCAGCAGAGGATGATGTTGAAGTTGAGATTTGCGAGGGTCGTTATGGAAGACAGGAGAAAGTAGCTTTATGTTATGACGGTGCTGTACAGAGGCAATTGGTTAGCGGAGACAGAGTGAAGATCAGAAAATCAGATGCCAAAGCGCATCTAGTAAAATTAAGTGAAGAAGTTTTATGATAACAATGCGCGAGAAGATGAAAGGAAATTGATACTATGAAAGTGAGCCGACATGCAAAGATAATTGAATTGATCAGTCAGTATGACATAGAGACGCAGGAGGAACTGGCAGAATATCTGAATAATGCCGGTTTCAAGGTCACACAGGCAACGGTATCCAGAGATATCAGAGATCTGAAGCTGACAAAGCTGTCTGTAAACGGTGGGCGTCAGAAGTATATTGTCCATAGACAGGAAGATGACGGAATGAGCGAAAAATATATCCGTGTACTTTGTGACGGATTTGTTTCTATGGATATGGCACAGAATATCCTTGTGATCAAAACAGTTGCCGGAATGGCAATGGCGGTTGCTGCTGCAGTAGATGCAATGAAATGGAATGAAGTGGTCGGATGTATTGCAGGAGATGACACGATCATGTGCGCAATTCGTACAGTTGAAGATACAGCTGTAGTAATGGAGAATATAAGGAAATTGGTTTCAAGGAAAGCATAGGTGACATATGTTACAGAATCTGTATGTGAAAAATCTTGCTTTGATTGATGAAACAGAAGTAGAGTTTGGGGGAAGGATTGAATATTCTGACCGGTGAAACCGGAGCAGGAAAGTCAATCCTTCTTGGCTCTGTTACGCTTGCACTGGGTGGAAAATACAATGCACAGATGCTTCGAAACGGGGGGGCAAAAAGCGGATTGGTAGAACTTACTTTTCACATCAAAGAAGAAAAGATTTTAAAGAAGCTGGAGGCCTTGGACATTTATCCGGAAGACGGATATCTGACATTGAGCCGCCGCCTTTTAGAAGGCAGAAGTGTAAGTAAGATTAACGGTGAGACAGTGAATATGAGCGTCCTTAAAGATGTAGCCAGTCTTTTGATCGATATTCATGGACAGCATGATAATCAGACATTGCTTCATCGAAAGAATCATTTAACACTGCTTGATCTTTATGGGAAAGAACAGACGGATCCGTTAAAAGAAAAAATGGCTTCCTGCTATCAGGAATGGAAGGCAGTATGTAAGAAGGTGGAACAATCTTCGCTGGATGAAGAGAGCCGAAGAAGAGAACTTTCTCTTGCTGAATTTGAAGTGAATGAGATTGAAGAAGCAGCTCTTAAAGAAGGTGAAGATGAACTTTTAGAAGAACAGTATCGCAAGATGACAGATAGCAGAAAACTCACAGAAGGAGTTGCAGAAGCGTATCAGTATACTGCAGAGGACGAACGCGGAAATGCAAGTGATTACTTAAGCCGTGCAATCCGAAGCCTTCAGGAAGCAGCATCTTTTGATGAAAAGGGAAGCCAGCTTTATGATCAGATTGTGGAGATCGATAGTCTGCTGAATGATTTTAACCGGGATCTGGCAGAATATGCAAAGAGTTTTGAATATTCGGAAGAAGAGTTTTCAGAAGTTGAGTCCCGCCTGAATGAAGTGAATCATTTAAAGGCAAAATATGGAAATACTATCAGTGATATCCTTGCATATTGTGAGGAAAAAAGACAGAGACTATCGGAACTGGAAGATTACGATTCTTTTATGCAGGAACTTTTGGAGAAGCAGGAGAAAGCAGAAAAGCAGATGGAAAAGGCCGCGATGGAACTGCATGAAGTGCGTGAACAAAACGCAGTTAAATTTGCCGAGGAGATTGTTCATCAGATGTCGGAACTGAATTTCCTGGATGCACGTTTTGAAATTCGTTTGACAGAAGCAAAAAGTTATTCCGCACAAGGAAAAGATGATGCAGAGTTTTATCTGTCGGTTAATCCGGGAGAACCTGTGCGTCCACTGGGGGGGGATGTTGCATCCGGAGGAGAGCTGTCTCGTATTATGCTTGCAATCAAGACTGTACTTGCAGATGAAGAAGATACGCCGACTTTGATATTTGATGAGATTGATAGTGGAATATCAGGAATCACAGCAGGTCGTGTCGGTGAGAGACTGCAGTTGATCGGAAAGAGTCGTCAGGTAATTTGTATTACACATCTTTCACAGATCGCAGCGGCAGCTGATGTTCATTTTTGTATTCATAAAGAAGCAGAAGATAATTCTGTGAGAACACAGATCGAGAGACTTGATCAGGAAGATTCTGTTGCAGAGCTTGCAAGGCTTCTTGGTGGAGCAAATGTAACAGATGGAATTATAGACAGTGCCAGAGAAATGAAAGAACTGGCAAAAAGAGAAAAATAATACCAGTGTGAAAAGAAGAAGATCCACACATACTAAGAGCAGATGTAAACAGCATCTGCTCTTAATATTTGCAAGAGAGGAGTGTGGATCATGAAAGAACGCAGGAAA
The DNA here is from genome assembly GCA_001312505.1 of Mediterraneibacter faecis JCM 15917. Classification (GTDB taxonomy): domain Bacteria; phylum Bacillota; class Clostridia; order Lachnospirales; family Lachnospiraceae; genus Mediterraneibacter; species Mediterraneibacter faecis. The sequence goes on from BBDW01000001.1 coordinate 234,482, forward strand.
AGGAATATGAGCAGGACAGGTCTGTTGTTTCTGTTCTGTCTGTTGATGCTATGTGGCTGTACGCATATTACAGAATTTATGGAAAATACAGAAGTCAGTGGCCGGGAGGTGGAAAGTCTGGCTGCGGAAAAGGAAGAAAATACGGTTCTGCTTGGAGGAATGCCGGTTGGAATTTATATGGAAACGGAGGGTGTACTGGTTTTAGACACGGAGAAAATGACAGGTATGGATGGAAAGGAATATACACCTGCGCAGGGTGTGGTAAGTTCCGGTGATTATATTACGGAAGTGAATCACCAGAAGATTGAAGGGAAAAAACAGTTGATGGATCTGGTGGAACATCTGGATGGAGAGAAGGTCCTTCTGACAGTCAGACGTGAAAATACGATATTAGAAAAGAAATTGACTCCTGTGCAGATTTCAAAAGGAAATTATCGCCTGGGAATCTGGGTAAGAGATAATGTACAGGGGGGGCTTGGGACAATCACATTTTTGACAAAAAATAACAGGTTCGCAGCACTGGGACATGGCATTCATGATGTTGATACAAGTACACTTCTTACGATCAAAAGAGGAACGCTTTATAGAACCAGTATTCAGAAAGTGCAAAAGGGAAGCAAAGGGAATCCAGGAACAATGGAAGGGATTATTGTTTATAATCGGTTTCATCAGCTTGGAGTGATTGAGAAAAATACGGATGCGGGTATTTATGGAGAATTAAATTCAGACAGAAGCTGGATAGGAGAAGAGGTTCCTATACAGGTAGCGGAAAAAGAGGAAATAAAGACGGGGGGGGAGGCAAGGATTCGCTGCTACATTGACGGGGGGGAGGTGAAAGAATACTCAATCCGTGTAACGCAAATTGATAAAGAATCTGACCAGGTGAACAAAGGAATGGTAATTCAGGTGACAGATACGGAATTGCTGGAAAAGACAGGGGGGGGCATTATTCAGGGGGGGATGAGTGGGAGTCCCATCATTCAGAATGGAAAACTGATCGGAGCTGTAACTCATGTGTTTGTACAAGATTCGACAAAAGGATACGGTATTTTTATTGAAAATATGTTGAAAGAGGAAGAATCGTGAAAAGGGTCGAAAAGGATGTCGAAATACTACTGCAAGATTTTCTTGAATCCGACAAAAAAGCTGGAATATAATACACAAGTGGTGTAACAAGACAAACGTTCTCAGAAAAAGGAGAGAAGAAGATGGAACATTTGAAAATAGCCATTGCTGATGATAACCAGAAAATTTTGGACCTTTTGGATCGTGTGATCGGGATGGAAAAAGACATGAATCTGGTCGGAAAGGCGAAAAATGGTGAAGAGATGTGTCAGATCATCAAAGATAAACAGCCGGATGTTGTTCTTCTCGACCTGATTATGCCGAAAATGGATGGATTGACGGTTATGGACCGGATCAATCATGACAAAACTGTCAGCAAGCATCCGTATTTTATCGTAATCACAGCAGTTGGGCAAGAAAAGATTACAGAAGATGCTTTTAATAAAGGCGCAAATTACTATATGATGAAACCGTTTCAAAATGAGATGCTGTTAGAACGAATCCGAAGTGCGGGACGGATGCCACACGGTATGGAAACAAGAAACTCTGAGGCGACATCTGAAAACAGAGGAGAAAGTCTGGAGACACGAGTGACAAATATGCTGCATGAAATCGGAATACCGGCTCATATTAAGGGGTATCATTATCTGAGGGATGCGATTATGATGGCGGTAGATGATATGGATGTGCTCAATGCAATCACAAAGATCCTGTATCCAACCGTCGCAAAGAAGTACCAGACAACATCAAGCAGAGTAGAACGTGCGATCCGACATGCGATTGAAGTGGCATGGAGCAGAGGAAAGCTGGACACTCTGGATGAACTTTTTGGGTATACGGTAAGCAATGGAAAAGGGAAACCGACAAATTCTGAATTTATTGCTCTGATCGCAGATACAATACAATTGGAATACAGGCATGGGAAATAAGAAGTAAATTACAATGAGAAATCCTTTGCATTATGATAAAAATGCGGTATAATATTTTATAAGTAATTGCCGAAAGAGGGCAAGTGAAAGTGGAGGATCTAAGTATGAAAAACATTTTGTTCGCTTCATCAGAATGTGTACCATTTATAAAGACCGGAGGTCTTGCTGACGTTGTAGGTTCACTTCCAAAAGATTTTGATAAAGAGAAATATGACTGCCGTGTAGTTTTACCTAAGTACATGTGTATGAAACAGGAGTGGGTAGAGCGCCTGGAGTATATCACAAACTTCTACATGGATTTTGCAGGAGAGAATCGCTATGTCGGAATCTTTAAGACAGAATTAAATGGAGTTACATTTTATTTTATTGATAATGAATTTTATTTTTCAGGATTTGCTCCATATGATGGAGATCCGAAGTGGAATATTGAAAAATTCTCTTTCTTCTGTAAGGCAGTTTTAAGTATTCTTCCGGTTATTGGGTTCCGTCCAGATTTGATTCACTGTCATGACTGGCAGACAGGTCTGATTCCGGTATATCTGGATAATTTCCGTTTCTTTGGAGAATATTACAGAGGAATCAAGACAGTTATGACAATACATAACCTGAAGTTCCAGGGGGTATGGGATACAAAGACTGTACAGGGAATCACAGGACTTCCGGATTATTATTTTGTTCCGGATAAGCTTGAGGCATATAAAGATGCTAATATGCTCAAAGGCGGTATTGTTTATGCAGATAAGGTGACAACAGTAAGTCACAGCTATGCAGAAGAGATCAAGACACCGTTCTATGGAGAAGGTCTTGACGGACTGATGGCAGCAAGATCAAATGATCTTTGCGGTATTGTGAATGGTCTGGATTACAATGACTGGAATCCGGATACAGATTATAGAATCGCAAAGACATTTAACGTTGAGAATTTCCGGAAAAACAAACCGGTGAATAAGGCTGCTCTTCAGGAAGAACTTGGACTGGATAAAGACAATCATGTAATGTTGATCGGAATCGTTTCCCGTCTGACAGACCAGAAAGGATTTGATCTGATCGATTATATGATGGATGAGATGTGTCAGGATGCAGTACAGATTGCAGTACTTGGAACAGGAGATCCGAAATATGAGAATATGTTCCGTCACTTTGCATGGAAGTATGCAGGAAAGGTTTCAGCGAATATTTTCTATTCCGATGATCTTTCTCACAGACTTTATGCCGGATGTGATGCATTCCTTATGCCATCCTTATTCGAGCCATGCGGACTCAGCCAGCTGATGAGTCTGAGATACGGAACACTTCCGATCGTTCGTGAGACAGGAGGATTGAAAGATACTGTAGAACCGTACAATGAGTTTGAGAAGACAGGTACAGGATTCAGTTTCTCTAATTATAATGCACATGAGATGTTGAACACTGTACGTTATGCAGAAAGAATCTATTATGATAAGAAACGTGACTGGAACAAGATGATCGAGCGCGCGATGACTCAGGATTTCTCATGGATGAATTCTGCAAGACAGTATGAAGATCTGTACAGAAGTCTGATCGGAGAATAAGAATTATAAGAAGTAACAAAGAAGTAATACAAGAGTAACACAAGAGCAAGGAGTAACAGACCCGATGAAAATTATTGACAAACGATAGGAGCTGATTTCTATGGCAAAGATGCCATGCAGTCGGTTCATTATGCACAGAGAGTTTTTGGAACTGAAGAATAGGAGGAGATCAAAAATGAGAGGATTACAGACACCGGTTCGTGCAATTCGAAGACAGGTATTTACAGAAGTTGCCAAGCTTGGATTTAAAGCAAATGCAGAGACATTGGTAGCAGATATGGAAGCAATTCCATATGAAATCGTAGGAGAAGATTCAGAAGTAAAATACCGTGAGAGCATTTATCGTGCAAGAGCAGTCGTAAGAGAAAGACTCCGTCTTGCGATGGGACTTTCCCTTCGTCCGGAGAATAAGCCGGTCCATTTGACAGCGGGAGTTGAGGCCAGTAATATTTCTGAAAAATATTATGAGCCGCCGCTGATGCAGGTGATTCCGTCAGGCTGCGAGAGCTGTGAGGAGAATAAATACGAGGTCAGCAATGTATGTAAGGGCTGCCTTGCACATCCTTGTCAGGAAGTCTGTCCGAGGGGGGGCGCTATTTCCATGGTGAATGGAAAATCCTTTATCGATCAGGATAAATGTATCAAGTGTGGAAAGTGCAAGTCTGTCTGTCCATACGATGCGATTGCCAAGAAGGAGCGTCCTTGCAAGAAAGCTTGTGGAGTGAATGCAATTACATCGGATAAATTAGGACGTGCTTATATTGATGCTGACAAATGTGTTTCCTGCGGAATGTGTATGGTAAGCTGCCCGTTTGGTGCGATCTCTGACAAGTCTCAGATCTTCCAGCTGCTCGTGCACTTTCAGAAGGAGAAGAGATTGTGGCTGAGGTAGCACCGGCATTTGTTGGTCAGTTTGGACCGAATATTAATGTAAGAAACTTCAAAGCAGCTCTTGAAGAACTCGGATTTTCAGAGACATATGAGGTTGCTCTTGGAGCGGATATCGGAGCAATTGCGGAAGCACATCATTATGTGAATAAAGTGACAACCGGAGAACTTCCATTTCTTCTGACATCCTGTTGTCCATCTTGGGCAATGCTTGCGAAGAAGTTCTTCCCGGATCTGATCGATCAGATCTCACAGGAACTGACTCCGATGGTTGCAACAGCACGAACAATCAAACAGGAACATCCGAATGCAAAGGTTGTATTTATCGGACCTTGTGCAGCAAAGAAGCTGGAAGCTTCCAGACGTACTGTGAGAAGTGATGTGGATTTCGTTGTTACATTTGAAGAATTGCAGGCAATGTTTGATGCGAAGGGAATTGATCTGACAGCTTATGAGGCAGAGTCTTCTTTCCATGATGCGACAGGAGCCGGACGTGGATACGCCTGTGCAGGAGGAGTTGCAAAGGCAATCGAAGAATGTATTAACGAGTATTACCCTGGAACGCAGGTTAATATTGAGCATGCGGAAGGTCTGGCAGAATGTAAGAAGATCCTGACACTTGCCAAAGCCGGAAGAATGAACGGATGTCTGATCGAGGGTATGGGATGTCCTGGCGGATGTGTTGCAGGAGCTGGAACGAATATTCCAATCCCGATTGCGAAGAAGGATGTCGCAGCTTATGTCAAAAACTCAAGTAGGGCACTTCCACCGAAAGAACTGGAAGAAATTGAACTGAAATAAGTAAATATAAGGATAATAACCGGCCTCCGCTTTACAAACGGAGGCTGTTGTGGTATATTACAAAATAGGCTTTTTATGAGCGAAAGAGGAGGATGGATGTATGCAGCCATACGGAGTAAACCAATTAAGAAAAATGTTTTTGGAGTTCTTTGAGAGCAAGGGACATCTTGCAATGAAGAGCTTTTCTTTAGTACCACATAATGATAAGAGTCTTCTCCTGATTAATTCAGGAATGGCTCCGCTGAAACCATATTTCACAGGACAGGAGATCCCGCCGAGAAGAAGAGTGACAACATGTCAGAAATGTATTCGTACAGGAGATATCGAGAATGTCGGTAAGACAGCACGTCACGGTACATTCTTTGAGATGCTTGGAAACTTCTCTTTTGGAGATTATTTCAAGAATGAAGCAATCGAGTGGTCCTGGGAGTTCCTTACAGAAGTTGTGGGACTTGATCCGAACAGATTATATCCTTCAGTATATGAAGATGATGATGAAGCGTTCGAAATCTGGAATAAGAAGATGGGAATTCCGGCAGAGCGTATCTTCCGTTTTGGCAAGGAAGATAACTTCTGGGAGCACGGTTCAGGTCCATGTGGTCCGTGTTCTGAGATTTACTATGACCGTGGAGAAAAATACGGATGTGGAAAACCGGGATGTACAGTAGGATGTGAGTGTGACCGTTACATGGAGATCTGGAATAACGTATTCAGCCAGTTCAACAATGACGGACACGGCAACTATACAGACTTGATTCAGAAGAACATTGATACAGGTATGGGACTTGAGCGTCTTGCCTGTATCGTACAGGATGTAGATTCCATGTTTGATATTGATACAATGAAAGCACTGAGAGATCATGTATGTAACCTCTCCGGCAAGCAGTACGGAATAGATCATGAGACAGATGTTTCTCTGCGTGTTGTTACAGACCATATTCGTTCCGTAACATTTATGGTTTCTGATGGTATCTTACCTTCTAACAGCGGTCGTGGATATGTTCTCCGCCGTCTGTTAAGACGTGCATGCCGTCACGGAAAGCTGCTCGGAATTGACGGAGCATTCCTTGTAAAGCTTGCAACAACTGTAATTGAAGGTTCCAAGGATGGATATCCGGAGCTGGAAGAGAAGAAAGAGTTTATCTTTAATGTAATTGCGAAAGAAGAAGCGAACTTCAATAAGACAATCGATCAGGGACTTGCAATCCTTGCAGATATGGAAGCTGAGATGGAGAAGAATGGAGAGAAAGTTCTTTCCGGAGAGAATGCATTTAAGCTTTATGATACTTATGGATTCCCAATCGACCTGACAAGTGAGATCCTGGAAGAAAAGGGGCTGACTTATGACGAGGAAGGATTCAAGAAAGCACAGGAAGAACAGCGTGCGAAATCAGAAGGAACATTCGGAACTCATTCTTATACAGGAAAAGAAGTTTCTGTATACGATCAGCTGGATGCAGCACTTGAGACAGAATTTGTCGGATATGACAATCTGACATTTGATTCTAAGGTTACAGCTCTTACAACAGAGACAGAAGTTGTTGATGCACTTTCTGATGGAGAAAAGGGAACAATCATCGTTGAGCAGACTCCATTCTATGCAACAATGGGTGGACAGGAAGCTGATAAAGGTGTGATTCGTACAGCCGATGGAGAGTTTGTTGTAGAAGATTGTATTCACCTTGCAGGAACAAAGGTTGGACATGTAGGACATGTTGTAAAAGGAATGATCAAGATTGGTGATGCGGTAACTCTTGAAGTTGACGCAAAGAACCGTGCACTTACAGAAAGAAACCACAGTGCAACACATCTGCTTCAGAAAGCACTTCGTACAGTACTTGGAAGCCATGTAGAGCAGGCAGGATCTTTTGTAAATGCAGACAGACTTCGTTTCGACTTTACACATTTCTCAGCAGTAACACCTGAGGAACTGAAGAAGGTTGAAGAAATTGTGAATGAGCAGATCACAAATGCCCTCGCAGTTGTGACAAAGAACCTTCCAATCGAGGAAGCAAGAAAGACAGGAGCACAGGCTCTGTTTGGTGAGAAATACGGTGATGTTGTACGTGTCGTAGATATGAGCGGATTCTCCGTTGAATTCTGTGGTGGTACACATGTTAAGAATACATCAGAGATCACAGCACTGAAGATTATTTCTGAGAGTGGTGTAGCAGCAGGTGTTCGTCGTATTGAAGCCCTGACATCTGAAGGACTTATGAACTACTATGCTGAGATGGAGCGTCTTCTCAAAGAAGCAGCACAGCTTGTAAAAGCAACTCCGGAGAATCTTGCAGAGAAGATCACACATCTTCAGGCAGAGAACAAGTCTCTGAAGGGAGAAGTTGAGAGTCTTAAGAGCAAGATGGCTCAGAGCGCAGCAGGAGACATCCTTGACCAGGTGAAAGAAGTAAAAGGTGTGAAGCTTCTTGCAGCACAGCTTGACGGTGTTGATATGAATGGACTTCGTGACCTTGGAGACCAGCTCAAAGAGAAGCTTGGCGAAGGTGTGGTTGTACTTGCATCAGGAAATGACGGAAAAGTAAGCCTGATGGCTACAGCAACAGACGGAGCAATGAAGCAGGGAGCACATGCAGGAAATCTTGTGAAAGCAATCGCAGGTCTTGTTGGCGGAGGCGGCGGTGGTCGTCCGAACATGGCTCAGGCAGGTGGAAAGAACCCAGCAGGAATCCCGGATGCACTTGCAAAAGCAGAAGAAGCACTGGCTGATCAGATTAAATAAAGTCATTGTAAAGAGAATCTGTCTGTGGCAGATTCTCTTTTGGGTAGAAGCGAGAAGAAAGTATAAAAAAATCGGTAAAAATCATAAAAAGCAGTTGACGTTTTGAAAAAATATGTTATAATAATATCCAGTGCAATAAATATACCCGAACAGTCGTATGATGCACAATACAAGGCTGGAGGGAGGTTAGGTGTGAGACTATGTCAAATGTAATCGTTAAAGAAAACGAAACGTTAGATAGCGCCTTACGCAGATTCAAGAGAAACTGTGCAAAGGCTGGTATTCAGCAGGAGATTCGTAAGAGAGAGCACTACGAGAAACCAAGCGTTAGACGTAAAAAGAAATCTGAAGCTGCTAGAAAACGTAAATATAACTAATATGTGCAAATGGACAGAGTACTGGAAACAGTACTCTGTTTTTTATATGTTAGGAAAGTTCTTTCCTAACATATAAAAACGCTCCGCTAGGGATGCGCACTGCGGCGTACAAGGTAGGTGTCGCAAGCGACCGCCGCAGGCGCAAGAATGTGCCGAGGCACATTCTTTGTTCATATTTCCCTATCTGTTTACTCGACATATAACCTTAAATATGCTGAAAATTGCAATTTGATACATTAGTTCATGCAGTTTTATCAACTTAAAGTGATAAAACTTTAAAATAATGCAATTAATGATTGACAATCTTTCATTTAGCTTATAAAATAAACGAGTAGACAACGGTGTCTGGGGTAACAGATTGCTTGTCAGTCTGTTTTTCTTGTTTTAGAAAAGACATTAGTTGACGAAAGATACAATAGTATCAGGGAGATACGAATCCCAATCTATTTATTCTAGGAGGTAATTAAGATGTCATACGTTGATGAAGTGATTGATTTAGTTGTAAAGAAGAATCCTGCTGAGCCGGAATTCCATCAGGCAGTAAAAGAGGTACTGGAGTCTCTTCGTGTTGTGATTGAAGCAAATGAAGAAAAATTCCGTAAAGAAGCTCTTCTTGAGAGACTGGTAGAGCCTGAGAGACAGATTAAGTTCCGTGTACCGTGGGTAGATGACAAGGGTCAGGTACAGGTTAACACAGGATACCGTGTACAGTTCAGCAGTGCGATCGGACCATACAAGGGAGGTCTTCGTCTTCATCCATCTGTAAACCTTGGTATTATCAAATTCCTCGGTTTTGAGCAGATTTTCAAAAACTCCCTTACAGGACTTCCAATCGGTGGAGGTAAAGGTGGATCTGATTTCGATCCTAAGGGAAAATCTGACAGAGAAGTTATGGCATTCTGCCAGAGCTTTATGACAGAACTTTGCAAATATATTGGTGCTGATACTGATGTTCCAGCAGGAGATATTGGTACAGGCGCAAGAGAGATCGGATATATGTTCGGACAGTACAAGAGAATCCGTGGACTATATGAAGGAGTTCTTACAGGAAAAGGACTTTCCTATGGTGGATCTCTTGCTCGTACAGAGGCTACAGGATATGGTCTTCTGTATCTGACAGACGAACTTCTGAAACTCAATGGTATTGAGCTTGCAGGTAAGACAGTTGCAGTTTCTGGTTCAGGTAACGTTGCAATTTACGCAACTGAGAAAGCACAGAAACTCGGAGCTAAGGTTGTTACAGTAAGTGATTCTACAGGATGGGTATACGATCCGGATGGAATTGATGTTGCAGCTCTCAAAGAGATCAAAGAAGTGAAACGTGCAAGACTTACAGAGTACAAGAACTATCGTCCAAATTCAGAGTACCATGAAGGAAGAGGAGTATGGAATGTTAAAGTTGACATTGCTCTTCCATGTGCTACACAGAATGAGCTTCACCTTGAAGATGCAAAAGCACTTGTTGCAAACGGATGTATCGCAGTATGTGAAGGTGCTAACATGCCTACAACTCTCGAAGCTACAGAGTATCTGCAGGAGAATGGTGTTATCTTTGCACCTGGTAAAGCAGCTAACGCCGGTGGTGTTGCTACATCTGCACTTGAGATGTCTCAGAACAGCGAGCGTCTGAGCTGGACATTCGAAGAAGTAGATGCTAAACTTAAAAACATCATGGTTAACATCTGCCACAACATGGTTGATGCAGCTGAGAGATACGGATTCAAGGGCAACTACGTTGTAGGTGCTAACATTGCCGGATTTGAGAAGGTTGTAGATGCTATGACAGCTCAGGGAATCGTTTAGGATTTAAGAAAATAGATTGAGATTTTCATTGATCGATTGATAGAATAGAAAGGATACCTTATGGATAGAATGTCTGTAAGGTATTCTTTTTATATATTAGGAAAGTGCTTTCCTAATATGCAAAAAACGCTCCGCGATCTTTTAGTGTTAAAATCCTGAAAATATTTCCTAAAAAGAAAATAAAGTTTATTGACATTATCAGGAAAAATGAGTATAGTTTATTTTAGTAAAAGGGAGTAACTGGCGCTTTGAGTAGCGTTTGCGATCCGTCAATACGATGGAAGAAGTCCATCCGGATCGTGATGAAATAGTGAGACTTTTATTGCATGTAAGAAGCGGTGCAATAATTGTCTCTTTTTTTATTCGCACTGCAGATTAATCAGGATTATGGGTCACAAAAGAAGAGTGAACAATAACCAGTTAGGAGGAATGGCAGTGAAAGCATATTATCAATTATCGGGAGAAGAAGTTTTAAGAGAAGTGAATGGCTCGGAAGAACCATTAACAAAAGAACAGATCAGTGAAAATCAAAGGAAATACGGCCCGAATGAACTGACTGAAGGAAAAAAGAAGACAACATTTCAGATTTTTTTGGAGCAATATAAGGATTTTCTGGTGATCATCCTTATTATAGCAGCGATCGCATCAGGATTTATGGGAGATATTGAGAGCGCAGCTGTTATTGTTATCGTGATCACAATGAATGCAATTCTGGGAACTGTGCAGACGGTAAAGGCAGAGTCATCTCTGGCAAGTCTGAAGAAATTATCCGGTCCGGAAGCAAAAGTTCTTCGTGATGGAGTGGTTGTCCCGATTCCGTCTTCAGAAGTTACTGTTGGAGACATTATTATGTTAGAGGCGGGAGACTATATTCCTGCAGATGGACGTATTCTGGAATGTGCAAGCATGAAGGTTGACGAAAGTGCATTGACGGGAGAGAGTCTTGGTGTCGAGAAGACGACAGATGTGATTGAACAGGACGAAGTTCCTCTTGGAGACCGTATTAATATGGTATATTCCGGAAGCTTTCTCACGTATGGAAGAGGTTCTTTTGTAGTTACAGAGATTGGAATGAATACAGAAGTTGGTAAAATTGCAAGTCTTCTGAAGACGACATCTGAGAAGAAGACTCCATTGCAGGTGAACCTGGATCAGTTTGGACAGAAATTATCCATTTTAATTCTTGTATTCTGTGCGATTTTGTTTGGAATCAGTGTTTTCCGTGGTGAGAATATTGGAAATGCATTTCTTTTTGCAGTTGCTCTTGCCGTTGCAGCAATTCCGGAGGCGTTAAGTTCAATCGTTACGATTGTTCTTTCTTTTGGAACGCAGAAAATGGCGAAAGAGCATGCAATTGTTCGAAAACTACAGGCAGTAGAAGGACTGGGAAGTGTATCCATTATCTGTTCAGATAAAACAGGAACCCTGACACAGAATAAGATGACAGTAGAGCATTATTATGTAGATGGCCAGAGCATTTCCGCAGACAAGATCGATCTCCGGGATCCGTCTCAGAGCAGACTCCTTATCAGCAGTATTCTTTGTAATGACTCTACGAATATTGATGGTGTAGAGATCGGAGACCCGACAGAGACAGCACTGATTAATTTAGGAAGCAGTCTTGGTCTTGACCCGGAAGAAGTCAGAGTAAAGTATCCAAGAGAAAGTGAGAATCCATTCGATAGCGACCGTAAGATGATGGCAACAAAGCATTCATTAAACGGAGTGCCAACGATGATTGTCAAAGGAGCAGTTGATGTTCTTTTGAACCGGACAGACTGGGTTGAGATGAACGGGGGGAGACTCATGAGATCACAGAAGAGACAAGAAGAGTAATCGAAGAGCAGAATCAGAAATACTCAAGAGAGGGATTACGAGTTCTTGCATTTGCTTATAAAGAAGTATCAGATGAGACGGAACTTACGCTGGAGGATGAAGATCATCTGATATTCCTGGGCTGATCGCAATGATGGATCCGCCGAGAGAAGAGTCAAAAGCTGCTGTAGAAGAGTGTAAATGTGCAGGAATCCGTCCGATTATGATTACAGGAGATCATAAGGTGACAGCTGCTGCCATTGCAAAGAGAATTGGAATTCTTGAAAATGAATCCGAAGCCTGTGAGGGTGCAGAGATTGACAAAATGTCCGATGAAGAACTGAAAGACTTTGTGGAAGGGATTTCTGTTTACGCCAGAGTTTCTCCTGAACACAAGATCCGTATTGTGCGTGCATGGCAGGAAAAAGGAAACATTGTATCCATGACAGGAGATGGTGTGAATGACGCTCCGGCACTGAAACAGGCAGACATAGGAGTGGCGATGGGAATTACCGGAAGCGAAGTGTCAAAAGACGCTGCAGCAATGGTTTTGACAGATGACAATTTTGCGACTATTATTAAAGCAGTAGAGAATGGAAGAAATATATATCGCAATATTAAAGCATCCATTCAGTTTCTGCTTTCGGGAAATTTTGGAGCAATCCTGGCAGTGCTTTATGCTTCACTGATGGCACTTCCGGTACCGTTCGCACCGGTTCATCTGTTGTTCATTAATCTGCTGACAGACAGTCTTCCGGCAATTGCTCTTGGATTGGAACCACATTCGAAAAATGTGATGAAAGAAAAGCCACGACCGATAAATGAATCCATTTTAACGAAAGACTTTTTGATCAATATCGGACTGGAAGGATTATCAATCTGTACCATGGTCATGATTGCATTTACAATTGGATACAAAGACGGTAATGCACTACTTGCAAGTACAATGGCATTTGCAACACTTTGCTGTTCAAGATTGTTCCATGGGTTTAACTGTAAATCAAATCGTCCGGTTGTATTTACAAAAAGAGTCTTTAATAACATTTACCTGATCGGTGCTTTTGTAATTGGAATGATTCTGATCACGCTTGTTGTGACTGTTCCTGGACTGCATAACATCTTTAAAGTGCAGACACTGACATTATCGCAGTTACTTACTGTGTATGGTCTTGCAGCATTGAATCTTCCGATTATACAGATGATAAAGGCAGTTCGTGCAAAATTTAGAAAATAGGAGGAACAACAGTATGAAGAAAGTTGAGAAACCAAAGAAGCCATTAATCTTTTACTATTTGATTGCTTTGATTATTCTCGTGCTTCTTAACACATTTCTTTTTCCGAATATTCTAGGAAAGAATAAGGTGAAAGAAGTCGATTATGGAACCTTTCTTACTATGGTCGAGGGAAAAGAAGTATCAAAAGTAGAGTTGAATGGAGACACTATTTATTTTACAGATAATAGCGAGGAACCGAAATATTATGAGACAACAACGTTTGATGATCCAAACCTGGTAAATCGTCTGGAAGATGCGGGATGTGAATTCGGAAGAGTCGCACAGCAGGAGATGAATCCGCTTCTTAGCTTTTTCCTTGTATGGATTTTACCACTTTTGATCTTCTGGGCATTAGGACAGTGGCTTGCAAAGAAGATGATGGCCAAGATGGGTGGAGGTGCAGCAGGAAATCCGTTCATGCAGTTCGGAAAGAGCAATGCGAAGATTTATGTGGAATCTACAACAGGAATCACTTTCCAGGATGTAGCCGGAGAAGATGAAGCGAAGGAACTGCTGACAGAGATTGTGGATTTTCTTCATAACCCGCAGAAATATACGGAGATCGGTGCAGTATGTCCGAAAGGAGCACTTCTTGTAGGACCTCCGGGAACCGGTAAAACTTTGCTTGCAAAAGCAGTTGCAGGAGAGGCAAATGTACCATTTTTCTCAATCTCTGGTTCAGAATTTGTAGAGATGTTTGTTGGCATGGGAGCTTCTAAAGTACGTGATCTTTTCAAACAGGCGAATGAAAAAGCACCTTGTATTGTATTTATTGATGAGATTGATACAATCGGTAAAAAGAGAGATAATGCAGGATATGGTGGAAATGATGAGCGTGAGCAGACATTGAACCAGTTGCTGACAGAGATGGATGGATTCGATGCATCTAAGGGTGTTGTGATCCTTGCTGCGACGAACCGACCGGACAGCTTGATCCGGCACTTCTCCGTCCGGGGAAGATTTGACCGCCGTATTCCGGTGGAACTTCCGGATCTTAAAGGGCGTGAAGAGATTCTGAAAGTTCACGCGAAGAAAGTAAGACTTGGAGATGACATTGACTTTAATGCAATCGCAAGAGCTGCATCAGGAGCATCAGGAGCAGAGCTTGCAAATATGGTAAATGAAGCGGCACTACGCGCAGTCAGAGAGAATCGTAAATATGTAACGCAGGCAGATCTTGAAGAAAGTATTGAAACTGTTATCGCCGGATATCAGAAGAAGAATCAGGTACTTTCTTCCAAGGAAAAATTAATTGTTTCTTATCATGAAATCGGTCATGCGTTGGTAGCAGCATTACAGACGAATTCGGCACCGGTTACAAAGATCACGATCATTCCGCGTACATCAGGTGCCTTGGGATATACAATGCAGGTTGAATCAGAAGAACGGAATCTGATGACACAGGAAGAGCTGATCAACAAGATCGCGACACTGACCGGAGGAAGATGCGCAGAAAAACTGATTTTTAATTCTATTACAACAGGCGCATCGAATGATATCGAGCAGGCAACAAAGCTTGCAAGAGCAATGATCACGCGTTATGGAATGAGTGACCGGTTTGGTATGGTTGCTCTTGAGACGCAGAACAATCCATATCTGGGAGGAGACAGCAGTTTAAGTTGTTCACCACAGACAGCAGCAGATATTGATCAGATGGTTGTAGATACCGTAAAACACGGATATGATACAGCGATGGAACTTTTGGAGAAAAACCAGAAGAAACTTCATGAGCTTGCAAAATACCTGTATGAGAAAGAAACAATTACAGGAGAAGAATTTATGCAGATTTTGACGAGAACGGAGACGTTGGAAGAAGCAGAAGGGAAGTAACAGATGGCAAGAAGCAGAAACAAGAAAACAGAGATTGAAGAAGAAATAGAGAAGCGGATACCGACAACCCGTTACAATCCGGATTATAAAGTCGGATTGACAGCACAGCAGGTGCAGGAGCACAGACTTCATGGCTGGGTAAACAGGGCAGTTGATCCTCCATCGAAGACAACGAAAGAGATTGTACATGAGAATGTATTTACTTACTTTAACTTAATCTTTCTTGTTCTGGCTATTTTGTTATGTCTGGTTGGATCCTTCCGGGATCTGACCTTTCTTCCGGTTATTATTGCAAATACGTTGATCGGTATTATACAGGAAGTGCGTGCCAAAAAAGTGCTGGATAATCTAACCATGCTAAATGCACCGAAAGCGACTGTAGTGCGAGATGGTAAAAGATCGTTGATTGATGCAGAAGAGTTGGTAGTTGATGATATTGTCATATTTAAAGCCGGCGCGCAGGTATGTGCGGATGCACAGGTTTGTGCAGGTGAAGTACAGGTAAATGAATCTCTGCTGACAGGCGAGTCTGATGAGATTACAAAACATGCCGGAGATCAGCTGATGTCAGGAAGTTTTATTATTTCCGGTCAATGTCATGCAAGACTTGATAAAGTCGGTGAAGATTCTTATATTTCAAAGCTTACACTGGAAGCAAAAGAAATGCAGAATGGTGAGCGGTCAGAGATGATCCGCTCGCTAGATAAATTGGTTAAATGCGTCGGTGTGGCAATCATTCCGATTGGAATCATACTCGTTGCACAGTCTCTGGTATTCCAGAATGCATCATTCCATTCAAGTATTACGTCAATGGTAGCGGCTGTGATCGGAATGATTCCAGAGGGACTTTACCTTCTTGCAAGCGTTGCACTTGCTGTCAGTTCAATCCGGCTTGCACAGCAGAAAGTATTGCTTCATGATATGAAATGTATTGAGACACTTGCGCGTGTTGATGTACTTTGTGTAGATAAGACGGGTACGATCACAGGAAATACGATGAAAGTACAGGAACTTATTCCAACGGAGCAGTACGATACGGAAAAGATGGGATCTCTTCGTCTTATGGTCGGAGATTTTGTTTCAGCTATGACAAACGATAATATCACAATGGCTGCAATGAAAGAATATTTTACACATTCTTCAGGCGCAAAAGCAATTTCCAAGACAGGATTTTCATCTGCGACAAAGTACAGCAGTGCTACATTTGAAGATAAGACATATGTTCTTGGAGCGCCGGAATTTGTACTTCTGGATGATTACGAGCAACATAAGGAAAAAATCACAGAGCTTGCATCTACAGGTGCCCGTGTTCTTGTATTTGGTACTTATGCAGCGGAGATTGATGGAAAAGCACTGACAGAGCCGGTAACACCGTTGGGCTATATCTTACTTGCGAATCCAATCCGTGAGGCGGCAAAAGAAACATTCCAGTACTTTGCAGAGCAGGGAGTTGAAGTGAAAGTTATTTCTGGAGATAATCCGGTTACAGTTTCCAAGGTTGCAAAAACAGCAGGAATTAAAAATGCTGAGAATTATGTGGATGCATCAAGTCTTGAGACAGAAGAAGATATTAAGAAAGCGATTCTTGAGAAGACAGTGTTTGGACGTGTAACTCCAAACCAGAAACGACAGTTTGTTCAGGCACTTAAAGAGGCTGGGAAAACAGTTGCTATGACAGGAGATGGAGTAAATGATGTCCTTGCTTTGAAGGATGCAGACTGCAGTATTGCAATGGCATCAGGAAGCGAGGCAGCGGCACAGGCTTCTCAAATCGTACTTCTGGAGTCAGATTTCTCTTGTATGCCGCAGGTTGTATTAGAAGGAAGAAGAGTAGTCAATAATATCCAGCGTTCGGCGAGCCTGTTCCTGGTTAAGAATATATTCTCTTTCCTGCTGAGTCTTTTCTCGGTAGTATTTATGTTTACTTATCCACTGGAACCATCACAGGTATCACTGATCAGTATGTTTACAATCGGCATTCCGGCGTTCTTCCTTGCACTTGAGCCGAACAAGAATATCATTAAAGGACATTTCCTGACGAATGTATTCCTGAAAGCACTCCCGGCAGCACTTACAGATGCATTGGCGGTTGGGGCACTGGTTGTCTTTGGAAAGACATTTGGAGTAGGAGAGCAGGATATCTCAACAGCAGCAACGATGCTTCTGGCAATTGTAGGATTTATGATCCTCTATAAGATCAGTGCACCGATGAATAAGCTTCGTGCAGGCATTCTTGGCGGATGTATCGCAGGATTATTATTCTGTAGTATTTATTTGAATCAGCTGTTTGCGATTAGCGGAATGACAACAAAGTGTATCATGCTTTTTGTTGTATTTGCGATCGCAACAGAGCCGGTACTTCGTTATCTTACGATTCTTCTTGGAAAAGGAAGATTCTATTACAGACGTTTGCGCGGAAAAACGCCGTTAGAGGAAGAAGCATAATGTGCAGTGAAAAATAAGAAAACAAATGTAATTATTCAGAACAAAAATAAGATAAAAATCAAGCGGCAGCAGGGAATTATTAATCCTTACTGTCGCTTGATTCTACTTTACTTTTAATCAAAGAAAGTTTCATGCAGTTTACGTACTGCAAGATCTGCATAGGCTTCATCGATCAGAGCAGTGATGCGAATCTCAGATGTAGTAACCATCTCTGTGTTGACATCAATACTTGCGAGTGCACCGAACATCTTTGCAGCAACACCTGAATGAGAACGAATACCGGCACCAATGACAGAAACTTTGGCAACATTTTCATCAGAATCCAGTTTCTTAATGCCAAGATAGTCTTTGCTTTCATTTAACAGATCCAAAGCACGGAGCATGTCCGATTTTGCAACAGTGAAGGATACAGATTTTGTACCGTCTTTACCAAGAGACTGGATCATGACGTCAATGTTCAGTTTATTCTTATCTAAAAGATTTAAAAGACGGAATGTGCTACTAGGCTCGTTCCCGAGACCGGCAACACGGATTTTGGCTACATTTTTATCGGCTGCCACACCACTGATTAACATTTTTTCCATTTTCGTTTTCTCCCTTACAATTGTTCCTGAATTGTGGTTTAAGCTAGAACATACCAGAAGTTCTACACCGTATTTTTTCGCAATTTCTACACATCTGCTGTGAAGGACTTTCGCACCAAGAGAGGCCATCTCAAGCATCTCATCATAAGTGATCTCCGTCATTTTATGAGCGTTTGGAACAACGCGTGGATCGGCGGTATATACTCCGTCTACATCTGTGTAAATTTCACAGACATCGGCATGGAGTTCAGCAGCAAGAGCAACCGCTGTTGTGTCAGAGCCGCCGCGGCCAAGAGTTGTGATATCTTCATACTTATTGATTCCCTGGAATCCAGTTACGATGACGATCTTGTTCGCATCAAGCTCTTTACGGATACGCTCGGAATCAATTCTCTTGAATCGTGCATTTTGATAATTTGAAGTTGTATGCATTGGAACCTGCCATGCATTCAGTGACACTGCACTGACGCCCATGGAAATCAGAGTCATTGCCATTAAGGATACAGAAACCTGTTCACCGGTTGTGAGAAGCATATCTAATTCCCTGCGGGAAGGCTGCTCTGTGATCTGTTTTGCTGTTGCAATCAGATTATCTGTAGTCTTTCCCATAGCAGACAGGACAACAACAACCTGGCTGCCTTCGCGCTGCTTTGCGATACAGCGGTTTGCTACGTTGCGGATGTGCTCCAAATCGGCCACGGAGCTTCCGCCAAATTTCATTACTGTCAGCATATTTTTATCTCCCTTATATTCTCTGACGAATCTGTGTTGCTGGTAATATATAGTGTGAGCAGTAACAGCAAAAGAGTCAGAGAATTTTTAGTTACTGTTCATAGTGGGTGTGAGCAGCAACTTTATACGTAGATAAGTATAGCAAAAAAAAGAAATAAAATACAGAAGAACGTTTGTTCTATATATACTTGCAGTGGCATAAAGTGTGTGTTATACTGCAAATTAACAGAAAGCAGGTGAATAAAGATGACTCCAAAAGAAGTAATACCAAAAGTGCAGCAGGACCTTTTTGCAATGCAGGATCTAAAATATCGGGATTTTCACGCAAAACTGATGCCAACAGTAGAGAAAGAATCAGTGATAGGAGTGAGAGTTCCTGTACTTCGAACTTATGCAAAGAAATTCGGGAAGACAGAAGAGGCGAAGCAGTTTCTTAAGATCCTGCCACATCAATATTATGAAGAGAATAATCTGCATGGGCTTCTGATCGAGCAGATTAAAGATTATGAACTCTGTATAGAAGAACTGGAGCGCTTTCTGCCCCCATATAGATAACTGGGCAACCTGTGATCTTCTGGCAGTCAGAACAGTGAAGAATCATCTGAATTCTTATATCAAAAAGATAGATCGATGGCTGGAATCAGAGCATATATATACGATCCGATTTGGAATCAATATGCTGATGCGCTATTATCTGGAAGAAGAATTTAAGTTAGAATATCCGGGGGGGAAGGTTGCCGCAATCCGTTCAGAAGAGTATTATGTAAATATGGCCAGGGCATGGTATTTCGCAACAGCACTTGCCAAAAAGTATGATCAGGTTCTTCCATTTCTAGAAGAACAGAAGATGGACGTATGGACACATAATAAGACAATCCAGAAGGCAATCGAAAGCTATCGGATCACGCCGGAACAAAAAGAGTATCTGAGAACTTTGAAGATAAGACAATAATGTTTGTAGGAGGAGAAATAATGGCAGAAATAATAAGAGTACTTATGATTAATGGAAGTCCAAGAGCAAACGGAAATACTAGTGTAGGACTAAAAGAAATGGAAAAGATTTTTCAGGAAAATGGAGTAGAAGTAGAGACAGTAGTTGTTGGAAATAAACCTGTCCGTGGATGTGTTGCCTGTGGAGGATGTGCTTCCAAGCAAAAATGTGTTTATGATGATGTAGTTAACGAACTGGCTTTGAAATTCGAGAAAGCAGACGGACTGGTTATCGCAAGTCCAGTCTATTATGCATCCGCAAATGCAACATTGATCGCCTGTCTTGACCGTCTGTTCTACAGCACACCATTTGATAAGACTATGAAAGTAGGAGCCAGTGTTGTCTGTGCAAGGCGTGGTGGATGTTCAGCAACATTTGACGAGTTAAACAAATACTTTACAATTTCTGGAATGCCAGTTGCTTCCAGTCAGTATTGGAATAGTATTCATGGAAGAATACCAGGAGAAGCAGAGCAGGATGGAGAAGGAAAGCAGACTATGAGAGTCCTCGCCAGAAACATGACATTTCTTATGAAGAGTATTGCCTTGGGTAAAGAACAGTTTGGACTTCCGGAGAAAGAAGAACGAATTGCAACACATTTTATTAGGTAAAGAAGAGGAGAATTAAAATGAGTTATGTATCTTTTAATGATGTGATAGAATTAAATGGAATTCTTAAAGATAAAGGTCTGAATTTCCGAATTCATCTCAGGGACACTTGTGGAAGGCAATCCTTCTGGATCGAACCACTTGGTAATTGTGCCTGCGAAGGACGATATGATGAGATGTATCAGGTGGTAGAAGAGTACCTCGAAGGAAAAGGATTTTCCGTGCAGTACGACGATCAGAAGATGAATTTTGTGGTATAAATTTGTATTTAGATGTTTGAATTCTGAGTGATGGAGCAAAAACTTTTGTTGGATAAGGGCGTGATATGGATACTTTATTGCATCGGACACCGGCCCGCTCCTCTTCATCCCTTTGAATGAATGTAACGAAAAAGCCCAAACAGGCATCGTGAGTGATTTCTGTTTGGGCTTTTTCTAACATTCAGAACAAAGTGTATTCAGAACCGCTCCTGCCTTAAAATGTGTCCTCAGCAATAAAGTATCCACATCACTTACATTATCCAGGACAGAAGGGATTGCCGTGGAACGAATTCAACACTTAAACATAGAATTCCGGACGGAAGTAAAAAAGGAACGCTATCGACTGAACCTGAGTCTATCTTCTCGTTTACGTGCATCAAATCAAACTTGTATGAAGTCTTTCAGATTCGTCCCGTTAAGCAAACACTTCTGTTTGGAATAAAGAAGCGAGGATGGTGCTATATTGTTGAGGACACATGTAAGGCAGGAGCGTTCCGAATACACCTTGTTCAGTATGTTAGTAAGAGCCAGACAGGCACCACTCACGGTAACTGTTCTGGCTCTTACGTTACATACTTTCAAGGGGGGGAGGAGGTAGAGCGGGCCGGTGTCCGATGCAATATAGCACCATTCTTGCGGCCTTATTCACCACCAAATCCTTTGCTTCAATATGGAGAATCAGACAGACAAATACAAATTTATTTCGACTTCACTTCTCTCCACAATTCGTTATACAGCGCCTCATTTTCATCTCCGAGGAAATTAAACGTCTCACAGTTTTTCAACTGATCAATATCAGGGAATGCAATCGTGCTGTTTCTCATGTAGTCATCCTCGATCAATGCCTGCCCGGCAGAGTTAGGGATGGAGTAAGTGATGTATTCAAAATTCATTTTTGCAATATCCGGTCTACAGAGGAAGTTGATGAATTCTTCTGCATGTTCTTTATTCTCTGCATTTTTTGGAATAACCCAGGAATCAATCCAAAGATTAGAACCTTCCTTAGGAATCACGTAATCGAGATTTGGATTCTCCTGCTGGCAGTAGAGTGCTTCGCCGGAATAAATTACTCCGAGAGCTGCTTCATTTCCAATCATTTTATCACGTACCTGGTCGATAACATATGCCTGCACAAGAGGTTTCTGTTCAATCAGCAGATTTTTGGCAGCCTGAAGTTCATCCAAGTCTGTTGAATTTAATGAATAGCCCAGGTATTTTAAAGCGACACCAAAGGCATCTCTTACACTGTCCTGCATAAGGATGCTATCTTTATATTTTTCATCCCACAGAACACCCCCCCAGCTGTCAATTGGCTCATCTACCATTTTCTTGTTATAAAGGATTCCGACAGTCCCCCCCAAAGATAAGGGACAGAATATTTATTATCAGGATCAAATCCTTTGGCAAGATCCATATATTTCTGATCGATATATTTCAAATTTGGGATGTTGTCATAATTAATCTCTTCCAAAAGATTATTCTCAATCATTCTCTGAATCATATAATCAGATGGACATACGACATCGTATGCAATCGCTCCCGACTGAATTTTTGGATACATGATCTCGTTTGTCTCAAATTCTTCATATACTACATCAATACCGGTTTCTTCTTCAAACATATCAATAACATCAGGATCAATATAATCACCCCCCCAGTTATAAACAATTACCTGACCTTGTGAGGAGATAACATCGTTCTTTCCATAAATAAAACCACCGATGATAATAAGCACAGCCATAGCAACAGGTACCAGACGTTGGAAGAAAAATCTTCCAAATTTTTGTGCTTTTCCGAAACGCTTTATTTTTACTACTTTTTTCTTTTCGGCAGGTGACATATTAATCAGGATCAAAAGTAACAGCACTGTAACAAACATAATGGTTGAAAGTGCATACATTTCAGGCTTGATTCCTTTACGGACTTCACTGTAAATCTTGGTTGAGAGTGTATCAATACCAGGACCTTTTGTGAAATGCGTGATCACAAAGTCATCCAGAGACATTGTAAAGGAAAGCAGGAAACCGGAGAAAATTCCAGGCATAATATCTGGAAGTACTACTTTGAAGAATGCATAGGCTGGAGAAGCTCCAAGGTCCAGTGCAGCTTCATAAGTTCTACGGTTCGTCTGTTTTAATTTTGGCATTACACTTAAGATGACATAAGGTATGTTGAATGTAATATGTGCCAAAAGGATTGTTTTGAATCCAAGTGTGAAGCGGAATGCAATGAAGAGAAGCATCAGGGATACTCCTGTTACGATATCGGCATTCAGCATAGGGATGTTTGTAACTCCCATAAAGAGGGTACGCATTCTTGAATTCATTGCCTGCATGCCAAGTGCGGCACAAGTACCGATCAATGTTGCAATCAGTGCAGAGAGCAATGCAATGATCAGTGTTGTGTACAATGCATTCATAATCTCTTTGTTTTGGAAAAGAGACACATACCATTTTCCGGTGAATCCGCCCCCATTTGGAACGTGTTTTAGTATTGTTAAAGGAGAGGACCATCAAAGTCACGATCGGTGCATACAAAATAATGCAGATCAGTGCCAGATAGATCTTTTTTGCTATAGTTTTCATTAAAATGC
Organism: Mediterraneibacter faecis JCM 15917; assembly: GCA_001312505.1. Lineage (GTDB taxonomy): Bacteria > Bacillota > Clostridia > Lachnospirales > Lachnospiraceae > Mediterraneibacter > Mediterraneibacter faecis. Next base: position 257,770 of record BBDW01000001.1, read on the forward strand.
TGTCCCCCCCTCCCCCCCGTTTTTATCATATTTGGCGATCACAGCCATACTTGCGATGATGAAGATCATCAGCACCAGGGATAAACCGGAACCGGTATGCCAGTTGCTTCCCTGTTTGAATTCCTGCTCGATCACGTTTCCAATCAGAAGAATCTTGCTTCCACCGAGAAGGTCGGAAATAACAAAGGTCGTCAGCGCAGGTACGAAGACCATAGTGATACCACTGATAATTCCAGGAATGCTCAAAGGAAAGATGATCTGTGTAAATGTCTGAAATTCATTGGCTCCAAGATCTCTTGCTGCATAAATGACATCTTTATCAATCTTTGCCAATACATTATAAATAGGAAGCACCATAAAAGGCAGGAAGTTATATACCATACCTAATACAATAGCCCCCCGGTGTATTGATGATAGACTGCTGTGGCAGACGGAAGAATGCAAGAATGCTGTTGATCACACCATTTTTTCAAGCAGTGTCTGCCAGGCGAGTGTACGCAGAAGAAAGTTCATCCACATAGGAAGAATAAAAATCAGTACGATAAGACTTGTCTGGTTCATGTTTTTTTCAGATAAAATCATTGCAAGAGGATATGCAAGAACCAGGCAGATCAGTGTGCTGACCAGGGAAAGCAGCAGCGCAAGTCCGAGTGCTTTCAGATTCTCAGGCGAAGCCATCATTGCAATGTTAGACCAGGTAAAAGTCCCTTCTTTATCTGTCAGACCATAATAAAAGATCATGAGCAGTGGGATAATAATAAATGACACGGACCAGAAAAGATAAGGTCCGGCAAGTAATTTTCTATTCTTCAACAGCAGGTGCCTCCTCATCTTCAGATTCTGGTTTTTTCATAATCTGGATGTCAAAAGGATCTACTTTGATTCCGACTTCAGTTCCTACAGGGAACATATCTGTGCTATGTACGAGAAGTTCATAGTTGTTGGCAAGAACTTCCATCTCGTAGTGAACGCCCTTAAAGATCAAGTTTATTACAATTCCGTCAATAACACCTTCTCCAGGCTTGACAAGATCAATATCTTCCGGACGGATTACAGCATCGACCGGACGGTTATGACCAAATCCTACGTCTACACATTTCCAGACAGCACCGAGCATACGGACAACTTTGTCTTCGAGCATGGTTGCAGCAATAATATTGCTGTCTCCGATAAAATCAGCTACGAATGCATTTTGCGGTTCGTTATAAATATCTTCCGGGGTGCCGATCTGCTGGATGTATCCCTGATTCATAACGACAATCGTATCAGACATTGTAAGAGCTTCTTCCTGATCGTGCGTTACATAGACAAATGTAATTCCAAGTTCATTTTTTAATCGGATCAGCTCATATTGCATATCCTGGCGAAGTTTTAAATCCAATGCACCAAGTGGTTCATCAAGAAGAAGAACCTTTGGTTCATTTACAATCGCACGTGCGATTGCGATTCGCTGCTGCTGACCACCACTTAAGGAGTCAGGAGAACGATCCCCCGTATCCTTCCAGATTGACAAGCTTTAAGGCATAATGAATTTTATCGCGGATATAGCCTTTAGATTTACCTTTGATCCTCAATCCAAAAGCAATATTTTCTGCAATGGACATATGAGAGAAGAGGGCATATTTCTGGAATACGGTATTCAGCTGACGACGGTTTGGCGGAAGACTGTTGATATTTTTTCCATCAAAAATAATATTACCGGAGTCCGGTGTCTCAAATCCACCGAGAATACGTAATAGTGTTGTTTTTCCACATCCACTAGGACCAAGGAGTGTGAGAAATTCGTTCTCACGGATATAAAGATTTAATTTATCCAGAATTACATTTTCGTCATAGGATTTGGTAATATCTATGATATCGATCAGTTTATTAGACATTTTTATCCTCCGTATATAATTGTTTTATCTGATTCATCCGGCTGACTGCATTACGCAAGAGCAGATCAGCGAGAGTGAGTGCGGTCATTGCTTCCACAACAACAACTGCGCGCGGTACGATGATTGGATCATGACGTCCGTGAATAGACAGTTCGATTTCTTCGCCTGAATTAGTTACAGTGTGCTGCATCTGAGAGATCGAAGGTGTTGGCTTGATCGCAGCTCTTAAGATTAATTGAGAACCATCACTCATGCCACCCAAAGTTCCACCGGAATGATTCGAAGTTTTCATAACCTCTCCTTGTTGCATGCAGAAAGGATCATTGTTTGTGCTTCCGGTAGAAGAGGCACTCTGAAAGCCATCGCCGATTTCGACACCTTTTACGGCTCCGATAGACATGATTGCCTGTGCAAGTAAAGCGTCCAGTTTATCGAAGACCGGTTCACCGAGACCGGCTGGAAGATGGTCAACACGGCATTCAATTAGACCGCCGCAGGAATCCATCTGCTCCATAAGAGTAGAAACATATTCAGCAGCCTTTTTGGCAGCATCTTTATTCGGCAGATAAAAACTGTTATTTGTAATCTCAGTAAAATCATAATCAGCTTCATCTACAGTGACAGGACCGATGGATTTTGCATAAGTTGTCAGCACAATCCCTAATTCGCCAAGTAATTTTGAAGCAATTGCACCGGCAGCAACACGGCCGATCGTCTCACGGCCGGAAGAACGTCCACCGCCACGGTAATCACGGAAACCATATTTCTGATCAAAGCAGTAATCTGCGTGTCCCGGACGATAAGATGTCGCAATATTCCCATAATCTCTGGAACGCTGATCCTGATTCCGCACGAGAAGAGAAATAGGAGTTCCGGTTGTAGTTCCTTCAAAGACTCCGGACAGAATCTCGACAGAGTCAGATTCATTCCGCTTCGTTGTATATTTACTCTGTCCCGGTTTGCGGCGATCTAAAAATTGTTGAATATCCTGTTCAGATAAAGGGATGCCGGCAGGGCATCCATCTATAACTACACCAACTCCGGGACCGTGGGACTCGCCCCCAGGTAGTGACTCGAAATAAAGTACCAAATGTTGAACCGCTCATAGTATATCTAAAACTCCTTTCGTTTGTATCAATAAGGTATACAAAAAGTGCGTATAAAATGCTCTTTTGCATATCATATATCATTCTTTTTCGTATCATACCCCCAGATACGAAACATATTGTTGTGTTTCATAACTGAGGGTACAGTGCAATTATATAGGAAGAAAGAGGTGTACGCAAGTTAAAATGTTATAGAATTCAACAGAATTTCAAAAATAAATTACAAAAGTATTTCTAAAAGATTTCGTTCGAATTAACAATTCAACATCGGTTTAATTTGTGCGTATTTCATGAAAGTTTGGGGGGGTGTACATTTTGGAAAAAGCGTAATATAATGAAGTCTGAATCAAAAAGAAGTATTAATCCAAAAGACGAGGGTGAGAATTAGAATGTCTGAAAAGAAAGTAGTTAGAAGACGCAAAGTAAGAAGAAAGAAAAAGCAGAAGACAATTGACAAGAAGATCTGGATGATTATCGGTGGTGTTATTGCTGGCCTTGTTATTGTTTATCTTGCAATATCAGTCTTTTTTATGAGTCATTTCTATATTAATACGCAGATTAACGGAAAGAACTTTTCTGGTAAGAACGCGGCGGCGGTAGAGAATTATATTAAAAATCAGGTGGCAGATTATAAACTGACAATTGTAGAACAGAATAATATGACAGATGCAATCGAAGGATCGGATATTTCACTTGTATATAAGGAAAATTCAGATATAGAAGATGCGCTGAAGAAGCAGAATGCATTTTTGTGGCCACAGGCATTTTTCTCAAAAAGTTCAGCTGAAGTCACAATTGAGGTCGGATATGATGAAGCGGCGTTGGAGTCAAAGATTGAATCCGTACAGGCTCTGAATCAGGAGCAGACAGATCCACAGTCTGCTTATCCAAAGTATGATGGGAACAGTTTTGTTGTTGAACCTGAAGTTTATGGTACGAAAGTAGATGTGGATACATTTAAGGCAAAAGTGAAGGATGCGATCACAAACTTCAAGAGTGAATTAAATATGATGGATGAGAAGTGCTATGCTATGCCGAAGTACACTTCAGAGTCTCCGGAAGTTCAGAAAGCCTGTGATGCGATGAACAATTATCTGAAAGCCAGCATCACTTATAAGATGACAAACCAGGATGTGGTTGTGAACAAGGATCTGATCTCAGGCTGGGTAACATATGATGATAATATGAATGCAACGCTTGATGAGTCAAAGGTGAAAGAGTGGCTTCGTGAATTTGGAAAGACTTATGATACGGTTGGAACGACAAGAAGTATTACAACTCCGGGAGGAAAAACAGTAGACGTTTCGGGAGGTACTTACGGCTGGTCAGTTGACGAGGCAGCAGAACTGACTGCGCTTGTTGACAGCATTAAGAAAGGTGAGGTTGTCGAGAAAGAACCTGCTTATGCACAGACGGCAGCTACACATGACGCGCAGGATTGGGGGGGAACGACTTATCTGGAAGTAGATATCCCGGCTCAGCACATGTGGTATGTGGTTAACGGAGCTGTACAATTAGAGACAGACGTTGTTACAGGACTTCCTACACCGGAGCGAGAGACACCGACAGGAGTTTATTCGATCCTTGAGATGAAGAGGGATAAAGTTCTTACAGGAACAATAAATCCTTCAACAGGAAAGCCAATTTATCAGACGGAGGTAGATTACTGGATGCGTGTGACCTGGACAGGAATCGGATTCCACGATGCGACATGGAATCCAAGCTTTGGAGGAAGCCGTTATCAGACGAATGGTTCTCATGGATGTATCAATATGCCATTAGACCAGGCGGCAAGTCTTTACGGAATGCTTAGTACGGGAACACCTGTTATAATACATAATTAAAGGAAATGCAAAGATAAATATAGCCTGCCATAACTATTGGCAGCTTTGATAGTCTGAAAACCAAAAAGAAAAGAAGAGGAAAAAAGCTTATGTATGAACTTTTAAAGAAGGACGGGCGTGCGAAAAGAGGACGCTTTACAACAGTTCACGGAGTAATTGAAACTCCGGTTTTTATGAATGTTGGAACAGTAGCAGCAATCAAAGGAGCAGTATCTACAGATGATCTGAGAGGGATTAAGACGCAGGTGGAGTTGTCTAATACATATCATCTTCATGTTCGTCCGGGAGATGAAGTTGTGAAGAAACTCGGAGGACTTCATAAATTTATGAACTGGGATAAACCGATTCTAACAGATTCCGGCGGATTTCAGGTATTTTCCCTTGCAAAGTTGAGAAAGATCAAGGAAGAAGGAGTTCATTTTAATTCACATATTGATGGTCATAAGATATTTATGGGACCGGAACAGAGCATGCAGATTCAGTCTAATCTTGCATCCACGATTGCGATGGCATTTGATGAGTGCCCGTCCAGTGTGGCAGACAGAAAGTATATGACGAATTCTGTAGAGCGTACGACGCGCTGGCTGAAGCGCTGTAAGGAGGAGATGGCAAGACTGAATTCTCTGCCGGATACGATCAATCCACATCAGATGCTGTTTGGAATTAATCAGGGTGGAATTTATGAGGATATCCGAATTGCACATGCACAGCAGATCGCAGAACTGAATCTGGATGGTTATGCAGTGGGTGGACTTGCAGTAGGAGAGAGCCACGAAGAGATGTACCGTATTCTTGATGCAGTGGTTCCGCAGCTTCCGGAAAACAAGCCAACTTATCTGATGGGTGTTGGTACACCGGCTAATATTCTGGAGGCAGTAGATCGAGGAGTGGATTTCTTTGACTGTGTATATCCGTCAAGAAACGGACGTCATGGGCATGTATATACAAATCATGGAAAGATGAATCTGTTTAATGCCAAGTATGAACTGGATGACCGTCCGATCGAGGAAGGATGTAACTGTCCGGCATGTAGAAGCTACAGCAGAGCGTACATCAGACATCTTTTGAAAGCAAAAGAGATGCTCGGAATGCGTCTGTGTGTACTTCATAATCTGTATTTCTATAACACAATGATGGAAGAAATCCGTGATGCGATTGATGCAGGGGAATTCCAGGCATACAAGAAGAGAAAATTGGAAGGCATGGAACAGAAATAAAGATTCTGAACAAAAGATATAAAAAATGTATAAAAACATATAAAATATCCATGGAATATTAGAAAAACACTTGAATTAAAAGCTATTTTTGTGTATAGTAGATTTATTGTCTATTAGTATTTTAAAAGTACTGGACAGATAGGTTTAAGAAATAGTCAGGAGGAAATTTCAATGGGAACAGTAGGTATTATTGTTGTTTATGCTGTTATCCTCGGTGGTATGTGGTTTCTTCTGATGCGTCCTCAGAAAAAGGAGCAGAAGAGAATCCAGGCAATGCTCGCTGATATGGAGATTGGAGATACAGCGCTTACTACAAGTGGATTTTATGGTGTTATCATCGATATTACTGATGATGACGTGATTGTTGAGTTCGGTAATAATAAGAATTGCCGTATTCCTATGCAGAAGGCTGCGATCGCTCAGATTGAGAAGCCAGGTGCTGAATAAGAGGAAAAATGAGACCGGAAGGAGTGTGACTCTTTCTGGTCTTTTACTTTATATAAAAACGTGCCCGAAAAGTACAATTTTCGATAAAAATACAGAGCGCCCTCTATTTTTTCACTCGAAATACTTGAAACAGCGAAAAAAATGCGGTATGATAAAAAAGATTTTTACATTTTGGAAGGATGAGTTAGATATGGAAATGAAAATTGGAGTAATCAAAGGAGATGGAATCGGTCCTGAGATCGTAGATGAGGCAATGAAGGTGCTGGATCAGACAGCGAAAGTTTATGGTCATTCTATTTCCTACACGCAGCTTCTGATGGGAGGAGCATCAATTGATGTGAACGGGGTGCCGCTTACAGAAGAGACTCTTCAGCTGGCAAAGGACAGTGATGCAGTTCTTATGGGCTCCATTGGTGGTGATGCGAAGACTTCTCCATGGTATCAGCTCGAACCATCAAAACGTCCGGAAGCAGGTTTGTTACAGCTTAGAAAGGGACTTAATCTTTTTGCAAACTTAAGGCCGGCAGTTCTCTACGATGAACTGAAAGGTGCGTGTCCACTGAAGAAAGAGATCGCGGACAGAGGATTTGATCTAATGATCATGCGTGAATTGACAGGTGGTCTTTATTTCGGAAAACGAAACACAGAAGAGATTGATGGTGTCCTTACCGCAAAAGACGAACTTACTTATAATGAAAATGAAATCCGCAGAATTGCAAAACGTGGCTTTGATATTGCAATGAAGAGAAACAAGAAGGTCACAAGTGTTGACAAAGCGAATGTACTTGACTCTTCCAGACTTTGGAGAAAAGTTGTTGAGGAAGTAGCGAAGGACTATCCGGAAGTTACATTAGAACATATGTTTGTTGACAACTGTGCAATGCAGCTTGTGAAGGATCCGGCACAGTTTGACGTTGTCCTGACAGAGAACATGTTTGGAGATATTTTATCCGATGAAGCAAGTATGGTGACAGGTTCTATCGGAATGCTTGCAAGTGCAAGTCTGAACGATACAAAATTCGGTCTGTATGAACCAAGTGGCGGTTCAGCACCGGATATCGCCGGAAAGGGAATCGCAAACCCGATCGCAACAATTCTTTCAGCAGCAATGATGCTGAGATTTTCATTTGATCTTGATAAAGAGGCAGATGCGATTGAAAATGCTGTTGCAGCAGTATTAAAAGACGGATACCGTACAATCGACATTATGTCTGAAGGAAAAGAACAGATCGGAACAGCCCAGATGGGAGATAAGATCTGCGAATATATTAAGTAATTAGCAGTTGTTACAGAAAGAGAGGATTTTAAAATGAGAAGTGATACAGTTAAAAAAGGAATTCAGCAGGCACCACATCGTTCTCTGTTTAATGCACTGGGACTTACAGAAGAGGAATTAGAACGTCCACTGATCGGTGTTGTAAGTTCTTATAATGAGATTGTACCGGGACACATGAATCTGGATAAGATCACAGAAGCAGTTAAACTTGGCGTGGCAATGGCCGGAGGAACACCAATCATGGTTCCTGCAATTGCTGTCTGTGATGGTATTGCTATGGGACATATCGGTATGAAATATTCTCTCGTAACAAGAGATCTGATCGCAGATTCTACAGAAGCTCTTGCTATGGCACATCAGTTTGACGGGCTTGTAATGATCCCAAACTGTGACAAGAATGTACCGGGACTTCTGATGGCAGCTGCCCGTGTGAATGTACCGACAGTATTTGTAAGCGGCGGACCGATGCTTGCAGGACATGTAAAGGGAAGTAAAACAAGTCTTTCCAGTATGTTTGAAGCAGTAGGTTCTTATGCAGCCGGAAAGATGAATGACGAAGACATTTGCGAATTTGAGAATAAAGCATGTCCGACTTGCGGATCCTGTTCCGGTATGTATACGGCAAACAGTATGAACTGTCTGACAGAGGCTCTTGGTATGGGCTGAAAGGAAATGGAACAATCCCAGCTGTTTATTCTGCAAGAATCCAGCTTGCAAAGCATGCAGGTATGCAGGTGATGGAGCTTGTAAGAAAGAATATCCGCCCGAGAGATATTATGACAGAAGATGCAATCCTCAATGCACTTACAGTTGATATGGCACTTGGATGCTCTACAAACAGCATGCTTCACCTTCCGGCAATCGCACATGAGATTGGTATGGATTTCGAGATTGATTTTGCAAATGCGATCAGCGAGAAGACTCCAAACCTTTGTCATCTTGCACCGGCAGGTCATACTTATATTGAAGATCTGAACGAAGCAGGCGGAGTTTATGCAGTTATGAATGAGCTGAATAAGAAGGGACTTCTTCACACAGACTGCATGACTGTAACAGGAAAGACAGTAGGAGAGAATATTGCCGGATGTGAGAATAAGAACCCGGAAGTTATCCGTCCAATCGACAACCCATATACTCAGACAGGCGGACTTGCTGTATTGAAAGGAAATCTTGCACCGGACGGAAGTGTTGTAAAACGTTCTGCAGTATGTGATGAGATGCTTGTACATGAAGGACCGGCAAGAATCTTCGAGAGTGATGAAGAAGCGACAGAAGCAATCAAGACAGGAAAGATCAATCCTGGAGATGTTATTGTAATCCGTTACGAGGGACCAAAAGGCGGCCCTGGAATGAGAGAGATGCTCAATCCTACATCTGCGATTGCAGGATACGGACTTGGGTCTACAGTAGCTCTTATCACAGATGGAAGATTCAGTGGAGCATCCAGAGGTGCTTCTATCGGACACGTATCACCGGAGGCAGCAGTTGGCGGACCGATCGCACTGGTAGAAGAGGGAGATATTATCAAGATCAATATTCCGGAACTGAAATTGGAGCTGGATGTATCGGATGAAGAACTGGCAGCAAGAAAAGCAAAATGGCAGCCAAGAGAACCTAAGGTTAAGACAGGATACCTCGCAAGATATGCTTCTATGGTAACATCAGGTAACCGCGGAGCAATTCTCGAAGTACCGAAGGCAAAATAAAATAAAGAACCAGGAGGAGAGTACGTCATGCAGTTAAATGGAGCAGAAATCGTGATCGAATGTCTGAAAGAACAAGGCGTTGACACTGTATTTGGCTATCCGGGTGGAGCAATTTTAAATGTATATGATGAACTTTATAAACACCGCGATGAGATTCGTCACATCCTGACTTCTCATGAGCAGGGGGGGCAGCACATGCGGCTGACGGATATGCGAGAGCTACAGGAAAAGTGGGGGGGGTCTGCCTTGCAACAAGCGGACCGGGCGCAACAAATCTTGTAACAGGAATCGCAACAGCATATATGGATTCTATACCGATTGTTGCAATTACATGTAATGTCGGTGTCCCATTACTTGGAAAAGACAGTTTTCAGGAGATCGACATTGCTGGAGTAACAATGCCAATTACAAAGTACAGTTATATCGTTAAAGATGTAACAAAGCTTGCAGAAACAATCAGAAAGGCTTTTCGTATTGCTAAGACTGGAAGACCGGGGGGGCCTGTGCTGATCGATATTCCGAAGGATGTTACTGCGAAAGTTACAGAGTATGAGAAGGAATATCCAGGGGGGGTATATGACCGAGAGGTAATCCATTCAGAAGAAGAGGATCTCAAGAAAGCTGTTGAGATGATCAAAGAAGCGCAGAGACCATATATTTTCGTAGGTGGTGGAGCTGTTCTTTCTGAGGCAAGTAAAGAACTTTATGAATTTGCACAGAAGGTAGATGCACCGGTAACAGATTCTCTGATGGGGGGGAAAGGAGCTTTCCCGGGAACTGATGAGAGATATACTGGAATGCTCGGAATGCATGGAACAAAGGCGTCGAACTTTGGAGTAAGTGAATGCGATCTTCTGATCGTAACGGGAGCAAGATTCAGTGACCGTGTAACCGGAAATACTGCAACATTTGCAAAAGATGCGAAGATTCTTCAGATTGACATTGATCCGGCAGAGATGGATAAGAATGTCATGATCGATCTTGGGTTAGTAGGTGATATTAAAGCAGTCCTGAAGAAAATAAATGAGCATCTTCCACAGCAGTCTCATCCGGAATGGATGAATAAGATTAAAGATTACAAGGCGAAATATCCATTAACATATCATAAGGATGTACTTACAGGTCCATTTGCAGTAGAAGAAATTTATCGTCAGACAAATGGAGAAGCAATTATCACAACAGAAGTCGGACAGCATCAGATGTGGGCAGCACAGTATTATAAATATACGAAACCAAGAACACTTTTAACATCAGGTGGTCTTGGAACAATGGGATATGGTCTTGGAGCAGCAATCGGTGCGAAGACAGGATGTCCGGATAAAATTGTTGTAAATATTGCCGGAGACGGATGTTTCCGTATGAATATGAATGAGATCGCAACAGCTGTAAGACATGATGTTCCGATTATCCAGGTTGTAGTTAATAACCATGTACTCGGTATGGTTCGTCAATGGCAGGATCTTTTCTATGATGAAAGATATTCTGCGACAGTTCTCCGTGATGCAGTTGACTATGTGAAGCTTGCAGAAGCGATGGGAGCAGTAGGACTTCGAGCTACAACACAGGAGGAGTTTAAAGAGTGCTTTGCGAAAGCATTGACATGTGGAAAACCGGTTCTGATCGATTGTATGATCGACTGTGATGATAAGGTATGGCCTATGGTTGCGCCGGGAGCACCGATCAGCGAAGCATTTGATGAGCAGGATCTGAAAGCAAAAGAAAACTAAAAATAATAAGTTTCAGCCACATAGTTGTATGGCTGATAAGTAAAGGAATATTTTATTTTTATGTGAGAAAATCTGTGAAAACGGAGTTTCTATAGATACACAATAACAGGAGGTAATTAAAAATGAGTAGAGTGTATAATTTTTCAGCGGGACCGGCGGTTCTGCCAGAAGAAGTACTGAAGGAAGCGGCAGCAGAGATGCTGGACTACAAGGGAACAGGAATGTCTGTTATGGAGATGAGTCATCGTTCCAAAGCTTTCGAGGAAATTATCACAGAAGCTGAGCAGGATCTCAGAGATCTGATGAATATTCCGGATAACTATAAAGTACTGTTTCTTCAGGGTGGAGCGTCACAGCAGTTTGCTATGATCCCTATGAACCTGATGAAGAATAAGGTTGCTGATTACATTGTCACAGGACAGTGGGCTAAGAAAGCAGCTAAGGAAGCAGAAAAATATGGAAAGGTAAATGTTGTTGCATCCTCAGCGGATAAGACATTTTCATACATTCCAGACTGCTCCGATCTTCCGATTTCAGAAGATGCAGACTACGTATATATCTGTGAAAACAACACTATTTACGGAACAAAATTTAAAACACTGCCAAACACAAAAGGAAAAGATCTTGTGGCAGATGTCTCCTCCTGTTTTCTTTCCGAACCTGTAGATGTAACAAAATATGCAATGATTTATGGTGGAGTTCAGAAAAATATCGGACCTGCTGGTGTAGTGATCGCAATCATCCGTGAAGATCTGATCACAGAGGATGTTCTCCCGGGAACACCTACAATGCTTACATATAAGACACATGCAGATGCAAAATCTCTTTATAATACACCACCGGCATACGGAATCTATATCTGTGGTAAAGTCTTCAAATGGCTTAAGAAGATGGGCGGACTTGAAGTAATGAAAGAACGCAACGAAAAGAAAGCAAAAGTTCTTTATGATTTCCTTGATCAGAGCAAACTGTTCAAAGGAACTGTTGTCCCGGAAGATCGTTCTCTTATGAATGTACCATTCGTGACAGGCGATGCAGATCTGGATGCAAAATTCGTTAAGGAAGCAAAAGAAGCTGGATTTGAGAATCTGAAAGGACATAGAACTGTAGGCGGAATGCGTGCCAGTATTTACAACGCAATGCCATATGAGGGTGTTGTTGCACTTGTAGACTTTATGAAGAAATTTGAAGAGGAGAATCTGTAAGATGTTTAAATATCATTGCCTGAATCCAATTTCTGCCGTTGGCATGAATAAGTTGGATGAAAATTATGTAAAGACAGAAAATGCGGATGAAGCTGACGTGATTCTTGTCCGCAGTGCAAAAATGCATGAGATGGAATTCGGAAAGAACCTGAAAGCAATCGCTCGTGCGGGAGCCGGAGTGAATAATATTCCGCTTGATAAATGTGCAGAGGAAGGAATTGTTGTATTCAATACACCTGGAGCAAATGCGAATGGTGTAAAAGAACTTGTGATTGCAGGAATGCTTCTCGCAGCCAGAGATGTCGTTGGTGGAATTCAGTGGGTACAGGAATTCGAGGAAGATGGAGATATCGCAAAGATTGCTGAGAAGAAGAAAAAAGCATTTGCAGGAACAGAACTTTCCGGAAAGAAACTTGGTGTGATCGGACTTGGAGCAATCGGAGTTCTTGTTGCGAATGTAGCAACACATCTTGGAATGGAAGTTTATGGATATGATCCATATGTTTCCGTAGATTCTGCATGGAGACTTTCCAGAAGTATCCATCACGCAACAACAGTAGATGAAATCTATAAAGAGTGCGATTATATCACAATCCATGTACCTGCACTTGACAGTACAAAGGGAATGATTGACAAGAATGCAATCAGTCTGATGAAAGAGGCGTTGTAATTCTGAACTTCGCCAGAGATGTTCTTGTAAATCAGGAAGATATCGTTGATGCACTTGTAGCAGGTAAAGTACACCGTTATGTAACAGATTTCCCAACAAAGGAAATTGTAGGTGTAAAAGGCGCAATTGTAATTCCGCATCTTGGAGCATCTACAGAAGAGTCAGAAGACAACTGTGCACAGATGGCTGTTGCTGAGATCCGTGATTTCCTTGAGAACGGAAATATTACACATTCCGTTAATTATCCGGATTGCAACGTGGGAACAAAAGCTGACGGAGACAGAATTACAATTCTTCACCGTAATGTGCCGAATATGATCGGTCAGTTTACAACACTTCTTGCACAGGAGAATCAGAATATCGCACTTATGACAAATAAGAGCAAGAAGGAATATGCATATACAGTAATTGATGTGGACGGAAGCGTTTCTGATGAAGTTGTAAGTAAACTGGAATCAATCACAGATGTACTTGGTGTGCGTGTGATCAAATAAAAAGTAAATGAAGTGTAAATTTGGCTAAGCTGATTTTGAAAGCTGATTTATAACGAAAAGAACAGGGTGGTTTTTCTATGTGAGAGACCACCTTTTTGTATACAATAAGTTGATAAATAAGATAGGGTACAAAGCATATAAAAATGAACAGATAGTATGGAGAAGTATTATGCAAAAATGGATACATTTTTAATACAATGATATCAGCATGAAATCATCTTGACAATATTTGTATAATCGTATACAATCATACAAAAAGAGAATAGGAGGAAATCATGGAAGAATATCAGGACCGTTCTCTGGGAGGACGTGTTTTTAAGAGACTCCGTGAAGATATCCTCAAAGGCAGATACAAACAACAGGATGAACTCAGAGAGGCTACCATCGGGAAAGAACTCGGGGGGGTCAGCAGAACTCCAGTAAGGGAAGCGTTAAGACAGCTTGAATTAGAAGGTCTTGTGACGATTGTACCGAATAAAGGTGCTTATGTTACCGGAATCAGCCAGAAGGATATCTGGGATATCTATCAGATGCGTAAGTATCTGGAAGGAATGTGCGCCAGATGGGCGGCGGAACATATTACAGAAGACCAGTTAGAAGAATTAGAAGAGACTATTTTACTTTCAGAATTTCAGATGAAGAAAGAAAATGGATACAATAAAGAACAAGTAACAGGATTAGACGGAAGATTTCATACGATATTATATGAGGCTTCCGGAAGCAGGATGCTGTGTCATGTTCTTACAGATTTTCACCGATATGTTCAAATGGCAAGAAAGTCCTCGATCAATGTGAAGGCAAGAGCCGAGAAGTCAATTGAGGAGCATAAAGCAATTCTTCAGGCAATCAGGGACAGAAACCCGGATCTGGCAGAACAGCTTGCAAAGGAACATATTGTTCATGTCATGCAGAACCTAAAGAAAATAGAAGAAAAACATAATCAGGAGGAAGCAAAAGATGGAAAAAATTAAGATGACAACACCACTGGTAGAGATGGATGGAGATGAGATGACAAGAATTCTCTGGAAGATGATCAAGGATAATCTTCTTGAGCCATATATTGATCTCAAGACAGAATATTATGATCTTGGCCTGGAACACAGAAACGAGACAGATGACCAGGTAACAGTTGATTCCGCACTCGCAACAAAGAAATACAAAGTTGCCGTAAAATGTGCAACAATCACTCCGAATGCAGCACGTATGGATGAGTATGATCTGAAAGAAATGTGGAAGAGCCCGAACGGAACAATCCGTGCGATCCTTGATGGAACAGTGTTCCGCGCTCCAATCGTTGTAAAAGGAATTGAGCCATGTGTAAAGAACTGGAAGAAACCAATTACAATTGCAAGACATGCTTATGGAGATGTATATAAAGGATCCGAGATGAAGATTCCGGGGGGGGCGGGAAAGGTTGAACTTGTATACACAGCAGAAGATGGAAGCCAGACAAAAGAACTGGTTCATGAGTTTGACGGACCGGGAATCGTACAGGGAATGCATAATATCAATAAATCCATCGAAAGCTTTGCAAGAAGCTGCTTTTCTTACGCTTTGGATACAAAACAGGATCTGTGGTTTGCAACAAAGGATACAATTTCTAAGAAATATGATCATACATTCAAAGATATCTTCCAGGAAATCTTTGATGCAGAATATGCTGATCAGTTCAAAGAAGCAGGAATTGAGTATTTCTACACACTGATCGATGATGCTGTTGCCCGTGTTATGAAATCAGAAGGTGGATATATCTGGGCATGTAAGAACTACGATGGAGATGTAATGAGCGACATGGTATCTTCCGCATTCGGTTCACTTGCTATGATGACATCCGTACTTGTTTCTCCAGACGGATATTATGAATATGAAGCTGCTCATGGAACTGTACAGCGTCACTATTATAAGCACCTGAAAGGTGAAGAGACATCTACAAACTCAGTTGCAACAATCTTCGCATGGACAGGAGCTCTCAGAAAACGCGGCGAGCTGGATGGAAATAAAGATCTGATGGACTTTGCAGATAAACTTGAGAAAGCAACAATCGACACAATCGAAGCAGGAGAGATGACAAAAGACCTCGCTTTGATCACAACGATCGAGAATCCGACAGTACTCAATAGTGAGGAGTTTATTAAAGCAATAGCGAAGAGACTGTAATTTATCGAGGGAATTTATACAATGGGCTAAGTTTTTGACAGAATCGTCGCAAGAATGGGTCTACTATTACCATGGGCACCGGCCCGCTCTACCTCATCCCTTTGAAAGTATGTAACATAAGAGCCAGAACAGTTACCGTGTGTGGTGCCTGTTCTGGCTCTTATTAACATACTGAACAAAGTGTATTCGGAACGCTCCTGCCTTACATGTGCCCCTGGCAACAGTAGACCCGTTCTTGCTTGCGTAGTTCAAAATTAAACTTTCTCCTACAAATACAAAATTCACTCGAAAATACAGAAACTAAAGTCAAAAGATCAAGAAATCTTCATCGACAAAAACAATGTCCTGTGAAAAAAATGTCAATTTGCGGAAAATATGAATTGAAATTTCAATCGACCTAGTATATAATACAATAGGCAGAAATTTTGGTTTATTTTAAAATTATTTTATAAGTATGGAGGGCTAAAATATGAGCTACAATGCAACAGAAAACTCAGCAAGCAGACGAATTGCCACACTGCTTGATGAGGGAAGCTTTGTTGAAATTGGCGGAGCTGTTACAGCTAGAAGCACAACTTTCAACTTGCAGGAGAAGGCAGCTCCTTCTGACGGTGTTATCACTGGATATGGAGTGATTGACGGTAACCTGGTTTATGTATACAGCCAGGATGCTGACGTTCTGGGTGGAGCACTCGGAGAGATGCATGCGAAGAAGATCGCAAGAATCTATGATATGGCTATGAAGATGGGAGCACCGGTGATCGGACTGATCGACTGTGCAGGACTCAGACTTCAGGAAGCTACAGATGCACTTGAGGCATTTGGAAGCCTTTATCACAAACAGGCACTTGCATCAGGTGTGATTCCGCAGGTTACAGCAATCTTTGGAATGTGCGGCGGCGGTCTTGCAGTTGTTCCGGGGCTTACAGATTTCACATTTATGGAAGCAAAAGACGGAAAACTTTTCGTTAATTCTCCAAATGCACTGGAAGGAAATGAGATTTCCAAGTGTAACACAGCAAGCGCTGAGTACCAGAGCAAGACAGCAGGTCTTGTAGACGGAATCGGTGCAGAGGCAGAGATCCTCGGACAGATCCGTGATCTTGTATGTATGCTTCCGGCAAACAACGAAGATGATATGTCTTATGAGGAATGCACAGATGACCTGAACCGTATCTGCGCAGACATTGCTAACGCATCAGAAGATACAGCAATCGCACTGGCACAGATTGCTGACAATCAGATTCTTGTTGAGACAAAGAAAGACTACGCAAAAGAGATGGTTACAGGATTTATCCGCCTGAACGGAATGACAGTTGGTGTTGTTGCAAACCGCTCTAAAGTATACAATGCAGAAGCTGAAGTAGAGGCTGAGTTCGACAGCGTTCTTACAGTAGACGGATGCAAGAAAGCAACAGATTTTGTAAACTTCTGTGATGCATTCTCAATCCCGGTTCTTACACTGACAAATGTAACAGGATTTGCTGCTACAGTAGAGTCAGAGAAGAACATGGCAAGCGCAGTTGCAAAACTGACATATGCATTTGCTAACGCTACAGTACCGAAGGTAAATGTAATCGTTGGTAAGGCATTCGGAAGTGCTTACGTTTCTATGAACAGTAAGTCAATTGGTGCAGATCTTGTTTATGCATGGCCAACAGCAGAGATCGGAATGATGGATGCGAAGCTTGCAGCACAGATCATGTACGCAGACGCAGATGCTGAGACTCTTAATGAGAAAGCAGCTGAATACAAAGAACTTCAGTCAAGCCCGAATTCAGCAGCAGCAAGAGGATATGTTGATGCGATCATCGAGCCGGCAGATACAAGAAAATATGTGATCGGAGCATTTGAGATGCTGTTCACAAAGAGAGAGGACCGTCCGGCTAAGAAACACGGAACGGTTTAGTGAGGTGAGGCGAAGTGAAGAAAAAAATCAGTTTATTAGGACTTATCCTCATTCTCGTTCTTAGCTTCACAGGATGTGGTAAGTCTGAGACAACAGAATATGATCAGGCAACATTAGAACAGTATGCTGAGTTTGTTGTTCAGAATTTCGAAGCGATGACAACAGAGCAGCTTGACAGCTTTTCTGATATGCGTGATCTTCAGCTTGACACACAGCTTATGAATGCAGGACTTCCGGTTGATGGAGAGGACTTCCTTACAATGATCAGCTCCTGGGAAGCAGCAGAAGAAGAGTGCGGTGCTTATGTTGAACATGGCGACTGGACAATGGAAGTAAAGAACGATGGAGTTTCACTCACATCTGAAGCAAAATATGAAAACAGAGATGCAGACATCGTCTTCAGTTTTGACGAAAAGGGCAACATGGAGAGTATGGATGTTTCTGCTCATTATTCAACAGGAGAGATCCTTAAGAAAGCCGGTCTGAATACAGTACTTGGTATGGGAACAGTATTCGTTGTATTGATTTTCATTTCATTCATTATTTATCTGCTTGAATACATTCCGAAACTTCAGCAGAAGATGGCTAATAAGGATAAAGAAGTAGAAGTGAAGAAGGAAGCAGCTGTACAGGCAGCTCCGGCTCCGGTAGCTACAGCAGAAGATGACGGAGAACTCGTAGCAGTAATTGCAGCAGCAATTGCAGCAGCCGAGGGAACTTCTACAGATGGATTTGTTGTTCGTTCTATTAAGAGAAGAAAATCAAACAGATGGAATTAATCAGGAGGATAATTAGATGAAAAACTATACAATCACAGTAAACGGAAATGTATATGATGTAACAGTAGAAGAGAATGGTGCAGGCGCACCGGCAACAGCACCGGTTGCAGCACCTAGAGCAGCAGCACCGGCAGCTCCGGCAGCAGCACCGAAAGCGGCAGCAGGCGCTGGAAGCATCCAGGTAAAAGCTGGAGCAGCAGGTAAAGTATTCCAGGTTCCTACATCTGTTGGACAGAAGGTAGAGGCTGGAGATACAGTTATTATCATTGAAGCAATGAAGATGGAGATCCCAGTTGTTGCCCCCCCAGAGGCAGGAACTATTGCCAGCATTGATGTGGCAGTAGGTGATGCTGTTGAATCAGGAGCTGTACTTGCTACATTAAACTAGTAACTGAACCAGGAGGTTTTTACAAATGGAATATATTTCAAATACATTGGGAAACCTCGTAGAACAGACAGCGTTCATGAATCTTACATTTGGTAACCTGATCATGATTGCTGTTGCCTGCGTGTTTCTCTATCTGGCAATTCGCCACGAATTTGAGCCACTGCTTCTTGTTCCAATTGCCTTTGGTATGTTGCTTGTAAATATCTATCCGGATATTATGCTTCATGCTGAGGATGCAGCGAACGGAACTGGTGGACTTCTGTATTACTTTTATCAGCTTGACGAGTGGTCCATCCTTCCTTCTCTGATCTTCCTTGGAGTTGGAGCGATGACAGACTTTGGTCCGCTGATCGCAAACCCGAAGAGTTTCCTGCTTGGTGCAGCAGCTCAGTTCGGTATTTTCGCAGCTTATCTTGGAGCTATGGCTCTTGGATTTTCAGACAAAGCAGCAGCTGCTATCTCCATCATCGGTGGAGCTGACGGCCCGACATCTATCTTCCTTGCAGGTAAACTGCAGCAGACAGCTATCATGGGACCGATCGCCGTAGCAGCATACTCCTATATGTCACTTGTGCCGATCATCCAGCCACCGATCATGAAACTTCTCACAACAGAGAAGGAAAGAAAGATCAAGATGGATCAGCTTCGCCCGGTTTCTAAGCTTGAGAGAATCCTCTTCCCGGTTATCGTTACAATCGTTGTATGTGTGATTCTTCCTACAACAGCTCCACTTGTTGGTATGTTGATGCTTGGTAACCTGTTCAAAGAGTGTGGAGTTGTAAGACAGCTGACAGAGACAGCTTCCAATGCCCTGATGTACATCGTAGTTATTCTTCTTGGTACATCTGTAGGTGCTACAACAAGTGCTGAAGCATTCCTGAACTGGAATACAATCAAGATCGTTATCCTTGGTCTTATAGCATTTGCATTCGGTACAGCTGCCGGAGTTCTCTTCGGTAAGTTAATGTGTGTCCTTACACATGGTAAGGTTAACCCGCTGATTGGTTCCGCTGGTGTATCTGCGGTTCCTATGGCAGCCCGTGTATCTCAGAAGGTTGGTGCTGAGGCAGATCCTACAAACTTCCTTCTTATGCATGCAATGGGACCGAACGTTGCCGGAGTTATCGGTACTGCAGTAGCAGCCGGAACATTTATGGCTATTTTCGGCGTTAAGTAAATTAGGAGGATAAATAAATGGCAGAAATTGAAAAAAAACCAGTTAAAATAGTAGAAACTATTCTGCGTGATGCACATCAGTCTCTGATTGCTACCAGAATGACAACAGAGCAGATGATGCCAATCGTTGAGAAGATGGACAAGGTTGGATATCATGCTGTAGAGTGCTGGGGGGTGGAGCAACATTCGATGCTTCCCTCCGTTTCCTGAAAGAAGATCCATGGGAGAGACTTAGAAAGTTCCGTGATGGATTCAAGAATACAAAACTTCAGATGCTGTTCCGTGGACAGAATATCCTTGGATACCGTCCATACGCTGATGATGTTGTAGAGTATTTCGTACAGAAATCTGTGGCAAACGGAATCGATATCATTCGTATTTTCGACTGCCTCAATGATATGAGAAACCTTCAGACAGCTGTAAAAGCAGCTAACAAAGAGAAGGCTCATGCACAGGTTGCAATGTCTTATACACTTGGTGATGCTTACACAATGGAGTACTGGGTAGACCTCGCAAAGAGAATCGAAGATATGGGTGCAAGCTCAATCTGTGTTAAGGATATGGCAGGACTTCTTGTTCCATATAAGACAACAGAGCTTGTTGGTGCATTGAAAGATGCAGTAAATATCCCAATCGAGATGCATACACATTACACATCAGGTGTTGCTTCCATGACATATATGAAGGCTGTTGAGGCAGGAGCTGATATCATCGATACAGCAATGTCTCCATTCGCACTTGGAACATCTCAGCCGGCTACAGAAGTTATGGTTGAGACATTCAAGGGAACACCATACGATACAGGACTTGATCAGAGTCTCCTTGCAGAGATTGCTGACTACTTCCGTCCAATCCGTGACGATGCTCTTGAGAGCGGACTGCTCAATCCGAAGAACCTTGGTGTTAATATCAAGACTCTTCTGTACCAGGTACCGGGAGGAATGCTTTCCAACCTGACATCCAGCTGAAAGAGCAGGGAGCAGAAGATAAGTTCTACGAAGTACTTGAAGAGGTACCTCGTGTACGTAAAGATCTTGGTGAGCCACCGCTTGTTACACCATCTTCACAGATCGTTGGAACACAGGCTGTATTCAACGTACTGATGGGTGAGCGTTATAAGATGATCACAAAAGAGACGAAGGATGTTCTTGCAGGTAAATACGGTAAGACAACAAAACCGGTTGATCCAGAACTTCAGAAGAAGGCTCTTGGAGATGAAGAACCGATCACTTGCCGTCCGGCAGATCTTATCCCGGATGAGCTTGATACACTTCGTAAAGAGTGTGCACAGTGGATCCAGCAGGATGAGGATGTACTGACATATGCATTGTTCCCACAGGTTGCTGTTGACTTCTTCAAATACAGACAGGCTCAGCAGACAAAAGTAGATGCTACAGTAGCAGATACAGAGAACGGATCTTATCCGGTATAATCCTGACTAATTTAGTTAGATTATGAATTGAATAGAAAGACCAGAAGATAACAGATTGAAAGATTTGTGTTTTCTGGTCTTTTTCATTTGTAAGGAAATTTATTTGGTGGTATCATAGATGTGTACAATTTTGAATAATCAAGTTTTTTGTAATATGAGTTTGATTGTTGGAATATATGGAGGCAGATATGAGTGTTTTAGACAGAATAGAGCGATTACGAAATGTAATGGAACAGCAGAAAATAGACTGCTATATCATCCCTACAGATGACTATCATCACAGTGAATACGTCGGTGATTATTTTAAATTCCGCGAATATATAACGGGCTTTACAGGATCAGCAGGTACCGCAGTTTTTACAAAGGATAAAGCGGGACTCTGGACAGATGGAAGATATTTTATTCAGGCAGAAACTCAGTTGAAGGGGAGCGGGATCACGCTCTATAAATCAGGAGAATCTGATGTTCCAACGATAGAAGAATTTTTAAAAAGTGAGCTGAAAGAAGGGGGGGATGTTCTGGGATTTGATGGTCGTACAGTGACTTATGCACAAGGAAAACGATATTGTCATATCGCAGACGAGAATGGTGCATCATTGAAATACCGCTTAGATTTTGCACAGAATATCTGGAAGGAAAGACCTGAAATGTCTATGGAATCTGTATTTTCTCTAGAAGATGAATATACAGGTGAAAAAATTGGATCCAAATTAGAACGAATCAGAGAAATAATGAAAGAAAATGGATGCAATGCACATGTTTTATCGAGTCTTGATGATATTGCATGGCTTTTAAATATAAGAGGAAATGATATTGCATATTGTCCACTTGTTCTTTCTTACGCAATCGTTTATAATAATTCAGTTGAGCTGTTTGCTGACATTAGAAAATTCTCTGACGATATTATAAATTTGCTAGCAGAAAATCAAGTGAAGATTTATCCGTATGAGGATATTTATCGCAAAGTTTCAGAAATGACATCGGAAGATAAGCTTCTTCTGGATTCTACAATCATGAATTATAGTCTTTATCAGGCTATTTCCAAAGAGACGGTGATTGTTGATAAGCAGAACCCGGAAATCCTGATGAAGTCAGTTAAAAATGAAACACAGGCAGAGAATTTGAGAAAAGCGCATTTGAAGGATGCGGTTGCACATACAAAGTTTATGTACTGGTTAAAGAAGAATATTGGCAGAGTGGAGATTACAGAGTTGTCTGCTTCTGCCAGGCTGGAAGGATTACGTGCAGAGCAGGAGCATTTCCTCGGACCAAGTTTTGGCCCGATCAGTGCATATGGAGAACATGGGGGGGCAATTGTTCATTATAGTGCGGATGAGAAAAGCAATGTCCCTTTAAAAGAAGGAAAGCTTTTCATGACAGATACAGGAGGTCATTACCTGGAAGGGTCTACCGACATTACGCGTACGGTTGCACTTGGAGAAGTGGGGGGGAATATTGAAAAAGAACATTTCACACTGGTTGCAAGAGCAATGCTGCGCCTGGCAAACACTGTATTTCTCTATGGATGCAGTGGTGCGAATCTGGATTGTATTGCAAGAGAGGTCTTTTGGAAAGAAGGATTAAACTTTAATCATGGGACGGGGCATGGTGTTGGTTATTTATTGAATATCCATGAAGGACCGATCAATTTCCGTTGGAAAGAGGGAGAGAGACCGGCTCCGGCATTGGAAGAAAATATGGTGATCACAGATGAACCGGGGATCTATATTGAGGGTTCCCATGGAATTCGTCTGGAAAATGAGCTGCTTGTCAGAAAAACAGTTAAGAATGAGTATGGACAGTTTATGAATTTTGAAATTCTTACTTATGTACCAATTGATCTGGATGCAATCTTGCCGGAGAAAATGAGTACAGAAGAGAAAGAAATGCTGAATCATTATCATAAGCAGGTTTATGAAAAAGTGTCCCCCTTACCTTTCAGAGGAAGAACGAATCTGGCTGAAAGAGTACACGCGGGCTGTGAAGTAATCAGCAAAGCAGAGGTATGACAGAACTCTTATCTATCTGTTGAAGCTGCTGGACGGACAATGAAATATTTAGGGATTAGGAAAAGTGTAAAAGAATGGAAACATCAGAACGCAATATTGAAGCGAATATGAATGAGCTGATCGGAAGGATCGAAGCAAAATATGAGAAGATGAGCAAGGGGGGGCAGAAGCGCCTTGCAGAATATGTGAAAGAAAATTATGATAAGGCTGTATTTCTGACAGCGGCGCGTCTTGGAGAGATTGTGGGTGTCAGTGAATCTACGGTTGTACGATTTGCAACTCAGCTTGGATATAGGGGGGGATATCCGGAATTTCAGAAAGCATTGGAAGAACTTGTCCGTAATAAGTTGAATTCAATCCAGCGTATGGAAGTGACCTATGGACGAATTACACAGAGTGAGATCCTTGAAACAGTTCTTCAGTCAGACATTGAGAAAATCAAGATGACCTTGTCTGCAATCGATCATAAGGCATTTAACTGGGCGATTGATACCCTTTTAGAAGCAAAGAGAATCTATGTTGTGGGAATCAGAAGCTGTGCACCACTTGCTTCTTTTATGGGATTTTATCTAAATCTTGTATGCGACAATGTAATTACAGTAAATACAAACAGTTCCAGTGAGATTTTTGAACAGATCATTCGAATCGGGGAAGGAGATGTGATTATAGGAATCAGTTTCCCAAGATATTCGATGAGAACATTGAAAGCATTGGAATTTGCGAGCAATAGAAAGGCAAAAGTAATCACACTTACTGACAGTATCCATTCACCTATGAATCAGTATTCTTCCTGCAATCTGATCGCAAGAAGTGATATGGCATCTATTGTCGATTCACTTGTTGCACCATTGAGTGTGATCAATGCTCTGATTGTTGCAATCTGTATGAAAAAACAGAAAGAAGTTGTCTCGACATTAGAGACTCTGGAGAAAATCTGGGGGGGTGAATATCAGGTTTACAGCGGAGAAGAAAGCAGCCAGGAAGGTGGCAGCGCAGGAACGAACGAGTCTTACAGACAGAATAAAGGAGAAGAATAGAGCATGAGTAATGTGATCGTAGTGGGCGGCGGGGGGGCTGCCGGGATGATGGCGGCAGTTTTCGCTGCAAGAAATGGTCAGAATGTTCAGTTGCTTGAGAAGAATGAAAAGCTTGGGAAAAAGCTGTTCATTACAGGAAAAGGACGCTGCAATATAACGAATGCCGCTGATATAGAAGATTTATTTACGGCGGTGACAAGTAATCCGAAATTTTTATACAGTGGATTTTACAGTTTTACAAATCAGCAGGTGATCGATTTCTTTGAAAAACTTGGTGTGAAGACGAAAATTGAACGTGGAGAACGAGTTTTCCCTGTTTCAGATCATTCTTCTGATGTGATCGCAGCATTTTCAAGAGAGTTAAAATCATTAGGAGTAGCTGTTTCTCTTCACACAGAGGTGAGAGAACTACTTTGTGAACAGGATAAAGTGTGCGGGGTTTTATTAACTAATGGAAAGAAAATGAAGGCAGATGCTGTGATTGTTGCGACAGGTGGTATTTCCTATCCTTCTACGGGTTCTACAGGCGATGGATATCGTTTTGCGAAAGAAACAGGGCATAGAGTGACAGAACTCCTTCCATCACTTGTACCGATGGAAGTCAGACAATGGTATGCGAAAGAATTGCAGGGATTATCTCTTCGAAATATAGAAATTTGTATCACAGATGGGAAGAAAAAACTCTACGAAGAATTCGGAGAAATGCTTTTTACACATTATGGTGTAACAGGACCGGTTATTCTGAGCGCGAGCAGTGTGGTGGGAAAAACTTTAAGAAAAAAAGAACTTACACTTCATATAGACTTAAAACCGGCATTGAGTGAGGAACAACTTGATAAAAGAATCCTCAGAGAGTTTGATGCAAACCATAATAAACAGTATAAAAATTCAATCGATTCACTCTTTCCGGCAAAATTAAAGCCCGTTATGATAGAACTCTCGGAGATTGAACCTGAGAAAAAAGTGAATGAGATTACAAAAGAAGAACGACAGAGACTGGTTCATCTGATCAAGGATTTTACAATGACATTGACAGGGCTTCGCGGTTATAATGAAGCAATCATTACAAAAGGCGGAGTATCTGTAAAAGAGGTTGATCCAGGAACAATGGAATCAAAAAAATGAAAGGATTATATTTCGCCGGAGAGGTGCTTGATCTTGATGCAATGACCGGAGGATATAATCTTCAGATTGCGTGGTCAACAGGGTATCTTGCCGGAATTAACGCAGGATGTGATTGAAAATTTTACTGGGGGAATGTCTGAATCCTGTGACAGGAAGAATAGATATTACTGTTAGATTTGAAAATGGAATGTAGAAAGAAAAGATGGAGAAATAAAAATGGGATATAATGTAGCAATCGATGGACCGGCAGGGGCAGGGAAAAGTACAATTGCAAAGCAGGTTGCAAAAGAAAACGGATATATTTATGTAGATACCGGCGCAATGTACCGTGGATTGGCCATTCACTTTCTGAATCTTGGAATTGATCCAAAAGATACAGAAAAGATTATAGAGGCCTGCAAAGATGTGGAAGTAACGATTGGTTATGAAAGCGGAATCCAGCAGATTTATGTAAACGGAGAGAATGTTACAGCAAAGCTTCGTACAGAAGAAGTTGGAAATATGGCTTCTATGACATCTGCGATTCCGGAAGTCAGAGGAAAACTCCTGGAACTTCAGAGAACGCTTGCAAGAGAGAAGGATGTGATCATGGATGGAAGAGACATTGGTACCCATGTGCTTCCAGATGCAGATGTAAAAATCTATCTTACAGCAAGCGTAGAAATCAGAGCAAAGAGAAGATATAAAGAGCTTGTTGAAAAGGGAGTACAGTGCGATCTGAAAGAGATAGAGAAAGATATTGAAGAAAGAGACTACCGTGATATGACAAGAAAGATCGCGCCACTGAAAAAAGCAGAGGATGCGATACTTGTTGACAGTTCGGATATGACACTGAAAGAAGTTGTAAACACGATTTCCAGATATTGTCATAGATAAATTTGCAGGAGTTGGATAGAATGAAAGTAATAAAGGCGAAATCAGCTGGATTTTGTTTCGGCGTTAAGCGTGCAGTGGATACAGTTTACGAACAGGTGAAAGAGAATCAGAATCTTCCGATCTATACGTATGGTCCGATTATCCATAATGAAGAAGTGGTGAAAGATCTGGAGCAGAAAGGTGTGATCGTCCTTCGCAGCGAAGAAGAGCTGGATACACTGGAAAGGGGGGGAACTGTTATTATCCGCTCTCATGGGGGGGTGGCAAAAGATGTGTATGACAGATTGGAAAGTAAGAAAATCCAGATTGTAGATGCTACGTGTCCATTTGTTAAGAAAATCCATAATATCGTGCAGAAACACAGTGAGATGGGCGAGAATATTATTATCATTGGAAATCCGGAACATCCGGAGGTTCAGGGAATTAAGGGCTGGGCAGGAGACCATGTAGAGGTCTTTCAGACAAAGGAAGAAGCAGAAAATTATTCTTGTGAGCAGGGGGAAAAAGATTTGTATCGTTGCCCAGACGACATTTAATTACAATAAATTTAAAGAATTAGTTGAAATTCTTGAAAAAAAGAGTTATGATGTAAGTGTTTTAAATACAATCTGTAATGCTACGAAGGAGCGCCAGACAGAAGCGCAGAGCATAGCAGAGACGGTGGATGCTATGATCGTTATTGGTGACAAACATAGTTCCAATACCCAGAAGTTATTTGAAATATGCCGCAAAGCATGTAACAATACGTACTATATACAGACACTTGGCGATTTGGATTTGAATCAATTAGGGTCAGTGGAAACGGTAGGTATTACAGCAGGGGGGCATCCACGCCCAACAATATAATTGAGGAGGTTCAAAATAATGTCAGAATTATCTTTTGAACAGATGTTAGAAGAGTCATTTAAAACAATTCACAATGGAGAGGTTGTCGAAGGTACAGTAATCGACGTGAAACCGGATGAGATTATCCTGAACATTGGATATAAAGCAGACGGTATCATTACAAAGAGCGAATATTCCAACGATCAGTCTCTTGACCTTACAACAGTTGTATCCGTAGGTGATACAATGACAGTTAAGGTACTGAAAGTAAATGACGGAGAGGGTCAGGTTCTTCTTACATATAAGAGACTGGCTGCAGAAAAAGGAAATGAGAGACTGCGCGAAGCATATGAAAACCACGAAGTGCTGAAAGCTACAGTTACACAGATTCTTGGCGGCGGTATTTGTACAACAGTTGATGAAGTAAGAGTATTTATCCCGGCAAGCCTTGTTTCCGATTCTTATGAGAAAGATCTCAGCAAGTATGAAGGACAGGAAATCGAATTCGTAATCAGCGAGTTCAACCCGAGAAGAAACCGTGTGATCGGTGATAGAAGACAGCTTCTTGTAGCAGAGCGTGCTGAGAAGCAGAAAGAGCTGTTCGCGAAACTCAATGTTGGTGATACAGTAGAAGGAACTGTTAAGAATGTAACAGATTTCGGAGCATTCGTTGACCTTGGTGGTGTTGACGGACTTCTTCACATCTCAGAGATGTCATGGGGGGGAAGAGTTGACAATCCGAAGAAAGTATTCCATGTAGGAGATACACTGAAAGTTCTTGTAAAAGACATTCATGATACAAAGATTGCGCTCAGCCTGAAATTCCCAGAGACAAATCCATGGGTAAATGCAGCAGAAGATTTCGCTGTAGGTACAGTAGTTACAGGAAAAGTTGCACGTATGACAGACTTTGGTGCATTCGTAGAACTTGCACCGGGAGTTGACGCACTTCTTCATGTATCCCAGATTTCAAGAGCTCATGTTGAGAAACCATCTGATGTTCTTGCAATCGGACAGGAAATCACAGCTAAGATCGTTGATCTTAACGAAGCAGAGAAGAAGATCAGCCTGAGCATGAAAGCTCTTGAGGCTGACAACGCTGGAGAGACAGAGGAATAAGATATAAATTATTTTTTAGAAGAACCTGCCATTGGCAGGTTCTTTTTCTGTTAAAAATTCGACAAGATGTATAGCGAAAGATACAAGAATTATTACATATTTGCTAGATTTTCAGAGCGCATTCTAGTAAAATAAGTATTACAAAATTAAAATATTATTGTTGTAATGACAATGATAAAAGAAAGGAAGGAAATGAGATGGGGCTTTTGACATTTAAAGGCGGAATCCATCCAGATGATGGAAAACGTTTTTCAAAGGATCAGCCGATCAGACCTGTAGTACCTCAGGGTGAACTGGTCTATCCACTTTCACAGCATATAGGAGCACCGGCTAAACCGGTAGTTAAGAAAGGCGATTGTGTGCTGAAAGGACAGTTGATTGCTGAAGCGGGAGGATTTGTATCTTCTCCGATCTATTCATCTGTCTCCGGTAAAGTGAAAGGATTGGAACAACGTTTTAATCCAACTGGATCCCAGGTGGAGTGCATTGTTGTAGAAAACGATGGAGAGTATAAGGAAGTTGAATATGAACCGGTAAAGCCTTTGGAAGAGATGACAAGGGAAGAAATCATTAATAAGATTGGAGATGCCGGAATCGTAGGAATGGGTGGTGCAGGATTCCCTACAAAGGTAAAGCTTTCTCCGAAGGAACCGGATAAGATAGAATATATTATTGCAAACTGTGCTGAGTGTGAACCTTATATCACTGCAGATTACAGAAGAATGCTCGAGTATACAGAAGATCTTGTCAGCGGAATGAAGGTCATCCTTTCTTTATTCCCAAATGCAAGAGGTGTTTTTGCTGTAGAGGATAACAAGAAAGATTGTATTGAAAAGTTACAGAAAGCAGTTTCCGGCGATCCAAGAATTGATGTGAAAGCATTGATGACAAAATATCCACAGGGGGCAGAACGTCAGTTGATCTATGCAGTGACAAAACGAGCAATCAATTCTACCATGCTTCCGGCAGATGCAGGATGTATTGTTGATAACGTGGAGACTTTGATTGGAATCCACAATGCGGTAATCAAAGGAAAACCGTTGATGGAACGTGTTGTTACAGTGAGCGGCGATGCAGTTGAAAAACCAGGAAACTTTATGGCTCCTTTTGGAATAAACCACAGAGAGCTGGTTGAGGCAGCAGGAGGTTTGAAAGCGGAACCGCAGAAACTGATCTCCGGAGGACCGATGATGGGATTTGCCATGGTGACAATGGATGCACCGGTTACAAAGACTTCTTCCTCTATTCTGCTTTTTAAAGAAGACGTTGTGGCAAAGAGTCTTGAGACTGCATGTATTAACTGTGGAAGATGTGTGGAGATCTGTCCAAGCAGAATTATTCCATCCAGACTTGCAGACTTTTCAAAGAGAAAAGATGAGGCATCTTTTGTTGCATGGAATGGATTGGAATGTGTGGAATGTGGTTCCTGCAGTTATGTCTGTCCGGCGAAACGTCAGCTGAAACAGGCAATTGGTTCAATGCGTAAGACAGCATTGGCGAATAGAAAGAAGAAATAAGAGAGGTTGAAGTAAAGTGAACGAGAAATATAACGTATCTTCTTCGCCGCATATCCGTGATAAAGTGACAAGCAGCAACATTATGCTTTATGTTGTGATCGCACTTCTTCCGGCTACATTTTTCGGAATCTGGAATTTCCGTCATGAGAATGCCTGGATTCTTGTAGTTGTTACAACGGCAGCGGCTGTTTTATCTGAGTATCTTTATGAAAAATTAATGCATAAGCCAATTACGATCAATGATTTCAGTGCGGTTGTAACAGGACTTCTGCTCGCATTGAATCTTCCTCCGACACTCCCGTGGTGGATGGGTGTGCTTGGTGCAGTATTTGCTATCATTGTTGTGAAACAGTTGTTTGGAGGACTTGGACAGAACTTCATGAACCCTGCATTGGGAGCACGTTGTTTTCTGCTGATCTGTTTTGCAGGAAAGATGACTTATTTTGTTTACGACGGAGTGACAGGACCGACTCCTCTAGCAGAACTGAAAGCAGGAGAAACAGTGAATACATTGTCTATGCTTCTCGGAAATATCAGAGGAACAATCGGAGAGACTTCTGTAGTTGCAATTATGATCGGTGCAATGTTCCTGATTCTTATGGGTGTAATTGATCTTAGAATTCCTGGAACTTACATTGTGACATTTGTGATTTTTATCACATTGTTTGGAGGACATGGATTCGATCCTCAGTACATCACAGCGCATCTTTGTGGTGGTGGTCTGATGCTTGGAGCATGGTTTATGGCAACAGATTATGTAACATCTCCGATCACGAGCAAAGGAAAGATCCTTTTTGGAATCTGTCTTGGATGTCTGACGGGTCTGTTCCGTCTTTTTGGTGGATCAGCAGAAGGAGTTTCCTATGCGATCATCATCAGTAACCTTTTAGTTCCATTGATCGAGAAGGTTACTCTTCCAAAACCATTTGGTAAAGGAGGAGAGAAGTAATGAATAAAATTGTTAAAAACACGTTGATTCTGACAGTAATCACTGTTGTTGCAGGTCTTCTTCTCGGAGTTGTATATGGTGTGACAAAAGATCCGATCGCTAAAGCACAGGAGGAGGCAAAACAGGAAGCATTTCGTTCTGTTCTTTCAGATGCAGAGACATTTGAATCGGATACAGAATTTGATGCTGATGCAGCTTCTGCTCTTCTGAAAGAAAATGGATACACTTCAGATGATATTTCTGAGGTGGCTGAGGGAAAAGACGCTTCCGGTGAGACGGTTGGTTATGTCGTAAATGTTACATCACATGAAGGATACGGCGGAGACATTGATATTTCTGTAGGTATCAGGGAAGATGGAACAGTAACAGGTATTGAGATGCTCAGTATCAGTGAGACAGCAGGTCTTGGAATGAAAGCTAAGGAAGCAGATTTCAAAGATCAGTTTAAAGATAAGAATGTAGAAAAGTTTACATATACAAAGACAGGAGAGTCAGGAGATGACATGATCGACGCCATCAGTGGTGCTACGATCACAACCAATGCTGTGACAAATGCAGTAGACTCTGCACTTGTATATTTTCAAAATGAGTTAGGAGGCGGAAGTAATGAATAAATGTACAGAACGGCTGTATAATGGCCTTGTAAAAGAAAATCCGACCTTCGTTCTTATGCTTGGTATGTGTCCTACACTTGCGGTTACAACATCTGCGATCAACGGTGTTGGTATGGGACTTTCTACAACAGTTGTATTGATCATGTCTAACATGTTGATTTCTATGTTGAGAAAGATTATTCCGGATTCTGTCAGAATGCCGGCATTTATCGTTATTGTTGCTTCTTTCGTAACAATTGTACAGTTCCTGATGGAAGGATTCGTTCCAAGCCTTTATGATTCACTTGGACTTTATATTCCTCTGATCGTTGTAAACTGTATCATCCTCGGAAGAGCAGAAAGTTATGCTTCAAAGAATCCGGTTCTTCCTTCTATCTTTGATGGAATCGGTATGGGACTTGGATTTACTGTGGGTCTTACAGCAATCGGTATTGTCAGAGAACTGATCGGTGCAGGTAAAATCTTTGATATCCGTGTTATGCCGGAATCTTACGAGCCACTGACAATCTTCATCCTTGCACCGGGAGCATTCTTTGTCCTTGCAGGTCTTGTTGCTTTACAGAATAAAGTAAAGAACAATATGGCAAAGAAAGGAAAGAAGGTTCCGGAGACAGTCGGATGCGGAGAAGGCTGTGCAAGCTGCGGGAATGCTTCATCCTGCAGTGGAAAGATCTTCCCGACAGGCGAAGAAGACGCAAAGAACGAATAAAGGAGGGGACAGAAAGTGAAAGAATTATTATTAATTGCAGTTGGTTCAGCATTTGTAAATAATGTTGTCCTGAGCCAGTTTCTTGGTATATGTCCGTTCCTCGGTGTATCCAAGAATGTGAAGACTGCTGCCGGAATGGGTGGAGCGGTTGTATTCGTTATTACGATCGCATCTTTTGTAACTGGATTGATCTATAAGTTTATTCTCGGAAATCCAAATATCATGGGAGGAGAATTATCTTACCTGAATACGATTGTATTTATTCTTGTTATCGCAGCACTTGTACAGTTTGTAGAGATGTTCTTAAAGAAAGCGATGCCATCATTATACAATGCGCTCGGTGTATATCTTCCGCTGATCACAACGAACTGTGCAGTTCTCGGAGTAGCACTGACAAACGTACAGAATGGCTACTATGATGACATGAGTGCAGGTATTGGACTTCTCACAGGTGTCGTAAATGGATTTGCTACAGCTGTCGGATTCCTTGTATCAATTGTGCTGATGGCCGGAATTCGCGAGAAGATTGAATACAATGATATCAGTGAGTCATTTCAGGGGACTCCGATCGTGCTTGTTACAGCAGGACTGATGGCAATTGCATTTTTCGGATTCTCGGGATTAATTTAGGAGGAAGAGCAAATGAGTATGACAGGAATTATTTTGGCGGCAGTAGTCGTCGGTGGAACCGGTTTATTCATCGGTGTTTTCCTCGGAATCGCAGGTAAGAAGTTTGCTGTAAAAGTAGATGAACGTGAAGAAGCGATTTTAGGCGTTCTCCCGGGAAATAACTGTGGTGGATGCGGTTATGCAGGCTGTTCAGGACTTGCAGCTGCAATCGTAAAAGGTGAAGCAGAAGTCAGTGGATGTCCGGTTGGTGGGGGGGCACCTGTTGCTGCAAAGATCGGTGATATCATGGGTGTTGCAGCAGGCACACAGGAGAGACAGACCGCTTTTGTAAAATGTGCCGGAACCTGTGAAAAAGCAAGCTTGGATTATGACTACACAGGTATTCAGGATTGTACGATGGCAAGCATGATGCAGAATGGAGGAGCAAAGGGATGTAATTCAGGATGTCTTGGATTCGGTTCTTGTGTTGCTGCCTGTCCATTTGATGCAATTCATGTAGTAGATGGAATTGCTGTTGTTGACAAAGAAGCATGTAAAGCATGTGGAAAATGTATTGCAGCATGTCCAAAACACCTGATCGAGCTGATTCCATATGAGCAGAAGACATTTGTACGCTGTAATTCCAATGCAAAAGGAAAAGTACAGCTGACAATCTGTCAGGCCGGATGTATCGGATGTCGTCTCTGTGAGAAGAACTGTGAAGCAGGAGCAATCACTGTAACGAATTTCCTTGCACATATCGATGCAGATAAATGTACAGAGTGTGGTGTTTGTGTAGAAAAATGCCCGAGAAAGATTATTACGTTACGTTAATAATACGACAGGATTTTATTGAAAAAAGAGATCAGAAAAGGAAGCTGAAGATTTAAAATGATCAGCTTCCTTTTCTTTAGTTATCAATATCAGTGATTAAATCGACAGAGTCACTGCTTTTATAAATCGTATTGTCATCGGTAATAAATACAGCCTCTATATTATCCATACTTCGGATAAGTTTTAATCCTTCATCCAGTCCAAGCGCATAACAGGTTGTGCTTAAGGCATCCCCCCCGTCAACCGATTTGTCAGAGATGATTGTGACCTGGTTTAAGTTATTTTCTATTGGATATCCTGTAGAAGGGTCAAGGATATGATGGTAAATCTTTCCGTCTTTCTTAAAGTACCGTTCGTAATTTCCGGAAGATACGATGGACTTATCAGATACCGGAAGAACCGCCATAACTGTCCCGTCTTCTGCAAATGGTTTCTGGATACCGATCCGGAAGTTGGAACCATCCGTTTTTCCACCGAGTGTCAGTATGTTACCACCGAGATTGATATAGGCATGTTCTATTCCTTCTTCTACAAGATAATTCTTTACCTGATCTGCAATATAGCCTTTGGCGATACCACCCAGATCAATCTTTGCATAAGGATCTGAC
The DNA here is from genome assembly GCA_001312505.1 of Mediterraneibacter faecis JCM 15917. Lineage (GTDB taxonomy): Bacteria > Bacillota > Clostridia > Lachnospirales > Lachnospiraceae > Mediterraneibacter > Mediterraneibacter faecis. The sequence continues at coordinate 292,011 of BBDW01000001.1, forward strand.
ATGGTTACCGTTGTTCCGTTGACCTCTATAGTTTTATAATTGATATGAGTAACTGCTTCGGACAGCTGCTCTGCGTCAGGGATGCTATGATCCGCATTATCGTGAAAATTCCAAAGATCACTGGCAGAAGCGATTGTGATATCAAATTTTCCTCCGGAAAGATCCCCCCATAATATTTTCCAAGTTTAATTAAATCAGCAGTTTCTTTCGATACAGAAACGGAGGCACCTTGTGCCTGATTGATCTGACTGATTTCACTGGAATCGATCGTAGGACTTAAGAGTTGTTCATATTTCTCACAGATATCTTTGCAGCCATCCATGATCTTAGAATCTGCTCCCCCCCAGACTTCAATCTTAACAACGGTGTCGAAATAGGTTCCTGTCATAGAAAGCGACTGTGACTGATCTTTTGTGGAACATCCGGTCAGCAGAAAAGAAAATGTAAGGAAACAAGCCAGTATTTTTTTGTGTTTCATAAAATCTCCGTTCTTAATATAAATGAATGATGTGTTTATTATAACGAGGTTTGAATAAAAATACAATCGAACATGTGGTTGCATTCAAAATATGGTTGTGCTATGATGAATTAGCAAAACCATTATGGAAGAAAGATGGTGCGGAATGAAGAAGAATGACTGGATACTTGCAGCAGCTATTTTTTTTGTAGCTGTTTTAACGATTGGTTTACAGCTTTTAAAAACTACAGATGAATACAGTGAAGTAGAGATTCAGGTAAATGGCGAGTTGTATGGAAGATACCGCTTGGAACAGGATCAGGAAATTGATGTAAATGATAAGAATAAAGTACTCATAAAGGACAGAAAGGTTCGTATGGAAGATGCTGACTGTCCGGATCAGATTTGTGTAAACCACAGAGCAATTTCAAGAGATGGGGGGGAAAGTATAATCTGCCTGCCGAATCAGACTATAGTAACGATCCGTGGCGGAGAGGAACCGGAGGTGGATGAGATTGCACGGTAGAAAAGTAGCGATATTTGGCGTATTTACAGCATTGGCATTGATTTTTAGCTATGTGGAACTTTTGATTCCGATTAATTTCGGAATACCGGGAGCAAAACTTGGTCTGGCGAATCTTATGACAGTTCTTGTTCTGTACAAGATGGGGGATAAAAGAGGCACTGGCACTTTCCGTGACAAGGATTATTTTATCGGGCTTCATGTTCGGAAATCTGTTTGGTATTCTATATAGTTTATCAGGAGGACTTTTGAGTTTCCTTGTTATGGTTCTCCTTAAGAAATCAGACAGGTTCAGTGTTGCCGGAGTCAGTATTGGTGGAGGTACAGCACATAATATCGGGCAGCTTCTTGTTGCAATGGTTGTTGTACAGACATATCAGGTGGGGGTATTATCTGCCGGTTTTGTTAGTGGCAGGAGAAGTGACCGGGCTGCTGATCGGACTTGTGGCAAAAGAAGTTTTAAAAAGGATCCAGGGAATTTCTCTGGTATAATTATTATGGAAGCGTTGCGGTTTTGGTGCAGCGGGAAAAGGATAGAGGAAGATGATATCATATATTAGAGGTGAACTGGCAGCAGTCCAGGAGCAGAAAGCGATTGTGGAAGCGGGTGGAATCGGATACGGAATTTATATGTCGCAGCAGACATTATCCATGCTTCCGGCAGTTGGGGAAGAAGTGAAAATTCATACATATCTCAACGTGCGTGAGGATGCAATGCAATTATATGGATTTCTAACAGGCGAAGATCTTCAGGTTTTCAGACTGTTGATCGGTGTCAGCGGGATCGGACCGAAAGCCGGGTTGAATATTCTTTCCTGCCTTTCTCCGGATGAACTTCGTTTTGCCGTGCTGGCCGGAGATGTAAAAACAATTTCATCAGCTCCTGGAATTGGGAAGAAGACCGCGGAAAAGCTGATTCTGGAGTTGAAAGATAAGATGAGCATTGAGGATGTTCTGGAACAGGCAGCACATGGCAGTGAACAGTCAAAAGAAATTGAGGCGACAGATACCGGAATGCAGGCGGAAGCGGTACAGGCACTGACAGCACTTGGTTATGGAAGTGCAGAGAGTTTACGTGCAGTGAAGAAGGTATCTGTTGATTGTGCGAGTGTAGAAGATCTTTTGAGAGAAGCGTTAAAGAATCTGCTCTGAACAGTTACAAAATTTGAAGTAAAGAGTTATGAAATGAGAGGTCGGTTATGGCGAAGAGAATTATAACGACAGAGAATCTGGAAGAAGACAGTAAGATAGAGGGACAGTTAAGGCCGCAGCTTTTATCAGAATATATTGGACAGGAGAAAGCAAAGAAGACGCTTAGTATTTATATAGAAGCAGCGAAAGCAAGGGGCGAAGCACTGGATCATGTGCTGTTTTACGGACCGCCGGGGGGGCTTGGTAAGACAACACTGGCAGGAATCATAGCGAATGAGATGGGTGTAAATATGAAGATTACTTCCGGACCGGCAATAGAGAAACCAGGCGAGATGGCTGCAATTCTGAATGGTCTGCAGGAACATGACGTATTATTCGTGGATGAGATTCACAGACTTAACCGTCAGGTGGAAGAAGTGCTTTACCCGGCAATGGAAGATTATGCGATCGACATTATGATCGGAAAGGGACCGGGAGCAAGGTCTGTTCGTCTGAATCTTCCCAAATTTACGCTGGTTGGGGCAACAACAAGAGCAGGAATGCTTACAGCACCGCTCAGAGACCGTTTTGGTGTAGTGCATCATTTGGAGTTATATAATGAAGAAGAGTTGAAGACGATCATTCTGCGTTCTGCACATGTTCTAGGTGTAGAGATTGAAGAAGAAGGTGCTATGGAACTTGCCAGAAGATCAAGGGGAACACCGCGACTTGCGAACCGTCTGCTGAAAAGAGTGCGTGACTTTGCACAGGTTAAATATGATGGTGTAATCACAAAAGAAGTAGCAAATTATGCATTGGATCTTCTTGACGTGGATAAATTCGGATTAGATCATATTGATCGTAACATTCTGATCACAATGATTGAGAAGTTCCAGGGAGGACCGGTAGGACTTGAGACACTTGCCGCATCGATTTCAGAAGATGCAGGCACATTAGAAGATGTTTACGAACCGTATTTGTTGAAAAATGGATTCATTCAGAGGACTCCAAGAGGTCGTGTTGTAACAGAATTAGCTTACCAACATCTTGGAATTCCGAGAGAAGTATAGAAATTCTGAAAAAATAGTTGGTTTTTGAGGATAAATAGTCTATAATAGAAGAATAGAAACTCGAGGAGGAAGCTATGAGTTCAGCAAAACATTTTACAGAAGTATTAATCGGAGGAAAAGTCTATACTCTCAGTGGCTTTGAAGGAGAAGAGTATCTGCAGAAAGTATCTTCCTATCTTAATCATAAAATCACAGAATGTACGAACAGTGAAGGATACAGAAAACAGAGTGCAGACACAAGGAATGTCCTTCTTGCACTTAATATTGCAGATGATTATTTTAAAGCAAAGAAACAGGGAGATTCCCTGGAAAGCGATATCGAGCTCAAAGATAAAGAGATGTATGATCTGAAGCATGAATTGATTTCAGCCCAGATCAAACTTGAGAATGCTGAGAAAGAGCTTGCAAAGATGAAAGAAGAGAATAATGACCTTCAGATGCAGATTGTTAAGCTCGAGACAGAGATGAAAAACCGAAGAAGGTAAATGAGAAAAGCTGTCACTTTGGCAGCCTTTTTCATTTACGCGAACAACGAGCCAAAGTCCGTGCTTGCACGAGACCTTGGCGACTGTCGCGATAACTTGAGAAACTCGCGGAGCGTGTTTCTCATAGATTATGTGAACATAATAATAAAGAGAAGGATAATGACAGAAGAATGAGAAAAGACCGACAGGTGGAGATTCTGGCTCCGGCGGGATCCTTTGCATGTTTTCAGGCAGCAATGAATGCAGGTGCAGATGCCGTTTATGCGGCAGGAGCACGTTTTGGAGCAAGAGCATATGCAAACAATTTTACACAGGATGAACTGATCGAAGCAATTGAGCGTGCTCATATTTATGGGAAGAAGTTTTATCTTACAGTAAATACATTATTAAAAGATCATGAGATTGCAGAGCTGTATGATTATCTGGCACCATTATATGAGAAAGGTTTGGATGCGGTGATCGTTCAGGATACGGGTGTATTCCAATTTATCAGAAGCAATTTTCCGGATCTTGATATCCATGCGAGTACACAGATGACAATCACTGGTGCGGCAGGAGCGAAGTTTTTAGAGAGTCAGGGGGGGGCGGCAAGAGTTGTCCCGGCAAGAGAGCTTTCGTTGGAAGAAGTTCGACAGATTCATGAAACAACGGACCTTGAAGTAGAGTGTTTTGTTCATGGAGCACTTTGCTATTGTTACTCCGGACAGTGTCTGATGAGTAGTGTGATCGGCGGCCGAAGTGGAAATCGTGGTCAATGTGCACAGCCATGCAGACTTCCTTATACAGTAGATGGTCAGAAGAAATATTTTCTTAGCCTGAAGGATATCTGTACGTTGAATTAATTCCGGAACTGGTTGAAGCCGGGATTGACTCATTTAAGATAGAAGGACGCATGAAGAAACCGGAATATGTGGCAGCAGTAACAGCTATGTATCGGAAATATGTGGATTTATATTTGAAAAAAGGGAAAAGTGGTTATGCGGTGAAACCGGAAGACCGCGAAAACCTGATGGATCTTTATAATCGCGGTGATTCAGATACCGGATATTATAAGCAGCATAATGGAAGAGAAATGCTGGCACTGGATCGTCCGAATCATGCCGGAGTAGCAGCAGCCAGATGTCTGTCGCAAAATGGACGTGAGGTCACAGCTCAGGCTTTGACAGATCTGCATGCACATGATGTTCTTGAAATCGGTAGCGGGAAAGATAATTATACACTTGGCAAGAAGATCATAAAGGGAGAAAAGTTACGTTTTCTTGTGCCGAAGGGGGGGATGCGTTTCAAAGAAGGCTTTGTTTTTAGAAGAATCCGAAATGAAGAACTGATTGAGAGTTTGGATCAGAAATACAGGAAAGAAGACCGGCAGGAGGAGATTTACGGATTTTTGAGCCTTCAGGTTGGATATCCGGCATCTTTTACGGTCTGCTGCAGGGAATTTTCTTATACAGCATATACAGAACATGCAGTTGAACGTGCACAGAAGCGCCCATTGGAGGAAGAGAGAATTCGCACACAGCTTGCGAAGACAGGCGGTACGCTATTTTTCCTGAAAGATCTGGAAATATCTATGGATCAGGATGCATTTCTTCCGATGCAGCAGCTGAATAGTTTAAGAAGAGCAGCACTGGATGGATTGAGAAGAGAGATCGCAACTGCTTTTTACAGGGAATGTAATCCTTCAACGACACAGGTAGAAACATTTAAAGAAGAGACAGGAAATGGAAATCTGAACAGATATTCTGTGTTTATTGAAACAGAGGAACAGTTAGAGACCGTGTTCAGCTTTTTGAATCAGAAAGAGGAACTTTATGGACAGGGAACTCAAAGGATTGGCCGGATTGCATTAGATTTCCGGTTGTTTGGCACAGGTTTTTCAGACACACATGTCAGAGACAGGATTGATTTTTGGAGAAAAAGCGGAGTTGAATTGTATCTGGTATTTCCACATATTTTCAGAGAGAATGCGCAGGAATGGTTTGGAAGACAATTTGAAACTTTAATCAATTGCCAATTGACGGCGTTGTTATTCGAAATTTTGAAGCTTTCTTTTTCTTAAAAGAAAGAGGATTTGACAAAAAGATTATATTAGACCATAATCTATATATCTTTAATCAGTATGGCAAAGAATTTTGGAACCAGCAAAAAGTTGAGGATTTTACAGCTCCGTTGGAGCTTAACAGCAGAGAACTAAGAGAACTTGATATCAGAAACGGTGAACTTCTTGTTTACGGAAGAATTCCGGTTATGGTATCTGCACAGTGTATTGAGAGAACAACTTCAGGCTGTTCTAAGAAACCGGGAGTACGAGTGCTTCAAGACAGAAGAGACGAAAAATTCTTTGCGCGTAACTATTGTGATCTCTGTTATAATGTGATTTATACGGAAAATCCGATCAATCTAAGACAGGAATGGGACAGAGTGAATGAATTGTATCCAAAGATGCGTCGTATCCAGTTTACTCTGGAGGATAAAGAACAGACAGAAACAGTTCTGAATACATTTTTCTTAACAGATGAAAAAACTGTTGCCAGAGGAAAAGAAGATACAGATTTTACAACAGGACATTTCAACAGAGGAATTATTTGAAGCAGGTGAAATATGGCTAATATTATTATTCAGGTATCCAAATACCTTATCATCATCTTGATGGCGGCATATACTTTTTCCTGTTTTTCAATCTTTACGAGAAGTTATGAAGATGAGGAAAACAAAGTATTGATCCGTCAGGATGTACTTCTATTTATGATACAGATCACTGCATTTATTGCAATGTATTTTGCAACGCAGGATCTGAGGATGATGTTCATATATGGTGCACTGGCAGTGATTGTGATGGCAGTCATCTTATTATACAATCTGATCTACCCGAATGTTTCGAGACTGGTTGTCAATAATATGTGTATGTTGATCACAGCGGGAATGATCATGATCACAAGGCTTTCCGCACAGAGTAAGTCTCCTTATGGAATTGCAATCCGTCAGCTGGCATTTGTTGTTGTTGGTATTGTTTTTGGTCTTATTGTTCCGGTTCTGATCCGAAGATGACTTTCCTGGAGAACTGGACTTATGTCTATGCAGCAGTTGGAGGAGCAGCACTTCTTATCGTTGCATTGTTTGCAGCAACACTTGGAGGAGCAAAGCTGAGTTTCAATATTGGACCTGTGAGTCTGCAGCCTTCTGAGTTTGTTAAGATTCTGTTTGTATTTTTTGTAGCAGCAAGCCTGAATAAATCGACAGAATTTAAGAATGTTGTTGTTACGACTGCGATAGCGGCAGCACATGTTCTGATCCTTGTATTGTCAACGGATCTGGGAGCTGCATTAATCTTCTTTATTGTGTATCTGATTATGCTATATGTTGCGACAAGGCAGCCGTTATATGCAATTGCAGGTGTGGCAGCGGGGTGTGGAGCTGCAGTGATTGGATATCATCTGTTTTCCCACATTAAGGTCAGAGTTGCGGCATGGCAGGATCCGTTTGCAGCTTATAGCGAAGGGGGATATCAGATCGCCCAGTCGTTGTTTGCGATTGGAAGTGGCGGCTGGTTTGGAACAGGGTTATTCCGTGGTCAGCCGGATACGATTCCAGTGGCAGAGACGGATCTGATCTTCTCTGCAATGACAGAAGAAATGGGACTGATTTTTACACTGTGTCTGATCCTTGTATGCGTCAGCTGTTATGTGATGTTTTTGAATATTGCGATGGAATTGCGTAATTTCTTCTATAAATTAGTAGCACTTGGTCTGGGAACCTGCTATATTTTTCAGGTATTTCTGCAGATCGGAGGAGTGACAAAGTTCATTCCGTTAACCGGAGTAACACTTCCATTCGTCAGTTATGGTGGAAGTTCTCTGTTAAGTACGATGATCATGTTTGGGATTATTCAGGGACTCTACATTGTCAGAGAAGATGAAGAAGCAGAAGAAGAGCATCAGATTGAGATGCAGCGCGCAAGACAGAGAAACCGCAGCAGGCAGAATGAAAGACGCCGCCAGAGCAGTTCGAATGCAAAATCAGGAAGATCCCGTCAGGATGGACGTGACAGACGAAGAGAATATGATGGAGATAACAGAGACAGAGCAAGACAAAGAGAAAGGGATTTAAGAAATGAATCGGGAAGAACGACCGGTAAGAAAACAACAAAAAGCAGACCGAGATTCGAGGATGTCCCGGAACAGCGGCAGCAAAGACAGCGGAGAACGCGTTCGGAACAAAGAGTTCGCTAGAGTCACTTACTTTTTCGTGATTCTCTTTATCGCGTTGATGGGATATCTTGTATATTTTATGGTCGTGCGGGCAAAACTTGTAGTGAACAGTCCATATAATCAAAGACAGGATGCTTATGCAGATACGATTATACGAGGAAGCATTGTTGATAAGAATGGAAATGTGCTTGCACAGACAGCCGTTGGGGGGGATGATGGATCAGAGACGAGAGAGTATCCTTATGGAGAAGTGTTTGCTCATGTGATCGGATACAGTGATTCCAAACTTGGAACTACGGGCCTGGAATCGGTAGAGAATTTTGAGCTTCTGACATCAAATGCATTCTTTCTTGAAAAACTGCAGAATGAATTCAGTGAAAAGAAGAATCGAGGAGATACAGTTGTAACAACATTGGATGCAAATCTGCAGCAGGCGGCTTATGATGCGCTTGGATCAAACAAAGGTGCGGCAATCGTAATGGAGGCGAGTACGGGAAAGATTCTCGCCATGGTTTCCAAACCGGCATATGATCCGAATAATATTTTAAGTGACTGGTCAGAATTGAATTCAGATGAAGAAAACAGTCCGCTGTTGAATCGTGTGACACAAGGATCTTATGCTCCAGGATCGACGTTTAAAGTGGTTACAACACTTGCTTTTATGCGTCAGAACAGTGATTATCCGAATTATACATATGATTGTAATGGAGAGATTTCACAGGGAGATATTACAATTCACTGCTTTAATGGAAATGCACATGGCTCAGAGGATCTGAGAAGTTCCTTTGCAAATTCCTGTAATTCATCTTTTGCCAATATTGGTCTTGGCCTGGATCTGACGCAATACCGTCAGACGGCGGAAGATTTATTGTTCAATAAATCGCTTCCGGGTGTACTGAATGCAGCGAAGAGCTCTTTTGCACTGGATCAGAATTCCAGTGAGGGAGAAGTAATGATGACGGCAATGGGACAGGGAAAGACAACCGTAAGTCCATATCATATGGCACTGATTGCCGAGGCAGTGGCGAACGGTGGAACCATGATGCAGCCATATCTTGTGGAAAGTGTGACGAATTATACGGGCTCCCAGATACGAAAGAATGTTCCGAAAAGTTATAAGAAGGTCATGACATCGGATGAAGCTGCACAATTGAAAGAGTATATGACAGCTGTTGTAGAGGAAGGAACAGGATCTGTCTTAAAAGGAAGATCCTATACTGCTGCAGGAAAAACGGGAACAGCAGAGTACAGTATGTCAGATGGAGAAAAGACACATTCCTGGTTTATGGGATTTACAAATGTGGATAATCCGGATCTGGTAATCAGTGTGATCACAGAAGGTTCGGATGGAAGTTCCAGCGGAAAAGCAGTGGCAATCGCCGGGGATATTTTAGACGCCTATTACAACTAATGGGAGGAGAAAAGATGCAGACAAAATTTTTCTGTGATTTATATGTCAGCGAAGGCTGGGAAGAGAAAAAACTGAAATTAATAAAAAAATTGCAGAAAAATAAACTGCAGCCTTCTGTCTATGTAATTACGCTTTCACAGGGAAAGCAGAACCATTTAGAATATTATTCGTCGCTTCTTTTAAAGCAACATATATTTGACAATGCATCTTTATTTATTGTTGGAATTGCGAATGGGTATGATGGCGCATTGAGTCTGATCGAAAGGATTGCGGAAGAAGCATATGAGAAGACGGGAGAGGTAAACTTGAGAAAGTTCCTTTTGGATCGTCAGGAAGAGTTTGAGAAAAAGGAGATTCGAAGCGTATGATACATATCCTGTTTCTTATACTGAAAATAATTGGATGGATTCTTCTTTTTTTGCTCGTAATTTTACTCTTACTGATTTTAACAATCTTGTTTTATCCGGTGAAATACAGATTTTCTGCAAAAGGGGGGGAGAATACACTTGATACCCTTGTGGCATATGGAAAGGTCAGTTGGCTGTTTCATCTGATTTCCGGATCAGCGTCTTATGAACATGGAGAATTAAAGTGGAAGCTTCGTCTTGCCTGGAAGAAATTTGACAGTTCGGAAGAGGAACAAAAGGAAACGTCAGAGAAGCCGGTGGTTTCTGAGCCGTTGGAAAAAGAACCTTTGGAAGGTAAGAAGACGGAAGTAAAGAATAATCCACCGGAAAAAGATGTGAAAATTGCGAAAGCATCAGAAAAAGGGACAAAGATAGAAAAAGAGCCAGGGATAGAAAAAGAATCAGGGACAGAAAAGACGAAAGTTCGAGAGGAGCGCAGGTCCGAAAACGTACAGACGGAATCTAAATTGAAAAAAATCAAATATACATTTCAGAAACTCTGTGGTACTATAAAAAAGCAGGAGAGAAAAAAGAATTTCTGACCGCTTTTTTAACTTACGAGAAACATCAACGGGCATTCGAGGCAGTGAAGAAAGAATTATGCCATCTGTTACATGTTCTGAAGCCTAAAAAGCTTCAGGCGAATGTTACATTTGGATTCAGTGATCCTTCCTGGACAGGATATATGTTAGCTTTTCTGGGGAGCATTTACGGACTGATTGGTGAGTATGTTCAGATTCAGCCGGATTTTGAAGAACGAAAGCTGGAGGGAAATGCATCTGCAGAAGGGAAGATCCGGGTTATTTACTTTGCTGTTCCTGCATGGAAGCTATTCTGGAATAAAGATGTGAAGATTACCTACAAACACATTAGAAAATATATAAAATGAGAGGAGTCAGGATTATGGCAGACGGAAACAAATTTAAAGAAACAGTAGAATCACTCTTTCAGGGAATGGACAGCGTTGTTTCATCAAAGACAGTTGTCGGAGATGCGATCCATATCAATGGAACAATCATTCTTCCATTGGTAGATGTCTCTTTTGGTATTGGAGCAGGTTCTTTTAACGCTGAAAAGAAAGACAGAGCAGGCGGTGGAATCGGTGGAAAGATCACACCGAGTGCTGTGATCGTTATTCAGGATGGAAAGACGAAACTTGTGAATATCAAGAATCAGGATACAATTACAAAACTTTTGGATATGGTACCTGATGTGGTAGACCGTTTTACATCAAAAGATGAAAAATTAACAGAAGAAGATGTAGCAGATATTCTGGATGCAGAATAAAATAGTTACTAGAATATAGAAAATATTGGGAGCAGTATTGTGAAGAAAGTTTTTGGATTTGCATTGTTTTGGTTTGCAGCAGGAATGATCGTCATGATGCTGCTTTCTGATGTCTTATGGGGGAACTGTGATCGCAATTACCGGTATTGTACTGGCATATTGTTTGTTCTGCAGATAAAAAAAGAACTTTATCCGAATAAACAGATAAAGTTCTTTATACCGTGTCATATTGAATCATCAAACGAGAATTAAGCACGCTCAACGAGTCCTGATCTCAGGCAAGAAGTACAAACGTACATTTTCTGAGAACCGCCCTCTGTCTTAACTCTTACAGACTTCACATTTGATTTCCACATTTTTGGTGATCTTCTATGAGAGTGGCTTACATTGTTTCCAAAATGAGCACCCTTTTCACAAATAGCACATTTAGCCATGACTGCACCTCCTAACAATCTAAACTGGTCTTTTAGACTCATAACAATGATATTCTATCAGAAACTTTCGAGTAATGCAAGTGTTATTTTAAAAAAATCAAAACTGTATTGTAAAAAACAAAAAGTAATAGTATAATAGTCATGTTATATATGGAAAGAACCTATAGAATTGGAGGGAATATATGATGAAGGGAAGTATGAGTACAGATCTTGGAATCATTACAATCAATCCTGAAGTCATTGCAAAATATGCAGGCTCAATGGCAATTGAGTGCTTTGGCATAGTAGGAATGGCAGCAGTTAATATGAAAGATGGCCTTGTGCATCTTTTGAAAAGAGAAAGCCTGACAAGGGGAATTCATGTTGAGATCACAGAAGATAATGTAATTACGCTTGATTTTCATGTGATCGTTTCCTATGGAGTGAATATTCTTTCAGTTTCTGACAACCTTATGAATAATGTAAAATATAAGGTAGAAGAATTTACTGGTATGAAAGTAGATAAGATCAACATCTTCGTTGAAGGTGTCAGAGTGATAGATTAAGGAGGAACAATTGTGGCTGTTAAAACGATAAACACCGAATTGCTTCAGAAGATGTTTCTTGCGGGAGCAGCGAATCTTGAGGCAAAGAAGGAGTTCATTAATGAATTGAACGTATTTCCGGTGCCGGATGGTGATACAGGAACAAATATGACACTGACGATCCTGTCAGCGGCAAAAGAAGTAAAGGCGCTGGAGAATCCTGATATGGTGGCGATTGCAAAAGCAATTTCTTCAGGCTCTCTTCGTGGAGCAAGAGGTAACTCCGGAGTTATCTTATCCCAGCTTCTTCGTGGCTTTACAAAGGAGATCAGGGAACATAAAGAGATTGACACAATTACACTTGCGAAGGCATGTGAACGTGCAACTGCAACTGCTTATAAGGCTGTTATGAAGCCGAAGGAAGGAACAATTCTTACTGTAGCAAAGGGAGCATCCCAGAAAGCGGCAGAGCTTGCAGAGACAACAGAAGATCTGGATACATTTATTTCAGAAGTGATCAACTATGCGCAGGAAGTCCTTGAAAAGACACCGGAGATGCTTCCGGTATTAAAAGAAGCAGGCGTAGTAGATTCCGGTGGACAGGGACTTCTGGAAGTAATGCGTGGTGCATACGATGCATTCCAGGGAAAAGAGATTGATTATTCTGCAATCGAGGCAAGTGCCGGCACAAAGATGGTGAAGCCTTCTGAACAGGCAGAAACAGAGATTAAATTCGGATATTGTACAGAGTTTATCATCATGCTGGAAAAAGAATTCACAGCGAAAGATGAGACAGAGTTCAAAGCATATCTGGAGTCTATCGGAGATTCTATCGTATGTGTAGCGGATGATGATATTGTTAAGATCCACGTACACACGAATGATCCGGGACTTGCAATCCAGAGAGCGCTGACATACGGACAGCTCTCACGTATGAAGATTGATAATATGAGAGAAGAGCATCAGGAGAGATTGATCAAAGATGCGGAGAAGCTGGCTGCACAGCAGGCTGAAGCGAAAAAGGCGGAGCCGCGCAAAGAAGTCGGATTTATTGCAGTTTCTATCGGAGAAGGAATGAATGAGATTTTCCGTGAGCTTGGTGCTGACTATATTATTGAAGGCGGTCAGACAATGAATCCAAGTACAGAAGACATGCTCAATGCGATCGATCAGGTGAACGCAGAACATATCTTTATCCTTCCGAACAACAAGAACATTATTCTTGCTGCCAATCAGGCGCAGACACTGACAGAGGATAAGGATATTATTGTAGTACCTTCCAAGACAGTTCCGCAGGGAATTACTGCGATTATTAACTATATGCCGGATGCAGACGCACAGACGAATCTGGAAGCAATGATCGAAGGAATTGGAAATGTGAAGACAGGACAGGTTACTTATGCAGTCCGTGATACACACATTGATGACAAAGAGATCCATGAGGGAGATATCATGGGAATCGGAGACAGTGGAATTCTTGCTGTCGGACAGTCTGTGGAAGAGACAACAAAAGAGATGCTTGCACAGCTGGTGGATGAAGACACAGAGCTGATCAGTCTGTATTATGGTCAGGATGTACAGGAGGAGAGTGCAGAGAACTTTGCACAGGAGATTGAAGATTTATATCCGGATGTAGATGTTGATGTACATTCCGGTGGACAGCCAATCTACTATTATGTACTTTCTGTTGAATAAGGAGAACTGTCAGTAAAGAGACAGAACAGCAGTACTGTAATAAAATCAGGAACAGACCGGGACATTTGGGAAAAGTGTTCCGGTTATTTTGTTTAGGAGACAGACATAAATGAGTAAAAAATCAGGAGTTGGAACAATCAAAGGTGTGGGCGAAAAAACGGAGAAGCTCTTCGAAAAAATCGGAGTTTACACAGTGGATGACTTGATTCATTATTATCCGAGAGGGTATGAGATTTTTGGAGAACCGGTTCCGATCAGTGAAGTGGAGGAAGGCAAAGTCTGCACGATCTGTGGCAGTGTTTTTGGGCGTGTACAGGTTTCTCCGGGAAAAGGAAGACAGATCACGACTGCATATTTAAAGGATCTGACAGGAACAATAAAGGTAATCTGGTTTCGAATGCCGTTTTTAAGAAATACACTTGGGCGAAAAGGAGCAGTTGTTCTTCGCGGCAGGGTTGTGAAGAAAAGAGATTCCCTTGTGATGGAACATCCGGAGATTTACGATCCGGCAGTTCGTTATCAGGAAAAAATCAACACCATGCAGCCTGTTTATGGATTGACAGCAGGTCTGACAAACAATGCAGTAATCAAAGCACTACGTCAGGCATTAGAACAGGTGCGGGAACAGGATGACTTTCTTCCGGATGAATTTACGAAGAAATATCATTTCCGGCCTTATGAACAATCTGTGCGGGAGATGCATTTCCCGGAGAATAAAGAAGCATTTCTTGCGGCAAGACAACGATTTGTTTTTGAGGAATTTCTTGTTTTTATTCTTTCTCTGCGCCAGATTAAAAATACACAGGACAGGATGAAGAACGGATTCCATTTTGAAGATCAGCCTCAAATCAGCGAATTCCTGAGACAACTGCCGTATGAACTGACGGCTGCACAGCTGCGGGTATGGGATGATATGCAGAAAGACATGAAAAGTCAATATGTCATGTCCAGACTTGTTCAGGGAGATGTTGGATCAGGTAAAACAATCGTAGCAGTTCTTGGATTACTGTTTGCAGGATTGAACGGCTATCAGGGAGCGTTAATGGCACCGACAGAGGTACTTGCAAGACAGCATTTTGAAAATATCAAAGACATGTTGGAACAGTATCAGATCCCACTGCGGGCAGAACTTTTGACCGGATCTATGAAAGCAAAAGAAAAGAGAGAAGCTTATGCCCGGATTGAGAGTGGGGAATCATCAATTATTATAGGAACACACGCATTGATACAGGAGAAAGCAATCTATCACAATCTGGCACTTGTGGTGACGGATGAACAGCATCGTTTTGGCGTAAAACAAAGAGAAATGCTTGCAGGTAAAGGAAACCTGCCACACATTCTCGTAATGAGTGCGACACCGATCCCGAGAACACTTGGAATTATTCTTTATGGTGATCTGGATATTTCTGTGATCGATGAGCTCCCGAAGAACCGTCTTCCGATCAAAAACTGTGTTGTGGATACAGGATACCGTCCGAAGGCCTATGAATTCATAAGAAAACAGGTAGCACAAGGACGTCAGTGCTATGTGATCTGTCCGATGGTTGAAGAAAGTGAAGCAATGGAAGCGGAAAATGTTATCGATTATTGCGAGATGCTTTCAGAAACGTTGGGAGATTCAATCAATGTCAGCTTTCTGCATGGAAAGATGAAGGAAAAAGAGAAAGATGAAGTGATGAATGCATTTGGAAAAAATGAAATCCAGGTGCTTGTTTCAACAACAGTTGTTGAAGTGGGAATTGATGTGCCGAATGCAACAGTGATCATGATCGAAAATGCAGAACGTTTCGGGCTGGCGCAGCTTCATCAGTTGAGAGGAAGGGTTGGTCGTGGAAAGTATCAGTCCTATTGCATTTTCATGACAGCATCGAAATCAAAAGAAACGAAGGAACGGTTAGATATCCTGAATCATTCAAATGATGGTTTCTTTATTGCAAGTGAAGATCTCCGACTGCGTGGTCCGGGGGGATCTTTTTGGAATCCGGCAGAGTGGCGTGCTTGATTTTAAAGTTGCCGATGTATTTCAAGATGCAAAGCTGCTTCAAAACGCAAGTGAAGAGGCAGACAGACTTCTTTTGGACGATCCGGAACTGGAATTCCCTGAGCATCGCAAATTGAAAGAACATTTACGGATAAAACTGGATGAGATCATGCTGGAAACAACATTGTGATGTTTGCGGATTACAGCAATTGTATAGCAATGGAGCAATCTGGCTGCATCAGTGATTGCCAGAAGTTACCAGTTTAAAATTAATTTCCTCCACATACTAACAGTGTAACAAAGCTAAATAGTAAAGTTACAAAATGCAAAAGGAGGAAAAAG
Source organism: Mediterraneibacter faecis JCM 15917 (assembly GCA_001312505.1). Lineage (GTDB taxonomy): Bacteria > Bacillota > Clostridia > Lachnospirales > Lachnospiraceae > Mediterraneibacter > Mediterraneibacter faecis. The sequence continues at coordinate 307,966 of BBDW01000001.1, forward strand.
ATCATGGCAAGTCGTTCATCTAACAAAACAGCAGTACCTGAGGCGAAAGGAGCTATGAACAAGTTCAAGTACGAAGTAGCATCCGAGTTGGGAGTTCCGTTAACAGATGGCTACAATGGAGACCTCACATCAAAACAGAATGGTTCTGTCGGCGGTTATATGGTTAAAAAGATGATTGAACAGCAGGAGAAGCAGATGGCAGAAAAGTAACAGGCGAAGAAAAATCGTCTGCAGAAGCGGTCTGCATCAGACAGAAAAGCGGTTCAAAAACTGTCATGTACAGTAAAAAGAACACAAGAAATGAAAAAGAGAAAAGCACTCGGCATTGACCCGGGTGCTTTTTTCTGCTAAAATTCACCATAGTTAATGACAGGAGGTGTCGATATTTGAGAGTAATTGCAGGAAGCGCAAGAAGCCTAAAACTGAAGACTCTTGAGGGGGGGATAGAGACAAGACCGACAACGGACCGGATCAAAGAGACTTTGTTTAATATGATAAGTCCGCAGATGTATGACTGTATTTTCCTTGATTTGTTTGCAGGAAGTGGCGGAATCGGAATAGAGGCTCTCAGCAGGGGGGGAGCAAAAGAAGCAGTATTTGTAGAGAAAAATCCTAAGGCGATGGAATGTGTCAAGGAGAATTTGAAATTCACACGTCTGGAGAAGAAGGGACTTACACTGACAAAGGATGTGATGAACGCATTATATCAGTTGGAAGGTGAAAAGGTTTTTGACTTTGTATTCATGGATCCACCGTATAATATGGGATTTGAGAAAAGAGTTCTGGAATACCTTGCAGGATCGGATCTGATCTATGAAGATACGGTGATCATCGTAGAAGCTTCGTTAGATACAGATTTTGGATATCTTCCAGAATTGGGATATTCTTTGATCAAAGAGAAGAGATATAAGACAAACAAGCATGTATTTATTGAGAAAGCCGGAAAGGAAGAAGTATGTTAAAAGCAATTTATCCGGGAAGTTTTGACCCCCCCGTTACCCGTGGACATTATGATATCATTTGCAGATCTTGTAAAATCGTAGACAAATTAATTGTCGGAGTACTGAATAATAAAGCAAAAATGCCGTTGTTTTCTGTAGAAGAACGTGTTAAAATGTTAAAGGAAGTGACGAAAGATCTGCCGAATGTTGAGATTATACCATTTGATGGATTGCTGGTAGACTTTGCGGAACAGATAGGTGCAGATGTGGTTATCAGGGATTACGTGCGATTACCGATTTTGAATATGAGCTGCAGATGTCGCAGACGAATCAGAGGATGAAGCCTGATATAGAGACCATGTTTCTGACAACAAGTATAGAATATTCTTACTTAAGTTCGACTACAGTGCGGGAGATTGCCGCTTTTGGGGGGGGAGACGTATCACAGTTTGTGCCGGAAGCCGTCGAGATCGCACTCAGAGAAAAGATGAAAGAAAAAAGGAGAGTGTAACAATGAGCAGCCGTATTGAACAGATCATTGAAGAAATTGAAGAATATATAGACAGAGATTGTAAGTTTCAGCCGTTGTCTACAACAAAGATTATTGTAAATAAGGAGCATCTGGATGAATTACTTCGCGAACTTCGTATGAAGACACCGGATGAGATCAAACGTTATCAGAAGATTATTGCGAACAGAGATGCGATTCTTGCTGATGCAAAGGCAAAAGCAGATGCAATGATCGAGGAAGCACAGGTTCAGACAACAGAGCTTGTCAGTGAGCATGAGATCATGCAGCAGGCATATGCTCAGGCAAATGAGATCGTAACTCAGGCAACAGCACAGGCACAGGAGATTCTTGATAACGCAACAATGGATGCAAATACAATCCGTGTTGGTGCGATCCAGTATACAGATGATCTTCTTGCAAATGCAGAAAGCATTATCGGACATACTTTGGACAGTTATACAACAAAGTATGACGGATTGATCAATTCTTTACAGGAGTGCTACGATACAGTTCGCTCTAACCGTTCAGAACTTGAAGTTCCATCCGATGACGGATATTATGATGAGAATGGACAGGGAGACCTGAGGTAGTCATTACATTGTATTATAAAAATTTCAGATAGAGAAATGTCAAAAGACTGACTGCCAGTGCGGCGGTCAGTTTTTGTATTATATAAGAAGAAAGTTTAAGTCCTGTACCGGCAATCATGGATTGTGTCTGGGCAACGGAACACCATCCACCAAAAGAGGTAAGTGCGAGAAGCAACGGATAAAGAACCTGGGGGTGGGAAAGACTTTGAGACAGGAGAAGAACTCCGTTTGTCATCTCAAGAGAAGATTTCAGGAGAAGAAAACCAGGTGAACGAATCGGCAGAAGTTCCAATAATGCAAGAAGTACAGAAAAGATCATCAGGTAACCTCCGACTTTTACAAGCGTTTCTGAACTGTTCAGGATACAAGATTCTAACACGGGAAAATTCATTTTGTGCGTCAGTGGTTTTGAAAAAATGGAATTCTCCTGTGTGAAAACTTCGGACATTTCCGGGAAAATCCAATCTTTATTCTTGATGAAATGTCTTAGAATTCGTTGAAGAAAGCTTAATAGGATCATAGTTCCGAAAAGAAGCAGTAAAGCGGGAATGCAGAAAGCTTTCTGATGAATTGTATTTAAAACAAGAAAAGTAATAATGAAAGATGGACTTGCATTATTACAGAAGGACAGCAGGTAAGAAGCTTCTTCAAGAGAAATTTTTCCTTGAAGAAGAAGGTCGGCAATGATTTTTGCACCCATTGGATAACCGCATAAAAAGCCGGACAGAACGGCGAAACTTCCATAGAAGGAAGTTCCAAAGAGCAGATGGAGAGGACGGAAAAGCAGACGGGAGACAACAGCAGCACCATCTGTTTTCAACAAAAGTCCTGTGACAATAAGATAAGGAAAAAGGGTCGGTATCAGAATCTGATACCAGAGAAGCAGGCCATCACAAGCTCCCTGGAATACAGTTTCAGGAAAGAGTAGCATCGTAAAAAACAATGAAAGCAGTACGAGAGCCAGAAGCATAGGAAACCTCCTTTTACAAAAATATTCTATGAAAAGAAAAAAGAAACTATACCGGAGCTATGGAAATATGATATAGTTAAATGTAAAGTATTTTGATCTTGATATTGCAAAGGAGCAAACAATAAATATGAATTTACCAAAAGTATTTGAAGAGAAAATGAAGGATCTTCTTGGTTCTGAATATGAAGCATATACGGCATGTTATGATGAACCGCGTCACTATGGTCTGCGCGTGAACACAGCGAAGATTTCTGTGGAAGATTTCCTGAAGATCGCACCTTGGCCGTTAGAGCCGGTTCCGTGGATCCATAATGGATTCTATTATGACGGAGATAATATCCAGCCGTCGAAACATCCATATTATTTCGCAGGACTTTATTATCTGCAGGAGCCAAGTGCCATGACACCGGCAGATCGTCTTCCGGTAGAGCCGGGAGACCGTGTGCTTGATGTCTGTGCAGCACCTGGAGGCAAGGCCACAGAACTTGGGGGGGCAAAGCTTGGAGGAACCGGTGTACTGGCTGCGAATGATCTGAGCAGTTCCAGAGCGAAGGGACTTTTGAAGAATCTTGAATTATTTGGAATCGGAAACGTGCTCATCTTAAGTGAAGAGCCTGGAAAGCTTGTTTCTTATTTCCCAGAGTATTTTGATAAGATTTTGATCGACGCACCTTGTTCCGGGGAAGGCATGTTTCGTAAAGAGAAAAAGATGGTGAAAGCATGGGAAGAACACGGACCGGAGTTTTTTCAAAGATCCAGAGAAGCATTGTGACACAGGCGGCCCAGATGCTGCGCCCGGGTGGAATGCTGCTTTATTCCACCTGTACATTTTCACCGGAAGAGAATGAACAGACGATTGAATATCTGCTTCAGGAATACCCGGAATTTAAGATCTGTGAGATGGAAGGTTACGAAGGATTTGCAGATGGAATGCCGCAGGTGACAGAAAGCAAGAATCCGGAACTTGAAAAGACGGTTCGTATTTTCCCTCATCGTATGAAGGGAGAAGGACATTTCCTCGCACTTCTTCAAAAGGGCGAAAAACAGGAAGAAGGAAAGAGACTTCCGGAGAGTGGGAAGAACAAGAAGCTTCCGGAAGAATTGGAAGAATTTCTTGGTCATATTGATCGAAAATTCGATTCCTCTCGCATGGATCTGCGTGGAGAGAAAGTGTATTATATGCCGGAAGGACTTCCGACACTTCGTGGAATCCGTTTCTTAAGAACAGGCCTACTGATGGGTGAACTGAAGAAGAATCGTTTTGAGCCGAGTCAGGCACTGGCGATGAATCTGAAAAAGGAAGAATATGATCAGGTGATCGATCTTCCATTAGAAGACGAACGCGTTATGAAATATCTGAAAGGCGAGACTTTGGATGTGGAGGATCTTGTGAAGCCGAAAGACAAGGGATGGTATCTGATCTGTGTGGATGGATATCCGCTTGGTTTTGGAAAGCTTGTGAATCAGATGCTTAAGAATAAGTACCTTCCGGGATGGCGGTGGAACTCATGAAACTGAGACTGGATAAATATCTGGCAGACATGGGAATCGGAACACGTACAGAAGTGAAGAAAGTAATCACAAAAGGACAGGTTCGAGTTAATGAAGAGACAGTAAAACGTCCGGAGATCAAGATTGACACCGAAAAAGATCATGTGTTTTGCCAGGGACAGATGGTTGCTTATGCAGAATATGAATATTACATGTTAAATAAGCCAGCCGGGGGGGTGGTTTCTGCAACGGAAGATAAAAATGACAGTACTGTATTAGATTTGATTGATGAAAAGCAGAGAAAGGATCTCTTTCCTGTCGGAAGATTAGATAAAGACACAGAGGGACTTTTACTGATCACAAATGATGGCGAACTCGCACATCAGCTTTTGTCACCGAAGAAGCATGTAGATAAAGTCTATTTCGCCAGATCGATGGAAAAGTTACGGAAGAAGATGTGAGAAGATTTGCAGAAGGACTTGAAATCGGGGGAAGAGAGACCGACACTTCCGGCTCATCTGGAAATTCTGAAAAGTGAAGAGATTTCTGAAATTCGACTGACAATCAGAGAGGGAAAGTTTCATCAGGTGAAACGAATGTTCCATGTAGTCGGAAAAGAGGTTATTTATCTGAAACGCCTGCAGATGGGAAGCCTTGTACTTGATCCGCGGCTTGCATTAGGAGAATATCGAGAATTAACAGGACAGGAACTGGAAGTATTGCGTGACTGTTCATTATTACGTTAAACAGGGAGAAAGCATGAAAGGAAATTTTTTACCAATTACCAGAGAAGAGATGAAAGAGAGAGGATGGGATCAGGTAGATTTTGTCTATGTATCAGGAGATGCCTATGTCGATCATCCATCTTTTGGTCACGCAATCATTACACGTCTTCTGGAATCCAGAGGATATCGTGTTGGGATTATTGCACAGCCGGACTGGCGTAAGCCGGAGAGCGTGCAGGTGTTCGGAGAACCAAGACTTGGATTTCTTGTCTCTGCAGGAAATATGGATTCTATGGTAAATCATTATTCTGTATCCAAAAAGAGAAGAAAGACAGACGCCTATACACCGGGCGGCGAGATGGGAAAACGACCGGACTATGCCTGCGTAGTATATGGAAATCTGATTCGTCAGACTTATAAAAAGACACCGATCATTTTGGGCGGTATCGAAGCAAGTCTTCGAAGAATGGCACACTATGATTACTGGTCAGACAAGCTGAAACGTTCTGTACTGCTCGATTCGGGTGCAGATGTGATTTCTTATGGAATGGGCGAACATTCAATCGTAGAGCTTGCAGAAGCACTGGATGCCGGGATACCGGTTGAGGATATCACGTATATAGCCGGTACGGTTGTAAAAACGAAATCATTAGACAGTATTTATGATGCGGAAATCCTTCCGTCCTTTGAAGACCTCAAAGCGGACAAGATGAATTATGCCCGCAGCTTTTACACACAGTATCTGAATACGGATGCATTTAACGGAAAACGTCTTGTAGAACCGTATTCTGAACATCTGTATGTAGTACAGAATCCGCCGGCAACACCACTGACACAGATGGAGATGGATGATGTTTACTCCCTTCCTTATCAGAGGACTTACCATCCGTCTTACGAGGCAAAAGGCGGAGTTCCTGCAATCAAGGAGATTAAATTCAGTCTGATCAGCAACAGAGGATGTTTTGGAGGATGCAGTTTTTGTGCATTGACGTTCCATCAGGGAAGAATTGTCCAGGTGAGAAGTCATGAATCTCTGATTGAAGAAGCAAAAGAAATTACAAAAGATAAGGACTTTAAAGGATATATTCATGATGTTGGCGGTCCGACAGCAAATTTCCGGCATCCATCCTGCAAAAAGCAGATGGAGCATGGCGTTTGTAAAACGCGTCAGTGTCTGTTCCCGTCCCCCCCGTGTAAGAATCTGGACGCAGATCACAGAGATTATGTCAGTCTGTTGAGAAAGTTGAGAGATATTCCAAAAGTTAAGAAGGTGTTTATCCGTTCAGGAATCCGCTTTGATTATCTGCTCGCAGATAAGAAGCAGGAGTTTTTAAGAGAGTTGTGTGAATATCATGTCAGTGGACAGTTGAAGGTAGCACCGGAGCATGTGGCAGGGCCTGTCCTGTCTCTGATGGGAAAACCGGAGCACAAAGTCTATGAAGAGTTTACAAGACAGTTTTATAAGATGAATGAGAGAATCGGGAAAGAACAGTATCTGGTTCCGTATCTGATGTCCTCCCACCCTGGTTCTACTCTGAAGGAAGCAGTAGAACTTGCAGAGTACTGTCGTGATCTTGGCTATATGCCGGAGCAGGTGCAGGATTTCTATCCGACACCATCAACTCTTTCCACCTGTATGTATTATACCGGGTAGATCCGAGAACGATGCAGAAGGTTTATGTTCCGAAGAGTCCGCATGAGAAGGCAATGCAGAGAGCGTTGATCCAATATCGTAATCCGGAGCTGTATGATCTGGTGATTGAAGCACTTCATAAAGCAGGAAGATCTGATCTGATCGGATTCGGACCGAAATGTCTTGTGAGACCGAGACAGATGCGTGGTTCAGGAAATGATAAAAAAGCCGGCAGAAAGGAACCGAAAAAAGGATCAAAAGGTTCGAATGGTCAGAAAAGACAAAACAATTCTGAACACAGAGGAAGAGTTGAAGGGAAAAATAAGAAGAAATCTATCAGAAATGTTCATTCTAAGAAGAATAGAAAATAGGTACATTTAAGTATCTGACAGACAGGATTCAAGAAAGGAAGCAGGATGAAAATTGCAATCGTAACCGGAGCATCTTCGGGAATGGGAAGAGAATTTGTACGTCAGCTTGGATATTTTTATAAAAATCTGGATGAGATCTGGGTGATTGCCAGGCGCAAAGAGCGTCTGGAAGCGCTTGCGAAAGAAAGCAGAGTTCCTCTTCGGATTTTTGCAGGTGACCTTCAGAAGAAAAAGGTATATAAGGAATTGAGAGATGCACTTGAGAAAGAACAGCCGGATTTACGAATGCTTGTGAATTCAGCAGGATTTGGCAAGTCAGGAAGTGTAGAAGAGATTTTGTCTGAAAAATTCCGGATCCAGACAGATATGGTGGATGTAAACTGCCGGTCTCTTACAAGAATGACATTGCTGTGTCTGCCATTTCTGCGTGCTGGCAGCAGGATCGTCAATCTTGCGTCCGCATCTGCATTTTGTCCACAACCGTATTTCTCAGTATATGCGGCAACGAAGTCCTATGTCTTAAGCTTCTCCAGATCATTGGGAGAAGAACTGAGAAAAAAAGGAATTGTCGTCACAGCAGTCTGCCCGGGTCCGGTTGATACGGAGTTCTTCAAGTTTTCCGGGAAACCGCAGAATATCTTGAAGAAACTGACAATGGCGAAGGCAGACAGAGTGGTTCATCAGGCGTTGAAGGACTGCAGATCCGGGAAGTCAGTCTCCGTTTATGGAATCCCAATGAAATTAACTTACTTTGGAACAAAACTGCTGCCGCATGGATTTCTCGTGCGTATGCAGCAAATATGAATTTAGAATAGGATGAAAAATGAAGAAAATACAAAAAGGAAAACCAGGTTATTTGAATTATAAAAGAAAAGTGGAGATTTTAAGAACAGTTATTTATTTTGTAATCGTTCTGGCAATTTTTGCTCTTGGTTACTGGCAGACACATACGAGGCTGAATCTTCTGACAGTTGTTGCTATCCTTGGATGTCTTCCGGCATCAAAGGCACTTGTAGGTGTGATCGCGCGTTATCCATATCAATCAATTGAACTGTCACAGGCGAAGGAAATCGCAGGAAAATCAAAACATTTAACAGTTTGTTATGATCTTATAATTACAAGCAAAGAGCATATCATGCCAACAGACTGTATCGTAATTTCGGGACACAACATTTACGGATACACACATTATGAGAAAGTAAATACAGATGAACTTGGAAAGCATATCAAGACAATCCTTGCGCAGAATCAGTACACAGGTTTTACTGTTAAGATCTTAAATCAGTATACACCGTTTCTGGCCCGCGTGGAGGGACTTGAAAATATTGCTGTAGTAGAGCAGGAAGATACGAAAGCAAGAGAACAGGAAATCCGTAATCTTATTCTGAATATATCAATGTAAAGAGGAAAAGACGATGAGAGAGATCAGCATCCAGAAAAATGAGGCAGGACAACGCATGGATAAATTCCTTGCAAAGTATCTCAATAAAGCGCCAAAAAGTTTTTTCTATAAGATGATGAGAAAAAAGAATATTACCTTGAATGGAAAAAAGCAGTTGGAAATGAACAGCTGAAACAGGGGGATGTGATTAAGTTATTTCTTGCGGAAGAGACGATTGAGAACTTTATCGATCATTCACAGTTTTCGAAGAAAAAAGTGTCCTCTGCAAAAAAACAGACAGCGGGAAAGAAGGTACAGTTAGATATCTTATATGAAGATGAGGCTGCTGTATTTATCAATAAACCGGTCGGAATGCTCTCCCAGAAGGCATCCCCCCCGACGGATACTTCTCTTGTGGAGTATTTTATTGATTATCTGTTGGAAAATGGGAAAATCACGGAAGAAGAACTGCATACATTTCATCCATCTGTCTGTAACCGTTTAGACAGAAATACAAGCGGAATTGTGGCAGCAGGAAAAACACTGCAGGCATTACAGGGATTAAGCGAGATGTTCCGTGACCGTACACTTAAGAAATATTATCTTTGCCTAGTAAAAGGGCAGGTAAAAGAGAATCAGAGGATTCATGGTTATCTCGTCAAGAATGAAAAGACAAATAAAGTTACGGTGAGTCAGAAAAAGCCGGCTGAACAGACAAAAGATGGGAAAGAGGCATCAGCAATCCGTACAGAATACAAAGTGCTTGCACGAAATAGAGAAACAACACTTCTTGAAGTGCATCTGATCACCGGTAAGACACACCAGATTCGTGCACATCTGGCATCCATTGGGCATCCGATCGCAGGGGGGGATTACAAATACGGGAACCGGTCATTTAACGATGCTTTGAAAAAGGAATACGGACTTCGTTCCCAGCTTCTGCATGCTTACCGTCTGGAATTCCCGGAGAACTGCGAGGGAGATATCAAACAGCTTTCAGGAAAGATCCTCAAAGCACCTGTCCCGGCCTTATTTGAACAAATCTGTAAAGCGCAGGGAGTGATGTGAGATGGCAACATGGAACTCGAGAGGACTTAGAGGTTCGACACTGGAGGAATTTATCAATCATTCGAATGAAAGATACAGTGAGATGGGACTTGCACTGATGCAGAAAATCCCGACACCGATTACTCCGGTACGTATGGATAAAGACCACAGACAGATTACACTTGCGTATTTCGACAAAGCAAGTACGGTAGACTATATCGGAGCAGTGCAGGGAATCCCGGTCTGTTTTGATGCGAAAGAGTGTAATGTAGATACCTTCCCACTTCAGAATGTACATGAGCATCAGATGGACTTTATGGAAAAGTTTGAACGGCAGGGCGGGATTGCTTTTTTTCTGATCTATTATACAGCAAGAAATGAGCTTTATTATATGCAGTATACACAGATCCGTAAGTTCTGGGACCGCGCGCAGAGCGGGGGGGGACGCAAGAGTGTCCGGCTGGAAGAATTAGATCCTGAATGGTTTTTTCAACTGAAAAATGGCTATTTTGTGCCGTATCTGGATTTAATTCAGAAAGATTTGGAAACGAGGGATTGACAGAATCCTACAAAGTCCGTATAATTACAAACAGGTTTTAACGTGGTAGCACGCTAAAGTGAAAAACCAAGAAAAGACAGGAAGGTGAACGAGACATGGAGCAGAAGTTACATACCCCCGGAAGGCGTTCGGGATATTTATAATAGAGAATGTGCCATTAAGCTGGCATTGCAGAAAAAGCTGAATACTGTATTGCATTTATATGGATATCAGGACATACAGACACCGACATTTGAATATTTTGATGTATTCCGCAAGGAAATCGGTTCGACATCGATTAGAGATCTTTATAAATTCTTTGACAGAGAGGGGGGGAATATTCTGGCGTTGCGCCCGGATATTACACCGTCCATTGCAAGAGCAGTAGCAACACTGTTTGAGACAGAGAATTTTCCAATTCGTCTGTGTTATGCCGGAAATACATTTATCAATCATTCCAGTTATCGTGGACGCCTGAAAGAAAATACACAGCTTGGTGCAGAGCTGATCGGTGTGGATTCTATCGAGGCAGATGCAGAAATGCTCGCAATGGTTGTGGACGGACTTAAGAAAACCGGACTAAAGGAATTCCAGGTAAGTATCGGACATGTTGATTTTATTCAGAGTCTTTTCGAGGCAACGAATCTGGAAGACGAACAAAAAGAAGAGATCCGTACATTGATTGCGAACAGAAACTTCTTTGGTGTGGAAGAGATTCTCGATCATTATGAGATTGCCGATCAGGTGAAAGAAGCGTTTCATCAGCTTCCGGAACTGACAGGTGGACCGGAGATCCTTGCAGATGCAGGACGCATTGCTCCGGGTGAAGCAGCAAGACTTGCGGTAGAACGTCTTCGCCAGATTTATGATCTGCTGAAGATTTATGGAGTAGAGGATCATGTAACTTTTGATCTGAGCATGAGCGGAAGTTATGGATATTATACAGGAATCATTTTCCGTGCCTATACTTATGGAACAGGAGATGCAGTTGTGCGTGGAGGACGTTACGACCACCTTCTTGAGAAGTTTGGAAAGAAGACACCGTCGATCGGATTCGCAATCATTCTGGATGAACTTATGAGTGCACTGGATCGTCAGAAGATCAAAGTAGAGACAGGACACCGCAATCTGCTTGTTTATACGGATGCAACGGAACAGTGGGCAATTTCTCTTGCGAGGTCATTTCGTGCAAAAGGAAAAAATGTCGAGATGATGAAGAGAAACTCCTGGGATGAAAGAGAGACTTTTGAAGCGTATGGAAAGCGTTCTTCTGTTGCAAGTATGCTTTACTTAAGAGAGGACCGGAAGATTGAAGTGATCAATCTTCAGACAGGAGAAGAGAAGCTGGTCAATACAAAAAAGAAAACAAAGCAGCAATAAAGGAGCAGATCAATGAGATATTTAACATTTGCCCTTACAAAGGGAAGACTTGCAAAGAAGACACTGGAGATGCTGGAGCGTCTTGGAATCACATGCGAGGAAATGAAAGATAAGGATTCCAGAAAGCTGATTTTTGTAAATGAAGAACTGGGATTGAAATTCTTTCTCGCAAAAGGACCGGATGTGCCGACTTATGTAGAGTACGGAGCAGCAGATATTGGAGTTGTCGGAAAAGATACGATTATCGAAGAGGGGCGTAAAGTCCATGAAGTCCTGGATCTTGGATTCGGAAAATGCAGGATGTGTGTGTGTGGATATGAAGAGGCAGCAGAAAAACTGAAACATCATGAACTGATCCGTGTGGCAACGAAATATCCGAATATCGCGAAAGATTATTTCTACAACAAGAAACATCAGACAGTAGAAATTGTGAAATTAAACGGTTCGATCGAACTTGCACCGATTGTTGGCTTATCTGAAGTCATCGTAGATATCGTAGAAACCGGTTCTACATTGAAAGAAAACGGACTGGTCGTACTTGAAGAAGTGTGCCCGCTGTCAGCGCGAATGATCGTCAATCCGGTCAGCATGCGAATGGAAAATGACAGAATCAAAGAGCTGATCACAAATTTAAGAAATCTTCTGAGGGAGGAATAGACAAATGCGTATAGAGAAACTGAATGAGAATACGAAGAAGAATCTTCTGGATGACCTTTTAAAGAGAAGCCCGAATAACTATGGGAAGTTTGAAGCAAGTGTTCAGGAAATATTGAATGCGGTGAAAGAAAAGGGAGACGAGGCTGTATTTGAATATACAGAGAAATTTGATGGAGTCAGACTGGACGCAGAGCATCTTCTTGTAACGGAAGAAGAGATCGCAGAAGCATATGAGCAGGTAGATGATGAACTGATCGCTATTATCAGAAAAGCACTTGTGAATATCAGAGACTATCACCAGAAACAGATGCAGTACAGCTGGTTTGACAGTAAACCGGACGGAACAATTCTTGGACAGAAAGTGACAGCACTCCAGAGAGTCGGTGTTTATGTTCCTGGCGGAAAAGCAGCTTACCCATCTTCTGTACTTATGAATATCATGCCGGCGAAGGTTGCAGGTGTAGATGAGATCATCATGGTAACACCTCCAGGAAAAGATGGAAAGGTAACTCCGACAACACTGGTTGCGGCAAAAGAGGCCGGTGCAGATAAAGTTTACAAGGTTGGCGGAGCTCAGGCAATTGCAGCACTTGCATATGGAACAGAGTCTATTCCGAAGGTAGATAAGATCGTAGGACCTGGAAATATCTACGTAGCTCTTGCTAAGAAAGCGGTTTATGGATTCGTAAGCATTGACTCAATCGCAGGACCAAGTGAGATCCTTGTTCTTGCTGATGAGACGGCAAATCCACGTTTCGTGGCAGCAGATCTTCTGTCTCAGGCAGAGCATGACGAGATGGCATCTGCAATTCTGGTTACAACAAGTATGGAACTTGCAGAGAAAGTATCTGCACAGACAGATGCATTTGTAAAAGAGCTTTCCAGAGGCGAGATCATTCAGAAATCCCTGGATAATTATGGACATATTCTCGTTGCAGAGACAATGGAGGATGCAATCGATGCAGCAAATTCTATTGCTTCCGAACATCTTGAGATCGTGACAGCGAATCCGTTTGAGGTGATGACAAAGATCCGTAATGCCGGAGCTATTTTCATCGGAGAATATTCCAGTGAGCCGCTCGGAGATTATTTTGCAGGACCGAACCATGTCCTTCCGACAAACGGAACAGCAAAATTCTTCTCACCGCTATCTGTAGATGATTTTATTAAAAAATCAAGCATTATTTCTTACTCAAGAAATGCACTTGAGAAGATCCACACAGATATCGAGAAATTTGCAGAGGCAGAACATCTGACAGCACATGCAAATTCAATCAAAGTAAGATTTGAAAAATAAGAGAAAAGGAGCTGTGAGTGTAATGCAGAACAGAATCGGAAGCTGCAAAAGAAAGACAAAAGAGACAGATATTGAACTGACAATCAATCTGGATGGACAGGGAAAGAATCAGATTGATACAGGAATTCCGTTTTTTGATCATATGCTGGATGGATTTGCAAGACATGGATTATTTGATTTAAATGTTAAGGTGCGTGGGGATCTTGAAGTGGATTCCCATCACACGATCGAAGATACAGGAATCGTACTGGGACAGGCAATCGCACAGGCACTTGGAGATAAGGCCGGAATTAAGCGATACGGATATTTTGTACTGCCAATGGATGAGGTTCTTGCTCTTGGAGCAGTTGACCTTTCCGGCAGACCGTATCTGAACTTCCAGGCAGATTTTACAGTACCGGTGCTTGGAACAATGGATACAGAGATGGTGCGTGAATTTTTCTATGCAGTTTCCTATAGTGCTGCAATGAACCTGCACCTTAAGATCCTTGATGCAGGGAATAATCATCATATGGCAGAGGCTTTATTTAAAGCATTCGGAAAGGCTCTGGATATGGCGGTATCAGAAGAGCCAAGAATAAAAGAAGTATGGTCTACAAAGGGAAGCCTTTAACGGCGTGACAGAAGGAGTAAGAAGGAATTATGTATAAAAGACTGACCCCTTGTATTTTTATAGAAAGAGGGAAAGCGGTGCAGTGGTTCGGTGACAGAACTGTGATCGCAGATGATGTGATGGAACTTGCACGCCACTACAATGAAAGAGGAGCGGATGAACTGATTATTTTCGATCTGTCAGACTCAGATGAAGAACATGATGAGACGATCAACCTCCTCAAACAGATCAACCGTGCAATCAGTATTCCAATGGTTGTCGGAGGAAACATCAGACGTGCAGAAGATGTGAAGAAGATTCTTTATGCCGGAGCGAAACGTGCAATGCTGAATTTTTCAAAAGCACTTTCCATTGAATTAATCGAGGAAGTATCCAAGCGTTTTGGAAAAGAGAGAATCGCTGTATCATTAAATGATTTCGATGCATTGTTTAAACAGCAGCATCTGATCGAAGCATATAGTACAGAGATGATATTTATGCATCGCCTGGATCTGAATTCTGTTGTAAATGTTACAGAAACGCAGTGTGTTGTTGTCACGGATACGATGGATGAAAACGAGATCCTTAATATTTTAAAGAGTGATGGTGTAAAAGGTGTATCCGGAAGATTCATCAGTCGCCTGGATATGGATTTTAATCAATTCAAAGAAGTCTGTGCAGAAAATGGAATCAAAATGACATCCTTTGAAAGCCAGATGGATTTCGGTGAGTTTAAATTGAATTCAGACGGACTGATTCCGGTGATCGTTCAGGATTATAAGACAAATGAAGTCTTAATGATGGCATATATGAACGAGGAAGCATTTGAGCATACTGTGAAAACCGGGCGCATGACTTACTATAGCAGAAGCAGAAAATGCCAGTGGATCAAAGGTGAGACATCCGGGCATTTCCAGTATGTGAAATCTCTTGCAATCGACTGTGACAGAGATACGATGCTTGCAAAGGTAGAACAGATCGGAGCAGCATGCCATACGGGAAACCGCTCCTGTTTCTATACAACAATTGTTGGAAATGATTACGATGCCAAGAATCCGGTTCAGATTTTTGAATCCGTATATCAGACAATTGTGGATAGAAAAGAGAATCCAAAAGAAGGTTCCTATACGAACTATCTTTTTGAAAAAGGTCTGGATAAGATCCTGAAAAAGGTTGGAGAAGAGGCGACAGAAGTTGTGATCGCTGCAAAAAATCCAGATGTCGAGGAAGTGAAGTATGAATTATCTGATTTCCTTTATCATGCAATGGTTCTCATGGTAGAAAAAGGGATTACCTGGGAAGACATTACAGGAGAACTGGCTGACCGGTAGAAAACGCTGTATCAGATTTTCCTGGAAGAATAAAGCAGAAGAAACTTTCATAAACTAGAAAAAAAGAAGATGGAGAGGATCTTTCGTGCAGGAAAAAGAATCAGAAGTTCGTAGGCGTAGATTGTGGGAAGAAAATCGCAGACGACAGCGGAATACCGGTATGATAACACCGGCAATTCATCCAAGATATGGTCGTTTATATCGGGAATTATATCCGGATGGTCTGGAGCAAAGTGCAGGAAATGGAGCAGAAGATCTAGATAAGAAAGAAAACAGCAGAGGAAGCTTTACTACCAGATTGATCCTGTCCACTTTTCTGTTTCTTGTGTTTCTTTATGTCAGTCAGAACAGTGTAGAACTTCAAGGGATAAGCAGCCATGAGATTATAGAGAAGATTCAGGAAAACCATGATATTTTCTTGACAGACTAAAAGTGTAATCTTGACACGGAAACAGTAGATTGATAAAATATTATTGACGTTTATTTTATAGTATATGAGAGGCGTTGATTGGATTCAGCGCCTTTTTCATTGCATGAGAAGGAGGAAATGAGAGATGATTAAAGTATGGATAGCCGGCTCAAACGGCCAGATCGGCCGAGCGTTGAACGACATTCTGGATCCATTAGAGATCGAAGTGCTGAATACGGATCTGGATGATCTGGATATTACAAACACAGAGGAAGTTCTTAACTTCGGTATTGTAAACCGTCCGGATGTGATTATCAACTGCTGCGGTGTTACAGACACCGATCTGTGCGAAAAAGAACCGGAACATGCTTACCGGGTAAATGCACTTGGAGCAAGAAACTTAAGTATCGTCGCAAGAAAGAATGGCGCAAAGATCGTCCAGCTTTCAACAGATGATGTATTTGACGGACAGAGCAAGAAACCGTATACAGAATTTGATGATACGAATCCACTGACTGTTTATGGAGCATCCAAAAGAGCTGGTGAGAATTATGTGAAAGAATTCACACACAAGCATTTCATTATCCGCAGTAACTGGGTTTACGGAAAAGGTGGAAATAACTTTGTTAACCGTGTGCTCGAAGTGGCAGAACAGGGAAAAACACTTTCTGTAGCAGGAGATCAGTTTGGTTCCCCCGACAAGTGCCAAAGATCTCGCAAGAATGATCCTGTATCTGATCAGTACGAATGAATATGGTACTTATCATGTAACTTGCAGTGGAGTCTGCAATCGTTACGAATTTGCTCAGGAGATCTTGAGATTGTCAGGGAAAAACGTTGAATTAAAGGCAGTTCCGACAGAACAGTCAGACCTTTCTTCTGTCAGACCACCGTATGCGGTATTGGACAACTTCATTCTCCGTATTATTGATATGTATGATATGCCGGATTGGAAAGAGTCATTAGAAGAGTATATGAAAGAAAGAACGGAGAATTAGAATGAAAAATAAGAATGTGAAAGATGAAAAGAAAGAGAAGAAAATTGGTCTGACGACCAAGATTTTCATTGCTCTGCTTTTAGGTGCTGTTTTTGGAATTGTACTTTGTTATCTGATTCCAGACAGCAAGGTAAAAAATGATATTATAGTAGAAGGAATCCTCTATGTGATCGGACAGGGATTCATCCGTCTGATGAAGATGCTTGTTGTACCGCTTGTATTTTGTTCCCTTGTGTGCGGAAGTATGGCAATCGGAGATACGAAGAAGCTCGGAACAGTAGGTGTCAGAACATTGGTATTCTACCTCGCAACAACAGCTCTTGCTGTAACAGTTGCTTTATCAGTTGGTAATCTGATCAATCCGGGTATCGGACTTGATATGAGTGCAATCAAGACAAGTGCGTCCACAGTTGAGACAATGGAAGCAACTTCCCTGACAGATACAATTCTAAATATCATTCCGGACAACCCGATCAATTCCCTGGCAAGTGGAACAATGCTTCAGGTTATCGTATTTGCGCTGATCATTGGTGTTATCCTTGCGAAGATGGGTGAACGTGCAGAGACAGTTGCGAACTTCTTCAGCCAGTTCAATGACATTATGATGGAAATGACAATGATGATCATGAGCCTTGCACCAATCGGTGTATTCTGCCTGATCAGCCGTACTTTTGCTACAATCGGATTCAGTGCATTTGTTCCGCTGGCAAAATACATGATCGCAGTACTTTTGGCACTTGCGATCCAGTGTCTGGGAGTATATCAGATTCTGTTAAAGATTTTCACAGGACTGAACCCGATCCGCTTCATCAAGAAATTCTTCCCGGTTATGGCATTTGCATTCTCTACAGCGACATCAAATGCGACAATCCCGCTTTCTATTGAAACACTTTCTAAGAAAGTCGGAGTTTCCAAGAAGATTTCTTCCTTTACGATTCCGCTTGGAGCAACAATCAACATGGATGGTACTTCCATCATGCAGGGTGTTGCAGTTGTGTTCGCAGCACAGGCGTTTGGAATCCATTTGAGCATGGCAGACTATATTACAGTTATCGGAACAGCAACACTGGCATCTGTCGGAACAGCCGGAGTACCAAGTGTTGGTCTGGTTACACTGACAATGGTATTTAACTCTGTCGGACTTCCGGTTGAAGCAATCGGTCTGATCATGGGTATTGACCGTATCCTTGATATGACAAGAACAGCTGTTAATATCACAGGTGATGCTGTATGTACAACAATCGTTGCACATCAGAATAAAGCTCTGGATAAGAAAGTCTTTTATGAGACGGAGTAAAAGTGAATAGATAGTATATGCACTGTCTATGGTATAGAATGATATAAGTGAAACCCCCCCTGGTTTACGTCTGGAATGATGTGAAACAGGGTTTTATGATACGGTTGATTAGTGCATAAGAAGCGATGGAATGGTATAATTCTATTATTGATAAATTTTAATAACAGGAGGCTTATACCATGGAACGAGTAGTAAATTTTTTAAAAGAAGCAGAAACGTATTATTTAGCAACAGTGGAAGGAGACCAGCCAAGAGTTAGACCTTTTGGAACAGCGCATGTTTTTGAAGGAAAACTGTATATTCAGACCGGAAAGGTGAAGGATGTTTCAAAACAGATTCACGCAAACCAAAAGGTGGAAATCTGTGCATTTAAAAATGGCGAGTGGCTTCGTGTAGCCGGAGAACTTGTAGAAGATGACAGAAGAGAAGCAAGACAGTCTATGCTTGATGCTTACCCATCTTTACAGAATATGTACTCGGCAGATGATGGAAATACAGAAGTATTCTATTTTAAAAATGTGACAGCTACATTTTCATCATTTACACATGAACCGGAAGTAGTGAAGTTTTAAGGACAACATAAAATGGAGAAAAGTAAGAAGAAAAAAATATATAAAAAGATAGATATGGTCAGTTTTTATAAGAGCATTGTTGATCAGGACAGGGCATCCGTTGTTATATGCAATCTTAAACATGAGATTATTTACATGAATCCGGCAGCTGTTATCAGCTATGCGAAGCGAGGCGGCGATAAACTTATTGGAAGAAGTCTGTTAGATTGTCATAATCCGGAATCAAAAGATAAAATACAGCAGGTAGTGGACTGGTTTGCAGTAGATGAAAGCCATAATATCGTTTATACTTTTCACAATGAGAAACAGAATAAGGATGTTTATATGGTGGCACTCAGAGATGAGGGAAAGTTGATAGGATATTATGAGAAACATGAATATCGAAATGCAGAAACTATGAAACAATACGATTTGTGGTGATGGAGTAGGCAGAAAGGAAAATAAATGAGAAAAGCAATCGTATATGCATCTGTACATCATAGAAATACAGAAAAATTAGTAAAAGACATAGCAAAAGAGTGCCAAGTTGATTTGATTGATGCTGTAAAACGATCAGATGCAGATCTGAGTAGTTATGATATGATTGGGTTTGCATCAGGAATCTATTTTTCAAAATTTCATCAGTCGATATTGGAATTTACAGAGAAGAATCTACCGGACGATAAAAAGGTATTTCTGATCTGTACTTATGGTGAAAGTGCGAATTACAAATCCATAGAGCAGATTTTGGACAAGAAGCGTTCTAAAGTGATAGGAAAATTCGGATGCAGGGGGCTATGACACATTTGGTCCATTTAAACTGGTGGGTGGTATTGCCAAAGGGCATCCAAATGAAGAAGATATAAAAAACGCAGTGGAGTTTGTAAAAGTATTATGAAAAACTGAAGGATAAGGGCGAGAATGTGTATATAGATTCTCTTACCTATGAGCAGTTTATGGTGCTTGGTGATGCGGAATTAAGCAGAAGATTCTCCATGCAGGATGAAGCAGAGCAGAAAGAGGAAGTGAAGAAAGCATTGGCTGCAGGAGTTCCGAAAGCAACGATTCTTACTTACTTCTATCCGGAGGTTTCTGTGGAGAGGATGAGGTCATATCGGAAGAAGCATTAAATGATATAGCATAGGCACAGGAAATGTGGTATACTGTGCCTATGTAAAAAAGAATGTGTTTTACAATCGGAAGTTGGAGGATACACGCATGAAAATTGTAATCATTAATGGAAGTGCCAGAAAAGGAAACACGCTGACAGCAATCAATGCATTTATAAAAGGAGCATCAGAAAAGAATGAAATTGAAATCATTGAACCTGACAAACTCAACATTGCACCATGCAAGGGATGTGGTGTCTGTCAATGCTCTAAGGGATGCGTCGATAAGGATGATACAAATCCTACAATTGATAAAATTGCTGCCGCAGATATGATTCTTTTTGCTACACCAGTTTATTGGTGGGGGGGAATGTCAGCACAATTGAAACTTATCATTGATAAGTGCTACTGCCGTGGATTGCAGTTAAAAAATAAAAAAGTTGGCACGATTGTTGTAGGCGGTTCTCCCGTAGACAGTATCCAGTATGAGTTGATTGATAAGCAGTTTGACTGTATGGCAAAATATCTTTCATGGGATATGCTTTTCAAAAAATCATATTACGCAACAGCCAGAGATGAACTTGAAAAAAACAAGGATTCCATGAACGAACTTGAGGGGGGGATCGGAAAAAATTTATAAAGCACGTTCCAAATTCCAGTTTGTCTGACTCACAACAATTTAATAGCAAACAAATACAAGCACTTTAGCCAATAAGGTTAAGGTGCTTTTTTGCGCCTTGAAAGGAGGTGGTTGAAGCATACCACATCGGGGGGGAAAGCCCGATTTAATCATTACAACAGGCATTGCCTGATCATAATATAGATCAATCGTAACTATTCAGTACAGAAATATGCGGTACCGCATATTTCGTAAGAAAACGTATATTATGTAGGAGCAAGCGCCCATCAGCGAAGCTGATTCTAATGCGCTTGAGGCTCGCAACTGTGAAGGTACTGAACAGTTACGAGTAACTTTTAACAGCCAGTTATGGATTTATGATATTGTGGATTTTAGAACTTGTTTCTTATCTTTCGGTACTCTCTTGGAGAATATCCTTTCAGCTTGTGGAAAAGCCGGCTGAAATAAAGCTGATTATCATACCCGACGATTTTAGAAATTTCATTGATGGAATAGGTTGTTGTTTCAAGTAACATCTGGGCATTGTTAATTCGGATTCCCACAATAAACTGCATTGGTGTAGAACCTGTGTATTTTTTGAAGTTTCGGATAAACCAGCTGACACTCATTCCACGTGAGGCAGCATAATCATCTATGCTAATATTCTGGTTATAATTTTCACTGAAAAAGGTAACTGCGTTATCCATCTCGTGATCTAGGTATTCATTTTTCGAGATATGTTCCCTGGTCAGTTCCCGATGAAAGATGATAAGAAGATGACGGAGCAGAAGGACAAGCATTTCCTCATAATTATCTTGGCAACGCTGAAGCTCGATGATAATACGCTTGAAAATCTGTTCGTATTCCATAGAGGTTCCGACCTGAAATACACGCTCTTTATCCGGGAATCCATATTGCCGTAGGATATTTTTTACATTGTTGCCTGTAAAATGAATCCAGTATACTTCTGGCTTATCTTTTCCATAATATTCATATTTCTGAAGTTCCTTCGGTCTGTACAGTACAATATTACCGGCGGGGGGGACAATCGTTTCGTTATCCACATTGTCAAAATGAAAATGCCCACAACCAGCAGTGATATAGATAATCTGATAATCCAGGCGTCCCCTTGGACGGTAGGTTGGTAACTTTGGATGGCTGGAAAGGCGGTAAGTACCGCAACTTCCTACAACCAGTGGGCGACTTTTGTCTTTGAAATCCATATGGGAGTGGTTTAAATAACCGGTATTCATATACATATGGTAGCACCTCTTTTCCTTTTTTTGTTATTGTATCATTTAGTGCATATTTTGTCTAATCCAATTCATAGACATGTTTTGCAGATTAGGATAAGATATATATATAGCAAAACAGAGAAGCGTAAACATAAAAGTAAAAGACAAGGTTTGCTGTGGAAAAACAAAGTGCAAAAAAATGTATATGTATTAAAGGAGAGTTATTTATGATTGTACCACGTTATTATGAGGATTTAAGTGTACTGCATGAAAATACAATGCCAGCCAGAGCCTATTTTATTCCGGCATCCAAAAGAATGGATAACTTGGTGGAGCACAGGGAAGAATCAGACCGAATGCAGTTATTGAACGGAACTTGGAAGTTCCAGTATTTTAACAGTATCTATGATGTTCAGGAACCCTTCTTTGAGAAAGATTATGATACAGAAAATTTTGATAAGATTCAGGTTCCGAGTGTATGGCAGATGGCAGGATATGACACACATCAGTATACAAACATCAGGTATCCGTTCCCATTTGATCCACCGTATGTACCACAGGATATTCCATGTGGAACATATGCACATACCTTTGTTTATCACAAAGATGAAAATGCACCAAAAGCTTTCTTGAATTTTGAAGGAGTAGACAGTTGCTTTTATGTATGGATCAATGGCTCTTATGTAGGGTATAGCCAGGTTTCTCATATGACCAGTGAGTTTGATATCACCGACCTCCTTCGGGACGGAGAGAACAGCATAGCGGTTCTGGTCATGAAGTGGTGTGATGGTTCCTATTTGGAAGATCAGGACAAATTCCGTATGAGTGGTATTTTTCGGGATGTGTACATTTTGAAACGCCCAAAACAGGCAATCAGTGATTATCATATTAAAACAAGAATTGAGGATATGCTTGCGAAAGTAGAAATTGAAATGAAATTCTACTCTCCGTTAAATGTAAAAATTTCGATTGAAGATAGAAACGGAGCAGTTGTAGCACTAGGAAGTATTGCTGAAGAAGGAACAGCTGTATTAGAAATCGCAAGTCCGGAACTTTGGAATACAGAAAATCCATATCTATATAAACTGATTCTTGAAACAGAGAATGAAGTAATTGTAGATCACATTGCATTAAGAAAGATAGAGATTAAAGACCAGGTTATTTATTTAAATGGACAGAAGATTAAATTCCGTGGTGTCAATCGACATGATTCTGATCCGGTTACTGGATTTACAATCAATCTGGAACAGATTACAACCGATCTTACGTTAATGAAGCAGCATAATTTTAATGCGATCCGTTCCAGCCACTATCCGAACGCACCATTTTTCTATGAAATGTGTGACAAGTATGGATTCATGGTAATAGATGAAGCAGATATTGAAGCTCATGGTCCATTTATGATCTACAGAAAAGAAGACACCGATTACAATCGGTTCAAACGATGGAATGAGAAGATTGCAGATGATCCGGTATGGGAAGAGGCAATCGTTGATCGAGTAAAACTCATGGTGGAACGTGACAAAAACCGTTTCTGTATTGTTATGTGGTCAATGGGAAATGAGAGTGCTTATGGCTGCAACTTTGAAAAAGCACTGGAATGGACAAAGAATTTTGATCCAGACCGTATCACACAATATGAGAGTGCAAGATATCGTAATTATGATGAAACATATGATTACAGCAATCTGGATGTGTACAGCCGGATGTACCCAGCGCTTTCCGAAATTCAGGAATATCTGGATAAAGATGGAAGTAAATCCTTCCTTTTGGTAGAGTACTGTCACAGCATGGGAAACGGACCTGGAGATTTTGAAGATTACTTCCAGATGATTCAGGATAATGATAAAATGTGCGGCGGCTTTGTCTGGGAATGGTGTGACCATGCGATTGCTCATGGAACTGCTGAGAATGGAAAGACTATATATGCTTATGGGGGCGACCATGGCGAAGAAATTCATGATGGCAACTTCTGTATGGATGGATTAGTATATCCGGACAGAACGGTACATACAGGACTTTTGGAATACAAGAATGTTTATCGCCCGGCAAGAGTTATTTCCTATAACAAAGAAAGCGGAGAACTGGTGCTTCATAACTACATGGATTTTGATGACTTGAAAGATTATGTGAAGATTAGTTATGAGCTGACACAGGATGGTCTTGTGATCAGCAAAGGCATACTTCCGGAGTTTTCTGTGGCACCACACGGGGAAGGAAAAACAAACCTGAAGATCAATGTTCCAGAGAATGGGAAATGCTATTTAAAACTTATTTACCATCTGAAAAAAGAATTGCCACTGTTGGATGAAGACCATATTCTTGGATTTGATGAAATTGAGGTAAGTAAAGAGGATACAAAATGTAAACTTGCAGAGAAATGGATACCAAAAACAGTAGTGGACTCTGAATTACAGGTAAATGAAAATGATAAGCAGATTCATATCAAGGGGCGTGAATTTGCTTATACCATAGACAAACGTACTGCACTCTTTACAGAGATGAAATTCGCAGGGCGGGAATACTTGAACCATCCGATGGAATTAAATATTTGGAGAGCTCCAACAGATAACGATATGTACATCAAGTCTGAATGGAAGAAAGCCCACTATGATAAGGCTTACACAAGAGCCTATACGACAGAGGTTGCGCAGGGAAAACATGGTGTGAAGATTATAAGCCATGCTTCCGTTGTGGCAGAGACAGTACAGAAGATACTTGATGTGACGATTACATGGAAAATAGAAGCTGCTGGAAAGATTGATGCAGATATTGCAGTAACAAAAGACGATGAATTCCCGGATCTTCCGAGATTTGGTGTGAGGATGTTCCTGGATAAAAAACTTTCAGCTGCACGATACTTTGGAATGGGACCACAGGAAAGCTATTGTGACAAACATCAGGCTGCGAGCCACGGTTTGTATCAGGCAAATGTAGATGATTTGCATGAGGATTATATTCGCCCACAGGAAAATGGAAGCCATTATGATTGTGAATATGTAGAGCTTAACAACAGCCGATATGGAATTGTGGTCTCTGCGGAAAATGCCTTCTCATTCAATGCTTCTTATTATACGCAAGAAGAACTTGAGGAGAAAACGCATAATTATGAACTGACAGAATCAGATAGTGTAGTATTTTGTGTTGACTATGCACTAAATGGCATTGGCTCTAACAGTTGTGGTCCAGTTGTATTGGAGCAGTACCGATTTGATGATGTATTATTCCGGTTTCAGTTTACACTGATACCGTATGTAAAGGGATAATAAAGTTTCATGTAACCTGTAAACAAGGAAAGAGAGTCTGATTGTAATGTAAAGTCCGGACATACAGAGCAATCAGACAAAATCAGAGAAAAAAACAGAATTAGATATCATACGGTTAGCCATATTGAGATTCTAAGTGCGATGAAGATGAGGAGCAAAGAAATTCGATGGAAGAAAAAAAGTATTTGAAATGGTATAACAAAATTGGATACGGATTAGGTGATATTGCAGGTAATGTAGTCTATGCGTTTCTGACATCTTTTATGATGGTCTATCTGACGGACTCAGTAGGACTTGCTGCAGGTGTCGTAGGTACCTGATTGCCGTATCAAAACTATTTGATGGTTTTACGGATATATTTTTTGGATCAATGATTGACAAAACACACAGTAAAATGGGAAAAGCGAAACCCTGGATGCTATATGGATATATTGGTTGTGCCATTACGCTGATCTGCTGTTTTGCAGTACCAGTCAGCTTGGGAACAACGGCTAAATATGCATGGTTCTTTATCTCTTACACACTGTTAAATGGTGTGTTTTATACAGCAAACAATATTGCTTATTCAGCACTTACGTCACTGATTACAAAGAACAGCAAAGAGCGTGTGCAGATGGGATCTTACCGTTTTATTTTTGCGTTTTCAACAAGTCTTCTGATTCAGGCAATTACAGTTGGATTTGTAGATAAATGTGGTGGAGATGCTGCAGCATGGAGAACGGTTGCTATTATCTATGCAATCATTGGTCTTGCCGTAAATACGATTTCAGCACTTTCTGTTAAGGAACTTCCTGAGGAAGAACTTAACGAAGGAGAAGTAAAGGATGATAATGAAAAGTACGGAATGGTACAGGCATTCAAGCTTCTTGTTAAAAACAAATATTACATGATGATTTGTGGAACATATATTTTACAGCAGTTATATGGTGCCATGATTGGAGCTGGCATTTATTACATGACATGGGTACTGAAAAATAAGAATTTGTTTGGACAATTTGCATGGGCAGTAAATATTCCACTGATCATTGCCCTGATTTTCACACCGACATTAGTTGGTAAGTGGAAAGGTATGTACAAACTGAACTTAAGAGGTTATGTCTTAGCAGTCATCGGTAGAGCACTTGTTGTTGTTGCAGGATATATGGGCAGTGTTCCGCTGATGATGGCATTTACAGCTCTTGCAGCCTTAGGTCAGGGACCATGGCAGGGAGATATGAATGCAGTTATCGCATCCTGCTCTGAGTACACTTATCTTACACAGGGAAAGAGAATTGACGGAACGATGTACTCTTGTACTTCTCTTGGCGTAAAAATCGGTGGAGGTATTGGAACCGCTGTTGTTGGATGGCTGCTTGAGTTCAGTGGATATATCGGAACAAATGCAACTCAGCCGCAGTCTGCACTCGATATGATGCAGTTTATGTATCTTTGGCTTCCGTTAATCTTTGATGTATTGATTA
The DNA here is from genome assembly GCA_001312505.1 of Mediterraneibacter faecis JCM 15917. Taxonomy (GTDB): domain Bacteria; phylum Bacillota; class Clostridia; order Lachnospirales; family Lachnospiraceae; genus Mediterraneibacter; species Mediterraneibacter faecis. Next base: position 334,365 of record BBDW01000001.1, read on the forward strand.
TGTTTGTACTTTCAAAAATGAATGTAGAAGATGCAAATAAAAAACTGAAAGCAGAAAAAGGAATTGTTACAGATGAAGTAACAGATGCATCAGACATAAATTAGAATTGACAGGAGAAAGCGTTGTCTAGTCATTGCTCGATGAGACAGTGCTTTTTTCTATATATAGACAAACGTTGCAAAGGGGAGTATTTCATGCAATTAAAATATGTTGACACAAAAGAGGAGATCATAGCAATAAATAGGAAGTCAAAACATATTGAACCACATCTTCATAATGCACTGGAGATCGTTTGTGTAACAAGTGGAGCATTAGAACTTGGTGTCGGACAGGAACTATACCATATGGAAAAAGGAGATATAGGCTTTGTATTTCCAGATGTTATTCATCACTATCAGGTACTGACACCCGGTGTAAATAAAGCGACTTATCTGATTGCATCGCCATTTACGATAGCCAAATTTGCAGATAACATGCAATCCATGGCTCCTGAATACCCAATCATCAAAGCGGAAAAGGTTGAATCGGAGGTATATCGGGTTATAAATGCAATTTTAGAGACAGAACAGTCGGATATTACTGTTGCACAGGCATATCTTCAAATTGTGTTGGCACGCTGCATAGGAAAATTAAATTTGGTAGAAAAGAGTAATGTGGGGGGAGCAACGATCTTATTTACCAGACAGTTTCCTATATATCAGCAAATTTTAAGAAGAAATTTTCGCTGGAAGAGATGGCAAAAGATCTGGGGGGGGTGAGCAAATATGTTTTATCCAGACTCTTTTCCAAAACATTCCATAGAAACTTTAATCAATATCTTAACGATGTAAGGCTGAACTATGCATGCCAGCGTTTGGAAAATACGAGTGATTCTATTACAAAAATTTGTCTGGATAGTGGATTTGAAAGTCAGAGAACATTTAACCGAGTATTTAAAGAAAGATATAAAATATCACCGAGTGACTACCGGAGTACATGTCTGAAAGATATGACTGTAACAAGCTTAGCAAGTTAACAATTACATAAAAAGAGAAAATAGGTTGCTTTTTTTATCGTCAAAAGATATGATGTTAAAAGTAGCATTTACAATTTTGTAATATAAATGCATAAGTACAAAATACAAGGAGAAATCCATGAGAAAACTAGCATTAGATGATGATATTTTATTAGAAATTGAAAAACCTGCCCGTTATATCGGCGGAGAGGTGAATGCGGTAATGAAGAACGTGGAAGACATCGATGTGCGCTTTGCGATGTGTTTCCCGGATGTCTATGAGATCGGTATGTCTCATTTGGGGATTCAGATTCTTTACGATATGTTCAACCACAGAGAGGATGTGTGGTGTGAGAGAGTTTACTCTCCATGGCATGATCTGGATAAAGTGATGAGAGAACAGCAGATTCCGCTTTTTGCACTGGAGTCCCAGGATCCGATCAAGGATTTTGATTTCCTCGGAATCACAATTCAGTTTGAGATGTGTTATACGAACATTCTGCAGATCCTTGATCTGAGTCAGATACCACTGCATGCAAAGGACAGAACTTTAGACGATCCATTTGTGATTGGTGGTGGTCCGTGCACATACAATCCGGAGCCGATTGCAGAGTTCTTTGATATCTTTTATATCGGAGAAGGAGAAACAGCTTATGATGAGCTGCTTGACGCTTATAAGGAATGGAAAGGTTCAGGAAAGAGCCGCCGGGAGTTCTTAGAACGTGCAGCGCAGATCGAGGGTCTGTATATTCCGATTTTTTATGATGCAGAATATAATGAAGACGGCACTTTGAAATCATTTACACCGAATAATGAATATGCACCAGCTGTAGTTAAGAAGCAGATCGTTATGGATGTAACAGATGCACCGTATCCGATGAAACCGGTTGTTCCTTTTATCAAAGTAACACAGGACAGAGTTGTTCTTGAGATCCAGAGAGGATGTATCCGTGGTTGTCGTTTCTGCCAGGCAGGAATGCTTTACCGTCCGGTCAGAGAAAGAAATGTTGAGCGATTGAAACAGTATGCGCATGATATGCTGCAGAATACCGGTCATGAAGAGATTTCTCTTAGTTCATTAAGTTCCAGTGATTATTCTGAATTAAAAGAATTGGTAACATATCTGATCGATGAGTTTAAGAATAAGGGAATTAATATTTCTCTTCCGTCTCTTCGAATCGATGCCTTCTCTCTTGATGTAATGAGTAAGGTTCAGGATATCCGCAAGAGCAGTCTGACATTTGCACCGGAGGCCGGATCACAGAGAATGCGTGACGTGATCAATAAAGGTCTGACAGAAGAAGTGATCTTAAACGGAGCAGGCGAGGCTTTCGAAGGTGGCTGGACGAAGGTAAAACTTTACTTTATGCTTGGACTTCCGACTGAGACTGAGGAAGATATGAAGGAAATCGCGCATCTGGCAGAAAAGGTTGCCCGCAGATATTATGAGATTCCAAAAGATCAGAGACATGGAAAATGTCAGATCACGGCAAGTTCTTCTTTCTTTGTACCGAAGCCGTTCACACCGTTCCAGTGGGCTCCGATGTGCAAGGCGGAAGAATATATGAGACGTGCACATCTAGTGAATGATGAATTTAAAGAACAGTTAAACCGTAAGAGTCTGAAATATAACTGGCATGATGCGGAAGTTACGGTTCTGGAAGGTATTATGGCCAGAGGTGACCGTAAGATCAGCAAGGCGATCGAGGAGGCATATCGTTTGGGATGTTTGTTCGATTCCTGGACAGAGAGTTTCCACAATGAACTTTGGATGCAGGCATTTGAGAACACGGGTGTTGATATTGATTTTTACAATCTGCGTGAGCGTGGAGAAGATGAATTGTTCCCATGGGATTTCATCGATATCGGTGTGACAAGAAAGTTTCTGCGCAGAGAATGGGATCGTGCGATGGAAGAAAAAGTAACTCCGAACTGCCGTATGCAGTGTTCCGGATGTGGCGCAGCGAAATTTGGAGGAGGTGTCTGTTATGAAGGCAAGAATTAAATTTAGAAAATATGGTTCTCTCCGATTCATCGGACATCTTGATGTGATGCGTTTCTTCCAGAAAGTGATGCGTCGCGCGGATATTCCGATTGCATTTTCAGGAGGATATAGTCCGCATATGATCATGTCATTTGCTAACCCGCTTGGAATCGGACTGACAAGTGACGGAGAATATTTTGATATTGAATTAACAGAAGCAGTCAACAGTGCAGATGCAGTCAGAAGGATGAACGAAGCCTGTCAGATCGAGGGGATCGAGATCGTAAGCATCCGTAGAATTGCTGAGGAGAAGAAGATGACCGGAATGACAATCCTTGCAGGAGCAGATTATCTGACATCTGTGAGAAAGGGAGCATTTCCGGAGGGCTGGAAAGAACAATTTTCAGAATTTATGGAACAGTTGGAGATCAGGATCGTAAAGCAGACAAAACGAAGCGAGAAGGAAGTTGACATTAAACCATTGATCTATGCATGGGAACTACGAGGCGATTCTGTTTACCTGAAAGTGGCAGCAGGAAGTGTAGAGAATCTGAAACCGGATCTTGTAATGGAAGCATTTTGTCAGTTCCTTGGAATTGAACCGGACAGCGTGAAATTCCAGCATCACAGACTGGAAATGTATACAGATCGCAGTGAAGATGGATCCCTGATTCCATTAGAGGCAATGGGTGTTGATATGACAGGCGATGAGGAATGAGAAGAAACAGATGAAACGAAAAGTTTTGATAGAGAAAAAAGAAAATCATGTGTGGACCTTTTTTCTGGAAGAGGATCAGATTGCTGAGATTCACTGTGCAAAGTCCGACGAACAGGAAAAGGTGCATCAGATTGGCGATATATATGTCGCCAAAGTGCAGAATATCGTACAGAATATAGGGGCAGCTTTTCTTGAGATCGAACCTGGCGTTAATTGTTATTTTGATTTAAGAGATGCACAGAATGCATTTTTTACGCATAAGATTGGGAAGAAGCCACTTTGCATCGGTGATGACTGGTAGTTCAGATCAGCAGGGAAGCTGTAAAGACAAAGGTTCCGACAGTGACCGGTAATATCAGTCTGACAGGCAGATATGCCGTTTTGACGCATGGTAATACAAGAATAGGTGTATCTTCTAAAATTTCAAAAAAAGACAGGGAAGCCTATAAGGAGCGCCTTCAGGAATATCAGAATGACCAGTATGGTCTTATTATCAGAACAAATGCAAAAGATGCTGCATTCGAAGATGTCCTTACAGAGATTGAACAGCTGAAAGCGGAATATGAACATCTTTTAAAATATGCTGCTTCCAGAGTGTGTTTCTCATGCCTGAAATCTGCTCCACCGTCCTATATTACAGATCTGAAAAATGTCTATATGGATGGCATGGAAGAAATTCTTGTGAATGATGCAGAAATATATGAAAAGATTTGCGGCTATTTCAAGAAAGAAATGCCGGAGAATCTGGAACTGGTTCATTTCCATGATGACAGTGGTTATCCACTTGGAAAGATTTATAGTACAGAAACAGCGGTTGAACATGCCTTAGCAGAAAGAGTCTGGCTGAAACATGGAGGATATCTGGTGATCCAGCTAACAGAGGCGCTTACCGTGATAGACGTAAATTCCGGGAAAAACGTCCGTAAAAAGGGTGATGATGAGTCTACATTGAAGATGAATCTGGAGGCAGCGAAGGAAACAGCCAGACAGATACGTCTTCGTAATCTGTCTGGAATCATTCTGATTGATTTTATAAATCAGGACGAGGAAAAGAATGAGGAAACTTTATTAAAAGAATTCCGATATTTTCTTGCGAAAGATCCGATCCAGACAACATTAGTTGATATTACGGCACTTGGACTTGCTGAGGTGACGAGAAAGAAAGTGCGTAAGCCGCTGCATGAAGCAGTAAGAGAGATAGAATAGCAGATGCATTTGCAGGCAGAGACAACAGAGGAGATGCTAATATAATGAGTAAGAAAGAACTGAAAACAAATGCAATGAGAATCTTGGACAGGAACAAGATCCCATATGAATATGAAACCTATGAATGTGATGAATTTGTCGATGGAATCACAACAGCAGATAAAATCGGTCTTCCGCACGAACAGGTATATAAGACGCTTGTGACGGTTGGAAAAACAGGCGGGCATTATGTGTTTGTTATTCCGATTGCGGCGGAGCTTGATCTGAAAAAGGCTGCGAAGTCAGTTGGGGAAAAATCAGTAGAAATGCTCCATGTGAAGGATATTACTGCGGTGACCGGTTATGTGCGTGGTGGCTGTACGGCAATCGGAATGAAGAAGCAATTTCCGACTGTGATCGATTCCAGTGCACAGCATCAGGAATACATTTATGTAAGTGGCGGGAAGATTGGAATGCAGATCAAATTGAAACCGGATGATCTGAAAAAGGCTGCACGGGCGGAATATGGAGAGATCACGTTTTAATTGATTATTATTAATGCTTATAAGAAATTCCTATAAGTTTTCTTATTTAAAAGTTTACAAGAACTGTGGAACACTGTATAATAATGAACCGATAATGCAGAAAGCAGTATTGTTACTGTTCACGGGAAACTTGAAACAGCAACGCAGAATTACATTGGAGGAATAGCAAGAATGAAGAAAGTAGTAAAGTTCGGCGGAAGTTCTCTTGCGAGCGCAGAACAGTTTAAAAAAGTTGGAAATATTATCCGTGCAGAAGAATCAAGAAGATATGTTGTACCATCTGCTCCGGGAAAGCGTTTTTCAGCTGATACAAAGGTAACAGATATGCTCTATGGCTGCTATGCGGCTGCTGAGAATGGTGAAGATTTCACAGAGAAGCTTGCAGCAATTAAAGATAGATATCAGGAAATTATTGATGGACTTGGTTTAAAGTTCTCCCTGGATGAGGATTTTGAAGTGATCCGCAAGAACTTTTCTGAAAAAGCAGGAAGCAATTATGCAGCATCCAGAGGAGAATTCCTGAATGGTAAGATTATGGCTGCATATCTTGGATTTGAATTTATTGATGCAGCAGAGGTTGTTCGTTTTGATGAGAATGGAGATTTCCAGTCCGAGATCACAAATGAAATTATGTCTGCACGACTTGAAAAGGCTAAGAATGCTGTTATCCCGGGATTCTACGGAGCAACAGAGGAAGGACGTGTAGTTACATTTTCAAGAGGTGGTTCTGATATCACAGGTTCTCTTGTAGCTCGTGCAGTCAATGCAGATCTTTATGAGAACTGGACGGATGTATCAGGATTCCTGATTGCAGATCCAAGAATCGTAAAAGGATCAAAATCAATTGAGACAATTACATATAAAGAGCTTCGTGAGCTTTCTTACATGGGCGCAAGTGTCCTTCATGAAGATGCGATCTTCCCGGTAAGAAGAGCAGGAATCCCGATCAATATCCGTAATACAAATGCACCGGCAGACAAAGGAACACTTATCGTAGAAGCAACATGTTGTCAGCCGAAATATACTATTACAGGTATTGCCGGAACAGACGGATTTGCTGCGATCACAATTGAAAAAGCGATGATGAACTCCGAAGTTGGTTTCTGTCGTAAAGTACTTCAGGTATTTGAAGACAATGGTGTTTCTATTGAGCACATGCCATCTGGAATCGATACAATGACAATCTTTGTCCACAAAGATAAGTTTGAAGAGAAAGAACAGCAGATTCTTGCAGGAATTCACAAAGCGGTAGATCCGGATCACATTGAGCTTGAGTCTGATCTTGCACTGATCGCGATCGTAGGTCGTGGAATGAAGTCTACAAGAGGAACAGCAGGAAGAATCTTCTCTGCACTTGCTCACGCACACATTAATGTCAAGATGATCGACCAGGGATCCAGTGAGCTTAATATCATCGTTGGTGTACGTCATGATGATTTTAAAAATGCGATCAAAGCATTGTATGAGATTTTCGTACTGACACAGATTTAAAACCAAGAAAGGCTGAAAAGAGATGAATATCTTATTTTTTCTGAAACCGAAGAGTGAGGTTGCTTTTATTTATGATTACAGCACATTACGTCAGGTTTTGGAAACAATGGAATTTCATAAATATGCATCTATTCCAATGCTGAATAAGGCAGGGGGGGAATATGTCGGAACAATGACAGAAGGAGATATCCTCTGGGGGGGAATCAAGAAGTATACGAATCTGAACCTGAAAGAGGCAGAGACAATTTTTATCCAGGACTTCCCACGAAAAGCAGATTATGAGGCTGTATCGGCAGATGCTGACATGGAGGATCTTCTTCAGAAAGCGATGAATCAGAATTTTGTTCCGGTTGTGGATGACCAGAAGAAATTCATTGGAATCATAACAAGAAAAAGTATTATTGAATACTGTTATGAAAAAATAAAAAAATTAGATGAACCCTATTGACAAATCTAAATTTGCAAGTTAATATATATGAGTATGCCGCACAACGAGGTATTTAAGTTCTGATTTCAGACACCATAGTTGGCGAGTAATGATAATAGGAGGTGCCATATGTACGCGATTATAGCAACAGGTGGTAAACAGTACAAAGTAGCTGAAGGCGATATCATTAGAGTAGAGAAACTTGGGGGGGTAGAAGCTGGTGAGACTTATACATTTGACCAGGTACTTGCAGTTAACAACGACAAGATGGTTGTTGGTAACCCAACAGTTGAAGGTGCAACAGTTACAGCTTCTGTAATCGGTGACGGTAAAGCTAAGAAAGTTATCGTTTACAAGTATAAGAGAAAATCTGGATACCATAAGAAAAACGGTCACAGACAGCAGTACACAGAAGTAAAGATCGAAAAGATCAACGCTTAATCTGTTTCTGATGATTAAGGTAACCATTTATAAGACCGAACGGCAGGAATATGTTGGGTTTGATATGGAAGGTCATGCGGGATATGCAGAGGCCGGTGAAGACATTGTCTGTGCCGGAGTATCCGCTCTCGTGATCAATGCGCTGAATTCAATTGAGCGTTTTACAGATGATGAGACAAGCTGCGTTTCGGATGAAGATACCGGAAGTATTGAGTTCCGTTTTGACGGAACACCATCACATGATGCCACATTATTGCTGGATTCCATGATTCTTGGTCTGGAAGAGATAGAAGACAGCAATGACTACGAGAAATATATCGACATAATTTTCAAGGAGGTGTAATTACCATGATGAAAATGAATCTTCAGTTTTTCGCTCATAAAAAAGGAGTTGGTTCTACAAAGAACGGTCGTGACTCCGAGGCAAAGAGACTGGGCGCTAAAAGAGCAGACGGACAGTTTGTAAAAGCTGGTAACATTCTTTACAGACAGCGTGGAACAAAGATCCATCCAGGACTTAACGTAGGACGCGGTGGAGATGACACTCTGTTTGCACTTGTAGACGGTGTAGTAAGATTTGAAAGAAAAGGAAGAGATAAGAAACAGGTTTCTATCTATCCAGTAGCTGAGTAATCAGTTTTGGCTGGAAAGTTCCGACGGAATCTTTTCACTCGCATACATGGCAAAAGGAAGCCTCAGACGTTTTTTAAGGTCTGAGGCTTTTTCTTTCAAAGAAATCTTTTATTGTCAGATGATAAAGAAATTTACGCATATATGATGTGAATAAAGATACAGAAACAGTTGTTGATACAAATTAAGAGGAGAATAATATGTTTGCAGACAGAGCTAAGATATTGATCCGTTCCGGTAAAGGCGGAGACGGTCACTGCAGCTTCCGCAGAGAACTGTATGTACCAAACGGCGGACCGGACGGTGGAGACGGTGGACACGGCGGAGACCTGATCTTCGAAGTAGATGAAGGCTGAATACTCTTGTTGACTACAGACATAAGAGAAAATTTGCTGCCGAAGATGGGGAACAGGGCGGAAAGCGCCGCTGTCACGGTAAGGACGGAAAAGACCTTGTTCTTCGTGTGCCGGAGGGTACAGTAATTAAAGAATCTGTTACAGGAAAAGTTATCGCTGATATGTCCGGAGAGAACAGACGTCAGGTTGTCTTAAAAGGCGGAAGAGGCGGACTTGGAAATCAGCATTTTGCTACTTCTACCATGCAGGTTCCGAAGTATGCACAGCCGGGACAGCCGGCAAGAGAGCTGGAAGTGAATCTGGAATTGAAGGTGATTGCAGATGTTGGTCTGATCGGTTTCCCGAACGTTGGTAAATCTACATTGCTTTCCCGTGTTACAAATGCGGAACCGAAAATTGCGAACTATCATTTCACAACATTGAATCCGAACCTTGGTGTTGTCGATCTGGATGGAGCAAAGGGATTCGTTATGGCTGATATCCCGGGACTAATCGAGGGTGCATCCGAAGGTGTTGGTCTTGGACATGAGTTCCTTCGCCATATCGAGAGAACAAAGTTAATGATCCATGTTGTTGATGCAGCCGGAACAGAAGGACGTGATCCGGTTGATGATATTCATAAGATCAATGCAGAGCTTGCTGCTTACAATCCAGAAATTGCGGAACGTCCGCAGGTAATCGCAGCGAACAAGACGGATTTGATCTATGATCCGGAAGATGATCCGGTTCAGCGCTTGAAAGATGAGTTTGAGCCAAAGGGAATCAAAGTATTTCCTATCTCCGGAGCTACAGGAAAAGGAATCTCTGATCTTCTCTACTATGTAAGTAACGAGCTTCAGAAGCTGGATCAGAAACCGGTAGTATTCGAGCAGGAATACTTCCCGGATGATGAACTGATCTATGAAGATCTTCCTTATACGGTAGAACAGGCAGATGGAATGTATGTAGTTGAAGGTCCGAAGATTGAGAAAATGCTTGGATATACGAATCTTGATTCAGAGAAGGGATTTGCATTCTTCCAGAAGTTCCTGAAAGATTCAGGTATTCTTGCAGATCTTGAGAGAGCTGGCATCCAGGAAGGTGACACAGTTAGAATGTACGGACTTCAGTTTGATTATTATAAATAAGGAGAATATTATGACTACAAAACAGAGAGCTTATTTAAAAGGACTTGCGATGACAATGGATCCGATTTTCCAGGTTGGAAAGGCAAGCATGAATCCGGGGGGCTTACGGAGCAATTGCCGAGGCACTGGAAGCACGTGAGCTGATCAAGATCAGTGTTTTAAAGAACTGCATGGATGATCCGAGAGAAATCGCAGAGACACTTGCAGAGAGAACACAGTCTCAGGTTGTTCAGGTAATCGGAAAGAAAATCGTTCTTTACAAAGAAGGAAAAGACGATAAAAAGAAAATTCAGCTTCCAAAATAATTATTTTTCAGCTTCTGAGTTATTATATGATTCGGAAGCTGAATTTGAATATAGGAAACTCGCAGAGCGTGTTTTCCATAGTAGAAAAGGAACGGGTATAGACAATGAAGATTGGTATTATGGGTGGTACATTTGAGCCGATTCATATCGGTCATCTTCTTCTTGGTGAGTTTGCTTATGAAGATTTTGGACTTGATGAGATTTGGTTTTTACCGAATGGAAATCCTCCACACAAAGAGACACTCGATACAGAAGAAGCAATGCATCACAGGATCGAGATGGTTCGTCTTGCAATAAAAAGTAATCCGAATTTCTCATTGAATCTTTCAGAAGCGGATACGAAGAAGCACTCTTATACGTATCATACAATGAGGCATTTTAACGAGATCTACCCAAACGATGAATTTTATTTTATTCTCGGAGCGGATTCTCTGTTTGCTTTTGAAGAGTGGAAAGATTTCAGAGAAATTTTTACGACCTGTACGATTCTTGCAGCAATGCGTGACGACAAAGATGCTTCAGCAATGAAGGGACAGATACGATATCTCACGGAAGCATACGGAGCACATATAGAACTGCTTCGCGCACCGTTGGTAGAGATTTCCTCTACTACAATAAGAGAAAGGGCAGCAAAGGGACTCAGCGTGCGTTATATGGTGCCTGATGTTGTCGCGGATTATATTAAAGAAAAGAATCTATATATTTAAAGCATATTTTATCTGCACTTGTCAAAATGAGAGATGCATTCAAGCCAAAACATGCATCCTCCGTGTCAATCAGCGAAGTGATTGACACGGGAGTGAACAGTAACCAGAGAGGAGATAGAACACGATTATGAAAGAAGCTTTCATTGACATTAGAAAACAACTGGAAAAAAAGCTGAAAAAAGATCGTTTTGAACATACAATTGGAGTTATGTATACAGCAGCATCTCTTGCAATGCGTTATCATGAAGATATCGATGATGCTATGATGGCAGGACTTCTGCATGATTGTGGAAAGTATGGTTCTGCGCAGGAACAGGTTGAGAGATGTCAAAAACACGGTATTCCGCTTACACAATCAGAACTTGAGATGCCGGCATTGGTCCATGCGAAACTGGGAGCATATTTCGCGGAGAAAGAGTATGGTGTGACCAATAAAGGCGTTTTAAGTGCAATTACATGGCATACAACAGGACGACCGGAGATGACAATGCTTGAGAAGATTATTTATATTGCTGATTATATTGAACCGAACAGAAAGATAATTCCTGGTCTTCAGGAGATCCGTGAAACTGTGTTTGTCGATATTGACCATGCAATCTGTCTTTGTGCAGGGAATACGGTTAATTATCTGCGTAAGAATGGTAAGCCGGTAGATCCGATGAGCATTGAAACTTATCAATATTATAGCGACAAAGGAGAATAATAAAAGATGAATCAGTCAAAAGAAATGGCAAAGCTGGCATATACAGCCTCAGTGATAAAAAAGGAGAAGATATCCAGATCATCGATATCTCAGGCGTGTCTGTACTTGCAGATTATTTCCTGATCGTAAATGGAAACAGTGACAGTCAGGTGAATGCCCTTGTGGACAATGTGGAGGAAGAATTGCATAAAGCAGGATATTCTCTGGTACAGAGAGAAGGAAATGCATCCGGAAGATGGGTGTTACTTGATTTTGGTGATATTATTGTACACGTCTTTGATCGTGAGAACAGACAGTTCTACAATTTGGAGAGAATCTGGAAAGATGGACATCATGTGTCTGTTGAAGATCTTGAAGCATAAATAGTGAGAGTTATAAAAAACTGGCAGAAGAGTAGTGGAGTACTACATTCTGCCAGTTTTTTATACTTTGAGTTCTAATTAAAAATCCTATATCCAGTAATGAGATTTAATACATACGGATAACACCGATTACCTTACCCAGGATAGTGACATCTGTAAGAATGATCGGATCATATGCATCATTTTCCGGCTGCAGGCGGATAATACCTTCTTCACGATAGAAAGTCTTGACTGTAGCGCCATCTTCAATCAGTGCAACTACCTGTTCCCCCCCATTTTCAGCAGATGGAGTCTGCTCAACAATAACATAATCCCCCCCACTCAGAATTCCTGCATTGATCATACTTTCACCTTGTACCTGGAGCATAAATGTCTGCTTGTTTGGCATATATTCTACAGGAATAGGAAAATAATCTTCAATATTCTGTTCTGCAAGAAGCGGTTCGCCGGCAGCGACACGGCCTATGATCGGAATATTCACCATCTCTCTTCTTGTCAGGTTGAAATTATCATCCAGAATCTCAATTGCACGAGGCTTGGTAGGGTCTCTTCTTATGTAACCATTTTTTTCCAGCGTCTCCAGATGCGAATGAACGGAAGAGGTAGACTTTAAATTCACAGCCTCACAGATCTCACGAACTGCCGGCGGAAAGCCTCTTGTTAAAATCTGGTCTTTTATATATTCTAAAATCTCTTTCTGCTTAGGAGTAATATTCCCTTCTGACATATTGTTCCCTCCGAATCTACTATAATCATAAGAACATAATAACACAGCATTTTTTAGAAAGCAAACATTTGTTGCGAAAATATGTTCGGTTTTATGAAGTGAAATACTTGACAAACATTTGTTCGAACGATATAATGAAAATATAAAAGAACAGATGTTCGATGTATAGCAATAACAGAAGATAGGTATACAGTAAGCGAAAAGAGAGGAAAAGGATTATGAAAAAGTATTCAGGAAATCATTCAGTAAATTCAAAGAAGAAACATGGTGTTATTCGTCATTCTGGTTTGGTAATATGCAGTATTCTTTTTATTCTCTGCAGCTGTATGTACTTTGGAATGTTCCGAGTTTCGGCAAAGGAAATAGATCAACAGAGAACCTCAGATGCTATTGAGATCTGTTACACAAGTAGATTAATTGAACCAGGTGACAGCCTTTGGAGCATTGCAGAAGAAACAATTACAGACAGATACGGCTCCGTAAGCGAATATGTAGAAGCACTTAAGGTGATGAATCATCTTGATTCAGATACGATTCATGCAGGTCAATACCTGATGATCGCATACGAAAAATTATAAATGGTATCAATATACACCCTATGTATTGATATATACACTCCCTGAATCCGAAGAAGATTGCTATCTGCTTTCCAGAAATAGCGCTTTAAATAGCAGCAGATAGTCTCTTCGGATTTTATTAACAGAAATCAATCTATACGACAAATACCGATTTTTCCAAAAGATATAGACGAAAAACAGTACTTATGTTAAAATATATAAGAAATATGGGGGGTTTTCAGTAAATTTGAATCTATAAAGGAGCTTTTAATATGGCAGAAACTTCTAACAGAAAAACATATCATGAACAGACATATATAGATAACACATTACGTCTTAGAGAAATTCTGAAGACATTGCCTCCATTTGCAAAGGATTATTTTCGTGCGGTGGAACCAACGACATCTGCGCGGACCAGGATTTCTTATGCCTATGATATCCGTGTTTTCTTTCATTTCCTTATGGAGAATAATCCGGTTTATAAAAATTATACGATCGAACAATTTGAGGTACATGATCTGGAACGCCTGGAGCCAGTAGATATTGAGGAATACCAGGAATATCTGAAGGTCTATAAGAATGACGAAGAAAAATGTATCACGAACACAGAAAAGGGACTTGCAAGAAAGATGTCTGCGCTTCGTAGCTTTTATGGATATTATTTTAAACGGCAAATTATCAGCAAGAACCCTACGTTGCTTGTAGAGATGCCTAAGCTGCATGAGAAAGCGATTATACGGCTTGATACGGATGAAATCGCAATGCTCCTGGATTATGTTGATCATGGTGGGGATAATCTTACAGGTCAGCGGAAAGCATATTTTGAAAAGACAAAAAATCGAGATCTGGCAATTCTGACGCTTCTGCTTGGAACAGGAATCCGTGTATCAGAATGTGTTGGACTGGATCTCCAGGATATTGATTTTAAGAATAACGGAATTACTGTAACACGAAAAGGTGGGAATCAGATGGTTGTGTATTTCGGTGAAGAGGTTGAGAATGCATTAAAGACGTATCTTTACACGACCAGAAAGCAAACTGTACCACTCTCCGGTCATGAAAACGCACTGTTCTTGTCTACCCAGCGAAAACGTATGGGCGTTCAGGCAGTTGAAAATATGGTAAAGAAGTACGCTAGGGAGGTCACTCCGAATAAGAAGATAACTCCACATAAACTGCGCAGCACTTACGGAACAGCACTTTATAAAGAAACCGGAGACATTTATCTTGTCGCAGATGTTCTGGGGGGGCATAAAGATGTCAATACAACAAAGAAACATTATGCAGCGATCGATGAAGACCGACGCGTCAGGCGGCAGGTGCTGTAAAGCTTCGTGAAGTATAGGAAGCAAAAAGAATAAGAATAGATAAAAAGGATACAGAAAGAATGCACTACTGCTCTTCTGTATCCTTTGCACTATACATTTTAATAAATAAGATTAAACAATATTTCTGGCTTCTTTTTCAATACTTTCTTTTAAAAGAATATACTGTTCAATTGCTTTCGCTGTACCTTGTACTCCGAGTTCAGAACTGTTTAAGCAAAGCTCATAGCTGGCTGCCTCGCCCCACTTCTTGTTTGTATAATAATTGTAATAGCTTGCTCTCTTTTTATCCGTCTTATTGATCAGATCTTTTGCTTTCGCATCCGTAAGATCAAGTCTTGTTGCTACACGACGAATACGATCTTCCATATCTGCACGAATGAAGATGCTGACAACATTTGGATAGGATTCAAGTGCATAATCTGCACAACGGCCTACCAGGACACATGTCCCTCATCTGCAATCTTTTTAATTGCATCAAACTGTGCAAGAAAAACTTTGTGATTGATAGGCATCTCTGTGTATGTGTTGCCGGCATATCCCATAGAATATGTATCCATCACAAGAGAATATAGAAAACTGTTCGTTGGCTTTTCGTCATGAGTCTCAAATAATTCCTCACAGATACCACTTTCTTTTGCTGCACGCGCAAGCATTTCCTTGTCGTATAATTTAATTCCAAATGCCTCGGCAACGAAATGTCCGATCTCTTTTCCACCACTTCCGTACTGACGTCCGATTGTTATAATAGTATTTGTCTTCATAATAAGCCACACTCCTTTTCAAGTCTATGCGAAATCTTATCTATATTATAACCAAAAAGATGAAAAAAGACAATGTCAATTCACTATTTCCTACACCATTTCTTATACTTAGTTTTGTTTTCTTAATTTATTTAATAAATCTTTAAAATAGTCTGGCAAAGGTGCGTCAAATTCTATATATTCTCCTGTAGATGGATGAGTGATACCAAGGATTTTTGCATGCAAAGTCTGTCCCTGGAGTTTATAAGGACATTTTGCAGGACCATAAATCTCATCGCCCAGAATTGGATGTCCGATACTGGACATATGAACACGGATCTGATGTGTCCGACCGGTTTCAAGCTGGCACTCAATGTAGGTAAAATTACCAAATCTTTCCAATACACGGTAATGAGTGACTGCATGTCGCCCATTTGGTGCTTTTGTACTCATCTTCTTACGATCTGTAGGGTGCCGACCGATCGGAGCGTTCACAGTGCCTGTATCCTCCTTCAGATTGCCATGTACGATAGCGTGATACTTTCTTGTGATAGAATGTTCTTTTAATTGTTCTGCAAGAATCTGATGAGCTTTATCATTTTTGCAGATCAGAAGGGAACCGGTTGTATTCATGTCAATCCGATGGACGATTCCCGGACGGATTACACCATTGATTCCCGACAGGTTTTCTCCACAGTGATATAGAACCGCATTGACCAGCGTATGGCTGTAATGTCCCGGTGCAGGATGTACAACCATTCCTTTTGGTTTGTTAACGACGAGAATGTCATCATCTTCATAGAGAATATCCAGAGGAATATTTTCAGGCTGAATATCAAGTGGTTCCGGGTCAGGGATCTGAAGAATGATAGTATCCCCCCCTGTTGTTAACTTGTAATTCGCTTTAACCGGTAATTGATTTACAAGAATTTTTTTTTCTTTAATTAATTTCTGGATATAAGAACGGGAAAGGCTCTCTATTCTCCCGTCAAGGAATTTATCGATCCTTTCCCCCCCTGTAATATCCGCATTAAAATGAAGTTCTTCCATAAGCTTTCAGAATCCTTCCTGTTGTGCGTTTTTATCTGTTCTTAAAATTTAAAAACTCAAAATCGTTGTCGTCCTTATAATAAAATAAAATGAGAACAACAAATAAAATACATGCAATTACAACATAGCAGTCTGCAACATTAAAGATTGGAAAATCAATCAGTCGGAAATAGAAAAAGTCAACAACATAATCAAGTTTCACACGATCGATCATATTTCCCACAGCTCCGGATGCAAGCAGTACAGCACAGATACGCAGTGGTCTGTAATGTGGTGTAAATGGCATCTTCTGGTACAGATACAAAATGACAGCAAGTATAATAATACCTCCGACTACAAACACAATCTGTCGATTCTGCATAATACCAAATGCAGCTCCGCGGTTCTCAAGATAGCGAAGTTCAAAAACTCCGGAAATCAAAGAGAAAGACTCGAGACGGCGTAAGATAGTAGATGCAAGATATTTGGTCCATTGGTCAAGTGCTAATGTGAGCAGAAACCCAATGGCAGCGAAAAGATAACTCTTTGTCTTTGTTTTTGTATTATTCATGAGTCGATAAGCTCCTCTTTTCTAAGCTTTTTAGATTATACATATTTCTGAATAGTTACACTGATCCGATTCTTTTTAGTGATTTTCCCCGCTTCCTCAAAACGGAACTTACCTAATCCGCGTACAGAGATAAGATCTCCTTCTTTTACCTGATATCCATTGCTTGTAATCAATTTGCCGTTTACAAAGACCTTTGCGCCTTCAATGAGTCCGGATAGTTTACTTCTGGAAGAAGAAAATGCAAGTGGAAGTAGGCTGTCTAAGCGAACAGATGAAACAGTTCCTTTTATCTGCTGGAAATCAGGTGTGTAGTTTATCATATCTAAGTTGATGACAGAACTATCTATAACAGTGTGGCGAACCCGGGTTAAGTCTTCTGTTACAACAGATACAAGGTCCTTATTGATAAAAAGAAGTGCTGAATCTTCTGTCACAAGAATATCTCCGGTTTTTGAACGGTCAATCCCAAGATTTAATATGGAACCAAGAAAATCCCTGTGAGTCAGGTCTTCGGAAAATCTTTTATTTTTTGGTTCTATTTTCACAGCACAAAACGGATAATCAATCTCTTTTGGAGTAATATCAGATACCCCCCCATAACGCAAAGAAAGAGCCTCAGGGATAAATGCAGCCATCTGACGCTCCGCCATATCATACCCGCCAAAGAGGACATATCTTGAATAAAGCTTGTTCTTTGGCAGGGTATGCAGGATATTCTGATCATTCAGGTTAAGAAAATCCGAATATGTAACAATTTCACGTTCAAAAGCAATTCTGGAAAGTTCAATAAATCTGTGTTCCAAAAGCTTTGTTTCTTTTTTCTGATTTTCTTTTATCATAATAATTCTAAAATCCAGTTCCTATAGTTGAAGTTAAATTCTAGTATCTTCCACGAACACTTGGTGTTTCCATAGATCCACTGAGAAGATCCTGAAGATCACCGGAAATATCAACATTTGTAGGTGTAACAAGGAAGATATAGCTGGAAATCTTCTGAAGATTTCCGCTGATCGCAAATGCTGCTCCGGAAATAAAATCAATAATTCGCTGTGCAATCTCAAGATCCATACCTTCTAAGTTAAGGATTACAGTACGGCCTGCAAGTAATGTCTCTGTGATCTCACGGGAATCATCTACTGAAGTTGGTTTTACAACGCATACTTCCATGTTTCCGCCGTGTTTTGCAGCAGGACGCATTGGTGTAACCTTGCTGGAAGCAGAAGGCTGAAACGTCTTATCTTCATCAGCATCAAAGTCATTGAAAGATTCCTCTTTATTATTCTTCTTACCGAAGAAAGAACGACGCGGTTTTTCCTCAAAATCACCGTCATCTGCAAAATCATCATCATCATAAAATTCATCGTCATCATAATCGTCATCATTTAACTTCATGATGTCAAGAAATTTATCAAATACACCCATTTTTACACTCCTATCTTGTCCCCTTTTTCAGGTGGCGCTCTTTTTTATTCATACGATCCAACGAAAAAATGATACTATTCAATTACTGCTCAAAAATACTGTAAACAGTAACTCATTCATCAGGTTAATAAATTAAGTCAGATATTATAGTTCCTTGCACCAAAGATACCAGTTCCAACTCGAACCATAGTTGCTCCCTCTTCTATGGCAACCTCGTAATCATTGGTCATTCCCATTGAAAGTATGTTCACATAAACATTATCAATGTTTTTCTCATTAATGTCAACAGATAATTTATGTAAATTTGCGAAAATTTGACGATTTTCTTCCGGGTTATCGACAAAAGGTGCAATTGTCATCAGTCCGCAGACCTTGATATGTTCGAAATTTGCAATCTTTTCAATAAACGGGAGAACTTCTTCTGTTTTAAGTCCAAACTTACTTTCTTCCTGAGCAACATTTACTTCAATTAAAATATTAGCTGTAAGATTATGTTTTGCAGCTTCCTTTTCAATTGTCTCTGCAAGCTTGAAAGAATCGACAGAGTGGATCAGATCTACTTTATCAATAATATATTTTACCTTATTGGTCTGCAGATGTCCGATCATGTGCCAGTGGATATCATCAGGAAGTGCATCGTATTTGGCTGTGATTTCCTGCACTTTATTCTCACCAAACACACGGACACCGAGATCGTAAGCTTCCTGAAGCATTTCTATCGGTTTTGTCTTACTTACGGCGATCAATGTAACTTCTTCCCGCTTGCGTCCGGCACGGTCACAGGCTGCCTGAATCTTTGCTTCTACTTCTTTTAACTGTGTTTCTAGCATAAGTTATCTCTCCTTTTTTAAATTTGATTATCCTCTTTTGAATTTTGTATCCAATTTCCAAAGGACTACAAAATCAAATCACTGAAATACAACATCATCAGAGGAAACACCGGCTCCGTTTTGTACGATATGATCGTAATTAGAAAGTCCGTAAGAATCTCCTTCCTGAACAATGTAATATTCGTCGCTTTCACATAAAATGGATACTTTTTTGAAAATAGCGTATCCTTTATTGATATTGTAGACGCCCTTTAATGGCTTTTGGGTATCAATCGTATAAGTATCAGAAGAATCCGGTTTTACAATCACTGTTCCGGATTTCAGCTGATCTCGACTTAAATAAACTTCTCCATCATCGGAGGTGTCATAGATATCAACAGCCTGAAATGAGGCAGTTCCTTTTGAATCCAAAACCATAACACCTTCTAAAGAGCTGTTACCTCCGTTTGTAATGTAATCATGAGGAATTACAAAGAACTGCTCTTCTACTACGGAAGATTTTGGAATCTTCAGGCCACACTCATCTTCTAAGATAAGTTCTATGTTCAGAAAACGCTCTGATGCATAACGAATCATAGAGTTGTCAAAGGTCAGAACACCATAGAAATTCCCATCTCGTTCAAGAACAGAGAAAGCGGACCACATCTTTTCACTGTCTTTATCTATGCGGACCTGCACATTCTGTAAATTAGATTTCTGAAATTCTTTTGCGGTGTCTTCTTTTAAAGGTATCACTACGGACCAGTTTTCACTGGTAATCAAGCGGTAAGCCGGTGAACCGCTTGATATCTTCATCTGATCGGTAAGCTCAGTTACTTTATAATTTGTTTTATTAAAATTATCTGCTGTAAAATTGTCAACAGTTAAGGACTCTAAACCATCAATCGTATGGGAAACAATTCCGTCCTGTCCGGCAGAAGAGGTTGTGACAGTTTGTCCGCTGCTCTCAATTACAGATGCAAGCTGCGCAGTTTTAGTTGTGCAGTATGCATTTTGCAATGTATTTTGCAGCTCATTCTTTAAGGTATAGATACTTGAAAAGTTGGAATTGTCATAGTTTTCATTGAATGTCTGAAGTTGTGTCACAAGTCCTGATTGAACATCAGGACTAAGATCTGCAGTTGAAGATGATTCCGTAGATGAATCATCAAAATTCAAAGCATTCTTTGAAATTGCATAAACAGGTGCGCCATATTTGACTTTGCTGTTCCCATTCTGATAATAATTAATGTAGCCGCCCGATTCTGCATTTACAGTTGTTTCCTGGCGGATGATCAATCCGGTATAGGTATTATCCTTCACAATACTGCCCTCCCGCACTTCATAAATAGAAGGCTTATCTTCTAAAAGATATGCGGTAATAGTAACAATAAGATAAATAAATACAACTGCAAACAGAAACATTCCAATATTAAATTCTTTTTTTGCCTTATATCTTTTTATATTTACAGACTTGTTTTTTTTCTTTGCCAAGATAAAAATATTACCTCCTGTCATTTCTGCTTTAACTTTGTTAGTATATCATTTTTTTGTGTATATTTCCAGCCTTTCAGGGGGGGAAGAATACATATTAATAAATTAAAGAGCGTTACTGAAAACAGGAAACGGTAAAGGAGAATATTACATGAAATAAGATAGAAAAAAACCATGCGGACAGATTAAAAATGAAAGCTTCTAATTTGTTGTTCTGTGCCACATGGCTTTTTCATATCGGTTATTCTTTATTCTGTTTTAGTTGTTTCTCCAGCCTCAAGAAGCCGGTTCATCTCCTGGTAAAGAAAACTCTTATCTTCAGCCCCCCATAATAATGGAAATATAAGGATTCTTTTCCAGATCTTCGCTATAAAGGATCACACAGCACCCGGCTTCATCTGTGGTACCGGTCTTACCGCCAAATACACGAATCCCTTCAGGGGGGGCATTGATCTTCCCTGAGGAATAATAGTTGGTTGGGACTACATCAAATGTTCTTGTTGTACCATCTGCTCCGGTAAGATTCATTGTATAAGAATCCATGGAAATAATGTCCATAAATCTCTGATCCTGAATGCAGGCATTAAAGATCAGATACAGGTCATATGCTGTTGTATAGTGGTTTTCATTATGAAGTCCGTGAGGATTCACGAAATGACTGCCAGTGGCACCAAGAGCTTTCGCTTCTGAGTTCATAAGCTCAGCAAAAGCTTCTACACTTCCGGAAATATGTTCAGCGATAGCAACACCACAATCATTACCTGAACGAAGTAAAAGACCACATAATAAATCATAAAGTGTCACTGTATCACCAGGCTGCAGGTTGCAGACTACTTCATCAGAGGCAAAGCTTGAAACACTGTCAGAAACAGTTACAATGTCATCCATATTACCGTACTTAAAAGCAAGGTATGCAGTCATAAGCTTTGTTGTACTTGCAGGATATAATTTATCATAAAGTTTATATCCATATTCAACTGTTTTATCATTTAGATTGAATAATCCTGCAGCATGAAGAGAATCCTCATCATCAAATCCAGTGAGAGCCACATCATCAGCAGCGACGCATAAATCATCAGCAAACAAACTTCCTTGGTATAAATTAGAGTTATAAGTGGCTGTCTCATATGTCCGGACAGGATCACCACCATATTCTTTGTAATACCAGACTCCGCCGACAGCTCCGGACAATACAACAATAAGACATATGACAGGAATAAGTATGCGGCTGACAGAATGCCGTTGCTTTCTTCGTCTTCTCTTCTTTTTGTATGGTTTACTCATATTATCGATACATCTCCCGCCAGTCAAGGTCGCCTCTGTCAAGAGCAAGGATCAATGCTTCAGCAGTTGCGATATTTGTTGCGATCGGAATGTTATAAATATCACAAAGCTTAACAATGTCATTAACATCCGGTTCATGTGAGTGAGGTGTCAGTGGATCACGGAAGAAAATCAAAAGATCCATCTGATTGTGTTCAATCTGTGAGCCGAGCTGCTGTTTTCCTCCGAGATGTCCAGCAAGATATTTGTGAATGCTTAAGTTTGTTACATTCTCGACCAGTATACCGGTGGTTTCTGTTGCATATAAATTATGCTTACTGAGTATCCCACGGTATGCAATGCAGAAATTCTGCATCAATTTTTTCTTCGCATCATGCGCTACTAATCCGATATTCATAGTGGTATCCTCTCTTTACTGATATTTATTAGGCTGTAAGCCTACATTTAATACAAAACCGATTCCCATGAAAAAACATACTACGGAAGTCAGTCCATAACTGACAAATGGGAGGGACAAGCCTGTATTTGGAAAAATCATTGTAGCTACACTGACGTTAATAAAGCTCTGGATTCCAATCAGTGAAGCAACGCCTCCGCAAATGATCCGCCCTCCTGTATCTTTGGCCTTCAAACCAATTAAGATACACTCTATCACAATTAATAATAACAAAATTATGACTCCACAACAACCCACAAATCCTAATTCTTCACCAATAATTGCAAAAATAAAGTCTGTTTGTGGCTCAGATACGAAATTTCCGTTCTTAACGGATGTTGTTGCGTCATTATCATACCCTTTCCCGGTCAGCTGTCCGGACCCAATTGCCATAACGGAATTTAACTGCTGGTAAGATTCGTCGTCGGCATACTTTTCAGGTTCCAGCCATGCAAGGATACGTTCCTGCTGATAGTCTTTTAAGAATGGCTGGTTTGGCTGTATTGCAACAACAAGCAGTATAATGATCGTCGGTATTGTGATTACAAGAACGGTTCCAATGAGTTTGTAGCTTAATCCTCCAAGGTAAAGAAGGACAGCAAACAATGCGGCAATACAAATTGTTGTAGACAAGTTTGGCTGCTTGTAAATCAATGCAAGTGATGGAAGGATTAAAGCAATTGCCTGAATAATCGTTTTGGGTTCTTTAATCTTCTGCTCTCGTTCCATTAAGAATTTTGCAAAGAACAGAATCATAAGGATTTTTGTAAGGTCGGAAGGCTGGAATTGTGTAAATCCAAGGTTCAGCCATCTTCTCGCGCCATTTACTTTTGTTCCAAAAACCAAAACAGCCAGGAGCATAACAATATTCAGAGCATAAAGCGGCCAATATAGGTTTAAAATCCATTTATAATCAATGAAAGAGATAATAAACATAACAATCAGACCAAGACAAACGCCCATAATCTGACGATTCATTAAATCAGGTCTTGCACTTCGGACCATAAGGATTCCGACCAGTGAAATCAGAGTGACCAGAAAAACCAGACTGATTTTATAATCTCTAATATTATAACGCTGTTTCAAATTAGTAAAAAATGATTTCAATGTTTTTCTCCTGTATATTTTATATGTATATCCGTGCGTGTTATTTTGACATCAAATTGTTCCGGGGAGATTTCTATGTATTTAGAAATCGTCTGATATAAATCCGATGTCAGAAATTCTATCATATCGGGTGTACATTGAATTCTGTCAGTAATTAGCAAATTTCGCAACCTGTCTTTTGCAATTGTAACAGAAGGTACACTCATAATGTGACCTCCTAGTTCTTATGAAAAAGACTGGAGAGTTTACTGCGAAGTCCGGGTTTATGATTAAAATCGGAAATCGGGACTTCTTCTCCTAACAGACGTCTACAGATATTCTGGTAACATTTTCCAGCTAAGGAATCTTCGCCGACTACCGGTTCTCCCTGATTGGTTGCAACAACAACAGACTCATCATCAGGGATGACTCCAAGCAGATCAATCGCTAGAATCTCTGTGACATCTTCTACAGACATCATATCACCTCTGCGAACCATGTCAACGCGCAGACGATTGATCAGAAGTTCATTTTTCCGGATTCCGGAAGCTTCAAGTAATCCAATAATTCTGTCAGCATCACGAATTGAGGAAACTTCAGGTGTTGTAACAACAATGGAACGCTGTGCGCCTGCAATTGCATTTTTAAAGCCCTGTTCAATTCCTGCCGGACAATCTAAAAGAATGAAGTCATAATCATCTTTTAGTTCGTCAATCAGTTTTTTCATCTGTTCCGGTGATACGCTTGTCTTATCTTTTGTCTGGGCAGATGGGAGCAGGTACAGATTTTCAAATCGCGTATCTTTGATCACTGCCTGTTTCAGACGACATTTGCTTTCAATGACGTCAACAAGATTGTAGACAATGCGATTTTCAAGTCCAAGAACAACATCCAGATTTCGAAGTCCGAGATCTGTATCAATTACAAGAACTTTTTTTCCTGCTGAAGACAGACCAATTCCAATATTCGCTGTTGTTGTTGTTTTTCCAACACCGCCCTTTCCCGATGTAATGACGATTACTTCACCCATGTTGAATATTCCTCCTATTTCCCATGCTTATGTCTTTCCAAAGATTTATTCTATCAGTGGATCAAGGTAAATTCTTTTTCCGTCAACAACTGCAATTTGCGGTCCGTTGATGGAAAGGCTGTCCTGATAGATCAGTTGACGTTTTGCTTCAATATCTCCGATTACAAGTCGCTGCGGCTGCATGGAGAGAGCAATGATAAAAGCATTCCTGTCACCGGCAGCTCCCGCATGAACAGATCCATAGAGAGTACCGAGAATGATAATATTTCCTTTTGCAACTACTTTAGCTCCGAATTCAACATCTCCTAAGATCACAATGCTGGATTCGGATTCAAGAAGCTGTCTTCGCTTTAATGTTCCGCGATAGAATTGTCCATCTGATTTTTCACGTTCAGATAAACACTGCGTTACCGCTCTTTTGTAGATCAGTTCCTTGCGTTCATCATGATCAATGATACAGATAATCTCAAGGTTTGTCGTCTGCGTAATAACCTGTATTAACTGCTCCTCTTCGCTGATGGAAAGTGTCCTTCCGCTAAATGAAACTGCCATCTTTGCATTCTTGAAAAAATCAGCAGATTGTCGGAATTTCTCTTCTACAGCTTTCAAAAGATCCGGGAATGGGAGTTCGGCATTAAGCCGCAGCTCTATACCGGAATGACTGCTTTTTATTGTTACCAGTTCACTCATGATCCATCCCCTTTCGTTATCTTAATTAATCACCGGCTCCTGCAGTTCCTAAAGAAGAAGCATATCCTTGAAGCAGTTCATCGGCAGATTCTGGATTGAAGTACACTTTTGTGATATCTCTTCCAATTTCAGCTGCATAGGTAGATGCATATCCATTTGCAATGCGGACAGCAATTGAAATTTCAGGTGAATCTGTCGGCGCATAACCGACAAACAGAACATTATCTGCATGTATCTTACTATACTGGGCAGTTCCGGTTTTTCCTCCCATGGAAATATCCATTCCGGCAAATGTGGAGCTGCTTTTTACCATGCTTTCCATTCCATTGTGTACCAGATCCCATGTACTTGAGCTGATCTCATCCATCTGATTTACAACTTCCGGAGTATAATCTTTGATCAGCTTTCCATTCGAATCAGTTGTTTTATCAATGAGAGAAAGACTGTAAACAGTTCCTCTGTTCGCAACAGCTGTCACATAACGGTTGATCTGGCTGACAGTATAGTTGTTGGTACCCTGTCCAATGGCAGATCGAACAGAGTCAGAATCAGAAATCTGAGGTTGTGATTCAGGAATTTCGATTCCTGATGTCTGGTCAAATCCAAACATTTTTGCATATTTTGCCAGTTTTTCAAGACCGGTATCACTGTCATAGTTACCATTCGAGTCTTGTCCAAGACGATAACCAACTTCATAGAAGAAATCATTACAGGAATGCTGCAGTGCACCTACTACATTCAGACTTCCATGAGCACTTGGATAAATCCAGCATTTTGGACTTGGTGTGATCTTATCAAATACACCTGAACAACTGATATAGGAGTTTCCATTAATTACCCCCCCTTCTGTCAGACCGGCTACAGAAGAAAGCATTTTATAAGTAGAACCTGGTGCTGTCTTCTCCTGAGTCGCTCTGTTGTAGAAGGTACGTGACATACCCATGCTCAACTTCACATAATAAGAACGATCCATTACGTTTGAGAGACGATTATTGTCATATCCAGGATAAGAAACACATGCCAAAACTTCTCCGGTATTTGGATTTGTTACAACTGCACCGGCAGAACATGGCTCAAGTGCCAGTTCACCAGGTGTAAGTTCAAGCTTTCCAGCTTGCTCTTGATCCAGGAAAAAGCATCTGTTCCTCCGTTGAGTAATCCGTTATATGCCGAGTCATCCATAGGAAGAACACCCTGTTCATATACGATAGCACAAACTTGTTCACCAGTAACACTACCTGATTTTATAAGATATTTGTAGAGAAGTTTGTCGAAATTACTGTCATCTGCCAAATATTCTTTTAAATATTTTAAAATCTCCTGATAAATCTCTTCTGAACTGGAATAAGAACTGCTTCCAAGCTTGGAAGTATCAATCCAGTTTTTAGAAATCGCATAATTCAGGTAAGTATATAAATTGATCGTTTCATCTTTTGCCCATGCAATATAAGTAGCATCATTCTTATCAATCTGATCTGACATAAGGATGCCTGTATCCTTTGTCAGCAGGGTATCACAGATGTAATCCATATATGCTTTCATTTCATTGGAAAGATCTGTATATGCGCTGGCCTGTGAGTTCTGAAGTTCTGATTCGAGCTCGGAAATCGTCGCCGTCTTCTTTTCCTGAAAAATGGAATAAACCTGCTGCTCGGCAGTTTTTGCATCACTGCTTGAAAAGTGTCCGGAATCGATGACGGAATTTCCAATCAGATTATAATATGCATCACTGACCGGGATGATCAGATTCTTAGAGTCATCTACACTGGATGTATCGTATTCCAGAACATTCTGTAGTTTGGATAAAACAATTCCGGCAATCTTCTCTTCCAGAAGTTTATAAGTACTTTCCTGAAGATTTTTATCAATCGTCAGATATACATCATTTCCGGCTTCAGGATCTTTCCGGCTGACAGTATCAGTTACACGTCCGAGGTTATCTACATACACGGTTTTTTCACCTTTTGTGCCCTGAAGGACATTGTCCATGCTTTGTTCAATGCCGGCCTTTCCTACAATATCAGACAGAGAGTACTTTTTCTTTTCATCCTTGTCCAGCGCATCGTATTCATCCTGGGAAATCTGTCCGGTATATCCGATAATAGATGCAAAATACATTCCATCGGTATATTTTCGGATAGAATCTTCTGAAATGTCAACACCGGTAAGAACGTCCTTATTCTCCATAATTGCTGCTGCTGTTTCGTCACTTACATCGGATGCAAGAACGGTATCAATATACTGCTGATATGCATTTAATGCCATTGCATAACGCATGTTGATGATCTTTAAAATATAAGCAGGCTCTAATGTGCTGTCATCAAGGCCATATCCATATTTTTCATCGGTACAAAGATAATGAATGATATCTGCTGCACTTTGGTTCTGTTGCTTTTCTGTAAGCTCATCTATTGTTCTTTTTCCATAGACATCTGCAATAAAACGGAGCTTTTGGGTATCGCTTGACTGTGTAACTGATAGGTTCCGGAGGAATCCAGGATGATACCAAAACTTGAAACAACAGAATCTCCATTTGATTCTACGATAGAAAGAACCTGATCCAGAATTTTATTTAATGCCGCATTTTTTTCAGAACGTTTATCTGTTGTGATGGAGTTTTCAACGGTTGACAGATTAATTGTCACGGAATAAGCCAGCTGGTTATAAGCCAGTAGATTTCCATTACGGTCATAAATATTTCCGCGTGTTGCTGCAACGGATGTCGTCCGGCGGATAGAATATTCGTAGTTTTCAAGATAATCAGACCCTTTTACGATCTGAAGATAGAATAATCTTCCGATCAGGATGGAAGAACTGACACAAAATATAATGATCAAAGTAACGAGTCTTGACTGCATCAGGTAAGCTCCGGCTTCTTTCAGACGGTCTAAAATATTTCTAAACAAATTTACTTGCACTCCTTTTTTCTTCTGCTTCAAGTTTGTGGTTAATAAATAAAATCAGTGGGTATAATCCAGTGTGATCACGATTGTGTAAATCAGTTCAGGAACGATGATGCGGTTGAGATAATATAAAAAGTTAAAATCACTTCGCAACATGAACATGAGCAAATAAATGATGATACCGTAGAGAAATTCGCTGACAGAAATCAAAAATAACGGCAGCTTGATATCTTCATCAAAATAAAGCTGTTCAAATAATCCGTTTACAAAACCGATTACCAGGTAAAGTAATGCATAAAATCCCAAAATTGTACCAAACTGAATATCTGTGATAAGGCCGGCAAAGAAACCGACCAGCATTCCTTCTTTCTGCCCACGCATAAAACCAAAGGATGCTGTGACAATCAGAATCAGGTTAGGTTTAATTCCGGCAAGTTCCAGATGATTGAATAAGGTACACTGGAGCAGATATGCTGCTAGTACGATCAGTACAGTTACAGCAACTCTTTTAAATTTCATTAATTTCATGAGTATTCACTCCTATTCGCTCTGATTGGATCCAACCAAATCCGCTTTCGTTGTTGTGATAACAAGAACTTCCTGAAGATTTTTAAAATCTACAGCCGGTGTAATATATCCGGAACGAGTCAGATTGTTAGAGTCGACCGTTACTTCACTGACATATCCGATCAGGATTCCCTGTAGGTATTTATCACTAATATAAGAAGTGACGATCTGTCTCCGACGGAAACCGTATTATCATTGTTTTCCATCTGACCAAAACGAATCTGGTTATCACTCATAAGTGACAGATCTCCACTTACGATACAACGGTCAGAAGTAGAAAGTACCATTGCACTTACATTACTTGAATCATCGATAATAGAACGGACTTTTGCCCAGGTCGGACCAACTTCTGTGACAATGCCGACAAGACCGCTTCCGGCCATTACGTTCATATCTGTGGCAATACCGTCTTTACTTCCTTTGTCAATGGTAAATGTACTGAACCAGTTTCCGGAATCTTTCCCGATTACATGCGCAGCAGTTTTTTTGTAATCCGCATAGTTCTTGTCCAACTGATATAATTCCTGCAGTCTCTGAAGCTCATAACGTTCTTGCTGCAGATTGTTATTTTCTGTAATCAGAGAGTCAACCTGTTTCTGAAGCTTTGTATTTTCTGCGCGTACCTGTTTCAGAGTTTGGAAATTGTCTTTCATATCTCCCATCCAGCCACCAATCTGATTGATTCCCTGCTGAAGAGGGATAACGGTTACATTTGCAACAACTTTAAATGGACCTCCTACTTTGTCTGAAAAGGAAGATAACAGCATCATAAAAATGCAGAAAACAGAAAGTCCTATAAGTAAATATCTGTTCATAACAGAAGTCTGATTCTTCTTTTTTTCATATTATCTTAACCACCTATAATCTTCGTCTAACATAGAGTAACTTAATTTTCTATACAAGGTCTTATTCAGTATGATCCTCTGCAGACCTTTGACGGCACAGAGTTCAGGGTCTGTTTTCATGTGAACCGGCAGACCGATACTTTCTTCCAGATAAGTAGAAATCCCTCGCAGATTAGCAAGTCCTCCAGTAATATAAATCCCGTTTTTATTAATATTTCTCCGGACATCGGGAGGCGTACGGTCGAGCATGGAATGAATGGCCTGTACACATTCTCTCAAAGGTTCTTTGATCGCTGCCCGTACAAGACTGATTGGAATGTCAATGTGCGACGGACCGCCGCGCATCATATCTCTGCCGTATACAGTAAGAGAGCTTCCGGTGGACTGGTCAAAAACTCCAAATTCTTTCCGCAGCCGTTCGGCAGTCGGACGGCCAATTATAAAATCTTTAGAATGACGGACAAGATTGGCGATCGCACTATCCAGCTGTTCGCCACCGATCTTAAGCAGACGGTTCATAACAATACCACCGTAGGAAAGAACGGAAAGTTCTGTTGTTCCTCCACCTAAATTGGCAATAAAAGCTCCTGGTTCTTCTAGAACATCAATCCCAAGTCCAAGTCCGTCTGCAAGACCGCGCTCTACAATTCTTACTGATTTTGCTTTCGCTTCAGAATGAAGCACAAGATCATAGAAAGCCTTCTTTTCTACTTCTGTGACATCTGTAGGAACAGCGATCACATATTCTGCCCCCCCACGGATAAACGGACGCTCTTCCTTCAAAAGATCTCCGAGAAGATATTGCATGTCATCAAAACGGGCAATGACACCATTCTTCATCGGAAATATGATCTGTATATTTCCCGGAGCCTTTTCATACATCTCATAAGCATCGTCTCCGACAGAAAAATATATTTTTATCTTTCATGGCAATTACATTCTTGGCATGCCATATGCGGTCTTTTTTCTTATCAAAAATCTTGATATCATAAGTTCCAAGATCTAACCCATATACATTCCTGGCCATAAATACACTCCATCCCCCCCTTATCTATTTGCAGATTCTTGAGAAAAGAATCCTTTCTCCCTTAAACTGAAATAACAATTATCTCCAATAATGATGTGATCGAGAAGTTCTATACCGATCAAAACCCCCCCTGCTTCACGGATGCGCCGGGTTGTCAGAAGATCATCTTTGCTTGGTGTCGGATCTCCACTCGGATGATTATGCAAAAGAATAATGGATACGGCATTCTTCTGCAAAGCTTCCACAAACAGTTCTCGTGGAGAAACAAGTGCGGAATTTATGGTTCCTGTTGAAACATCCATCTCACTGATCAGCCTGGATCTGGTATTCAGAAGCAAAAGCTTCATTACTTCCCGTTTCTTATGCCGAAGATCTTCCATATAATAACGTGCAATACTGTCCGGAGAGGAAAAATCCAATCCCAGTGAGGCTTCTGCTTTCGCCATACGTCTTGCAAGTTCTGCCAGACAAAGAATCTGGATGGATTTTACCTTTCCGATTCCTTTGATCTTCAGCAGTTGTTCCATAGACCACTGTGGGATGCTGAGAAGTCCTTCAGAGCCAAATGGTGGATGCAGAATCTTCTGGGCAAGCCGAAGCGAATTCTCCCCTTTCGTTCCGGTACGAAGTAAAACAGCTAAAAGTTCCACATCTGTCAGATATTCTGCACCGTACTGCTCACATTTTTCATAAGGACGGTCTTCAAGATACATCATTTTGATTGTTTCTGTATTTCTATTTTCCATGTTAATCATATCACTGCGATGACATAATACAACGATTCATTTTAGCACAGTTTCAAAAAAGTGTATAGAGAAGATACCAAAAAACCACAAATTTCATAAATGATTAAGATTTATATTTTTGAATGATTGCCTCGGCGACCTTCATTCCGTCCATCGCTGCGGAAGTGATTCCACCGGCATATCCGGCTCCTTCACCACATGGATAGATCCAGTCACAGGAAGCACAGACAAAGTTCTCATCCCTTTCAATTCTTACAGGGGGGGAAGAAGTTCGGCTCTCCACACCGGATAATAATGCATCATTATCTGCAAATCCATGAATCTTATGATCCATTGCTGTGATTCCATCCTCAAGCGACTGTGCGATTTCTTCCGGAAAGATACCGCGTACATCCCCCCCAAAGACAGAAGCCCCCCCTTTCATGCAAGAATGAACCTTACCATAAGAAGTTGTGATCTGATCTTTTTTAAAGTCGCCAAAACGTTGGACAGGAACTTTTCCCTGTCCTGCCTGATAAGCTTTTTCTTCTAAGCTGCGCTGGAAAGAAATTCCGGCAAGCGGATGGTCAGAAGCAAAGTCGTCCGGAGTAACTGTGACGATTACAGCACTGTTTGCATTTTCTCCGGCACGGTCGTGATAGCTCATTCCATTGACTGCAAGACGATGCTCTTCAGAAGAAGCATTTACAACATATCCGCCCGGGCACATACAGAAAGTATAGACTCCTCTTCCATTGTCCAAGTTCTCGGTCAGTTTATATGCTGCTGCCGGAAGATCATTTCCCCCCCGATCTCTTCCATATTGAGAATGATCGATCAATGTTTGTGGGTGTTCGATACGGACTCCGACGGCAAATGATTTTGCGCGCATCGGAATCTGATGCCTGTAAAGCATGTCAAATGTATCACGGGCGCTGTGACCGATCGCAAATACGGCTGCTCCGGCAGATATTTCTTCTGTAGAATCCTCTGAGAGGTGAACAATTTTCAACGTTTTTGATGTTAGATCAACATCTGTGACCTGTGTATGAAAACAGAATTCACCGCCAAGCGAAATGATCTCCTGACGCATCTGGCTTACAACATCAATCAGAACATCTGTACCGATATGCGGCTTATTTGCATATAAAATATCTTTGTCCGCTCCGAATTTTACGAAAGTCTCAAGAACGAAACGGTTACGTCCTGTCTTATCTTTTACAAGTGTATTTAACTTTCCATCTGAAAATGTACCAGCGCCGCCTTCACCGAACTGGACATTGGAAGAAGTGTCAAGCACACCGGTCTCCCAGAAACGATCCACATCCTTCTTACGTTCTTCTACACAGGCACCACGTTCAAGAACCAAAGGACGGTATCCTTCCAGTGCGAGCAGATAAGCGCAGAATAGTCCGGCAGGACCGCTGCCGATGACAACCGGACGGGCATTCAGAATCTCTGTTCCGTGAGATGGAATCTGGTAATGCTTCTCTTCTACTTTCTGGATGTTTCCTTTACAATGCTTTAAAACAGCATTCTCATTGGAAACAGTGACATCAACCGTATACACATAGAACAACTCCGGTTTTCTGCGTGCGTCTAATGACTGACGGTGAATCCGATAAGTAAAAGAGTCCCCTTTCTTTAGATGAAGTGTCTTTTGTATCTTCTTTTCAAGAGCTTCTTCCGTGTGTGGAATCTGCAGTTTCAGCTGATTAATTCGTATCATTTATCTATCCTTTCTTTCAGGAAATCTAATATTAAAATATATCATCCGGATATTGGTTACAAGTTAGCAGCAGGCAATTATGCAGATGCGGCAGACTGTCCGGCAACATAACCGCTTGCCCACGCCCAGGTGAGGTTATACCCACCACAGATTGCATCTACATCGATCAGTTCTCCGGCAAAATAAAGCCCTGGAACAAGTCTGGATTCCATCGTTTCCGGATTAATCTGTGTCGTATCAACACCGCCACAGCAGATCTGTGCCTGTTCATAAGAATTTGTCTTAATTACAGGTGATTTGAATTCCTTGATCATCCATGACAGCCTCTGAATATCTGCATCTGTGAAGTCGCTGCATAGCTTCTCTTTCTTGATCTTGGTAAATTTCAGCCATACAGCGGCCAATTTTTCATGAAACAGGCCGGTAAAGAACTGTTCTGCTGTCTTTTCCGGCTGGCGGTTGGCACGTTCTTTCAGAAGAATTTTTACTTCATCAACAGAATATTCTGGAAGAAAATCCAGCATGGCAACAACTTCCTTCTGCTCATATAATGCTTTCGATGCATAACGGCTGATCTGGAATACCGGAATTCCGGAGATTCCGTAGGCGGTCAATTGGAGTTCACCGGTATCAGCAGCAGTTAATTCACCGTCAACAAACAACGAAACTTTTCCCTGTGCACGTACTCCGGCAATTGCGCGGAAATGCTTTCCGGTACAATGTAAAGCACAAAGAGCAGGAAGTACAGGAATTATCTGATGCCCAAGCTGTTTGGCTAAAGCGTATCCGGAACCGTCAGAACCGGTGGAAGGTGCAGCTTTTGAACCATTGCAGAGAATCACTTGATCTACGGTTAAAGAACCGTGTGATGTCTGCAAGGAAAATCGTTCATTTGTTTTCTGTATTCCAGTACAGGAGATTCCTGTACGTACATCAACTCCAAGACGGTATACTTCCTGTTCTAATACATCACGGACTGCGCTTGCCTGATCGGAGAATGGATACAGATATCCATTTCTGTCTTTTGGATAGATTCCGAGTTCTCGGAAAAAAGCAATGACTTTTTCCGCCGGAAATTGATCCAGTACCTGCGTGATAAAGTCAGGCTGCTCCGAACGATAACAGGAAGCGTCTTGATAAGTATTCGTATAATTACACCGGCCATTTCCAGTCACTAATATTTTCTTACCCAATCTATCGTTTTGCTCCAGAAGGAGAACTTTCGCTCCTTTTCTGGCAGCGAAAATGGCGGCCATCATTCCTGATGCACCGCCACCTATAATTGCAATTGTGTTCATTAAAATTCATATCCTCTTACTTTCTTAGCAGATTACATCTGTCTGAATTTTAACATAACAATTGATTCAACTCAACTGAATTCGATAGAATCTCTCGAAAATTGTTTTACAGAAGTTCTCTCACACGCTCGATAGAAAGAACGCCTGCATCAATAACGCTCTGCAGTGATTTGAGAATACCAAGCTTTGCATGATACCATGTAAGTCCACCCTGGAAATAAACAGCATACGGTGGTTTTACCGGTCCATCAGCACTCAGTTCAATCGAGGAACCCTGAACGAAAGCACCAGCTGCCATGATCACATCACTGTCATATCCCGGCATTGCCCATGGTTCCGGGCTTACATAACTGTCTACCGGAGCAGCTGCCTGAATTCCCTTACAGAATGCAATAACACCTTCTGCTGATCCAAGTGTAACCGCCTGGATGATATCATGACGGGATTCAGAACCGTTCGGGATCACCGGATATCCTAAAGCTTCGTAGATATTTGCTGCAAAAGTAGCACCTTTTAAAGCACCGCATACAACAGTTGGTGCAAGGAAGAATCCCTGATAGAAGGACTGCGTAACACCAAGTGTAGCACCGACTTCTTTCCCGAGTCCCGGAGAAGTCAGACGGTAAGCGCAGTTTTCGATCAGATCGGCTCTTCCGGCAACATATCCGCCGATCGGAGCAAGTCCGCCACCCGGGTTCTTGATCAGAGAACCGACGATCATGTCTGCACCGACATCACTTGGCTCGATTCGCTCAACGAATTCACCGTAACAGTTATCTACCATACAGATAACATCCGGGCGACGCTCTTTGATAAATGTAATCAGTTCGCCGATTTTTTCTACGGAGTAACTTGGGCGTGTCTGATATCCTTTGGAACGCTGGATCGTTGCCAGTTTGATTGTTTTATCTTCCAGAGCTTTTTCAATCGCTGGATAGTCGAAATATCCATCTTCCAGAAGTTCTACCTGTTTATAGGAGATTCCATATTCTGCAAGAGAGCCGTTAGATGGACGGATTCCGATTACTTCTTCAAGTGTATCATATGGTTTTCCAACCGGAGATAATAAAGTGTCTCCAGGACGAAGATTCGCTGCAAGCGCAAGTGCAAGCGCATGTGTTCCGCAAGTGATCTGTGGACGTACGAGTGCAGCTTCTGTATGAAAAACAGAGGCATAGACATCCTCTAAAGTATCTCTTCCCTGATCATTGTATCCATATCCGCTTACATAGTTAAAGCATCCTTCACTTACGCGGTTCTCCTGCATGGCATGAATTACTTTTAA
The DNA here is from genome assembly GCA_001312505.1 of Mediterraneibacter faecis JCM 15917. Classification (GTDB taxonomy): domain Bacteria; phylum Bacillota; class Clostridia; order Lachnospirales; family Lachnospiraceae; genus Mediterraneibacter; species Mediterraneibacter faecis. The sequence continues at coordinate 369,922 of BBDW01000001.1, forward strand.
CTGATTGTATTCAGCGTTTCTGTCAAATTCTTCAAAACGTTCTTTTAGTTTCTCTTCTGTCTTCTGTCCGAACGCCCAGACTTCTTTGCTGATTCCTAGCTGTTCGTAAATTGTTTTTGTAGTTGGTGTATTCATTTTTCTTCTTCTTTCTTTTTAAGTTTTTTATCGTTTGATTTACATGGCAAAGCTGCATTTTATCTAAATGCAGCCTGATATCCTAATGAGTAATTTCTTTTTCCTTTAAAACAGTGAGCATCTGTTGGATCAGTTGTTTATCTTCTCTTTCAATCTCACTTTTATCAAGCCAGATGACATCTCTTTCTCTTCTAAACCAGGTCAGCTGTCGCTTGGCAAAATGTCTTGTGTCTCTCTTAATAATGCGTACAGCTTCTTCCAAAGGATACTCTCCTTCAAAATAGCCAAACAGTTCTTTGTATCCAAGTCCCTGCATCGCAACACTTTCTCTTTTAAGTCCGCGCAATCTTAATGCATTGACTTCTTCAAGAAGTCCTTCCTGCATCATCAGATCGACACGTTTATCAATCCGGTCATAGAGAATCTTACGATCATCTGTCAGCACAAAATATGCGGAGTTATAAGCAGATTCTTTCTCACGCTCCGCCTCATTGTGCTCGGAAATCTTCTGTCCGGTCTGCTGATAATATTCCAGCGCACGGATCACACGTTTTACATTATGAAAATGAATTTGTTCCGCAGATTCCGGGTCTACTTTTTCAAGCATTTCATGAAGATATTCTGCACCCTGGGTTTTGGCAAGTGCTTCTAATTCTTCCCGATAAGCAGTATCGGCATTATTTTCTGTGAAATCAATGTCGTAAAGTAATGCCTGAATATAGAATCCTGTTCCGCCGACAACGATCGGAATATGTCCCCCCCGCTGATAGATTCCTTCCATTGCTTCTTTTGCCATCTGCTGAAAGAGAACAACGTTAAAATCCTCAGACGGATCAAGAACATCTACCAGATGATGCGGCACACCGTCCATCTCTTCCGGACGGATCTTGGCAGAGCCGATGTCCATCTCCTTGTAGACCTGCATAGAGTCAGCAGAAATGATCTCTCCGCCGATCGTTTTGGCAAGTCCGATGGAGGCAGCAGTCTTCCCGACAGCTGTCGGTCCGGTCAGAATGACCAGTGGGCGTTTATTTGTCTGTTCCATCTTGTGTTTCCTCGATTCCAGTTATACAATTCGTTTAAATTTCTTTTCCAGATCACGCTTTGTCATGGCGATAATCGTCGGTCGCCCATGTGGACAGTGATATGGATTGTCCAGTGTCAAAAGCTCACCGATCAGTTTATCTACTTCTTGTGTAGATAGGCGGTTATTCCCCCCCTTTACAGCAGCCTTACAGGACAAGGATGCAACCTTTTCATCGATCAGCTCCGGTGTCATAGAAGTAGAAAGACCTTCTGTCAGATCATCGATCATTTCCATCAGTAACTCTTTCTTGGCAATGCTGAATAGATTGTCAGGTACAGCTCGGACGGCATACTCTTCCCCACCAAAAGGCTCAATCTCAAACCCAATACGTGAAAAGCGGTCCATATTTTCATTCAGAAGCTGTGCTTCCTGCATGGATAAGCTTAAAATGATCGGAGGACTTAAGTACTGAGAAGTAAATTCTCTGCTTTTCATTTCACGTAAGGTACGTTCATATAAGACACGTTCATGAGCCGCATGCTGGTCAATGATATAGAGGTTATCTTTGAATTCTACGAGCCAGTAGGTGTCAAAGACCTGACCGATCAGTTTATATTCTGCACGGACATCCCTTTTTAAGAAATTTTCTTCAAAGAGATCCATCTGAGTGCCTGTTCCTGGATCTGATTTTGCATCAATTGCATCACGATCCGATGTTGTGTCTGCACTCGTGGCAGCAGTCTGTGTTTCAACTGCCGGTTCAGATTTCTGAACTGCTGCCGTAATTTCCGGTGCAACTGTCCTATCTGTTGTTTCAACGGCGTATTTAACATGTTCAGCGATTTTGTCTTTCTGTTGATCTGCACGGAAAATTTCTTTCCGGTCTGCAACTTCGGCGGAAGAAGAACGATTATGGTAAGAAAGTACGCGCTCTTTCATCTTACGGATAAAATAATCCTCATCTTGAACATCATCCTTAACCGTTTCCCTGGATTCTTTGATCAATTCCGCAGCTGTTACTTTTTCATTCTCCTTACGCGGACGAAGAAGAAACGGACTGCCGGTATCCTCTTTATCTTTGGTCGAAGCGGATGTGAATGTCTTTTTCACTCGCTCCGGTCTTTCTGCCTTGTTTTCGTTCGATTCCACCGGATCAGGAACCTCTGCTTTCTGGATCAGTTCCGGTTCCAGCAGGGTTCTGTGTACAGCTTCAAAGACGGTATTATAAACCTCCTGCTGCCGTGAGAAGCGAAGCTCCATCTTTGTCGGATGCACATTGATATCTACATTTTCCCCACTCAGATGAAAATGCAGAACTGCAAATGGAAACTTGTGCTGCATCACAAAATCACGATAAGCATCTTCCACGGATTTAGAGATCATTGCACTTTTGACATAACGGCCGTTTACGAAGAAATTTTCAAAATTACGATTTCCTCGTGTGATGATCGGCTTGCCGAGAAAACCTGTAATGTGGATTCCATTTTTCTCATAATCGATTTCAATCAGGTTAGCTGCTACGTCACGACCATAGACATTGTAGATCACATCTTTCAGTTTTCCGTTTCCGGACGTACGCAGTTTTTCCTGTCCGTTATTCAAAAACTGAAAAGCAACTTCCGGATGAGACAGGGCAAGATGCATTAATAGATCCTGCACATGTCCGGCCTCTGTCATAGGTGTTTTCAAAAATTTTCTTCTCGCAGGAACGTTGTAAAATAACTGATGGACAAGAAAGGTTGTTCCGTTTGGCGCGCCGGTATCTTCCAAGGATACTTCTTTTCCGCCTTCAATGACATAACGGGTACCAAACTCTGCATCGGCAGTCTTTGTGATCAGTTCCGTCCGAGTGACAGCTGCAATACTTGAAAGAGCCTCTCCACGGAATCCCAAAGACGCAATATGAGACAGGTCTTCCACTGTCTCAATCTTGCTTGTAGAATGCCGCAAAAATGCACGCTGTACTTCATCCTGCGGTATGCCACAGCCGTTATCTGTAATACGGATGAAGGAAATGCCGCCGTCTTTGATCTCTATTTTGACGGAAGTTGCTCCTGCGTCGATCGCATTTTCAACAAGCTCCTTTACAATTGACGCAGGACGCTCGATCACTTCACCTGCGGCAATCTTATCAATTGTGATCTGGTCTAATACATGAATGTGTGGCATATTTCCGCCTTTCCTTTTACCAACGGTTCTTCAGCTTATTCTGTAACCGGTAGATTGTATTTAAAGCATCGATCGGTGTCAGATTACCGACATCGATATTTTTCAATTCATCAAGTACGTCATCATCTTTTACAGTGTCAAACAGAGACATCTGTGCCATATCGACTTCGTCATACTTCTTTGCCTTACTTTTTTTCTTTGCAGTATGTTCCTTGGCCGCGATCTCACTGACGCGGTTTGTGATATCCTCATCGCTGAGTTCCTCTACGATTTCCTTCGCACGGGAAATGACAAGATCCGGAACGCCGGCAAGCTTTGCAACCTGGATACCATAACTCTTGTCAGCACCGCCTTTTACGATCTTTCTTAAGAATACGATGTCATCGCCCTTTTCTTTTACAGCAATACAATAGTTGTTGACATTATCAATCTTTCCTTCGAGTTCTGTCAGTTCATGATAATGTGTAGCAAATAAAGTTTTTGCTCCCAACAGTTTGCTGTCGCTGATGTATTCTACAACAGCCCAGGCAATTGACAGACCGTCAAATGTACTTGTTCCGCGTCCGATTTCATCAAGAATGAGAAGACTTTTTGAGGTTGCATTTCTTAAAATATTGGCAACTTCGGTCATCTCAACCATGAATGTACTCTGTCCGGAAGCAAGGTCATCGGATGCTCCGACTCTGGTGAAAATACGGTCGGAAAGACAGATGTTCGCGCTCTCTGCCGGGACAAACGATCCGATCTGAGCCATCAGTGCGATCAATGCAGTCTGACGCATGTAAGTTGATTTACCTGCCATATTCGGACCTGTGATGATTGAAATTCTATGTTTCTTATCATCCAGATAAGTATCATTGGCAATAAACATATCATTTGGAATCATTCGCTCAACGACCGGATGACGGCCTTCTTTGATATCAAGGATTCCTTTTTCATTAATTTTCGGACGGACATAGTTGTTGCGCTCTGCAACAAGTGCGAGAGAACTGAAAGCATCCAGTGCGGCAACTGCTTTGGCAGTTTGCTGGATTCTCTCCACCTGTCCGGCAATCGTTTCACGGACTTCACTATAAAGCTCATATTCCAGTGCATACAGTTTATCTTCCGCACCAAGGATCATATCTTCAAGTTCTTTAAGCTCCGGTGTGATATAACGCTCAGCATTCGCAAGTGTCTGTTTTCTTGTATAATAATCCGGGACAAGATCCTTGTAAGAATTCGTCACTTCCAGATAATAGCCGAATACTTTGTTGTATTTTATTTTCAGGTTTTTAATGCCTGTCTTTTCTCGTTCATCATTCTCAAGTTTTGCAAGCCAGTCTTTTCCGTCCGATTTCGCCCGGCGAAGCTTATCAACTTCTTCGTTATAACCGTCGCGGATAATATTTCCCTCTTTCATGGCAAGCGGCGGATCCTCACGAATGGCTTTCGTGACGAGCTCGCAGAGATCTTCTAATGCATCCAGATCTTCATAAATCTCTTTTAAAAGCGGTGCCTGCAGATCCTGTAAAATATAGCGGATCGGTGGCAGCATCTCCAGAGAACCTTTGAATGCGGTGAGGTCTCGCGGATTCGCAGAACCGTAAGTGATCTTCGTGATTAGACGCTCCAGATCATAGACCGGAGATAAATATTCTCTGATCTCTTCACGGGCAATGGCCTGATTTTTCAGTTCTTCTACTGCATCCAGTCTGCGGTTGATCTCGGATTTATCGATCAAAGGCTGTTCTACATTTTTGCGAAGCTACGTGCGCCCATTGCAGTACGTGTTTTGTCAAGAACCCAGAGAAGGGAACCACGCTTCTGCTTTTCACGTAAAGTTTCGCACAGCTCCAGATTTCGACGTGTAGAACTGTCGATCAGCATATATTTTCCTGTGATATATGGTGTAATATGTGTCAGGTTGGAAAGTGAATTTTTCTGTGTCTCAAATAAATAGATTAGCAGCGCTCCGGCACTGATGATTCCACAGTCATAATCAGCAAGTCCAAGCCCTGCAAAATTCTTTACTTTGAAATGCTCAAGCAGCTTATCTTTGCAGACAGCATCATCAAAATACCAGGAATCGAGAGAATAAATCGTGATCCCAAGCTTGTCTCTCATCGCATCCAGATCCATACCGCTCATATAGAACGCTTCGTTGCAGATGATCTCAGACGGACTGAATTTATAAATCTCATCCATAAGACGACTGCTGTCCGGAAGTTCTGTGACAAAATAATCCCCGGTGGAAATATCTGCGATCGCAACTCCATAACGGTCTGCAATATAGACGATACACATGATGTAATTATTCTTCGTTTCATCTAATGCCTGTGTATCCAGATTCGTTCCAGGTGTAACAATTCTTACAACTTCACGCTTTACAATCCCCCCCTTTGCAGTCTTTGGGTCTTCTACCTGTTCACAGATTGCGACTTTATATCCCTTCGCAACAAGACGGTTCAAGTATCCTTCCACGGCATGGTATGGGATTCCGCACATCGGGGCACGTTCATCCAGACCACAGCTTTTCCCGGTCAGTGTGATCTCAAGCTCTCGAGATGCAGTCAAGGCATCATCAAAGAACATTTCGTAGAAATCGCCGAGGCGGTAGAATAAGATGCAATCCTTGTACTGCTCTTTCGTCTCGCAATAAATTTTCATCATGGGCGTCAGCTTATCTATGTCAATATTTTCCATCAATTTCTCCTTAGTTTTCAAGGGTTTTCTAAAAACTCTTTAGAATGTAAGTTCGCAAATCATTCTAACAAATTTTAACATGAATTTCAAGCTGATGTTGAAGATGTTGAGAACGTAGAAATGTATCATTTTGTCGGAGTACCTATATCGCAATGTGCGAAGAGAGCGAACTGAAGAATATTCGTTTAATATTCTTGGGTTCGCTCTCTTCTTTTAATTTGAAAAAATTATTATTTCATTTTTCATAAACAACTTCTAACTGTCCGGCATCCATTTCGCACACTGTATCACACAACCATTCCATTTCCATCACATTGTGTGCAGCTAACAGAATAGTTGTCCCTTTTTCTTTCAATTCAACAAAGAGTTCGCAGACATCCTGTGCGCCTCTTTTATCCAATCCATTGAATGGTTCGTCTAAAATTAATAATTTTGGCCGCTCCATGATCGCCTGTGCAATTCCAAGGCGTTCTCTCATCCCGAGTGAATATTGACCTACTTTCTTTTTAGAAAACGGATCAAGACCAACTCTTGCGATTGCATCCCGGATCTCAGTATCTCCTATTTTTCTGTTAAGTTGTGCAAGTCGTTTTAAGTTTTCATATCCACTGATATATGGAAGAAATCCCGGACTCTCAATAATCATTCCGGTATTTTCCGGAAAATCAATATCTTTTCCAATTCTTTTTCCATAGACATATACGCTCCCTCTGTCAGGTTGAAGAAAACCGCAGATGCATTTGAACATTACTGTTTTACCGGAGCCGTTGAATCCCATGATTCCGTGGATTTTTCCTGCCTCAAAGGTATGACTGATTCCTTTTAATACTTTTTCTTTCCCAAAAGATTTTGTTAGATTTTTAACTTTCACAGCAGCTTTCATAATTTTCCTCCTCTATTCAGTCAGGATTCATCAACCTGAGAAAATGTAAAATTATATCGTTTAATACATTTTCTCGAGATGAAAAGCAAAATACATATCACTGCAAGGAATAACAGGATGCTTATTTTTATTTGTGGCAAATAATCATATCCGAAATTATGCATTGGAAATGTTGCGTGATTTAAGGGCGATAACCATCCGCAAAGAACATTTGCCCGATAGGAAAGCCCACCACCCAGATGAAAAACTTTTTGAAAAATATCCGGAGTCAGAAGAATTCCATAAAGATTTATCAAGAGTGCTCCAACAACGCCTCCGGCTCTTCCTTTCTGTAGATTTAATACAAGCATGACGGAAGTAATAAATAATGAATAAAAAAGCATAAGAAATACAACACAGATTGCACATTTATATGGTGTTGTCATTTCCATTGTCTTTATTGATACAGGAACCGTAAGATGATTATTGCTTCCATATCCAATGCTTGCAGCAGTCTGGCTCCATACATTTCCAACATAAGCCCAAGGACTTGCAATTAGAAGTTCTGTCAGGCAAAGGAAGACGGTATAAAGGCAAGTAGCCAGGATTACATACAGTATCTGACTTGCCATCCATACGCTTCGCTTCGTCCGGATTAGCCAATAAGGCGTCATCTGATTTACAAAAGGCATATCTGCAAATAATAACAGTAGCAAAAGAGACGAAAGCATCACAGACTGCGCATCACCGAAAGTCCAGATCAGTGGCTCGAACATCTGCACCGGTGTCTGGAATGTCTGTGCCTGCTCTAAAATCTGATTTGTCAACATTAGACAAAGTACAAAGCCTAATGCAAAAGTCATCCAGATTCTTGGATTTTTGCCCCCCCAGTCAGAGAAATTTCTTTTTGTTAGAAGAAAGATTTGATGAATGTCCGTTTTAAATTGCGATTTTTTCATGCAACCACTCTCCTTACCACGCATTTACGCAAAGCCAGTGCCAGAAGACTGCTAATCAGAAGCAGAGCCAGAAGCAGAATCCGTTTCCATAATATGCCGGGCTTGCCCACTGCTTTGGACTGAGGAAAAAATAATTGCGGTAATAGCGTTCTTGAAACACTGTGAGTACATAATATAAAATAAATGGAACAGCACAGCTCAGATACTTATTTTTAGTCAAAACTGCTGTCAGTGAACCGCATAAAGACCACAATGCTCCATTTAGAAAAAGTCGGATAAATCCAATTCCTGTGCTACTTATTACCTCTGATATATTTTGCAAAGTATTCAGAGTCGGGATATTTCTACAGATAACTATAAAAACAACCAATGCAATTCCTGCCGCTGAAACGGAAATGGCACCACCTGTGAATGCGACTCCAAAACTTTTCATCCAAATATAATTTCTTTTTCCTATTCGGTTAATAAGAAACCATGCATAGCGGCTGTGTAATTCTTCCTGTATATCTGCGGCTGTTGCCAGAGGAACCAACAGTGGAAAGAAAAGCAAGGCTTTTTCTGAAGTGATTGCATAGTTGAAGGTGCATAACCAGGCTTTCCCTTCTGTTGATCCACCGAAAGCGATCAGATGATTTCGATAAGGAAGTGCAACAATCAAAAGAACCGCACACAATGCCAGTACAGAGATATAAAATCTTCGATTTCCAAAGTCATATTTCAATTCTGTTCTAAAAAGATGTCTTCGCTTCATATTCTATCATCTCCAATAAGAACCTATTCTTCCACCGTCTGTTGCATTTAATACAATGTAGTCGGTCTGATATCCTTCTCTTTTTCTTCCGGCTGTTCCAAGTTCGGCAGTTGTATCTGTACTCTCGCTTATAGTGAAAAACCATGCCGGAACCAGCCAGGCATTTTGTGGATTCTTATATGCCGGTATATAAGTATATCCCAGTTCGACAGTTGCAACATCATAACCAAATATCATCTTGTCCTCAGCAGGCTGACTGGAAGGGTAAAGATATTTCACCTGATCGATCAGACGGCTTTCTATTTCATCAAATGCAAGGAGTTTTACATTTTCTGTAACTACCTTTTCTTCCTGACTCATGCCCTTCCATTTGAAGGAGCGAATCCCATCTTCTGTCACTACAATATAAATCTGCTCTACCGGCATGGAAGGTGCATATGCAAATCCACTATCATCTAAATATCCTGTTTTATCCTGATTTATTTTTAATCCGGAAACAGAAGGAACGTAAGTAAGCTGATAACCTGTTTTTCCAAGATTTGGATCAGCATTCCATAATGCTTCCTGTTGTTCTAATATAGTGGTTTCCGGATAATCAGACTGTGCATACCAGAGGATTTTGTCTGATGACAACAACTGCATATTTTCGAGGTTCAGATCTTTCAGAACTTTTTCAGCTTCATCTTCTGCTGTCTCTTCTAAGAGAGTGGTTTCTTTCATCTGGTCTTTCAGTGTTTGTAGTTTCTCCATAAAAGATTCTTTTACGCTTCCTGCAGGAACTCCATATTCGGCTGTGCGATTCTCTCTTGCCAGATAGTTTTCAATAGTTGCCAGTTCAATCCCATTTCCTTCTGACCAGGAGAAAATACTATAATTTCCTGCTTCCGGATCGTAAGTTTCTGCATTGATCGTACCTTTTGCATCTGCACCAACCGTTGCCTGAAAATGAATCTCCATTCCATCCTGCTTTGTGGTATCCGGAAGAATATCATATCCGTCAGCTTCCAGTGATTTTCTTTCTGCTTCATACGCCGGATCCGTCTTTTTTGATGTGTACTCAATCTGTCCAATCTCTTGCAATGGTGTCTGTTCCGGCGCAAGAGGAAGAACTTCTTCCACTAACTTTTCAAACCCTGTTAAATCATACTCCACACTTTTGTCAGCATAGAATCCTTCCCTGTTCTTAATCTTATCTAAGAGGTTCTGATAGTATTCTCTGGTAAGTTCCTGCGCCTGATACAAAGTCTCTCCGCCTGCAAAATAGGAAATCAGTTCTTTTAATTGTTCAAGCTCCAGTTTTTTCTGACTGACTTCAATCACCGGAAGATTTCCTGTCGTAACAGATTCTAATTTCTGATCTGCGCGAAAAACTCCGCGGTCATTACTCCATGTTACTGTTGTGTCCCAGTGTTCCGGCAGATCTAGTGTCTGTGTCTCTCCATCTTTCAATGGTTCTGCAATTACATCCTCGCTTAATCCTCCGGCCTTACTGACAACTGCACTCTGGTCAGGTGTCTTCTGACATCCCGTAAGTAACAGACCACAAGTAAGACTGACTGTCAGAATCGATGGTAAAATGATTTTAGTTCTCTTTTTCTTAATCGTCATGGCATCATTCCTCCATTTCCATTCCTGTTTGTGTGATACGAATTTCGTATCCTGAAAATTTGGAACAGTTTTTTTTCTTATATTCAGTTTAATCTTGTGGTGAAAGTACTGCAAGCGGATGGCCTTCAAGTACTGGATTACTGGACATGAGTATTTATAAATCGAAAAATGTTATTGAAACAACAAACATTCCATCTTCCATTTCATAGGCCAGATCTCCATCATATCGTGTAACAATCCGTTCCACACTTTTCAATCCATATCCATGAAGAGATTTATCCTGCTTCGAAGTCAGAAAAGTATGTCCTGATTTGGCAGGAAGCTTATCGGTTCCATTCTTAATTTCAAGAAACAACATTTGCATGTGCTGCTCAATCTTTATACTGATTTTCTTACGTTCTTTATCAGTCACTTTCTCACAGGCTTCCAAGGCATTGTCTAACAGATTCCCAAAGAGTGAACAGATCTCTCTTTCTTCCATCGTCAGACTGGATAGTGGTGTTACATCCAATTGGAAGTCAATCCCTTTTTGTACTGCCAGGATTCGCTTTTGCCCAAGAATCAGATCCACTACATGATTTCCTGTATAAATCTGTGGATTGATTCTTACGAAATTTCTTCTGATTTCATCTACATAATTTTCCAGTTTTTCATATTCCTGATTTTTCATATATTCACTGATCACAAGATAATGATTCTTTGTGTCATGAACCAGTTCTTTGTTCTGCTCGATGGAAGCTCTTATTTCCTCATACTTTTGCTTCTCCATCTCTTCTTTCATCAGAAGAAATGTATTTTGTCCCGTTATGTTTCTGTTTTTCCATATAAGAAATGTCATGACGCTGACAAGCACGATCATAGTAAGAAAACTGATGAGACTTCCTTTTAAGACATCCTGAATCACCGGAATTCCAGCTGTGGAGTACAGTAGTCCATACTTTAAAAGTTTCTGATACTCCAAAACGAGTGCTGATAACAGTACACCACATAAAACAAATACCCATTGAAATGCTTCTATGTCTTTTTTCTTCTTCCAGCTTCTTATTTTGAAAATGATAAAAAAGGAAATAATTAATAACAGGCTTTGTATCACACAAAATACTTCATTTTCATGGTAACGGAAAAATAAAATCTGAGGGTTTTCTGCCTGATTCCCATAAATAAATGCGAGAAGGTAAGCAATGACATATAAAAATAATGTCATTGCTGCTTCATACATAGATGCGATCCCTGTAAGAAGAATCAATTTCTTTCGATAGGCAAGGAAACTTCCGAAAACCAAAATCAAAATTGTCAACAGGTATCCATAAGGACTAAACACAGATCTTTTGACCCATACAGAAATAATTGTTGAAGTGACGATTAAAACAAAATAGAGAATCCATTTATCTTTCGTTTTCAGAGTCTTTCTGTCTATAACTGTTCCGAATAACAGATAATAGAAAAGGAAGGTTTCAAGAAAATTCAGTCCAATACATATTCCAAGTGTGTCCATTGTTACGAATTCCTCCAGTAGAGATTGATTTCTCGCTTTACTTCTGCAAGTCTTGCCTTACTTACCGGTACTTCATATCCTTTTTCGAGATAGATAGTGTCACCACTTACTCTGCAAATCTGCTTTATATTAACAGCGTATCCACGTTCCACCAGAAGAAATTGTTTATTATTTAACATTTTCAACGCATTTTCCAAAGAAGTTCGTTCCCTCACAACGCCTTGGGTAGTAACATAATTTACATACTTAGCACCTTTGGATTTATACAGATAAAGAATATCCTTATAAAGCAATTTCACCTGTTCTGTACCGTCTTTTATAATACAGAATTCTTTCTTTTGTTTTTGCAGCTTTTCAATAAGCTGTTCAGCAACTCCGGGAAGACGAAATTCTAGATCCTGTTTCAAAATATACTGATATGCTTCGATCCGATAACTTTCTGCCGCATATTCTTCATAAGATGTAATGAAGACAATGTACATGTCAGGGCAAATCCTTCGGACCAATTTCCCCCAGTTCCACTCCATCCAGCTGTTGCATCTGAATGTCTGTAAATAAAATATCTGTTGTTTCGCCCTTCTGAATTTCCTCAAAGAAACTTTCTCCGGATGCATATAGTTTAATCTCTACTTCGTGTTGTTTCTGTATATTTTCCTTTAGAGTCCGGAGAATTTGTTCTCTTGTCTGTTCTTCATCGTCAACGATTGCAATTTTTATCATAAGTTGAATTCACCTCGCCTTACATAATCAGTATCAGTATAACATACTTCGAACACGCATTCCTATCATGGCCATAAAATATATTGGTTTGGGACATAAAAAAACGAAAGGCTCCTGCAGGAGCCTTTCAGACTACGGACTTCACACGTTTCCGTTTTCATCTAGAAGATATATAGCAAAGACTTTTCCAAGTTGCAGAGGATAACTTTCCTTGATGATGCCATCAAATGCAATACGAATATGGTCACCGGCATTCAAATCAGGGAGCTCACCACTTTCTACTCTATTCGTTGTTACAGAGAATTCTTCATCAACAGGAATACCACTATCAAAGGATTCTGAACATTTTACCTTAATTGATTTTTTCTTTACTTCAAGAACAGTTGCATCAAAATATACTTGTTCTTTTTCCTGACTTGAATTCAAATCTGCTACAGCTCCATCATAGACCATTAATTTTATCGTTTCATTTTCAGGAACATCAGCGTATACACCTACAGTACATGCCTTGTTTTGGGATATCTGATACAAGGAACTAACACCGCCCGCTGGAATTTCTGCTGTTCTTTCTTCTTCATCCGGTATTTGTAGATGAACAATAATATTGAAATTATTGCTGTTTTGAAAGGTGAGTATTCCAGTTTGGGAGAATACTTTTTTATCAGAATATGTAACTACATAGTTATTTGTCTCAGAGGTTTCTGCGCAAGTAACAGAACAATCCCATTTGTCTTGCTGAGAGGTATCTTGTTTACTATTGAAAGTGACAAATTCATCCCACAATTTATCGAAATTAACAAACTCATAATACTTTTCATCAACACCGAAATAATGTCCCGGACAGAGTGTAACGATGTCTTTTCCTTGGAAATAAAGCTTATAGTAAGTAACTGCTCCACTTGATAATGCTTGATTTTTATCAACTTCATCACCAAGCTCAACTTGATTTAGCAAATGGACGAACTCCTTCTTTTCCTGATCAGACAATGTATAGGAATAATTTCCATCTTTTCCACCTGTTGTGCCAGAAAGTTCGATTTTATCAATTTCAGACACATCTATAGTTCCAAACTCAATAGCAGAATTGATGGTATTCTTTTGACAGCCGGACAATAGAGTTACCGTAATCAGTATGAATGATAGGATCATTTTTGAAACTGTTTTTTTACATTCTGTGTTAAACATTTTTCTGCCCTCCTGCTAGTGTACTGCCTCATTGTTCGCTATTTTATCAAGTTTGGCAAAGTATTTTTACCATTTTTCTTTGAATCAATTATAACATGAACAAGTTTGCTTTTCACTTGTTATATGATAAATAAACGAAAAAATACATGTGTATGATTTTTAGTTTCATACTCATGCATTTTTTCTTACTTAATTATTGATTCATTTCATCCAACAGCTGTTCGATTTTCGATACAAATAGATCGAATGCTACATCATTTTTTCCACTGTTGATCACGATGTCTGCCTTGGAACGTGTTGGTTCTACATACAGATAATGCATTGGTTTTACAGTTGTCAGGTATTGTTTAATGATACCGTTAAGATCTCTTCCGCGCTCTTCCACATCTCGGGATATTCTGCGGAGAATTCGTTCATCTGCGCCAGCCTCTACGTAGATTTTGATATCCAGAAGATCACGAATCCGTTCATCGGCTAAAAGAAGAATTCCTTCTACGAGAATTACAGGTTTTGGTTCGATTCGAATCACTTCATCAGAACGATTATGAAGACTATAGTCATATACCGGACAATCAATTGCTCTTCCGGCTTTTAATTCTTTTAAATGTTCTACCAGAAGATCTGTTTCCAGAGAATCCGGATGATCATAATTCATAAGAACTCTTTCTTCGAATGGAACTCCTTCTTGTTTACATTTCTTCCGGCAGGAATATACGGTGAGATCGAATATCCTTTGATATCGATAAAAACTGCCCCCCCAATTACAACAATCCCCCCCATATTTAGTTACTCTCTATTCTTCCCATATAGTAAAATCCTTTACATTCATCAAGATGAACGTCAACCAGCTGACCGATCAGGCTTTCATCCCCCCCTGGGAAATGAACGAGCAGGTTGTTGCTCATACGACCTGTCATCAGGTGATTGTCATGTTCATTGACACACTCTACAAGAACGGTCTGTACCGTTCCCTCATGAATTGCACATTGTTCTGCGGAAATTGTCTGAACCTCATGTAAAAGACGATTGAAACGATCTTTTACAACGTCTTCCGGAATCTGATCTTCCATTACAGCAGCAGGTGTTCCGGTACGTTTTGAATAAATAAAAGTAAATGCACTGTCATAGCGGACTTTTCTTACAACATCAAGAGTCTCCTGGAAGTCCTCTTCTGTCTCACCCGGGAAACCGACAATAATATCTGTAGTAAGTGATATATCCGGAACTGCTTTGCGGATTTTTTCAGCAAGTGCAAGATACTGTTCTTTGTTATAATGACGGTTCATAAGTTTCAGGATCCGACTGCTTCCGGACTGAACCGGAAGATGCAGATGTTTACAGATTTTTTTGATTTACTCATCACTTCAATCAATTCATCTGACAGATCCTTCGGATGTGAAGTCATGAAACGGATTCTTTCAAGTCCTTCAATTTTTTCAATCTCCTGAAGAAGCTGTGCAAATGTCATCGGTTCTTCAAGGTTCTTTCCATAAGAATTGACATTCTGTCCAAGCAGCATGACTTCTACAACACCATCTGCAACAAGACGTTCAATCTCACGGATGATTGCCTTCGGTTCACGGCTTCTTTCACGTCCACGCACATATGGTACGATACAGTAACTACAGAAGTTGTTACATCCAAACATGATATTTACACCGGATTTGAATGGATATTTTCTTTCAACCGGAAGATCTTCTACAATCTTGTCTGTATCTTTCCAGATATCAATGACTGTTCTGTCAGACTGTATTGCAGATGTTAAAAGTTCTGCAAATTTGTAAATGTTGTGTGTGCCGAAAATAAGGTCAACAAAGCGGTAGCTCTTTTTTAGTTTCTCAACAACTTCCGGTTCCTGCATCATGCATCCGCAAAGTGCGATCATCTTATGTGGATTCTTTTTCTTAATGGAACCAAGTTGTCCAAGACGTCCATAAACACGAAGGTTTGCGTTTTCACGAACAGTACAGGTATTGTAGATTACAAAATCCGCTTTCTCTTCATCCGTTTCTTCTGCATACCCAACCTTCTCTAAAATACCAAGCAGTTTTTCAGAGTCCCTCGAATTCATCTGACAACCAAATGTCGTCACACACGCAGTTAATGGACGCCCCCCCAGTTTCTCAGACATTTCAGCAACATATTCTTTTGCTTTTTCCATAAAATAATACTGGCGTGCAGGCTCTTCCAACGGAGCATTCTCCACCAGCTTTACATTTTCAATTATTTCTTTCATTCTCATTTCCTTTATACAAACTGATTGCAGGATGCATCATAAGCATAGTCAATCAGATCTAATTTATCTGTAAGTTCTTTTTTATTCACTTCCATCTCTTTACATAACTGATCCAGTGATGGATAAAAATCTCTGAGCTTTGTATTTATGACGCTCAGAAGGATGACAGGATCCTGTGGTAAATTCTGTAACATGATCCTAGTTTCCTTTCTTGTTCATATATTTTTCGCCATACTTCTCACCAAGATTAACAATACTTCCATCTTTTTGTTCCATGTCAATATTGTTCAGCTGGCTTCTTAAGTTCACCCGGATAAGTTCCATATATTCTTTACGAAGAATCTTCTGTTCTTTCGCTTCTTCCGGAGTGAGTCCTTCCGCTTTTGATTTTTTATATAATTCATTGATGCGATCAATCTTCTTTTGTTCCATTGTCTATCTCTCTCCTTTTTCTTGTTCCGTTTAATGTTGCGATATTCTTTACTGTTCACTCCCGTGTCAATCACTCCGCTGATTCTGTATTATACACGATTCTGTGCACTTCGTCCACTTTTTTAACTGGAATAATTCTCAAGAAAACCATACAGTTCTTCGGCAGACTTAAGATAGATTCCATTTTTCAGATCCTGTTGTACTTCATCCGGCAGATTATTTACGGATAGGCTGGTTGTTTCGTAAAGGGTTGTCCCATCTTGCAGATAGACAGCAACATATCCATGCAGCTCTTTCAGATAATAGGCATCATCTGAAACAGACTCTCCTTTGGCTGAACTGCGTCTGGTTTGAATGGAATCATTTTTTTCATTTTTAGTCAGTTCTATAGCTTTTTCCTTTTCCAGTAGATTGTTGTAACTAACCTGATAACCTGCAATCAAACATCCGGTAATCAGAAATAAAACAGAAAAAAAGCCAATCATGTATTTTTTCATCGCAAATCGCTCCTTTTTTCATACAGTATTGGCTTTTTTATTTTTTTATTCTTCTACTTTTACGGCTGGAAGCAGATGGAATTTCTTAGAAATTCTCAGGATACGTTCACCCATTGGAAGATCAAGGATATCATCTTCAGAAAGTGTTCCGATCTTCAACATAAAAACCGCATAAACAAGTATTGCTACAAACAGTGAAATGCATACTGGAATTACACGACCGCCGATCAGTGTATCAAACAGTCTGAATACGCCGAAAGTTACAATGCCCATCACTGCTGCTGCAGCGAATGGTTTTCCGAAAGTGCTTACAAAATCGATTTTGAAACCGCTGACTTTTCGAATCTTGAGCAGGTTCAAAATACTCATTGCAAGTGCAAATACAATATTTCCACCCACCAGTGCATAGACGTTCATCTTGAATACAGTCATCATCAGTACAAATGCTACCAGATGAATCCCAAGAGCTGCTGCAGCATTCTTTGCGGGACTTGTCATGTAGTTTAATCCATGAAGAATGGAATTCGTTACAGAGGAAAGTCCATACAGTACAACAACGATAGCTCCTGCCATCAATAGATGTGCCGGTGTTGCACTGGAGTCATTGTACAGCAGAACCATAATTGGGGGGGAAGCAAGTACGAAATAACCGATACAACTCGGAATAGCAATTACCATTGTAAGACGTAATGTCTGGTTAATCTTACTGTGAACCTGTTTTTTTGTACCTGCTGTAACAACAGCTGTAAGACTTGGCACAAGAGATGTTCCAAGTGCATTTGCAATTGCCATCGGGACATTGATCAGGGTGTCGTATTTACCGGTGTAAATACCCTGAAGAGCCATGTATTCTTTCTCTACATAGCCTTGTGACTCCATAACATGATTAAAGATTGTAAGGTCGATAATCTGGTTAATATTATATACAGCGGTACTGAATACAACGGGGGGATTGCTGTTAAAAGTAATGCTTTCAGAAGGAAAGAATAACTTTCAACATTCTGGGTGCGGTCTCTTTTAAGCTGTTTGCGTATCACATTTTTATATAAAAAATGACAAACAAAAGAAATAACAATCCAGATAAAGAGCCGACAACCGTTCCAAGTGTACTTCCGGCAGCACCGTAAGCAGGTCCGAGAAGCTCCTCTCCGGATTTTTCTCCTGCTTTTGTTCCGATACCAAAGAGGACACTTGCGCCGACAATACTGATCACGGCATTAAATACCTGCTCAATGATCTGTGAGATAGCTGTTGGAAGCATTGTTCCCATTCCCTGGAAATATCCACGGATAACAGCCATAACTGCAACAATCAGAAGTCCCGGGGGGGCAAGAACCCGCAGTGCGTAAACGCTAAGTGGAGATTTCATTAAATGTGTTGAAATCAGTCCTGCTCCCAAAAAGATTGTCAGCGAGATGAATAATCCAACACCGATTGCAAAAGCAAGAGAACAGATAAATACACGGAATGCATTTCGTCTCTGACGCTTTGCAAGTCGGATCGATACCAGCTTGGATACGGCAGTCGGAAGGCTGAATGATGAAATCATCAGAGCGATTGCATAAACCTGATAGGCATATCCATAAAATCCGTTTCCTTCATCTCCTAAAATATTCGTCAGCGGAATCCTGTAGACTACGCCTATGATTTTTGTAAGTACAGCTGCTGCTGCAAGTATCGAACCCTGGACAATATAATCATCCTTTTTCGTTCGTTTTTTCGTTGTTTGTGCCTCAGTTTCAGACATAACTTCCTCCTAGTGTCCCATTCCTTAAAATCTATTTAATATATGTATCCAATCAGCGGAAAATACCGACTTTTTCCATGATTTCTTTCTGTTTTGCTTCCATAACAACACGCTCTTCATCAACCATGTGATCGTATCCAAATAAGTGAAGCATACTGTGTGCAATCAGGAAAGCATACTCTCTTTTGGGTAAATGTCCATATTCTTCAGCCTGGGATAACACTTTTTCCTTTGAGATAACGATATCACCAAGCATCAATTCTCCGGATTCCGGATTAAAGGCTTCTGCACTTTCTTCATCAATCATGGAAAAATCTCCCGGTTCTTCGTATTCGATCATAGGGAAAGAAAGTACATCTGTTGGGCGGTCAATTCCACGTTGTTCCAGATTCATTTCGTGAATCTGGCATTCTCAGTCAAAAGAAGATTGATCTCTGCTTCATAAGGACAGTCTGCAAGTTCTAATGCAGCGTCAATAACTAATGCGGCAATCTCTTCTGTATCAAAGTCTAACTTTATATTCCCCTCTTCTTCGATAAAAAGACTCATCCTTTTTTCCTCCTGTTTTCTCTCGGTCTGGACGATTTCTTCTCATAGTCCTCATATGCTTTTACAATTTTCTGAACTAATGGATGTCTTACAACATCTTTGCTTGTCAGCGTACAGATGTTGATCCCTTCCAGATCTTTTACAACCTTTACAGCAACATCAAGTCCGGATATTGTTCCGGACGGAAGATCTTTCTGCGTAGAATCACCTGTAATGACAACTTTGGATCCAAAACCAATTCTTGTTAAGAACATCTTCATCTGGGCCGGCGTTGTATTCTGTGCTTCATCAAGGATAATGAACGCATTATCTAAAGTACGCCCGCGCATATATGCCAGAGGAGCAACCTCAATCAATCCTTTTTCAGAATTCTTAAGAAAACTGTCAGCTCCCATGATCTGATAAAGCGCGTCATATAAAGGTCTTAAATACGGATCAATCTTGCTTTGCAGGTCTCCCGGAAGAAATCCAAGCTTCTCTCCGGCTTCAATTGCCGGGCGCGTCAGGATGATTCTGCTTACTTCTTCGCGTTTGAATGCTGTGATTGCCATTGCCATCGCAAGATAGGTCTTTCCTGTTCCGGCAGGTCCGAGACCGAAAGTGATCATTCCATTACGAATTGCATCAACATATTTTTTCTGACCTAATGTTTTAGGTTTGATTGGTTTTCCCTGTAGTGTATGACAGATCAGATCTTTATCAATAGAAACAAGGGCTTCTTCCTGATCTTCAAATACGAGCGAGATTGCATAGTCTACATTCTGTTCCGTAATCGTATTTCCTCGTTTAGCAAGTTCCACAAGCTGTGTAAGTACACGCTGGGCTTTCTGTGCAGCAATTGTATCTCCTACAATCTTAGTTGCACCGTCACGTGAAATCAATGTGACATGAAAAGTTCTTTCTATTTTCTTTATATAAGTATCAAACTGGCCAAATACATTCATCTCGTATTCAGCCGGAATATCAATGATCAGTTCCGACAGACTCATCCGGTTCGTTCCTTTCTAAAGTTATTCTTTCGGTCTCTGTTTCCTCTTCAATCTGCTGATTCAGATAGAGCGTACCTGAAGCCGTTGCCTTTTCGGCAGATATATATATCTTAACATTTTTTTCATTAATTTGAATACCCTTTTCCTCTAAATCTTTACAAAAATAGCGAAATCGACTGCTTAAAATTGTCTGTATCTCTTTTTTTGTATATTTTATTTTCTTGAAGCTGTATTTTTTTATTGTTTCATGACCATAAAAAACAGGAAGTGAAAAATTTTCTCCCAGTTTTAACTGATGCTCTATACAAAGTTTTTCAGAACGGTCAGATGGTTTCGGTTTCCATGTTTCTAACCGGACAGATCCGATTTGAATAAATCCGGACTTTTTTGTTTCTTTTGTATATACTTTTTTATTATGATAACAGGAAATTGTATCCAGATAAGAAATCTGTGTATCAGCGAAAATATCTGCATCGGCATGCGTATATTGATATCCGGTAATTTCACCACTGTCATCCAGGATGTCAATCCGCCCAGATACAAGTAAAGTTCCTTTTGTTACAGAATCCCCCCCGATATGTACCTGGGGGGGAATGCCGGTGCGTGTAATTAATTTTGTAATGATTCCATCAGTAGAAGCAACAAGATCAGCAGGTAAAGGATCTGTCTTGTTACTCTTATCTGCCTGAGTAGATGAGATGATAGGAAACGCATCTTCATTTTCTTTTATCTGTATTTTTAATCGGCTGCCGTCAAGAGAAGCAGATACCCAAACGATATCATTATATTCTTTTCGAAGGGCTTTGACAATCCCTTGACAATCTACATTTTTCTTTTGCATTCCAGGATAAATCCCCCCCTCTTCTTTCAGAAATGTTGTTAAGGTCGTGTCGGTCCATCTTTTATTTCCCTGAAAATGAATATCCCATAGAAATTGTGAGTAACAATTGATTAGAAAAATGCATAGGAAGATGCTGATAAAGAATAGTTTTCTTTTTCGATAGCGAGAAAGAAAAAAGGAAAGCCATACCGTTTTTTTAGTATGACTTTTTGTATGTGTTTTTCTGACATAGGGACGAAGCTTTCGAAAATCAGATAAACTCAAGTATAATTCATAATTTGTTCCGATACGGGTCAATCCCCCAGAATCGGATGCGGTGATAACAGCAGAGATTCAGAAATCGTTCAGGGGGGGAGTATCCTTTGATCTGAATCTTCACATAACCGGACAAGTAGCGGATCAGGCAATGAATCACCCCCCCGGATTCCTCCCCTCGGTAAATTCTAAAGATGATAATGTTCCAGATACTTTCATCTCATCATTTGTGTAATATTGAATCCGGAGTCGTTTTCCCTGAATCCGGATCTGTCCTGCCCGCGTCTGCACACGGATCAGTGTATCTGTGTATTCAATAATGCCTCGATAATTTTCAATGCATAATTCATTTCGGCCTAAAATGGTTATAACAGAAGCATTCTGAATCACATCTTTTGGGAGATCCATTGCGGATATCATCTTTTCTTTGATCTGCTCTCTGTTCATTGAAGTTTTTATATAAAAATCCTTTGTCATCAGTATATGAATATATCACGATGTCCTATACCAGTTGTTTTCTGTGACAGATTTCTATTTATGATATGGTTCACCGTTGATGATCCGATAACTTCTATATATCTGCTCCAACAGAATGACCCTCATCAACTGGTGTGGAAAGGTCATCTTGGAAAAGCTTAATGCATAGTCCGATCTTGCGAGCACTTCTTTGCCCAAACCAATGGATCCGCCAATGATAAATGTGATATGGCTTGTCCCCTGGATTCCAAGCTGATTGATCTTTGCAGAAAGTTCTTCGGAACTAAGAAGTTTTCCGTTAATCTCAAGCGTGATCACATAGGCATCCTCTTTTACATATTTCATAATGCGCTCAGCTTCTTTGTCGCGAATTGTATTTTCCACGACATCACTTGCATGGTCAGGTGTCTTTTCATCAGCTACTTCTATAATCTCCAGTTTGCAGTATCGGCTTAATCGCTTGCTGTATTCTGCGATCGCATCTCGCAGATATTTTTCTTTTATCTTTCCTACGGTTATTAATGTAATCTTCATTTTTCTGTTCTTTCTGAATAAATTTTAATCATGCATGCCTGTCAACTGTTATTTTGATAAGCTGTCAGCAATTTCGTAAACATAGAGTTCGTGAAGAGCTCTTGTTGCACAAATATATTCCGCCTGATTTTTAAGCGGATTTTCTTTTGCACCGCGAAGTGCGAAAACCTGGTCAAATTCCAGCCCTTTTGCAAGATAAAATGTGGTTACTGTGAGGCCTTTCTTAAATGCGGAACTGTTACGATCCACATAGGATACGTTGATACCACGAAGTTGCAGGAGACGGCTTAAGTCAAAAGCTTCCTCTTCTGTTGTTGTGATCAGGCAGCAGTTTCAAAGTCTCCCGGACATTTTAAATGACAGACAAGTTCATCAAGCAATTCCGTATCTGTGTTAAATGTCTTTTCTACTACTTCTTTCCCATGGCGGTCCAGTAACTCAAGATCAGATACTCCACTGACTTTTTCTGCATACCGGGCAATTTCTAATGTATTCCGGTAACTCTTTTTGATTTCAATCGTTCGGATCTCACGTCCAAGTAATTTGGGAAGAAATCTCAATACATCCTGTTGCTTTGTATCCAGGGTCTGTGCACGGTCTCCAAGGATAGTCATTCTGCAGTGGAATAGCATTTCTAAAATTGTATATTGCAGATAAGAATAATCCTGCATCTCGTCGATTACTAAATGTTTGATATTCTTATGAGTAGAATTGCCACCTGACAGGCGATATTTCAGATACAGCATAGGAAATACATCCTCATATGGTAATTTTCTTTTCTCATAAAGGACGTCTGGCAGCAAATTACACCCGCAGTCTTCTAACATCCAATTATAGATGGCATAAATGTCTTTTGTTTTGTACATCTTATCGAATTTCATCTGAAGTGTTTCTTGATCATCATCTGAAATATTTCTTCCGTTTAAAGTTTCCCAGGAATCAATGAAATAATCTTTTATGGCATCCATACGATTTAAAAGAGGAGTCTCTGTAAATTTGAAATAAAACAGTTCAATCATTTCTTCTTCCGTCAATGTCATCCCGCGGAAATAGACTTCCTTAAACTCAATCAGACGATCTTCTAAAACTGCAAGAAATCCTTCGATCTCACCAATGAAAGCTTTTGATTGTTTCCAGTCAAAACGATCCTGTGATTCTTGATCTGGAAATCTCATTCTGCGTTCTAATTGATCATATCTGTCTTCGCAATCAGCAGAAACACCTTTCCGAAGCTCTTTGTAGGCGTAGAGATCAAAACTCATCTCACGGATATTCTCTTCTCCTAATTCCGGAAGAATATGTGAGATATAATCTGCAAATACGCTGTTCGGTGAAAGAATCAGTATGTTGGATGATTTCAGAGTGTCGCGTTCATGATATAAAAGATATGCAATTCGGTGTAAAGCAATCGAAGTTTTTCCACTTCCGGCAGCTCCCTGGATTACAAGGATCTGATCTTTTGTATTTCGGATAATTGCATTCTGTTCTTTCTGGATCGTGCGGACGATATTTTTTAATTTTACATCACTGTTTGTTCCAAGTTCTTTTTTCAGTATATCATCATCGATCTTTGTATCACTCTCAAAGGCATAGACAAGTTCTCCATTCTGAATCTTAAACTGCCATTTTGAAAGAATCTCTCCATCCAGTTTTCCGGCAGGAGCCTCATAGCTTGCCGGCCCTTTATCATAATCATAAAACAAACTGCTGACTGGAGCTCTCCAGTCGTAGATCAATGGTTGCATGCCGTTCTTTGCAGCGAAATTTCCGATTCCAATATAAAACGGTTCCGGTTCGTCATCTCCATCATACATAAAATCAACACGTCCGAAAAAAGGTGCATCTAACATTTTCTCAAATCTATGCTTTAATTGCAGCTTCTCATTATTAGCGTTGACCTGATGCAGAAGTGCTTGCTGATTATCATAATCTTCGTAACCATATTCATCCATCTCCGTATAATTTTCCCAGTAATATTCCTGCATGTTATCAATCTCTTTCTGTCCATCAGAGAGAGACTGCCCTATTTCTTCCAGTCGTTTTTGTAACTTTATCTCAACATCTTCAAGGAAGCATCTTCCATCAAATCGATTGTCATTGCTGTTATAATTCGTCATATGTTTATATTTCCCCCAAAATAGATTTTTGCTTCTTAGGTTTATTGAAATTTGCAAATATTTGGTTTATTATTTTACCATATCTTCGAACAGGTTGTCATCTGATTTGAGCAAAATTGCTGTATGTCACAAAAACTTTTCCGTTGTCTCCCTCAAATTATAACACGACAAATTCATTTTTAATATATAAAAAATATCCTGACAAGCACAGAGTTTTCTGTATCCTGTCAGGATATTCTGTTTTCAAATTCCGATTTTCTCAAAGAAGCTTATGCTCCTATATACAATCTTCCTTCTATTATTTATTTCTCAGATATTCATCGATACCTTTGGCACCTGCTTTACCAGCTCCCATAGCAAGGATAACTGTAGCAGCTCCTGTAACAGCATCTCCTCCGGCAAATACGCCTTCTTTAGATGTCTGTCCGTTCTCTTCTTCCGCAACGATACATTTTCTGCGGTTTGTCTCCAGACCTTTTGTTGTAGAAGAAATCAGCGGGTTCGGTGATGTACCAAGAGACATGATAACTGTATCAACCTCGATGTCGTACTCGGATCCCTCGATTTCAACCGGACGTCTTCTTCCGGATGCATCTGGCTCACCAAGTTCCATCTTAATCACTGTCATGCTTGTGATATTACCGTTCTCGTCAACATTGATCTTCTTCGGATTTGTAAGAAGATCGAAGATGATTCCTTCTTCTTTTGCATGATGAACTTCTTCTGCTCTTGCAGGAAGCTCTGCTTCACTTCTTCTGTATACTACATGAACTTCTGCGCCGAGACGAAGAGCTGTTCTTGCAGCATCCATAGCTACGTTACCACCACCAACAACGGCTACTTTCTTACCGGCAGCGATCGGTGTGTCGTAATCCTCACGGAAAGCTTTCATCAGGTTACTTCTTGTCAGGTATTCATTTGCAGAGAATACTTCGTTTGCATTCTCTCCCGGAATTCCCATGAACATTGGAAGTCCTGCACCGGATCCGATGAATACTGCCTCGAATCCTTCCTCTTCCATCAGCTGATCGATGGTTGTGGATTTACCGATAACAACATTTGTCTCGAATTTAACACCGAGCTCTTTTACTTTCTCGATCTCTTTCGCAACGACTTTCTGTTTTGGAAGACGGAACTCAGGAATACCATATACAAGTACTCCACCGAGCTCATGTAATGCTTCGAATACTGTTACATCATATCCGAGTTTTGCAAGGTCTCCGGCACATGTAAGTCCGGACGGGCCAGAACCGATAACAGCTACTTTGTGACCGTTCATAGTCTCTGCGCCTTCTGGTTTGATATCGTTCTCAAGTGCATAATCAGCAACGAAACGCTCCAGTTTTCCGATAGAAACAGGCTCACCTTTGATTCCACGGATACATTTTCCTTCACACTGGGATTCCTGCGGGCAAACACGTCCACAGATAGCCGGAAGTGCACTGGATTTACCAATGATCTTGTAAGCTTCTTCGATATTTCCTTCTTTTACCTGCTGGACAAATGCCGGAATGTTGATGGATACAGGACAGCCCTGGATACATTTTGCATTCTTACAGTTAAGGCATCTTGTAGCCTCTTCCATTGCTTCTTCTTTGTTATAACCGAGACAAACTTCTTCAAAGTTTGTTGCACGTACTTTTGGATCCTGCTCTCTTACAGGTACTTTTTTCATCATATCAGCCATTATTCGTCACCTCCACAATGTCCGCATCCGCCGTGATGTGTATCGCCTTCCTGAAGCTTCAGCATTGCGCGTCCTTCTTCAGATTTGTACATCTGGCTTCTCTTCATTGCCTGATCAAAGTCAACAAGGTGTCCGTCGAACTCTGGTCCGTCAACGCATGCAAATTTGATCTCGTCACCAACCTGAAGACGACAGGCACCACACATACCTGTTCCGTCTACCATGATCGGGTTCATGCTGACGATTGTCGGAATCTCAAGTTTCTTTGTTAAGAGACAGACGAATTTCATCATGATCATCGGTCCGATTGCAACGCAGACATCGTATTTATTTCCGTTGTTTACAAGTTCTTCTACCATAGTTGTAACCATTCCGGCGTGTCCGTAGGAACCGTCATCTGTACATGGGTAGTAATTACCTGCAACAGCTTCCATCTGATCTTCAAGGATCAGCATATCTTTTGTCTTAGCACCAACGATAACATCAGCATCGATTCCGTGTGCTTTCAACCATTTTACCTGTGGGTAAACCGGAGCAGCCCCAACTCCACCGGCTACAAACAGCATCTTCTTATTCTTAAGGGACTCCAGGTCTTCATGAACAAACTCAGAAGCGCATCCAAGCGGTCCTGTAAAGTCACGGAAACTGTCTCCGGCTTTGAGTTCTCCCATTTTCACTGTAGAAGCTCCAACTTCCTGGAAGACGATTGTGATTGTTCCTGCTTCTCTGTCATAATCACAGATTGTCAGCGGAATACGTTCGCCTTTCTCGTCCATTTTAACGATGACAAACTGACCAGGCTGACAGTGACTTGCTACACGTGGTGCATGAACATTCATCAGATAAATCTTATCAGCCAGTTTTTCAGCTTTTAATATCTTATACATGTTTCTCCTCCTTGTAAATAAATCGACGTTATTGTCTTCAAACATTGTGTAAACAATAACAGCTCGCTCTTTGTTAATAATACGACACTTCAGCTATGAATTCAAGTAAAACATACGGGCAGACACACAATTTCATGCATCTACCCGTATTGTTTAAGACAAGTTTACAGCGTTATCTTATTTTATAAGAACACTGAAACCTTTATTAATTTTTGATTTTAGAAATCAACTTCTGTTCCGTAGTATGTACATGTAAGAAGTTTAGCCATAGCAGCCGGATCGATTGCACGTGGGTTGGATCCTGTACAGGCATCTCCTACAGCCAGTTCTGCAATCTTGTCAACTTTTTCTTTGAATTCTTCTTCATTGATTCCGAAGTCTTTCAGAGTCTTAGGAATGTTCAGTCTTACATTGAACTCATCAATCTTCTCAACAAGGCTGTTGATCAGAGCCTGCTCAGATGTTCCGGCAAGTCCCATTCTGCGTGCGATTTCAGCATAACGTTTTGCAGCTACAGCATCTTTGGCGTTGTATTTGATAACGTATGGAAGGTAAATTGCGTTAGCACATCCGTGCGGAATATGTCCTGTAGAGAATGCAGCACCTGTTTTATGAGCCATTGAATGAACGATACCAAGTAATGCATTAGAGAATGCCATTCCTGCAAGGCACTGTGCATAATGCATCTGCTCTCTTGCAACCATATCACATTTGTAAGATCCTGGCAGATAATCAAGAACCATCTCAATTGCCTGCAGTGCAAGTGGATCTGTGAAAGGTCCGTTCAGTGTGGATACATATGCTTCAATTGCATGTGTAAGAGCATCCATACCTGTATATGCAACCTGTTTAACCGGGAGTCCTGCAACAAGGTCAGGATCAACGATTGCAACATCTGGTGTGATGTTGAAGTCAGCCAGTGGATATTTCACACCAGTCTGATAGTTTGTGATAACTGAGAATGCTGTAACCTCTGTAGCTGTTCCTGAAGTTGTAGGAATTGCTGCAAATTTAGCTTTCTGTCTCAGTTCCGGGAAGCTGAATGGTGTGATCAGGTCTTCAAAGGAGATCTCCGGGTACTCATAGAATGCCCACATAGCTTTCGCTGCATCGATTGGTGATCCACCACCCATAGCAACGATCCAATCCGGCTCGAAAGCACGCATTGCTTCAGCACCTTTCATAACAGTTTCAACAGATGGATCTGGCTCAACACCTTCAAACAGCTGAACTTCCATTCCGCCTTCTTTCAGATAATTAACTGCTTTATCCAGGAATCCCTGACGTTTCATAGAACCGCCACCAACTACAAGAATGGCTTTCTTTCCTTTCAGGTTCTTCAGTTCTTCCAGACATCCTTTTCCATGATAAATGTCTCTTGGTAAGCAAAATCTACTCATAACAAATCTCTCCTTTTTTATGTAGTATTGTTATTTTTTTAACAGATATTATTATAACTCTGTATGCTAAAAAAAGCAACCCTATTTTGAAAATTTACATAATATTTTCCAAAATCAAGGTTGCTTTCTAGTTACTTTACACAGTTTACTTAATATGTAGTAATATAGTTTCGTGTTGTTGCTTCCGTTGCTTTTCCATTTTTATCGTTCACGAGAATTGCTGAAAAAGTTGTTTGTGAATTTTCTGGCATATCAATCGGGTCAGTATATTTCTCAGAGGATGCGGTTGGAGTTGAACCGTCCATCGTGTAGTATGCCGTATATCCATCCGGTACCGTAATCGTGATCTGAGTGGCTGTACTATATTGTCCGGTTGATGGAGAAACTGCCGGAGCGTCTACAAGTGGAAATTCAATGGAATATTTTGCACTGGAAACAGCACTTGGTATTCCCTTTTTATTAACAGCAATTGCACGGATCTCTGTGTCACCTTCGGACTGAAGCAAAACAGCTTCTTTGTATTCTGTACTTGACTCCGTCGGATCAGAACCATCTGTTGTATAATAAATCGTTCCGCCTGTAGCAGATGTTAATGTTACCTGCTGTACTTCATCATAGGTTCCTTCTTTCAAACTGAATTCAGGAGCAGATGAAACATAATCATTCATAGCAGATAATACATTCTTATCTTCACAATCTTGCAGGAGATCAGAAATCTTATTCGGCTGTTCTGTTTTCTCATAGAATTTTACTGCAGCTTTATAGAGATTTACATTCGACGGTTGTGTCTCCAGTGCGTTGAGATAGACGCTCTCTGCACTGTCCAGATCATCCTGGGCAACATAGATATTAGCAAGTCCGGTATAAGCCTCTGCCTTTGATTTATCCTTTATAATTGCTCTGTTAAAATAATTCTCTGCAGAAGTATAGTTACTATTCTGCAGTGCGGCATTCCCTTTTTTGATCATGCCTGTATAGGAATTCTGATATCCGATATAAATTCCGATACCAACCAGAAGAATGAGCAGGAAAAAAACCGTAAGTAATTTTTGGCGTTTTTTTCTGGCAGCTTCTTGTTTTTTGATCTGCTGCAGGCGTCTGCTTTCAGTAGATGTCCGGCGCAGATTCTCTGTTGACTGACGCGCATCCTGATAACGCTTTGCATCTGTTTTCTGACGTTGTCTTTGCGCTCTCTGGCGCCGTAGCTGCTCTCTTCGCTCTTCTCTTACTTTATCCAGTTCCGCCTGGCTTAAGACGCGTGTGGAATTAGGATTCGATCGTTGATTTTGCCGATTTCTGTTTTGTTGGTTTTGGCTCACATTCTGTCTTCGGACTACATCTGCCTGAATCTGACGTGTAGCTCCGGCTACTGAGCCTTTCACTTCGCGTGCGAGTACATCTTCCAGAGGGTTATAATCTGGTACAATCTGTACTTCAGCACCGCATACGGGACAAATCAACTGATCGTCTGGTATATTTGCTCCGCAATGTGTACACCTCATTTACAAGTTCCTCCTACTTACGAACTGTTTCAACGCAATTATTCATCAGCATCGCAATTGTCATTGGACCAACACCGCCCGGTACCGGCGTGATTGCAGAAGAATGAGGTTCAACATCCGCAAAATCAATATCTCCGCAAAGATGGTTCGCTTCATCACGATGCATTCCTACATCGATGACAACAGCTCCCTCTTTGATATATTCAGATGTGATAAAACGCTCTTTTCCAATTGCAACAATCAGGATATCTGCTCGTTTTGCTACTTCTTTAAGATCTTTTGTCCGGGAATGTGCAACGGTTACAGTTCCATTTTCACGAAGCAAAAGGGCTGCCATTGGTTTACCGACGATATTGCTTCGTCCAATGATCACACATTCTTTTCCTTCGATCGAAATATTCGATCTTTTCAAAAGCTGAATGATTCCGGCCGGAGTACAGGATAAAAATCCTTTTTCTCCGATCCAGAGTCTTCCAACACTTACAGGATGGAATCCATCCACATCCTTATCCGGTGAAATCGTACGGATGATCTTATCTTCATCAATATGATCCGGTACCGGAAGCTGTACAAGAATTCCGTTTACGCTTTCATCCGCATTTAACTCTTCTACTAACTTAATCAGTTCTTCTTCCGAAGTCTCTTCCGGAAGTTCATATGATCTGGATTCTACCCCCCCGATATAGGCGCATGCCTTTTTCTTGTTTCTGACATATACAGAAGAAGCCGGATCACTTCCCACCTGAATAACAGCAAGGCAAATATCAATGCCTTCTGCCTTAAACTGTGCTACTTCTTCTTTCAACTCATCTTTAATCTGCTGAGAGATTAATTTACCATCTATCAACTGTGCCATGTGTATCTCCTTAATTAATTATCTAACTCCACGAAAACAATTGGCATTGCCGGTCAAAAAATACTATAACCGGCAGCCAATCATAAAAAACTTTAGAAAAAGTCCGGTGATCTTTCCGTCATCTGTAACGTCGATTCCGTTTGCAGCAGGAACTTTTGGAAGTCCAGGCATTGTCATAACAGCGCCCGTCAGTGCGACAACAAAACCGGCTCCTGCACTTACATATACCTCGCGGATATGAATATCAAAGTTTTCAGGTCTTCCAAGCTTTGTAGCGTCATCTGAAAGAGAATACTGATTCTTTGCCATACAGATCGGGAAAGAACCAAATCCCATAGATTCAATCTTGGCGAGCTGTTTCTCAGCTGCAGGTTCATATACAACATCATGTGCGCCGTAAATCTCCTGTGCGATTGTACGGATCTTGTCTTTCAGAGAAAGCTCATCATTATAAAGCGTATGGAAATCACTTTCTTTTGTCTCAAGTGTCTCAAGAACCTTCTGCGCAAGATCTAAACCGCCTTCTCCGCCTTTCTCCCACACTTCTGAGAGGGCAAACTCGCATCCGCGTTCACGACAGAATTTTTCAATAAATGCATTTTCAGCATCCGTATCTGTTACAAATGAATTCAGTGTAACGATTACCGGTACACCGTATTTCTGAATATTTTCAATATGTTTCTCAAGATTTACAATACCTTTTGCAAGGGCATCCAGGTTCTCTTCTGCAAGGTCAGCCTTCGCAACGCCACCGTTATACTTTAATGCACGTACTGTTGCAACTAAAACTACTGCGTCTGGTTTCAGACCCGCCATACGGCATTTGATATCAAAGAATTTCTCAGCGCCAAGATCTGCACCAAATCCGGCTTCTGTGACAGTGATGTCACTTAACTTCAGAGCCATCTTTGTTGCACGTACACTATTGCAGCCATGTGCAATGTTTGCAAATGGACCGCCATGTACTAAAGCCGGTGTATGCTCAAGTGTCTGGATCAGGTTTGGCTTGATCGCATCTTTCAGAAGTGCAGCCATAGCACCTGTTGCCTGAAGATCATCTGCTGTAACAGGTTCTCCCTTGAAATTGTAAGCAACAATGATTCTTCCAAGTCTGCGTTTAAGATCAGCAAGATCATCTGCAAGACAGAGGATCGCCATGATCTCAGATGCCACTGTAATGACAAAATGATCTTCACGGACCATACCGTCTGTTTTGCGTCCAAGTCCGACAACAATATTTCTGAGAACACGATCATTCATATCGACACAACGTTTCCATACAACCTGTCTTGGATCAATACCAAGTGTATTTCCCTGTTGGATATGATTATCGAGCATTGCTGCAAGAAGGTTGTTTGCTGAAGTGATCGCATGAAAATCTCCTGTAAAATGCAGGTTCAGATCTTCCATAGGAACGACCTGGCATATCCGCCACCGGCTGCTCCACCTTTGATTCCGAAACATGGTCCGAGAGATGGCTCGCGAAGTGCGATCATTGCTTTTTTTCCAAGTTTTGCAAATGCCTGTCCGAGACCTACAGATGTTGTAGTCTTACCTTCTCCGGCCGGAGTAGGATTGATTGCTGTTACAAGTACAAGCTTTCCATCCTCGTTATCTTTGATTCTGTTCCAGAGTTCATCGGAAAGTTTTGCCTTATATTTTCCATAAAATTCAAGTTCATCTTCTGAAATACCGGCCTGTACCGCTACCTCTTTGATGTGTTTCATTTCTGCTTCCTGTGCAATCTGAATATCTGTTTTCATCTTTCCCTCTCCTTTGTATCACTTTTGGTGTTTTTAGATTTTACGAAGTCTGATTCTGCATATATTCTGCAAATTCTTCTTTTGTCATAAGCACTTTTCTTGGTTTTGTTCCTTCCTCCGGACCTACAACACCGGCTTCACATAGCTGATCCATAATTCTGGCAGCACGGTTGAAACCAATCTTGAACATCCTCTGAAGCATACCAATCGATGCTTTTTCCTTGTCGATGATCAGATTTCCTGCATCTGCAAAATAGACATCCCTGCTGTTCTCGCTGTCCTGTTGTCCCGGAAGCATCCCCTGCCCCGGAAGATCTGCGCTGCTTGAAATCTGTTCTTCTAGTTCATTACTGTACGAGGTATTTCCGTTCTTGTCAATCAAATAATCAACAACTTTTTGAACTTCTTCGTCTGAAACGAAGGAGCCTGCACCCTGACAGGTTTTGGATATCCGGATGGATAAAAGAGCATGTCTCCCTTTCCCAGGAGCTTTTCGGCACCATTCATGTCGATAATTGTCCTTGAATCGACACCTGATGATACAGAAAAAGCAATTCGGGAAGGCATGTTTGCTTTGATCAATCCGGTAATAACATTTACAGATGGTCTCTGTGTTGCAAGAATCAAATGAAGTCCCGCTGCTCTGGCCAACTGTGCCAGACGACAGATAGCACCTTCTACTTCTCCCGGAGCAACCATCATAAGATCAGCAAGCTCGTCAATGATAATTACAATCTGAGGAAGCTTTTTCTGAATCTCCGGTCCGGTTTCCCCCCCATGCTTGACCTTTTCATTAAAGCCCTTTAAATCACGTACATTGTACTGTGCAAAAAGTTTGTAACGCTTTTCCATCTCAGCAACTGCCCAGTTCAAAGCACCTGCCGCCTTCTTCATATCTGTGACAACCGGAATCATCAGATGTGGAATTCCGTTATATACACTTAGTTCCACAACTTTTGGATCGACAAGGATCAGTTTAACATCATCAGGATCTGCCTTATAAATAACACTCATGATCAGAGTGTTGATGCAGACAGATTTACCGGATCCCGTTGCACCTGCAACAAGAAGATGCGGCATCTTGGCAATGTCAGTCACAACAACCTTTCCGGCAATATCTTTACCAACTGCAAATGAAATTGGCGATTTACTGTTTTTGAACTCTTTTGACTCCAGCAGATCTCCCAGCATAACCGCTGTATTTTCACTGTTCGGAACTTCGATACCGACCGCGGCTTTACCAGGGATTGGAGCTTCAATTCTCAGATCTGCAACTGCAAGATTTAACTTGATATCATCTGCAAGTCCAACAATCCGGCTTACTTTTACGCCCTGTTCCGGTTGAAGTTCATATCTTGTAACAGATGGACCACAGCTTGCGTTTGTTACATGTACTCCAACTCCAAAATTCTGTAGTGTCTGTTCCAGTTTTAAAGCCGTGGCACGAAGGTGTTCATCCGAATCACCGCCGCCTTTCTTCCCCTTCTTTAACAGATTCAGCGGAGGTGTATGATAAACCGGCCGTGGTTTTTGCTCCTGTTCCCGTATGGTCTGTTCTACACTGGCTGTCTCTGCGGCAACCGCCTGCGCGTCTTTTTTGCTGCTTTTTCTGGAATGCTCCTGTTTTATCTCCGGGCTATTTTCAATCATAGGATCCGCAGCCGGATCATGTTCAGAACTCATCTCGTTTTCTTGTCGGGAAGCGGGTGTCTGTACCGGTTCAAGATGCAGTGCATCGTCAAACGGAATCTCTTCTTGTACATCCATTGCCGGTTCTGCTCTGTTAATGACAAAATGATCTTCAAAGGAATCCGTCAGATCTTTTGAATCCGGCTCTTTCTCCGGGACAAGTTCTGTCATTTCAGGTGATTTTGGAGTCCGCCCAAAGCCACCAACAGGTGATTCTTCCTCTGAAAGAAGCGTTGTGGCGAATGTAATACCTGATGCTTTAAGGTCTGTCCGCTTTGTGCGTTTCTTTTTCTCACTTGGAGAAGATGCATCTGCCTGTAAAGTTTCGACTTTTTCTCTTTGCTTCAACGCAAGTGCCTCTTTGCGGGCATCCCGCTCCAGTGTACGGATCTCAGCAGTTTCCTGATGTTTCCGTTTCACTTCCTGGTAAGCTTTCTTTCCATGTCTTCCAAGTGGAGCTAATAAAGAACGTTCTGTTACCAGAATGATACAAATGATTGAGAAAATGATCAAAATAACATAAGTACCTGCTTCTCCGATCAGTGGACATAAAATGCTGATCAGAATTCCGCCAAGTAATCCACCCGCATTTTTATCAGCACTGGAATCTTTGTAGTAAGATAAAACAGATGTTCCGGCAGTATATGGATGAAACATCAATTCTAAAATTCCACAAAGGAGAATGACCAGAACAATTGCGGCACCTACTTTTATGTAAGCATGAGGATTTCCTTTATTGGAAATATAAAAAGCAACTGCTCCGAAAAATACAAATGGAAATAAATATGCCATTGCTCCTACAAGTCCAAATCCTACAGAAGAAATTGCTCCTCCGCTATGCCACCCATACCAAAATTACTCAGGATAAGAAGGATGCAGATGGCAAGGGAACCCAATAGAAGAATCTCTGAACGGATTTCCTGACTTTGTGCTGTATTTATATGATTTGAAGTTCT
This sequence comes from Mediterraneibacter faecis JCM 15917, assembly GCA_001312505.1. Lineage (GTDB taxonomy): Bacteria > Bacillota > Clostridia > Lachnospirales > Lachnospiraceae > Mediterraneibacter > Mediterraneibacter faecis. The sequence continues at coordinate 404,932 of BBDW01000001.1, forward strand.
TTTTGTCTTACTGCCAGAACTTTTCTTTGTGGAGGCAGAAGCTTTTTTTGCTGTCGATGTTTTCTTAGTTGTAGCATTTTTTGCTGCTTTCGCTGTGTTGTTCGTAGAACTTTTTTTCGTATTTGTAGAATTTGCAGCCATCTGATTCCCCCCCTTGATTATTATACCATTGTACTGATTCAATCAAACGATAGATTGAATACATACTATTTCAAGTATAACATCAATTAAAATTCATGTCATTACAAAATTTCTTTGATCAGATGCCATTTTTTTGTTCTATATTTACATTTCCGAAGGTTTTTCCCGTTTTTCATCAATCAATTCATAGAGTTTTTTAAATGCCTGGTGAATGCCTCCGACTTCGTCGATGATCCCTTCTCTTACAGCTTCTTCTCCTTCTAACAGTGTTCCTACATCCTTTACAAGCTGGGTAGGGTTTAGCATCAGATCAACAAGACGTTTTTCTGTGATTTTAGAGTGTGCAGCAATAAATCTGGCAATTCTGTCCTGTGTACGTTCCATATTTCTCAGACTCTGTGTCACACCGATAAAAGTACCGTTTGAACGAACCGGATGAACAACCATGGTTCCTGTCGGTACAATAAAGGAATAATCTGCCGAAACAGCAAGAGGACCGCCAATAGAATGACTTCCACCAAGGACAAGAGAAACGGTTGGTTTTCCCAAAGAAGCTATCATTTCCGCAATTGCAAGTCCAGCTTCCACATCTCCACCCAGTGTATTTAATAAAATGAGAACCCCCCTCTACTTCATCACTTTCTTCAGCTTCAGCCAGCTGTGGGAGTAAATGTTCGTACTTTGTTGCTTTTGTATTATTTGATACTGTTTCATGTCCTTCAATTTCACCTATAATTGTCAGAAGACGAATTTTGTAATTCTTTTTATTTTCATTTAACATTAACGCACCAAATTCTTTGATTTCATCTGATTTTTGCTTTTTTTCCTCGCTCATATAAATATGCCTCCTGTTGAAAGTAAATAAATACTATTACTAGAATGCACAGAATACGGGAAAATATGTATTGTATCCAATTCTGCATATCAATCTCCACAATTTAGGCAAAAGAGCTAACTACTGTTTAAAACCTGCAATTCGGATACAAAAAACAGGAGGTATGGATACAAAATCATGGGAATCCATACCTCCTGAATCATATGTTATTTATATTAATCTTCCAGTGCCTGTTCTACATCGGCAATCAGATCTTCAATATTCTCAATTCCAAGACTGAAACGAATCAGATCTGGCTGTACACCTGCTTCTAACAGTTCCTGCTCATTCATCTGTCTGTGTGTATGACTTGCAGGATGAAGTACGCAGCTTCTTGCGTCTGCTACATGAGTTACAATCGCAACCAGTTTCAGTTTGTCCATCATCTTTACTGCTGCTTCTCTTCCACCTTTTAATCCAAAAGTGATAACACCACATGTTCCATCCGGCATATATTTCTGAACGAGGTCATAATCTTTACTTCCCGGAAGTGATGGGCAGTTTACCCATGCCACTTTCTCGTGTCCCTGGAGATACTGTGCCATCTTTACAGCGTTCTCACAATGTCTTGGCATTCTCAAATGAAGACTCTCGAGTCCAAGGTTCAAAAGAAATGCATTCTGTGGAGACTGGATCGATCCAAGATCTCTCATCAGCTGTGATGTTGCTTTTGTTATATAAGCAGCTTTGCCAAACTTTTCTGTGTATACAATTCCGTGATAAGTCTCATCCGGTGTTGTAAGTCCGGCAAACTTGTCTCCGTAAGCAGCCCAGTCAAAGTTACCGCTGTCAACGATTGCACCGCCAACACAGGCTGCATGTCCATCCATGTATTTTGTAGTTGAATGAGTAACAATATCTGCACCCCATTCAAAAGGACGACAGTTGATCGGTGTTGCAAATGTATTATCTACGATTAACGGAACATGATGTGCATGTGCAGCTTTTGCAAATTTCTCAAAATCAAAAACAGTCAATGCCGGATTGGCAATCGTCTCTCCAAAAACAGCTTTCGTATTCTCCTGAAATGCTGCATTCAGTTCTTCCTCTGTGCAGTCTGGGTCTACGAAAGTTGCTTTCACACCCATTTTACGGATTGTGTGAGCAAACAGATTGTATGTACCGCCATACAAGGCAGACGCACATACGATATGATCACCTTCTTCAGCAATATTCATAATCGCATAAAAGTTTGCTGCCTGTCCGGAAGAAGTCAGCATTGCTGCTACTCCACCCTCCATATCACAGATCTTTGCTGCTACTGCATCATTCGTCGGATTCTGAAGTCTTGTATAAAAATATCCGGACTCTTCAAGATCAAAAAGTCTTCCCATCTGATCACTGCTGGTGTAACGGAATGTTGTGCTTTGTACGATCGGGAGCACACGTGGTTCACCGTTTCCCGGATTGTAACCGGACTGTACACATTTAGTTTCCATCTTGTAATTACTCATCATTGTCCCCCCCCATTTCTTATAACTGATTATTCGTTCCAGTTATGGTATACGTCCTGAACATCATCATCTTCATCAAGAAGATCAAGTGTTTTCTGGATGTTTTTAATATCTTCTTCTTTTGTAAGATCAACATATGTCTGTGGAATCATTGTAACTTCAGCAGAAACCATAGGGATTCCGGCTTCTTCCATCTTCAGACGAACATCACTGAAGTCTTCCGGTGCTGTTAATACTTCGTAGCTGTCTTCTTCTTCGTTAAAGTCTTCAGCACCTGCATCAAGTACAGTCATCATAAGATCATCAGAGTCCATATCGCACTCTTCTTTATCAATAATGATCTGTCCTTTTTCATCGAACATGAAAGATACACATCCAGGTGTTCCTACGTTTCCGCATCCCTTTGTAAATGCATTTCTTACATTGGAAGCTGTACGGTTCTTGTTATCTGTAAGAGTCTTAACGATAATAGCGGTTCCGTTCGGTCCATATCCTTCATATGTAATACGCTCATAGTTATCAGCAGTTCCTTCTCCGGCAGCTTTTTTGATATTTCTCTCGATTGTATCATTCGGCATGTTGTTTGCTTTTGCTTTTGCAATAACATCACGAAGTCTGCTGTTGTTTGTCGGATCAGCACTTCCACCTTCCTTAACAGCAATTGCAAGTTCACGACCGATCTTTGTAAAAATCTTTCCTTTCGCTGCATCATTCTTTTCTTTTTTATGCTTGATATTCGCAAATTTAGAATGTCCTGACATATTCTGATTCTCCTTTTCTATTGTATCAATGTATTTTATATAAATTCACTTGCATTTACAGATACACACTAAGTTCTGTAAAGCACTATCCTTATGATTTTACCACGCTTTTTTTGTTCTGTAAAGAATTTGGTTGGATTTATGTAGTAAGATCCAGACTGATTCTTATTGCTTGGTCAATTTTTTTCATTCGTTCCTGATCGATATGACAGACATATTCTCTCAGTCTTTTCTTGTCAATTGTACGGATCTGTTCCAGCAGAATGACTGAATTTTTCATAATGTTATAATCATTTGTACAGATTTCAATATGTGTCGGCAATTTTGCCTTATTCATCTTCGACGTAATTGCGGCACAGATGATGGTTGGACTATGTCTGTTGCCTATGTTATTCTGTATTATAAGTACCGGCCGGATTCCACCTTGTTCGGAACCAACGACAGGACTAAGATCTGCGTAATAAATGTCGCCCCCCCGCTTAATTATCAATTCATTCACACTCCGATATTCCAGTTACTTTTCGTATTTGTTCTCTGATTCTTCTCAGAACCTTTTGTTTTTTTCTAAGAACATACTAAAGTATCTCCGGTTTTATCGGATGTATGCATGTCAACCGGATTCTTTCAATTATTCCGGTTATTCGAAATAATCAATCTGTTTTACGATCGTACCGTTTTTATAATACTCTCTCGGAACACGTTTGCTCAGATCACAGACAAATTCATAATTGAATCTCCCACTCAGATCAGAAAGATCTTCTACACGGATAACGGCGTCCTTGTCTTTTCCGACCAGAGTAACCGGATCCATGAATTTTGCTTCCGGAATCTCTGTTACATCTACCATAAACTGATCCATGCAGACTCTTCCTACAATGTCTGCACGTTTTCCATGGATAAGAACATAGCCTTTATTTGAAAGGGAACGCGGATATCCGTCACCGTATCCGACGGGAATCGTAGCAATCCGCATCTCCTTTGGCGCGACGAAAGTTCCACCGTAACTGATGGAAGTTCCTTTTTCCACATCCTTTACAAAGCTGATATGGCTGATTAATTCCAATGCCGGTTTCAGGTCAACAGCATCTTTTTTCACTTCATCTGACGGATACATTCCATAAATAGAGATCCCGGCTCTGGCAAGATCATGCTTCATATCCGGAAAATCAATAATTCCGGCACTGTTATCACAATCATAATAGGAAATCTGAACTCCATTTTTTTCTAACTGTTCTTTCATCCAGAGGAATTTTTCATGTTGGGCAAATGTATAAGACTTGTCAAATTCATCTGCCTTTGCAAAGTGTGTGAACATTCCTTCCATTTTAATATTAGGAAGTTTGCTGATTCTGGAAATTGTCTCAACACTCTCTTTGCTTACTTTGAATCCAATTCGTCCCATTCCTGTATCAATTTTTATGTGAAGAAATGCGGTCTTTCCTGACCTTACGGCAGCCTCAGCCATTCCCTTGGCCATCTCTTCTGTATAAACTGCTGCACGGATTTCTTTTTCAACCATTTCTTCATACTCATCAGGAAAAACACAGCCAAGAATCAAGATTGGTTTCTTGATTCCATGTGCTCTTAAAGTTCTTGCTTCTCCCATGCATGCTACAGCGTAACCCCAGATATAAGACGTTTCCTCAAACATTTCCGCAAGAGGAACTGCTCCGTGTCCGTATGCATCCGTCTTGATAACAGCTATTAAACGTCCCTCCTGACCAATGCGATTTTTCATCTGTTCCATATTATATGCAATTGCGTCCAGATTGATCCTGGCACATACTCTGTTATACTGTTTCATAATTTATCTGCACTCCTTTGCATTTTTCATTGCATCGGCCATACCCTGAATCAGGTCTCTGGCTAATACGCTGTAACTTCCTTTGCTCTTTTTCGCTTCATCTCCACCACAGGCATGTAGGAAAACTCCCACAGCAGCGGCTTCGAATGGTGCCATATGCTGTGCAAGAAGTCCTGCAATCGTTCCGGCAAGAACGTCTCCGGAACCACCTTTTGCCATAGAGTTATTACCAGCGAGATTTACAAATTTCTGCCGATTTGTCTGTGCGACAACAGTACGACTGTCTTTTAACACACAGATTATGGATGATTTTGTATCCGGTCCGGATTGTTTTATGATCTGATCAAGTGCCTGGAAGCGATCTTCCATGATCGTATCAATACTCCATCCGGTCAGCCTTGACATTTCTTTCATATGTGGAGTTAAAATCACAGGTGCACAACATTGATTTAATAACTCTATATTCCTGCTCAGTAAATTAAGTCCATCGGCATCTATGACACATGGACAAGATACCTTTTTCAATACATTTTTCAATATCTTTTCGGAAATCTGTCCCATTCCAAGTCCACAGCCAATACAAACCACATCAGCCCAGTCAAGAAGATGAGACAGTTGACTGTCATCATAAGAATCATAGCAGGATATGATTGCCTCCGGAAGAAGTTCCTGCAGTGCCAGACGGTTTTCACTTGCTGTATAAATCTGTACTAGACCGGCACCAACTGTATAGGCAGCACAGGCAGAAAAAAATGCAGCACCAGCCATCCCGGGACTTCCGGTGATCATAAGAACTTTTCCATAACTTCCCTTGTGCGAATTCATCATTCTCGAAGGAAGAAGTTTTCCAAGATCATTTTTGTCAAAGGTATAACAAACATCCAGGTGATTCGAAAAATATTTCGGATCAATTCCAATCGCAACCGGAATGCTCTCTCCTGCATACGACTTGCCAGGGAAAAGCTCACAACCTAATTTTACACATGCCATACATACTGTAAGGTCGGCTCGAAATGCTGTCCCAAGAATCTTTCCTGTTGCAGCACAGATTCCGGATGGAATATCAACAGCAACTTTTTCTGCATCCTGAAGATTCATCCAGTCGATCACATCTTTATAATGTCCTGTGATTTCACGGCAGAGTCCAACACCAAATACAGCATCAATTATTACAGTATATTCTTCATCCGGGAATTCTGTGAATACAGAAATCCCCATATTTTCGACAATCTGTTTCTGACATCGACATTCTTCACTTAAAGAAGCTTCTCTCCCTGCAAATAGTACATCTGCATGCTTTCCCTGTTCGGTTAAGAGCCTTGCTACTGCAAATCCGTCTCCACCATTGTTGCCGCTTCCACAAACAATCAGACTTTTTTCTGTGGAAATATTTTTCTTATGCATTGTCTCGACAATCTGAAGTGCTGCACGTTCCATAAGTACAAGGGATGGAATCCCAATTTTATGAATTGTGTGTGCATCAGCTTCACTCATCTGCTTCCCATTTGGAAGATATCTCATGCTTATCGCCTGACCTTTCTATCACTTTACATTCCGTTACATTCCTTTAACATGAACAGATGCTGCGGAACCTCCTTTCGTCGGTTGGTCCCGCAGCATCCTTGCAGCCTGCCAGATTCTATTCTTTATCCTGCTGACAAAGGTTGTAAGATAACTTCATCAGTGTGTCAGATAAATGTACATTCTCAACGACCACATCCTTTGGAAGGGAAAGGTCCGTATGTGCAAAATTCCAGATTCCCTTCACACCGTTATCTACCAGAATATCAGCAACTTCAATTGCTTTCGATTTTGGAAGTGTCAGTGCAGCAATTTCAATGTCATTATTCTTAAGAAAATCTTCTAGTTCATCAACCATACGCACAGGAATCCCTCTGATCGTTACGCCTTCCAGTCGAGGATTCACATCGAAAAGACTTTTCAGAATAAATCCGCTTCTTTCGAAAGAAGCATAGTTTGCCAGTGCCTGTCCTAAATTACCGGCACCAATGATAATAAAATTATGACTTCTATCCAATCCCAAAATCTTGCCAATCTCTGTATAAAGATATTTCACATTGTATCCGTATCCCTGTTGGCCGAAACCACCGAAATTATTCAAATCCTGACGTATCTGTGAAGCCGTTACATGCATCTTCTTACTCAGGTCACTGGATGAAATTCTCTCTACGCCAGCCTCCAGCAGATCTCCTAGATATCTGTAGTATCTCGGAAGTCTGGAAATGACTGCACGTGATATCTTTCTCTGTTCCAATTTTTAGCCCTCCACTCTTAAACTACTCTTTATTATATAAAAGAGTTAAAGTTCTGTCAAACTTTTGTTTTGCAAAAACCCTTAAAATCCATATATTTTCCTTGTATTTTCGACATTTTTCTATATAATGATAATGTTAGAAGTCAAAAAACGAGGTGAAAACATATGATACTCGCATGTCACAATATAGAAAAAGCGTTTGGGGGGGAACACGAAATTGTACGAGACGGCTCCTTTCATATCGAAGATCGTGAGAAAGCTGCTCTTGTCGGTGTGAACGGCGCCGGAAAATCAACAATCCTTAAGATGATCATCGGAGAAGAACCTCTTGATGGTGGAGATGTTATTCTCGCGAAAGGAAAGACACTCGGTTATCTTGCGCAGCGTCAGGATTTAAAATCCGGAAATACCATTTATGAGGAAGTGAAAAGTGCAAAAGCGGATATTTTTGCAATGGAAGCTCAGATTCGTTCCATCGAACATGAACTGAAGCATTTGGAAGGCGAGGAATTGCAGAACCGCCTGGAGACCTACAACCGTCTACAGTCCGAATTTGATGCAAGAAACGGTTATGCCTGCGAAAGCGAGATTACAGGTGTATTAAAGGGACTTGGGTTTACGGAAGATGATTTTAATAAACAGACAGATACACTTTCAGGAGGTCAGAAGACCCGTGTTTCTCTCGGGAAATTACTTCTTACAAGTCCGGATATCCTCCTGCTTGACGAGCCGACAAACCACTTGGATCTGAATTCCATTGCCTGGCTGGAAACATATCTGATCAATTATTCCGGAGCTGTATTTATCGTCTCTCATGACCGTTATTTCCTGAATCGTGTTGTTACAAAAGTTGTTGAGATTGATAATGCACAGGTTCGCATGTACCTTGGAAATTATAAAGATTATGCAATGAAAAAACAGCAGATCCGAGATGCACAGCTGAAAGAATACATGAATCAGCAGCGTGAGATCAAACATCAGCAGGCAGTTATTGAAAAATTAAAGTCTTTCAATCGTGAAAAATCAATCAAACGTGCAGAGAGTCGTGAGAAAATGCTTGACAGGATTACGCCATTGGACAAACCGGTTGACAGTACGAAAGAAATGCATTTTACGCTGGAACCATCGCAGATCAGCGGAAATGATGTTCTTACAGTGGAACATCTCTCAAAGCAATTTGACAGTCAGGTTCTCTTCCATGATATCAGTTTTGAAATCAAACGTGGCGAACATGTCGCTGTGATTGGTGATAATGGAACCGGAAAGACAACACTTTTAAAGATTATTAATCAGGTAATTGCAGCGGATCAGGGTGAATTCACACTTGGATCCAAAGTGACGATTGGTTATTACGACCAGGAACATCACGTACTTCATGATGATAAGACCATTTTTGATGAGATTTCTGATGACTATCCTGATCTTACCAATACACAGATCAGAAATACACTCGCTGCATTCCAGTTTACCGGAGATGAAGTGTTCAAAGAAATTCATACATTAAGCGGTGGAGAAAAAGGCCGCGTATCACTTGCCAAACTTATGCTTTCGGAAGCAAATTTTCTAATCCTTGATGAGCCAACCAACCATCTGGATATTACTTCCAAAGAAATTCTGGAAGAAGCATTAAATAACTACAGCGGAACGATACTTTATGTATCCCATGACCGTTATTTTATCAATCAGACCGCCTCCCGGATCCTTGAACTGGTGAATCAGACATTTGTTAATTACATCGGAAACTACGATTATTATCTGGAGAAAAAAGAAGCACTGACACTTGCTTATGCTTCTGGAAATGAAACAAATGCAGAAAATGTATCCAATTCAGGTGATTCTGCTGCATCCACTCCTGCTTCGGATTCAAAATTAAGCTGGCAGGAACAGAAGGAACAGCAGGCACGTGAACGTAAACGTAAAAATGAGTTGAAGAAAACAGAAGAAGAAATCGCAAAACTTGAAGATCGCAACACAGAGATTGACGAGGAACTGACGAAAGAGGAAGTTTATTCGAACTCTATTGAGTGCCAGAAACTTTCAACAGAACGTGCTGCAAATGAAGCAAGATTAGAAGAATTGTATGCATTGTGGGAAGAATTAGCAGAATAATGAATCTGCATAACAGTAATCGCCTGACAGCTACTACTTATGGTAACTGTCAGGCGATTTGTTTTAAGATTACATTTTTAAATTTAGTCAAACTCGAATTGGGATCAAGGTTTGTTTCTATACTGTACCGGTGTGATATTATACAGTTTTTTAAATGTTCTGTTAAAATGCTCTACATTCTGATATCCCACAGATTCTGCAATACTTTCTACAGTTGCACTGCTGCTCTTAAGCATTGCTCTTGCCTTTTTCATACGGATTTCTTTCAGAATATCCCCCCCAAATGTCATTCCTGATTTTTCTTTAATGTATTTTGACAAATATGGTTTTGAAAGGAAGAACTTCTCAGCAAGATCGTCCAATGTAACTTCTTTATAATTTGCGTAAATATAATTTGTAATATCTAATAATCTTTCATCCTTGCATGTCTGGGATCTCTGTACGCTATCCAATTTATTCACTGCAACAACGAGTGCTTCAATAGATGCTTTGATAATATCGGCATCAACTCCGACACCCCCCCAGTAACGCTTCTTGTTGGAAATAACACCGACATAAGCAACAGCTCTGGAAGAAGATCCTTTTGTCAAAGAATGCTCCTCGTAAAATGCAAGTTCAAACTCGATATCAAAATAATGCTTGATTGCATTGCTGACAGCATCCAGACGTCCGTTTCCAACACCTGTGATCTTGCGGTTGCTTCCATTGTGGTGAATCGTTGCTTCTGCGACAATTCCATCTTCTTGTTTAAAGTGGCATTCATCAACACTGAAAATTGGTTTCGCATTGATGTAATGGTCTTCAAAGATATGATATACATTGTCTGGTGTAAGTTCTTCGTGAGCCTTGTCGGAAACATCTTTTATAAGATATCCGACTTCTTCTCTCATCTTTTCCGGTAAGCTGATTCCAAAGCTCTGCTTCAGGATATAGTTTACGCCACCCTTTCCTGACTGGCTGTTAATACGAATTACATCGGAATCGTATCTTCTGCCAACATCCTGTGGATCGATCGGGAGATATGGAACAGTCCATGTCTGACAGTCATGCTCCTCTCTCCAGGTCATACCTTTCGCAATCGCATCCTGATGTGAACCGGAGAATGCTGTAAATACAAGATCTCCTGCATATGGCTGGCGCGGAGAAACTTTCATTCTTGTTACGCGTTCATAGATTTCACAAATGTCACTCATATTAGAGAAATCAAGTCCCGGATTCACACCCTGAGAAAACATATTCATTGCAAGTGTAATAATATCTACGTTACCTGTTCTCTCTCCGTTTCCGAACAATGTTCCTTCGATTTTATCAGCACCGGCAAGGATTCCGAGCTCAGCATCTGAAACTCCTGATCCTCTGTCATTGTGCGGGTGCAGAGAAAGAATTACATTCTCTCTGTCGCGCAGATGCTTGTTAAAATACTCTACCTGACTTGCGAATACATGAGGCATAGCATTTTCCACTGTTGTAGGCAGGTTGATAATTGCTTTGTTGTCAGCTGTTGGCTGCCAGATCTCAAGAACTGCATTGCAGACTTCTAAGGCATAGTCAACTTCTGTTCCCTGAAAACTTTCCGGGCTGTACTGGAACGTAAAGTTTCCATCTGTTTCTTCTGCTAACTCTTTCAAAAGTTTTGCACCGTCAATTGCAATCTGTTTTACCTGCTCTTTATCTTTCTTAAATACCTGTTCTCTCTGTGCAACAGATGTTGAATTGTATACATGGATAATAGCATGTGGAGCACCTTTGACAGCGTCAAATGTTTTTCTGATAATATGCTCTCTTGCCTGTGTCAGAACCTGGATCGTAACGTCATCCGGAATCATGTTCTGCTCGATCAATGTTCTTAAAAACTGATATTCCGTCTCAGACGCAGCTGGGAATCCGACTTCGATCATCTTGAATCCTACATCCACAAGCAGCTGGAAGAATTCCAACTTTTCATCCAGACTCATCGGCTCGATAAGTGCCTGGTTACCATCTCTCAAGTCAACACTGCACCAGATTGGTGCTTTGTCAATTGAATCTTTCTTTACCCAGTCATAACATGGCTCAGGTGGCATAAAGTAAGTCTTTTCGTATTTCCTCCAGTTTTCCATAATGTGTACCTCTCTTATATTTAATCAATTTAGTTGTTGTTTTTTAACACTCGTTTATATTAGCACAGGAAAGTCTTAGATTGTAGTGACTATTTTAATCACCTCGCTTGATCTTTTTTAATATTTCCTGCTTTTTGGTACGAATTTTGTATAGAAAACAGGTGGAAAATATATTCTACACATTTTTTGAAGGTTCTCTTTTCTGCATTCTGTGTTGTATAGACGGGATATTCACGGATCAATTTGTCATTTAACGTGCAGCGAATCCTGCCGACTTGCATTCCTTTCCTTACAGGAGCATCCAACTGATCAGGAATCTCATAGTCAACAGAAATCGTTTCATCTTCTTTCAATAGGAAAGAAACAGGTGTCAGATTTGCAGTAAGAGAAATCTTGGTTCCGTTTTTACCGGGATAAGCTATCATATCTGAATGTGCTTTTATCCCATTATTAATAAATATCTGTCGGACAGGTAATTCCATTTCAAATGTCTTATATTGATAATGATCTAAAGCATAAGTCATAAGAGTTCTCATATCGGACCATTTATAACTCTTATTATTTGGCCATCCGCAGGCAAGGAGTGCAACAATAAATGTCCGCTTATCTCTACGCAACGCACCGACATAACAATATCCGGCATCTGAAGTAAATCCTGTTTTTCCGGAAAGAGCGCCGTCCATCATATTTAAGAATGCATTATGATTATAACAGCTGAACGACCGTTTTCCTTCAACATCTTGAAACTGATAGGTTTCGGTACGCGTGATCGTAAGAAATTCTTCCTGTTTCTTAGAATTCATAATACAATAACGCATGATCCTTGCAAGATCTTCTGCTGTAGTGTGATGGATTCCATTTGAATCTGCTGCATCTAATCCATTTGGTGTGATAAAATAAGTAGAATAACAGCCGATCGTCCACGCTTTTTGGTTCATCAGATCTGCGAATTTCTCTACACTTCCGGCAACAGCTTCTGCAATTGCAACCCCCCCAGAGTCATTATGTGACTCCAGCATTAAGGAATAAAGAAGATCTTTTAAATAAAACCGTTCTCCTGCAACCATTCCAAGATGTACCTTTGGCTGTGCCGCAGCCTGATCGCTTACTGTAACAATCGGATTTTCTGAATCCATTATGCCGCTCTCTAATGCAAGGATGCAAGTCATAATCTTTGTTGTACTTGCCATTGCCCGTTCTTCCTGTCCATTTTTGGAAAATAAAATACGCCCACTGTCTGCATCCATTAAGACGGCAGACAGGCGTATAATTGTTTTAGCTCAGTAGTTCCAAAAACATGAACCGGAAAAGAAATTCCAATGATCATGCTGATAATCAGTATGCGAACAAAGAATAAATAGATTCTGAAATACCACTTTTTAAATTCTATCATCAATTGATTTCCTGTTTATATTGGAAGCTCCATTCTTCTTTTAATTTTATGATTCCAATGCAAGTTGTAGAATTCAAAAATCAAATGTCCATACGGATCTTTGCCTCATCTTCTGCTTCTTCTTTGAAATGTTCCAGCTGTTCCGGATTCAATGACGGAAGATCATCAATCGACGGTACACTGAATCTTCTTAAGAATTCTTCCGTCGTGCCGAAAAGAATTGGTCTTCCCGGTGCATCAAGTCTTCCGACTTCTTCTACCAGACCATATTCCACAAGTTTATTTACTGCGTGATCAGATTTTACTCCGCGGATCTTCTCTACCTCGATCTTAGTGATCGGCTGTTTGTATGCAATGATTGACATTGTCTCAAGAAGAACGTCCGTCAGAGTATATTTCTTTGGCTGCTTTGCCACACGGATCAGATAGTCATACATTTCCTTCTTTGTACACATCTGATAAGACTTGTCCAGTTCAATGATGCGGATTCCTCTGTTCTTTGATTCGTATTTCTTCATCAGATCCCGAAGTAATTCTTCGGTTGTCTGTTCATCCTGTTCGATTGCTTTCGCAATTTTACTTAGTTCAACAGACTCTCCCATTGTAAATAAAATAGCTTCAATTGCAGCCTGAAGTGTTTTTACTCCTGCCATTTACACTACGTCTCCTTTTCTCTCAATCATGATCTCACCACAAGTAGATTCTTGTTCAACATAAATTTCACCCAGCTTCATCATTTCAAGAATCGCAAGAAATGTAACAACAACATGCATTTTACTCTTCTGCTTCTGAAGAAGCTGACGGAAACTGAACCGGCGGTGTTCTTGTAAATAATCACGCACATAAAGGAACTTATCTGTGAGTGAAACTTCCTCTTTCTCAATCTTGCCAAATTTACTTCTTACCGGATCCACTTTATCTGTCTGCCGACGCATAACTTCCTGAAAAACTTTCTTTAACTGTACCATTGTCAGATCCCCCCCAAGTAAAAGGTCAAGATCAACTGGCTCCACATATTCCAGAACTTCTTCCGGAATTGTCGGATTCTTATATAAAATCAGATCCGCATCTACCTGACGGTCTCTGAGCTCATAAGACATGTATTTATACATTTTATATTGCAGCAGCTGTTCAACCAGTTCCTGCCTTGGATCTTCTTCTTCTCCGTCTTCTTTGACTTCTTTTGGAAGAAGCATCTTGCATTTAATATCCAACAACGTCGCTGCCATAACAAGAAATTCACTCATCACATTCAGATCTTCCCGTTGCATCTGACGGATATATTCCATGTACTGATTCGTAATCTCCACAATGGGGGGGATATCGTAAATATCTACTTTATTCTTCTCGATCAGATGAAGGAGCAGATCCAACGGCCCTTCAAATACTTCCAGTTTTACCGGTATTCCCATAATAATCTCCTTTTATCTGCAAAGGGTGATTGCAATCACTTCTGCCGGATTGAACAGTCTCACATTAAATGTATGCGTTCCAAGCCCTTTGCTGACGATGATCGTCTGTTCTCCCTCCACGGTCATCTCTCCTGAATATTTTGGAAAAAGAAATGCCTGCGGAGTGATCACGCCGCCAATTCCCGGCAAGCGTACACATCCTCCATGTAAATGTCCAGACAAAATCAGATCGGAACCCCCATTCCTTATAAGCTTCCATATAGGATGGATTGTGGGCAAGCAGAATGTGATAACTGTTGTCTGCGAAATTCTCTGTTGTCTCCTGCTGTTTTTTCTGATTTCCTGTAGTGTGCTTTTCTCCCAGGCATCTGCGTACATCTTCAGCGGTGACATCCGCCTTGCGGAATTTTTTATTCACAATCAGTGGGAGTTCCAATCCGCTGATATAAATGTGTTGATTTCCCAACAGAATATCGCAACTTTCATTTTCCAGAAAACGAACCCCCCCTTCTGCCTGTAACTTTTTACGATACTCTTCATAACACAAAGAATAGTTTTCCTGATTCTCTTTGATTCTCTGTTCATGATTTCCACTGGCATAATAAACCGGGCAGAGCTGCGGCAGACGACTGACAAAATCCAGTGCCTCTTGGTATCGCACGTCATTTTTTGCCACCAGCATATCTCCGCCAATCAAAATCAGATCCGGCTGCTCTGCTTTTATAGCTTCGAACAATTTATTGTTCTGCTTACCATAAACATGGTTGTGCATATCACTTAAAAAAATAATTCTGTTCACTGGGTCTTTTTCGGCTGTGCAAGTTATCTTTGGTGAATGTACTTCGTAATGTGTTACACAAAAAGAATGCTGCTCCCGATACATTTCTGCTAATATAACCGCGCACACAATCGGAAAAAGAACAGTGAAAAAACCTAAGATGCTCATATCGTATGTATCTCGGACATCTCAGCTTCTGCAATCGCCACACCGGAGCTTGATCCAATACGGTCTGCACCTGCATAAAACATCTTCCGTGCATCCTCCAGTGTATGAATACCACCGGATGCCTTTACCTTCATGTCAGAGCCAACCGTACGCTTCATAAGAGATACTGCTTCTACAGTTGCTCCGCCGGTTGAGAAACCAGTAGAAGTTTTTACATAGTCTGCACCTGCATCACGGCTTACAAGACAAGCCTCCTGAATCTCTTCGTCTGTAAGCAGACATGTCTCAAGAATCACCTTTACAATCACGTCATCCCCGGCAGCAGCTACAACCGCACCGATATCTCTTCTTACATAATCCCAGTTTCCACTCTTCAATGCCCCAATATGGATAACCATATCCAGCTCTTCTGCGCCGTCTTTCACTGCTGCTGTTGCTTCTGCAATCTTCGCAGTTGTTGACATTGCTCCTAACGGAAAGCCAATCACGGTACATACTTTAATTCCTGTATTTTTCAGAAGAGAGGCACAAAGCGCAACACAACTTGAATTCACACAAACAGAATGAAATCCGTACGTAACTGCTTCCTCACATAATCCACGGATATCTTCCTCTGTTGCATCTGCTCTTAATAATGTATGATCAATACGTTCTGTAATCATTAATTTAATCTGCCTCCTGTATTTTTATATCCATTGCGGGTAGTAAAATTTCATAAAACAGACTAAAAATTATTCTGAGCTACCCGCATTCGTACCCTTTATTATAAAACATTTTCCATGTTCCAGACAAGTGTTATAATAATTTCTTCCAAATCTTTTTTAGATAATCTCCAAATTCTGCCTTTTCCACAGGTGTTGAAGCGATCAGATTTACGGATCCGATTTCTTTCCCGCTTATCCGATAACAAATCCGGCCAATTGTGTCCCCCTTTTTTCACAGGTGCTTTTACTTCATCTGGAATTTCTGTTACTTCTTCGACTTTCGATAAATCGGATCCTTCCGTATCTACATAAGTAAATCCTTCCTCATATTGAATCTTTAGATGATCTTCTTTGCCACCTTTCACCAGAACCACTGGCAGTTTCCGTTCTTTTGCTTTATAAATCTGACATTTTCCAAATCCATAATTCAATAAAGTTACCGCATCCTTAAAACGGCTTTTTGAATCTTCAGCGCCCATAATTACTGCGATCAGATCCACACCATTCTTACTTGCCGTTGCTGATACACAGAACTTTGCCTTTCCGGTGGATCCGGTTTTCAGACCAGTGGCATATTCGTACTGCCGGATCAGTTTATTTGTATTCGTCAGGCCAAATTCTGAAGATCCACGGGCAGTTGTATGCGTGATATTTTCCATCCAGACCGTACAGTAGTCCTTTATCTGCGGATATCTGATCATCAGTTCCCGCGACATGAGTGCAATGTCTCTGGCACTCATCTCATGACCATCTGTATCTAATCCGTTACAGTTTACGAAGTTTGTATGTTTCATTCCAAGTCCTTTTGCCCGCGCATTCATTTGTTTTACAAATTCTTGTTCATTACCGCAGATACATTCACTCATAGTTACACATGCATCGTTTGCGCTTGCGACAGAAATGCATTTTAGCAGCGTATCTACCGTCTGGATCTCTCCAGGTTCCAGGAATACTTGAGATCCTCCCATAGAAGCTGCATACTCGGAAGTGGACACTTTATCATCAAGTGATATAGTTCCGTTTTCTAATGCATCAAAGATTAACAGCATTGTCATGATCTTTGTAACACTTGCCGGTGGCCGTGCAGTATCTGCATCTTTTTCAAATAAAACCGTTCCCGTAGACATTTCCATAAGAATACCAGACGGCGCACTTATTTCTACTTCTTCCGCGTGGACTACAGTTGTTGGAAATGCAATCCTATACAGCAGAAAAACACTCAGCAGAATCACTGTAAAACCTTTCTTCATCTGCAATTCCCCCCCCATGGACTATTCTTTTACCAGTATAGTAGCGATGGAGGGGGAAATATGTCTGGAGAGAATTGACTTTTCAATTTTACAGGCGTATATTAGAAGTACTGTCCATTTTCTGTGATTTCAGAAAAATGGAATCTAATATTAGGAGGTCAAAATGAGCTCACGCACTTATTACGATATCTTAGGTGTATCCAGAGATGCGACTCTGGAAGAAATTACTTCAGCGAAAAATGCATTGGCTAAGGTCTACCATCCGGATGCCAATATGCATAAAGATATAGATACAACTGCTTTTATGCAGGAGATTCTGGAAGCCTACCGGGTTCTTTCCAATCCGGCGAAAAGAAAAGCTTATAATCTGGAAATTTTTGGAGTTACAGACCGTGTTTTTAAGACATTTAAACTTACGCCGGAAGATGAGAAAGAATCCGTTTCTTTCGTGACTTACTGGAATGCAGCCGTGCAGCTCCAGGATATCATTGATCAAAGTGTTCGTGTAATGGAACGTGCTTCCAGGACAAAGACACTTTCTCAAAAATTAATGAAAAAGCTTGGGAAAAATGATCCGGATGAGATGCACCGTGAACGCCAGCTCAGCCGCCTATCCATGCAGGCAATGCGTCAGATTACCACATTGAAAATGGCAGGAATTCCAAGCGAATACTGGAATATAGATGCCATGAACTGGGTACTGGTCCGTTGGGGGGGGCAAAGACAGGATACAGATTTCCGAAATTTGTTCAAACGATATGATATCTACGTGGAGAAACACTATTCCGTTTCTGAGAAGAAAAAACTGCATGCATATAAACGTCAGTTTCATCACAATTTGAAAAAGCTTCTTTCCTATGCATTGGAGGCATAAGAGACAGGGAGAAATATTTCCAGTATATTTATTAGAAGAATGAGGTACATCATGAAAATAAGAGTAGCATTTGTATGTTGGGGGGGGAATATTTGCAGATCAACTTTAAGCGAAAGCGTGTTTACCTATAAGGTAAAAGAAAAAGGGTTGAGTGATCAGTTTGTAATAGACAGTTTTGCGACAAGCACAGAAGAAATCGGAAATCCACCGCATAGAGGTACAGTAAACAAACTAAAAGAGGTTGGAATTCCTTTAGTACCACATCGTGCAAAACAGATTACATTTTCCGATTATGATAATTTCGATTATATCATAGGTATGGATTCGATTAATATAAAATATCTTAACCGCATGCTTAAAGGTGATCCGGACGGTAAGGTTTCTAAACTTTTAGATTACACATCACGGAAAGGCGCTGATATCGCAGATCCCTGGTATACTGGGAATTTTGATGCAACTTACAGAGACGTAAATGAAGGATGCGACGCTTTATTGGCTTATATTTTAGAGCAAAAATAATCGAGGGGGGCAGATTTTGCTCCCTCTTATCTATTCCACTTTTATTTAATATCTAATCCAAATCTGTAAATCTCACTGATCCTGGCCTGTGCCTGTTCAGATTCTTTTTTCTTGATAAGCTCGTTACGGTCACTTAAAATAGCAAGCATTTCATCCACAACTTCTACATCCGGCAAATCAGAATAATGGGATAAATATCCGATCATCCTTGTTGCTGTATAATCGGTATTCAGATTTCTGGTGACAAGATCACATAAATTCTCCGGGTAACCTCGTTCCATCATCAGATTGTAGAGCTGCATGCTGATTTCTGTTCTTGGTTTCATGGGTGTTCTCCTTTTTTGTTGTAACCATTCTATCATGTTACGTCCAAAAAATCATCTATATTTACATGTAATATCTGCATAAAATCCCGTGGGTTATTTTCTAACCGTCTATGCCTTCCAACCCTTGGTTTAACAGTTATTGAGCATCTCTTAATTGCTCTACAACGCTGCATTTTGCTGCATTGTCATACATCATGCAGGGGGATCAGCAACCCCCCCAGCAGAAGAAATACCGGAATTGTCAGCAGGACAGGCAGAACGGTGAACTGATACTCAAAGAACCAGAACATACTGCCCAGCATTTTCCCTGCAAGAGGTCCCACCGCCAGCGACAGAATAAAGGCCGCCGCTACGGAAGACATTGCGTAAAACAATCCTTCGTAGATCAGCATGGTTTTGAGCTGCCGGTTTGTCATTCCTACAGCCTGAAGCACAGCAAATTCACGGCGGCGGGAAAGAATACCGGTCATCATGGCGTTGAAGAAATTTAAGAGTCCCACCAGCCAATGATAGTACAGAGGATACCACCGATCAGAAGGAACATCTGTCGGAACTGAGCGAACTCAGAGCGAGCCGTAGCTTTGCTTTCATACATCAAGGGCGAAAACTCACCGGCAGTGAGCATCGATAGATATTGTTCTGCTTCGGCCTCGTCAGCTTCGTCCGCTGTGTCGAACAGGTAGAGCATCGGAATGGTCGCACCACCGCTGTCCCTCTGTGCGGTGTCCACAGACAAAACTGCATCATAGCCATCACCACCATAACGATAACCCATGGAATACGGAAGTTCTACCAAAGCGCATACCGTGTACTCTACATCTCTGGCTCCATACAATTTTGCCTGAAGGTACTCCTCCGGTGTATCTTCGGTGCAGAGTTCTCCGGTGCGGCTGTCGATATATTTCACATCATCCGCATAGGTAGCCGTGATCGTGTCTCCAACCTCGGGGTAGTATTCAGGATTGGGCAGATTGCCGTAATCATCCAAAGAAACCGCAATGGCAATGGCGTTATTGTCCGGCTTCAACATAGGAGAAATATCTCCATCAAACACTTGCAGCTTGTCAAACAGGCTGTTATCCAGAGCCTCGATTCTGCTATCTCCCATCACCATATTGCCCCCGGTGCTCCATGCGGCTCATATGGCTGTCCACCTGCTCAGCACTTTCGAACAATGCATAGTCCTGCCGCAGAGCATCCTCCGTCATCCACAGATATGCGGGTTTTCGCACAGCATATCCCGTGCCGGAAAGACTGGCCTTTGTGTTTGCTGCGATCTCTCCGATCTGTTCTGGCGTGATGAATTCATCTGCCGGGTTGTAGCGGAAATAGTCGGGCGTGCTGACGATAAAATCGGCGCAGGTCATGCTGGACACATACTTCTCCATGCTGAAGCCGCCCACAAAGGCACACAGCGCATTGAACAGCGTCACCGACAGTGCCAGAGACAACACCACCAGCACCGTCTTTTTCTTGTTTCGTCCCAGATTGGCAAAGGCCATCTGATGGAGCTTGGCCCCCCCCGGGTGCTGCGCTGTTTTTTCTTAGTCTGCATTGCATCCGTATATTTGATAGCCTCTACCGGAGAGACCTTGGCTGCCATTTTTCCAGGCTTGGAACAGGACAAGAGCACCGTCAACAGGGCAAACAGCATGGAACCAAGGAAGATCACAGGCGAAGTGCTGATGGTGGTGATGCCTGCATCCAACTGGGTGGAGCGCAAGACAACAGGCATCAGAACAGCACCGATGCCGTAGCCCAGTAGCAGCCCCCCCGCCGGAATGCCGATCAGACAAAGCAGAAGTGCCTGCTGGCGAATGATGCGTTTGAGCTGCCGGGGGGGCGTTGTGCCAATGGTTTTCAGGAGTCCGTAAAACCGGATATCCCCCCCTGCAACAGAGATCTGAAAAATGTTATAGATGATAAGATACCCCCGTGAAAATCACCAGCAGCAAAAAAGCTGCTATGGCGACCATCAGCTCTGGATCGAGCTGCGACTCCAGCTGGGATGAGGTATATCCCCAATTGACGCCGATTCGGACGCTGTTGGGATCGGTATAGCTGTCCCATGTGTAACCAAGATCGGTATCCACCTGCTCCATCTGCCCTTGAATGTTTGTGCCGGAAACCAGCATGACATTCAAATCGGTGCGGAAAGGCTGTAAACCTGTTTTCACTGCCTGCGCTTCGATGTCATCTGCGTAATCACGGCTGATGTTGATGTAATGAACAGGCATTAGTTCATCATAGTCCCAATAGCCCACCAGCGTAAAGGTATCTGTTACAGTAAAGGCGGTTTGATCCTTGTCCGTAATGGAATAGGAAACCGTGACCTCGGCGCCCAGCTCCGGCGTTACGCCAAGCAGCTGCAACGCTGCCGTATCCATGGCTACCTCTTTGCCGCTTTCGGGCATCCGTCCGGTAGTAGGGGGGGTTGCATAGCTCCATTTAGTGCAGTTGGCATCCATGTAGCTGATCTCTGCCGGTATTTTGGCAAAGACCCCCCCTCCGCAGTGATACCGATTACCTTCCGTACCCCCCCGTAGCCTTCACCTTTGGGTGGGCAGCGATGCGTTCCGCCTGCTCGGGGGAAACATCCTTAAAGGTGCCATGCGCATAGCCGCCTACCTGCCGAAACTGGTAGGTTTCATAACTGGCGTTCAATGACAAGACAATGGTGAACATGGAAGTAAATAACAGCGTGGTCAGCGCAATAGCAAAAATTGCAATCAGATTGCGGCGCCGATTTGCATAAAGAGATTTTAAGCTGAGCTTTCGAATACATTTTCTGTTTTTAACATTCATCGTAGCCACCTCCCGTTAGTTCTCGGAGACGATCCGACCATCTTCGATACGGATAATGCGGTCTGCCATCTGCGCAATTTCTTCGTTGTGAGTGATCATTACGATTGTCTGGGCGAATTTTTGACTTGTGACTTTCAAAAGACTCAATACATCCTGGCTGGTTTTGGAATCCAGATTACCTGTCGGTTCATCTGCCAGAATGATAGCGGGTGCTGCCGCCAAAGCACGGGCGATTGCCACACGCTGCTGCTGACCGCCTGAGAGCTGATTTGGCAGCGCATCCAAGCGGTCGCTCAGTCCAAGCGTCTGCACGATCTGCTGCACAAAATTCTTGTTTACCTTTCCACCATCCAGTTCAATGGGTAAAATGATATTTTCATATACATTCAGCACCGGAACAAGATTGTAGCTCTGAAATACAAAGCCGATTTTTCTGCGGCGGAAGATGGTCAGCGCTTCCTCCTTCAGGGAGAAAATATCCTGTCCGTCCACCATGACCGTACCGCTTGTAGGGCGATCCAGCCCGCCCAGCATGTGCAGCAACGTGGACTTTCCGGAGCCGGACGTGCCGACAATTGCAACAAATTTGCCCTTCTTCACACTTAAATCAACTCCATCCAACGCATGAACTGCGTTATTGCCGGAGCCATAAATCTTTTTCAGGTCTTTTGCCTGTAAAACTTCCATAAATGAGTACCTCCATGAAAAAATCTGTATGTATGAAAGGAAATGATCCTTTTACACATACAGATTATCGCATAGGATTCTTTCCACATTCTTGCGAGTGCGCAAAAAAATCTAACAGTTTTGAAAGAATTGTTGTTATTTCGGCAGAAATATGGAAAACACACTTCCTTTTCCCGGAACGGAAGCAACCTTGATATAACCGCCCTCGCCGGATATGATCTGTCGGGCAAGATATAAGCCAATGCCCACACCTTCTTGTTTCTGCACACTATTTGAGCGGTAAAAGCGAGCAAATATCTTCGCTTGCTCACTTTCCGAAATGCCTGTGCCAGTATCCGATATATCGATCCTTGCAAACATTTCGTAACTTACGGCAGAAATCCTGATTGTGCCATGCTCCGTATATTTAATGGCATTGTCTACGATATTAGCCAGCGCTTCCGCTGTCCATTTGAAGTCGAATACAGCAAAAGCATCGGTATCCTGCAGTTGCAAAGACAATCCTTTTTCAGAAGCCTTGGCGGTATATTGTTCTACTACGCTTTCAAGCAGTGGCTGTAGCGCTGCTTGCTGAGGGGGGGCAAGTGAAATGATCCCGTTTTCCAGTCTGGAAAGCTTTACGAGAGAATCGATCAAAAATCGCAGCTTTTCCGATTGTTTGTACAGCGCCTCGACATTTGCCTTCGCCGATACAGGCAGCGCTTCCTCCATTAAAAGCTCGCTGTATAACAGCAGATTTGCTATCGGCGTTTTCGTCTGGTGGGAAATGTCCGCAATCAAGGATTTGATTTTGTCTTTTTCCTGCGCTACATTTCGAGAAGATGCTTCTGCGGCAGAACGATAGTGTGCAAACTTTGTTTCTAAAGCAGACAGCCGGCTTTCATCAAAATTGGTTTCAGAAAAGGAGCCGGTCATGGCAGCATCCAGCATCCTTTCGATTTCTTCCATCGTTTTTCTGGTCTTTCTCCGCTCCCATAATACAACAGCTACCGCCACCAGAAAACACAGCAGTATGATCACAATGCCGGTTCTATTCATCTTTTGTCACCCAGCTATAACCGATTCCATAGACGGTTTTAATGTATTTCTGTGCACCAAGCTTATCCCTCAGACGCTTGATCGTAACAGACAAAGCATTTTCATCCACATATTCTGCGCCATCTGTCCAAATCCGGTCTACAAGGTCTCCACGTGCCATGGTTCGACCTCGGTTTTCAACAAGCAGGCGCAGTAATTTTTGTTCTGTTTTACTCAATTCCACTTTTGAATCTCCCGCATAAAAGGTCATCGCCTCAAAGTCAAATTGAAAAAGATCAATACAAATCGGCGCATTTTTATGGTTTGACGCTTGCTTTCGCAGTTGGGTATTCACCCTTGCCCGCAAAACCGAAAGAGAAAAGGGCTTGGTAATGTAATCATCAGCGCCTCTCTCCAATCCGTCTACGATGTCCAAATCAGTATCATTGGCAGTCAGCAGAATAACAGGAATCCCGGGCGTGTTTTCCTTGATCTCCCGGAGCAGCTCAAGCCCACTGCCATCCGGCAGATTAATATCCAACAGGATCAGGGATACACCGCCGCAAAGTAGCTGCTCCTTCGCCGTTTTTAGGTCTTGACAGGAAATGATCTGCCGAGCATCTGCTTTCAGTGCTTTGCATAACCCTTGATTCAAACCGATATCATCTTCAACAATCAGTAATTGCTCCATATATCTCACTCCCATTTTTTCTATATCTATCATTCGCTCCTCCTTATTATCAGAGCTATTTCAGCCATAATATTCTTTAAATACTCTTTTATCTGTCCCTGTTTTTCCTGAATACGCTCAAGAATTACTTTTTCCGCATTAGTAACAGCAACAAGACCAAACAACTCAGAAAGCGGCTGATGATTTATCTGTTTTTCCAGTTTTTCAGATACCTGTTCAACTTTATCATTTGTCAAAGCGCAAATTTTTCACTTTGGATCACGTTTAATATGCAATTCTAAAATAATCCAAATACGCCTTATACTTATCCTGTGCGGTCAGACAGGTATCTGTCAAATAACCTTTCTCATTGTTCCACTCTTTCAGTCCACGGTAGTAGAACATCTTCAGATTGTCCTCGATAATGAACGGCACGATATTATATTTCAGACATTCCTTAAACATAATCAATCTGCCTACACGGCCGTTTCCATCCTGGAACGGATGGATTCTCTCAAACTTCACATGGAAGTCGAGGATATCTTCAAAAGTCTTTTCTTCTTTTCCGTTGTACTCTGTAAGCAGCGCTTTCATTTTATCTGCAACTTCTTCCGGAAGTGCAGTATCCATGCCACCGACTTCATTCGGCATCTTTTTATAATCGCCTACAGCAAACCAATCTTTTCTGGAATTACTGGTACCGCTCTTCAAGATCAGATGAAGTTCTTTGATAAACTTCTCTGTCAGAGCTGCCTTTGCATTATCAATAATCATATCAATACACCGGAAGTGATTTGCTGTTTCAATCACATCGTCCACATTCAGCACATCTTTTTCTACACCGATGGTGTTGGTTTCAAAGATATATCTGGTCTGATCGTGGGTCAGGCGGCTGCCTTCAATATGATTGGAGTTATATGTTAAGTCAATCTGTGTCTTATGGTAAATACCACCGGAATACATACTTGCCTTCTGCTCCTGTAGAATATCCAGCAATATAATTGGCTGCTCTTTCTTTTTATTGGAACGCTCCGGCTTCTCTGCATTCTCAGGAATGTTCCAGGTCTTGCCGGTAAGAAATGCACCGTTTACGCGTCCATGGGCACAGTAATTTCTAACACTGCGCTCGGACACATCCCACTTTTTCGCTATTTCAGTAACTGAAAGATATCGCATCTATGATCCTCCGCCATAAAATCTATCCAAAAAACTACGTTAATCTATTACATAGTATATCACACCATCGGCAAAAATACCAACACATTCCAAGATCGATTTCTGCTCTTTTTGCCGACATAGGAAATGGCGCTTCCGGATATAGAAAGCCGGACTCCATCAAGAATTTATCAGCTGTAGCAAATCCTATGCCACGGCTTCCACCCGTAATGATTGCAACTTTGTCTTTTAATCTCATTTAGACTACCTCCTCACTTAGTTTCTAGCTACATTATAAGCAAAAGGTAGATTATTTTCTGTGATATCATCACAAAATATCGCAATAAAAAACCCTGTTGCTCACGCACCAGAGTTTTGGTTTATCCATCCGTATTTAACACAAGATTAGGCTTCTATTCAACTTCTGAAAACTGATCTTTTCCAACATTACATAATGGGCATTCAAAATCTTCCGGAACATCCTCCCACTTTGTTCCTGGTGCAATACCACCATCAGGATAACCTTCCTCTTCATCATATTCCCATCCGCAAACGTCACATACATATTTCATTAGTTTGTTCCTCCTTATAAATATATTAATACACAGCATATATTACTGTTGTATCTGAATTGTTTTGTAATCTTAGCATGAATATCAAGTGTTTTTAGCATTTCCAGAACCCATGAAGATTGCAGTATGCGTATACTTTATAATTCAATTGTCTCCATAATCTTTTTCAATGAATCTGCAGATTCCTTAAGCTTTAACGCTTCTTCGCCACTTAAATTAATAGGTATATCAGACTCAATACCATCTGCACCTACAATAGCTGGCATACTTAACGATACTCCGTCAATATCATATACTCCATGAATCATGTGTGATACAGGAAGTATTGATTTTTCATCTCTCATAATCACTTCGCAGATTCTTTTTACAGACATTGCAATTCCATAATAAGTAGCGTGCTTTTTGTTTATGATCTCATACGCACTGTTCTTGACTGCTGTAGCTATTTCTGCCGTGTTTTCCTTGTGCTTATAATGTCCACGCATTTCACACATTTCACTTAATGGAACACCAGATACATTGGCTGATGACCATGCTACAACTTCGCTGTCTCCATGCTCACCTACTATAAATGCATGAACACTCCTGCTATCCACAGATAAATGCTCACCAAGCTTATATCTTAATCTGGCACTATCTAACACAGTACCCGATCCAATAACCCTGTTTTCTGGAAGTCCTGATAACTTTATGGCTACCTGAGTCAGGATATCTACCGGATTCGCAACTACAAGCATGATACCTGCAAAATTTCTCTTTGCTATTTCAGGAATGATTGACTTAAATATTGCTACATTTTTATTTACGAGATCAAGCCTTGTCTCTCCCGGTTTCTGTCCCGCTCCGGCAGATATGACAACAATTGCAGCATCAGCCACATCATCATAATCTCCGGCATATATTTTCATCGGACTCGCAAATGGAATACCATGACTGATATCCATCGCTTCTCCTTCTGCCTTGTTCTTATCTGCATCGATAAGGACAATCTCTGTAAACAAGCCACTCTGCATCAGAGCAAATACCGATGCAGAACCAACAAAGCCACAGCCTATCATTACTGCTTTTTTTGAATTAATCACTTTCTTCTTCATAATAATCTCATCTCCTTAATAATTCTCTTCATGTACTTCAAAATAGCTCTGTGGATGATTACATACCGGGCATACTTCAGGCGCCTTAGTTCCTACCACAATATGTCCGCAGTTACGGCATTCCCATACCTTAACTTCGCTCTTTTCAAATACCTGTGCAGTTTCAATATTCTTAAGAAGTGCACGATATCTTTCCTCATGGTGCTTCTCAATCTCACCTACTGCCCTGAATTTTGCTGCAAGCTCAGGGAATCCTTCTTCCTCAGCTGTTTTAGCAAAGCCTTCATACATATCTGTCCACTCATAATTTTCGCCTTCTGCCGCTGCCGCCAGGTTTTCCTTTGTATCACCAATTCCTGCTAATTCCTTGAACCACATCTTTGCATGTTCTTTCTCATTATCTGCAGTCTTTAAAAACAATGCTGACATCTGCTCGTAACCTTCCTTTTGCTACAGAAGCAAAAAAGGTATACTTATTTCTTGCCTGTGATTCCCCCTGCAAATGCCTCCTGTAAATTCTTCTCTGTCTGTGTTCCTGCATATTTGTTTGCTTCCATCTCTTTTACCTCCGTTTTCTTTACTACTTTTTCAAAATCTGATGCTGGGTGCTTGCACAAAGGACATATAAAGTCATCTGGTAATTCCTCGCCTACATATTCATATCCGCAAATTCTGCAACGCCATATTGTCTGACTGTCCTCTGTTTTAGTAACTGTCACAGCTATCCATGCTGTTCCTCCTTTACCTTCTCCCTGCATTTCGGGCAAACGCCTTTAAATGAAATATCATAATCCACAAATTCAATTCCATGAGTGTTATGAATTCTTTCCAGCAAATCCGGTATTTCATCCATATCCACATCTGAAACTTCACCGCATTTTACACACCTGACATGGTAATGATTTTTCAATGTAAAATCGAACCTATTCGGTCCATCCGGAACTTCAACCTTCCTTAACGAACCCTCATCTACCAATATATCAAGATTTCTATATACAGTTCCTTTTCCGATTGTAGGATATGCTTCTTTTATAAATTCATACACTTCATTTGCTGTAACATGTCTTCTCATTTCGTATACGGCATTTCTTACAAGATCTTTTTGAATGGTATTTCTCCTACTTGTCATTTCTCCTCCTTATTAGGATTAGTTCTTAATAAGGATTATATACCACTATTATCCTGTTGTCAATTAAAATAGTAATAATTATCATTATTATAAAAACTGCCAAACTGAGCATCTTTTATCTGAATAACTATTTTATTTCGTGTTCAAATACATCGTAACACCTCCTCCAGAACGAATAATCGTTCTGAATTTAGTATACTTGTGGATATCTTAAATATACAGAATCGCAAAACCAGGTTCTAATTCTATAGAACTATATTCAAAGTTTTTCTTTGCATTTTCGTAAAAAAAGCGTTATGATTGAATCAGTTAAATCAAAGGAGGTATCAAATCATGAAATCACATAAATACTGGTCCTTAGGCGCACTTTTCTGTATGTTGGGATGCATTTATTCTGGAATCAAAAAATCTATGACTGCACATAAATACTTTGCCTATTCTTCATTGCTTTGTATGGGCATGTCCATTTATTCTGGTCACAAACTTGTTTCTCCAAAGAAGAAAAAAATTACTGAATCAAATAATAGTGAGAATAGTTAAATAAAAAATTGACCTTTATTCATCAAAGACAAAGGGGATGTTGCAAAATAGATGAGTAATCAATCTATGGAGCAATAGCTCCATTTTTATGCCTAAAAACAAAGGAAGCGGTCGCTCTGCTAAACCGGGAGTACCTACAGTCTTTCAGTGTATCGAAAGAAACCAGAACATACGATATTCAGAAGATATGCTGTTTTATAGAACGCCAGACTGTTTATGACTGGCATACAGCCAGTTTTCAGGGAAGGAATAATTATTGTAAAACAGACCCAGACGCTACGTTTATGCACATGAAAGATGATCACATGAGAAATGCACAGCTAAAGCCGGGATATAACGTGCAGATTGGTGTAGATAGTGAAAATATTTTAAGCGAAAAGGGAATCTTATACCGGATGAATCGCTCGACACAAGTGAGGGAGCATTCGGAGTTCTAAAAAATGACTATGAATTCCAAAGATTTCTGCTTCGTGGGAAAACCAAAGTGAAACTGGAGATTCTTTTATTGTGTATGGGATATAATTTGAATAAGTTGCATGCAAAAATACAGAATGAGCGAACAGGAAGCCACCTATTTCCAGTAAAAGAAACCGCATAAAAAGGCGAAAAACTGGTAGCTTTATTAAAGTACGCAAAAAATTGGAAAGAATCAACAGTTCAAAAGATTCTTTCCGATTTTTTTACATATGATAGAGCGAGGGCATCACTCTATCATCTAATCTGATGATTTTGCGACACCCTCTTCATACATTCATTATAGCTTTTATCATCCATTTTATTTGCCCCCCAAACAGCCGCTGCATTCGACCTTACAAGCAGTTCTTCTACAGGCAGACCAATCGGACAAATATCATGACAAGATAACGACTTCCCGCATCCTTCAAAAAATCTCTTCTTATATTCAGCAGAAATCTCATTCAAATGAGTGCTTTCCTGTTCTTCATTCAGAATCCGAAATGCGTTGACTGCAGCAACAGTGCCTGCGAAAGTCCCATTTGCAGAGAAGTTAGGACACACTTCAAGGCAGCAGCCACACATCAGACAGCGTGCCGACTGGTATCTCGGTTCATGTGTCCACGGATTCATATAAGCTTCACTTTCAAGCCAAAGGTTCAGTTTTTTCAAATTTTCAAACAAAATTGACCGGTCAACGATCAAATCTCTTACAAGCGGAAATTTGCTTAAAGGTTTCAAGGTGATTGTAGAACCTTTTAACGTATGTAGAAATGTAGAGCATGCCAGCCTCGGACGTTCGTTAATCAGCATGGCGCAAGCCCCACATTTTCGCACCATACAGCTACATTCCCAGCTGATGGGAGTAACTATATTCCCTGAATTATCTTTCAAAGGTGTTCTACTGTTCAATTCCTTTAGAACATTGGCAACAGAGCTGTTTTTGCTTCCGTCAAACTCAAATTCCTGCCAATAACTGTCTGATTTCTGACTCTCCTGCCGCCTGATTCTTATTTTATATATCAAGTGAATCACCGCCTTTCTGGAACAGGTACAAAGGAAATCTGTATCTGCTTTCCATCAAATCTGGCTACCGTTGTTTTAAGGTAATCATCGTCATTGCTCTTCGGATAATCCTCCCGCCAGTGTGCACCACGGCTTTCTTTTCTTGCAAGAGCACTCTTTAGAACTGCCATGCCAAGCAATGGAAGATTTCCTGTCAGCGCTTGTACCGTTTGAATCCCATTTAACAACGTATTCTCATTTCTGACAACGCCCATAGTCTCCTGCATCACTTTGTTTAATTGCTTTATTTCTGAAATTTGAGACGCTGGTGGAAAATCTATCTGTGTCGCACAAGATAGATCTACTACATCTGCCTGTTCGCATGCTGATTTTGCCGCAACACGTCCTCCGTATAACGCTCCTAACAGAGAATTTCCACCAAGACGGTTGGCACCATGATATTGGGCACAGCATTCTCCGGCAGCGCAAAGATTCTGAATCGGCGTTCTGTGCTGCTCATCCACCAGGATGCCTCCCATAAAATAGTGAATTCCCGGTAAAACAGACACCGGTTCTTTTCGTATATCTTTATGCAGATAGGTCATACAATCATCTGCCAGACCAGATAGCTTATTTGAAATAATCTCCTCCGATATTTCCGTCATGTCAAGAAATACCTCTGATTCATGGCTGACCTTCCATATCTCTCTGGCGGTAATATCTCGTGGCATCAGATTTCCAAGCTCCGGGTATTTTTCCTCCATGAAATACCATTGTTTTCCATCTTTCATGGCAAACAACCTGCCACCTTCCCCCTCTGGCCGCCTCGCTGATGAGCATGCGTTTTCCACCACATTTCACAGTTGTCGGATGATACTGGATCATCTCGCCATTTGCCAGAGGAACACCAAGCCGGAACAATTCTGCGGTGACTTCTCCTGTATTGCTCAGCGAACCCGTTGTATTTCCAAACAATCCGTGCATACCACCGGTGGCAACAATAACCGCATCCCCCCGGTAATTCCACAGTCTCCTGACTGTATTCATCCCTGATTACGCAGCCACAACAAATATTGCCACACAGACGAAGTGTTAGGAAAGAATGATGGCTGAACCGTTCTACCATACCAGATGCTTCTTTCCTGCGAACAGCGTCTATCATAACTGTCATGATCTGCTTCCCGGTATCGCTCTGTGCAAAAGCAGTCCGTTTCTTTTTCTGCCCGCCAAAATTTCGCAGATCCACATCATCATAGCCACTCATGTTAAATTTAACTCCAAGTTTTAGCAGCCAGTGCACCAGCTCCGGTGCTGCCTGTGTCATTCCCCCCCAAACTGCATTTGGATCTGCCAGACCACATGCTGCCTTTATTGTATCTGTAAAATGTTCTTCGGGACTGTCGTTTTCATCTTTTGTATTCAAAGCTGCGTTGATACCGCCCTCCGCCATAACAGACTGTGCCCGCTCTGACGGAAGGGAGGAAACCAGTTTTACATTGCATCCATTTTCCGCTGCCTGCAAAGCCGCTGAAAGTCCTGCCAGTCCAGCACCTATAATAATAATTGTCTTACTCATAGATATTGCCACCCAACATAATAGAAAATAACTGCGCCCGCTATAAACAGAAGGAGCACCGAAAGAATCAAATAAATATCACCCCTTCTTTCTTTATAACTGATGATTCCCAGCGATACGAGCAATGGGCGGATATTGATAAAAATATGAACAAAGATTGCCGCCACGAACAAAAGCTGAGTTACCATCTTTACCGTTGTAAAAGGGAACAAAATATATGTCCCATTCTGCACCTTTCCAAACAAGCCAATATGGAAGAACAGCAGGATCAGTATTGCCAGTCCACTGGCTCGTCTCGCCCAGAATATGGCGTTCTGTTTCAGATACATTTTTCCGGATTGCTTCGCTGTCTGTAAACTCTGAACTGTCAGGATGACACCAATCACCGTATGCACAACAAGAATACCAACACCAATCCATGCAAGAAGTTTCCCTGCACTACTTCCAACTCCGTTCAGCATAAAGCTTCCCATGATTCCATGAATCATAAAAATGAGAAGCATTAAAACAGACAAAATCGTATTCCATTTTCTCATAAATTCCCGCTCACCTCATTTCTTCGCTGTCCATGATCATATAGTCCATCTGTGATAACGTTGTAACGTCAATAAAATCATCCGATGCCAGGAATACATCATACTTTCCACTTACCACTCTTGATAGCATCATTGTGTTACTGTACTCTTTCAGATCTACGGAAAAACCGGCCTGTTTCAATCTGTCACAGAGTTTCTTAGCATAACTGACAAGCGGATAATCCGTCTCAGATACATATAACCGAAAACTAATGTCCGTTTTCATGAGATCTGTTTCATTTGTTTCCGAATCGTCCAGTGCCAATTCTTTTAATTTATTCCGGGTGTTCTCGTTGTCGAGACCATCTGACATCATATTAATACCGAGAACATAAGAGCCTTCCAACTGTGCGGAGCTTGAGCCGCCTTTTTTGACTTCGGTGTTGCTCCTGTGACTGCATCAATCATAGAAGGCGGTGAATGTAAAATGGCACCAAAACCTACAAGAAAAACAATCGTAACAACTAACAGAATCAGTTTTCGTTTCACATTCCCACCTCATTTCCTATTCTTTCAAAATTCTCATTGCGTTCAAAACAGCAATTATGGTAACGCCTACATCACCAAATACAGCTTCCCACATTCCCGCAATACCAAGAGCGCCAAGAATCAGGAACACACTTTTAATCCCAAGAGCAATCACTATATTCTGCATGACAATCTGTTTTGTCGCTTTTGCTACTTCAATCGCATCCACCAGCTTAGACGGTTCATCTGTCATCAGAACTACATCTGCTGCTTCAATGGCCGCATCCGAACCAAGCCCACCCATTGCAATACCAACATCTGCACGGGCAAGGACAGGAGCGTCATTGATACCATCACCAACAAAAGCCAATTTGCTTCCCGGTCTCTTTTTACTATCTAAAAGCTCAACCTTTTCCACTTTTTGGTCAGGAAGCAGCTGTGCATAATATTCATCCAACTGCAATTCTTCTGCAACGGACTTCCCAATTTTTTCATCATCACCGGTAAGCATGACTGTTTTTTCCACGCCGATATGTTTCAGGTCAGAAATTGCTTTTTTACTGTCCGGCTTCACTTCATCTGTTATCAAAATACATCCTGCATATTGACCATCTACCGCCAAATAAACTTTTGTACCTGCGTTTTCACAGGTTGTGTACTCTATACATTCTGTATCCATAAGTTTCGTATTGCCAGCAAAAACTTTCTTTTCCCCCCCTGCCATTACACTGATTCCATATCCTGAAATTTCCTTATAATCAGAAATCACTGACTGATCAATTTCTTTTCCATAAGCAGCAAGAATGGATTTTGCAATAGGATGGTTAGAAAAACTCTCTGCCTCTGCCGCATACTCCAAAACCTGTTCTTTTGAAAATCCATTTGCAGGCAAAATATCCGTCACATTGAAAACACCTTTTGTAAGTGTTCCGGTTTTATCGAACACAATAGCGCTGACATTATTAAGTGCCTCTAAATAATTGCTTCCTTTTACAAGAACACCTCGTTTAGATGCTGCACCAATGCCGCCGAAGAAAGTCAGCGGGATTGAAATAACCAATGCACATGGACAAGATACCACAAGGAAAACAAATCCTCTGCGAATCCACTCTGTCCAGCCTCCGCCAAGAATGATCGGTGGCAGAATCGCCAGAAAAGCTGCTAAGATTACAACCACAGGTGTATAATAACGTGCAAATGTAGTAATAAAATTTTCTGTTGGTGCTTTTCGGCTTGACGCATTTTCCACAAGATCAATAATCTTTGAAGCCGTAGATTCACCAAATGCTTTTGTTGTCTTAATCATTAAGACACCCGTCTGATTCATACAACCGGAAAGTGCTTCGTCTCCTTTATGAACACTTCTCGGAACTGATTCTCCTGTTAAGGCGCTTGTATCCAGCATAGAATCTCCATCCAATACCACACCGTCTAATGGAATTTTTTCACCAGGCTTTACAATAATAATCTCACCAATGGAGACATTTTCTGGAGATATGGTAATCAATTCCCCCCCATTTCTTCTTACTGTAGCAGAATCTGGACGTATATCCATTAAGTCTGATATAGATTTTCTGGAACGCTTAACAGCCAATGACTGAAAAAATTCACCTACCTGATAGAATAGCATAACAGCAACTGCTTCTGGATATTCACCAATGACAAAAGCCCCAATCGTAGAAACACTCATCAAAAAATGTTCATCAAATACACGCCCCCTTTGAAATGTTCCTCACAGCCTGCCATACAACATCTCCACCAAGAATAACATAAGAAACAATGAGAAAAGCTAACTCGATAGGCAGTGGCACTTTCGCAAAAACAGTCAATGCCATACCAATGGCATAGATTGCTGCACCAATCGCTAAACGAACTGTCAACTTCTTATCCTCATTGTTATAGGATTCATTGGCCTCCTGCTTTTTTTCCGGTATATAAGATTCCTGTACATTTTCAGAAACTTCCACATCTGGCTCATGGCTATGAACAATCGTTTCAATCTGACTGGCTATCGTATCTGCGGCTGTCTGAGTAACATTGATTGTAAGCGTCTGCTTCATCAGATTTACCACTGAGGATTGCACTCCATCCAACTCTCCGACTTCTTTTTCAATTTTTGCGGAACAATTTGGACAGTCCAACCCTTTTAATAGAAATATGCGTTTCATGATAATCTCCTTACAATTTGTTTAGTTGTTCAATTACTCAACTATAATGTTAAAAAATATTATTTCTGCCAAAGATGCTCAAATCCCTTGTCAATAATCTCTTTCACATGATCATCTGCCAGCGAGTAGTAAACTATCTGTGCTTCTTTTCGGAATTTTACCAGATTCGCTAGGCGTAATGCCTTTAACTGATGCGAAATTGCAGATTTTGTTACCCCCCCCAGTAGCACTGCAAGATCACATACACACATCTCACTCTGTTCTAGAGCGTGTAAGATTTGTACTCTAGTTCCATCTCCAAATAGCTTAAACAAAGAAGCCAACTGGATATAATCATCTTTTGGCTGCATCTTGGATTTCACATCATTCACAATATCCTCATGAATTACATCGCAATTACAAATATAAGACGTTTTTGGCATATATTCACCTCCAAATAATAATAGTTGAACAATTACTCAACTATTATTATACTTATTTTTAAATTCATGTCAATAAGCTGATGTTAGTTCCCCATAAATTTTACAATTAAAACCAGCTCTTTATTCTTTTCTTAATCTTTTTTCCCAGTATACCGTTTTGGCTTTCTTGTCACACTTCCTGTAAATTCCAAATTTGTAACGCTGAGTTTATATGTAATTGTCATGGTTTCCATATTTTTTAGAACACATACCATTTCATTCGTTAATTCCGGCAAGCGTTTTAAACACGGAAGTTTCCTTTTGGCATTTGCATATACATGTCTTGCGTCAAAATAGAACTGATTATTTGTAAGAATAGATTTTTTTGCATTCTTATAAAAATCCTTGGCCGAAAGTCTTGTCTCCACTCCTGTTAAATGTAGAAAGTGATCTATTGGAAAAGAAACTTCAAAATATTCATCTCCACAAACATACAGAAATGTTTTACCTGCCAAATTTTGGAAATATACGATTTCCGCCTATGTAATACCTTGTCGTATTGCGTTTTTCTTATCTACCTTTGTTGCCACTTATACCTCACATGCAAAAAAGAGTGTGGCATTAAACCACACTCTTCTGAGAATTACTTTTGTAAAAGAGTTTTCTGCTGGTTGTCAGCCTCGGTACCCAGTTAAGACATCTAATGAGATGGAAGTTTACCCTGCTCCATCTGCAGCTCAACTTTTAATGATGCTCTTACATTGAGAACATTTCTGTTCTTGCTTTTATTATACTCAATCATAAAAAAATCAACACAGATTAGCAAATTATATTATTCCGATCCGATCTTCCAAAGGTATAAATAAGGTGTAAATTTTACGTTTCTATCCAAGAAGCCCAATAAAATCAAGACTTTTGCCCAGTCCCTTAAACACTGCCGTGGCAAACGAAAAGTACTCGAATGCTCATAATTCTCCTTTCAAAAGGCGCTTTCCTGCTGCCATTTGCAGCGTTTTGCGCGGTGTTATTTTTTCTTTATGTATTGGTCATTTCTGTACATAAAATGCAAATCTTAGCAAAATTTTGCAAGATGTGTACAGCAATCGTAGTAGAAACGGAGTAAAAAGCGGGTGGGGGGGTTACTACTCAATTTTGACAAAAATCTCATATCCTTTTTCCAGTTCAATATCGGTCACTATTCCAACCTCACCATTGTCTACTTGATCTACATCCTTATCATTAAGCTGTATACTTACAATAGAAGTACAAATCCATTTTCCATCTTTTTTTGCATATATCATTTTTCCAACTTCCAATTTAACATTGTTAAGTGTCAATATACCTGCTTTAGGTTTCTTAAAATATTCCTCATAAATCCCCACTCTAATTAAATTCTTTGGAAGTAACGAAATAAGCCCCCCATTTATCTAATGATTCTCTTGTTTCTTTTTTCGTAAATATACCGTTTTCTATCAACTTATATTGATTGTAAAGCTGCCATGTAGTAAGAAGACCTCTTTCATCATTTTTAGCATAATCTATTTGATTATCACTAAATGGAGGATTTTGTCTTAATGAAGGCCTTATATACCTTTGATGATTCACAATATAAATTGGCAATATTTCTTTGTCACGATGCTCTTTTTCTCTTCTTCGTCTATGTTTTGCTACCTGTGAACATTCTGCATCTGTAGATGTTCCCCCCAATACCTTTAACTTCAATAATAAATAATTTATCATCTTCCAAAATCTGTATATCTTCTCTTAAAATATCTTCATTTCCATCAATTGCTTCTACATTTGCAAAACCAAGCCACTTGAAGTATGTACATACAGCTTGAACTAACTTATCCCCCCCTGTTTCTATCAACAAATCATTCAAAAATTTATACTTCTGGTCAATAGCATTTCTTCTCTCATTCAATGACTTAATTTTCGAATTATATTGTTCTTGAATTAAAGTCCGTTCTTTCTCAAGTTCAAGTATTTCTTTAGGTAAAAAATCTTGTTCTTTTATCCATTCAAACTCTTTTGATTCAGGGAAAAAATCTGGCAATATTTCTGGCAATACAGATGTTACTAACCTTTCAATCAATTCATCCTTCTTTTCACAAAACGGAAGCAACAGTTCATAGCCTGAATTTTCTGAATATCCTATATACGAAACTACCTCTCCATCTTGATTTTTTAACAATGGTAAGAAATTAGGATCTGTAATTGATTTTTGAGAAGTTCTATCCCATTTTGTTGGTAACTCAAAAATTACATTATATCCTTTAACATATTTTGCTATTAAATTTGCAAGATTGCTATTGTCTGATATTATTTTCTTTCCGAATTTTGATGTTGCACTAGCTTGAATAGTTTCATATATGTTATGTACTTCTTCACTCGGATAGCTATATTGATTTTGTTTTAACACTTCTATAATATTATATTTTTCCGAATAACTACTTCCCGCAAAAATAATTTTCAGTACTTTTGTTTTTAACTTGTCTTTCATAATGCTCAAAACAAGAGGACTAGGTCTAAATTTTTTCTGAGGAAAACTCAACTCAAATAAATATGGTATACCATCCGGTTCATCATCCTCTAAACAGTGTCTTGTATCATTCTCATTTTGTAAATCAATTATGACCACACTATATTCATGCAAATTATTTATCATACTATATTCTAGGTCAACATATCTCTTATTCACATATTCTTCGTACTCAACAGTTTTAGCCACTCCCATATCACCAGTTGCAACAATATAATTCTGACTCAACCTTTCTGTTATTTCTCTGTTATTAACTATATATATTTGTGGTTCTTTATACTTTTCCATTTATCTTTCATCTCCAATCATAAGAAAGTATTATTCACATTCGTTACCTCTTTTAAATACATTTTGTCTCTCTCCAATCCATTTCTACTAATTATTTTATTTACGCCACCTGCTTATATCGCATAAACACATACTCAAATATCAGTTTGCGATATTCAAAGATTGCGCTATCCGAATAACTCTCCGGCAATTCTTCCCACAGAATTTTTCCAATCAGTGTATCTACCTCAGCCTTAGTCTCCTGCTTGTCAGTCCAGTGATCCAGTTCTGCAATCTTTGTTTTAATCTTATCCAACAAGTCTACAGCAACCTTCTTGATCTTCTTGATGTCCTCCTTGGACAGATTTTCATCAAAAAGCATATCATACATGGAAAGTTCTTCATCGCTGCTGAAGCCTTCACGGACATAGCGCTGTTCTTCTTCATTCATGGAATTTGCCAGATCCATCAGTTCCATAAATGTCTTTTCAATATTGACCCTATCCTGCTCCGAATTATATTCCTCAATAATCTGCTGATATCGTATGTAATAATCCACTCTGCGAGGATTCTCCCTTATCATGGCATCCAGCCTGACTTGAATCAATTCATCCAAATCCATGAATGCCAGATTTTTCTTTTTAACTTTGGCAAACTCTCTCCGCAATAAATCAAAGTCAATTTTACTGATATCAAAACGTTTTGCAAATCCACGATCATCCGCTGCTCTTTCAATCATGATATAATCACCCAGAATTCCGTTAATCTGCACCATTAAATCTGTATTATCAACATGCTTCTTCTTTTTCTTTAATTCATCAACAATGGCAATTATGGCATCTTTTCTTTCACGGTCTGCCTTGGAAATGTCATCACGATCCAGATATTTCATCATGCGGTTAAGTTCATTGCCGTATGTTATAAACTGCTTCTTTGATTCCCTAGAGTCGGATACTGCATTAGCTGCTGTCAGTAGTAAGGAAATCTTTGCAAAATCCTTTGCATATACCAGATCATCCAAATCGAAATCTTTGGAATCCAGGAATTCATCAGCCGCTGCAATTGTCTCAAGCACTCGTTCTATCAGTTCACCCTTGTCAATCGTCGGGTCAGTACTTCCACCACCTACATTAGCGGTATAATCAGCAAGTGCCTTTCGCAATGCTTTTACAATACCTATATAGTCAATAATAAGACCATTACTCTTGCCTTCTGCCACGCGGTTTGCCCGGGCAATTGTCTGCATAAGAGTATGTGCCTTGAGTGGCTTGTCCAGATACAGACATGACAAACACTTCACATCAAAACCGGTAAGCCACATTGCGCAGACAAATACTACTCTTAGCGGATTGTCTTTGTCCTTGAATTCCTTATCTAGCTCACGTTTTTCCATCTTTTCACGATGATATTTGATATCCAGATTCCACTTTTTGAAGGTTTGAATTTCATTCTGTTCCTGCGAGATAACAACTGCCATCTCCGTTTCTTTCATCCAGTTCAGTTTTCTCTCAAGTTCCTGGACTTCCTGCTGTGATGCTGTCTGTATCTGCTTTTCTAAAGCTTTGATATCGTCCTGCCAATATTTCTGTACAAAGTTATACATACGCACGCAGGTAACTTTATTCAAGCAGACAAACATAGCCTTACCACTAGTCCACAAATCAGAGTAATGTGAAACAAAATCTCTGGCCACAGACTTAAGTCTCGGTTCAGCAGTAGCAAATGAATTTCCTTTTCAAATTCATGCTCCAGTTTCTCCTCCTGTTCCGGATCCAAATCCGCTGCTTCAATAGCATCCAAGATTTTGTCTGTAATATCCGGATTATGGATATCCAGAATCTTCTCTCCTCGATTTTCATAATATAGAGGAACGGTTGCCTTATCTTCTACCGCACGTTTGAAATCATAAATGGAAATATATCCACCAAAGGTCCGCTCCGTAATATTGTCATTTGACAGAAGCGGTGTGCCGGTAAAACCAATCCTTGAAGCAGTCGGCAATAATCCAACCATATTGTCCGCAAAGACGCCATACTGACTGCGGTGTGCTTCATCAGACATAATAATGATGTCGTGGTCAGGTATAATCGGCTCATCCACTTTCTTGTTAAACTTCTGGATCAGTGTGAAGATAAAGCTTGGATTTCCTTTCAATTTGCTGATTAGGTCTTCACCACTAGTCGCTATGAACTTGGATGCCTTTGTTTTTCCCAATAATCCGCAGTTTTCAAACGTATCTGAAATCTGGGAATTCAGTTCTTCACGGTCTGTAAGTACAACAATGGTCGGAGATCCGGCAAACTTTCTACGAATCTTCTGCGACAAAAAAACCATAGAATAACTTTTACCGGAGCCCTGGGTATGCCAAAACACGCCAAGCTTTCCATTATTGAGTTTACGCACCTCATAAGCCTTGACTGCTTCATTAACTCCAAGATACTGGTGGTTTCGGGCAAGGATTTTGACGGTTTTACCACCGGAATGATCATATAAGATAAAGTTTTCTAACAGATCCAGAAAGTTCTCTTTCTTACAAATACCACGAAGCATGGTTTCCAGAGCTACACTTCCCTGCTCCTGCTCGGAAAGTCTTTTCCACTCATGGAAGAATTCATACTTACTGCCCAGTGTACCAACCTTGGCTTCTACACCATTGGACAACATTAGAAATGCATTGTAATAAAACAGTTGCGGAATGGTATCCAGGTAATCGGTGTAATTGTCTGTATATGCATTCTGAACATCCACAGAATTCTTCTTTAGTTCTACAAAGAGAAGCGGAATGCCATTTACAAAACCTACAATATCTGTTCTGCGGCGATAAAGATCACCATGAATTTTCATTTCTTTCACAGCCAGGAAATGATTTCTCTCCATATCATCTGGATGCTGGAAATCAATAATCATTGCACGCTTTTCTTCAGTCTGACCGTTTGGCTTCTTCTCAGTAACCGGAATTCCATCACGAATATATGCATACTTTTCTTCATTGATCTGCATCAGAGATGCGGATGAAAGATGCTTCTCAAAGGTATTCTGAGCTTCTATAACCTGAGCATCTGTAATCCACGGATTGAGCGTACGAAGAGCTTTCTGAAAATAACGAACTAAAAGAATGTCCTTGTAGGAACTTCTTCCAAATGTTCCATTCTTTCCAAGGATTTCCTGATTATAAGCAAGTTCTACCTGCCATCCAAGTTCATCAGCAAGCAGATGCCCTGTGCTTTCTTGTACTAATATATTTTCTGAATAGTCATAGCTCATCCAATTACCCTCCCTTAAGTATTTAACATGATCTTCCCAAAATCTGAAGTTTCATCATTCTCTCTTGAATATTCTTGGGTGTATTTGCATTCTTTATTAATAATGGTGACTTTTCATCCGATCTACTTATTAATCTCCAAAGAATATTAAAATTGTTGATTTGATTTTCGTTAAGCTTCTCTGCTAATGACTTGATTTCTCCTATAGATTTCTCATCCAAAAATATGAATAGTCTTCTTAGCAATCCAGCTATCATATCTGAAATTTGAACAAATATATTCTCATGGGATTTCACAAATTTATAATGATTTAGTATTTTTCCGTGTTCATACAATTGAATATTTGACAAGTTCTTCTCTACAGCTTTCTCTTCGTCAAAAATGTGTAGTGATTTGCTAAATATCTCACATCTTTCTAAATAGAAAAGATAATATTCTTTTATCAACATATTAGGTTCATTGTCTTGAATAAAAGGTAATTTTCCCATCTTTCCAGCCGCTTTTAACATTTGTCTAAAGAGTTCAAGAAAAAAGCCCGGATTGTATATACTATCATCATTATACTTACTGATAAGATCACATAATTCATAACAAAAAGATACCGTATCTTTCACATCAGGGTATGTATGACGGATTAGGATATCTATCACTTCATCTTGATGTTCAATTGTAAAATCATATAGTGCATTCTTAATATCCCAAAAGTACATAATACACATCGGATGTGTTTCCCATAATGAATCAACTATATCAACCAATGAGTAGAACAAATTGTTCAGTGCACTATAGTGGATATATAATCCACTTTTATCAAGCCACTCTAAAAATTCTGTCGCTCTTTTACTCCCCCCATAAAAGATACAAAATCCGCAGAATTATGATACAAATGCTTAAACTTTAATTCCTTCTGTCCTTCCTTATACTCAAGAGCCTCATGTAGAGATACCAAATCTATCTCATAACTTTTTCCATTATGTGCAATACCAGCTAATACAAAATCACCTTTGATTGCTTCCGGATCATTAAATCCATTATCCGTTAAATAAAACTTTCTACAATTGCCACTTTCATCATAATAGAATGTCATTTCTTCATTGAATGGTTTTATGCCATTCAATTTCCATACAGTATCTTTCTGATCTTCAACATTGATTCTAACCAATGTTATACCTCCACTTCTCCGCT
This sequence comes from Mediterraneibacter faecis JCM 15917, assembly GCA_001312505.1. Classification (GTDB taxonomy): domain Bacteria; phylum Bacillota; class Clostridia; order Lachnospirales; family Lachnospiraceae; genus Mediterraneibacter; species Mediterraneibacter faecis. The sequence goes on from BBDW01000001.1 coordinate 447,445, forward strand.
CATAAGTTTGGGTAATAAGCGGTCACGGGCTTCTATTAGCTCATTACATATTTCTTGTTTGACTTTAATTTCATTTAATATCGGATCAACAACATTTGAAAATTTTTCAATAGTATCGTCATTCGGCATAACAAACGGCATTGCTTTAATGATTTTTGAATTAACCGCCTTTGATATCGACGACGTATTTCCCAATGTATCGTATTCAAAATTGCTCAAATAACAGTAAGTATATGCTCTCAATTTATCATTCTCAATGCAAAAGTGTGCTATCGCCTCATTAGTACACATATCTTTTATTGCAATTGCAACACGACCAACTGTTAGTTTGAAGCTCACAAACACAGTTCCAGCAGGAACAACCTTCATATTGTATTTTTGAACTGCATCACTTGTTAATCCCTCACTTGTGTTGAAAACATATACTCCAGCATTCCCCCCCATATCCGAGATAGATAGCCAAGGCATACCCACGCTACCATCTACAAACCATTGCTTTTCTGCACGAGGAGGTGTTTTTCCAATTGTAATTTTGAAAAAATTATCTGCTCTGTCTTTGCTCCAACCTTCCGGCACTCCATCCACAATTTTGCAATTCTCATATCCAGGAAATCTCAAATCAATAAACCATTCCTTGTATAACCGCTGTGCTGCCTCTTCGAGAAGTTTGATTTGTTTTTTGTTATTTTCAATTAATTGATCATAGTTTTTTAAAATAACTACTACCTTTTTCTGAATAGGATTTTCGGGTATTACTATCTCTATTTCTTTTAATAAGGCTATAGGTACTGCCTTTTGAGCTGTCCCTTTTGCTATAGCATCTATCTTCTTCTGTCCTTCATATGAATTAATCCAATAGTATAAATATTCTGCATCTAACTTATCATCAAAATCCTTTAGCCACGTTAAATTACCATCCGCAAAATAAAATTTGTCATATTCTTTATATATATATGGAATTCCATAAGTACCTCTTGTTGTAATCAATAAATCCCCCCCGTCTGAGGTACTCCATACTCTTCTTTTACTCTGTTATATGCATCCTCTGAAATATAGTCACACTCTGTAATCTTTTCTCCATTCACTTTCTTTATTATTTCTTTTGAACAATAAAATGGCACACCATCCTTTGTTCTTTCTGATACATGAAATCGCTTGCTCGATGTAACGGTACAATGCAAACCTATTGTTGTTTTTTCATAGTTCATAACCCCCCCATCTCCTTCATATTGTTTGAGATGGTATCCATCAAATCATTGGATTCAGCCTGCAATGATAATAATTCTCGATGAATTTCAGCCATTCTTTCTTCAAAGTCAACACCATCATCTTCAACCGGGGCTACCCCCCCTACGTAAGCACCGGGCGTAAGAGACCATCCTTTTTCTTCGATTTCCGTCAGGCTTGCCACTTTGCAAAGTCCCAGGATGTCTTTATATTCTCCTTCACCAAATTTCTCATAAAGCCAAACTGCTTCCTTAGCCACAATAATTTCATCATTCTTTGCAGCTATCATTCATCATATTTAGCCTGAATTCGTTTTTTATCCTTTCTATCAGCCTGTTCTACTTCCAGCTTTGCTTTCTTCTGCAAATCCTTTAATTCATTCTTTAAAAGCTGCAAAACTTCCTCAAAAGAAATCACCTGTCCCAAAATTTTTCTGTATTCCTGCAATAAGGCTGTATACTTGTCTATTTCTCCACGATACAGCCATACTATGGCATTCAGATTCTTTAACTGCCACTCCGTCCACTCATTCAAAGTACGATCAACTTCAGTATAATAATTTCTCGCATCAATAAACAGAACCTTATCCTTCAGTTCCTCAACCTTTCCTTTATCAAAAAACCATAGAGAACATGGCAGGCTCTTCGTATAAAAGAAGTTATTGCCTACAGAAACCATTACATCCACATGACCTGTCTTCACCAATTTTTCACGAATCTCTTTATCATGTCCCTGACTGTCAGTTGCAGAAGAAGCCATAACAAATCCTGCACGACCTGTCTCATTCAAGTATGCATAGAAATAAGAAATCCAAAGATAGTTTGCATTACCGATTTCCTTGTTTTTATTTTCCTTCGGTACACCAAAGGGCAGTCTTCCGGCATTGGCTGCTGTTTCTGCTTTTACCTTATCAACATTAAATGGCGGATTTGCCATAACATAGTTACACTTGCCCTCCAAATGATGAGCATCATGGTAGAAGCTGTTTGCTTCATCACCGGATTTAATTACACCGGTAAGCCCATGAACCGCTATATTCATAAGGCAGAGCTGTGCATTGTATTCTACCTTTTCCTGACCATAAAAAGTCATGCTCTTGTTGGCCTGCAGTCCAGTTTCATTTACGAAATCACCGGTTTGTACAAACATACCGCCAGATCCACAGGCAGGATCCAACAAAACTCCGCTTTTCGGCTCCAGTATGTTTACAATCATTTTTACCAATGACTTCGGGGTAAAGAACACACCATCGTCAGAGGCAATATTTTTTGCAAATTTATTCAGAAAGTACTCGTAGATACGTCCGATTACATCTCCACCAACTTCATCCAATGCATTGTTATTAAAGATTCTGAGCAACTCACCCAGAAGCTCATCCGAGAAATCAGTGTAGCTTTTAGGAAGAACTCCTGTCAGCTGGTCACTCTGCTGTTCCACCAACTCCATGGCGTTATTTACCACTTCACCTAGGCTCCCCCCCATGGTCTGTCCTGATACATTCAATAGTCCCAAAGAAGCAACATTTTCCGGAAGATTTACCAGATAATCAAACTGCGCCATTACAGGAAGGAACAATGCGCTCTTAGCCGTGAAATCACTTGCCTCCACCGGCATCTTACGACCATTTCTTATCGGCCTATCCTTTAATATTTCTTCCTCAACCATTTTATATCTGCTGTATGCATATCTAAGGAACAACAGGCCCAGTACAGGCATACAGTACTGATTTGATGTAAGCTTTGATCCAGCTCTCAGGAGATCCGCAGACTCCCACAGATCTGCTTCCAGCTTCTTAATACTTGCGTTATCCATTTATCCATATCCTCCAAAATTAATTACTTTTATTCTGTTCAAGCTTTCTGGCCTTACGTGGGTCTATAGGTTTCTCTGTTCCAACCGGGATGAACCACATTCTCCCTTTCTGAATGGCTCCTTCAATTCTGCCTTCTTTGCAATATATCGCTACCCATCTCTGGGATACATTCCACTTTTCTGCGCATTCTGCTGAGGTCAAATATTCCATGTGTTTTCCTCCAAAAATATGTAAAAACTGCTCTTTCATTATATTCTATTGAGCGAATACTTTCAATTAAATTCTTCTTAGAAGCGAACACTTTTTCGCCAACTATATTTCATACATTGTTCCGCACTAAAAAAGCACCAGTTTCCTGATGCTTCAAAACTTTTATATGTAATTAATCATGCTCTGTACTATATAATTTCTCGCTTATCAAATGCTTGATATTATCTGGAATCATTTTATTCTTATCTTCTACCAATAATGTATCATACTTTGCAATCTATGGCTTTTCTCTACTTTCTTTCAAACTTTCCCTCCTTCCGACAAGGTGGTCACACAGCTGACTGGAATTATTCCAGACCCTCAAACCAACCCCCCCTCAAAAACTGACACGTCCACGATATTTACCAGCAAATCCAAATCCGTATTGACCTGCTTCTCCAATTTCCTGAGTGACAAGCATGGCTTTTATTTTCCATCTGCCCTTACGCTCTCTCCCGGTCTGAGGACTCTTCTTTTGGAATCCCGTCTTGACTGTCCTCTTCCTACCTTTGCCATTAGCCTCGCTTCCTCAGCTCTGGATGATGCAGCAGATATTTCTCAAATGCAACACGAAGAATCAGCTTGCGTTCTCCGTAGTATGCCAAGAAATCCACTCCATCCGTATTTTTCAATAAATCATAGAATTTTCTTCGGCTCAGAACGAAATAGTCGATTGCCTCAGAAGGATTCAAAATATCCTTTTCTGCTAAACTTGGTCTTGCCATAAAATCACATTCCTTTCTGCCAAAAGTGGCTGTTTTCAAGGGTTTTCGGGGGGGTCATCCTATGTTCGCTCTTATGTCCTGTTTCAAGCGGACTCTAACATTACTATTAGTTTTAATAATTAGAATTATTTTATCAACTTATAAATTCTTTCCAAGTTCATATGTCTTCTTCATTATATCCACATGATCCTCAGCTGTATTTGCTGCATCAATTCCACCGCCACCGACCATGCCTTTTAAGGAAGCCTTTTCAAAGAAAGAAGTTCCACATCATGCCCCCCCACTTCTTTTGCTCCCTTTGCACACTCATTTGCAAGTATATCAGAATTGCTCCCTCCTCGAAGACTTGTCGATATGATCAATACTTTTTTTGCCATAATTAACCAACTCCGTTTTCTTCAAAAAATTTCTGGATTTTATCAAATGGGATTACATCCAGATTATCGTAAAGATCTGTATGAACAGCCCCTGGAATTGTTAGCAGCTCTTTATTGGATGTGTACTTGCTGTCCTTAATCATATTTTCATAAGCATCTTTTCCAAAATAATAGCTGTGTGCTTTTTCTCCGTGAACAATGAGGACTGCACTTCTGATTTCATTACTGTACTTTAATATTGGCTGATTCATAAATGACATACATCCAATACTGTTCCAGCCATCATTGGAATTCAGGCTTCTTTTATGATAACATCTGCCTTTATAATACTCACTGTAATCTTTTACAAAGAACGGGGCATCCTCTGGAACCGGAAGAGAAACACAACCACCAGCTCTGAAATATTCGCCTTTACAGTATTCTTGTGTTCTGAGGGTATTCAGCGACTGCTTCTTCGCATAACGTGCTTCTTCACTGTCCTCAGAATCAAAGTACCCATTCGCATTTACCCTTGTCATATCATACATGGTAGATGCAACCGTTGCTTTTATTCTTGTATCGAGTGCAGCTGCGTTAAGAGCCATCCCACCCCCCCAACCACAGATTCCAATGATTCCTATTCTATCTTGATCTACCTCTTCCCGAACAGAAAGGAAATCAACAGCAGCCATGAAATCTTCTGTATTAATATCCGGAGAAGCCATGTATCTTGGATTGCCTCCACTTTCTCCCGTAAAAGAAGGATCAAATGCAATAGTAAGGTATCCTTTTTCAGCCATCGTCTGCGCATACAGTCCGGAACACTGTTCTTTGACTGCACCAAATGGTCCACTTACAGCAATCGCTGGATATTTCCCAAATGCATTTTTCGGCTTATACAAATCTGCAGCAAGTGTGATTCCATAACGATTTACAAATGTCACTTTCTCATGATCTACTTTTTCACTTTTTGGAAAAGTTTTATCCCATTCAGATACTAGTTTTAATTCTTCTGCTTTCAACATAAATATAACCTCCATATGCAAATTGTCTTATAAATACACTTTTTTCAACCTTCCTATTTTAGTTTTCTATATTCTTCATCACTTACCGGTTCAAGCCATTCATTGGAACTATTTTCGCCCGGAACTTCTATTGCCAGATGTGAAAACCATTCATCCGGTGCTGCGCCATGCCAGTGTTTTACTTCTGCCGGAATATTGATGCAGTCGCCTGGCTTCATTTCCACAGCTTCTTTACCTTCTACCTGATAATATCCTCTTCCGGCAACGCATACCAGAATTTGTCCGCCTCCACTTTTTGCATGATGGATATGCCAGTTATTTCTGCATCCAGGTTCGAATGTCACATTGAAAATTCCAACCTGAGAAGTAGAAATCGGTGCAAGAAAACTCCTGCCCGAAAAATACTGTGCAAAGCCATCATTTGGTGCACCAATTGGAAATACCATCTTTTTTGCATGCGCCCGCATCGCTTCCTCTTCGTATGGCAAATCTCCTTCGCCTGTTTCCCACACTTCCTTTGCAAGATTGAAAACAGCCCATGCTTTTGGCCAACCTGCATAGAATGCGGCATGTGTGATCACTGCAGCAATCTCTTTTTGTGTCACACCATGATTTTTTGCATTTTGAAGATGATATTTTAAAGAAGAATCCGTAATTCCGGAAGCCATCAGAGCAACCACGGTAATAATACTTCTTGTTTTTACATCGATATCCTGATTATTCCAGTTTTCACCGAAAAGTACATCATCGTTAAAATGTGCAAACTCCGGTGCAAATTCACCAAGTGCATTTTTTCCTGCTGTCTGTACTATTTTTTCCATATTCTGTATATCTCCATAACGCTGTTATTTATAAAGAGTTTATCCATTCAGTGATTTCCTGTTTCGTTCCACAATTTAATAGTCTGCCTTCTGTAATAACTGCGTCCGATGCAGATGATTGCAATTCTTTCACAGTGTTCCCAAATCCACTTCCTCCGGATGTTGCAAAAAGCACAATCTTTTTACCACTGAAATCGTAAGTTTCTAAAAATGTATTGATGATTGTCGGAGCCACATACCACCAGATTGGAAATTAAAATGTAGCCAGTTCCCCCCTCATGCGTTGATTTTACTGGGTTTAACTGTATACAAAACTGTGTTTACTGTTACTATCTTTCATTCTTTTCCAAAATAGCTTTGAAGCATAGGCCACATTATTTTCATATATGACACAAAGCTCAGCTCTACTTGTGCTTCATTAAACCATCCAACCATAAAGCTATTTATCTCTTCAAATAATACTTTTGAAAGTTTCTGAATAATAATTGTGTTATCCACTTCTTCAGTATAATCTTTCGCATACATTTTACATATAGAACGCACTCCAAAATAATTATATAGCACACCTACCGTTGTTTTTAATGCTTCAATATCTCTTGGAAAATCTGTTCTATTCATCATATTCACTACTAATTGATGTCTTGAGTTTAGGTAATTCCTAACTGTACTATTACCTATTTCAACATCAACTGTAAATGAAAAATCTTGAGTTTGTATACTATCTGCTCCTAACATTATCATCAATTCAACTTGTGCTGCATGATATTCTGTATAACCAGACAAAGCCATATATTTCCAAGAATCTTGCTTTGCATACATTTCCGTATCTAAAATATGCGTAAATTCATGAAACACAATATACCTTGGTATTTCCGAACTTTTGCATATCCTTAATATATGTTCATCTGTTTTCGTATTATAGTAAGCTTGGGCGGCTGAAGCGAATCCTGCTGCATCGCTTTCCTCAACATTAATTTCAAAAAAATCTATCTTATACTGTGGTAATTTCTCAATTTCCATAAACTCAATATATTCTTTTTCATATTCTTTAATTAAATTTTTAATTTGTATTTCTGTCATATTGTTTTATACCTCATATCAAAGTTAGCATTTCACTTTTAGTATACCATAAAACAATCCCATTCTCATTCTATATATTTTATCCTCAACGATGAAAAGATGTGTCTGCACACATCTCTTCCATCTTATTATTTTCAATGTTATAAGTTCTTAATAAAATTCAAATCCTGTTTCCGTAATGCCTTCTGTAACTTTTCGTTCTTTCTCTTCAGTTCCTTATTTTCTCTGCTCAGAGCTGCCACCTTCTGGTTCAACAGTTCAATCTGTTTTTCCATCGCCATGTTCAGAATTTCTCTTCTTGGATCTATCATTCCGGCCTGTTGCTCTACTGCTTGGTTCAATGTATCCCGGACGGTTGGATTTTTATAAAAGAATCCTCTCGACAATCCAGTTTTCTTCATCAGCTTTGGAACGCTGATACGTTCTTTATTTGCCAGCATATCTTGTATTGCTTGCAATGCCAGTTCAATTTTCTCTTTACTTTTTCTCTGATTTTCCTCAATCATCTTGTCGTATTTGCTCATATTCTTCACCCCCCCATCTTGCCAGACTCATATATATGATGTCACTCATCCTCTGTCTTACTTCTCTGGTTTCGTCTGCCATTCTTTGATTGCTCATTTTCCGGTAATGCTGTACATTATTCAGTCTTTTATGCCCCCCCAATAGTCTCGCTATCGTCCAGTCATCCAGATGCATTTCTGTAAGTTTGACGCCATAGTAGTGCCGGAACATGTGCGTTCCAAACCCGAATAATTCGCCATGATCATCTTTCAACTGCTTTTCCTGTATCATGGACATGACTTTTGTTTTTATAGCCATATACTGCATCGGGCGGTCAGGTTCTTTTTCATTAACAAATATGTATTCTGTATCACCGAACTTTTCCTGTGTATATTCAATAGAACTCTGTAACAGTTTTGCAAGTTCTTTACTGATCGGTTTTTTATATCTTTTAGTTTTAACTTGATATATTTCAATCATATCTTGGCCATTTTCTCTCGTCAGACAATCTGGTCTCAGTGTAAGGGTATCTGATATCCTAGTTCCAAGCATCTGATGTATCAGAAGACATCTTGCAATCTGTACATCCATCTGTGTAATTTCCGCATTCAGTCGTTTCATTTCATCATCAGAATACACTCTAAATTCTGCATTTACTTCCGGTGGAATATCCGTATTAATAAATAAATGCTCCAATCTTTCATAGCTGTAAATTTTTCCGATTGTCTCTAACTGTCGTCTTAATGAAATTACATAAGAACTATTCGCACTATGGGAAGTATCTTTTGTTGACAGATGTATCAAAAATTCTTCCAACACTTCTCTGTCTATTTCACTGCAGCTTTTTATTTTGGAATACTCTTTTTGGAGATATTCTGAGAATATCCTCATTATTGTCAATTCTCCCTGTACAGTTCCTATTGCTTCATACTGCAGATTCATATAAACAGCTTTCTTACATTCTTCCCTGATATCTGGCTGATATATTTTTCTGAAATCCAGTGTTTTTACATTATAAATTGGATTGGATCTGATTTTAATATCCAGATTTTTTAGTTCCCAAACATCTTTTTCTATCTCATCCCGTAAATCTTCTGGCCCTAAAAATTTCAGTACGTTTCTGAAATATAATATCGTCACTGCTTCGCCATAGCTTACTGTACCATACACACTCTTCTTTTCTTTTACAATAGTTATTCCCTGTTCTAACATCCAGCCTTTTAAAAGTGATATCCATTTTTCTGGATTTCTATCTCCAAGGCTTTTGATTCTCCGATTTATTCTGCTGTTCAAAAACTTTGCAATATGATTATAAGCTGTTCGATCCTGAATCAATGCTCTAACGTTCCGTTTTTGCAGCGATACATAATATAACCTCGAAACTCTTCCTTTAATTCTTGCGTTGGAAGCAACGTTAAATCAAATTTTCCATTATCCTTACGTGTCCCTGTTTCTTGTAAATTGGGGGGAAATCGCTGAAGTATATAATATCATTTTCCATCTTTTTCCTCTTTCTTTAGCCATGATGCTAAACTACTTCCTTGCATTTCAAAGAACTCATCATTTGCTTTTGCAATCCTTTGCGGCATATAATCAATATACTGTCTTGTCATCTCTTCATAAGTATGTCCAAGATAATCCCTGATACTTTGCAGTGATACATGACTGTCATAAAACATAGTTGCTACTGTATGTCGATAATCGTGTGATTGAAATAAATATTCTCCATTTGCAATCTTATTTTCCCGGCACGCTTCTATCATCTGAGTTCGGAATGTACCATATAGACAAGCACCACCTCTGCTGTTTTTAAAAATGAATTCTTCAGGCTGAATTTCATGTTTTTTCAAGTATACTTTCATAATCTGATAAAGTGCCTGTGGGATTGGAATCCTTTTATAATTCTTCATTTTGACCTGATACACCTGAATCCAATAATCCTCGCCCTGCTGATAATAAGCATTTCCTTTCAATGTACACACTTCACTCGCCCGTAATCCTAGACACCACAGATGTAGGAACATACATCGTAATCGCTCTGGAAAAAGATATAATTTTTTCAAAATTTCCATATATACTGTTTCCTCAACGCTACGATCATGATGTACTATTACTTCTTTTTGTTGGAAATATTCAATTCGGAATGGCATTCTTGTAATATACTGTTTAACTTCCATGAATTTATAAAAATGACCGATACCGAAAATTCTTTCATTAAATCCCTTTGCCTGTATTCCCCGTTCTCGCAAGCCGTCTGCATACTTTTTTACTTCTGCGACAGTTGCATGAATCGCCAGTATCTTTTCTTGTTCCAGCAGTTCAATAAAATTTCTAATACATACAAATCTTCGTACAATCGTGCTGACTGCCTGTCCAGTAATTCCCAGTTCATATTTCATGTATGCCTGTAAAATTTCTCGATTCTGTATTTCCTTGACTTCCATAAAAGAAATGCTAATTAAGGATTTACTTTCGTCTATCCGATGTTTTCCAAGATGTAATCGTTCCAGATACCATACATTTGCTTCCCATTGGATCTGTTCCTGCTGCATAAACGCATCTCTTCTGCATTCACCTAAAATACTTCGTTGACTCGTTTCGGGAAAATTCTTTAAAATAGTTTCCACTTGTTCCATTTCCAGCAATCCAATATCCGTAATATTTAACTGAACACAAGAATCATAAAGAAGTTTTAAGGATTTTAACCTGACATTTCTATAAGCCTTAGACATTGAAGTATTGGCAATGATACGACTCAACGTATAAAAAATTTGTTTCTTTAAAACTTCTGAACAATTTTGTGTAAAATCCCACACCAATAGGTTTGTTTTATAAGAAGTTTCAAAGGTCTCAGCTATTTCCTTTTCCGGATAATACTTCAGAAAATAAATTTTATTTTGATATTTCCATTCATATATCCGCTTTCCATTTAGCGTCTGCATTTGTTGATAGATATGTTGTTGTTTTACCGTATCATATATTTTCAAATAGAAAGATACAATTTGTGATCGTATCTGTCCTCTTAAATATTGTTCATACGAATTTCGCAAAGGATAATCCATTTCTTCCAGATGCCAGATTTTTCTATCTGCCAAGAACTTTTTCAATTTGTTAATTCTTGAATCGCTTTTTATTCCAAGTGCATCAATTTCTGAATATAGTTCCTGCTTTTTCTTCTCAATATCTACTTCAGATTCTGTTATGTGTTCTGCCTGTTGCAATAAATATATAGGTATTTCTCACACCTCCCTACTCCAGCAGACGTTCCGCCCCATAAATAGCAGTGTGTTGTGCATAAAACTCATTACTTGCTTCTATCAGTTCATCATCCAGCCAGTCCAGATACTTTATAGTCGTATCCAAATGTTTATGCCCCAATGCCTGACTGATCATTTCCAGTTCCCATCCTGCCTGCTTTCGCATATTTGCAAAATAGTGACGTAACATGTGGGGGGGTGTGATTTTAACTCCGGTTTTCTTTTCCATTCGGTCCAACATATCATATACACTGTCCACTCTTAATGGCTTTCCAATGTTCTCACCCATGATATTCACAAACAGGTAATCCTGATGTTGCAGGATTTTCCGATATTTTGCCAGATAATCCATGAGAAATTCAAACGTATCATTACTTATCTTGGCACTTCTGTATTCCGCATTTTTGGCTCTCGCTTCATTTTCATTATCTTCCCGGAAGCATACCCTTATCATGTGATTCCTATAATCAATATCTTTGACATATTTTACTCCCAGTAGTTCCCCAATTCTGTATCCGGTTTCTGCTAACATAAGTAACAGAAGCTGATCTCTTCGGTTCGTACAGGCCTGTAAAATTGTAATAATCTGATTTTCTTTTGCTGTTCTCCCACGATGTTCCTCTTCCTTCAGATAGGCTTTAAAAGAATGATTCCGCAGTACCTTTTTTACTCCCACCTGATTAACCGCTATAATCTGGTTATACGATAAGGTTTTGAGACTTCCGTACTGTTCATATTCTGCCTCTATAAATAAATAGAACCTGAACACATCTTTTAAGTATGCGTTGCAGGTTCCTTCATTCGGACACTTCTTTTCTCCAGCCGTTTGCTCTGTATGGTTTCCGGCTTTAAGCAGTATAAAAATTCCACAAAGTGTTCTGTCTGTTTTTCATAATCTACTGATAGACTTCTGTGAGTTCCATTTCTTTCTCTGCCATATATTTCATATAATAGCAGATTGAAAATGCTGTGCGTTTCACTGTATTTGGTGAACGTTTACATTTAATCTTATGCATTAGATATTTACTTGGCAGTTCTTCAATACTCATTGTTTCCAGATTTCTGATGAAAAAATATTTTTCTGTTCCATCTTTTATCGTTTCCACCTTGTATATCATAAGCTGCCTCCTTTCCTCTAACGCTATACACAGTATACCCACTTCATGCCGAAATAGCTATTCATCAATACCAACAATCCCACCGAAAACGCCCTTGAAATACCACCAAACTTTTCGTGCAAAATCTGCTTTTTCTGTAGCAGAACCACGAACGGTTACAGGTAGTATTCCACGCCTTTTCGGTTTCGAATAAAGTGCTGGACATCCTTGATATCTTTTGCCATCTTGCAGCTCGGAAGCGCACACATTACTTCCTCATGATACCTGCCACCTTCTCCTGCACGCTCGTCTAAAATGGACACGACACAAGTATCTGTCTCGGTGCGGAGAGCACGTCCGAATCCCTGTCTTAGTTTTTTCTGCATGTCTGGAACAATCACTGCCTGAATATAATCTTTCAGGCTGGCATATTCCTTCTTCTGTGCTTCACTGATGGGATCAGGAACAGCAAAGGGCAGTTTTACTATAATCAGCGAAGATACCATATCTCCAGGGAAGTCTACTCCTTCCCAACAGGAGCCGGCTGCAAAAAGGACAGCATTGTCCATCTGTTTAAATCTTGTGATCTCTTCCGGTGAATGTCTCCACACCTCTATCATCGGGAACGGAATTTCATCCCTTAACATCTGGTAAACGTTTCCCATCAAATGATAAGATGTAAACAGCACTAGCGTATGCCCGTAAGTCGAACAGATCAGTGAATGGATATGGCCTGCTATCATCTCTGCCTCTTCCTGACTTTCTCTTCTGCATGTCTTCAAATTCTTTGGCAGATATAACAGACAGTTCTTCTGATATTCAAACGGGGAGTCTGCCACATATTCCCGGACTCTCCGCACTCTCTGTAATCCTGTCATTTTCCGAATGTGGGAAAATCCCTGTCCGGTTTTTAAAGTTCCGCTTGTCAGAATCGCTCCCATTCCTCTGCTCCATAACATCTGGTCCAGATACTGTGGAATCCGTCTGCTGGATGCACACAATATAATCCGGTGGTCATGGTCCTGCTTCAGATGCAGCACATACTTCTTATCCTGATGGAAAAAGCATTCCAGCACACTTTTGGTTTCTTCCAGCTTGTTTCTGATCCACTTTGGAATCTTCTTTTCTAATTTTTCTATGATCTTATTCATGGTCTGTATCCCCTCATATAAATACATTGCACACTCTTCTGTCATGTGGAATTCTTCTTTTATCCCATATCTGGTTCTGTGGTTTTCTCCTATGATGTCCAGCACCATCCGGATCGTCCCGGACAGTTTTCTTATCTCCGGGCCTTGGTACTCATTCCCAAGATAAAAGCAGATTTCTCGGATATCGTCATAACAGAGGCTCTTCCCAAACATCTGCTTTGCCGCATCCGGCAGCTTATGTGCTTCATCGACAATCAATGCTCGGTAGTCTTTTAATAACGGGCGGTAATCCTGCAGCCTGTGATAACCATCAGCCAGCAGATAATTGTGATTACAGATCTGAATGAACATTTCATGATCTCTGGAACGCTCCAGATACTGCTGATACCTGCATGAGCCTCTTTTCGGGCAGTCTCCCGAACAGAACTTCGGTACACTCACCATCCTTCTGTCAAACCCACTTAAGTTGGACACTTCGTCCATATCATAATGTTCTTTCAACGACAGCAGAGCTTCTTTCTGCAACGCATTTTTGTTTTTTTCTTCGATTGCAACGATTCGGTGCTCCAACCTCTCATCGCAGACAAAATGCTCTTTCCCTTTTCGTATCACAGCTTTAATAGGGGGGGCCTGAATCGTCCCGTTCTCCTGAAGAATCCGGGAGAGAAAAGGGATATATTCTGTAAGAATTGCTTTCTGGAGTGCAATGCTGGAAGTGGATATCACGACCGGACGCTGCTCATAAGGGGGGGAACATCCTTCTGCAAGGAGGGAATATTTTCTCATCAGAACACAGGCCACCAGATAGGCATACGTCTTGCCGATACCGACACCCGCGTCACACAGTGCTATGTTTCTTCCCAGCAGGTTATCCAGCATTTTGTGGCATAACATAATCTGTTCTTCCCTTACTGCCATTCCATGTTCCGGGAACAGCACTCGGAAAATAGTATCAATTTCTCGATGCGCTCTATTGAGATATTCTCTTGTGTAATACATAATTTGTTACCTGATATGCGTGCTGATATCACATCAATACGGCTGTAAAGGATTTCTCCCTACAGCCGTATGTATCTGATATCAACGACACATTCTTCCTTGATTTCTTATACTTTTGATTTTTGGCGTTGTATTTGTCCTCGACTCCCCCCCCATTGCCTTACGGGAACATTACAGGCGGATGCTTGGCATTGCACCGCTCACGGATTTTCTAAAAGTCTTGCTGATTACAACCCAAAGTCCATCCTCTGCTCACTGGCAGTTCCTATGTATCATTATCCCCCCCTCGTAAGTGATCCTCGCAAAAGACCGCCACGGTCCTGTTTCAGTTAAAGATGATTCGCTCGAAACGAAAACGCCACAAAAGAACTCTGCCTCTCACTTTCTGGTCTAATTTCTTCCATGCCCTTTTCATCTGTCCTCGCGTCTTCCTGCCACGCTTCTACTTACGGGAACGTACCTGTAATGCTGGTATGAGGTTGTCAAAGTACACTGGCAAAATTTACCTGCCTATTAAATAGCCGACGAAAAACGCCATAATTATTCAATTTTTGATAAATTTTTTAATTTTTTTCTCAAACGGTTTCTTTTGGTATAAATCGTCTGTTCTGCCATTCCCATAATCTTAGCAACTTCTCTTCCAGAATATCCCCCCCATGTACTGAGTAAGAGGATTTCCAGTGTCTGATGCTCCGTTTCTTTCAATAGTTCATAGATTCGCTTATCACCTATGTGATCCAGAAGCTCCTTTACATCCCTTGCAAACAGCTCGCTGTCCTTTTCTTTTATGGAATCCATATCCTGCATCGTTTCATCCAGATGTTCCCCGGTATCTGCGCTCTTCCAGAAAGTCTTCCCTGTCCATCTGGCGCAGCTTTTGGATCTTCTCTTCTTCCATTCCCAGTTCACGCAATTTCTTTTCTTCCTGTTCTTTCCAATAATTCCACTTTCGTTCTTCACTTGTCTTGTTATAAGCCATTTATCTTTCCTCCGATCTGATTTTTGATATAGAAATCAAATCGGAGCATGGCGGTGACCGGATAGGTACGTTATAATGTTCGAAAAATGTCGAAGAAAAATGCTGCAACCTCTTCGATTACAGCACTTTTTTCCATCTTACGTGAATATTTCTTGTTGGTTCATAGGAGATTCCTTCTTTTTCTCATAATGAATAAAAGACTCTTGTCATCCATTATTTACTACTAATTTTTCTACTATTACAATAGCTTTTTTAACAAGTTTTCTTGTCTTGGAGTTTAAAAGAAAGCTACCAGTTTTTTTCCTCTGATAGCTTTCCATTCATTCTTATTCTGTTGGGAACATCGCTGCTTCCAACTTATTCATCTCTGTATCCAAAAGACCATATTTTCCTGAGTTATCTTTTTCCACGGATACGTTTACAGTAACAGCTTTTCCATATCTGTTCTTTTCAAGACTCTTCTGGACACTTTCTGTTAATACAGCTGCAAAGACTTCCGGATCATTTCCATCCAATCCCTGCTTTATTTTTTCATTGCTTACCTCTGTAGAGCTTTGTTGCAATGTCTGAAATACATTGGATGGTTCAACTTGTACACTTACTGTATAGACTCCATCCTCTTCTTTCACATCTTGTACTTTGTATTTTGCCAGTTTCTTTACTTCTGTCAGTTTTTCCGCATAATCAGCAATTCCTTTATCCGTAATGTTATCGGAATCATCAAATTGCTGTTGGATACTCTCATTAAAATCCTCTTCGATTTCTTTCTTGGCATCTTTTTCCGAGATTTCTAACAGATTCGCATAGTCCTTATATTCTCCATGATAGTGTGCATCAAGAGAACTTTGGACGTAGGATTTGGCATCAAAGTCTGGTTGTCTGGAGCAAGCTGATAACAATATACATACTATAATTCCTATACTTATGCACAAAACACAATTCTTCTTTTGCATATTCTCTCCTTCACGCTTTATTTATCTTCAATTTTTATCGAAAATAACATTTTTAAATACTGTTCTATTGACTCCTTTTGAACTTTTCTTTCAATATTATATGGAATGCACATAAAAAACTCCACATAACCATTATCAATAAAACTCAGCAATACTTCTCCATTTTCTGTTAAAAAATGTACATATTTTTTATTACATTTACTTTCAAATTTAATATTCGACATTTGCTTGTATATTTTTTTGTAATGATTTTTTATGCTTACTTCATCTGTACAATCAGTTCCATCACCTATCAAAAAAGAAATATACAACTTATCATAATCTTCATTTCTATATGTCATATAAGAATCTGTATGACCATCACCAATATTTTTATAATGCTCATTTGGAATCGAATAACTAATTATTTTCCCCCTCTAATGTTTCAAATCTTTCTGTTTCATCAATTCTAATTTCACATGGTTCAAACATTTTTTTTATAAACAAGCCCAATTCATAATCCGACATTTCTATAAAATTAATATAATCTTTTTCTTCCGTTTTTCGCGAATATCCCCCCCTCTATTATTCCGTTCCCATCTTCTAATTTCTAATTCATCTCCATTTTGTTTCAAATCAATTCTTTGATAATTCTTGGAAAATGTTGGAAAACTTTTATATTTTGTTTGTTTCCAAAAATTGTTTAATTGAGATTCGTCTACTTTTGGGGGGGAACTTTCTGCAATTTTTATTCCTTTTCTAATTGCACAGCCTATCTTATCTATTGTTTCTTCAGCCATAATTTCAATTGTAGGTTCGATAGAAATATAACATCCCATAAACCTTTCAATGGCATTAGGCACAATTAAGAAACCATATTTTTGATTATAATATACAGAAATCATATCCGTTTTCTCCTCTCTATTACTTAAGGGGGAATAAAATATTCCCCCCCTTAAGCTATTTACTTTGCTATTATTTTCCTACTGTAATAATGAGTTTAACACCTTTATCAATACCATGTTTTGTAGCATTATTAACTGCATTTATCTGAGCTTCGCTTAATGTTACATTTGGAACAACTACTTGTAATTGTCTACCCACTATTTCTTCCGCATTAACAAATTTACCATTAAATGTTTCTCCTATAAATCCTGAAACTTTATTAATGTCCTTGACAATTACCTTTTCCAATTTATTACCATTTTGATAAGTCTTTGCACCTAAGTCTCGGCTTTTAACACTAGTCACAACACCATTTTCTACTTTATCTATGGTCGGGAAATTGTGTCCCAAGTTATTTCCCATAGCTTTGTCAATAATATCTCCTCGCTCTAATGGTGGTTTTTCCCAAGTGCCTTCTGGCAATTTTGTTTCGGTTACTTCTGCAACTAATTTTTTAAACGATTTATCAATCCCATCATTATGGGTACTTCCTGCACTCCTTACTACATTCAAAAGTTTCCCAGCCCCATAACTAAGGCCACCCATAACGCCACCTGTCACTGCTCCTGCAATACCACCGACTAACGTATCTTTTGCTACTTGTTTCAGACTATTTCCAGACAAACCTGAATTCACTGCACTATATGAAGCTCCACCAATAGCTCCAATAACTGCTCCTGAAACCATCGCCGTTCCTAAGCCACCCATTGCTGGCAATGCTGCCAGAACTGCTCCTGCAGCCAAACCGCCTGTTGCAGCAACTACAAGACCAGAAACTGTAACCGCAGTTATACCAATGGCTACTTTTTTCACCGCATTCCAGTCTACTTTTCCAAGCTTATCTGTAATACGATTTGTTGTCGTACACATATGTCGTACCACTTCTGAGCGGATTTCTGCCGTTCTTTCTGAAACATAGGATTTGAAAGATGTATAAGTTTTTCCAATTTTCTGTACCCCCATTGCTTACAGAACGAATAAACTGACTTCCTCTGGATGTGATCTTTTGATATGTACTGCTACTGGTTACACGATTTTTCACAGATTGATATGTCTGTTTTGCATGTTTAGCTGCATTTTTGGCAGTTTTTGCTACCCCCCCCTTCACTGTGTTAACAATAGTTTTTGCTGCTTTCTTAGCTGTATTTACTACTGTTTTGACTACCTTTTTCGCAGTATTAACGATTTTCTTGCCGACACTCTTGACTGCTTTCGCTGCTTTTTTAGCTGTACTCTTAATCCTGCTCCACAATGAATGTCCTGTCGGATCACTGTAATTCAGCGGATTATTGGTCGTATAATCGTAGCGGTTTCTGGTCAATGGATTTTCTGTCGTTCCAAGGTCACTATCTTCAGTTGTAAAGGTTCCGTTCTCTGCGTTATAGTATCTTGCCCGCAGATACTGAAGTCCTGTTTTTACATTTGTGGACTCCCCCCCATTATAACCGTAGTAATTGACACCGTCTGCTGTTCCTGATGTAAGGTTTCCGTATGGATCATACTGATAGCTGTTCGTTAGATTAGCTGTTTCGGTCAGGATTCCGGTCACGCTGTTTCTTCCGTCATATAAATAATAACTGCTTTCTGTGGATTTATCAACGCTTATACGTTCTCCGATTCCACTTTCTCCATAAGTATAAGCCTGACGGACTTTCTCGTCTGCCCCATACTCTGCGAGGACTTCTGTATTCTCACGATTGATATCGTTGATATACTCTGTCAGTGTGTATCCTTTGGCATTGGAACCGCCTTTTACCAGAGAGGCAAGCTGCTCTTTCGGGCTGTTCCCATCTTCGGTACGCTGGTTCTCCGGGATCAGGACTTCATCGCCATAACAGTCTTCCCATTTATAGGTGTTATCCAGTTCGAATACCCGGTTGTTATCTCCATCGTACATGGCTGCCATTAGGACTGTTCCACCCTGTTTTACCACTGCCAGACGATTTTCTGCTGTATATTCATAAGTAACCGGATCAGCACTGTTTGTCTTATCGCATTCCTGAATCAGATTGCCATCTTTATCATAGCTGTAGGTTGTTCCCGGATCGCCCCCAGATCTTTGCATTGGTGCGTTTGATGAGCTGGTTGGAATCGTTGTACTTATAGTTATATTTTGCTTTGCTGACACCATCTTCGATCTTCTCATAAGAAGTCCGGTTTCCGATCTTGTCATACGTATAATTATGAATCGTCTTTTTACCGCCCTCTGCTTTTTCCGTGCAGCGTGTCAGTTCCCAGTTGTCATCGTATTCATAGGTACGAGTCGTCTGGATCTCTTTCTCCTGATGCTCACAGTCTGCTTTGTCTGTCTCTTTCTGTGTATCGCCCAGTTGTACCAGTCTTCCCAGCTTGGTGTCTTTCTTGTTCCCGCTTCCAGTTCCGTAGCTGTTTCTCCAACTACATATCCCTGATCATTGTACTTGTACTTATAAGTACTGATTACTTTGCCACAGGAACCACAGGTATTCACAATCTTTGTAATATGATCTTCTGCATCGTAAGACACTTCCGTCTTTGTTCCGTTGCTTCTAACGACTTCTGTCACACGATTCAGTGCATCATGCTTGTAAGTGGTTACTTTTCCATTACGATCTGTCAATTTTACGAGGTTATCATTTAAGTCGTATTCATAGCTGACCTTTGTCCCATCCGGGTATACGATTGCCTGCAGATTATCTGCATCATCATAGACGTAGCTGACATCCTTTTTCGAACCACTTGTTACTTTTGTGATTCTTCCGAGTGCATCGTATTCGTAGCTGCTCTTGCCTGTCTGATCCTTCATGGATACCCGTTCCCCGGCACTGTTATATGCGTAGGTCACGTCCTTTTCGGATTTCTCGCCTTTTGCATCCTGATATGATTTCTCCAACAGGTCATTCAGTTTGTCGTAATCATACGTGGTTTTCTTGCCACTTGCCTGTGTATGTCCGGTCAGTCTGCCTTTTTCATCATAGTCGAATTTCTCTGTTCTTCCTGCCGGATCTTTGATGGATGTCAGGTTGCCTTCCAGATCATAAGTATAATTCGTTGTCTTATTTGCTGCATTGGTGAAGGTCACCAGGTTATCCATGTTGTCGTAACCATAAGTTGTTACACCGCCAAGGGCATCAGTTACTTTGGTCAGGTTATCATTCTTGTCATATTCCAGATGGCTCTTTAATCCGGTCTTATCTGTAACAACCTGAATATTACCATGTGCATCGTAATCAAATCCCGTTGTGAATCCACGCTTGTCTGTAATAGAAGTTACCCTGCTGTCCTTATCATAAGTATAGGATTCCTTCTGTCCCAGTGCATCCGTCTCTTCTGTTACACGATTATCTTTATCATAGACGGTCTTTGCAACATAGCCCATCGGGTCTGTTACAGATGTCACATTATAATTCTTGTCATATCCATAGCTGGTCTTTCTTCCACCCGGTTTGGTGATCTCAGTAATATTTCCTGCCGGGTCGTAAGTATAAGCAGTTATCTTACCAAGCGGATCAGCTGCAGAAGTCATCTGGCCTGCCAGGTCATAACTGTAGGTATTGCTCCGTCCAAGTGGATCTGTCTCCTTCACCAGATTGCCATACTTATCATAAGAAAAGCTGGTTGTTCCATCCAGTGCATTGGTAGAAGACTTCATGTTATGGAGCTTATCGTAAGTATAAGTGGTAGTACTCTTTAAGCTGTCGCTTTCTTTTACCACGTTGTCCACTTTATCATAAGAGAAATTCTTGGTATAACCCAGTGGACTGGTCATACTCTTCAGACGTCCGGCTTTATCATAACTATAGGTATACTCTCCGCCATTCGCCTGTGTCATCTTTGTGACATTGTCATTCAGGTCAACACTGTACTGTGTCTCATTTCCCTTTGCATCCGTTGCAGAAATGACATTGCCATGCTTGTCGTAATCATATTTGGTAACTGCTCCCTTTGGAGAGATCTGTTCCGTCAGATTACTTAAGCTGTCATATTTGTATTCCGTAATAAGTCCCATCGGATCTTTTGATTTGGTAAGATTTCCAATGGCATCATAACGGTATTCATTTGTTTCTTTTAACGGAGAAGTCTCCCCCGATCTTGCGGTCCAGTTCATCATACTGGTAGGTTGTCGTATTTCCATTTCCGTCTGTCTGGGATACGAGATTGTCATTTTTATCGTAAGCATACTTGGTAACCGTACCGTTTTCATCGACAGATTCCGTCACATTATCATTTCCGTCATACTTAAAGGTGCTGGATGCTCCCAGTGGATTTGTCTGAGAAATAACCCGGTCTTTCTTATCGTAAGCGTATTTATATGTGGCTTCCTCTTCTTCTGTCATGGATAACTGGTTGCCGACTTTATCGTAGGTAAAGGTTGTTTTATGACCTTCCGCATCCGTTACCGCTGTAATGCGGTCCATAACATCATATTCATAAGATGTGGTACTTCCGTCTGCTTCAGTAAGTTTCAGGAGTCTGCCGTACTGATCGTACTTGTATGTTGCTGTCCTGCCAAGTTCATCGGTCTGTGTCAGTACATTTCCGGCACCATCATATGTATAATCCATACTGTTTCCGCCATTGTCGGAGGAATGGATCAGATTGCCTGCTCCGTCATATTGATAGGTAATTACGAGTCCCTGTGCATCCGTACATTTTACAAGCTGTCCGATGGCATCGTACTCCATCAGCACCTTGTCTCCTGTCGGCAGTATTATGGATGTGTTATTTCCCTCTTTATCATATACATAGCTGTACGCATTGCCGAGGGCATCTGTCATCTTTGTGCTGTTGCCCTGTGAATCGTATTCGTAAGTGGTCTTTCCTTTCAGGGCATCCACCGTCTGTTCCAGATTGTCGGTGGAATCATATTTCATTGCTGTAATGTTGCCCTTTGCATCGCTTACCGATGTCATGTTTCCATTACCATCGTAAGTCATGGCACTGGTATTTCCATTTTCATCGGTAGAGGATACCAGATTTCCATTTAAGTCATACTTCATGGATACGGTATATCCAAGGGCATCTTTGGATGTAGTCAGATTTCCTGCCTTGTCGTAAGCATAAGTATCTGTTCTTCCCTCTTCATCGGTAGAAGATACCAGATTTCCTGCTTTATCATAAGTATATGTGGTAGTTCCACCTTCTGGGTTGGTTTCACTTAAGCGATTTCCTGTATTATCGTAGGTATAAGTCCAGGTTCTTCCACTGTCATCTGATTTTGATACCAGATTGTCTGCCGCATCATAAGCGTAAGTGGTAACTGCACCTAATTCATCTGTCTCTTTAGCGAGTCTTCCGCAGTTATCATATTCCTTGGAATGGCTGCTTCCATCTCCATAAGTAATCTTGGTTTCATTTCCTAATGCGTCATATTCATATTTGGTTATATTACCAACTGCATCTTTGGACTGAAGCACCTGTCCAAGAGAATCAAACTTGGATACGGTTGCATTTCCATTTCCATCGGTATATTTTTTCAGATTTCCTGCTTTGTCATATTCATAGAGCTTTGTTCCAAAATCTTTATTACTCTCTTCTATGACACGTCCCATGCTGTCATACTTATAAGTAATTGTATTTCCTTTTGCATCGGTTGCTTTGACCTGCTGATAATTCTTATCATAAACGTAGCTGATCTGATTTCCTTTCGGATCTGTACCACTGGTCATGTTGTACATCTTATCGTAAGTATAAGTGGTGGTATTCCCCAGTGCGTCAGTACTTGCTGTAATATTTCCCACACCATCCAGTGTATAAGCGGTCACACCGCCATCGGCTGCTGTCTTGGAAGTCAGATTGCCATTCGCATCGTAACTGTTCGAGGTTACATTTCCAAGTGGATCTGTCATGGTAACTGCACGATTCATCGCGTCATACGTGAATCCCCCCCATGCTGCTCCATTTCCATCCACATATCCGGTCATGTTTGCTCCGTCATACGAATACGTTGTTGTGACACCTCTGCCGTCTGTCTGGGATACCATACGATGTTTGTCATCGTAAGTATAGGTAATGGCTGTTCCATCCGGTTTTGTAGATGTGACCATATTTCCATTACCGTCATAACTGTAAGTAACCGTTGCTCCGTTATATCCAGTTGCACTGGTCAGCTTATTCTGCTCATTATAAGCATAAGAGGCTGTCTTTCCATCCTCTCTTGTCTCCGTTGCTACATTGCCAAATGCATCATAAGTGTAAGTTTTTGTTCCGGCTGCTGTCGTTTCGGAAGCAAGCTGATTCTCTGCATTATAAGTCTTTTCACAGGTTGTTCCATCCGGATATTCAATGGATGTTGTGCGGTACTGATCATCATAATGATAAACGGTCTTATTTCCTTCGTTATCCGATGTTATAGTAGAACTCTTTCCGTACTTGAAAGTTGCCGTTCCTTTTTCTGCATCAGTCTGCTCTACAACTCTTCCTTCTTTATCGTAAGTATTCTTTACAACCGTATTGCCATTCTCATCTTTCCAGCTTGTCATACGGCTGTCATCATCATACTGATATTCTTTTGTTGTTCCATTCGGGTCTGTTACAGATATCAGGTTTCCCTGCTCATCATATTTGTAAGAAACTTTTCCACCATCTGGAAGAGACAGTTCCTTGATATGCCCGAATTTATCCTGTTTTACCCCGAATGTTTTTCCGGATGGTGTGGTAATCTTGCTCAGATTATAATCATCGTCATAATCTAATACTGTCTTAAATCCATTCACATCCGTTACATAACGTAAGATTCCGTATTTATCAAATGACCAGATACTCTGATCCGCATCTGTCAGTTCCCATCCAATGTAGTCATGGTCTGTATCTTTATAGCTGACTGCTTTTAAATCGTATACATAACCATCCGGAGCAGTGTAGCTGCCATCTTCATTCTTATCAAAGATCAGATAACTTCCGTCCCCTCTCATATACAGAAGGCTTCCGTCCTCCATCTGAGAAAGTGACTGGTCATAGTTGAAGCTCCATCCACGTCCGAACATGGAATGCTGGTCTGTTCCTTGGGAATTGTAGCTTCTTGTAATGGAAAATTCCCCCCCATTCAGCTCATTCATCGTCACATCGGACTGATCCATGTAGAAGTTACCAGTATTTAAGTTGACTGGTTCAAATCCAAATTCACAGTGCAGGCCTCTTCCCATCAATGCTCCGTCAATCCGCATCTTATCCTGATCGGTAAGCGGTGCAGGACTATATGGAACATTTGTCTGTGGGTTACGGATAAAGATCGTGTTGTTTGCGACTACCAGTGCATCCATAACCTGATTGTCTTTCATAATGTTCTTAAGCGGAACACCATAATATTTTGCAATCTTTGGGAATGTATCAAACTGCTTCACTTCATAGATCACAAAGCTGTCACTGGTCACTTCTTTTCCGGTTTCCAGTTTGCCATCGATTTCTTTTGATGCTTTTGCTTTTATTTTATAGAGTTTATCTTTTGTCAGTCCTGAATATAAAGCACTCTGCCAGTTGGAATCTTTGCTGTAATACTTATTCACCTCCGGGAACTGCTTATTGTATTCAGTGCTGTCTGGATAGGAATACAATGGTTTTGCATCTGTTTCGTGATGTTCTTCATTTTCCTCATCTGGGAGCAGATAATATTCTACTGTAGATTTGCTCTTTGCAATTCCGTCTGCAAATACGGCATCAAATTTCAGTTTTCCATTGGTATTCTTTTCTGTCATCGGGCGAAGCAGGATGGTTGTCTCATCCAGTGACATATCTCGCAGATATGGATCTTCTGCCGGAGACCACTGGATACTGAGCTTCGGTCCATAGGCTGAATTTCGGTTATTCAGCACTTCACACTGCATGGATGCCCCAAGATTATTTGCCTCTGCGATTGCTACCAGTGCAAATCCGTTGTTCGCATGCGTTCCCTGCACCCAGTCATTTACCAGATCTTTAACGTCATAATTGATATAACTGTTCCTTGCGGTACTTGCATTCTGTACATCCTGGAATGTAAGCTGCATTGGTTTTGTTTTCCATGTAATCGATGTGTTCCAGGTTTGATCCACACGGTAAAGACCAAACTGCGATGTACCGCCACTATATGCTGTCCGCTGGCTCACTGCAAAGGTTGCACTGTCGATTTTTGAATCTTTCGGAATCTGACTAAAATCAGAATTGACTTTGATATAAGTCCGGCAATTCTGGTGTGCTGTTCCAAATCCTGCAAGGTTTCCGGACTTAATACCATCATCAAATCCGACATACGGATAATTGTTGTCTCCAATCTACTACAATATGTTTATGGTTAATATCCCTTACAGCCAGTAAGGAATTATCCATCTTGTTGCTTAAGCTGTATAATGATGGAGCAATCGGTATATCGTCTTCCAATCTTGGACTTCGCGTCCGTAAATTAGACTGATAACCAGCTCCTCATTCGCAGCGTTCGTTTTATGCAGGTTGAATCGCCATAGGTGCATTCGCGTCACACCACAGTAGATTGAATAGGCAATGAGTAAAACTGGTATTTATCCATTGCAATAATCTTAAGGAGTGACAATTTATGAACGCAGTAGGTATCGATGTTTCAAAAGGTAAGAGTATGGTTGCTATCATGCGACCTTTCGGTGAAATTGTTTCCGCACCTTTCGAAATCAAACACACAGCCAGTGATATCCATTCACTTGTAGAACTCATCAACTCTGTTGAAGGGGAGTCCCGAATCGTGATGGAGCACACAGGACGTTATTATGAAGTCCTCGCCCATCAGCTTTCAAAGGCAAATCTTTTCGTCAGTGCCATTAACCCAAAACTTATCAAAGACTTTGATAATGATTCTCTTCGTAAAGTGAAATCTGATAAAGCGGATGCTGTTAAGATTGCCCGATATGCTCTTGACAAATGGCAAAATCTTAAACAGTATAATGTTATGGATGAATTACGCAATCAGCTCAAAACCATGAACCGTCAGTTCGGCTTTTACATGAAGCACAAGACGGCTATGAAAAATAATCTTATCGGCATCCTTGACCAAACCTATCCTGGTGTTAATACTTACTTTGACAGTCCTGCACGCAGTGACGGCAGCCAGAAATGGGTTGATTTTGCATCTACATACTGGCATGTGGACTGTGTCCGTAAAATGTCTCTGAATGCCTTTATCGACCATTATCAAAACTGGTGCAAACGTAAGAAGTACAACTTCAGCCAATCCAAAGCTGAGGAAATCTATGGAAAAGCAAAGGAACTTGTTCCTGTACTTCCAAAGGATGCCATTACAAAGCTTATAATTAAGCAGGCTGTGGATCAGCTTAACAGTGCCTCTACAACTGTTGAGTCACTACGCACTCTCATGAATGAAACTGCATCCAAACTCCCTGAATATCCTGTCGTTATGGCTATGAAAGGTGTTGGAACTTCACTCGGATCTCAGTTGATGGCTGAGATCGGAGATGTTTCCCGTTTCACTCACAAAAGTGCTATTACTGCATTTGCCGGTGTAGATCCCGGTGTTAATGAATCTGGAAGTTATGAACAAAAAAGTGTTCCAACCTCAAAACGAGGTTCCTCTGATCTTAGAAAGACTTTATTTCAGGTAATGGATGTCCTAATTAAAACACATCCTCAAGATGATCCTGTTTATCAGTTCTTAGACAAGAAACGTGCTCAAGGCAAGCCTTACTATGTCTATATGACTGCAGGTGCCAACAAGTTTCTAAGAATCTACTACGGACGAGTGAAAGAATATCTTTCATCTCTTCCAGAATCCTAATCATCATTATAATTCTCAGACCAGCACTGGTGTGGTGGTCTTATTTTGATACCTAATTTTCAACCTGTATAAAATTTTCAATGTTCTTCAATTTAGCCTTGACTTTTTATTTGCAGGCTGACTGGTTGGACTTCCCTCTTCCACACCGATCATGTTAAAGGAACTCTTCTGAATCTCCACTGGTGTCGGATCAATCCTGACCGGATACTGACGTTCTCTGCCGAAAGCCAATCCCTGTCTGGTTTTACGGTCAGGATTGTTTTTCCATCTTCTTCCCGAAGTTCCAATGTGATCAGGAAACTGATTTCCCCGGCAGCATCTTCCATTGATGGAGTCTCCAGAAGATACTTTGCATCTTTGATTGTCTTCCCTTCCGGATAGATATAGACCTGATTATCTTTTACTTCAGCCTGATATCCCGGAATCTGAAGTTCATATTCATACGATTCTCTGTCTGTTGGTTGCTGAAGTACGATATCTTCCTTAATGCTGGAATCCAGTACCGTATACTGAACATCCGCTCCTTCATAAACTTCATTATAAAGGATCGCATTGTCCTTAATAACGGAATGTGTATAATCTCCATCTACCGGAATGATTCCGATTCTGGTCTTTCCATTTTCAATCGTTACACCATTCTCTTCTGACATCTGTTCCGGAAGAAGAATGGCATAGTCATTTGCCTTGTTCTGATAAACTTCTGTTTTCTCTTCCTTTTCCTCAGTTGCCACTACACTGCTGGCTTCCTGTGCTTCTTCAGATGCCGGAGTATCTGCTTCTTCTGGTTTTACAAGTGTATTATCAACCAGCTCGGTATCTCCATCCTCATTCTTATAAGTTCCGACATAACCTCCATAAACGGTTGTATACTGCTTGTCCCCCCTGTCTTATAAGTCTTGGAGATGGCATCATAATCAATCAGTTCACCTTCCGGTTCTTCTGGAATCGGATAGTAATCCTGAGGTTCTTTCAACTCCACTTCTTTTTCCTGCGGATTTTCTTCTGTTTCTTCCGCTGGAGTTGTCTGTTCTTCCTGAGTCTCTGTATCTTCTGATGGCGTCGTTTTATTTTGTACGTCCGCATCAGACTGCTGACTCTTGTCTTGTTCTCCAGATGTGGAATCTGTTATCCCGGCTTCCTCTTCCGTCAAAGCCTCTGGTCTGGAGAAATCTGCATTCTTCTGTACATCCTCAATGGCCTCTTTTGCCTGTACAAAGATAGGTTCTGTTCCCTGTAGTGCCATCAGGAGTGCAAGTACTAAGGCTATAGCCGACTTTCGAAATCTCTTCATAGTCTCTTTCTCCCTCTTGTAATCTTTTTCTATAATTCCTTTACAAAATAACCGCTACCCTCCTTTTTTTCTGACTTTTGCACTACTATAATCTGAAAAATCACAAAATTTTCACAAATGGTAAAAATGACCCTTGAGGTGGCAAAAATAGACGAAATCGGTCGAAAAAATAGTAAGACACCATCGCCTTACTATTTTTCATCTAATTTCATATATAATAATATTTTCACTTGAAAGGATTTCTCCGTATGGCAGATCTCCATCTGACCATGATACTTTTCTACTACGAGTTTCACATTTTGTAATCCTATTCCATGTCCTTCTTTCCTGCTTTTCGTTGTCAGATAAATTCCATTCCGCACTTTTGGTGTATCTTTTATGCTATTCTCAATCTGGATATTCATGATTCCTTTTCGATAATACATCTGAAACGATAATCTCCTTTCATCTGAAGCTGCTGTCCCACGAATAGCATTATCCATAAGATTTCCCACAATTATACTTAAATCAAATAGTTCTTCCCCTATATGATTCGGTATTTCCACAGAAATCTCTGGATTTTCAATTACTGATTTCGAATCTTCCAGAATATAATTCAGCAGATTATTCATATTACGGTTTTCTGTATATAAATGATGACATAAGGCTGTTCCGGCTATATTCTCCATTTGTTTCAGATACGATAGAATCTCTTCATTTCCTCCCGTTTTTGCCATTGCCCCTATTGTTGTAAGATGGTGATTGTAATCATGATGTATCTTATTCAGCCTGTCCTGTGATTTCATCATCATCTCCAGTTCTTTTGCATACTGGCTCATCTGAATCTTCATCTCTTCCTGTTTTGCTGTTTCAATATAACTTTTCTGAACCTCATCGTGCAGATAAAAAATAAACACATTGATAAACAGTAAGAATAATACAATCGTAGACCGCACACCTCTTCTGTCTAGCAGCAATATCCTGATACAGACTATAATACTGATCACCGGGACAGAAAGCATAGCAAGCCAATGACGGTTCTTTATATAATAACTTCTCTTTACATCCACTTTTCTTTCAATAATAACTTCCAGTAAAAAGAATATAAAATTTCCCATTACGATAGTTCCCGGTCCCATGTGATGATGCACCGGATTTCTTGCTACCGCATACCGTTGAAAGAGCACGATTGGAATCCCATCACATAAAATTCCCATAATATATACCATAAGTGTATTCCAGACATGATGTTGCCAGTCTGCCTGATATGCCACTGTTATAATTAACAGAGCGATCAGCTCAAAGATCAGATCTCCGTACATCGTTCCCCCCCACTGCATACTTCCCCCCCAGCAGGAAAGTAGATATGCACAAAAATATGCAAATAGCTTTTGTGTATCCTCATTTCTTGGATACAGGATGGTATTATAACGGAACACAGTATAAATCCAGAATAATTTACTTGTCAGATAAGTGATCAAATGGATATTCATAATCTTTTCTTCTCCGTTTGTAATAGTCTTTCCCTGACCTTCTTGCGATTTGCTTTACTGATACTGAGACGTGTCTTGTCTTTCATAACCACGTTGTCATATTTGTAATGCTCCACGTGTTCCATATTGATGAGATAGGACTTGTGAATCAGTAAGAAATATTCTTCTGTTACATCCGCTACATCCTTTAATTTTCCTCGATATTCAAATTCTTTTTCCGATGTCACGATATGTACTCTTTTTCCCAGACTATAAAAATACAGGATCTTGTCATAAGAAATCTTGTGGATTCCTTTTGTATCCGTATATTCAAATATTTTCTTCCGTTCTTTTAACAGTTCCCGTAATTCACCTATCACCCGGAAAAGTTCTTCCTCTCGGATTGGCTTTACAAGAAAATCAAATGGATGAATACGGAATAATTTCATAGCATATTCCTGATATGTTGAAATATAGGTAATCCGCAGTTCTTTTCCATAATTTTTCTTTCGTATCTCCGTTCCGATATCAATTCCATTCTCATGTTCCAGACAAATATCAAGGAATAACATATCGTAGGATTCTTCTTCCAGCCTGTTAAGAAGCTGCTCCGCAGAATAGTATATTTCTATAGATATCTGACAGTCATTCGCTTTCCCATAATGGAGCAGCTTCTGTTCTAACCAATTACATAGGATGATGTCATCATCACAGATTGCAAGTTCTAGCATATTTTCTTACCCTCAGTCTTTCGTAACACGACAAATGGGGGGAAAAGAATCCCCCTTCAATTCTTTTCCCGAATGGACATCACTAATTTTGTGTCATTTTTCCGATGCAACAGCACCACTTCCTTTGCTGTCTTATTTTGTCCTCTATATAATAAACACTTGAACAAGAAAAAACTGTCGCCATTTTATAATTTATTTATATTTTTTATGTTTTATTTATATTTTATCCAAATATTACAGCGATAACTAATAATGTCACCCCCCTGCATTATTCTTTTTATTTTTAGCGTCATTTGATAAAACATCAACGTTTTTGATGGCAAAAAGGGAACCTGCAAAACCAGATTCCCTTTAAAATACATGCTCTTCTCTAAAAGGATGATAAATCCACCATCCTCTGCTTATTTTTAAAAACTTTTTCCTTTTTTACAATACTTATAAATATTAAATGGTTTTTCTTTTTTTTCAAATAAAATCCCTGTTGTTTTAATAATTTTTATAAGTTCATCCGACTCCATATCTGTCGTTTTAAATATAAATATTTTCTTTTCATTTGTTATGAAAAAAGAAGTTTTTATATAAGAACATTCTATCAATATTTTTAAATTCATAAATTTGATCTTCATCTATTTTAATTGCGTTTTCATCGATATCCACCGTTTCATATCCTGATCTACCCCCCCAGACAAATTCATGAACATTTTTTTCAAAATTTTTACCAATCATTTGATACCAAATAATCCAAGCCACACAAGCCACACAAGTTCCAATCCCTATTCCAAACATCAAATAACTTTCCGACAGATAACAATTAATCGACAGTAAAAATTCTACAGGTGTAAAAATATAGATAATCATTCTACTTTTCTGTCTTGTTTTAAATAATTGATTAGGAATTATAAACCCAAGCGAAAGCATTCTTTCTAATTCTTCCCTATCCTCATCTGACACAATTGATTTAATATGCATTCTTCTTAATCCCCCCCCTTTTGCCAGAGGTCCTCTTTATAAAATCGAACCTCTGGCCATTGTCTCTTTTATTCTTTTACAATTTACAGCGCTTGAATCAACAAACCAAAAACAGTACCTGCTCCAGCTGAAAATAAAGCAATAATTGACGGAATTGCATTTACAACTAATGCACCCGCAAGAACTAATATTACGGCTCCTGCCAGTATATTACTATGCTCTTTTGTGAATTCTACAACATTAAATTCAAGACCACTATTAGAATTTAATGTCATTGTAAAAATCAAAGCAACCGATATTGTCCACTCTTTTTCCTCTTCTGGCAGCAAATCTGATGTACTAAATACAATGGAAAACTCTACACTATTGGCAAAAACATTATTTATTTCAAAAGCAATATTACCAGATTTAACCGATAAAGCAATTTTTTCTATCGTATTTCCAAAGTTATCTGCTCCCTCTATACCTGTATCTGATAAATTTGATGAAATCTCCATAATTTGATTTTTGCAAGTTTGTGTCAATTCTCCATCATTTCCTATATCCACTTTTATATTATAAATTTTACCAGTTGAACTTTCAAGCGATGTGGATATTTTAGTAGAAATATCAATTGCTCCTTGAGGACTCATCATTGTTCCCAGTGAAATTTCCTTATCATACTCCACACCCACATCCATAATTTTATTCAGATAACCAAGCGGCTCCATTACATTATAGACATATTGATTTCGTGCTATTTTTACCTTTGCCCGAAGATTTTCTTGCGCTATTTCCTCATCTGTTTTTGTCGATACGGCATCGAACTTTTTAAATCCAGTATCTCTCCCTGAATATGCATCTTTATCCAGTGGGAACGAAGGTGATGAAGAAAATGAGTTCAACTCACAAAATTGATCAAATGCCCAGTTCTTCGGCATCGAATATCCCAAATTACAGCTAAATCCAGTTGACATATCTGCCACAAATGATTTACTTGCCAATCCTGCTTCATAAACTTTAGTACATACATATCTTGGTGCATAAATGCCGACTTTATAATTTTTATCATTTGTCGAACTGAAAAAGATCATGTGAATCTGTTCAAAATAAGGTATAATAAATGTATCAATCTGATATGAATAACAATCAAAATCCACTGCAAAGTATATAGTCGTTCCACTTGGTATACCGATTCTCTCGGCTGCTAAAATTGCTGTCTGTGCATCAACACTTCCCTGGGACGGATCCTTAAAATAGTTTAATTCATATCCTCCATCCTGATATATCGGGAATACCGATAATCCTGCATTTTCAATGTTTTTCACTTCTGTTGATGTCAAATATTTCGGTGTATGTTCTTTTCCAACAGAACCTGTCAGATAACGTCCTACATGAGTATACCCTGCATTTTTTATATCTAATGCCTGTTGTTTATTTAATACTGTTGCACAGTCACACGCTTTTGCTGCCCTGTTTGTATCGCCTTTACTCGTAAGCAATGATTTCATAGTAGAAACATTTACTTTTCCTTTTGTTACAAGTCCAATTCCTGTCAGACCATAAAACTCCTGAAATTCTGACACCTTTGACTCTGTAGTCGAATCAAACACGCCATCGAATCTTCCCGGATTATATCCGTTAAAATATAGTCCGTATTGAGCAATCTTATTAAATGGAACATATTTCGTCGAGTTCTGTCCGTTCTGTAATGTACCCGGAAACGCATTTGTTGTTGC
The DNA here is from genome assembly GCA_001312505.1 of Mediterraneibacter faecis JCM 15917. Taxonomy (GTDB): domain Bacteria; phylum Bacillota; class Clostridia; order Lachnospirales; family Lachnospiraceae; genus Mediterraneibacter; species Mediterraneibacter faecis. Next base: position 480,480 of record BBDW01000001.1, read on the forward strand.
ATCGCCAAAATTAACTGAATTCAAATCTGTAATTAATTCAGTTGTAACTCCTTCAGCCGCCTGCAATGCACCAACTAAAGACAAAATTGTCTGTCTTGAGGCAATTCCATCACAAGGTCCAACACCAATAACATCTGACCAGTCACTATTTAATTGCTGTTGAATAAGAACAATATTGGAATCCCCCCCACCAGAAACCTTTGTAAACCAGTTTAGGGATAACAATCCAGACCAAACTTTCCAATCAATTTTGCCCGTAACTTCCAGTCCTGCATTTTCCTGCATCTTTTTAACTGCATTTACTCCTGATGTATAATAAATTCCAGTAATTCCTCCAGCAGCATATCCTTTGCAAAACAGAGCACACTGAATCAAGCATACATTAACCTGCGGAGTATCATTCGGATCCATTTTTGTAATAATGGCTAACTTCTTCATGGTATTAATAGTAAGTGGTCCAACCGTTCCTGTAATCGTTGAGATTCCATTCTGAATCTGAAATGCACGAATGATTCCCTGCATCACGGCTGTTCCGGTCTTTCCATCTTCATCCAGTTTTACCCAATCCTTATGTCCACCAAACATCGCATTTAAATATTTTTGTGCTGCTTTTACATTCTGATCACTCATATTCACTACCTCCTAATTCAAGTCAATTATAAAGATTTCTAACTCTTTATATGTCTATCACTAAAAGTTACAATAACAATTTATCAATCAACTGTGCCTATTTTGTGACTATTTTCCAAAGGATTCATTAACTCCCTTATAAAATCCTTAACAAATTATGAAAGAAACCATCAATTTATCACCCCCCCATATCCCATTATAGAACTGTAATCTACTGCATAATTTCTCTGCCGTACCTGATCACTGGAATTTCCCTCAATCGTGTAAACTCTTCCACCTTCACACTTTTCTACTATTCCTACATGATCCGATGTTCCATCATGATCCCAGTCAAAAAAGATGATCATTCCAGCTGTCGGAGTTGTTCCGCCACTCTGCCACTTATTCTTTCCCTGAAACCAGGACACTCCATCACTGCACAATGAGAATTTAGGAACATTCCCACTTGCAATCAGACCGCTCTGATCCGCACACCAGCTTACAAAACAGGCACACCATTCTACCCGACTGTCAAATCCGTACCAGCTCCAGAACTTCTGACCGCCACTGTTTCCAAGCTGCCCCATTGCAACCGACACAATCTGCTGATTACCAAACAAACCAGCAAACAGGCTGCCACCGGAATAATACCGCATCACATGGGGGGGAACGTATTGGGGGGGATCTCCGTAACTGCTCCATCCATGCGAAGCTGCCTGTTCCTGTGAAAACTGCAATGCATTGGCTTCTGTATAACCGCCTCTTTGCAATGCCCATCCTATGTAGCCATTTCCATAGTTATATCCCTGCCATGCAAGTTTCAGCTTGTCCAGATCCTGTGGACTGCTGCATCCTGCCTGTCTGATACAGTCTGCAAAGGTCTGTACTCCAACCTCTATCGAATAATCCGGATCAGTAATAGAACCAGGAGTGTGTGGGAATCTTGTATTATATGGACTTTCCGAACACTGCATCGGGTCTGTTCCCCTGCCTCCAGATTCCTGCATCATGATGGCCTGTATCGCAGACACATATTCCGGAATGCCGTATTGGGATGCATACTGCTGTATCACAGAAGTATACGCAAGCACTTCTTCACTTAGGGATTCGGAGCTTTCCGAATTACTGCTGAAAGCTGCTCCTGCAATGATTCCCACAATCAGAATAAATACCAGAAGAAATGCACTACCTCCGGCAGCAATCCATTTTCCCATTTTTTCAAGAGCTACTACCCCCCTTTTTGAATCGCTGCTGTAATTCCCTGTACGGATAACTTTGAACCCTTTCCAGTTACCTGAAGGACTGCTTTTCCACTTTCTGCCGATGCCTGTGCTGACTTTCTTGCCATCTGGGCTGCTCTTGCTTTCTGCATCGCCTGAAGACTTTTTTCCATCTGCTGTTTCTGCATGGATGCCTGTGTCTTTATTTTTTCTTGAGACAGACCGGATACTTTTACCACTCTCGGTGCTGCTTTCACCTGCCGTTTACCATTCTCCTTGGCAAGTGCTGCCTGCTCCGGTTTCAACTTGATTAATTTCTTTCCGCTTTCTGCCCCCCCCTGCTCCATTGCTTCTTCGGCAGCTTTCGCTTCTTCCTGTCTGCTTTTTCTTTCCTTTATCTTCCTGTAGGTCACTCCAGCAAGTTTTTTTCCACCTTGATATGTGGTTTTCCCTATACTTTTTCCTGCCACACTCGCCGCTCTGTACTGTACGGATTCTATTTTTTCAGTTCCATACTGTGTTGGGGATTCTGACTGCCCACTGCTTTTTTCATGTAGTTCCCTTGGCTTTTCTTTTGCTTCCAGAACCGCTGAGCGAACCAGTTCTTTCGGAAGTCGGGCAGCCGGATTTCGAATCTTCGGATTCTTATCCCTTACCCGTTCCTTGATATCTTTCATCCGGTCACCCTCTTTCCGTATCTCTTATCTCATCGGGCAACATCCCGATGTTTCTTTTTTCCTGCTGTTTCTGCAACTGCTCCACCTGTCTGATTGCCTCATTTACCAGTGGATGTTCGTTGTAATATGGCACAAGTTCCAAGTCTCCCCTGTCTTTTGATGACAACGGTAATGGATATTCCATGTCTGAATAAATTGATTCTGGATCATGAATAGAAAACTCAATAGCCGGACACATATTGGCAGATGTTCTACAATATTTCTGGTACTTTTTATATGCCTCTTCCAGCGTTCTGCATTTTGTATATTCTCCTAAATCATGGAACTCACCGCACTCTGCAGCATAAAAAGTTATCGTTACTTCTTCTTTTTTCTTCATTATGATTCTCCCGGTTTTGTTGTCATTAGTTTATAAAGGTCTGTATTCTTTGGGAACGTATTCTCAATGGTACGATATTCCCAGAGCAACGGATTAGGCCACTGCCAACCGATACATTTGTAATATAGGACAGTTGGTTTTCGGAAATATTCAAAAGAGCTGCCAATTCTTCCCTGTCTGTACTTGCCTGATTCAAAAGAATCAAAAACTCACTGTTTGCCAACATCAGTCTTGCAGTGTCCGATTTCAGAAGTTCCTCAACATTTTGGGTTAAACCTGTCACGAATCCATTGTATTTTCTGATTCTCTTGTACAGTCGGTAGAAGAAATTTGCACTGTATTCATAGCGGAATAACAGATAGAACTCATCGGCAAATATCCATGTCGTTTTTCCTTCTTTCCAGTTCTGAATTACCCTGTTGAAAATACTGTCTAAGGTAACCAGCATTCCCAGTGGCATAAGCTGTTCCCCCCAGTTCCCGGATATCATAATCCATGATCCTGTTCTTCTTATTCACATTGGTCGGCTGTGCAAAGGTGTTCAGGCTTCCATTGATAAAAAGTTCGGATGACAGTGCAAGTCCCCCCCTTGCCTCTTCTTCCGGCTGTAACATCAACTGTCGGTACATATCTTTCAATGTCGGAACTTCTCCGGTATAACCACTTCGGATATAATCCCGGTACACATCTGCAGCACAGCGGTCCAGGATTGACTTTTCTTTTGCTGACAGGTTTCCTGCTCCAACCAACTGTTCAAATACAGACAGAATAAACTCCGATTTTTCAATCAGTGGATTCTTTTCATTGCCGTAGGCTGCGTCCATATCCATTGCATTCAGGTGATTGTCTGATGTCGCAGATACTTTTACAACCTGTCCACCCAGAGCCTCTACTAATTTTGTGAATTCGGACTCCGGATCAAGAATCAGGATATCGTCATCGGTACTCAATGCCAGATGCACAATCTCTTCTTTTGCCGAAAAGCTCTTTCCTGATCCACTGACGCCCAACCGGAAACTGTTTCCATTCATCAGTTTCTTCCGGTCGGCTACCAGAAGGTTCTTGCTGACTGCATTCTGCCCATAATAGATACCGCCCGGCTGCAGGATTTCCTGTGTATGGAACGGGATTAAAACAGCCGTTGATTCCGTTGTCAATGTACGCAGGGCATTGATCTTTCGCAGTCCGTAAGGAAGCACTGTATTGAGTCCGTCCACTTGCTGCCACTTTAATGTTGCCATCTGGCACAGATGCTTTCTTGCTATCGACAATAATAATTCCGTATCGGAATCCAACTGTTTTTTACTGTCTGCCAGATGTACCATTGTCAAAATTCCGAACATCATACGCTGGTCTCTGGTTGTCAGATCATCGAGCATTTCCTTGGTTTCTTTTCTCTGAAGTTCCATATCGTATGGTACGATTGCCGAGAAGTTATTATTAGCGTTCTGCCTTCTCTGCCAGTTGGTCACGTTGGTTTCCACACCAAGCAGTCGGTTCTGGATTTCCCTTACCGCTTCATCCGTAGGGACTGGCAGGATATCAATCGACAATATCAGATTCCGGCTGAAGTCACACAGTTCTGAAATCATGTCATCTTTAACATAACTTGCATAATCCTGCATATACAGGACTCTTCCGTACCTGTCACCGATTTTAAAATGGTCACGTTCAAATTCCATAGAATCCGGACACATCCAGTCCTTGAAACTTGTTCCCTTCTTGGCAAATTGTTTCAGATCAAACGGAAATGCCTGTGGGACATCTCCCTTGAAGAAGTCCCTGAAAATCTGGAGCCGGCTCTCTGCGTCCAGTCCTTCTGCTGTGGACGATAACTTTGCCAGATGTGTTACGATGTCTGTTCCGATACGTGCAAAATAGGTTCTTGCATCGTCAATCGATCTTTTATGTACACTGACAGTCAGATACCGTTCCTGATAGATGCTGTTGTTTGTTCCTGTAATCTTAGACAGGAGCATTTCGTTGTATTCTTCCCGATAGTGGTCCAGTCCATCTTCCTTCATTGGAAGCAGGATTGATTTTTCAAATTCTTCTTTATTGATTCTCCGGTTATTGATGGTAATTTTGGCAGAAATGCCGGAATCCAGTGAATTTAAGAGTTCGGAATAATCCAGAAACATTTCTGTCTTATTGTCCTTACTCGCAATATAATAGTTGATATCTGTAAAACGATATGTTTTTGAGAATTTCGTTCCCTGTTGAAAAATTCCATCCGGCCAGATTCGCTGGATGGGAATTGCCTGTTGGACTGATTTCGGAACTTTGAAGCGTTCCTTATCCATCCGAAGTGCCTGACTTAAGGTTTTAATCAAAGGCATCACTCCTTCCCTTGCGTTTCTTTCTCTGTTTTGCTTCTGCTCTTTGCTCCCGCTCTTTTATGATTTCCGCTCCATCCTTTTGATTCTTTTCTCCCAGCGAGATGGTCTCCTGCATGCAGGAGTAGTGGATATCTTCCGACTGAAACACCAGTTTCTTCGGATACAGCAATTCGGATTTGATCACTGCCCATAAAAACTGTTCGGCTGTCATACCATGATATTTGAAAAAGCCACAGGCAGCAAATGGAGTAGCACCAAGCACACACAGCCATCCGGTTATTTCCTGTCCGGTAATTTCACGCATTCCAAAGTAAATTCCGATTGCTGTAAGAATCGCAAGAACAGAACACACACATTGTCTCAGGTCCAGTCCCATAAACATGGATTCCTGATAGTCCCGGATTTCTTTATTCATCTTGACTTCCATAACTTATCGCTCCTTTCCTCTGCTTTGTTTCTTCGTTTTCTGTGGTTTTTCTTTCGGTACTTCTATCCCGGCAAATCTACAGTGTTCTGCAACGCCTTCCGGATCAAATTCCGCAAGTCTTGCTAGATCAAACGCTACCTTCTGATAGGTTGCATATCCTGATCTTCCTGTTTCATTCAACACTTTTCCTAGTTTATGTTCCTTGATAAAATGAAGCATATCCTTGGTAAAATCTCCTGTTATAAAAGCCTCATTTGGCTCTAAGACTGATAGGGCAGATTAATGGTTACATCTCCAAAATCTTCCCATTCTCTCCCTTCCTTATGGCAGAGTCTACATATAAATTTCCATTGTTCCGATAAGAGCTCACTCGTATTGCTACTGTCTCACGTCCAAATTCCCAGTTATATCTTAATGTTTTCTTTATATCCATATTTTTAACCTCCAAGTCCCATCATTTCTCTGACAATACGGTCAGATGCCTTAATTGCTCCAACCAGCACCAGTAAATTAAATACCAGTTCTCCGACATAGTTCCACACGATTGTAACTGCACTCAACTCCGTATCTCCGACAGCCGGAGGGCTTGCTGCATAAGCAGAAAAGATAATACATGCCAGTGCAATAATTGCCCCCCTTCCAGACATACGCCTACATAAGAACGGATAAAGTTCTTTCCAATGGACTGCGTGGGTTCTCCTGCAAATGAGGAAATCGGAATCGGGGCGATTGCCGTATACATATAGATTTTGAACATTCTGCCATACACTGTCAGGATCATTACAAATGACAATACAGTGATCAGCAGACTGCCAAGCAGTGTAACAATCCACAACGGAATGGATTCCAGCATTCCCACGCTCTCAATCTTATCTACAATCTCCGTTGGCAGTTCCGTCACGCTTCCTGCCATACTGGAGCCACTCATTACGGTTGTCACGATTCCCTGCACAATGGAAAACAGTGCCTGCATAAGTTCCATCCCGTATGTAATTGCTCCCTGAGCAAGTGCAAACCGGATAAATGCTTTTAGCACATGTTCCGGCTTTTTCAGATCTGTAAAACTGCCACACGTTTTAATGATTCCGGCTGCGAAAAATAATACCAGTAATCCATAAGCAATGGCTGTCAGTGCATCATTAATATTTACCATAATCCGCCAGATGCCGCCGCCCTTAAAAGTTGCCGGATTTTCGGTCAGCAGAGTCCACAGTTCTGCCATCTTTTCACTCCATGTGGATAGTGCTGAGTTTAGATTCTGTACAATCCAGTTATCACTCAAAAACTCTCACCTCCTTAAACATATTTTTGAATACAGGAGTACCTTCCGGCACTCCTGCTGTTTCCTGATATATTTTTTCAAAGAGCTTACGCCATAATCAAATCGAGATTTCTTTGGCGAACGTAATAATTACCCCCTCCGGCCAGTGTCAGAAATCCATTTGCCCTCTGGCTTGGATCATGGCTTTTTAAAGACAGACCAACCTGCACAACACCAAATCCAAGCAAAATCAAACCGATCGCACGAATCAGAGAAAAAATAAATGTAGACAAGTTATTGATAACGGACAACGGATCTCCGGCTGCGAATGCGGTCGTTGCTCCAACCGTTACGGTCAGTACCAGCGCCATGTAAAGGCTCATCCACTTTTTCTGTTTTCTCCCCCCCATCGGCATCGGGGTTGTCATTTTTTCAGTTGTATTCTTTTTTGTTCTATTTTTTTCTCCTGTGAGAAGTTTCTTCAATACACATCACTCCAATCCATCAAAAAACTGCTATTCACCAAGGATGTCCTCGGTAGACAGCAGTTCGTAGTCGTCTAATCTGTTAATGTCAATCTTTAGGTCGTCGTGAGCCAGTGGTGTTTTCGCATAATCATAAGGCGATGCACCACCGTCCTCTGTGTATCTGAAATTCACATGCTTTTTTAAATCATATTTATCGTCCATGATTGGACGCTCCCCACGAATAAACAAAATCGCTTTGCGGTTATCTAAAAGCCGTATTTCATCCGGTGTTAAAAGTTCCCTTCCAGTCTGCTGATAATTCACCGAATAGCTACCGCTACGCCCTTTTGTCTGTCCGTAGGTATTGGTATCCAATGTCTCTTTTCCCAATAATTCCGAGACATACTTATGTCCTTCTTTTTCATTTCCACCCAAATATAAAAATTCATCGCAGTTACCGATAAGACTCTCATACGAGTCTTTAAACAAGGCTTTCATCTGTGCAATGTTCTGGATGATGATACTGCAGGAAATCCCTCTGGAACGCATGGTTGCCAGAATCTTGTCAAAGTCATCCGGCAATGCTACGTTTGGCCATTCATCCATAATGCAGTGTACCGGAATCGGAAGCCTTCCTCCGTACTTCCGGTCTGCCACATAATACAGTGTCTGAAACAGATTGCTGTAAATCATGCCGACCAGATAATTCATACTGGTGTCCGCATCTGGAATACAGCAAAACAGTGCCACTTTTTTCTCCCCCCGATACTGTATAAGTCCAGTTCGTCTGTACAGGTCAGATTGGCGATCTGTTTCAGATTGAACGCTGCCAGACGAACACCAACAGAAATCAAAATAGATTTCGCAGTCTTGCCGGCCGCCTGCTTATAAATGGCATACTGCTTGACCGCAATACTCTCTGGGTCCCGCATTTCCAGTCTTTCAAACAAAATGTCCAATGGTGACTGGTAATCCTCATCATCTTCTTTGACCTGTGCACTGCCAAGCATTTCCATGATCATCGGGAAGTTCTGTTCTTCTGGTGGAGCTTCATGCAGCAAATACAGCATAAGTGCCTGTAAAAGTGCAGTCTCGGACTTCTCCCAAAACGGGTCTGAGCTCTGCGCTCCCTTCGGTGTTGTGTTGCGGATCAGGTTATTGATCAGCTTCAGTACATCCTTATCATCCCGGACATACGCAAACGGGTTATAACACCAGGAAGTCTCCGGATTGATCAAATCAAAAACCCGGACTTCATATCCATTCCGTTCCAGAACACCTCCTGTTTTGCGCAGAAGTTCCGCTTTCGGATCTGTGATCACCATCGAGCAGTTGCACTGCATGATGTTCGGAATCGCATAGGTCCGGCTCTTTCCTGCCCCCCCGGAACCTCCGACTACCAGCACATTTAAATTTCGTTTATGCTTATATCCATCCAGTCCCATGCGGAAATGCTGTGTCAGAAGCAGATTATTCGTGTACTGCTTTTCGCAGTAACGTCTGCAGATTTCGGACACATTGCCCCATTTTGCGGAACCATGTTCCACGCCTCTTCTATAATTTCTTTTTTGGGATTCATAAATACCAATGCCTAAGAAATAGGCTGCTGTGAATATCAGAATACATTTGAACGTATACGGTGTATACGTGATAAAAAACGGCTGTTCGAGTTTTTCGCTCAGCGTTTCTAAGATTTGAATAAAATTCTTATCCGGTGTAATGGCACAAGCGGTAATCGCTGCCGCCCACCAGACAAATGGCAGAAAGACAAGATACAGAACCCAGTCCTGCTTTTTTGTACTTATCTCTGCAAGTCAGATTCTCTTTTCTTGCGTGGCTTTTCTTCTGGATGTCCCTGTCCTTCTTTCTTATGAAAGGAATCCACCCCCCCCGGTATCAGTGAGAGACTTCTGCCGTTGTCCCACTTAACACCGAGCTGGCCTGCATCATCCACATACTGCACAGTTCCTTCCAGTCCCTGCGGCATACCCGCTTCTCCGTCCATCGAATTCAGACAGATTCTTGTTCCTGCCGGATACTGTTCTCTAAGTCTTGCCACTTTTTCTCTTGAATAAATGACCAATCAACCACTCCTTTCTCTACCAGAACATGTGTCTGGTGGTATTCGGTTTTGCAACCTGAATAATGATTTTATCTATTCCATCACTATATCTTCCGGCTGCAAGATATTTACTTCTAAGCCTGTTCAGTGCCTTACGGATCTGCCTTTGTTCCCCGGCTGTAATCTGCAGCCGTTTCTGGGCGAGGTCGTATTCACTTACTTTTTTCAGAAGAGCTTTCGTTTCTTCCAAACATTCATCCTGCTCACTCTGTGCCTGCAGCTCATCATTCAGTGCCACCACGAACATATTTTTCATAATGTTATCCATCTTCAAATAGTATTTTGTCATCTGGCTGACCTCCTTTTTTTGTTACACCAACCATATCACAAGACCTCCGTAATAGCTACTCCAACCATCCAACTTTTTCACTTTTATCGTTCCGGCTGGCTCTTTGCTTTTTTCTCTTTTCCGGATGCTTTTTCAGATGGTTTTTCATCCTTGGTTTCCGGTATTTTTACAGGGTCTCCGATTGCGAACTCATCGGTTATATACTCCTGTTCCTTTGCACCAAAATTGCGTTCGATATGGTTTCGTATACTGTAGGAAGCCTGACGGACATCATTTAAAAAGTCTCTCAGTTCCTGCGGATCTTTCTTTCCACATTCATTTCTCTGTGCAATATACTCCAGATTGAATCCGGTAACATCCACACCATAACGTTTTGCAATCACATAGGCCGCACAATATGCCTGTGCGCTGACTTTCTGTCGGCTGTAGGTTCCGGTATGCTGGTCCAGTGCTGCACATGCCAGTTCTCTGTTCAGTGCATGGAATGTCGTTACTTCACTCATTCCGTTGCGGATATAAATGGTACGGTATCTCGGATTGTACTGGGCCTGCACTTTGTCTGGCAGATCATCCTCAATCTGTACACGCACCGACTGGTCTTTTAAGACAGCTCCTACCAGTTCTGTCAAACTTCGCTGTGAGCGTTCTTCTAATGGCTTTCCTGACATCTGACTGATGTCAAATCCTTTTCCGATCGTATACCCTCTCCGCATTTCTCCGTCTTTTTCGTATTCAGTGGAAATCATATAAGTAATGCCATGCTCCCCCCCTGCTTTTACTGAACGGTGTTCTTCTCTCCAGCGTTCATAAGACCTTACCACCTTAAAATCCGGATGCTGTCCGTAGATCAAAAGCAGATTCGGAGTTCTCTGTGTATTACACTCTGCCATAAAATCCAGAAAGCCTTTCAGTTTTTCTCCATCCTGAAAAACTCCCTGTGCCTGTGAATCTACTTCAGCCCATACCTCTTCTCTTTCCTGCTGCTTCTTGGCTGCATATTCTTCCTTGGTCAATTTCTGTTCAGGAATCTGCTGTTCTTCCGTTCCACCTGAAATCATATCTGTTAAATCCATATACATTACCTGCCTTTCGTTTTCATATTCTTACGTTTCTTCCTGCTCTCTCTGGCATTTTTCCGTCTGTCCGGCCTCTTACGTTTCTCTTCCTGTTCCTTACGGATATCTCCAAGTTCTTTCCGCACAGATGGTTTTTCATTCTTTTCTTCCCAGCTAGTTTCCCGACCGGAAGAAATATTTTTGTTGCGCGAGAAAGGTTCGGACGGATTCTTTGCTTTCCCCTCCTGCGCATGTGTAAAATTTCCTTCCGGGAAAGCCTCATCCCCGATCTGGAACATTTCTTCCGCATCATCCAGTTCAAATTCTATCTTACCTTCCGGCAGGACAACGGTCTCTGTCCGTACATTCTCCCCCCCGGTTTCTTTTTCCATCTGGTTCTCTGCCTTTTCCGGTGCATTCTCTTTTTCCACTGCTTCTGTAACCATAGAGCCTGATTCTGCTTTTACAAAATCCAGATTCATCCGGTCTAATACCCGGTTCATCTTTGCTGCATCATCTGCAAATACCATGACCTCTGTCTGATCCGGATTCACCTTATCTTTGATGACAACATATAAGATACCTCTCGCTTTGGCTTCTTTCGCAAATTCTTTTAAGCGGTCACCCGGAACGGTAAAAAATTTCATCGGGCGCTGTTCCTTTAACATTCTGGTAAGCCTTGTTTTCCCTCTTGTCTTTTTCTGATCTTTCAGGGCGGCCGCAATAAAGATTGCCACATGCTTTGCCACATTTCCGGTAATCTTCAAAGAGTATTCCATTCCTTCCAGACTGTACCGCACCACCTGATCTGCCGGTTCTGCTCCGTAATTCATACTTATCTCACCTCCTGACTCTCTTTTTCTTTGTATTCCACACGTTTCTCATTCTGGTTTTGTTCTTCTGCCTTTCGAAGTCTTTCTTCGATTTCCAATGAATGCTTTTCAATCCGGACGGTCATACGGACTTCTTTTCGGAGATTTTTTAATTCCTCATTGATTTCGGACAGCCGTACTTTTCCACTGTCTTCACTGTCATTCCGATAGAGCTTTCTGCGTTCCTTCATCAGTTCTGAAATCTGTTTTTGTAACGGCTCACGGTATGTGGCAAGCTGTTCTCTGGTCGTAATGTCATGCTTCATTAAAAACTCAATCTGTTCAATCCTCTGATCCAGTTTCCGGATATCCTCTCTGATGGCATACGGACTTCTTCTCGGTCTTTTTGGCAGTACTCCCATTTGATATAAATAGGAATAATACAGTGCCTGAATCCCGGTCAGTTTCTTTTTGGGATGAATCTGTACTGCCTTTTGATAGACTCGTTTCACCTTTGGCTGTAGTATCTGCCCACGTATTTCCTCTTCGGAATAGTTTTTTCCGAGAGAACGCAGACGGATATACCGCTCCATTCCCGGAGCTTTTAAAGAAATGTATTTCCTGTTCAGTTTCCATGTATAACCCCGCTTTTCCATCTCTTTTAGGAATTGTAACCAGGAGTAGCTTTCCTGTACCGATTCCCTGATATCCAAACGGATCGCCATTCTCCATGTCGGTTTTCCTTCCTGTTCTGCTTTCCACTGTACATAAGGGATTGATTTTTTCTGATTGGATTCAATGATAGACAGACCATATTTTCTGCACAGGTCATCGGAAATCTTACGGATCTCCGTATAATAACTCTTAGCATTACTATGGTACTTATGTCCGTCCACCATGCTTACAGAATTCCAGACAATATGATTATGATAGTGTCTGGTATTAAGATGTGTTGTTATGACTACTTCAAACTGTCCTTTTAAGAGCCGGTCTGCCAGTTCCTGCCCGATGAGATGTGCCAGTTCCGGTGTCACCTCACCTTCTGCAAAACTCTGTACCAGATGGTATCCTTCCACACCGCCCATCTTATGGAATCTCTTTTTCGTTGTCAGCATATCTTCATACGCATTTTCATTGGTGCATCCGATGGTATCTTCGAAGACCGCTTGTTCCGTCTTTGTCCGGTTCATGGCATAATCAATGGCAGCCTCCAGAGAGTCTGCTTTCTGTGTGGTTTTTTCTTTGTCTTTCACATATTCGATGGAACGGTCCAGGCGGTGGACGGGGGGGATAACACTTGTATAAGCCATCTGTCATTACCACTCTTCCTTTACCAGATGCCATGTCTCTTTGGTAAGCCGGAGCATTTCCTGTACACTCTGCTCACTTGCCATTCCCGAAGCATTCGCAACATGGGCAAGCTGGTTCGCATTATTGCACAGACCCGCTATCTTCCTAAGCAGTTCCGGGTGATGTTCACAAGGTTTTGCGTGTACCTGTGCTCCTAAGATCAGCGAACGCATAAACTCTTCCCGACTCAGTCCGCTTTTTTCCACCTGTTCCTCCAATTCCCTGAGTTCCCTTGCATTTAACCGCACCGGGATCACATGGTTTCGTTTTCGCATTGCATCACCGTCCCTTCTCTTTTCTCTTTCATCATATCGCCAAGCTCCTCATCGGATTTTTTCGCTGCAACCATGCAACAGGTCACTATCACTCCTATAAATCCTCCGCTCATCAATGCGATTACAATCATTACTCCATTTCTTAACATGACTTGATCCTTCCTTTCCATTTCCGTCTGTGTCCGGGGGGGGATTGGGGGGGTTCTCCCCAAAGTGCGTTTGGATATCCAAACGCTATGCTTGCAAAACGAGTACCGCCAGTTTCTGTAGCACCGGATTGACTCGATTCTGATTTATTTTGATTCTTTTATCTGTACCAGTCCATCAAGTGTCGTACAAATGATATGGAGTCTGTCTGCCATACTGATTTCGGTATTCATTGTTCCTGTCACTTCTTTCCCACATACGACTACCATCCGGCATCTCCGTAAAAGGATATGGGACATTCTTCATATCCCTGCATATCTTCTGCATCAGACTCTTCCAAGAATGGTGAGAATACAAATCTCGGACAGATTGGTACATACCCAAGTTCATAGATTTTTCTGCAATATTTCTGCACTTTTACCCGGCTTTCTTCTGCTGAACAGCACACATAAGCCAGCGCCTGTTCCATACGCTCCATCTCCTTCCTGCATCCAGTTGGATGCCACTCATTTTCTCTATAAAAAACAAGATGTCCAATTGGACATCCCGGCTACTTTTCATCCTCTTTCTGCTCTGCTTCTAATGCAATTTTCACTCTGTCACTTCCCAGTTTGTAGTAGGCATCTGTTACCTCAATTCCCACTGCACGATAACCTGTCATAACCGCTGCAAGGACAGTTGTTCCTGCTCCGACAAACGGGTCCAGGATCAGCCTCTCGGTTCACAAATCTGGATAACATCTTTCATAAGCTGCAACGGTTTCTCTGTCACATGAATCCGGTTCTGCGGATTGCCATATCGGAAGACGCCCGGCAGACAAGATACCGGACGGTTGATCGGCATCGGTCCGTTACTGCCCCACACAATATATTCAGCCTGCTGGCGGAAACGGCCTTTCTGTGGACGGGAGTTTCCCTTATCCCACACCGCTGTTCCTCGCCAGATCCATCCTGCCCACTGCAATGCATCGGTAATCGATGGATACTGACGCCAGTCAATGAACAGACAGATCGGAGCACCTTTCTTGCAGGCTTTCCGCACATCATAGAGCCATTCAGCCATCCAGTGCGTCCAAGATCTCTGGTCTTTGTTATCCCCATCGAAATCCGGAAGTGCATTGGCAGCACTCATACTGCTGTATTTCTGATTTGTAGTACGATTTCTTTCATTCTGTTTTGTTCCACCGGATGCATACGGCGGATCGGTAATAACTGCATCAAAGATTCCCGGCTGGAATGCTTTGACCAGTTTTAATGTATCTCCATGTAATATTTTCCAGTTTTCCCCTTCAGTATATTCCTCCGGGTATGTTCCCTCTTTCATAAGTTCTTCCAAACTCAGCCATTTGTCATAGGCATCATCCTTTCTTTTCTCAGCGTTCCGGCTGATTTTTCTTCTTTGTCTTTTTATTTTCTTTGGGCGGCGGACTCAACTCAGTTTCTACATATTCGCTGATAATCAAAAGTGCTTTGTAATAGTCCCCCCCACTTTCCAATACCCTTTTACGCATTTCTTTTGCTTCTGCTGTCTGTTTATTCTTTTTCAAAAGAGTTGAGGCATCGCCCATAATGGAAAAAATATTCCCATCATGTCCAAGGAGCTGTAACTTGGGACGTTGTTTCTCAGGCTTTGTCGGAATCTGCTCTGTTTTCTTTTCATACATTTTCGGCTGTTCCATATTAGGATGCCAAAAATGCACATTCATCGTTCCACCATCTACCTTGATATCCCTCTGTTCAAATCCTTCACCCCCCCACCCGTCACTGTACTGCCCTGTAATGTATTCGGTGAATTCCTGTAGTTCTTCCTGACTTAAAAATTCATTTAATTCCAGTTTGGTACAGCCGTACAGGATTCCGTCTTTGTTTTCTATCGTAACAACTGCACTTTGTATCTTTTCCTGAATGGACTCACTTCCGTCAAAATACTGCATGAGATCATCTTCCCCCCCATAGCGTTCCAGTTCTTCTCGGATGACTTCTTCATAATCGGCAAGTTCTGTTCCATCTAATGGCATTCCATATTCATCACTCTCCGACCACTCTTCTTCCCATTCGGATTCTTCTGAATAAAGATTTCCAGTCAGCTCCGTCAACAGATGTACGTGCATCGTTCCTTTTTCTTCCATTCTCTATCACCTTCTTTCTAATGGTCTGTCCCTGCATTTATTTGTCTGCTTTTTTTCTTTCGCAAGGTCTGCATAATCTGCCCCCTTCTTTTTCCGGCAGATTGCAAATAATCTGATACGTTCCCTCGTAATGTTTTTTCATCTGTTCTTTCGCCCATCTCCCGGCAAAGTCATTATCGGTGCAGATTTCAATTTCTTTGATTTCCGGATGGTTCTTCAGAAACTCTTCCAGTGCATCCGGCAGCTTTTTAAAACGTTCACTCTGTATCTGTGTGTTTTCTTTCGGAGCAGCGATTCCTCCAAGGGAAAGACGATATTTATCCCTCTTTCCTTCTTCCAGTGTCATGTGGGCCAGTGCATCAATACACGCTTCATATACGACAACTCGTTTTGTTTCTCTTTCAGGTGGAATACAAAAGCTGTACTTTTTTTCACTCCCGGTCTGCTCCATCTTGAATCCTTTCCCGTTTTTTTCATAGATTCCTCGCAGGAATGCATATCTTGCTTTTCCGGATTCATCTTTTCCAACAAAAACAGCGTTATGGTACGGGACACTTTCATAAAGGATTTCATGCGAAATGCAATACGTGATCACTTCATCGCTGATTCCTCTGTGGTTTAAATAAGCCTGATTCGTCTGCAATTACAATATCTCTCCGGCAGCTTAAAGGGTGGTTTTTCCTTTTTCGCAGACTGTGTCGGAATAAAAGACGGACTCTCTTCGCACAACAGTTTTACGGCATCTGTAAATTTCATTCCATCTACTTCAATCAGGAACCGCAGTGCGGACACGCCACCGATATCTCTGGATTTCCAATGCCATTTGCTGGACAGTTCATTGATTTTAAAACTGTCATGGTCCGTCAACTGCCATTCATTTCTGGTTCTTGTCTTTTGCAACCGCTGTGCCTGATGCGTCCGCAAATACTCATACGCAGTCATATTTTTTGCTGCCTGAATCTCTTCTTCCGTTACCCAGGGCATTACAGAATTGCATCCTGAAGATCCAGTACCTTATCCGTCCGCTCCCAAGGAAACTCCTTTCTTCCAAAATGACCAAAAACTGCCGTCTGCCGGAAAATCGGACGGTTCAGTCGAAGGGATTCCATGATCTGAACAGGTGTCACTCCAAACACCAGTGGGATTGCTGCCGCCAGACAATCATCCGCACACACTTTCCCTGTATCAAAGGTATCCACCTCAATCATAACCGGCTCTGCTACTCCGATTGCATAAGCCAGAGACACCTGACACTTGCTTGCAAACTCAGCAGCTACTATATTTTTTGCGATATACCTTGCCATATAAGCTGCCGAACGGTCTACTTTCGAACAGTCCTTTCCTGAAAATGCACCGCCGCCATGCGGAACCATACTTCCATAAGTATCCACCATCAGCTTTCTTCCGGTCAGTCCGGTATCTGCATCAAACCCTCCACACACAAATTTTCCTGACGGATTGATCAGAATCTTCGTATCCTCATCCGGCGGCAGTAATCTGAGTGCTGAGCGAAGCACTTTCTCTCTGATTTCGGCATCTAACTTCTTCAGGCTCTTTTCTGCACCATGCTGGCAGGAAACAACAACACTTTCCAGTCTCACTGGCTTTCCATCTTCATATTCTACGGTTACCTGTGCTTTTCCATCCGAAAAGATATCTTTGATATATCCGCTTCTTCTGCAAGCCGAAAGTTCACGTGTGATCCGGTGTGCCAGAACAGTCGGCATTGGCATAAGCTGCGGAGTATCATCACACGCATATCCGACCATAACACCCTGATCTCCAGCTCCCCCCCTGCTTCTATCTCTTAATTTTGCGCCGATATTATCCCGAAATTCTTTCGACACACTCACTGCTTTCGCAATATCTGGACTCTGCTGGTGTACAAACGTATCCATTTCTATCCCATCTGTACAATATCCACACTCTTCTAAAACTTTTCGGATCACATCAAACACTGGTGGTTCATATCCGCTGGTGATTTCTCCTGCTACAAACACATTTCCTCTTGTAGCAAGGACTTCACACGCCACTCTCGAAGATGGATCGTAACGCAGACATTCATCTAAGATTGCATCTGCTATCTGATCGCATACTTTGTCTGGGTGTCCTTCTGTTACTGATTCTGCTGTATAAAAACGTCTCATCATTCTTCTCCTTATATACAGACAGGGCAGAAGCTGCTTTATGCACATCTCCTGCCCTGTCAGATTGGTTTATCCTGTAATTCTTATTTTATTTTTCTTCTGTTTCTTTTTTGTTGTCTGTCATTTTTGACTTCTTTCTGCGGTATACAGTCACTCCTGTAGCTGTTCCAGCAGATGCCAGTGCAAGCAGAACAAACGCCCATATTTTCTGGTTATCACCTGTTTTTGGTGCATTTGTTTTTTCTGTTGTTTTCTCCGGTGTTCTGGCATCTTTCATTTCTACTTTCTGGACTTCCATTGTATCTTTCAATGTAAATGTGACATCTTCCGCAATCTCGTAACCATCCGGTGCTGTGATCTCACGCAGAGTAAGTTCTTCATTGACTGGGAGTTTTTCAACGGAATGTGGTTTTCCATCTGTAATCCACTCTTCCAGAACAGTTCCGTCTTTGCGGATAATCTGAAGCTTTGCCCCCCCTTCCAGTTCTTTTCCGGTTGTAAGGTCTGTTTTTGAAATTTCCACTTTGGAATATTCATCTTTCATCTCAACCTTTGTCACACTGCCATCTTCTTTGACTTCAAACATCACATCGCTGGCAGACACATAGCCATCTTCATAAGGAGCCAGTTCCTCATGTAAGGTATAACTTCCTTCCGGCAGTCCGTAAATGACATGTTCTTCCTTACTGCTTACCCATTCTTCCACAACATTTCCGTCTTTATCAATGACCTGCAGTTTGGCTCCTTCCAGCTCATTTCCGGTAGTTGCATCTGTTTTTGTAATGCGTGTTTCTGTCGCTGATTCTCAACTTCTTTGTTCAGTTCAATCTTTGCAAGATTCTGATTTTCGTAAGTTGCATCTACATTCCATACTTCCTCATTTGGAAGATATCCAGCTTTTCTGACTTCCTCTTTGACATAGTATTTTCCATGTGGAAGATCACTGTCGAAAGTAAGTGTTCCCTTTGCATCCGTTGCTTTCTTTTCCAGCAAGGTGTCTTTCTCTACGAGAACCTCTCCCTGATTAGAAAGAATATCTTCTGCAGCATACAGTCCAAAAATAACACCTTCCAGCTTTTCGCCTGTGACAGAATCTTTCTTTTCTACTGATACGAAAACTTTCTGTCTTTCATTTTTATAGGTAACGCCTTCATAAACAACTGCCTGTGTATCATCCTCTGCTGTCAGGGTAAATTCTTTCTGTTCTGTATTTAGGACAAAATTCTCTCCTGCTACAACTTCTTTCAGATAATACGTTCCCAGTGGCAGATTGTTGATAACTGCTGTTCCATTTTCATCTGTAGTCAGTTTGGCTACCAGGTCATCTTTCTCATATCGGACAACTGGATTTCCTGCTTCGTCCTTTGCTCCGTCCGGTGAATAGATGGTATCTTTGGCATATATTTCGAATTCAGCGCCTTCTACTCCGGTTTCTTCATATTTAAAGCCTTTATAAATACCTGTTTCTTCTTTTCCAGATACGGCATTTCTTACTTTTGAAACCAGTGCTTTTACTTTTGCCAGAACAGAATCTCCGGTTACTTCGGTAAGCTGTTCTCCCTTTTTCGTCAGGAGCAGGCTTCCTACCTGTTCATCGTTTTTCTGTTCTACCTCTACAATCGCAGCTCCTGTATCTGGATCAATCTGATGTGCAGTGTTTGAGGATACTGTAATTACAATACCACTCTGTGGATTTTCTTTATATGTTCCTTTTGTAGTCTGTTCTAATGGTGAAATAATCGTTGTTCCATCATACAGGGACTCCTCGCTTCCCTGTCTTACAAATCCTTCCGGTGCTTTCACTTCTTCGATTCGGTAGGTAGAGCACTTCAGTTCCTGCGGTGTGATCAGATATCCTTCCTCGTTTGTTTCGAATACACTGATCTTTTCTTTCTTCGGATACTGAACAACCTGTTCCACATATTTCTTATTTGTCACATCGTAAATCTTATAAGAAGCACCAGCCTTTAAAACAGTATTTCCAGTCTGTGCATCCTTCTTTACAATTTTCAGCAAAAATTCAAACGGGCGGTCATCAAATACTCTCCACTGCATTGGCTCTCTGCTGTCATTTTCCACATTTACAACAAATGGATCAATGGTTTTCAAATTCTCAGGGGGGGTAGTACTTTCCACTACAACATAACTTCCATACGGCAGTTCCGGGCTGACTGCATATCCTTTTGTATCAGTGATCAGTTCTGGTACTGGTACGGCTGTTCCATTCTCGTAAGTAACTGCAACCTGCTCTTTGCTGAAGTCATAATTTTTGAAATCGCTTGCTGTATAGCTTTCTCCATTGGCTGGCTTCAGTTTTCCATTTTTTACCTGTGTCAGGTCGCTGATCAGATATACCTTAAATCCTGCTCCTGCAACCAGGTCTGTTTCTGTCTGCTCTCCATCTTCACTGATTTTGATTAACTGGAATGCCTGTTTCTTTACCTGCTCTTTTACCGTAAGGTCTCTTGTCACTTCGGCAACATCCTGACCTTCATAAGTTACTGATACCTCGTATTTGGTAGTATCCAGTGTATATCCTTCCGGTGGAGTGATCTCTTTTACATACATTTCTCCAAGGTATAATTCTGAAAATTCCAGTGTTCCGTCATCTCCGATGACTCCCTGTGCAATCAGGCTGTCCTGTTTATACAGAACCCCCCCTGTTGTGCCATCCGGATGCACGATGTCCTCTTTTGCATACAGACCATACACAGCACCACGAAGAACACTGTCCCCCCCCTGCGCTTTAAATGCAAGTGTTTCTTTATCGATCTTTGCGATTTTCACCTTTCCGGTGACTCTCTCATCTGTTGCTGTTACAGTCATTGTCTTTCCGGCAGTAACAGCCACTTTATATACTTCTGTATTCAGTTTGTATCCTGTCGGAGCAGTGATCTCTTTCACGTACACTGTTTTCAGTGCAGAATCAAAATAATCGCTGACTGCTTTTCCGTCTGTTCCGGTTGCTGACATTGTCATCAGCAGATTTTCACACTTCTTATCAGTATAAATACCATAAACTGCTCCTGACAGTGGATTCTGTGTATTGACATCTTTCTTCATAAGTTCAATGCGTGTCATATTCAGCCACTGTACACTGAAGCTTACCGGCGCTGCTGTTTCGCTTTCAAATACACCGATATCCTGCTTGGAATCTCCGGTTGTCAACACCAGTGTTCTCCATGTCTTTCCGACAGAACCATATAAGTTGCCGGAAGCATAACTGCCTGTCAGTAATAAATCTGCGGACAGATAGAATGTATCTCCACCATAAATCTGGATTTTTCCATTTGTAACACTTGTTCCTTTGGAAAGATTATGTGCTGTCACATTTTCTGGTACACTCAGTGTCACATAGTTTCTGTGATCTCCAGACAGTGTGATATTTGGTGTTTTCTGGATGTTTCCATCCCGTACTGCATTCAGCTTTGTGCTTGAAAGGCTCAGTTCACCTTTTGGCGGTTCTTCCTGTCCAAACAGATAATTGATATATGCGATAACCCCCCCTGCATTTACAAGGTCATTATAATTACACCCTGTAAATCCGGCTTCTCCTGCATAAGCATAGCTGGCTGCAATGTGTGTATACACATACTTTTCATCTTCCGTTTTTCCAGACAGATAACTTCCTGTCAGATTTCCTGCCCCGCCATAACCATAATAAAGGACTTTCTGCAGATTTTTATTGCTGTCCAGTACCTGTGCTACATAACTTCCACTCGGTGGGGGGGATGCTTTCTGGGACTGAAGGCAGTATGCAATTTTTCCATTGACTGTAAACAGGCAAGTAAGATAATTTCCAATATAACTTGGATAATAAATAGTTCTCCCTTTGTCAATGTAACTGTGGAACCGCTGCTTGTAGCTCTTTCAGCCGCAGACAATACCATCACATTTCCCTCTTCGATGTCCTCTTTCAGTTCTTTGATTGCCTGTGCAGATGCATCTTCTTCGGATGTTTCAATTTCTACATCTGTGTAGTTCTGCACAGGCGAATCCGAATCATCTTCAGATTCTGTATCTGACTTCTGTTTCTCTCCACCATTTTCTTCGGAATGTGCCTGTCCTTCGGTATCCGTCAGAGTCACTTTACGGGTGATGGTATAGCTGTCACTCTTATCTTTTGGAACGACCATATAAGTGGCAATATATGTTCCTGCTTTGTCTGAATGATACTCTCCACCATTCTCATCTTTGATACTTACAAGCGTAACATCTTCTTTTTCTGCATCATAATGGATTCCTTCCATACTGGTTTCCACTGCAAATGTATCATCTGAAACTGCTTTTGTGATATCATCTGCTGTAACTGATGTATCTTTCTGGCTTGTTACCGCCTGTTCAGATGCCTGTACTTCCGTCTGCTGTTCCGAGCCTGTCTGTTCGGCCGCAAACGCATTCGCACTGCTCAAGGTACTGATGCCCATCAGGACAGCCAGTCCAAAAGCAGCAATTCTGGTCTTTAATTTTCTAACCTTCATGTGCTTTTCCTTCCTATTATAAATAGATTTTTTCAGTAAAATACCGCAGAAGATGTTTCCTCTGCGGTACGTTTTATCTTGCATATCGATTTTTTTCTTTTTTTACTTCCTGTCTGGTACGTTTTACCGCTTCCATGACAGACTCCGTTGGAATCTGGTTATCCTTACATCCTTCCAGAATTCCATCCAGATAAAATTTCGATGCTTTGCCGGAACATCTTTGTGCGGAGCGTTCATCATATATACAAACACTTCTTTCTCCACACCATCCTGATTTTTTACCCGAATCGATTCTTTCCCATAAAAACTTGGGAATCCTTCATAAAAATCCAGACTCTTCTCACACGCTTCTGTGATTTTCCATAAGACTCCTTCGACATAGCTTCCTTTTTCCGGCAGAACCGTTGCTACCCCCATTGCCCGGAGCCCTTCCCCCGAAATGCCAGCCGATAATTTTCAAGCCGGACGTTTTCCACAACTTCCGCAGCCGGACACCTGTACTTCATCTGCTCCAGATTCATGTTGCTGCCATAAGCGAAGTAATATCTATCTTTCATTTTTTCTCACCTCTATCTGACTCCTTCTGTCCTTTGATTTTTCTTCAGACACTCATACGTGCTTTTATCATATCTCCACGCAAGATCACCATCCAGATTTGCCAGCAGATGTTTTCGAACATTTTATATTCGTCTCCAATTAACCCAAGTCTCAATAAAAATGTACGAAATGTAAATGCCGGGTTTTCTGATATCAGTGTCTTTTTCATCTGTGTCGATCTCTGATTGATTGCCTGTGCGGAAATGGCTAATGCCAGTGTAATATTTGCTCTCACCTTTCCTGCATGTAGTGTGCTTTCAAAACAACGCCATTCCAAAGTTCCCTTGGAAAACACAGCATGAAGATTCAGAGCATAATAACGGGTATGATCATAATGGGTATGACTTCCATCCCTGCCTCCATACCAGACATTTCTTACTCGGTCCATTGTGATTGATTTATTTGGTATTTTTCGGATTTTCTCCAATACCTCCGGTCGCACCCTCTGACAATAACTATTTGCTCTTCTCTCCTGCACTTTCAGTGCTTTGAACAGGATATCTTCCTTTGCATACATAATTGTCAGTGCATTTTTCAGACTCTGCGGTGTATGATTCGATGCATCTACATGAACATGCTGACCACAGGACTCATTTACAAAACCTCCATGCTGTCGCAGACATCGTACTACTTCCTGTAACTTTCCCATTTCATCATAGGATAATTTCGGTGATACCATTTCTGTTGAATATTCTCCACCTGCGTCTACAATTCGACCGTATACTTTCCGTTGTGTATAAATGCTCCCATCAGACATAAATTTCCACTTTTTTCCTTCCAGATCTATCACTGACCAGACTCCATAAGTAGTGCCGTCATAATATGCTTCTGTTCCAAACATTTCAGCAACAACTTCTGCAGCACGTTGTCTGGTAATCCCTGTCATTTCGATTTCTGTGCCAAAGTATTGGTCTTTTATTCCGATCATGCCTAATGGATTCCTTTCTCAGACACTTTCTGTGTGTTAAGTTCGGAGTCTGCCTTTTGTAACAATCTGCCAATTGCCTCGATAACATTGACAGTTACTCCGTTTCCAGCCTGTTTATAAAGCTGTGCGTCAGAAGTGCTGTCTATGATCTTATCAATCTGCCAGTCGTAATAACCCTGCAGTCGCAGACATTCCCTCGGAACTAACCTTCTTATTCTGCCGTGATACAAGATGCCATGACGATCGGTTGCAGTAATTGTAAACATCGGTTCTTCGGGTTCTTTCATACGTCTGCCGTTCTGACGAACATTCTCTTTTGCTGGTGTTAAGACTGCTCTTGCTCCATCCTCTGCTAATACACCAGAACATTCTCCTTTGTATTTGTGGACACCGCATTGTCTGGTATTCAGGCTTCTGCATTCTTCCGTTACCACCGGCGGAGGTGAAAGATCGACAAAGTGCAGCGTTCCCTGTTGAACACCTGTTGTCAGGGTATGTGCGATCTGGTGTCCGACTCTTCCTCTCCTGCTGTTGAGATTCGCATAACCCAGATCGATGCTGTCCCCCTTCTCTTGCAAGTTTGTAGCCGAGCTTTGTATTCTCTTTGATTGGAACACCTACATCATATAATCCTGTCTTGCCGCCCATTCCACCTGCCTGTGATGTCAGGGTACAGCTTAGTCCTTTGGGACTGTAGACTCTTTTCCCCTGACTTCCTGCCCGGACTTGAACAAGAGCTGCTCCATTTGTTTCTGGTTCAGGTAATACTTTTCCGGCACATCGGAAATCAAAATATCCGACAATATACACCCGTTTTCTTGCTTGGGGGACTCCGAAATCCTTGCTGTTAAGCACTTTCCATTCGACATGGTACCCCCCCAGTTCAGAAAGCGTACTGAGGATGGTGCAAAACGTCCGGCCTTTGTCATGCGATAACAAACCGGGAACATTTTCAAGGATAAAATACGAGGGTCTTTTAGCTTCAAGAATCCGGGCAATTTCAAAAAAGAGAGTTCCTCTTGCATCTGCAAATCCTTCTCGCTTTCCGGCGATAGAGAATGCCTGGCAAGGAAATCCTGCACAGAGTAAATCAAAATCTGGCATTCGTTCTGGTTCGATTGTTCTTGCGTCATTACAATACCACTCCCCCCTTCCGTATCAAACAGCAATCGGTAGTTCTTATCCGCATAAGTATCCACCTCGCAATGTCCGACACAGACAAAGTTTCCTGCCCGTCTTAAGCCTTCACGAAATCCCCCCCCGATTCCGCTAAAGAGATCAAAAAATTGAATGGTTGCGGCTATCAACCTCCTTTTTGCTGATAAAAACAGGCGGCATGATCTCTCATACCGCCCTTCGTTATTCTGTATCAATTGGTTACCATTCTGTTGGTTCTTCTGCTTTGGATTCTTCCGGATCAGTCTCTCCTTCTGGTTCAGTTTCCTCTTCCGGTTCACTTTCCCCTTCTGGTTTGTTTTCCTCTTTCGGTTCACTTTCTCCATCCGGTTCGGCTTCCTCTTCTGGTTCACTTTCCCTTTCCGGCTCAGTTCTTTCTTCCGGTTGAGTTTCTTCTGTTCCCAATTCTCCAGTTGTCTGTTCGGATTCTTCAGGCTGCTCTTTGCTTTGCCATTCGACCTCTACCTTTTCCAGTGCTTCTTCTATAATCTGAATTAAGAAGTCTTTCTGTTTCATGTGTTTCTTTCCGATGACTACTTTTAATCTCTGGAATAATTCCTCTGATACCTGTACTGCTACTGTTCTTACTGCTCCCATGCTTATTTCTCCTTTTCCTTCCACTCTGTTGAAATGTTCTTCAATGACCTGTTGTAAAAATTTTTGTGTGCTGCTTTCTGTGAGTTCAATCTCTTCTCTTACTTTCTCATGTAAGTCCATCGGGATCTTTCCGCAGATATTTTTCATCTCTGCCATAACCTTTCTCCTTTCACTTTTGCTACACACAACATACTCCAAAGCCGCATGGAAAGCTATTCACAATACCCACCAAAGATATCGATGCATTTCTTGCCTTACCCCTAGCAGATCCAACAATGTATGTATCGTGCAATCATAGGCCTCACCCCCCCCTTTACAAATTTTCCATTTGAGATAGAAAATCCATCATCTGATCTGGTATTTCTTCCGATGATGGTTTCGTTTTCAATTGTTCCGTAGTGCCACATATTCCTAATTCCCGAACACTTTCTTTTATCGTCTTTTGAATGACTTCTTCCATCCATTTCCGATCCTCTTTTTCCAGAATTGCCTGAACCAGATACTGGCTTTTCTGCCCTTCTGGAACACTTTGAAATTTCTCCCATGCCCTCTGGTGTTCTGGATTTTTCAGGTTCGGGCGGAACGAATATACCGGGCGTGTCATCTCGTCCACATCTGCTCTACAATCCGTTCATACCCTGTTGCGTTGGCATGGACGTCCTCTATAAAAACGGGGGGGCGGCAAATCGCGTCCTGTGCGGTCACGTGGCGTTTTAAAATTGCGGAGCCTCCCCCCATAAATACGGTGGGTACTGCCCGGAGATCAAACCCGGATTCTGTCACCGCAGACAGTATTCTTTCTATATATTTCCGTCCGTTTTCCTGTATGATCCGTCTGGCCTCCTCTGCCATACTGCAAGATTCCCTCCGAAGCACACGCTCAATTTGAGTTTCTGTCACAGACAGTCCGGTATTTCTACGCACTTGTTCTGCTGTCTCATCAATACATCGGATTACTCCAAGTTCCAGACTTCTGCACGTTGCTGCATTCGGAACAGCATTGTCCAGCCTCATAAGGTCAACGGTCCAGCCACCAATATCAACAAGCAGAACAGACGGTTCATTCTTCAGATACTCTGGATGCAGAGCAAGCGCAGAGTATCCCTGTGGGAACAGTTTCACATCTTTTATTGTTATCTCATATAACTCACTTTCATATAAAAATCGCACTGGCTGCTCTTTCCGCAACAGATACTCCCTGAATCCCTGTTTCTCTCTTCCAAAACTTGAAAGCGGAAGTCCAACAGCCAGAATTACCTCTGTCTTTCGTTCCGCTTTCCGATGCTTGATTTCTTCTGCAATGGCTGCCAACGTCAGCAGATAATAATTATCATTGGACGTTTTATTTTTTACCAGCGTCTGTCTTCCCGTACCGCAGACATAATACTTTCCTTGATATTGCAGAACATTCTGCATGGTATACGGCTCGTAATCATACCCAATAATTCCACTTGGGAAAGACACTTGTCTTGTTTTAATGGCATAATAGCCATGATCAATTCCTATGATTATCGCAATCACATCCTTTCATTTTTTCTGTTTAACGTAAGATCAAAAATGTTGTCACTGCTGCAACGGATCGTTGCAAAAGTGCCATTCGTGAACACTTTTCTATGTTCCAGCGTCCCAAAACCTGCGGAAAATCTGGTTTTTTTATACCACTATCGCCAGAGGAACACTACTGTTCCTTCCCAGCCGGTTATAAAAGATCCCTCTCCCGGCGGCGGTCCAGCCTGTCCGGGGGGGGAGGGATATATCGCAAGTTTCCTTTTTGAACAATTGCCTGTCTTTTTATTTTTATGAGATGTTTTTCCTGCTTTTGTAAAATGGGAAGATACTCCGGTTCTGTCAAAAACTTCCGTATATAATTGCCCTTTTTTCCCAGCTTGTTATCATTTTTCAGCAGTTCTATTTCTACCATGTAATGGGTATCTGGATGAAATCTCTTCTCACACAAAATGCTGTCCCCCCCTTTTATATAATCAGATTTAGCCGATTCTCTTGCTGCCGCCAAGAGTTCATAAATACTTACTTCCACCTCTTATCACCTCCCAAAAGACCAGAAAAAAGCAGACCTCTTAATCGAAGTCTGCTCCTGTCGGATATGGTAATCCTCTTTCTTCATATTTTTTATCGATATAATTTCGAATCCATTCCCTGTATTCTTCCGTTAATGCCAGTTCCTGAAATTCTAACAACCACTTTTCCCCCTTTTGCTTCGTCATCAAGCCATCGATCTTCTATGCACTCCGGCTCATCTAACATTTTCATCATCGCTTCAAATGGCTCTTTTACATCATCACCAAATTCTTTCCATAAGGCGATTCCATAGTTCTCCAGTTCAAAAAATTCTGTCAGATATGTCAATCGTTCCATATCCCCCAATGTCATTCTTTTTTCACCTGACAATAATGCTCGATCTCTTTTGCCACATAGATTTAAAAATTTTCTCTTTTCCATCTCCACATCCATTATACTTTTACCTCTTCCTGTTAAAAATAATTCCTTATTACGAAACATTATAAAATTTAAATTCTTTAGAATCAATATATATATTTCTGTATTACGAATCTTTTTATTTTATAAGGGGAGTTCATCATTATGCAAAAGATTAGACCAGATATGGATATTGGTAAAAATATCCAAGCAATTCGATATAAAAACAATATGACTCAAGACCAAGTAGTTGCAAAATTAAATCTTATGGGTATCTCCATCACCAAAAGTACCTATGCCAAACTGGAAACAAATCGCATGAACATTAAGGCATCTGAATTAGTTGCACTTGCAAAACTCTTTCATACCGATATCAATGCTTTCTTTTCCGGCTTGCTATAGTTCGACATTCCCCCGACTCCCTGTGTATATAATAGCATATTAAAAATAAGAACCAGTCTATATTCTTATCGGATATAAACCAGTTCTTTTTTCTTATCAAATAATATAAAAGTGACAGGGAATTCAGATTCTTATCTTCTGTCACTCATGTAATTATTATTCTATTTTAAATTTAATGAATTTACCCATTCTTGAATTTCTTTTTCAATGTTATTTTCTATATAAACGTCATACACATTTTTCCACATTATCTGTGTATACTGTTATTTTCAACCCCCCCATAATTATAACTTGGTACACGCTATACACTACTATAAACTGTACTCCATTTTAGGGAATCCCAGAAAGATCTCGTCATAAGAACTCATATCGATCTCTTTTTCCATAATCTCCGGTCTGTATTTCTTATCACTCATTTCCACACTGCTTCGGGATTTTTTATTCATCCAGTCAAGATCTGCCTTTGTATATGGAATCTTCGGCTCAATCTCAAACAAATCCGCTTTTACTTCCTCTGCGATCATCTGTGCTACTTTTTTTGTTGTTCCGCTTGCACTGAAAAATGTCACTAATTTTTTACTCATAATAAAAAGCCCCTTTCTATACGTATTTTTTACAAAAAATAGATGTATAAGATTTACATTCATCTTACACATCTATTTTAAGCTCTATCGCTTCATTATGTCTAATGCTTATATTGAATTTTGTTTTATGCCTGAAAAGCATTAATCTCCTCGATCATTTTACGGACTGCCAAAGAATATGGGATATTCCGTCGCCAGGCAATCACCGTACTGGTCGTGATTTCAGGAGAAATTTTTCGCTGTACAAGAATATCATCTCGCCAATACTTTGCAGCACCCTCAATTGAAATTGGATACCCTAGTCCATTTGCCGCCATAACTCCGGCATTCGTTCCAAGATTACTCGTAAAAGCAATCTGTAATTTTGAAAAGTCTTTCCCAAACCAGTTAGCAAGTTCACTTTGAACGTTCATTCTTTCCGGCAGGATCAAGGGCTTTCCAATAAGATCTTCTTTTTTTATAAACTCTTTTTCTGCCAGCGGATCATCCGGCCGCATTCCGACACACCAGTGATCGCAATCTGTAATCCGGATATAATCCAGCCCTTCGGTGTCCACCGGCTCCATGAATAATGCAATATCTACAAGTCCTTTGTTCATCATCTCATACACTGTATCTGCTGTTGCAGTATGCAATACAATCTGAACCAGCGGATATTTTTCTTTATATGTTTTACATATCTTCGCCAATGTCTCCACTGCTGCAAATTCACCGCATCCAATGGTTATCGTGCCCTCTACAACCTCTTCTTTTCCTTTCAGTTCCGCAAGCGTCCTTTCCTCAAGATTAAGAATCTCCAAGGCACGCCTTTTTAATAAAATTCCTTCATCAGTGAGCGATATTTTCTTCCCGTTTCGAATAAACAATGTTACTCCAAGCTCCTCTTCAAATGCCGCCATTTGTCTGGATAGCGTTGGCTGGGTAATATGCAATTGTTCTGCTGCTTTTGTAAAGCTCTGTTCTTTTGCTACTGTTAAAAAATAACGTAATAATCTTAATTCCATATCTTTATATTCCTACAAATTTTTAATTCTAAAAGTTTAAAACTATCGTTCTCTAATCTTCCTGACATTACGATTCATGAGGTGTCTTGCAATATGTCTATAAGCAAATGCTTTAAAGGCTGAAATTTCTTGATGATGTTCCTTCAACAGTTCATCTGGACAATCATAAACACCAAAATCCTGATTGATTCCTTCGCTCTGAATATAAGTATTGTTTCTATCAAATTCAATAATGAGATTTCTGAAATCCTTGACTGCTACTCCATAACCGCAAAATGCACCTTTACATTCCGGATTTCGTTCCTGTAACTTCTTTATATAGGTTTTATCCAAAATGAAAGCTTCCAATTCATACCACTGATTTTCAAAATTAATTTCTACCCAGCTATGGAAAATATTTTTTGGAGCATTACGGTAAACAAACCCGGTCATAGCTCCTTTCTGCAGGCTTTTATCAATCGTAAAACCATGTACTCTGCATGGAATATTGCAGGCACGTAAAAGTGCCATGAATAAAGTTCCTTTAGTATTACATTGTCCATAACCATCTGCAAGTACTTTTGAAGCTGAAATTCCGTCATCAATATTATATCCAAATAAAATATCATCTCTTACATAGTTGTAGATTGCCTTAATCCTTTCAAATTCACCCATTTCCTTCCATTTCATATTTTGAATAAGTTTTTGAATTGCCGGATTAGAAAAATCAACCATTCGTGTTTCCCTAAGATACTTATCTTTCATTTCCTATCGCCTTTCCCATAGGTTTTCTCACAACACAATGCATTCGCATACCTTTACGAATTTCAAATTTTTCTACTTTTAATCCTGCTTTTTTGCAACATTTTATAACCACATCTCTTGTTGGCACCTGGACATCTCCATGTCCGCATATATTTGCCAACGGCATTTCCAATGTATTCATTAGCCATACCAATACTTTGTTGTCACTGGTCACATCTCTAAGAACCAACCTTCCATTTGGGCGAAGACATCTCTTCACACTGTCAAAAAATGCCTGTGGATTCGGATAATGATGGAAACTCATAGAACAAATAATTGCATCAAATGAATCATTTTCAAAAGGAAAGTTCTCACAGTCTCCTACAACAAATGTTGCATTTGAAATATTTTTCTTTTTTGCCTGTTCAATCATGGCCGGAGTCAGATCCAGTCCTGTATAATGTCGGTCTGGATATTTTTCTGCTAATAAAGAAATCATCGGAGCAGGCCCACAGCCTGCATCTAATAAATCTCTAAAAGGCTCCTTCTCTAATTCTTCCAGAATATCCGGATAATCTTTCTTGCACATTTCGTAAATACCAGCATGGCTACTTTCATATCTTCCTGCTGCTTTTGTAAATTCTTTAATTGACAATTTTTTATATTCTTCATTTTTCATGCTTTTTCTCCAATCACAGTACCTTTTTCGTCTTGCATCCGCATTTCTTCATTGATATGTTCGAAAAAATTCATTGGCAAAAATAATTATCTTCAGCGGTATAGTATTAGTTCTATAGCTTATTGATTATATTACCTAATATCTGTTATTCTATAATCTTTCACTATGTTAGTTTTAACTAACTATCTAGTATAAAGAAAACCGTGCAAAAAGCAAACTGTAATTTCACACGGTTTTCTCATGCTTAAGTATATCACTTGCGTAATCATATAACAATATATTTCTTTCAACAATTTACAAAACTAGGCGGTAGAATTTACTCTTTCACACAAGTATTACTTTTTATTATTTTCTCTTGCCATAATTCCTGTAAATTGTTCGACACCAAAACGTCTCATAAACATTTCACATTTACACAGGAATAAATAGTAAATATTTAATCCGCATCCACTTAGTCCTTCATAATTTCCCTGTCCCTTAGAAATTAACAGATCAGCATTCTCAACCTCATCCATTGATTCCTTAGAGATTGCTCCAACCACATTACCTGGCAATCCGGTACCGTTTCCAAGTACCTTTTGTGCAACATCTTCCATGTGAATGTATTTTGCATCTTCCAGTGTAGCATCATTTAAAACTGGTTTGCCTCTTACAATCACAGTTATATGTAAATTAGGATTAATATCGCGAAGAGTTGAAATCAATAACTTATCTGTTACAATTTCTCCGCAGTTATCCGTAAAATAAACCAGCCTTTTCGCATTGACCAAATCGTTTTTAAAAACATCCAACAGTTTAGAATCTATATTTATATTTATTGCTTCATCTAATTGAGCTTTCAGCTCACCTTCATTTACATTTTCTAAAGCTCCAAAATCAATATAGTTTCCAACCATTGCATACTGTATTGCTGTTTTTAAATGATTTTCAGATGTATCAATTTTATTTTTCATATACGGAAAGTGATCAAGCATTAATTGATTGTAATGCTGTTTGATTTCTGTATAATCCATCACATTTCCAAAAAGTTCCTGACGAAGATTATCCATTTTTTCTGCAACCTGTGGTGTAGATAACCCATCACTATTCTTTACAATCTCCTTCACCTTATATTGATATTCTGTTATCTTTCCTTCTGTTGCATCAATAGGATATTTATTAATATTTCGTTTTATCTGACATTTTTTACATTCTTCATTTATTATCATAACTTCCGTTAATAACCCCCCCCACTTTTCTAACGCTAAATCAAGTTAATCCTTTGGTTCGTCAAATTTTCCATTTCCCTCTCGGAACGGATGAGCCACGTTCATTTCAACATATTTTTCGACAATTTCATCAAAAGTTGACTGTGGCATTTTGTCTATATTTACCGGCAAATCATAAATCTCATCAAAAAGATATTATCGGCAATAAATCCATTTTATTATGTGATATCTTACTTTTGTTTTGCCATATTTAAATGCTGCTTTATCTTCACAGCTGGTCTCAGTATTCGTCTGATTATCAACTGCAAAAATCAAACATCTCCCTGCAAATCATTTTCCCGCATGTTGTTTTGAAAATACTTTCATAAGCTTTTAATGCAGCTTCTTTCGATAAACCATCCTCCATAATATTAACCAGGAAATCAGCCTCTACCAATATCTGATAATCAATTTCATCAATATTATTATATGTATGGTGATGTGCAATCAAATACTGAACCCGATCAGATACATCTTGATCAAAGCCTAATTCTTTGAGCATCTTTTCTGCAATTGCAGGACCTTCTTTTTCTTGTAATTTTCCATTGCAGTTCCCATATTTTTCTTCGCAGGAATGAATTCCAATATCATGTGTCAAAGCTGCTGCTTCAATGATAAACAAGCATTCCTTATCTACATTTTCTGTTTCTGCGATCAATTTTGCATAACTATGCACTTTACAAAAATGTTGAATCCTCTTTGCATCTCCTCTGTATAATTCAATCATTGCCAAATGTAATTTATTTATCATCTTAATGCTTCCTCCTATTGCACTATAGAATAGCTTTTGAATTGATTCTCTATTTTCCGTGACATATGTCACATTTTTATTCTTGAATCTGTGTCATTAGAAACGGTCAATTCAAAATGTTTTCTATTTGTTTTTAGATAGCCTTCTTTTTGTAACTTTGATATCTCTGTAGACATTGCCGCACGATCTATACAAAGATAATCTGCCAGCTGCTGCCGGTCAAAAGGAATATCAAAAGATAACGACGAATGTCTGATAGATTCTGCTGACAGATACGACAATAGTTTATCTCTGGTTGTTCGTTTCCCGACATGGGTGATCTTATCGTTCAGGATCAGTATCTTATTCGCCAGGACACTGACAAGGTTACGGATCAGTTTCTGATGATGCTCGCATGCCGTCGGGCAGGAAACAAGGAGTCTCTGGACATTCAGGGAAATAATTTCACAATCCTCATCTGCTATCACACTGATGTTTAAAACAGCTCCCGGGCTTGCTGCATATGGCTCACCAAAGAAATCACCGGTATGGCATTTTGACAGAATATTTCGATGTCCCCCAGAGATCTTCCTGAATCACAAGAACACAGCCTGACAGCACAAGTCCCATTACCTCGGTAGAATCTCCCGCTCTGAAAATATAAGAATTTCGTTCTTTGGAAATTATTGTTGCATTTACACAATGCAATACGGATAATATCTCGTTATCTGTAAGGCCTTTGAAGAATGGACTGTTTCTTAGAATAGGCAAATATTTTTTCAAAATCGTTCCTCCTGTTGGAAATCAAACATACAAGTTGTATTTATTATACTATGATTCTAGCAGAAACAAAAGTGAAATGTTATAAATGGAGGGTAAAAATGATAAGAAAGATTATTCGAATCGATAAAGAAAAATGTAATGGATGCGGTGTCTGTGCGGATGCCTGCCACGAAGGTGCCATTGATATCATTGACGGAAAAGCAGAATTGGTGAGAGAACATTTCTGTGACGGACTTGGTGATTGTCTCCCGGAATGTCCTACAGGCGCCATTTCTTTTGAAGAAAGGGAAGCTCCTGCATATGATGAAGAAGCCGTAAAAGAAGCTCAGAATAAGAAAATTGCTCAAAATCAGGCAATGTCTACGCACACCGGTTGTCCTGGTTCTAAAATCATGCAGATTCGGCGGACAGAAACACCTGAGTCTGTAAAATCATCTTCAACCGTAGATTCTGTATCAAAACTTCAGAACTGGCCAGTCCAGATTAAACTTGCACCAGTCAGTGCACCATATTTTGACGGTGCAAAGCTTTTAATCGCAGCCGATTGCACTGCTTACGCTTATGCAAGTTTTCATAAGGATTTTATTCAGAATAAGGTAACATTAATCGGTTGCCCTAAATTAGATCAGGTAGATTATAGTGAGAAATTAACTGCAATCATTCAAAATAACAACATCCAAAGCGTAACGATCGTAAGGATGGAAGTTCCTTGCTGTGGTGGTTTGGAGATGGCAGCAAAAAAAGCGCTTCAAAATAGTGGAAAATTCTTACCATGGCAGGTTATAACGATAGGTATTGATGGGAAAACTATAGAATAAAAAAAGAAGGAGAATGCAATAATGGATAAGAAAATGTTTTGTTTTCAGTGTGAACAGACAGTCGGATGTACCGGCTGCACAGGAAATGCCGGCGCCTGTGGGAAAAAAGCAGATACAGCCAGATTACAGGATGAACTGACAGGTGCGTTGATCAGCCTTGCAAGAGCTGTTGACGGTTCAACTGCTATTTCTAAAAGAACCGGGCAAATCATAATTGAAGGATTGTTTACTACAGTTACAAATGTGAATTTTGACGATGCATCAATTGAAAACATGATACAAAAAGTCAGAGCTGAAAAAGAAAGACTGGTTCCTGACTGCAGCAAATGTCAGTCACCATGCGGTAAAACAGATGAATACGATATGCAACAACTGTGGGATGCCAACGAAGATATCCGTTCTCTGAAGTCTCTTATTCTTTTCGGGATTCGTGGGATGCAGCCTATGCCTATCATGCAAATGTTCTGAATTATGAAGATGCCGAGGTGAATCGATTCTTCTGCGAAGCATTGTTTATGATTGGTTATGGAGAGAGTGTGGAAACTCTGCTTCCCACAGTGCTCAAAGTAGGAGAAATCAATCTGAAGTGTATGGCACTTCTTGACAAGGCAAATACAGAAACCTATGGAATACCAGAACCAACCGATGTGACACTTACAATAGAAAAGGGGGGGCCTTTTATTGTCGTAACCGGACATGATCTGAGAGACCTGCAGCTTTTACTTGAACAAACAGAGGGAAAAGGAATCAACATCTATACTCATGGTGAAATGCTCCCTGCCCATGCATATCCGTTCTTAAAAAAATTCTCTCACTTAAAAGGGAATTTTGGAACCGCATGGCAGAATCAGCAGAAAGAGTTTGATCATCTTCCTGCTCCGATTCTCTACACTACCAACTGTCTTATGCCGCCAAAAAGCAGCTATGCTGACAGAGTATTTACAACAGAAATGGTTGCTTTCCCAGGTGCTGTTCATATCGATGAAAAGAAAGATTTTACGCCGGTTATTGAAAAGGCACTGGAACTGGGTGGTTACAAGGAAGATCAGATACTCACAGGCATCAATGGCGGTACAAAAGTGACAACCGGTTTTGGTCATGCGGCTATCCTGTCTCATGCAGGTACTGTAGTAGAAGCTGTAAAATCAGGAGCAATCCGTCATTTCTTCCTGGTTGCCGGCTGTGATGGTGCCAAACCGGGCCGAAACTATTACACAGAATTCGTAAAACAGACACCTTCTGACAGTATTGTCCTCACCCTGGCATGTGGAAAATTTCGTTTTAATGATCTTGAGCTGGGAGAAATTGGTGGTCTGCCACGCTGATGGATATGGGTCAGT
Organism: Mediterraneibacter faecis JCM 15917; assembly: GCA_001312505.1. Taxonomy (GTDB): domain Bacteria; phylum Bacillota; class Clostridia; order Lachnospirales; family Lachnospiraceae; genus Mediterraneibacter; species Mediterraneibacter faecis. The sequence goes on from BBDW01000001.1 coordinate 516,709, forward strand.
GCAATGATGCTTATGGTGCGATTCAGGTTGCTGTGGCACTTGCAGATGCATTTGGATGTTCCGTAAATGAACTTCCACTCTCCTTTGTTCTCTCCTGGTATGAACAGAAGGCTGTCTGCATCTTGTTAACGCTTCTGCATTTAGGTATCAAAAACATTCGTCTTGGTCCTTCTCTTCCGGCGTTTTTGTCTCCTAATATTCTGAATTTTCTAGTGGAGAATTATGGCATTGCACCTATTACCACACCGGAAGAAGACATTAAAGCACTGATGAACCATAGCAAATAAAGTTTTAACGGTTCAGCACCTTTACAGTTGCATAAGCTTTCGAGTTATCTATAAATTCAACAAAGCCGATGCGGGATTCAAAATCCTCCATCGGCTTTATTGATTGTAATCCCCCCCGAAGTGAAAACTATCTTATAATATGTACTCCATTTGTCTTTCTTTCGTTCGCATTCCCATTTTTTCATAAAATTTCTCAGCAGGAGTATTTCCTGCCCATACATTTAATGTCACTTCATAACATCCCAGCTGTTTCGCTTCACTTTTTACATATTCAAACAGACTTTCGCCAATATGCTGGCCTCGAGCCTCTTGATCGACACATAGATCATCAATAAAAAGAGACTTAAACTGCACCATATTATTTGAAAAGGCTGCTCCTGTAATTGACAAAATGCATACCCCCTACAAACATCATTCTCATCTACTGCAACATATATCGGCTTTTCTTTATTTTTCAGAAGCTCTGCCAATTCATCTATAGTATATTTGGTCGTACCCGGAATAAAAATATCAGGTCTTATGTCTGCATGAATTTGTAACACCTGTTTTAATAGCTCTAAAATTCTTGGAATATCTTTTTCTTCTGCTTTTCTGATAATCATTTTTACTCTCCCATCATTGTAATCAATATAAGTGAACTATTTCTAATCATCAATTCCACTACTTTTACGTTCCATATATCCTAGCCGATTAAATATATCTGCCAAAACCGGGTATCTTCTCGTTGATGGAACTGTAAGCGGATCCGGTAACTGCACTTGCTTCTCTTGTTCTTCCTGCGTAGCTAAGCTGATGCCGACAGCACCTAGAATGACCTTCGGAGTCTCATCTCAATTTTGGAAAGATGATGACTATCTTAAAGCCCTTTCCCCCCCACTGGGAAGCAGCTTCCAGACGAAGGTTTAGATCGTCTGCCATCTTCTTAACCAGGTAAAGCCCTATACCGGTAGCTTTCTTTCTGCTGTCAGTAGAATCCCCGGTAAAGCCTTTTTGAAAAATATACGGCAGATCATATTTTTTTACACCGATGCCATTATCCTCAACTGAAAGGACATCTGCGGTCTCCGAATGTATCATAGAGATCGTTAGCATGGGACTATCGCTGCTATATTTTATGGCATTGCTCACGATCTGTCCCAACATAAACTGAAGCCCTCTACGGTCTGTATAGACTGTTTTAGATTGCAGTTTATTGAGAATTGCAAACTGCTTTTCTTCCAAAAGTGGGGCATAGTCCTCCAGAACTTCCCCCCCCAAGCAGTCATTCAAATTGATATCTTCAAACTGATAATCCTTTGTACTGCTCTTTAACCGGGCATAGTATAACATTTGAGTGACATCCTCCTGAAGCTGACTGCGGACATAATCTAGCTTTGTTTGCAGGGGGGGAGGAGATATTTCGTCACTCCGATTATCCAGGAGCATGGTCAACAACGATAGGGGGGGCGTTTTCGCTTCATGTGCCCAGCCCTCCACATATTCTTCATAGTCCTGTAGGGCATCTGCCATACTGTTACTCTCAGTTTTGTGTTCCTGTAAAACTGATGCCAGAAGCCGGATAGATTCTCCTTCTTCCTGGCTGATGGCACTGAGCAGCCGTTCCTCGTTGCAGATGGTAGGATCACTGAGGAAATCCCGGAACAGCTCTCGGCAGGTGGTCTCCCGCTTGTTTAGTACAAACAGAATCGCTGAAAACAAAAAGAGGCTTGTCAGAACTAGTAACCCAATCAAGGTTTGAAATGCCTGAATGTCAGAAATCCAAAGAATGATAGCACAAAAGCAATCCACGCCCAACAGCAACAATAGCCAGGGATAGTATCGCTCTGTTATGCGCCAAAGCTGCTTCATGGAGCCACCCCCGTTTCCAGACGATAGCCCATCCCACGAACCACAACGATTCGCTGCTTCATCTCAAGACCGGACATCGTCTTTTTCAGCCTGGTCAGATTAACCTGCAAGGCATTTTCGTCTATGTATTCCGTGGTTCCCCATAGTGCTACGCAAAGCTGCTCCGTCGTGACCAGAGCATCGCCGCCGGACAAAAGAGCAACCAACAGTTTTCCCTGATTTTTTGGAAGCACGACAGAGGTATTATGAATATAAAGCGTGTAGGTCTGCTGGTCTAACAGGAAATCTGGTCCCTCCATGAGATTGGTACGGCCTTCATACCTTTTGAGAATATTGGATACCCTGGCAAGAAGTCGATCTTTTCTACACGGCTTCGTCAAATATTCATCGGCACCCAAGTGGAACGCTTGCAGTTCATCCTTTACCTGATCTCTGGAAGTCAGTACCAGGACGGGGGGGATAGCGGTTTTATTCTTTAGTTCCTGGCAGATTTGAAAGCCACTGATCTCCGGCAAATTCAGGTCTAAGATCACAAGGTCAGGACGGAGGGCTGCCAAGAGCCGCGCGGCATCTTCAAACTCAGTGATTGCCTCCGCAACATACCCGTCCTTTTGGAGCATATTGCAGAGTTCTTCCCGCATATAGACTTCATCTTCCACAACAGCAATTCTTTTCACGACAGCACCTCCTTCCAAATTATTCTTCTCTCTGTGGCTGCATCAGTGTCAGCAAATACCGATCACTGGATCGCTTGACCACTCTCATATAAATATATTCTATCACGCAAAACAGCAAAATCATAGCAACAGATACAAGCAGCATTTCAGACACTGTCCCACGGGTTCGAGACGAGAGTATCCCTGTAAATAACGCCCTGACTCCAAACAGACTGCTGACAGCCGCAACCAATACAGGAAGTCCCATAAACCAGGTAATTTGCTTTCTAGCAGACTGGCAAAGGGTTTCGTAAGTAGCTCCCAGGCGGATCAGGGTCTGGTATCTGCGCCCGGTTTTCTGCTGACTCATCAGGAACTGAACACCCACGATGGTGTTGGCAACTACCAGGAAAACAATCGCAAGATAGAGGGTAATATAACTGGATGCTATGGTGTAGAAAAGCTGACGACCCATATTCTGAAGATAGCTTTCATATTCAATGCCAGTTTCGTCCAGCTTCTCGTTCAAATCCAAATATGCAGTCATAAGGCTATTTCCATCCAGAGCTTGCTCACTGAGCACCGCATTGACATAGGTATCATACATTCCTTGGCTATAATATAGGAATGCTTCATCCGGAAGAATCAATGCAAAGGACAAGGTTATAGAACGGTCCGTGACCAAATTCACAGACTGAACCTCTCCTGTAAGATGAATCGGACTACCATCAGTTCCACCTTGGGCTGTCCGGCCAATACTTGGTTCAGCATTGCGGTACGGCTTACCGTAGTAAACTCTGTATCAATATAGACAGCGGCCTCTTTTTCGCCTAATTGGAGAGCCGGTTTGCCGGACAATTTCAACAAACGATTATAGTCCGATAAACAAATCAAATATGGGTATGTGGCATAATCAAGATTGTTCAAAAGGACATCCCGGTCTTCTGACTGGGGCAAGCTCCGAAGAGAGTCCATAACAGCGTTCATGCTGTAGGCATTATCATAATCTTCTGTGGTGCGAATACGCCCAACCCTCATTTCAAAAAGCTCTGAAAATTGATTTTCCAAACTGTTTTCTTTCAGGACTGCCTTTATATTCGGAAGAACCTGCGATGAATCTTCTGCAGTATGATCTTCAAAAGTATAGTCGATTACATGACTAGAAGACAGGTTATTCGTTCCTGCAATTCCTACGCCCGCACCAAAACAACACAGCGCTGCCAGAATCAGCAGGGAGCTGATGGCCATGGAGTTTGACTGATGAATGACATTCTCCTGAATCTGCCGGAAGGTAAATACATGAAGCTGCTTATTTCCTTTTCCTTTCTTAACAATCAAAGCAATCAGCGCACGTATCCCATAGAAAAGCAGCATCGTACCAATTATGCCCAACAGCAAAGTCAGTCCCATCATACTTACCTTTGTCCATGCAATTTCCTGAATCGCCATGTAGTAAGCCACTGCCAACATCACACTTCCGCATATAGCAGCCAGTCCATAGATAACAGAGGGCATTTGCTTTTTGGTGCGGTTCGTTGACTGGGATAGCAAAGCGTCTATCTCCTGGCGGCTGATTCGTCTACTCAAAATCAGAAGTGCCGACAGCTTAATTGCCAGAAATCCTGCCATCGTCCATTCAATCGCAGACCAGGATAAAGAAAACTGATGACCGATGATCCCCCCCATGCCTACCAGCTTAGCGGTGACAAGACTGACAATTTCTGAAAGCACCACAGCTACAGGTAAGCCTATGAACATGGCAAGAATACTGATCAGGCAATCTTCCGCCAGAAGCATACCAAACAGTTTACTTCTACGCATCCCCCAACATTAGATAAACACCAAACTCATGCCGTCTGCGCTCGAGTTGATACTTGCAGGCAAAATAGATCAAAAAGAACAGAATACCGAGGGTCATTCCATAAAACGCAGGAATCAGAAGCAGAAGTTTGTTAACTGCGTCACTCTCCATTTTCTGCAAAAAGAGCATTACATCTTGAGTGGAGATGGAAAGAATCATGTAAAAGGCAACAATGGAAATCACCAGGGAGCTGAAAAACAGACCGTTTTCCTTTCGGCTGCGGCGGCTGTTCCGAAGAATGAGATTAGAGAACATTTGCGCTGCCCCCTCCCAGTTGCGCCATCACCTTCAGGATGCGCCCGTAGAACTCCTGCTGGCTTTCGTCTCCACGCCGAAGCTCATGAAAGATCACGCCATCCTGGATGAACAGGATGCGCTTACAGAAGCTGGCGGCATTGGAATCATGGGTTACCATCAGGATCGTAGCTTGTTCGTCACGATTCAGGCCGGACAGCTTCTCCATAAGACTTTTTGCGTTCTTAGAATCCAGCGCACCCGTCGGTTCATCGGCAAGGATCATTTGAGGATGTAAGATCAGAGCTCTTGCTGCCGCAACACGCTGACGCTGGCCACCGGACATCTTGGACGGAAACTTATCCAGAACATCAGTGATTTCCAGATAGACAGCCAACTGCTTCAGCCGCTGTCTGCTTTCTGCTTCAGATACCCCCCCATGCAAAGAAGTCGGGAGCAGGATGTTTTCCCTGCCAGTCAGGTTGTCCAGCAATTCAAAGTTCTGGAATAGATAACCAACCTTTTTCCCACGGTACTCTGCAAGAGCCTTTCCCTTGATCGATTGCAGAGTATCACCCTCCACCTGAATGCTTCCACCTGTGGGCTGAATCACAGTTGCAATACAGTTGAGAAGCGTGGATTTACCGGAACCACTGCTTCCCATAATACCGAGAAACTCTCCCGGCATGACCTGAAAAGTGATTCCGTTCAGGGCTCTCGTCTGGTTTGGCAAAGTCCCATAGACTTTGGTAAGATTTTCAATATTCAAAATTGGTTTCATGTGAATACCTCCTATCCATTTCTAGGCAAATGATAGCACAGAAACACAATAAAGAACACTTACAGTCGCTGTAAGGATTCTGTTCCTGTTTTCAGAACAAGAATGACGCATCAAGCGGGATAAGTATATGAATTCCTAATTTTCAAAACATATCCCTTGTAGTTTCCATATGTCTTGATTACCAATCCGATCTTCCAAAGGTGTAAATAAGGTGTAAATCCCCCCCAGGCGCGACTTCCTGATTCAACAGCTAAAAGTATTTTTATATTTTGCTCTTCTTCGATTCTGCGAAGCTGAGCTTTTATCTCTTCTCTCATTTGTGACACCTCTTTTTTATTACACCTTTAGTTATAAAACTTTAAAGAATGGCATTACTTTTCATTACATTCTCTTGTCATAATCCCCGTAAACTGTTCAACACCAAATCGTCTCATAAACATCTCACATTTACACAAGAACAGGTAATAGATATTTAATCCACAACCGCTTAATCCTTCATAATTTCCCTGTCCTTTAGAAATCAATAGATCCGCATTCTCGACCTCATCCATTGCTTCCTTGGATATTGCTCCGATCACATTACCCGGCAATCCTGTACCATTTCCGATTACCTTTTGCGCAACATCTTCCATGTGAATGTATTTTGCATCTTCTAGTGTAGCATCATTTAAAACCGGTTTGCCTCTTACAATCACAGTTATATGTAAATTAGGATTAATATCGCGAAGGGTTGAAATCAATAACTTATCTGTTACAATTTCTCCGCAGTTATCAGTAAAATAAACCAGCCTTTTTGCATTGACCAAATCGTTTTTAAATACATCTAACAGCTTAGAATCTATAGTTATATTTACTGCTTCATCTAATTGAACTTTCAGTTCACCTTCATTTACATTTTCTAAAGCTCCGAAATCAATATAGTTCCCAACCATCGCATACTGTATTGCTATTTTTAAATGATTTTCAGATGTATCAACTTTATTTTTCATATACGGAAAGTGCTCAAGCATTAATTGATTATAATGCTGTTTGATTTCAGTGTAATCTATTACATTTCCAAAAATCTCCTGTCGAAGATCATCCATTTTTTCTGCAACCTGAGGTGTAGATAATCCGTCACTATTTTCCACAATTTTCTTCACTTTATATTGGTATTCTTTTATTTCTTCTTCAGTCGCATTGAGTGGGTACTTATCAATATTTCGTTTTATCTGACATACTTTACAATTCTCATTTATAATCATAGTTTTTACTCCACATATCATATTTGTTTTCTCTATCTACTTATGAAAAAACAATGTCAATCTATTGTCCAGTATACCACATCACTGTTAAGAATACCAATTTTCCTATACGGATAAAAACGTACTTTTTCAGATTTCAAATATACACTTCCTTCCAAATATGATACGATATACCCAACAAATTATACGCGAGGAGAATTTTATGAAAGCTTATGAACGTTTACTAAAATATGCAGTTATAAAAACCCCCCCATCTGATGAATCCAGCGATTCAACACCTTCTTCCGCATGCCAGTTTGACCTGGCCAATCTTTTAAAGAAAGAAATGGAAGAACTTGAAGTCTCAGATATTCAGCTGACTGATAATTGTTTCCTCTACGGGAAACTTCCTGCTACAAAAGGTTACGAGAATGCACCGGGTATCGGTTTTATTGCACACGTAGACACCGTATCTGATTATTGTGAGCACGAGATTCAACCCATCATCACAGAAAATTATAACGGTAAAGAGCTTGCTCTTGGCAATAGTGGATTGACCTTAAGTCCTAAAATGTTTCTACATTTGGAATCATTAAAGGGACACACGCTCATTACAACAGATGGAAATACCATCTTAGGAGCTGATGATAAAGCCGGAATTGCAGAGATCATGACGCTAGTCGAGCATTTACAGAAAGAATCCATTCCTCATGGTCCTATTTCTATTGCCTTTACTCCTGATGAAGAAATTGGCACGGGAGCTTCTCATTTTGATGTTGAGTTGTTTGGCGCAGATTTTGCCTATACATTGGACGGTTCTACAGAGGGAGAACTGGAGTATGAAAACTTTAATGCATGCAGTGCTTCTTTTGATATTCATGGGGTAAGTGTGCATCCTGGTTCTGCCAAAGATACAATGATCAATGCCTGCCTTCTTGCTATGGAAATTAACAGCTTGCTTCCTTTACACGAGACACCTCGTGACACAGAAGGATATGAAGGTTTCTATCATCTCATTAATATGAATGGTGATTGTGGACACGCCACGTTAAATTACATTGTCCGCGACCACGATACAGAAAAATTTCAATACAGAAAAGATAAACTTATTGATATTGCAAATGAGTTAAACCAAAAATGGGGGGGAGACGGTACTGTTGATTTGTGTATAAAAGATCAGTACTTTAATATGAAAAATATTATTGAAGAACATATGCACCTGATCGATAATGCAAAGCTTGCCTGTGAAAAGGCAGGACTTATTCCAAATGTTTCTCCTATTCGAGGTGGTACTGACGGTTGTCAGCTGAGTTTTCGCGGTCTTCCATGTCCTGATATAGGTACAGGAGCTTATGGCTATCATGGACCTTATGAACACATTTCCGCCCAAAGTATGGATAAAGTAGTTGATATGATTATTGAACTTGTGAGAATATATTCAACTTTTTCAAAAGAAAAGTGAGGTTATTTCCAAATTAGTAAATGCTTAAAAGGCGCTGCTCTTATGAATGAGTAACGCCTTTTTAACATCTATTTCATTAATAAAATTGATTATTTTTAATATCCGTTATATTTATGACATGCAGCTTTATGTCCCGGTTTTACTTCCAGACGATTTTTATACATGCAGATTTTTCTGCATCTCTTCTTTAAATTCTCTTCCCTTGAACAAAATCACTGCTACAAGGAATAAGAAACACGTCAATGCTCCAAACATACTCACTGTTGGATTTTTCACCACCCCGCATAAAAGCAAGATTACCGGAAGGATTAATCCATATCCAGCGGCCATAATTTCATAAATAAGATACTCTCGTACCGGACTTTTCTGCACTTTAGCGGTTACAAACATTGCTGCAAGTGTAGATACACTCATGATCGGCAACACAAGATCTACAGACCAGCTGTGCCATCCGGTCAGTGCATCCCATATAAAACAGATGATTGTACCGATAATAAGCTGCCACATCGCATTTTTCAGCAGATTATAACGTTTGAAAAATCCGATTGACGAGGCAATCCACATCGTCACAACACCTCCTGCTGTAAATAAAGTCCATCGAATTCTTGGGTGGAAATTCAAATCCGTAACAAGCATTGCCGCAACAATCGCAATACACAGAAAGCTATAGATCTTATAGACATTCATTTCCTGTTCGCTTGGCTTACCTGTCTTTGGAAATTCAGGCTTTACTTTTTCAGATGTGATTCCCTGTTCTTTTAACAAGCGATAAAAGTTGCGTTCAATGTTCACTGTGTCGTATCTGGATGTAAATGCAAATGATAATTTATCCTGGAAGGAACACAAACATAATTCAAGCTTCGGGGGGGTATTTGTATATACGCCAAATCGTTCAATATAAGGTACATAACTTGCAGGCATTTTAACTGCGCTCATATTAGAAAAGATTGCTGTTGTATTCTTCTCCGAATATTTTGCGCCTGCCTGAATACAAAGGTTTTTAAGTTCCAATGGCGCAAGTCTCAAAATCGGATGCAATTCCAGTGCTAGTAACTCGCTGATATGTGCTGACATTTTTTCTTTCGTTAATTCTGTCTCAAAAAATTCTTTCGTATATTTCAGAACTGCTTCAAAGCTTTGATCTTGTGTTGTAAAATTATATCCCGGTTCGATCCAGTTAAAAAAATTCAACATCGATGAAGACGGAAAAAACTTTCTTAGGTTAACCGGAACCATTAACACAACCGGCTTTTTCTTCTGCATCTTAGACATTTCTTCGTTTATTGCCATCATAAATAATGCTGTCAAAAAGATCGTCATGGATACTCCGAGTTCTCTGCTTCGCTTTAATACTGCCTGTACTGAGACAACAGATTCATGGACATGTAGATGATTTCCATCTTTCTTTTTCCTTCGTATCTGAAAAGCATTTAGTTTTCTTTTTTTCGGTCGTTTTTGATTTTTTGAATAATATTTTAAGAAACTGTCATCTTCCTGATCTTGTACAGTCATATCTTCCGGCAGTAATGTAATCTGTTCTAATCCTTCTTCTTTATGCACAAGGTATAAATAATTCTTTACCAGTTCTTTTAAGAATTCTGTTGCCCCCCCTGTACCGTCTGTCAACACATGAAACACTTCAAAATTGATTCGTTTTTTATAATAAGTTACTTCAAATAGTAGGGTCTTCTTATCTCTTATATAGAGTCTGCTGCATGGCTCTTTATATTCTTCTTTAACAATCGGCCGTAGATTACACGGTTCAAGATAATGCCAAAATAATCCCTTACGAAGTACCATTAAAAACGTAGGAAATGTTTCTATCGTCTGATCCAGTGCTTCCTGTAAAGCTTTAGGATTTACTTCTTCTTTTAATTCACAGTAAAATCGAAATACTCTTGTATCTTTTTTGTTACTGGCAGCAGAATATAATTTCGCTGCGTTGTCTAATTTCCTCCAGCGTGCGTTTTTCTTACTCACTGTGTTTCCCCCCCTTTCAAAAATTCATTAATATAGGTGAAACTTTCCTGTACATGAAGCTGCTTGATCCCCAACGCGAAGTATCCATGTAATGCATCTTTAATCCGATGTATCTCCACATGATTTCCAGCCTCTTTCAAGCGTTCCCCATACGCTTCCCCCCCTTCATCTCGAAGTGGATCAAATTCACATGTAAGGATCAATGTATCCGGCTGATTCGTTAAATCTTCAGCTATATATGGTGCAAAATAAGGATTCTTCTTATCCTCCTCATTTCTCGCATAAAGATCAATATAATCCTGCATTTTTCCGGCAGTCAAAAGATAATCGGAGCCATTTTCCTTAACAGATACAAATGGTGAATTCTCTGTATAATCATTATAGGTAGCCGGATAGATCAGAATCTGTCTGTTTGGCATAAATTCTCCGCGGTCTCTTGCCATCAAAGATAATGCTGCGCAGAGATTTCCCCCAGCACTGTCTCCGATCAAAGTAATGTTTTCTGGTCTTATATTTAACATAAAATCTCCAGAATATACCGCTTTTGCAACAGCATAACAATCTTCCAGACCTGCTGGGAATTTATCTTCCGGTGCCAGTCTGTATTCAACTGCAACTACATATTGTCCGGTTGCATTCGCAAGCCGAGCGCAAATTCTTTCATAATTATCAATACTTTCTGTAACCCATCCACCGCCATGTATGAACAAAAGCAATTTTTTATCCTGAATATCATGCTTCTTTTCTTCACTTTCTCGAAAGCTTTTCTCGCTTGGAAAAAATATTCGAATCGGAACTGCATGACTTCCGTTATATATTTTCTCGTCTACTTTCTTATAAAAAATCTTCATTGGATCCAGTCGTTTTAAATCCGCCATATGACGAAATGCTTCCACTTCTACTCCATCAAAAGATAATGCTTTCAAAATTTTCTTTGCTGTCTGATTGATCAATAGTACATTCTCCTTATATCCGTTCTTATGTCTGTAAAAGACTACGAATCCATTATATCATAAAGTGCTTTGAAAAATAAATTTAATGTTGAAAAAAGCATCAGCCAACTGAATGACTGATGCTTCTGACATCAAGATACTTTACTTTTTATAAACTGTGTTGCCTTTTGCAATCACTTCAACAAGCTGAAGTTCCTGATCAAGAATACAAAGATCCGCATCATAGCCTTCTTCAATCTTACCTTTTCCTTTGAGGCGAAGAATCTCTGCCGGATTAGATGTAATCGTAGAAATAGCTATTTCTAATGGAATTTTTGTTTTGAATACACATTCCTTTACTTCTTTCAGAAGGCAGCTGGACTGTCCAACCCCCCCCATTCCAAGGAATTCACCATCACTACTGTACATCGGAAGGCTTCCCTGTCCATCGGAGGAAATTGTCATACGATCAGGATTTACTCCTGCATCCAACATACGTTTGATACCATTGCATACACGTACTTCATCACAGATAGTTTCCCAATAGTCAATATCTTCATTTCCGGTAAAATCTACTGCTCCACCCTTCAGTGCATACTCAATTGACTTACAGAAAAGCATCTCATTCCGGTTGATATGTGTTGGAAGTATTTGAGAAGCCGGTATCTCTGTCTCATCTACCACCCGTTCAATAAGATCTAAGCATCTCGACTGTCGCCAAGATGAACATTTACAATACCAGCTTTCCCGGAAAGGACGCCACCAAGTCTTGTATCAGCAACGACACGTGCAAATTCTTCAAAAGTCGGCTGTGAAGAACGATGATCAGAAATTGCGATTTCTCCTGTTCCAACAATTTCCTGAATCATCATAATGTCTTTTACAATACTGTCCGTCAGTGTGCGGACCGGAATCTGATAACTACCTGTATAGCAATATGCAGACATCCCCTGCTCATTCAAGCCTTTTGTCTTTGCAACCAGTGCACACATATCACGACCGATTCCATCTGTTCCAAGGCAGCCAACAACTGTTGTTACTCCAAACTTCGTAAGTCCTTCTATAGTTGCTTCTGGAGTACGGTTGGCGAATCCACCTTCGCCACCGCCTCCGAGTACATGAACATGACTATCAATGAATCCCGGAGTTAAAAGTAACCCCTCTCCATCGATCACTTCTGCATCAGAAAGAAATCCGTCTGCTGACATAGAACCTGCATCTTTAATCTTGACAATCTTGTCATTGATCGTCAATACATCTTTTTTCCCCCCCAGATGCTGTGGGCATAAACATCAATACTCTGAATTAATTTCATCTTAAATCACTTTCAATTATCAAATGCCTGTTTTAGAATCCAATTCCGACAGCGATCAGAACTGTAATAATTGCACCAATCATCAATACGCCGAGGAATTTCCACATGAATTTGATCCAGTTAGACCACTCGATCTTAGCAATTGCAAGAGATCCGATCAGACATCCTGATGTAGGAACGATCAGGTTTGTAAATGCATCACCAAGCTGGAATGCAACTACAGCTGTCTGACGTGATACACCTAACAGGTCTGACAGTGGAGCCATAATCGGCATTGTGATTGCAGCCTGTCCTGTTCCGGATACAACGAAAAAGTTGAATACGGACTGGAACAGATACATAAGTACTGCTGCAACTGCTCCGGATACTCCTGACAGTGCATTTGAAATATTATACATAATTGTGTTGATAACTGTAGGTGTAGTCGGATCAGATCCACCAAGAACCTGCATGATACCCTGAGCCATAGCAACAACAAGCGCTGCACCAATCAGATCTTTTGCTCCATCTTTGAAAGAAGTTGCAATATCATTCAATCTCATATCGTTCAGCTTAAAGATAACTCCGATCACACCGGAAACAATTCCCATAATAAAGAACTGTGTTGCGATCTCTGGCATGTAATATCCCTGAGTCATAACTCCCCAGATCACCCAGACTACGGTAGCAGCCAATGTCAGAAGAACTAAAATGTGTCCAAGACCAAAGGAATGTCCTTCGTCAATACCTGTTTTTTCGTTCTGTTCACGGAAATACGCATCCGTCTCATATGCGATTGAGATTGTCGGAGCCTTTTTAACCTTTGACGCATAGAACATCGTCATTCCACAGCCAAGAGCTGTAAATACAACCCACATTACCATACGGAATCCTGCTCCTGAGAATACGTCAATCCCTGCAATACCCTGTGCAATACCTACAGAGAATGGATTCATCCAGGATGAACCGAAACCAATCTGTGTTGCAACATAAGTAACAAGAACTGCAATAACGGAGTCATATCCAACTGCTACAAATAATGGACAAAGAATCATAGTAAATGGAAGTGCTTCTTCTCCCATTCCGAAAACTGCTCCACCAAGAGAAAACAGTACGAAAAGTACTGGAATCAACAGTTTTTCGGCTCCCTTTGCCTTACGGATCAATCCAATCAATCCGGATTCGATCGCACCGGTACGGATCATGATACCAAATGCACCACCTACTACCATAAGGAATGCGATAATCTCGATCGCAGAACTACTTACGATTCCGTTATACATATAGTTGAAGAATCCTGTTCCACCATCTCCACTAAAGAGTGCTACTCCTTCTGTTACTACGTTCCCTGCATCATCTGTCAGATACTGGAAACTTCCGTCTTTGATTACTGTACGGGTTTTCTCAACACCATTAATCATGTATGAAATGTCCTGTGTTTCGTAAAATCCCTTTGGTACAAGAAATGTCAGAAGTGCTGCTACAACAACTACTAAAAAGATAATGATGTAGGTGTCAGGCACTTGAAATCCCTTGTTAAAAGACTTTAACCCTTTTCCTTCTTTTTTGCTCATTTTTGAGTCTCCTCCCACATTTTTTGATATACTATGTTAGTGTACCATAGAATGCCGGAAAAGTAACTAAAAATTTATATATTATATCAATTTTTTTGTCATTTTTTGTATTTTTATACATTTCAACCGTAAATAAATCTGTGATAATGCAAAAAATTAACGCTCTTGCCATAAAAAGCAAAAGCGTTATGATATAAAACCAATTATTACGAGTATGAAATTACAAATGTCCAATCAGACTATGATTATGCTTTCCATAATCCATTAAGATTACAATAAGCATAAACTTTCACTTCGCTCTTTTCGAATACTTGTGCTATCTCAACATTCAACAGCTACTTTTATAACACCATCTCTCTTATTCTCAAAGAGATCATAAGCCTCTTCAATCTTACTGAGAGGATAGGTATGCGTGATAAGGGGGTTCGGTATTGATTTTTCCTTCAGCAATCAGTTTTAATATTTCTTCACAGTCGCATCCATCCACTCCACCGGTTTTAAAGATGAGATTCTTACCATACATGTCTGGAAGTGGTAAGCTTTGTGCTTTATCGTAAAGTGCAACAACTGTCACAATCGCATTCGGTCTTGCGCATTCCCAGGCTAAACGAAATGTAGACTCTGCACCTGCAACTTCCAGGACAACATCTGCACCGCCGTGGTCACTTGTATTCTTAACAAAAGTCTCACATTCTTCCGGAGAAATAGTAAGTACATCTGGGTAATGTTCATTGATAAAATGTATACGTTCCTCATCTTTTTCACACATAATAATGTGTTTCGGATGCTTTAGCATAACACAAAGTAATGTACAGATACCAGTCGGTCCTGCACCGATGATCAACACCGTATCATCTTCTGTGATTTCAGAGATACGAGTTGCCCAGTAACCCGTAGCCAGTACATCTCCTACTAATAATGCCTGTCGATCGGTAACTTCATCCGGAATCTTATTTAATCCCTGATCCGCGAACGGTACACGCACATACTCAGCCTGACCGCCATCGATACGACACCCAAGAGCCCATCCGCCATTCTGATCCGTACAGTTATTGACATACCCTTTTTTACAGAAATAACATTCACCACAAAATGTCTCGACATTTACCGTTACTCTGTCTCCCGGTTTCACATGTGTTACAGCTTCGCCAACTTCTTCAACAATTCCAACCATCTCATGTCCGACAGTAATCCCCCCCGGAACTGCGCGCGGAACACTTCCATGCTTAATATGTAAATCACTGGAACAGATACTGGCAAGTGTAACCTTTACAATCGCATCCCTTTCATGCATAATCACCGGTTTAGGTTTTTCTGTTAATTCAAATTTTCCTTTTGAAACATATGTATATGTCTGCATCGTTTTCCCCCCATCATCTTCAAAATAATATAAAGTTGCTTATTCTTTTGGATTATCTCCATCACGATAAGGTACAGTAGCTGCCGGAACAACCGTTGAAGCCGGTTCGGTATGTATATCCTGATCATCAAAGAATATATGCGCTCCAAATGCTGCAAGTACTTCTGTCTTGCTGACACCGCCTAAGAAGAACGCTTCATTGATTGATACACCCCCCCAGTTGCGGAGTGTTTTGACTGCGCGTTCATGCGCCGGAGCATTTCTAGAAGTAACCAGTGCGGTTCGGATTGGCTGAATATCCTTTTCTTTAAACAGCTGTTGTACATAAGACAGCTTTGTCAGGAAGTTAGCAAACGGACCTTTTGCCATCGGCGTGTTCGCATTCGCTTTCTCATGTTCTTCAAATGCCTGTATTCCGTTCTTCTGAAAAATCTTTTCAGATTCGCCTGAAAAAAGAACTGCATCTCCATCAAATGCAATGCGGATCTGATCTATCTTTTGCTTTGCATCCGCATGTGCCGCTCCAGTCAAAATAAGACCTGCTGCAATTCCATCGTTAATAGCCGATTGTACATCAACAGAATTTGCTGACAAAAATAAGTCTGTCTTAAAGGCTTTTAAATAGGGAGCAATTTCCGCTCCACTTGTCAAAGTCGCTCTTGTAATATCCAAGCCATAATACTGTATAGAATTAAAGATACGAAGACATGTGTTTGCATTGTTCCGTGACATAATGATCACTTCCACCAGTCTTCCTAACCCTGTGTTATTCAGTTTCAGAAAAGCTTTAATTAATTGGAAAGCAGCACCCTTCTGAAGAATTTCATTCTCATGTGCTACCTGGTAAGCCTCATATGCTTCAACGCCTTGTTCTTCGAATATTTTATTTTCCTGTTCAAGATTAAATAAAGCTCTCGAACTAATCCCTATTACAAGAGGTTTTGATAAATCATATGGCATATTTTATCGCCTCCGATCAAGAAAAGAATCACCCATCAATCACATCTTTCTTACATTATACGTTTCCATACTATGAGATACAAGTAAGAATATATAAGAAAAGATTATTTTTTGAATTCCACTGCGTGTTTTCTCTTCCACAGTGGAAATAAGTTACGCTGACATACGTAATTCTTTCGTTCATCTATTGCAATCGCATGAAAGAATGTCTTCCACAGATCCGTATACTCATCTTCGTACTCTTCTGTCTTTCTCAATGTCTGAAATTCTTCATCTGTCAGATATCGGAGATAGTTCTCACCATCTTTCGGATGAACACAAGCTGTTTTGCGATTATCATCTATGATCATCCACTGTTCTGAAGGCATGCGGTCTGCAAAATGTCTGCCAACCAACATAATGACATCACTTTTTGGCTCCAGATGGCTAACATAGACGTTACTTGAATTCAATCGTTCAAATCGTGCGAACTCTCTGAAATGATGGCTTTCGTTAGACACTTTACGACGCAATTCTAATATCCGCATCACACGTGGATCCGCATATTGCTGTAGTACACTCTCTCCAATTTTGAATCCGACACGAAGGAAATTATAAATTGCCTGCAGTGCATCTTCCTCGACAGATAAAGTCACCAAATAGATATTCAGATATGCTTCATCCGAAATATCTCTCCGAATCGAGCGAATCACTTTTTCTGCTTTGGAAAGATCTTGGTCTACATGAATATATTCATCAAATATCGTTTGCTGAAATACAGGTTCTTTTTTTAATTGTATCTGGTCATGACCAATCAGTAAAGCTTCAGACCATGCATCATAGATACAGGTCATGATATCTTCCAAACGGTCTTTACAAGTAAATATCTTCATCAGCATACTCCAAAATCTGTCAATGTCATCTGGGTAAATGATTCATTCGCATGTTGTGTGTTCCATAGATCTTTCTTGTCTACACTTATTAGTTGTCGCGTAATATAAGATACCTCAATAGGAGTATGGTACATCTGTTTTCCACCACACGTGATGAAATAATGCGCACGCTTTAATACTACTCCCATCTTCTTCAGACTTGCATAATCAAGTCTGCCATAACGTCTTGCATAAGTGATACGACTTGCTGATTTCGGTCCGATTCCCGGAACACGAAGCAGTGTTGCATAACTCGCTTTCTCTACTTCTACTGGAAACTGCTCCAAATGGCGTAATGCCCAATCACACTTTGGATCAATCATTTCATTAAAATTCGGCTGTTCTGAGGATAATAGTTCTCCTGCCTGAAATCCATAGAACCGCAATAGCCAATCAGCCTGATACAGTCTGTGTTCACGTAAAAGTGGTGGTGGCGTTCCTATCTCCGGCAACACATTATCTTCGTTCAATGGAATGTATGCTGAATAGAAGACACGCTTCAGATCAAAGCCCTGATACAATGCCTGTGTCGTCTGCAATAATGTATAATCACTCTCACCGGTCGCACCAATGATCATCTGCGTGCTTTGTCCTGCCGGAGCAAAACTACGCTTCAATCGCGACATATCACGAGGCGCCAACTGGTTCGCATTCTCCCGGGTAAGTGCATGATCCAGTGACGTGTATTTTTTATAAGATTCTAATCGATTCATCTGAGGATTCTGAGAAATGGCTTTATCCTTCTTCTGAACATTCAAGCACTCAGAAAAATGTTTTTTCGAAGCATCAGAAAAAATACCTGCATTCAAAAACTTATTCCCGCCACTTCGCTCCATATAAGCTGACTTTCCGATTGCCATTCTGTGAGATGCAATCGTACTCTGCACCTTACCCATAGGATTCAGAATGTTCTGCATGGTCTTGTTTGGAGCCAATGTATGCAATCCTTCTTCCGTGGGCAATTCAAGGTTGACACTGATACGATCCGCAAGATATCCTGCTGCCGCAAGTAGCTCGTCGGATGCTCCCGGAATCGTCTTAATATGAATATAACCGTTAAAATGGTATTTTGTTCGAAGCAGCAATAATGTCTCGCACATCTTCTCCATCGTATACGTCGGATTCCTTAAGATTCCGGAACTCAAAAACAGACCCTCAATATAATTACGCTTATAAAACTCTACTGTTAAGTCACAGATTTCTTCCGGAGTAAAAGTAGCCCGCTTTACGTCATTACTTCTGCGATTGATACAATACTTGCAATCATAAGCACAATGGTTCGTCATCAAAATCTTAAGCAGAGAAATACATCTTCCGTCTGCTGCAAAGCTATGACAAATGCCGCATGCCTCTGCATTGCCGAGCTCTCCTTTCTTTCCCCCCCGCCGGCTGGATCCACTTGAAGTACATGCAACGTCATATTTTGCTGCGTCAGCAAGAATCTGTAGCTTTTCCTGTGTTGTATAATTACTATTCCTAATATCTGTATTCATATTTTCATTATACAAACAGTTGTTCGATAATGCAAGTATTATTTCGAACAGACGTTCTTTTATAACTGTTCAATATGCTTTGAGCATTCTTAAAGTACCTGAAAAATCAAGATTTTTTCTCTATTATCCTCACCCGGAAACAGATCTGAAGTATTAATCTCATCATAAAAAATCAACTGTTCCTGAGTCATTAAAATACTGATATATTCTTCTGAAGGATAATAGAAAAATAATAATATATCTCTCGGATTTTCATAATAAGATTCGTAAATCCTCGCTAAAACTGACTGCAATATCTCTACTGAAAAAGGATTAAAAAAGTAACAGCGATCCACTTCCGACGGAACTTCATAATTTTCTGCACTACATAATACAAACTCCGTGCGTGATGCGGAAACGGATACTTCTTTATTATCTGCTGCTCCTTTATAAATCCGTTCATCATACTCTACGCCTATTGTCTTGCATCTTGTTTGATACGAAAGATAAAAACATACCCGCCCTTTTCCGGTTCCATAGTCAATTAGAGTATTATTTTTCCTGATCAGTCCACTGTTTGCCAGGCGCTCCAATACCATATAAGACGTTGGTTCATAAGGATATCGATACTGATCTGAATGAGAGTCATCCCGCCCGGTTGTCTTTATCTTCAGGAGTTTATCCCATTGTGTTTCATTTTGATTCATTTCTTTCGATCCTTCATTTTTATGTTTGAAATATCCCCCCCGGTATTTTCCCAAGTTCTGTTACCATGTACATAATCTGGCTTCCTTCTTCTTTCAGCCACTTAATTGACTTTTTATAATCTGGGAACACCTTCTCCACTTCCGACCAAAATGCTTTCGAATGATTCATCTGTTTTCTATGGCACAATTCATGAACCACAACATAATCCAACACCTCAGGAGGCGCAAGCATCAACAGACAGTTAAAATTCAAATTTCCTTTGCTGCTGCAACTTCCCCATCTTGTTTTCTGATTTCTGATGGTTATATTCCCGTAAGTGACTCCGATTATTCTTGCGAAATATTCTACTCTAGCCGGAATTATTTTAAGAGCCTGGTCTGCAAGTGCCTTGATTTTATCGAGTGTCACGTTTTCTACATTTCCCGATTCAACACTTTTCTTCTTTACTTTTATTTCATTCATCTGTTTGCTTATCCAAGCTTCATTCTTATTAAGAAATTCCTCAATGTATTTCTCTGTGACACCATACGGAGCCCTTACAGTGACACTAAGATCAGAATTCACCTGAATAGCTATAGTTTTTCTTCGGGATTTAATTACTGTAACTTCCATAAATTGTCCCTTTGTTTTTTGCTATTTCATATAATCACGAATCTTATCAATCAACGTAACATCCGCCGGAAGCCATGCAACGCTATCTAATTGATCCTTAGTAAGCCATTTTGCAGCTTCCGCTTCTTTCAATTCCAGATGTCCTGCGACAACTTCACACCAGAAACAATCCATAGAAAGATGGAATGTTGGATAGTCGTATTCGATAGTATCAATAAGCTCACCAACAGAAATTTCTGTATCCAGTTCCTCCATGATTTCTCGCTTTAATGCTTCCTGCGGTGTTTCTCCGGCCTCAACCTTTCCACCCGGAAACTCCCAGCCACCTTTTAGATCTCCGTAGCCTCGAGCTGTTGCAAATATCTTTGATTTTTCATTAAAAGAATCGCAAATAACTGCTGCTACAACATGTATTGTTTTCATAAATAAACTCCTAACTTGTCATATATTCATAAATATCATCTCGAACCGGTACATCCAAAGTATAATTGATCTCGAATGCATCGTCCTTCGTTTTTTCCATCTTAATCGGGATTGGAGATCCCTTTGCATAGATTTCGCCTAAAAAGTAGAATTCTTTTGCTTCTTTATCATTCTTGTTTTTACGAACAAAAAGAAAAATTCTATTGTCTCGATCCTTTACAGTTCTCTTATAAAAATGATCTGCATCACTGGAATCTACTTTTCTTGGATGTTTGGATAATGCTATTAAGTTCTGCTGTGAAATAAAACGATCTTCATATGCAATCGCATCTTCTGTCTTATCATAGTTAATAAAGACTGGAAGCGTTTTCGTAGCAGTATCATAAAAATATCCGCCAATATTTTGCGCATTCAAATTCTTTTTCCAGTTCAGTAATCTACACACGTCTTCATAAGTATACTTTTGATACAACTGAAAGTTCGTATCTTTATACGGTTGTGCATATCTTTCTTCAATAGTCTCTATACCATATTCTATAAGTTCCTTGACCATTTTTGAAAATTCAGAATCACGTATCAGCAATGCCTTGAATTCCGGATGCAATTCATATCCTTCATCGACTTTTTTAATTAATACACAAGAAGCATATTTTTTTCGTTCCTCTTCTTTCGCAAATTCGTTTGTTAAATTACGTATAACGGATTCCTCTACTATCTTGGAATAAGTCGCTTTATACTGTTCAGGCAACAATTTTTCCATATATGCAAGAATTCTCTGATTTTGATTAATCAAATGTTTCAGTACTAATAATTCGTGAATCCTCTTCATATTTGTAACTTTCTTAGAAAGGAATTCAATAATTAACTCTTCTTGCGTATTTAAGGTAACAG
Source organism: Mediterraneibacter faecis JCM 15917 (assembly GCA_001312505.1). Taxonomy (GTDB): domain Bacteria; phylum Bacillota; class Clostridia; order Lachnospirales; family Lachnospiraceae; genus Mediterraneibacter; species Mediterraneibacter faecis. Next base: position 538,178 of record BBDW01000001.1, read on the forward strand.
TATAGTCATCTGAATAGTATTTCTTTAAGAACGCATAATAAGATCCAAACTTCTCAAAATATTTACGCACATCAATAGAGCCATACTCCTTAAAATCCAAAACGGTCGGGATTCTTCCCAAACGATATCTCAAATTATCGAAAGATTCTCTAAGTAATTTTACATCATTGGTTCTTGCCTGATCTATAGAATGTAGATGCGTTCTCTGGAAATCGCGTCAAAATGAATTGTAGATTCTCCAGGAATCACGCGCGTACCTTCTGATACATATCTACGAATGGAATCTTTATTGTAACTGCGGTCACCCGACAAAGCAATTGGAATCATAAAATTATTCGTGTAATTACCAATAAAATCCAATATTACAACGTATTCTTTATTATCAGCTTTTCTAAGTCCACGTCCCAACTGCTGAACAAATATTACCGGTGACTGTGTCGGACGAAGCATAATTACTTGGTTTACACGTGGTGCATCAATACCCTCATTCATAATATCTACAGAAAAAATGTAATCTAATCCTCCCTCATAGTCATCCTGCTCCAAACGTTCAATAGCGCGCTCACGTTTTTCCTGTGAATCATCACCGGACAAAAACAATGTACGTAATCCGCGTTCATTAAATAATCTAGATAATTCTTTCCCCTCATCTCTACGGCTTACGAAAATCAAACCTTTTACACGATCTCCATTATAACCATAATAATTTGCTTGCTTTAAGATATGGTCTACTCTTGCAGAACAGGTTAATTGATTAAAGTCCTCTTTTTCATTAATCGTCTCGCCGTCAATAATCAGATCGGTAATTCCATAATAATGGAAAGGACATAAAAGATTCTGCTCTAATGCTTGTTGGAGTCGAATTTCATATGCAATATTATGATCAAACAATGCAAATATATCAAATCCGTCCATACGTTCAGGAGATGCGGTCATGCCCAGATAAAAATTAGGCTTGAAATAACTCATGATTTTCTGATAACTATTTGCACCGGCCCTATGCACTTCATCGACTACGATTGTATCAAAATGGTCCGGTGAAAATTTCTGCATAATCTCAGCTTTAGCCATTGTTTGCATCGTAGAAAAAATATAATCCTGTGCAAAACTCTTTTCTGTACCAGATAATAATCCGTAAGTTCTATTACTACCAAACACACGCTTATAACTCTTCAAAGCTTGTTTTGCAATTTGTTCTCTATGCACCAAAAACAACACTTTTTTCTGTTTTGTTTCTCTAAGTGCAAAGGCAGATGCATAGGTTTTTCCGCTACCACATGAACTGACCAAAAGTCCTCTGTGTTCATTGCTCTCTAATAATTTACGAAAATTGCTTACAAATCGTGCCTGCATTTTATTCGGCTGTAACTTATATGCTTGAAGATCAACCATTTGCTCTTTAGCAGCATTTTTCTTCTGTTCTTTTATAAGTTTATATCTTACTTCATAATCCTCAATGAAGTCTTTTACTGCAAGTGTATGTTCACTATTCCAAAGAGCATTAAATTCCGTCATCATTTGCTTCAGTAGTTCACCATCAGAAGTTGAAACGAGTTTCGTATTCCACTCTTTATTCACTGAAAATGCAGACGCTGTCATATTGGAACTTCCTACGATAAAACGGTAAATCTCTTCTTCTTTAAAAATATATCCTTTCGTATGAAACCCAGATGCACCTTCATCTGTAGAATCATATACTCGCACTTCAACATTCGATAGATCCGCTAAAGTTTTTAATGCTTTCGGTTCTGTAAATGTCAGATAACTTGTCGTTAATATCTTTCCCGGTATACCTTTATCGCGTAATTCAGCAAGTACCTGCTTTAACGGTGCCAGTCCACCTTCGGTAATAAATGCCACGCTAATATAAAAAGCATCACAATGGCGAAGCTCTCGCTCGATTGCAACAGATACTTTTTTCCCCCCCTGCGTGTAGTCATTAGAAACAAACTCAGGCCTATATGCCAAATTTGAGTTGATTGCTGAATTAATAAAAGCCGTATCTAAACCTGAAGAAATATCGTGATTAGCCTTTACTGCCATCTGAATCACCTCCACTGTAATCGTTTATAATTTCAACAATATCATTTAACGTACTAACTCAAATTATATCATACATACGTTTATCTGTGGAAATAAAGTGCATGGATTAGAATGGGTAGATTATTTAATTGTGAAATGATTTCCAAAATATATTCGTTTCTTTTTATTGACTTTTTGCTACTATGGGGGGGTACAATCGTAGCTAAGAAATGGGTTTTTTACTGAGTAATGTCTTCGGACTGGAAAAGGGTGCTCGTTTCTTTTTTATGTTCATTATATCATACAGATACATTTTACCATCTTTTGCATGTCGAATAACCATTATTACATTAAAAACATTATATCTTTCAATTTCCCCCCCAACTTCATTAAACACTGGCAAAGCAAATCTTGACTCATAACGATACCAACCATACATTGCATCTATAGTATGTTTTTCTTTATAATTTTCAGTAAATTTCTTTCCGGCTGCAATTTCAATCAATTCTGGTAATCCCTGTGCGGCATTAGCTTTTGCCTTCGCATTTGCTCCTTTTTAAAATATGTGTATAATTTGAATGAGTATACTCATCCGGTAAATCTGTTCCAATATAAACTGCATCATTGCTGTCATCAATTGTGTAGATATCTCCTACATATTGTTTTAGATATTTTTCAACATCCTCCCATTTTACAGATCTTTTCCCTTTGAATATGATGTCATGAATAAATACCGTTTTCTTTCCATCTATATCCTCGATTACATTTACTTTTCTTTCCACGTCTACCTCCTTCTGCTTCACTCGAATACACGCAATGCGTTATTTATTATTAAAAAAATAATATTCAGTCCTAATCATCCATTCGTTTTATTCGACATTCCGTTTCTGCTCTATACTTTAATAAACGTAACAGATATTCTGGAAGTTCTCTTTTCTCTGCTTCCCAATCTTGAACGGTACGATACGGAATCCCATAGTAGTCACTAAATTCACGTCTGTTCATTCCCATTTTTTCTCTTAATTCTTTTACTTCTTTTCCTCTGCTCATGATTGAACCCTCCCATTTAAATAACGCATTGCGTTACTTGATAGTACCAGATATATGCTATGTTGTCAATCAACTACCGTCTCACCTCTCATCATATTTTCGCCCATATGTTTTTATGAAATAGAAAAGACAGGCCCGAACTCCTTGTAAATCAAGGTTTTTCGTCCTGTCATTAATATAACATGTGCTCCTGTAACTGATATCAGCAAAGCACGTTTCCTCTGCTCCGTTATCTTATCGATTATCAATTTTCTCCGGAAACATATCATGATTACTCATACGATTCCAGGCAACCTGCTCCCAGTTGGTACCTGGCTTTCCATAATTACAATACGGATCGATGGACAAACCTCCACGTGGAAGGAATTTTCCCCCAGACTTCTATATATTTTGGTTCAAGAAGCTTGACAAGATCTTTCATAATTATATTGATCACATCTTCATGAAAATCTCCATGGTTTCGGAATGAGAACAAATACAATTTCAAGGATTTACTCTCCACAAGACGTTCGTCCGGAACATAGGAAATCGTGATCGTTGCAAAATCTGGCTGTCCGGTGATTGGGCACAGACTTGTGAATTCCGGACAGTTGAACTTGACGAAGTAATCGTTTTCAGGATGTTTATTCTGAAATGCCTCCAATACAGACGGATCATAATCCATACGATATTCTGTTTGCTGATTTCCCAATAATGTTAAATTTTCTTTTTCTCTCATTGCTTCCTCCTCTATCTCAACGCAGGGTCTTCTACGTGATTCGCCTGAAATGCTGCTGCGCGATCAATGCATGTTCCGCATTTTCCGCAAGGCTTCTCTCCACCTTCGTAACAGGACCATGTCAATTCATACGGAACTCCCAGTTCTAATCCAATCCGTACTACTTCGGCTTTGGATACATTTACAAAAGGAGCTTCTATTTTCAGCTGATGTCCGGAGCCTTCCCAGATTGCTTCATTCATCGCCTGATTGAATACAGGTGAGCAATCCGGATAAGCAAAACCGGCAGAATCATCTGCATGAGCTCCATAATAAATCACTCCACATTCCTTGCTCAGTGCGATACTTGCTGCCGAAGAAAGAAATAACCCATTTCGGAACGGTACGTATGTGCTTACAGGCTTATCGCCATTTGTTTTTGAAATCTGCTCTGCGTAACTCTCCTCCGGAATTTCTTCCGTGGACTGTTGAAGCAGTGAACAGTTGCTATATTGAAATATCTTGCTTAAATCCAGGAACAGATGCTCCACGCCATAATATTCGGCAACTGCTATTGCAGCCCTGATTTCTTTATCGTGCTTCTGTCCATAGGAAACCGAGAGTGCAATCACCTGGTCTTTCCCGTACTTTTTGATTGCCAGTCCTAATGCCGTTGTTGAATCAATTCCTCCACTAAAGAGAACTAATGCTTTCATCTCCATCACCTCACTACTTATTTATACGCCCCGTTCATTTGGATCCCAGATTACTTTATGCATCTGAATCTGCAGACGCACACCATTTAACCGATGTTTCAGCATAAATTCTACGATCTGCACTGGTTCTATGGATCCAAAAACAGGACTAAGATACACATGACACCTGTTTGTCAGATTATAAGTCTGAATCACGTCCAGTGCTTTTAACAGATCTTTCTGGCTGCCACATACAAACTTTACAGTATCATCCTTTCCTAGCAGTTCCATGTTCTCTGTTATCATATATTCTTCGCACCCGCTTGACGGTAACTTATAATCCATTGTAAATACCGGTCGTTCTTCACAAAATGCAGATAAATCAACTGCGCCATTTGTCTCAATTTCGACCTGTAAACCGGCTTGTAAAAGAAGGTGAATCAATTCTCTGATGTCTTTTTGCAGTAACGGTTCTCCACCTGTAAGTGTCACATTGCGAATTCCGGTTCCTAAAACATAATTTAAAATCTCTTCCGGGGTTTCCTCTTCATATGGGCAATCCGGTTCATTGGCCCACATAGTATCACAATAGCTACAACGCAGATTGCATCCTTTGAAACGAACAAAGACTGCCAATTCTCCTGCCCGTGTGCCTTCCCCCCCATTAATACTGGTGAATTTTTCTACTACTTTCATCTACTCTTCCTCATAAACCGCACAATTATTCGGTGTCTCATATACTTCCACACAATGAACCTCATATCCCAATTCCGTTAATTCCTTGTAGAAATAATATGCAAAATTTTCTGCTGTGGGACGAAAGGAAACTTTCTCCAAATGAAAGTCCTCATTCTGAAGTGCAGCTACTGTTTCTGCTTTCAGTGATCCTGTCTCGTAAATCAGACTATGATCAAAGGAATCGCAAAGTTTTTTCAGATCCTTTTTCAAATTACCAAAGTCCACTACCATTCCCCGTGTCTGTCCTTCTTGCTCCAGCTCCTGACTTTTGATTTTTGCAACAACATTCCAACGATGTCCGTGGATATTTTTACATTTTCCTTCGTATTTCCATAAAAAATGCGCTGCGTCAAAACTGGCTTTTGTTTGCAAATAATACATATTTCAACTCTCCTGTATGTGAAATGTATGTACCTTTTAAGAGCTGTGTATCCTAAGCGGAGCGTTTTATATATATGGGAAAGTATTTCCTGAATATAAAAAGCTCTGCGTACTTCTTTGCACGCAGAGCCTAGAATCTTCTTAACTAGCCCTGGTTTTGTTTTTCGACAGGAAGGTACAAATGAACTGTCGGCTGTTTTTCACAGCATGAAAATTATACCACAGAAAATCAGTTTGTCAAATTGGTTTTTCTATTTTAACGAAATGGTATCCTATTTCCCATATTCTATTCTCCCAGGAAATATCTTCCGTAAGCATCTGCTGCCTTAATTGCTGCGCATACAGTCTCAGGTGTCACCTCAAATGGCATGTTATGAAGTGTATCATTCTCTGCACAGGCTGCTGTCGCAACTGCCATAAGCTTCTCGTCTGTCACTTCTGTGATACCAAGTTCTTTTAATGTAACAGGAAGTCCCAGTTCAATGCACCAATCTATAATGTCTTCCAGTTCTTCTGCCGGAATGTCTTCCAGAACAAGCTGTGTGATTGTTCCAAATGCAACTTTCTCTCCATGATACATATGATGACACTCGTCCAAAACTGTGAATCCATTATGGATTGCATGTGCTCCTGCAAGACCGCCACTCTCAAATCCGATTCCACTAAGCAATGTATTAGCTTCAATTACCTTCTCAACAGCTTTTGTGCAGGCTCCTGCTTCCAGAGCAAGTTTTGCCTTCACACCTTCATTCATCAATGTATCAAAGCACAGTTTTGCGAGTGACATCGCTGCCATAGTAACATTTCCACCAGCACAAGTTGTTGCTTCGCTAGCCTGACAGGCTCTTGCTTCAAAATAAGTTGCAAGTGCATCACCCATTCCGGAAACTGTCAGTCTGACTGGTGATTTTGCAATGATTTCTGTGTCCATCAGAACCATGTTTGGATTAGCTGGGAGGAATAAGTATTCTTCGAATACGCCTTCATCAGTATAAATAACAGAAAGTGCACTGCATGGCGCATCTGTAGATGCAATTGTCGGACAGATCAGTACCGGCACTTCTTTGTAATAAGCAACTGCTTTCGCAGTATCAAGGATCTTTCCTCCGCCAATACCAATAACAACATCACAGCCCTTTTCATTCATAACGGCTACCAAACGATTAATTTCTGTCTTGCTACATTCTCTGTTGAAATACTCATACACTGGTTCAATATCATATCCTTCAAATCCAACTTTGAGAACGTCTTCAATACGTTTATACCCCGACTCTGTGATCAGTACAAGTGCTTTTTTACCATACTTCTGAGCATATTCACCCAGCTTTTTCATCTCACCTGCACCTTGAACATATTTGCTCGGACTACATAAAATATTTGCCATTTTTGTCTGCCTCCTAAACTCTTTATTTGTATGTTATTAAATTAACAATCTAAAGATATTGTAGTCCTTATCTACAAAAGTGTCAATAAAATCCAATTGAATTTTCTGTAAGAAATCGGCTATATAATCACTACTCACAGCTGTCTGTATCAAACAACCCTTTTATTCATCTCAACGTGCAAATAGCCCCGTAAAAAATCCTCTTTTCTTCACCTGCTGAACTTCTGCTCCGCTTCTCATGATCAATGCAAACATTCCCATATTGCGAAGATCCTGCCGAAGGTTCACTGCCTGCCCCCCCTCTGCCAAACCGTCTTTTACCAGGAAAGGCGTATCATTCAGACTCACATTCTTCGGGAAATCATATTTTCTCGCGATGCTTACAAACTCTGACCTCTTTCCGATGTAATCAACCATACTTCCAAGCGCGATCACCTGTTTTGAAGGATACACCGATGGCTCTACTTCATACACTTCTTTTTCATCACCGACTGGTTCAAACTTATATTTTGCTGTATAGAAATCCAGTGCCTCCTCAATATAAGAACACGCCTCTCCGTCAAGCTCTTCATACAAAACACACGGCAAACTTGCTACAATTCTTCTTGTTTCTGTTTTTTCCATTCCTGTTAAAATCTGCAGAAATTTAGCAACTTCCAATTCTTTTCCGTTACAATCAATTAATGTTACTTTATAAAATAGTTCTTTGTTTATCATAGCCTTGCTCCATTTTCATTTTTTATAACAAAAATTTTATTTTATTATAACTGAAACAGGGTGATACTGTCTACAGATTTTCTGTTTACAGCACCACCCTGTATTTTACTTATTTTCTCACTGAATAAAATTTAAAAATTCTCAGATTTCATTTCCAGCCTGATATCCGCTGCGGATTGCTGCTGAGATATCTGCTGTTCTCTCACCGCTACAGTCTCCAACATATACAAATGGAACTGTCAGCTTACTGTCGTCGAAGAGATTCTTCTTAGACCCAAGTGCATTCACAATTGTATCAGCTTCAATTGTAACCTCTGACTCGTCTTTTGTATTCACAGCATGAATCACATTATTCTCGATGGAATTCACTCTTGTATTCACATACTCTTTTACATCGTGTTCTTCAAAGTCTTTTTTGATCAGTGGCATTACTGTCTCGGATTCTCCTGTTGCAATCTGATCCAGCATCTCGACAATGCTTACTTTGAGACCTTTCTGTGCAAGGAATTCTGCTGTTTCAGTTCCAACTAATCCTCCGCCAAGTACTGCACATGCTCCACTCACTTCGCATCCTACAAGAACATCCCAGGCAGAAACAACATTGCTGTCTGTAACAGACATTGGAAGATCCATGTTATGCGCACCGATAGCAAGAATTACATGATCAAACTTATTCAGCTCTTCACAATCTGCTTCTGTATTTAATTTCACATCCACAGAGAGTTCCGGGAGAATCTTCTCATAATATTCAATAGATCTTAAAATCTCGCTCTTTCTTGGCGGAACTGCTGCCAAATGAATCTGTCCACCAATCTTATCTGATTTCTCAAATACGGTTACTTCATGTCCACGTTTTGCTGCAACTCTTGCTGCCTCAAGTCCGGCGATTCCGGCACCTACAACTGCAACCTTTTTCTTCTCGTCTGCAGGTTTGATAAATATAGTTCCTTCGTTTCCGTTCTCTGCATTTAATACGCAGGAAATGTATTTACGTCCCTGAATTGCATCTACGCATCCTTTATTACAGTTCAAGCATTCTCTGATGCACTCTCCGGATATAGCTTTATTGGCAATATCTGCATCTGCAAGCATGGAACGTCCATAAGCTACGATATCGGCATCTCCGTCTTCGAGGATCTTCTCTCCTGCTTCTAAGCTGACAACACGACCAACTGTTGCAACCGGAACGGATACCAGTTTTTTCACTTCTCTGGCTACCGGAAGTGTCCAGTTATATGGAACATCTCCCATTGGCGGGATTGTATCTCCCATATTTCCTGTATGGTTCGCCTGAGCAACCTGGATCATATCGATTCCTGCCTCTTCAAGCATCTTGGCAAAACGGATTCCTTCTTCTGCCTCAAGTCCACCTTTTCCACGAAGTGTTCCATCTGGATTTACGGTGATGATTGGCAACTTGTACTCGATCATAAGATCCGGTGCTGCTTCTTTAATTGCTGCTACTACTTCGAGTGCATATCTTGTACGGTTCTCAAGACTTCCCCCCCCGTACTGATCTTCTCTGTGATTCAGAATTTTTGAGCAAAGGGAACCAAGAAGACGATCTCCATGTACTTCAATCGCATCGATTCCTGCTTTCTGCGCCTTTGCTGCACATGCAGCGATACTGTTTTTAATATCTTCTAACTGTTCAACCGTTGCCTCTGTTACAAAATGCTGCATATCATGATGAAGTTTTGCATAAGCGCCTTTCGTAAGTCTGTCGCATTCTTCCATCTGTTTCTTTGCTTCTTCTGCGTTTCCCTCTGCCTGTGCTTTTGCCGCAGCCTGTCTTGCAATACCTGCCTCCATGATCATGCGTCCAACTCCAGGAACATCATACTCCGGATGGAATAACTGAAGTGCAAGCTTACAGTCATACTTATGTAATGTGTCTGCCAGATTTTTATATACCGGAATCTGGCTGTCATCATAAAGCTTTGGTGTCGGTGAAGCTGTTCTTACAGGAGCTACATCTCCGATAACAACATATGCTGCTCCACCTTTCGCAAGTCTTTCATAGAAATTCAGGCTTCTCTCCCCCCCAATCGATCCGTCTCTTTCTTCATATCCTGTTGTGAGTGGTGGAAACATGATTCTATTTTTAAAAGTAAGATTTCCAACTTTAATTGGTTCTGATAATTTATTCCCCCCCATCTTTTTTCTCCTTTTTTCAATTACAGTTCTTCTGCCAGTTTATGTCCTGCAGCAATTGCATCTTTCAAAGTTCCGACTTTGTCACAGTCTCCGATAAAATGAACTCTCTCTTCTGTAGTCTCTACCTTGTTCGGTGCATAACCGACTGCAAAGATCAGTGTATCCGCATCTGTGATATGATATTCCTGTCCGTCTTTCTCATAAGTGATCGTAGTCTCATCAACCTTCGTCACCTGACTGTTCAATTCAATCTTCACACCTTTTCTCTTGAGTCTCATTGTCAGCTGGCTCTTAGCTGCTCCGCCTTCTCCCGGCATCAGTGACGCTGTCATCTCGATCACTGTAATGTCACGGTTTGCAGGGAACATATCATCAATCAGTGGTGCAAGATAGTCTGCTGTCTCACATCCAACAGATCCACCACCAAGAATAACAATCTTTCTTCCCGGATATTTTCTTCCTGCAAGTACATCATCTGCTGTCATTGTCTGCTTAAATACTTTGAATGGAGGGATTTCTTTCGGAACTGCTCCTGTAGAACAGACAACCTCATAATCCTTAAATTCTCCCGCAAGCATTTCCGGTGTTACTTCGCAGTTCATACGAACTTCAATTCCTTCATTTCTCAGACGACGTGCCATGAATTTAATCACTTTACAAAGTTCCTGCTTAGCGATTGGGACTGCTGCAAGTCTTAAAAGACCTCCGAACTCTCCGCTTTTTTCGCAGAGAATAACTTCATGTCCGCGTTTCTTAGCAACGTAAGCTGTTTCCATTCCTGCCGGACCTGCACCGATCACAAGAACTTTCTTCTTCTCATCTGCTTCTTTGATCTCGTCAGACTCTACAGATGGATTCACTGTACAGCTGATCGGATTACCAAACATAATTCCTGTCAGGCAGCGTCCACATCCGATACATGGACGGATATCATCTGTTTTTCCTTCTGCAGCTTTATTAACAAATTCACTGTCACATAGGTTCGGACGACCGATCATACAGATATCTGTCTTTCCGTTTGCGATAAGTTCTTCCGCCACCCATGGTTCATTGATTCTTGCAACTGTAGATACCGGAATGTTCACATGCTTTCTGATCTCCTCACTTGCGTGTGCATGCGGTGCCGGTGATGTACCAGGTGCAGGCATGGAACTTCCTCTCTTGATTGTATTTCCTCCGGAAACATGGATGAAATCAACACCTGTTTTCTCAAGCTGTTTGGATACATAGATCATGTCGTTCAGTGTCAGACCACCTTCACTGTACTCATCTCCTGAAATACGAACATCAATAATGAAATCATCACCACAAAGTTCACGGATCTTTGCAATTACTTCAAGTGTCAGTCTGAGACGTCCGTTAATGTCTCCGCCGTACTCATCTGTTCTCTTATTATAAAGTGGTGTAAGGAATCCACCGAGCAGTCCATGCGCATGTGCACACTGAATCTCAACTCCGTCTCCGCCTGCGATCTGAAAACGGCGTGCAGCTCTCCAAACTGCTGAACAAGTACATGCAGTTCTTCTACTGTTACTGCTCTCGGTGCTGATTTTGCATAATAAGGACCAACATTGGACGGTGCAATCAGCTGAGGTGTTCCCGGAATTGGAAATGCCATATAAGCCGGATGAAATAGCTGTGCTAAAATCTTCGTATCATACTGATGTACTGCATCTACCAGTTTCTTCCATCCCGGAATATAAGAGTCATCATAGATTGACATATCTCCCGGCAAGTATGTATATACCGGCTCTACTGTCGTAACTTCTGTAACAATCAGTCCAACTCCGCCCTTCGCTCTGGCTGAATAATGCTCAACCAGCGCATCTGTCACATAGCCTTTATCTGCCATGTTTGTGGAAATCGGCGGCATAAAGATTCTGTTCTTTACCGTTGTCTTTCCAATCTTAATTGGTTCAAATAAATGTGGAAAATATTCATTCATCTTCTGTTCCTCCAATTTGTTTTCTTTTCCCGTTCTTTTATCATCTCGCTGCAGATTGAAATTGATAAATTTTTCACTATTATATTATACCAGTTTTTTAATAATTATGGTGTTGTATTTGTATGATTTTTATAACTAATTCTCTTACAAATCAATATGATTATGCAAATAATCAAAAAGAGTTTCTGAATCTTGTGAATTTTCACACAATCCAAAAACTCTTTTTGTTCATCTTGTTCTTTTGTCTTACGATTATTTTAACTTATAATCATTTCTGCTTCTGTGTATATCTTAACTTTAGACATTGAATACTGACGAATCTTTTTATCCAGTAAATCCATTGTAAGAAGAACACCTTCTATTTCAGATATCCTTATTTGTACCAACTTTAGATCCTGATATATATAGTCAGGAATCATACCAAATCCGACAACTTTCACTTCCTGTGGGATGTTCACTCCATACTTTCGAAGCGCCGTCAACGCACCGATTGAAATCTGTTGATTTTCAAATAAAATTCCTTGCGGAAGCGGATTTTTTCTCAACCAGTCTAACAAAGTCTCCGTTATCTTTGGAATTTCATCTCCAAGATCAAGAATATGTTTTGCAGATGCAGTATCTTCGTTAGACTTTGTATTTAAAAATGCTTCTTTACGAACTCGATAATTATAATTATCTTTCCCTGTGCAGAAATAATAAATATCTGATGCACCTTCCTTGTACAGATAATCCACAGCACTTTTTAGCATTTGTCTATTGTCTGCACATACGCTGCTATACCGACTATTTGGAAGTTCACAGTCATAAAGAACCAATGGTTTTTTGATTCTTTCAAGCAGGTTTTGATCTTCTTCTTTTAATTCGGTTCCAAAAAGAAGAACGCCTGCCACAAAATCCATATTACATTCCGTAATTACTGCTTCTGTTTGCGCAATGTCATCATTTAAATACGTCACTCCATAAAGATATCCAAGTCTTCTTGCTTCAGAATCAAATGTAGCAAATACATCTGACCAGAGATCTGTTTCTGAATTACACGCAGCACCTTTGCTGTGATTAACGATCACTATTTTGATCATCTGATTCACCGGATGGCCAGACACTGTAACAATATTCTCTTTTACCGGAATTACTCCGTTATTCTTCTTCATTTCTTCCAGACATTCCAAAACCATTCTTCTGGTTTCTTCATTGACTCCCGGCTTTCCGTTCACCGCAAGCGAAACTGTCGCTTTGGAAACTCCGAGATGCCTTGCAATGTCTACCATCTTTATCTTCATGTGTGATGCCTCGTTTTTTCTAGATTGTAGTAAAATTAATTTCAAAATCGTCATATATTCAAACTTTAACTATTTCTGAAAATGAATACTGTTCGTAATCATTAATTCTTATATTCCTTTATTATCCTATATAACTCATTGTTTTAATTATTATAACAAACTATCTTGAAATAAGACAGTTTTTTGTGGGTAATATTTATGGATTAAAATATTTACGGATTATATTTTTGTTGCTCTTCATTTCATACATGTAGCTATGAACACATTTTTAGGAAAAATAAAAAATAGACAATGAACACTTTGAATTGCGAACATTGTCTATTTTCAACCTTTGATTTTACTGGGATTCTTAGAATTTACCAGCCTTTGCAGCTTCTTCTACAGCAACTGCTACAGCAACAGTCATACCAACCATCGGGTTGTTTCCTGCTCCGATAAGTCCCATCATCTCAACGTGAGCCGGTACAGATGAAGATCCAGCGAACTGTGCATCAGAGTGCATACGTCCCATTGTATCTGTCATTCCGTAAGAAGCCGGTCCAGCTGCCATGTTGTCTGGGTGAAGTGTACGTCCTGTACCACCACCTGAAGCAACTGAGAAGTATTTCTTTCCAGCTTCGATACGCTCTTTCTTATATGTTCCTGCTACTGGGTGCTGGAATCTTGTAGGGTTTGTAGAGTTACCTGTGATAGATACGTCTACATTCTCTTTCCACATGATCTTAACACCTTCTACTACGTCGTTAGCTCCGTAGCAGTTAACTTTCGCACGAAGTCCTTCAGAGTATGCTTTACGGAATACTTCTTTCAGTTCTCCTGTGTGATAGTCAAGCTCTGTCTCAACATATGTAAATCCGTTGATACGTGCGATGATCTGAGCAGCGTCTTTTCCAAGACCGTTCAGGATAACACGCAGAGGTTTTTTACGAACTTTGTTTGCTTTCTCAGCGATACCGATAGCACCCTCAGCTGCTGCGAATGACTCGTGTCCAGCCAGGAATGCGAAGCACTCTGTATCTTCTTCAAGAAGCATTTTTCCAAGGTTACCATGTCCAAGACCAACTTTTCTCTGATCTGCAACAGATCCCGGAATACAGAAAGACTGAAGTCCTTCTCCGATTGCTGCTGCTGCATCAGCTGCCTTTGTACATCCCTTTTTGATTGCGATAGCAGCACCTACTGTGTAAGCCCACTTAGCGTTCTCGAAACAGATTGGCTGAATTCCTTCAACCATCTTGTAAACGTCAAGACCAGCTGCTTTAGTTACTTCTGCAGCTTCTTCGATGGAGTTGATTCCATACTCAGCGAGTTTTGCAAGAATCTGTTTTTCTCTTCTTTCATATGATTCAAATAATGCCATTGAAATAGTCCTCCTTACTCTTTTCTTGGGTCAATGATCTTAACAGCATCGTCAACACGTCCGTACTGTCCTTTTGCTTTCTCAAGCGCTACAGCCGGCTCGTCTCCAGCTTTGATGAAGTCCATCATCTTACCGAAGTTTACAAACTGATATCCGATGATCTCGTCATCTTCGTTCAGTGCGATTCCTGTTACATAACCATCTGTCATCTCAAGATAACGAGGTCCTTTTTTCAGTGTTCCGTACATTGTACCAACCTGTGAACGAAGTCCTTTTCCAAGGTCCTCAAGTCCTGCTCCTATCGGAAGTCCGTCCTCTGAGAATGCACTCTGAGTTCTTCCGTAAACAATCTGAAGGAACAGTTCTCTCATAGCTGTGTTGATAGCATCACATACAAGGTCTGTATTCAGAGCTTCAAGAAGTGTTCTTCCCGGAAGGATCTCAGAAGCCATAGCTGCGGAATGTGTCATTCCTGAACATCCGATTGTCTCAACAAGTGCCTCCTGGATGATTCCGTCTTTTACGTTCAGTGTGAGCTTACAAGTACCCTGCTGTGGAGCACACCAGCCTACACCGTGTGTAAGTCCGGAGATATCTTTGATTTCTTTTGCCTTTACCCATTTAGCTTCTTCTGGAATTGGAGCTGCGCCATGGTTTACGCCCTGGGCTACCGGACACATCATTTCTACTTCGTGTGAATAAATCATGTTAATACTCCTTTCAATATGTATGATTTTCTTCGTATACGGTACACTATTTTTTTCGCACAAAAACTGACAGCTCTGCATTATTTTTTAACACTGAACTGTCTGCGCGGTGAGAAGTTGATTTGTCACCTGCCACAAACTCTTTCTCCCTGCACCATATGTATTTATTTTCGCACAATTTGTCGCATTCGTCAATCACAACTTTGACAAGATTTTCACCATCTGAGGGAAAGAATTATATAAATATGACACTTGACAAATTTATGTATAAGAAAAGCAGCTTCTGTATCCTTTTGGAAACAGTTACTGCTTCAACTTAATCTTTTCTTATTACACCGACATCTCTTCCACCAGACGTTCCTTCAGCATCTCCAATGCTGCTTTCACAGTATCCAATCTGTTCTCCATCCGGCTTCCATTCCAACGACACTCTTTCACTGTCGTCTTCCCATTCAGATAACACCCAATATATACAAGACCAACCGGCTTTTCTTCTGTTCCACCTCCAGGCCCTGCAATTCCTGTTGCACTTAGTGCCGCATCCGCATTCGCAGCCTTTGCAGCACCCTCAGCATCTCATGCGCTGTCTGTTCACTCACGGCACCGTAAGTTTCAAGTGTCTCATGAGAAACGTGAATTAGACGTTCCTTTGCCTCATTCGAATACGTAACGTATCCCTCGTTCAGCACATCTGATGCTCCTGCCACATTGACTAACGTTCCTGCAATCAATCCACCTGTACAGGATTCTGCTGTTGTCACATGAAGTTTACGCTCTGCAAGAAGATCTACTACAACTTCTTCCAGACTTTTCTCACCTGCAGCTTTCTCTTTAAAAAACCACTCCAGATACATCTCTTACATGCCTCCCTTTGTAAGAACCTCTCTGTTTGCCCACACATAGTCTACCAGAGAAATCACAGTAAGTGCTGTGGCAATCCAGATCAGTACTGTTCCAACCATGTCGAATACACCGCCAAAATCAGCAATCAGAACAATGATCATTGCCATCTGGGATACTGTCTTGAATTTTCCCCAGTAATTTGCTGCGATAACAACGCCATTATCAGATGCTACCAGACGGAAACCACTGATAATAAACTCTCTTGCAATAATAACAATAACAACTGCTGTCGGAAGTTTTCCTGAAGGAATCAGACAGATCATTGCTGAGCAGACAAGAAGTTTATCTGCCAGCGGATCCATAAACTTTCCAAAATTTGTTACAAGATTGTATTTTCTTGCAATCTTACCATCCAGCATATCTGTCAGACTTGCAACAATAAAAAGTACAAGTGCGATCCATTTATTCGCAGCTCCGCCTACATCTGTCAACATAAAGAAAACAAAAAACGGAACCATAATCACACGTAATACTGTTAATTTATTTGGTAAATTCATACTACATCAACTCTCCTATCAAATCATAATCTAATGCTCCGGTCACTTTAACCTTTGCAAAATCTCCGGAAATCAATTCTACGTCAGTATTGATAAAGATCAGGCCGTCTACATTCGGTGCATCACGATAAGTTCTTCCAACGTAGCATTCTCATCTGCGACTTTACCTTCGATCATGACAAGAACTTCTCTTCCAATCATGTCTTCCGCTTTATCGAATGCAATTTCCTGCTGAAGTTCCATGATATCTGCCTGACGATTCTCTTTCACTTCTTCATCAATCTGATCTTCGAATGTGGCTGCCGGTGTATCTTCCTCCGGAGAATACGTAAATGCTCCAAGACGATCAAACTCAAGTGTGTCAATGAATTCCATCACCTCTTCATGCTGCTCCTGCGTCTCTCCCGGAAATCCTGTGATCAGTGTTGTTCTAAGACAGATATCCGGAATTTCCTTACGAAGCTTCTGCACAATGTCGATCAGCTCCTGTTTTGAAGTTCTGCGTCCCATTCTCTTCAAGATGGTATCATTCGCATGCTGGATTGGGAGATCAAGATAATGACAGATTTTCGGTTCTTCTTTCATTACCTGGATCAGTTCATCTGTGATTTCCTCCGGATAACAATATAAAATACGGATCCAACGGATTCCACTGATCTTGCAAAGTTCACGGAGCAGCTTTGGAAGAGATTTCTCTCCATAAAGATCTTTTCCATAAAGCGTTGTCTCCTGAGCAACAAGAATCAATTCTTTTACGCCCTGCTCTGCCAGATCCTGTGCTTCTTTCAGAAGGCGTTCCATCGGTACACTTCTAAAGTTTCCACGGATTTTCGGAATGATGCAGTACGTACAATGTTTGTCACATCCTTCTGCGATCTTCAGATATGCAAAATGTCCTCCTGTTGTTACAAGACGCTTCGTCTCCGGTAATGGAAGAGCATCAAGGTCAGCTGTCATAACTTCATGCTGTCCGGCAAGTGCCGCATCTACCGCATCCAGAATGCGATCATATGCAGTTGTTCCAAGAACTTCATCTACCTCCGGAATCTCATCAAGAATCTCCTGACGATAACGCTCTGCCATACATCCTGTAACGATCAATGCCTTTGCACTGCCATTCTTCTTATATTCTGCCATCTCAAGAATATTCTGGATGCTTTCCTCTTTCGCATCATGGATAAAACAACAGGTGTTGATCACAATAATATCAGCCTCCTGTTCATCATTCGTCATCTCGTAACCTCTTGAAGCAAGCATTCCAAGCATTACTTCTGTATCCACCAGATTTTTATCACATCCTAAGGATATAAAAAGTATCTTCATATATTAGTAAAACCTCCTGGTCATCCTCTCTAAAAAATATAAATAAATCTCACCTTCTGTGCATCATTTCATACATTCCATGCATGTACAAAACGTTCAACAACAACGTCAAAAGAGCAGATTGCACTTTTCTGCATCTGCTCCGTTACTGTTCTGATTCTACTCTTCGTCAGTGTCCTCAGGTAAGATCTTAAGCTCACCTTCATTCAGTTCTTCGATTGCAATGGAAAGCGGCTTCTGTCCGTCTTTCACAGGTACAAGCGGAAGTTCTCCGGCGATCAGCTGTCTTGCACGCTTAGATGTAGCCATTACGATAGAATAACGGCTGTTTACAACCTTAGAATCTCCCTCTTCAACGTCTTTGTTAACTACTTTCATCAAGTCAGTATAAGATGGATGCAGCATATTAATTTTCTCCTTTCAACTCTTCCAATTCTTCTTTTATGTCATTCATAAAATTCACATTGCGTGAACTTCTGTGGTGTTCTCCCTGGATAATAGAATGCATCTCTTCAACACAATCATCCAGTTCATCATTCACGACAAGATAGTCATAAGCACTCATTCCCTCTGCCTCTTCACAGGCACGGTTCATTCTGGACTCAATAACCTCCATCGTCTCTGTCCCTCTTCCTACCAGACGGGACTTCAATTCTCTGGCATTCGGCGGTGTCACAAACATCAGAAGCGTATCCGGGAACTTTTCTTTCACTTTCAGTGCTCCCTGAATCTCAATCTCAAGAATCACATCTTTCCCTTCATCCAACATCTTCTCAACATATGCACGCGGTGTGCCATAATAGTTTTCCACATATTTAGCATACTCTATCAATTCATTATTGGCAATCATTTTTTCAAATTTCTCCCTGGAAAGGAAGAAATATTCTCTGCCATCTACTTCCCCCCCGTCACGTGGACCTCTTGTTGTCGCAGAGATGGATAAAGCATAATTCTCCGGATATTTTCTCATTAATTCTTTCATCAATGTACCTTTTCCGGCTCCTGAGAATCCGGATACGACAATTAAAATACCTTTCTTATTCATGATCCTGCCCTCTTTTACTCTATTCTATATTCTGTATCTGCTCTCTGATCTTCTCAATCTCTGTCTTCAGACTGATCGCATGATTGGAAACCTCGATATCATTCGCTTTAGACAAAATCGTATTTGCTTCGCGATTCATCTCCTGCGCAATGAAATCCAGCTTACGCCCGATTCCTTCTTTCTCCTCCAATGTTGCTCTCATATGCTGAATATGGCTCTTCAACCGCACAACTTCCTCATCTGTACAGATCTTATCTGCATACAGAATCACTTCTGCTGCCAGGCGGTTTTCTTCCATCTGTGTATCTGCCAGCAACTCAGCCACTTTCTCTTCCAGCTTCTGTCGGTATTCTGCCACAATCTGTGGAGAACGTTCTTCTACCGCAGAGACTTCCTGCTCCAGAAATGTAAGCTTCGCAAGAATATCTTTCTTCAGGTTCTCGCCCTCTGTTATTCTCGTCTCAACAAACTGTGTAAAAGCCCCCCCTTCCAGTGCTTTCTTCAGTCCATTCCAAAGCTCCTCTTCATCTTCCACTTGCTCTTCCATCGTAAGAACTTCCGGAAATCTTGCAAGTGCAGATACGCTGATGTCATTTTCCAGCCCGAATTCTTCTTCCATCTGCTTAAAATACTTCATATATTCCGCCGCGATCAATGGATTATATTTCACAGAGCTCTGCGCCTGTGACAGATCTTCATATGTAATAAAGATATCAACTTTCCCGCGGTTCGCATAAGACTTCAGAAGTGTCCGGATGGATGTTTCAAAAAAATTAAGTTTCTTCGGCATTCTGATGTTCACATCAAGATAACGGTGGTTTACACTCTTTAACTCAACGGTAAACTTCTTGGAATCCTGCTGAATCTCACATCTGCCAAAGCCTGTCATACTTTTGATCATTGTCTTCATCCTCTGTTTACTATAATCTAATCTATTATACATCAAATGTTTGTAAATGGTCAACAAGTCTTTTATAAAGATTCGATTTATGTTACAATAAAAAAACATGAAAATAAACGTTACTGTTCACTCCCGTGTCAATCACTCCGCTGATTGACACGAGGATGCGTGTTTTGACTTGAATGCATCTCGCCCCCCCATCGCCAAAGGCGATTTAAAATGGCGAGATGCGTTGCTGGTCGCACATCGTGTGAACAGTAACAAACCTTTTATTCAGGAGGAAACAATATGGCTTTTGATGGAATCGTTGTGGCGAGTCTCGCCAGCGAATTAAAACATAAATTATTAAACGGAAGAATTTCAAAGATTGCACAACCGGAAGCGGATGAGCTTCTTCTGACAGTCAAAGCAACGGAAGGTCAGTATCGTCTGTCGATTTCGGCGGATGCTTCTCTTCCGCTGGTCTATCTGACCTCGAAGAATAAGCCAAGTCCGATGACTGCCCCAAACTTCTGTATGCTTCTTCGTAAACATATCAGCGGCGGCCGCATTGTTGATATCTGGCAGCCGGGACTTGAGCGTATTATTCATTTTACAATTGAACATCTCGATGAACTTGGTGACCTCTGCCGGAAAGATCTGATCGTCGAGATCATGGGAAAACACAGCAATATTATTTTCTGTAACGATCAGGGTAAGATCATTGACAGTATCAAACATGTATCTGCACAGATGAGTTCTGTCCGGGAAGTTCTTCCGGGAAGAGAGTATTTCATTCCGGACACCATGCAGAAAGTAGATCCGCTCACGGTAACTTCTGAAGAATTCGCAGCGCATCTGACAGGTAAACCAATGCCACTTGCCAAAGCAATTTACACAAGTTTTACCGGAATCAGTCCTGTAACCGCGGAGGAGATCTGCTCCCTTGCAGGAATGGATTCTTCTGTCCCGGCCCAGGAGTATTCTGCTGATATTTTACTTCATCTATATACACAGTTTGAGATTTATTTATCCGCGATCAAAGAAGATACCTTTTCACCCGGTATTTATTTCGATGGAAAAGAGCCAAAAGAATTCTCTGCTCTTCCACTGAGTCATTTTGTCAACTATACAAGGGTAGAATATGATTCTGTTTCCGAAGTACTTGAAACTTATTATTCGACACGCAGTCTCATTACCCGCATCCGACAGAAATCGGTTGATCTGCGTCACGTAGTTCAGACTGCATTAGAACGAAACCGGAAAAAATATGACTTGCAGCTGCGTCAGTTGAAAGACACAGAAAATCGTGAAAAATATAAAGTGTACGGCGAATTGATCAACACTTATGGATACAATCTGGAGGAAGGCGCAAAGACTCTTGAATGCCTAAACTATTACACCAATGAAATGGTATCCATTCCGATGGATCCATTAAAGACACCGCAGGAGAATTCCCAGCGTTATTTTGCAAAATATAACAAGCAAAAACGTACTTTTGAA
>BBDW01000002.1 GCA_001312505.1 Mediterraneibacter faecis JCM 15917
TGAAAGCACTGTTTTTTTCTTTGCAATAACTTCCATAGAACGAAATGTATTAAGATATCAGATTAATAGATACAACAACCAACTCGATGTATTTTAACATCACTTGACTATATTTAACGAATATAGCTAAAAAGCAGAGCACAGTCTGTTTTTTGCTTGACAAATCACTCCTTTGTGGTCTAATATACGACTCATAAAGAATATCAATTCGTTTTGAGGAGGAGATTATTATTATGAAGATGTGGAAAAAAGCAGCAAGTGTTAATCCAGAATTAATTGATAAAAGAGAAAATTTATCAGTTGATTCTGGGTTATTTTTTGGAGGTAAAACACGTAACTTCTTGAAATAGTGTTATAAATCTTGAAATAGTGTTATAAATCTTGAAAATTTAATATTCATTAAATTGGAAAGTTTTGTTAACATAATGTTAAGAAACAAATACAAGAGATTACCGATAGACAGCAGAGGGGGGGAGACAGAAATTATATTATCGGTTATGAAAAGGGATGGAGTTCGAAAAATGAGAGGAAAGGCAAAACAGAGAGTTAGTCTGATACTTGTAGTGACAATGGTACTTGGAACAGTATTAACAGGAAATACTGTATTTGCAACAGGAGAGAGCAGTGACGAACAAGATCGGATAAAAATTAACATTTCTAAAGATTCTGAACAAACTGTGGAACAGAATGTTACACAGACAATTCATGTGACTGCGCAGGGGCAGTGCTCGCAATCAGTCTGTCTGAATGTATATCTAAAAAACGAGGACGGATCTGCGGCAACAGATATAGATGCAGTCAATCTTCTGACAAGCAATCAGCTTACAGATAAAAACACACAGAAAACAATCGATGAGACATTGAAAGATTCAGTGACTCTTAATAATGGAACAAAGGCAAGTCCAACAGCAGAGTGGAAGAACGACAAGGACGATAATGGAACAGTTACTTCTAAATATCTGCAGATTACAATGCCAGCAGATGCAACAGCAATCAACTTTGATATGCAGCTTCAGTATCGTACAGATGAAGCAAGCTATACAAAGAAAGTGCTGGTTGAGGCAAAGGCATTCGAAGAGGAGCAGGATATCACAGAAGCAGCTAAGAGAGCAGACGAGAGTAAAGAGAATGAAGCGACAGTTGTCTGGGAAGGCCAGGCAGTAAGTCAATCAGAAAGCGAAGCTGCGGATGAGAATACGGACGGAGAAAATGCTTTAAATGCAGTTGCAGAAGAAAACCAATATACAGTTTACTTCCAACAAAGCAATATTGAGGATACCAGGTGGAATAATGCAACACAAATTTATATTTATGCATTTAATGATGGCACTGATGATTTGAAGAGCATCTTACCAATGGCTAAAGAGGGTGGATCAAACTTACCAAATGTCTGGAAATATACATTTAATAAGCAATGGAAAAATGTAATTTTCCTTAGAGAGAGTACTTGGCCAAATGGTAACGATAAATCTTCTCAGACTGTAGATTTGCAAATCGACTGGGGGATTAAATCAACCTTGTTTTAAGTTAACAGGTGATGATGAACAAGGTACTGGAAAAAAGAATGCAGCTCAGAGTAAATATCAATATCAAGGAACTACCCAACCAGCAGATGGAATAACAGTATATTATGACGCTACATTATCTAAATTATCTTATGCTAAGACAGAAAATGTAAAGGGGGGGACTGGAGATGGAATTCCACATTCAGAGAAGGGTCCAATTTACTTCTATGCTACAAAGGATACTGGTACTACATCTTATACAGGAAAAATGGAAATAGCACTAGAAGAAAATTATAAAGATGTATATAAAGTAACTCTTCAAAAGGGATATACAAAAATACGATTTGCTGCAGATCCAGTATATGATACGAACGTAGCAGCAAATGGTGATGCGACAGATTTAGTAGATATTCCGGAAAAGATGACAAAACCATGTTATTACGGAGATTCAAGTGACGACATTATCTATCAAGGCACTCAAGGAAACCGTGGCGGTTACTGGGGAGAGGCATATACAGTAAGAGATGCGGAAAGGGGAAAGAAGAATGCAACGGTTGTAGATGTACCAAATGCAACAGAAAAAAGAGATGCTGATAATTTATATGTAAATACGACAATTTATGATTACTACTCAGATTATGAACTGAACGGAAAAAACAGAGATAACTATCCAAAACAAGGTGATGTAACAAATAACAGAATCTATCAGCCGTTCCGTCAGTTCAACATGGCGTTGAGTGATTATTATGAAGATAATGGCGCAAAGTCACCATTATACTGGGGAAATTTTCAGAATTATTCAGATTCACATTTTAATGATATTGCTGAAACAATGGAGTTGTTTGGTTACGATAGTGATAGAAATAATGATTTATTTCAAAAATTCTTTTACGAGAATAGCTCTATGTGGGGAAGAAAGAATTCAGATACCCCATTATCAAATGGAAATAATGCCACCCAGGGATTGGTTGCAGATCAGTTAAATAATAATAGTCTACAATTAAAAACAGAAAGTAATGGAACGGTACTAGCTCCATTTTTTGACAAAGATTTTTTAAATGGAAATAACTCGAAAAATACAGTACTTGGAAAAGTATATGAAAATGTAACATTTCCATTTGTAAAAAAGGGAATGTACTGGACTTTTGACAGTGCTGATGACGAAGCAGACAATAGAAATCTTCAATTAAAATATGATGATACAGATAAATATTTCTTACAATCAAATACTAACCCAGTAAAGGATGTACAACGACAGGACCAACAAATGATGGAAACTACTTCCCATTGAATTCAAGCGATCAATCAGGTGATGCTTCTAGAGATCAATCAGGTGATGCTTCTAGATTAAATTATGGATTTGGACAAAAGTTTGATTTGAAGTTCCGGCTTACATCAAATGGACAAGTGGTTAATCCTGATAATAATAAGAAAGAAAATATCAAATTTGATTTCTCAGGTGATGATGATGTATGGGTATTTATCGATGGTCAATTAGTTCTTGATATCGGTGGAGATCACGGTGTGGTAACAGGAAATATTGATTTTGCTGAGAAAAAGGCTACGGTTAGTAGCGTAAAGAACGCTTCTTCTAATGGATTTCAGCCAAATGTAGAAACTTCTTTTCCTAATGCATTCGATACAAAAGATTATTTTACAAAGGAACACACACTTACTATGTTTTATATGGAGCGTGGTCTTTGGGAATCAAATATGAAAATCACTTTCAACTTCCCACAGGAGAATAAGCTCACTGTAGAAAAAGAAGTTGATACAACAGGAGCAAATGATATTTTCAAAAAAGCTTTAGCAGATGTCGGAACATTTGATTTTGAGATAAAAAATCTTGCAACAAGTGGAGAGATTAAAGACGTGTCTGCTCCTAGCAGCCCGGAAGTAAAGAACGTATTTAATGACTATTCAAATAACACAAGTATTTCTGGAACAAGGGTGTGCAACTCAAAAGTTGAAGTGATTGATGATACTACAAATAGCAAAAAAGGAAAAATTATAAGCTACTATTATCCGGGCAAAAAGAATGCAAAAGATCCTCAATCAACAACAGATTCAAGATTGGTAAAAATCCAGGCAAAAGATGGTAATGGTAATACATTTGATGCATCAGATTCAAAAGGGTATAAATATTTACAGTTTGATGTATATAACATGGACGCAAATGCATCGGGAACAGATCCATTTGTTGCATTAGTTGATGCAAAGGGAACAAGGATAGGAGCATGGGCAAGCTTCCTTACTTACAATGGACGAAATAATAATATTGATAAGCAGACCTGGAAGACAATAAGAATCGATCTCGAAAAATTAAAAGCAAAAACATTAGATGCTGGAAATACAAGGGAATTTGATTTCAGCAAAGTGAAAGAAATCCAATTTGCTTACTGGAATGATGTGACGATTTATCTTGATAAGTTTTCATTTGTAAAGCCGGCCAGCGGTGAGAAGACAGGGTTTACAACAGAACAAGAAGACATTCCGGATTATGGTTCAATTAATTCAAATAAGCTAGAACCAGTGAATGGTTCATATTATCAGAATACAAAGGGAGATACAATCATCTACAGCGATGGACTTCTTAGTATTGGAAATAAAGAAAGTGCAATATTCAGCGATCAGTTCCGAAGAGGAAGTTATCTTTCCATTGTCGAGAAAAATGTTTCACCGGATGTATTTACTACAACGTGGTCGTTGTATGAAAATGGAGCGATTGTAAATCCAAGGGATTTGAGCAAAACAACTGATAAGGTAACCGGTGACATACAGACATCTGTTGAAAAACAATCAGGATATGAGGTAAATGATGGAAGAACAGAGAATATCAGTGTAGCGCCAAAACCTACTGAATCAACGATTGTATTCCGAAGTTATGCTAATCCTGATAGTGAAAATGCAGTGATTGATCTGAAAGCAAAATATGTGAATAAGCTGCGGACAGGTTCTATTTCTCTGAAAAAAGAATTAAGCACGGGAGAGTCAGAATCTCAACCAGAAAGAACGTATCAGTTATAATTGAATACCGAAATATTGCAGGAATGAAACTGGAAGCGAATACAGGAACAGATGTTATTACGCAGCCGATTGAATTGAAAGCAGGACAGGAGAAAACGATTCAAGGAATTCCGGCAGGTACCGATTATACGATTTATGAAGTAATACCAAAGGATGCCGATTATAGTCTGGAAAAAGTTGAAGTTACAAATGATGGAAATGACAAGAATGTCAAAGCAGAGAACAATGTCGTTACAGGAATTGTAGAAGCAGATGAGGGTAACAATTCAACTAGCACAGCGGTTACATTTGTGAATACAGTTACACCATTGATTTCCATTTCCGGAACGAAGACTTGGGAAGGCGGAGTGACAGCAGGTACACCGGGAAATATTGTTGTTCAGATTCAGTATTTAAATCCTAAAACTAATGAATATGAACAAGCAAAAGATAAGTCAGGAAATGCGATTCCAAATCAGGTTGTTAAGAGTGATGCTAATTGGAAGTACACATTCACAGGATTATTGAAATATGTGGATTATGCAGCGAATGATAGAAAAGAATATAAGTACAAGGTTGTAGAATTAGGAACCTTAATAAGTTCGGAAGAACTTAATAATGGGAAACCAGATCCACAGAATCTAGCACATATAAAGCCAATAGCAGGATATTATCCGGAATATACGAAAGCTAAAGATGGAAGTTATAATATCACAAATAAAAAAACTGGTACATTGAAAATCATAAAGAAGACCGGAAAAGATAATTTCTTAGAAGGGGGGGCAGAGTTTACGCTTTATACAGATTCTAATACAACGCAAGTTGCAAAAGACCACTCAGGAAATGAGCTAACAGGTACTACCGGAGAAAATGGGGGGGAGTTAGTCTTCAATAACATTAAAGCTGGAACGGAAGAAACTCCGATTACATATTATCTGAAAGAAGTAAAGACAAAAGCCGGTTATGTGCTCTTAAAAGAGCCGATTCAGATAACACTTCCATATAAGTATGATGCGGGAGATATAGTGAATGGAAATAAAGTAACGAAAAGTGGTGTGACATGGAACCTTACTTACACTATCATTAATGATAAAGCATTCGATCTTCCGGCAAGTGGAAATAAAGGAATTTTCAAATTTATCGTAATCGGAATTACAGCAGTTCTGGTGGGTGGTTACTTGTTAACAGCAAGAAAGAAAAGCAGAAAGAAGAGAGTTTCAAGGAGAGGCTAAAAGAATCAATGAACCAGTATTCGTAGGGAATAGGGAGTCCCTTTGAATAGATTTAGAAAAAAAGAAGGAGAAGAGAGCAATGAAGAAAAATGTTTTGAAAAAATTTGCGGCGGCAGCACTTGCAGCGGCAACAGTAATGAGCAGTATGTCAGTGATGGCATTTGCGGATGAAGGCACCACAGAAGAAAAAGGTAGTGTTACGATTACGAAGTATATGAGTAATACTGGAGCTGGGGAGACATTGTTACCAGAGAATTATACAGGTGTTGCACCAACAGAAGAAGGGAATACTTTATTACAAGGGGGGGTTCAGTTTGCTTATGTAGAGGTTGGTGAGAGAGTGCAGGTAGATACTGCGGGAGAGAATTCTTCACAGACAGAGACACAGTATAAGGTGAAAAATGCAGATTTTCTGGAAGCAATTGGCCTTGATAAAACAAAGGTAAATACTAATTTTACACAAACTGAATTAAATACTGCGATTAAAACAAAAAAAACTGATACAATTGCATTTGTAAAAGCTAATGCTATGGACGCTAATAAAAAGTCAACAGCAGCTGAAAGTGGAGAAGTTAAATTTGATAATTTATCTTTGTATAAGTTATATGTTTTTGCAGAAACAGATGCTACAAAAGCAGCATTGGCAAGCGATGAAAATAAAAAAGTAAACGTAACAAAAGTTTCTGTTCCATTCCTCGTTTCTTTACCGTTTACTGGAAAAGATGGAAAAACAGTAACAGATTTAAAAGTATATCCAAAGAACTCAACAGGTGAAGATAAGATTGATAAGGAAATTGTGGAAGGTACAAATGAAAAAGTAAGCACAACTGCTAATATCGGAGCTACAATTAATTACAAAGTAACTTATGAGATTCCGGTAGGTGAGAATGGATTAGAGTCTTTAGTTGTAACAGATAAAATGAGTAAAGGGTTAACATTTGGAAATAGTGTAGAAGTTAAAAATGGAACTACTACTGTAGCCCAAGAGAATTATACGATGGATTCACCTACTGATACAGATGGAATTACAACAATTACAATTACTTTTAATAAAGATTATTGTGAAACATTAGGACAAAATACAACACAGAACTTTACAATTACATATACAGCAACATTAAATGACAAAGCAGTTCTTGGACAGAGTGGAAATACAAATGATGTTTTTGTAACATATAAAAATACAGGTGATATTGATAGAAATACAGAGCATAAAAACACTAAAGTATTCACATACGGAATCGATCTTCTGAAAAATGGTGAAGGCGAAAAGAAGCTTTCAGGAGTTACATTTGCATTAACAGATGAAAGCGATAAAGAAGTATATGTTGCGAAAAAAACTCCAAATGATTTCTATACACCAGGCGGAAAGTCAAATGAAGTAACAACAGACGCCAACGGAAGAATCTACATCAGAGGTTTAAAACCAGGTACATACAAACTGACAGAGACAAAAACAAACGCAGGTTATGTACTTCTGAAAGATCCAGTAGTGATTGTGATTAAAGATGATAATGCAACAGGAGGAGCAGAAGCATTTGTAGGCAGTAAACCTGTTACAATGCAGAACGATCAGAAGAATTCAGGCAGCAAAACAGCCGAAGTACCACTCACAGTAGTCAACAGCAAGGGATTTGACCTTCCGGTTACAGGTGGAAGAGGTATTGCACTTTTCACAATCGTAGGTATCGCAATCGTTGCAGCTGCAGGATCACTCTTATTCATGAGAAAAAGATCCAAATAATTAATTAGATGCTCTCATATACATAATTAATACTATACAGGGAAACAGAAATGACTGTTTCCCTGTATTTGAAAGTGAGAAAGCACATTTCTTGTTTTCAAATACAGGGAAGGAGCAGGAAAATGAAAAATAAAATAATTAATATCTTTCTTGTGCTGATTCTGCTTTGTGGAATCGGCGTTTTGAGTTATCCATTTATCAGTAATATATTACAGGATAGAAAACAGGATCAGATTCTTACAGAATATAATGAAGAGATGGAGAAGCTGTCAGATGCAGAGATTGAGGAAGCGAAAGAAAAAGCAAAGCAGTACAATGACAGTTTGAGCAATACAGTTGTTATATCGGATCCATTTGATCCGGATGCGGCAGCTGATATGTCAGCAGATTATATTTCAGCATTGAATCTTGAGAAAAATGGAATTATGGCGTATATTGAGATTCCAAGGATTGATGTGTATGAACCTGTGTACCATGGCACATCAGAAGAAGTGTTAGCAAAAGGTGTTGGTCACCTGGAGGGGACATCTCTTCCAATTGGTGGAGAGAGTACACATACAGTACTTTCCGGGCATACAGGACTTCCGGAAGCGGAAATATTTACGAAGCTGGAATCTGTAAAAGAAGGGGGATATTTTTCTTATTCATGTGCTGAATGAGACATTGGCATATAAGGTGGATCAGATTAAGGTTGTTGAGCCATCGAAAACAGATGATTTGAAAATCGTTCCGGGGTATGATTATGCAACATTGGTGACATGTACACCTTATGGGATTAATTCACATCGTCTTTTGGTAAGAGGCATTCGAACAGAATATACGCAGGATGTGAGTGATGAGGCAGCAGGACAGGCAGAGGAAGGTCCGGATGGCGGTGGCTGGAAAGCAATGTACGAAAAAGCCATTATAGAAGGCATTCTTTTTGCAGTGATTCTGGTTGTTCTGATCAATGTGATTGTGCGCAAGTTTGGGGAAAAAGAATAAATCAGAAGTTGCGATTTATGATGAAAAAGAGAAGAAGGAAAAGAAACCATGCAAAAAAGCAGGAAAAAGAAGGAGAAGAAAAAGCAAAAGAACAGAACGCTGATGGCGATTATGCTGATAATTCTGTATCTTGGAGGTTTGTTTGTGTATGCAATCCCAGATTTACAAAAGGTTGCATTGCAGAAGGAGAACGAGAAAGCAGTGGAACATTTTAAAGAAGAGGTGGAAGGAAGCCAGTTGGATAAAAGTGGAGAAGAGAAAGACTCTACCTCTGCCGATTCCAACCAGATTCCAAAGAACGCCCAGCTCTACCAGGAGATGCAGGCATATAATCAGCAGATCTTTTCTGATGGTCAGTCAGGACTGACTGATCCATGGTCTTACGAGCAGGAGACATTGGATCTGTCGAAGTATGGGATTGATGACGGGATGATCGGGATTCTTGATATTCCGAAGATGGATGTGACATTGCCATTATATCTCGGCGCGACGCAGGAGAAGATGGCGAGAGGTGCGGTCATGCTTGGACAGACTTCATTTCCGGTACAGGATACAGACAGTAATTGTGTGATCGCAGCGCACCGAGGATGGAAGGGGGGGATTCCGATGTTCCGCGAGATCGAGCGGTTGGAGATTGGAGATGAACTGACGATACAAAACTGTCAGGAAACATTGACGTATCGTGTGTCTGAGATTGAGATTATCCTGCCGGATGAGAGTGACAAGATCATGATTCAGCCGGGGGGGCGGAATATGGTGACTTTGATGACATGTCATCCTTATACGCAGAATTCTAAAAGATATGTTGTGTATTGTGATGAGGTTGGAACACAGCCGGAGGCAGCAGTTGATGCAGCAGAAGAGGCGGACAGCAGCCAACAAGAGAATATCACCACTTCCGAGCAGAACAGAACGGAAGCGATAGAGGAAGATCAGCGTCTGATTGAGAGAGATACGTTATGGAGGAAAGCCGGTTATGCTGGAATCGGCTGATCGGAGTATTGATTATTTTTGGATTTATCCCTAGGAAAAAGCATTGAGATGCGTTATACTAAGAAAGATGTGAATGAAAACATGGTACAAAGGAGATGGAGCAATGATTCGTTTTACATGGTATGAACTGCTTTGGCTGTTTTTCATCTATTCTTTCTTAGGATGGGTGCTGGAGACAGCGGCCGCAACAGTAAAACAGAAGAAGTTTGCGAACAGAGGTCTGGTGAATGGACCGTTCTGTGTGATCTACGGTATCGCCGCTCTGTTCATGACATTTGGATTACAGGAGCTAAGAGGAGTCTGGCTTTTTTTATTTGCGACGATTTATGCGACAGTGATTGAATGGGTTGCAGGGCATTTGATCGAGAAGGCATTTAAAGCCAGATGGTGGGATTACTCCAGGATTAAATGGAATCTGGACGGATATATCTGTATCCCGGCTTCTCTTATCTGGGGGTGCTCTTGGATATCTCGTAATCCGCTGGGGAAACAGATTTGCGATCATAGCATTTAAAATGTTGCCTCTGTTCCTGATGAAGATCCTTGTATTGGTTCTTCTTGGAGTATTGGTTGTGGATATCCTCGGATCTTATCTGCTGCTTCGTGGAAAAGGGAAGAACCTCGCGCGGTGGGAAGCTACGAATGAAGGTCTGGATAAAGTCAGCAATAAGCTTGGAAGTGCGATTTCCGGATGGGTTGGGAAACGTATCCAAAAAGCGTATCCAAAAGCGAGGGAACTGATCCGCAAGGAAGAGGAAGCGGAGAAGGGGGGGAAAGTATTTGCCGCAGGCTGTGGGTTCTATAAGATTGTGCTGTTGTTCTTTGTCGGAGCATTTCTTGGAGACATTACAGAGACGATTTTCTGCAGAATCACGGCAGGTGTGTGGATGAGTCGCTCCAGTGTGGTCTGGGGACCGTTCAGTATTGTCTG
This sequence comes from Mediterraneibacter faecis JCM 15917, assembly GCA_001312505.1. GTDB lineage: Bacteria > Bacillota > Clostridia > Lachnospirales > Lachnospiraceae > Mediterraneibacter > Mediterraneibacter faecis. Next base: position 10,396 of record BBDW01000002.1, read on the forward strand.
GGGGACTGGCGATCGCACTTGTGACAGCAATGCTTTACAAATATAAAGATAAGAGTGACAGCTTCTTATTTATCATCGGTACGTTGCTCGGCGGAGCATACGAATATCTCTGTAGTGTATTTACGGAAATTGTATTCGGGAAAGTATTTTGGGACTATAGCGAGATTCCATTTAACTTAGGAGGCCGAATCAACTTATTATACTGCTTCTTCTGGGGGGAATTGCAGCAGTTGTCTGGTTTAAGAAGATCTATCCGTACATTTCCGCATGGATTGAGAAAATCCCGATGTTGGCAGGGAAGGTGCTCACCTGGTTTTTGATCATTTTCATGGTCTGCAATGTGGCTGTGTCATGTATTGCACTTGTTCGTTATGACGAACGTGGAAAGGGCGTTGTAGCGGAAAACAGCATTCAGAAATGGGCAGATGAGCATTACGATGATGCGAAGATGGAGAAGATTTATCCGAACGCAAAAGCGACAGAATAGAAAATAAGATGTAAACGAGAGGAAAATGGTATGATGGAGAATAAAAAGATGCGGGCAGAGCATCCGAAGAAAGAGCTTGCAGTGGATATTTTGTATGATATTATAGGAAGTATTTTGTTTGGTGCCGGAATTTATACATTTGCCGAGGGAGGAAATTTTGCGCCTGGAGGAATTTCAGGTATTGCTTTGATTATGAACAAGTTATGGAATCTTCCGGTCGGTACAATGACATTGATACTGAATATTCCACTGGTCATCATCAGTTACAAGACAGTAGGAAAGCGTTTTTTGATAAAGACTGCGAGAACAATGATTATTTCAACCATTTTTGTCGATCTTGTATTTCCGATGTTCCCATATTATACAGGGCAGCGTCTGCTTGCAGCGATTTACTCGGGAGCATTGCTTGGACTTGGAATGGTTCTTTTCTATATGAGAGGTTCTTCTTCGGGCGGAGCAGATTTCCTGACGATGACGATCAAAAAGAAGAGACCACATATGTCTCTTGGTCGACTGACGTTGTTGATCGACTTGATCATTATCTTGATCGGATGGCCGGTATTCGGTGATGTTGACTCAGTTCTTTATGGATTGATTGCAGTATTTGTCTGCTCTATGGTGATTGACAAGATCCTTTACGGAATCGGCGCAGGAACACTTGCGATTATCGTAACATCCAAAGGAGAAGAAACCGCGGAAGAGATTGGAAGAATCACCGACCGTGGTGTAACATCTTTGGAAGGAATGGGTACTTATACAAAGAGTAAGAGAAATGTTCTGCTCTGTGCATGTTCCAAGTCAGAAGCGTATCTTGTGAAAAATGCAGTTTACCAGGTAGATGACTCTGCGTTTGTAATGTTTACTGAGACGAGTGAGGTGCTTGGAGAGGGATTCAAGGAAAGTCTTGATGAGCTGTAAATAAAAGAGAAGAATATGAAATAGAAAAAGCTGCTGTCTGAACTGTTGCTTGCGGGATTTGTGAACAACAGACGGACAGCAGTTTTTCTATATGCTCTTTATGAAGAGATTCGTTTTCAAAGATATAAAAATGTTAATCTTCTTTTGCCCAGTCGAAGGAATATTTGACAGCCTTGTGCCAGCCTTTCAGTTTCTTTTCGCGGACTTCCGGATCAATCGAAGGTTCAAAGATCTGATCGATCGCCCAGTTCTCTTTGATTTCTTCAAGACTGTTCCAGTAGCCGACTGCAAGACCAGCCAGATAAGCAGCTCCCATGCAGTCGTCTCAACGCAGACCGGACGGTGGACAGGTGCGTTGATCAGATCAGCCTGTGTCTGCATCAGGAAGTTATTTGCGCTTGCGCCGCCGTCTACTTTCAGGGAGGCAAGATTAATGTCGGAATCTGCTTTCATGGCAGTCAGGACGTCATATGCCTGATAAGCGAGAGACTCGAGGGTTGCACGGATGATATGGTATTTATTTACCCCCCCACGTGTCAGGCCGACGATCGTTCCGCGGGCATACTGATCCCAATATGGAGCACCAAGTCCGGTGAAAGCAGGTACAACATAACAGCCGTTTGTATTTTTCACTTTCTTTGCCATATATTCGCAGTCGTCTGCGGAGTCAATCAGGCGTAGTTCATCACGCAGCCACTGGATCGCTGCACCGGCAACAAAGATAGAACCTTCCAGAGCATATGTAACCTTTCCGTCAAGTCCCCCAGGCAATCGTGGTGACCAGCCCATTGTTGGAAAAGACAGGTTTCTCTCCGGTGTTCATCAGAAGGAAGCATCCGGTTCCGTAAGTATTTTTCGCATCTCCCGGTTTAAAGCAGGTCTGACCGAAAAGTGCAGACTGCTGATCTCCGGCAGCACCGGCAATCGGGATCGCTCCGCCGAGGACGGAAGGATCTGTCTCTCCGTAAATGCAGCTGGAAGGCTTCGGTGTCGGAAGCATACAGCGTGGGATCTGAAGTTCTTCGAGAATCTCGTCATCCCAGTCTAATGTATTGATATTGAAAAGCATGGTTCGTGATGCGTTGGAGTAGTCTGTAACATGTACTGCGCCTTTCGTCAGTTTCCAGATCAGCCAGGTCTCTACTGTACCAAAGAGCAGTTCTCCGTGCTCGGCACGTTCTCTTGCTTTCGGAATGTTGTCGAGAATCCAGCGGATCTTTGTTCCGGAGAAATAAGCATCAAGTACAAGGCCGGTTTTCTGACGGAACTTTTCTGTCAGTCCTTTTTCCTTCAAAGAATCGCAGAATTCAGCAGTACGACGACACTGCCAGACGATTGCGTGGCAGATAGGATCGCCGGTATTTTTATCCCACACAATCGTTGTCTCGCGCTGGTTCGTGATACCGATTGCAGCGATATCAGAAGGTTCTGCGCCGATGATGTTCATAGCCTCCACAGCAACTCCGAGCATGCTTGCCCAGATTTCATCCGCATCGTGCTCAACCCAGCCCGGTTTCGGAAAATGTTGTGTGAATTCTCTCTGTGTGACGCTGCAGATTTCCCCCCCTTTTTTATTAAATAAAATGCAGCGGTTACTTGTGGTTCCGGCATCTAATGCCATAACGTATTTTGACATAATATGTGCCTCCTCATTCTAGTATTACTCAGAACAGTAATCGAGGTTCGTTCTGTTCTATATTCTAATAAGATAAGAATATCATAATCGGAATGGAGGTTCAATGGACGAAAGGTGCTGTAATAACTAAATTTTCGCATTTTACTGTATTTTACTGTATGCATGCTTGCAAATCTTTTTACGATACCGTAAAATAAATTTTGAATTGCTTTTCAGCAGTTCGCCTTATGCAACTAATAACGATACAGAGACATTAGAAAGTTTTATTTTCTTATGCATTTTTATAATAAGAAAGGCGGTATATTCCATGGGAATGATACGTGCTGAAAAGCTTGTATTTGAATATGATAAACGAGACGAAGAAGGTAATGTGATCGGATCCCATCGCGCCATTGACGGAGTTGACATTGATGTCCCGCAGGGGGGGTCTTTTGTGGCGATTCTTGGACACAACGGTTCAGGAAAGTCTACCCTGGCGAAGCATATGAATGCGATTCTTGTCCCGACAGGTGGAACGATGTGGGTGGACGGAAGAGATACGAAAGATCCGAATGAGCTTTGGAACATCAGACAGAGCGCCGGTATGGTATTTCAGAATCCGGATAACCAGATTATCGGAACTGTTGTGGAAGAGGAAGTAGGATTCGGTCCGGAGAACTTAGGAGTTCCTACGGATGAAATCTGGAAACGGGTAGAGAACAGTCTGCGTGCAGTCGGTATGCTGGAGCGAAGAAAGGATTCTCCGAATAAATTGTCCGGAGGTCAGAAGCAGAGAGTGGCGATCGCAGGAGTGATCGCAATGGAGCCGAAGTGTATCGTGCTCGATGAGCCGACAGCGATGCTTGATCCGAATGGACGAAAAGAAGTTATTGAAGCGGTAGAGCAGCTTCGAAAAGAGAAGAATGTTACGGTGATCCTGATCACACATTATATGGAAGAAGTGATCGATGCGGATCAGGTATTTGTAATGGATGAAGGCATGTGGTGATGCATGGTACACCGAAAGAAATCTTCAGCCGGGTGGATGAACTCAAGAAGTACCGTATGGATGTACCACAGGTGACAATGCTGGCAGACGCATTGATTCAAAAAGGAGTTCCGCTGCCGAAAGGAATTCTTAGAAGGGAAGAATTGGTGGATGCCTTATGTCAATTAAGTTAGAAAATATCAGTTATGTATATAGCCCGGGAACTGCATATGAGCATCATGCGCTGAAGGATGTCAGTCTTGAGATCCCGCAGGGACAGTTCGTCGGAATCATTGGACACACGGGTTCGGGAAAATCAACCTTGATCCAGCATTTGAACGGTCTGATGAAAGCAACCTCAGGGAAATTACTTTATGAGGGACAGAACATTTACGAGGACGGATATGATATGAAGAAACTGCGTACACAGGTAGGACTTGTGTTCCAATATCCAGAGTATCAGTTGTTTGAAGTTGATGTGTTAAGTGATGTGTGTTTTGGACCGAAGAACCAGGGACTTTCCAAGGAAGAGTGCGAGAAGCAGGCAAGAGAAGCCTTGGAGCTTGTAGGATTTCCGGAGAAATATTATAAGCAGTCCCCCCCATTTGAATTATCCGGTGGACAGAAACGCCGTGTGGCAATCGCAGGAATTCTTGCAATGCATCCGAAGGTACTTGTTCTGGATGAGCCGACTGCCGGATTGGATCCGAAGGGACGAGATGAGATTTTAGATCAGGTAAAATTGCTTCATGAGAAGACTGGAATGACAGTAATTCTTGTTTCCCATAGCATGGAAGATGTTGCGAAATATGTGGAGCGCCTGATCGTGATGAATGATGGAGAGAAGATGCTTGACGGTACGCCGGAAGAAGTGTTCCGCCATTATAAAGAGCTTGAGGCTGTTGGACTGGCAGCACCACAGGTAACATATGTAATGCATGATCTGAAAGAAAAAGGATTTGATGTATCAGCAGATGCGACAACTGTGGAAGAGGCTGCAGACGAGATCTACAACTTCCTGAAGAAGAGACAGGAGGTGCAGTCATGATCAGAGATATTACGATAGGACAGTATTATCCGGCGCAGAGTCCGATTCACAGACTGGATCCGCGTGTGAAGATTGTCTGCACACTGATCTTTTTGATTTCTTTATTTGTGCAGAACAGTGTGCTTGGATATGCATTGGCATTTGTATTTCTTGCGTGCATGATTCACGTTTCTAAAGTCCCGGCAAAGTTTATCGGAAAAGGACTTAAGCCGATTGTGATCTTGTTATTGTTTACAGTGGCTATGAACTTGTTCCTTACAAGAGGCGGTGCAGTGTTATTCCATTGGGGGGGAATCATTACGATCACAGAGACAGGACTTCGTACTTCTGTGTTCATGGCAGTTCGTCTTGTACTGCTTGTTGCAGGATCTTCTTTGATGACATTTACAACGACTCCGAACGGACTGACGGATGGACTGGAGAAGCTGCTTCATCCACTGAACCGAATCCATGTACCGGTACACGAAATTTCGATGATGATGTCTATTGCACTGCGTTTTATTCCGATTCTGCTGGAAGAGACAGACAAGATCATGAAGGCGCAGATCGCAAGAGGAGCTGATTTTGAATCAGGAAATATTATCCAGAGAGCAAAGGCAATGATTCCGATCCTTGTTCCGCTTTTCGTGTCTGCGTTCCGAAGAGCGAATGATCTGGCGATGGCAATGGAAGCCCGCTGTTATCATGGTGGCGAGGGGCGTACAAAGATGAAGCCTTTGAAATATCATTATCAGGACAGACTTGCTTATGCAATCACATGGGGGGGATATCTGATCGCGATTGTAGTGATCGGAAGATTTGTGCCGTTTAAATTGTGGATTTTTTAGAATAAAATAAATAGAGAAGAGGGACGGAGATTTCTGTCCCTTTTATTTACGCGAGCAACGAGCCAAAGTCCGTGCTTGCACGAGACCTTGGCAATTGTCGCGATAACTTGAGAAACTCGCGGAGCGTGTTTCTCATAGTATAGGAGAAAGAACAGATATGAGAAGAATCAGATTGAGAGTGGCGTATGACGGGACAGCATACTGTGGCTGGCAGGTGCAGCCGGAAGTGCCGACGATTGAAGGCGAATTGAATCAGGCAATCTCCAGACTTACGAAGGAAGAGAGTATCGTGATCGGGGCAAGCCGCACAGATGCTGGAGTCCATGCGAAGGGAAACGTTGCTGTATTTGACACAGAGTCTACAATCCCGGCAGACCGATTTGCTTATGCATTGAATCCACTGCTTCCGGAAGATATCGTGGTTGTGGCATCAGATGAGGTGGCAGCAGACTGGCATCCGAGACATTGTGATACAGAGAAAACATATGAATATAAGATTTTGAACAGCAAGTTTCCGGATCCGATGAGAAGAAGAGACACGTACCATGTTTCTTTTGACCTGGATCTTGAGAAGATGAGAGAAGCAGCAGGATATCTGAAAGGGGAGCATGACTTTAAGAGCTTCTGTAATGTTCATACTCAGGTGGAAGATACGGTTCGCACGATTTATGATCTGGAAGTAGAGAAAGAGGAAGAGCTTATTACAATTCGTGTCCGTGGAAATGGATTCCTCTACAATATGGTCCGGATCCTTGCAGGTACGTTGATCGGAGTTGGAAGAGGAGCGATTGCCCCCCGGAACAGATTCCGGCCATTCTTGAGGCAAAGGATCGCCAGGCAGCAGGAATGACAGTTCCACCACAGGGACTGAGGCTTGTTAAAATTGACTACCTTGATGAAAAAAAGTAAATAATTTTTTGTAAAGGTTGACAATGAACCGTTTCGCTGTTAGACTAGACAGTGTGGTGATTGTCAGTAGACAGAACCAAATTTCAGGCAGAGACGAATTTTAAGCGTATGCCTGGAATTTGTTTTTGTAAAGAATAACGAAAAAAATCGCGTATTATGTAAAAGTATAAAAAAATATAAATATTATTAACAAATTATAAAATATTTGATTGACTTTTATGTGCAGGTTTGTTATACTGAATCACGTAGAAAAGAGATAACATTGACGAATTGTTATCATTAAAGAAGGATTGTTACTGTTAGGCAGGCAAAACCAGATTTTATGAGCGTCACCGAAGGAATCAAGGGGGATGCCTTAAAGTTTGGCTTTTTTGTTATGAGGGAGTTTTTCCCAAAGTTAGAGAAAGGCCAATCGGATGGTTATAGACAAAATAATTAATAACAATATTGTATCTGCATTTGACGAAAAAGGCTTAGAAGTTGTTATCATGGGCCGCGGAATCGGATTCCAGATGAAGCGGGGACAGGAAGTTCCAGCAGAGAAGATAGAGAAGGTTTTCCGTATCAAGAGTCAGAGCATAGCAGAACAGCTCAAGGAATTGCTGGCGAAGATGCCGCTTGAGCAGGTTCAGATTTCGAACGAGATCATTTCCTATGCAAAGAAGACAATGAAGCTGAAGTTAAATCAGAGCATCTATGTTACATTGACAGATCATATCAGTTTTGCAATCAGCCGCTGTAAAAAGGGGGGGATTCATCTTGAGAATGCGTTGCTGTGGGAGATTAAAAGATTTTATCCACAGGAATTTGAACTCGGAAGATATGCGGTAGAACTTGTGAAAAAAAGACTGAATGTAGAGATGCCTGAGGACGAAGCAGGATTTATTGCATTACATTTTGTCAACGCAGAGTATGGGACTGATATTCGGGATGCAGTACGGTTTCCGAATCAGGTGAAAGAGATTCTTGGAATCGTAGCAGATGAACTTGGGATTGAGATGGATGAAGGCTCGCTGCATTATGAGAGATTTCTGACACATGTGAAGTTCCTTCTTCAGAGGATTTACCGCAAGGAGTTACTTGAAGAGGAAGAGAACGAGATTACAGAGATGATGCAGAGAAAGTATCCGAGAGAGTATTCTTGCAGCAGAAAAGTTGCAGATTACATAGAAAAGACGGCAGACTGCAAGCTGTCAGGAGAGGAAGTTTTGTATCTGACACTCCATATTCGCCGTGTTGCGATGGCGGATTCGGAGGACGAATAAGGTTGCTTTGAACGGTAACAAAAGTGAAAGGCTGCATTGAGAAATGAACAGCCGCAGATGAACTTGGACTTTAGCGCATTGCGCTTTTGTCATAGATGGTTCTCTGGTTTGTGGAAGACCCGGAGGATCAGAGGTGATTTTGACCGGAGGACTCATTTGCCGGTTAAAATAAAAAGGGATTAAAAATGAGAGATTATTAAGGAGGGAATTCTATGAAATTCGTACAGAAATTAGGAAAAGCTCTTATGCTTCCTGTTGCTTGTCTTCCGATTTGTGGTATCCTGATGGGATTAGGATACGCAATGTGTCCATCTACTATGCAGGGTGGAGATGTAACTGGTATTGTTCAGCAGATCGGATTTTTCCTTGTAAAAGCTGGTGGTGCTCTTATTGATAACATGGCACTCCTCTTTGCAATCGGTGTTGGTGTTGGTATGTCTGATGACCATGATGGTACAGCAGGTCTTGCTGCACTTGCATCTTGGCTGATGATCACAAACCTTCTTTCTACTGGAGCAGTATCTGTTCTTAGAACACTGGAAGAAGGATCAACAGCATTTATCGCATTCAGCAAAATCGCTAACCCGTTTATCGGTATCATCGCTGGTATCATCGGTGCACTTTGCTACAACAGATTCAAATCAACTAAGCTTCCTGACTGGCTGTCATTCTTCAGTGGAAAGCGTTGTGTAGCAATCGTTGCTGGTGTTGTTTCCATTATCGTATCTGCAGTTCTTCTTTTCGTATGGCCGGTAATCTTCGGTGGACTGGTTGCACTTGGAAAAGGAATCGCAGGAATGGGAGCTCTTGGAGCTGGTATCTATGCATTCTTCAACAGATTACTTATCCCGTTCGGTCTGCACCACGCACTGAACAATGTATTCTGGTTTGATACAATCGGACTTGGAGACCTGTCACACTTCTGGGCTGGAGAAACATCTGCAGACGTTTCCTGGAGTCTTGGAATGTACATGTCAGGATTCTTCCCATGTATGATGTTTGGTATCCCTGGAGCAGCTCTTGCTATGATTCAGTCTGCAAAGAGCAATAAGAAGAAAGTTGCAATCGGACTTATCGCATCTGCAGCAATTTCCGCATTCGTTTGTGGTGTTACAGAGCCATTCGAGTTCGCATTCATGTTCCTTGCTCCGGCACTTTACGTTGTATACGCATTACTGTATGGTATCTTTACAGTAATCACAGTAGCTCTTGGATTCCGTGCAGGATTCTGCTTCTCAGCAGGACTTACAGACCTTATCTTCTCTGCTTCCCTTCCGGCAGCAGCTAAGACATGGCTCATCCTTCCACTTGGAATCGCAGCTTTCATCGTATTCTATGTTGTATTCCGTTTCGCAATCGTTAAATTCGATCTGAAGACACCAGGTCGTGAAGATGACGATGATGATGAAACAAAAGTTGTTCTTGCAAACGATGATTTCACAACAGTAGCTAAGATCGTTCTTGAGGGTGTTGGTGGAAAAGATAACGTTGAGTCTATCGACAACTGTATCACAAGACTTCGTCTTGTAATCAAAGATTACACAAAGGTTGATGAGAAGAAGATCAAATCTGCAGGTGTTGCAGGTGTTGTTCGTCCATCTCAGAAAGACGTTCAGGTAATCATTGGAACAAAAGTTCAGTTCGTAGCTGACGAGTTCAAGAAACTTTGCAAATAAGTTTAAATGATAATTAGGTTATCCGGGATAATGATGTGAAAGAATACGGATAACACACACATTAATAATCCCTTTTCAAAAGCGGAAGTGGAATCGGCGAAGAGCGGGGGACACTTCCGTTTTTATATATGTAAGACCACTTGACAAAAGGATTACAATAGTCTATCATCAAAACTACGAGAGTTATTCTGACTCTTATATAGAAGTTATATAAAGTTATATATGGAAGGCTATGAAGGGAACAAGTAACAGACAGAGCGGACACACAGAAAGCTGCCGGTTGATGAGAGGCGCGTAGATGACTGACTGCGAATACATCCTGGAGCTTCACACCGAAATCTGATGATGGAAATTCATATCTAATTACTAGAATTTAAATTCATAGATTGATATGGGGGGGAACAGATCAGACAGAGAGTAGGCTGTGACGGAGTTGTGCTCGTTATTGCACGAATGAGACTGACAGACATAAAAGTAAGAATTTTATACTTACATCAGAAAAGAATGTTGTCAGTGAATTAAGGTGGTACCACGGTGATAGATCGTCCTTATTGCGTCATGCAGTAAGGACTTTTTATATGCTAGGAAAGTTCTTTTTGGATATATAAAAAGGCCAAGCTGAATGATGCGTTATTAATGCTACTGGTCACAGTTTTTGTGCCAAGAGACATGTTATGAATATTCTGTAGAAGTAACAGAAAAATAAAACGAAAAGAGAAGGAGAAGGAAAATGGGAATTTATGAAGAACTTCAGGCAAGAGGCCTGATCGCCCAGGTAACAGATGAGGAAAGAATCAAAGAACTTGTAAATAATGGAAAGGCTACATTCTATATCGGATTCGACCCGACAGCAGACAGTCTTCATGTAGGACATTTCATGGCACTGTGCCTGATGAAACGTCTGCAGGAAGCAGGAAACAAGCCAATCGCACTGATCGGTGGTGGTACAGGATATATCGGAGATCCATCCGGAAGAACTGATATGAGAAGCATGATGACACCGGAGCAGATCCAGCATAACTGTGACTGCTTCAAAGAGCAGATGAGCCGTTTCATCGATTTCTCTGATGGAAAAGCGCTTATGGTAAATAATGCAGACTGGTTGCTTGATCTGAACTACATCGATGTACTTCGTGAGGTAGGACCTCATTTCTCAGTAAACAGAATGCTGACAGCTGAGTGTTACAAGCAGAGAATGGAAAAAGGACTCAGCTTCCTTGAGTTCAACTACATGATCATGCAGGCATATGACTTCTACGAACTGTTCCAGAATTACGGATGTAACCTTGAGTTCGGTGGAGATGATCAGTGGAGCAATATGCTCGCAGGTACAGAGCTGATTCGTCGTAAACTTGGTAAAGATGCAAGCGCTATGACAATCACACTGCTTCTGAACTCCGAAGGTAAGAAGATGGGTAAGACACAGTCAGGTGCTGTATGGCTTGACCCGAACAAGACATCCCCATTCGATTTCTACCAGTACTGGAGAAATGTCGGAGATGCTGATGTTCTGAAATGTATCCGTATGCTGACATTCCTTCCACTTGAAGAGATCGACAAGATGGATACTTGGGAAGGTGCACAGCTTAATACAGCAAAAGAAATCCTTGCATATGAGCTGACAAAACTTGTTCACGGTGAGGAAGAAGCGAAGAAAGCACAGGAGAGTGCACGTGCACTGTTCAGCCAGGGAAATGCTGATAACATGCCAACAACAGAACTGGAAGAAGCAGATTTCCAGGATGGAAAGATTGATATCCTTGCAGTTCTCGTAAAGAGCGGACAGGCATCTTCCAGATCTGACGCAAGACGTGCCGTAACACAGGGTGGTGTTTCTGTAGACGGAGAGAAAGTAACAGACATTACAACAACATATGCTCCGGCAGACTTCGACGGAGAAGGAAAGATCGTGAAAAAAGGAAAGAAAAACTTCCGCAGAATTGTTGCAAAATAATTGAAATGAAGTAGAGAAATAGTGGCTGTTACTGTAGCATTAAGTTGGATACAGTAACGGCCGCTTCTTATAAGGAGGAAACAAAAATGGCATTTAAAGAAGTAAAGATTGAGGAACTTTCATTTAACCCTTTTACAAAAATCAGCAAGGAATGGATGCTGATCACAGCAGGAGATGAAGAGAAGCATAATACAATGACAGCCAGCTGGGGGGGCGGTGTTGGAATTATGTGGGGGGGGATGAATGTGGCTACAGCATATATTCGTCCACAGAGATATACGAAGGAATTCGTGGATGCAGAAGAGATGTTTACACTTTCTTTCTTTAAGGAAGATTATAGAAAAGCATTAAATCTTTGTGGTTCCAAGTCAGGTCGCGACTGTGATAAAGATAAAGAAGCAGGTCTGACACCGTATTACACAGATGGAACAACAGCGTATGAAGAAGCAGATCTGATCTTTGTCTGCAGAAAGCTTTATGCACAGGAGATGAAACCGGAGTGCTTTACAGTAGACGGACCGGATGAAAAATGGTATCCGGGCAAAGATTACCATACAATGTATATGGGTGAGATCGTGAAGGTGCTTGTGAGAGAATAAGTAAAAGATTTCAGCTGGTCAGATTATGAAGTCGAAGAGCCGGAACAATTAAAATAAAGAGTAGTTACACTGCTTGCAAATAATAGGAGAACTCCTTTCAGTTGTGATAAGATGCAGTCTGAGAGGAGTTTTTTGTAGAATAGAGTAAATAAAAATGCTGTACAACTTGAAAATCTTGATAAAATATGGTAAAAATAGATATAGAAAATACCAGGAAAGCGGGCGGTAGAATGGAAGAAGTAAAAATAATAATACTGAAGGATGTATTGCCTTTTGTGGATCCGGTGGCAAGATCCCATGCAAGAAGAGTTCTGAAAGATGCAGAAGGATACAAGGAGCTTGTAATTGATTTTCGGGGAATTGAATTCATGGGGCGCGGCTTTGCGGATGAAGTATTCCGTGTATTTCAGGAAGAGCATCCGGAGATAAAGATTACACCGCTTCATGCAAGCACATCCATGTTAGCGATGATTCGCCATCTCGGAGGAAAACAACAATAAATGATATTTACAGATTCCTTGTAAACCGTTACAATAGGAAGTCGGGGCATTTGTCTCTGATATCTTATTATATAGAAGAAAAGGAACAAGGAAAATGGGGATTTATCTGATTGTATGCCCGCTGGTGTTTCTGGCGGGCTTTGTTGATTCAATTGCAGGAGGCGGTGGACTTATCTCGCTTCCGGCATATATGTTTGCCGGGATTCCGGTGCATAATGCAATCGCGACGAACAAGCTGTCATCTTCAACAGGAACGGTAGTATCGACAGCGAGACTGATTAAGAATAAGAAAGTAGACTGGGGATTTGTACCAGGAACAGTGATCGGAGCGTTGATTGGTTCTGTTGCAGGGGGCGAATCTGGCGTTGATCATCAGCGACCATATTTTGAAAATGGTATTGGTTGTGATCCTGCCGATCGTAGCTTCTGTGTGTTGAGAGACAAGAACATGGATGTGGAAGTTCCGGTCGGAATGACAAAGAACAAGCAGTATCTGATCGCGATTGTATGCTCTTTGGTGATTGGTTGTTATGACGGATTCTACGGTCCGGGAACAGGAACCTTCTTGCTGCTTGTATTTACCAAGCTTGCGAAGATACCATTGGAGAAAGCGACAGGAAATGTGAAGATTGTGAATCTTTCTTCCAATATTTCAGCGCTGATCACATTTATCCTGGCAGGGAAAATCCTGTGGGGACTGGGACTGGCAGCATCCTGTTTCAGTATCGCAGGGCATTACGTAGGTGCCGGAATGGTTGTGAATAATGGGGTGAAAGTGATTAAGCCGATTATTCTGATCGTGCTGGTACTGTTATTGGTTAAGGTTGTGTCTGGGATATAAGTAACTGTTCAGAGCCAAGCAAAATTTCATAAAACAGGTGTAAAATGCTTGCATTTTTAAGGCTGTTTTTGAAATTTTATTTGGCGGATACGCCATACCGACGAAATGCGTAGCATTTTGGAGGTTGGCTCTGAACAGTTACGAATATAATAAGGAAATAAAAGAAGCAGAATCATGGGTGGAAATGATTCTGCTTCTTTGTGCATAGGCTTAACTTTTATACAAAATAACATAAATTTGTCAATTTTTATAAACATTATAATATAATACTTACATCACTAATCTCAGCACTCTGGTCTTATCCAATATAAAAATAGAACATACCATAAACAGATGCGCCAGCAGCGTGCTGACGATCACACCGTTAGACGTAAGCAGGAATCCGGTATAGAATCCAAACCAGCAGACGAATCCGGAGTAACTTGCCATCAGGATAAGCAGTGGCAATTCTTCCCAGAAGCCGTGAAGTGTGCTTAAAAAGTCATCCATTGTAAAATCGAAGTAGATAAAGCGACCAACTGCAAGCGTGATGAAGTACATCATCAGTGAATCGTAGTTGTCATCATTGTAAATAAACTTAATATACAGAAGTATCAGTATAATATAAAAGGAAGATACCAGTCGGATGGACGCCTTCTGGTTGGAATCTATTTCTTCCAATGGTACAAATACAATATCAAGCCATCCATTTAAGATAACGGAGAAGCAAAGGAAGAGTAAAAGGATAATATCCTGATACTTCTGCCAATAGATGGACACGCCTGGAATCCTCTCGTCAATCACATAGTAAAGTGACAGAAAGATCAGCACGGAGGTGCTGGCGAAGACCATCTCAAAGAAACTTTCAATAATGCTTCTTTTTCGCTCCTGATGGTGGCGGTTGATACGACGGATTGCTTTGTGAGACAGGGAGTCATCCTGCAGTCGCTGGCGTGTTTTCAATTTGGCTACGCCAAGAACAATACCGATCACAACGGCCAGCCCGATCAGCGAGACGAGCAGGTAGATTCCGATGTATTCAAAGTTAAAGTAGTGTGTAACATAAGTTCTCATTAAAATGCCTTCTTTCAAATTCCTTAGCAGATGGTAAATGTTTCTAACCACCTTAATTTTAATTATAGCACGGTGATGCAAGGGATAATCAGGTTTATGGTTAGCGTATACTTATAAGATTTATAAAATAGTGGATAAAATTGAACCTAGTCAAACAAAATAAACTATGTTAGACTATCAATAGATTGATAAAAAGATAACAAGCATGGTATCTGTCAGAATGGATTGTCAGTCGTATGTAGTGCGAGTAGTAACCAAAACAGTTTACCAGGGAGTGGGAAAAGGACAGGATGAGAATAATGAAAGCAATTGTATTCGATGTAGACGACACATTATATGATTTATCAACTCCATTTAAGGAAGCATGCAGGGAGGTTTTCCCGGAAGATAAAGATCTGGATCTGGAAGGCGCATTTTTGGCAAGCAGAAGATACAGTGATTCCGTGTATGCACGATGTTTAAGTGGTGAGATGTCGATGGAAGAGATGTATATCTATCGATTCAAAAATGCATTTCTTGATTATGGGAAGAAGATTGATGCACTCAAAGCATTGGAATTCCAAGCAATTTATGAAGAAAAACAGCATGAAATCAAGATGACAGATGCAATGAGACAGTTGATGCAGAACTTGAAAGAGAAGGTGACTCTGGGAATCGTTACAAATGGTCCGGCGCAGCATCAGTGGGATAAAGTGAATGCGCTTGGTGTAACGGAATGGATTCCAGTAGGTCATGTATTTATATCAGGAGCACTCGGGGGGTAGCAAAACCGGACAAGAGGATTTTCAGTCGTGCGGCGGAAAGAATGGGGGGGATTTTGCCGCAAGAGATCTGCTATGTAGGAGATTCTTTTGAAAATGATATTGTTGGGGCAAAAGCTGCAGGATGGAATGCAGTCTGGTATAATCATCGCGGACATCAGGCAGCAGGTGATGTAAAGCCGGATGCAGTGGTAAGAAGTGAGGCAGAATTGATTGCATGTCTGGAGAAGATCAGCACAAAGGAGTGAGCGGAATATGCAGAAGGAAGCCCAAATAATCAAGGTGATGGCTGCTCCGGAAGCTGGATGGTAAAAGAAAACCTTTTAAAAAAAGAAAAATAACAGCTGTAAGAGAAATATATTTCAATTACAGCTGTTATTTTCTTCTTATTCGTTATTCTTCTACTTTTTCACTTTTATCTTTCGGCAGAATCAGACTGAGCAGCAGTGATACTACGAACACACCTGCAACAGCATTTCCATTGAAGATATCTCCCACAGCCTGTGGGAAAGCGCTGAAGAAGTTCGCATCTGTTTGTGTAAGACCAACGCCGACGCAGAAAGCGAGAGATACAATGATCATTGTGCGGTCATTGAACTCGCAGTCTTTGAGCATCTTGATTCCTTCGTACAGGATTGAACCAATCTTCCATATTGGATAGTTAGACAGCGTCTGCTTCTTCATTTTTTCCGAGTCTGCGAAGCATTGTCTTCTTGACTGCACGGAAAATGTTTTCATAACCTGTGCAGCGGCACAGATGACCGGACATCATTTTACGGATCTCATCGTCTGAGAATTCTTTGCCGGCATTTAAAAGTTCAGTTGCACTCATGATGAATCCAGGTGTACAGAAGCCACACTGAACAGCTGCTTCGTCAATAAATGCCTGCTGAATATCGGATAACTCACCATTTGGTCCGGCGAGACCTTCAAGAGTAAGGATTTCTTTTCCCTCAGCCCACACACCGAGATAGATACAGGAGTTGAAGCATTCCCCATCAATGATTACATTGCATGCTCCACATTCTCCGACTTCACAGCCTTTCTTTACGCTGGTCAGACGGAAGTCATCTCTTAAAACATCTGTAAGTGATGCACGGACATCGATCATTTTCTCGACTTTCTTACCGTTGATCGTGCAGGTAAGTAATTTGTACTGTTTATTCATCGATCACACCTCCTGCCAATCTGATAGATTCTGTCAGTGCACGCTCTGCAAGAACAGTAGCGATGTGCTGACGGAATGCTTTGGATGCTCTCCAGCTGTCACGTGGATTGATATCTTCCAGAACAGCCTGACCAAATTCATGAACAACAGCTTTTGTAAGCGGTTTGCCCTTTGCTTTTGCCTCAGCAGAAGGCGCACGCATCGGAACAGGTCCTGCAACTCCGTAAGCAATTCTGACATCCTCGATCGTCTTCTTATCCTCAGAGAGTTTTACATTGACAGAACATCCTGTTGTTGCGATATCCATTGCATTACGCATTGCGTATTTAATGTAATGTCCGTGGTAGCCTTCGTATGCTCCTTCGGAATGATGATCGCTGTCTGAATCTCTGCCGGTTTCAGATCAACGACTCCTGCTTTAATATAGAAGTCATGGATCGGGATTCTGCGAACTCCGTCCGGTCCTGTGATCTCAACAATTGCATCCCATGCACGAAGTGTTGAAGCGGAATCAGCGGATGTAACACCATTACATGTGTTTCCACCGATCGTTCCGATGTTACGGATCTGTGGTCCACCAACCATATCAACAGCTTCCCCAAGTACGTTGATATGCTTCTGGATGATCGGATCCTTTGTAATATGAGAGAAGCTGGTCAGAGAGCCAATGCGGATCGCACCGTCTTCTTCATAAGATATGCCTCTCATTTCATCAATTTTATAAATGCTTACAAGTTCTTTTCCTGCGCGACGTCCTTCACGCATCTGTACAAGAACGTCACTTCCGCCGGCAATGATCTGTGCTTCCGGATGTTCCTGTAAAATCTGTATAGCATGAGCTACGCTTTCAGCTTCATAAAGTGCTTTAAGATCATACATTTGCTTCTCCTCCTTCCTCAAACATATGTTGTTCCTTCATACTGCGAAACAAGTGGTGTGGATTCACCGGTGCATCATTTACATAGACACCTGTTGCCTGATAACTGCGTTACGGATTGCAGGTGCAATGGAACATGTCGGTGGCTCACCAAGAGATTTTGTTCCGAATGCACTTGTAGGCTCCGCATTTTCTACGAAATAAGCGCGTAGTCTCGGGTGATCCATAAATGTGGATAACTTGTAATCGAGCAAGTTATTATTTAATGCTCTTCCGGTCTTCGGATCAAAGAGCAGGTTTTCAGAAAGTCCGAATCCGATTCCCATACTCATACCACCGTGTACCTGAGCTTCAGCAAGTGCCGGGTTGATAAGAGTTCCGGCGTCATGTACATTGACGATATCAAGCAGTTTTACCTTACACATCGGGATGTCAACTTCAACTTCTGCAAATGTACATCCGAAGGAGTAAGCATTGGACTTAATCTGTGCTGTACTTTCAGCTGACAGATGCTCACTGTGTGAAAGGCTGTAAAGTGCTTCTGTTGAAAGATCTCCAAGAGACATCAGAACACGGTTATCTGTGATACGAACAATCTGTCCGTCAATGATATCCAGGTTATATTCAGGCATTCTTGTCAGTTCATGCGCATATTTTAAAATGCGTTCTTTCAGAAGCAGCGCTGTCTGGCGAATTGAGAATCCGGCTGTATAAGTCTGACGGGATGCATAAGCACCTGTTCCGAATGGTGTAACGTCTGTATCCTGACAGGAAACAACGTGTACAGCTTCAAGCGGAACGCCAAGAATATCTGCAGTCATCTGTGAATATGCAGTATCAGCACCCTGTCCGATCTCTGTCTCACCGAGCTGAACCTGAAGAGAACCATCCTGATTCAATACCATACGGCAGGAAGATGTCTCAAGTGAGATTGGCCATACAGCTGTGTTGTACCAGAAGACTGCCATACCGATACCTCTGCGGATATCTCCTGTCTGGTTCTGGTATTCTTTGTATTTACGAAGGTAATCAGTAACTTCGATTCCTTTGTCAAGACACTGGTTGAATGTGTCGCTGTATAATTCATTTTTAGAAAATGCATCCTTGAATCCGACCGGCATCAGGTTTTTGCGGCGGAATTCAAGCGGATCCATGTTAAGTTTTGCACAAATGTCTTCTGTATGACATTCTACAGCCCACATTGCCTGCGGAATTCCGTAACCACGCATCGCACCGGCAACGGATTTGTTTGTGAATATCGTATAAGCATCAGCCTCTACGTTATCACAAGGATAAAGCTGCGGGAATGCGCCAACTCCTTTGGCACAGATACTGTGACCGTGAGATGCGTAAGCACCTGATCAGAAAATGCTTCCAGTTTTCTTGCAGCAAATGTTCCATCCGGGCGAACCCATGAAATGATGTGGCTCTTGATCGCATGACGTACACGAGTAGAAACAAAGGTCTCCTCTCTTGGTACATCAAGTTTAATAAGATGTCCGTGAAGCTGCATGGACAGCCATGCACAAAGTGGTTCATACAAAACATCCTGTTTATTTCCGAAACCACCGCCGATGTAAGGCTTGATGACACGAATCTTACCCCATTCAACTCCGAGTGCCTGACCGACAACTCGACGTACGATATGAGGAATCTGAGTAGAACTTACAACCTTGATGCGGTCGCCTTCCATCTCAGCATAGCAGATGAAATTCTCAATATGACAGTGCTGAACGGTTGGTGTGCTGTACCAGCCTTCTACTTTGATCAGTCCAGGTTCTTTGATTGCTTCTTCGTAGTTACCTTTACTGATCGTTGTGTGTTTGAGAATATTGTTTGGATATTTATCATGAAGCTGAGGAGCATCCTCTTTCATAGCATCCATAACATCCAGAACAAATGGATATTCTTCATATTCTACTTTGATCGCACGAAGTGCCTGTGCAGCGGAAACCTCATCCTCTGCTACAACCGCAGCGATATCATCCCCATAAAATCTGACGCGGTCTGTAAGTACAAGACGATCGGCAACATCCTGATGTGATTTATCTGTGGACCATGGATGTCCGGCAGTTGGGAAATAATGCTTCTCCTTTAAATCAAAACAGGTAAATACTTTTACAACTCCAGGTATCTTCTCAGCTTCAGATGTGTCAATAGAAAGAACATGTCCGTTGGCAATTGTAGAGTGTAAAATACGTGCAATATAGGCACTCTTATCACAGAGATCATCTGTATACCTTGTACGTCCAATTACTTTATCGTAGGCATCTACACGAGTAACCTTTTTTCCTACATACATGTTATCCCCTCCTTAAACATAAGTTTGGATCAACCGTTTACGTAAAAATCAATATCCTGTTTCATCTGAAGATATTGGGCTTGGGTAATCACGATCTTTCCTTTATTTAGCGTCAGAAGATTCATCTCTTCCAGCTTTCTGATGTTTCTGTCCAGAGTTTTAATAGAAATCCCCCCCACTTCTTCGGAAATGCGCGCTCGTGTCTGGTTAAGTACCAGAATCTCCGGTGCCGGGATCTTTTGTTCATATATTCCTGCTTTTTAAGTGGTAAGCTATTAAATAAATCCACGAATCTTCCTCCTCCTTTTTATTCATTATAGAGAGAAAAGCTGATACATTAAAAGGCCATGTGACATTTTTTCTCCGCTTTTTTGAATTATGGCGTTTTGGACAAAAAATGACTATAAATTAATTGTATTATAATGTTTTTTTGGCAAAAATGACAATAAAAATTGAAAAAATATTGATTTGTAAAGTTATCCACAAATTATCAACAAAAAAGATGAGTTATAAACAAGAAACACATTGCAATTAAAAGTGGACTGGGATATTCTGAGAACATACCAATTCATGAAGTTGGTGTTGGGCAGGTAAGAGGACTGTTTTATTTTAAATATCGCATCAAAATAAACGATGAAAAACAAATTACAAAACTATTTCCCAATGATCAGAACCAAAGGACAAGTGCTTGAAGAAATCCGGAATAGCCCGAAAATGTGGAAGACATTTTGCGGTTGGGAAGAAAAATACCAACAGGAATATCTTGACATTTGCACTGGTGTAAAAGGTGTAAAACTTCTCTATGATACCTATTTTAAAGTTATTATGAATCCGGATACCAGACCCGAAAGGTTAAATGATTTTCTATCAGAAATACTGGGAAGAAAAATTAGAATTTTAAAAGTACTTCCGAATGAATCAGCGCGTATTGCAGCAGAGAGCTCCTTATTGATTATGGACATTGTTGTTCAGTTTGAAGATGGCAGTATAGCAAATGTTGAAGTACAAAAAATGGGATATTTATTTCCCGGACAGAGAAGTGCCTGTTATTCTTCTGATTTATTGTTACGACAGTATAAACGAGTGCGCGCAGAATTAGGAAATTCATTTACTTATAAGAGAATTCAGAAAGTCTATACAATTGTATTATTTGAAAAGAGCAGCGCTGATTTCCGCAGGTTTTCGAAAGAAATATATATTCACCATTGCGAACAAAAAAGTGATACAGGAGTAGAAGTGAATTTACTGCAAGAATATACTTTTATATGTCTTGACATTTTTAGTGACATCATTCAAAATGAAAACAGAAAGATAAAAAACAGATTGGAAGAGTGGCTCGTATTTCTCAGTCAGGATGATCCGGAGATGATTATAAAACTTTTGAATCAAAATTCGGATTTTCAGAAGATTTATGAAGAAATCTATACACTCTGTCTTAATATGGAAGGAATGATGGAGATGTTTTCGAAAGAACTTGAGATTTTGGATCGTAATACAGTAAAGTTGATGATTGACGAGATGGAAGAAGAATTGGCACAAGTAAAGGCAAGTGTTGCAAAACAGGTCGAAGAACAAGTGGCAGAGAAGGTAGCCGAACAGGTGGCTCAAGCGAAGGAGAGCATTGCAAGAGAACTAGAAGAAGAGAAGCAAAAGATAGAAGAAGAAAAGCAAAGAGCGGAAGAAGAAAAACAAAGAGCAGAAGAAGAAAAACAAAGAGCTGATAAAGCAGAAGAGGAAAATATGAGATTAAGAAAGAAATTGATGGAATTGCAAAAATTGTAATAAGGTAGATACAAAAAATTAAAAAAACTTAGAAAAATTTAAATTTGTGCTTGCATATCTCTGATACGTATGATAAGATATAACTCGTGTCAGAGATAACACAAGACACGCGGGTGTAGTTCAATGGTAGAACACCAGCCTTCCAAGCTGGATACGTGGGTTCGATTCCCATCACCCGCTTTTTTTGTACCCGTTTTTAAAAAAGAAGGAGGCCAAGAACATGAAAACAGCAATTACAATCGCCGGAAGTGACTCTAGCGGAGGCGCAGGAATCCAGGCTGATATCAAGACAATGATCACCAATGGAGTATATGCAATGAGTGCGATTACTGCATTGACAGCGCAGAATACAACAGGTGTTACTTCTATATTAAATGCAACACCGGAATTTTTAGGACAGGAGCTTGACAGTATCTTTACAGATATCTATCCGGATGCCGTAAAGATCGGGATGGTTTCAGATAAAGAACTGATCAAAGTTATTGCAGCGAAGCTGCGTCAGTATGAAGCAAAGAATATTGTAGTAGATCCTGTTATGGTAGCAACAAGCGGAGCGAAGCTGATCAGTGATGATGCGGCGGATACATTGAAGGAAGAATTATTCCCGCTTGCAAGTGTACTGACTCCGAATATTCCGGAGGCAGAGGAGTTGATCGGAAGAAAGATCACAAGTGCAGAAGAGATGATCGATGCGGCGAAAGAAATTTCAGAAAAATATCACTGTGCAGTACTCTGCAAGGGGGGGGACATAACTTAAATGATGCGAATGATCTGCTGTATGCAGATGGAGCGTATCGATGGTTTAACGGAAAAAGAATTGATAATCCGAATACTCATGGTACAGGTTGTACATTGTCTTCTGCGATTGCTTCTAATCTTGCAAAAGGATTCTCATTGGAGGAGTCTGTGGAGCGTGCGAAAGAGTATATCTCTGGGGGCACTTGCAGCAATGCTTGACCTTGGGAAGGGAAGCGGTCCAATGGATCATGGATTTGCTATCCAGAATGAATATACAAAAGAAGCAGAGGCATAAACTATGGAAAAAAGAACATCATTATTTGAGAACGGATTAATCTGGTTTGGAGCAGGAGTCTCCATTGCTGAGATTCTTACAGGGACATATTTTGCAGCTCTTGGATTTGGCAGAGGGCTGGCAGCCATTCTGGTAGGACATGTGATTGGATGTATCATGTTGTTTCTGGCTGGAGTGATTGGAGGTAAGACAAGAAAAAGTGCCATGGAGACAGTAAAAGACAGCTTTGGAAGTCATGGAGGACAGCTTTTCGCAATCCTGAATGTGCTTCAGCTTGTCGGATGGACTGCAATTATGATCTATGATGGAGCACTGGCAGCAGGAGGCATCTTTACAGTGGGACACTGGGTATGGTGTCTGGTAATAGGAGCATTGATCATTGTATGGATTCTGATCGGAATTACGAATCTTGGAAAGGTAAATACAGTTGCGATGGCAGCACTTTTTATTCTTACATTGATTCTTTTTAAGATTATTTTCTTTGATGGAACTGTAGTTACATCCATTACCGATGAGACATTTTCCTTTGGAGCAGCAGTAGAACTTGCGGTTGCAATGCCATTGTCCTGGCTTCCGTTGATCAGTGATTATACAAGAGAGGCGAAAGAACCTGTGAAGGCAACCGCAGTCAGTACAGTTGTTTATGGAGTTGTAAGCTGTTTTATGTATCTGGTCGGAATGGGTGCTGCATTGTTCACAGGAGAAAGTGATATCGCACAGATCATGGTAAAAGCAGGACTTGGAATCGCAGGTCTTCTGATCATTGTATTTTCAACAGTTACAACCACTTTCCTGGATGCTTATTCAGCAGGAATTTCAAGTGAATCCATCTTTGCAGGACTTAAAGGAAAATACGTTGCTGTAGTTGTAACAGTGATCGGTACCATCGGAGCAATTGTCTATCCGATGGACGATATCACAGATTTCCTGTATCTGATCGGCTCTGTATTTGCGCCAATGATCGCAGTGCAGATTGCAGATTTCTTTATTCTGAAAAAGAAAAAATCGGAAACCGGATTCGATTGGTGTAATCTGTTGATCTGGCTGGCCGGCTTCATTTTATACCGTGTTCTGATGAATATTGATATGCTGCTTGGAAATACACTTCCGGATATGGTTTTGACAATTCTTCTTTGCATGATCGTGGCAACAGTAAGAGGAAGAAAGAAAGCATAGCCTTTTAAAGGTCAGCGCGAAGCATAACCTTTGCGGTAAAGACTCCATCTTCATAAGTAAAATTACAAGAACCATCGTTCTTTTCTGCCATTCTGCGGACAGACTGGGTACCGATTCCCAGACCTTTTCGCTTGGTGGAATGGAACAGATGGTTCTTTTCTTTGATCGTTCCGTCAAAATTATTTTCTACCCGGATTAAAAGAATAGAAGCAGAATGTTGATAGATTTCCAACGATATCTGCTGCTGCGCAGCGGTAGTTTTGCGACTGGCTTCCAATGCATTTTCTAATAGATTGGAAAGAATAAGACAGAGATCCATTTCATCTACGGAAAGTTCTTTTGGAAGATCAACACGGGCAGCAAATGGAATTTCTTCTTTTTGAGCAAGCGCATAATAATATCCAATCACGTTATCGACAGACTGATTTTCACAGAAGTGATAAGTAAGGTTTGGAATTTTATCCATTGCATTTTGCAGGTATTCTTTGATCTTTTCTAAATCACCGTCTTTGGCCATGGTGGAAAGTTGTATAAAATGATGACGAATATCATGTCGAGCCTGTCTGGCATCTTCAATCGCACTTCTTAAATTCTCATATCGTTCCTGCTGTACAGAAAGAAAAAGATTTTCCTGCTGAAGTTTTTTGTTTTTATTCAGGATATTAGCCATCATTAAAAACATCGAGTAAAATAATGCAAGGATGAGTAGAAGAGCATAAACAATCACAATGTATCCACGCAGAAAACGCTGCGTGTGCAGGATGGTATTATATTTTGGAATCAAAGCAAGGTTCAATCCGATGACCAGAACCGGGAGAATCCAGAAAACATACCAGGTCGGAGCAAGATTTTCATCTTCTACTATTTCTTTGACTGAATGGGAGGCTGGATACCATACGAGAAGGACGAAAAGAATGCAGAAAAGATTATACAGGATCCCAAAAGTAGAAAAACCGGAAAATGCAAGGTGTTCAGAACCAAAATTCAACATTGCAGAAGCAGCTCTGGAAAGGCTGTTAAAGCAGGAAAAAACTGCACAGACGGCAAGAAAGATGCTGACAGATTTCCAAAGTGAAATTAATAAAGTGTTATGATATAGAACAAGTAGAACAAATAAAAGAGGAAGAAGAACAGATCTTGTTGACAAATGGAATCTATAGCATGCAAAACCACAAAAACAAGAGCATATAATAAGAAGCGGAAGCATCCAGACAGCCAGCTTCTTAGGTGTTTGCTTCAGAGATGATCTTACCGGCAGATAGGCAAGCAGCATACCAGGAATCAAAACTGTAAATTCCAAAGTCTGGAAAATTAAAGTCCGCATCAAAATCCCCCCCTTTTGAAATAGATAATCCATAAAGTGTTGTCGTGCAGGTTTGCACAGTTCATATTAAATACAAACGTTTTGACATAGGATTAGTATACCACAGAATGTCGATTCGTGCCATTTTCAGACAGTTCATGCCAAAAATATTGAAAAATCCGGTATCAAAAATATAATGATAAGAAATATGATTGCCGATAATATAGCAAAATACAAATGAGGAGGAAAAACGGATATGAAAACAATAAAAAGGATAATGGCAGCGCTCATATGTATGACGATAGCACTTACGGGGGGGATTCCATTCAGTGTAAAAGCGGCAGATTCCAGTGGAACGCTGGACACAAATATGGAGACGAACAGTGAATTATTTATTACATTGGAAGAAAATACAGATTATCGTTGGAATGTAAATGACAGTGGCGAGAAAGGAAGCGATGTACATTTGGATACCGGAGAAGGCGGTAATTGCCGTTTCCGTCTGGATAAAATAGAAAACGGATGGTATGGAATTAAACACATTAAGGTGAATGGAACAGATCGTTTCGCAGATGTAAAAGATGAAAGTAAAGATAGCGGTGCAAAGATACATGTATGGGAAAGTAATGATGAAAAAGTCAAAGGAAAAGAGCATCGTCAATTTGCATTTTATTATCTTGGAAATGATGCAAACGGAAATAAAAGATATTATATAAAGAATAGAAAAAGTGGAAGATGGCTTGGATACTCAGGAAATTTGAATAATAATAATCCCAATATTATTCAGACAGAAGAAAAAGATAGAAAAGTCTGGCTGGTTACAAAATCGGTGGTTCCGCTCACAGGAAAGGAAACTCAGATTTTAAAAGATGGAGATAAAAGTGTAGTTTCTGAAATCTATAAAGCAGAAACACATGAAGCAATAAACAGGCCTTCAAATGAGTCACTCCCAGGAACACAGTTACTTTTTCTAGAACAGGGGACCGCCAGTAAATGGAAACTGGTTTGGTATCCAGACTATCAGGCATATAGAATTGAAGCTATATCGGATGGAGAGAAAGATACCAATTATGCGATAGATGTCCTGGGAGAATCAGGTTGTGTAAATACAATAGTACATATCTGGAATAAGGAAAGTTTTGACAGAAATCAAAATACCAGCCAATTGTGGCGCTTCTTTAGACAGGATGATGGAACATATAAAATCATGAACGCCAGAAGCGGTATGTATCTAAAAGAGGGGGATTGGCGAGACATGGATTGGTCATACAGCAACGGCTATGAATGTGTCAATTTTGGCAGGAAGTACAAATGATACGGCTTACGGTTACGCAGATGAATGGATGGCAGATATTCCAGATGATGCACTATTATCTTCTGTAAATATTCCGGCAACACATGATACAGGAACAGCAGGGGGGGTTGTACAAGACCTTGTTGCAAGTTTATCACTCACATCTTGTCAGAATCTTTATTATGATGAGCAGTTGAATGTGGGAGCACGTAGTTTTGATATTCGTGGAAATGCAACAAAAGATAATGCTTCTGCGGCAGACGTGAAGATTATACATGGAGGCGATACATGGCAGTGTCAGGAAAAAGACGGAAGTGATCTTACATTACAGTCAATCTTTAATACATCACTTGCTTTTTTGGAAAAACATCCTTCAGAAACAATTATTCTTACGATAAAACCGGATGATGGTTCTACAGTAGGAATGGAGCATGCAGTTGCAGAATTTGTGAAAAATCATCAAGATAAAGTGTACACTGATGGAGACATTCCATCAATGAAGGAAGCTCGTGGAAAAATTGTACTTATTCGAAGATTTAAATTAACTCAAAATTATGAAGCCTGGCAGACGCGTGCAATGGGACTTGATCTTACCAATTGGGATGATGTGAGTTATAGAGATTATAAGTATGCATATAAAACATATGATGATGGAAAAAATCGAGTGTATATCCAGGATGCATATAATACATATGACTGTGATATTTATTCAAAGAAGTGGGAATATATAGCAGGAACAATGAAACAGACAACAGGAATAGATACAAGTCATCCAATTGATTCTAATTCATGGGTATTTAATTATACTTCCTGTGCAAATGGAATTCCGTTGAATATGACAAGAGATATCAATTCGGATTTATATAAAGATAAGGAGAATTGTATCGATAACCGATTCCTTGGAACAGTAATGCTTAACTTTATTGATGAACCAATGTCACGGTTGATCTATGAGACAAACAGCAACATGATATTTGAACCAAAACTTCCTACACCGGAAGTAGAGGTTGAATATGGTCAGACACTGGCAGAAGCTACATTGAAGGGGGGGATTGAAAATGCACCGGCAGGAACATGGAAGTTTGAAGATGCAACCCATGTTGTAACAGATCAGGAAGTAACAGATCAGACAAAATTTGAATTGACCTTCCTGCCGGCAGATAATAAAAAATACAAAAATGTTACTATGTGGGTTCCGGTAAAAACAGTGAATAAGTCAGAAGTGATCACAGCGTATCTCGGATATGAAGAAATTTCCTATGGTGAAACTCCGAAGATGTCATACGTTGTTGCACCAACGGAAACACTGAGCGCAGATGAAGTGGAAGAACTTTTTGCAAATGTTACGGATGAAATGAGAATCCAGGAGACAGGACAGTCATTAAATGAGATAATCGATGCAGGAAGCTATAAGATTGATTGTCCGGAAACAGTAGGCGGATTCAAGGTAAACTGGATTCATTTGAAAGAATACGATCTTGATATCAATCCAGTGAACACAATGGAAACAACAGGTTCCAAAAGCAGTACAGCAGAAAATACTACATTCGAAAATGGAGCAGTCAGTAGTGCACAGAGAATCATTGTCCGTGCAGAAAAGAAAACAAAGACATATGGAGATGAGTTGACCAGCGCAGATCTTACATTTACGATCAGTGATTCAGAAAGGGCGAAACTTCTTCCAGGAGATACTGTTGAAAGTCTCGGACTGACATTGAAAGCAACAACCATCGAACCGGAAGATATTCTGACAGGAAGCATAACAGATGAAGATGGAGATGACATTCTTGGCGCATATGGAAACGCAGGAAGATATGTCATCCTGAAAGACAATGCGACAAATACGAATTATGATGTTGTAGTTCTTCCGGCATTCCTTAATGTATCACCAAAGGAAGCAGAGATAGAATGGAATGCGGCAGCACAGTATACATATACAGGAAATGCATGTGGAATAGAGGCAAACGTGAAAGCAGACAGCCTTTTAGAAAAGGATAGTTGTGCGATTAAAAAACTGCTCAATGCAGATCATACAGAAGTTGGAAATTACAAGGCGCTTGCAATAGGTTTGACCAATGAAAACTATATCTTTTCCGGCACAAACCGCGTGCATGTATGGGAATATGAGATTTTGCAGGCAGATCCGGAAGTGACTTTCCCGGCAGCAGAAGTGATTTATGGAGACAGCTTAAAGAAAGCAACACTTTCCGGTCAGTCGGGAGAAGGTGTATTCCGTTTTGCAGACGATACGACAATGCTTACAGTAGCAGAGGATCAAAGTGAACAAGAGATGATCTTCACACCGGCTAATCCGAACTACAAGACAGTTACGTCAAATATTTCTGTAACAGTAAAACCGAGAAGCATTACGATCAGACCGGACCGTATGGAGAAAGAATATGGACAGACGATCACAGAGTATACCTGGTCAATCAGTGATGGAAGTCTGGCAGGGGGGGATGATCAGTTAGAGGATTTGAAAATAAATGTCACATTGACAGCAGGAAATGCAGAAAAAGAAAACTGTACGGTCGGTCTTTATGATATTACAGAAAAAACTCCGCTGACAGCAGATAATGCGAATTACGCAGTACTGTTTAAACCAGGAACGCTGCAGGTACAGCCAAAACCTCTGGGCGTTGCATGGAATACGGACGGAACTGTGATTTATACGGGAAAAGAAGCAAATGTGTCTGCAGAATTTACAGGGGTATTGTTCGAAGATAACTGCAAGGCGGTTGTAGAAGGTGGAAATGAAATCAAGACCGGAACATATACAGCCACCATTGTCGGAATGATTGGTGAACAGAGTGATAATTATGTGCTTCACGGAGAGGATACAGACTATCAGATAGATTACCAGATTGTGAAGAAAGAAGAAACAAAGAATCCAACAGATTCAAAGGAAACATCGACAGGTACTGCAGGAAAGAAACCAACAGGAACTTCAGTGTCAGGAAAACAGGTGAAAACAGCAAAGACAGGAGACAGCATTAGTTACATCTGGATTCTGATGATTGCAGGATCAATTGCAGTGATCGGTGGAATGATTTATGTTATTAGAAGAAGAAAACAGAAGTAAAATTAAAGTGAATCTATAAACGACAGATAGAAAGGTGTCAGGCATATGTGGAAGCTGTTATTTTAAACTTCGGCCTGACACCTTTTGTTGAAAAAAAGATAAAATTAGTATATTATGAAAACAGATGCGGTATATCTTAAACATGTAATAAAAAGTGTTTCTGACCGCAATGTGTTGAGAGAAAAGGAGAGTGAGAAATGAGTGAATTAAGTAAAAAAGCAAGAAATAGAACAAGGGTCCAGATGGTACTGACAATGTTGGTTATTGTCTCCATTATCAGACAATTCTTTTTAGGAAACTATCACAATATGTTTCTTGGGATTTTAACATTGATTTTGTTTATGGTGCCACAGTTTATCGACAAGAAACTTGGAGTGACAATTCCGGTTGGTCTGGAAACGGTTATTCTGATTTTTATCTTTTCAGCAGAGATCCTTGGAGAGATCAATGCATTTTATGTAAAGATTCCGGTATGGGATACTATTTTGCATACAACGAATGGATTCCTGATGGCGGCAATCGGGTTTGCGCTGATTGATTTATTCAACAGAAGTGATCGATTTTCAATTAAGATGTCCCCCCCATACTTTGTGGCATTTTTTGCATTTTGTTTTTCAATGACAGTTGGTGTTTTGTGGGAGTTCTTTGAATTCAGTATGGATTGGTTTTTCGGATTGGATATGCAGAAAGACTGGATCGTTCCGGCAATCAATTCCGTGAAGCTGAATCCGACAGGAGCAAATATCCCAATCCATGTAGATGTTCAGTCTGTTGTGATCAACGGTGAGACGTGGAATCTGGGCGGATATTTAGACATTGGAATCGTAGATACAATGAAAGATCTTATGGTGAATTTTGTCGGAGCCGTTGTATTTTCTGCAATTGGAATTTTATACTTGAAACATCGCGGAAAAGGGAAATTGGCAGCTTCCTTAATTCCACAGGTGAGAGATACGGATGCAGAAGTATCTGAGAAATAGAAAACGTAAAGGACAGATCGATGAACAGTCAAAAAGAAATTAGAAATATAAAGATAAAAAACCAGTTAGAGCTCTGGCTGTTCTGTGCAATTATCGGTGCAGTTGCCGGCGGATTGGTCTGGGCACTTTTGAAGATCATGGCAGTCGGAATGAATCTTATCTGGGAATGGGTTCCGGAACATTTCTCATTACCATACTATACGATAGTGGTCTGTGTGATCGGTGCATTTTTTGTCGGTGTCTTCCGGAAGATGTTCGGAGATTATCCGGAGGAAATGGAAACTGTTATGGCAAAAGTGAAAACGGAAAAGCATTATGATTATAAAAATATGCTTGTCATGATGATCGCAGCAGTGCTACCACTTTTGATCGGAAGCAGTGTAGGTCCGGAAGCCGGGCTTACCGGAATTATCGTCGGAATGTGTTACTGGGCAGGAGATAATCTGAAGTTTGCCAGACAGCATGCGAAGGAATACTCCCAGATCGGGGTAGCAGCATCCTTAAGTGTTTTATTCCATGCTCCGCTATTTGGATTGTTTGAAGTGGAAGAGAACACTTTAGAAGAGAATAATTCAGAACAAACTGTTGTTCCGGCAGGAATTTCATCAAAGATATTTATTTATGGAATCGCAATTGCTGCTGCAACAGGTATTTATGCAGGACTTTCCACAGTATTCGGTTCAGGACTTTCCGGTTTTCCAAGCTTTGAGGCAGTTGAGATCGGAAAGATGGACTATGCATTAATACTTCTCTATATTATTGCAGGATGCGTGTTAGCTGTTTTTCATGAAAAGACACATCAGATAGCGAAGAAAACTGCGAAAAAGGTACCGGCAGTTCTTCGAGAAGTTCTCGCAGGAATTTGTCTTGGAATCTGTGGAATGTTAATCCCGGCAGTTATGTTTTCGGGAGAAGAACAGATGGGAGTGTTGATGAAAGAGTATAGTCAATACCTTCCGTTAGCACTGATCGGAGTTGCATTTTTGAAAGTGCTTCTCACAAATATTTGTATACAGTTCGGTTTGAAGGGAGGACATTTCTTCCCGGTTATCTTCGCAGGTGTATGTATGGGATATGGCGTGGGAATGCTGATCTGCGGAAATGCAGAGAGTCATCTTGTTTTCGCATCTGCAATTGTTACAGCGGCGCTTCTAGGTGGAACGATGAAAAAGCCGTTAGCCGTTACAATGCTTCTGTTTCTATGCTATCCGGTGAAATTGTTCGTATGGATTTTTGTGGCTGCGGCAGCAGGCAGCAAATGCCTATCCTTATTTGATAAGAGAAAAGTGGAAAACAAAAATTCCGTTGAGTGAAAACTCAGCGGAATTTTTTACCCTTTTTGAGATGTCTTCCAGTTCTTCTTTGGAAAGTTCCGGGAGACGTTCTAATTTATCCAGGAACATCATTGCCGTTTCACGACGCTGCATCTCTACAATCTGTCCGTAATAATTGACAACAACACCGGTAACGATTGCAACAACGAAGATCGTGTAGATTGTAACAAGTACCGAAACCAGTTTGCCAATGAAAGTTATGGCAACAATATCGCCGAACCCGGCGGTAGAAAGTACCGCATAGCAATACCAGAGGGCATCTCCATAGTGGTTGATGTCAGGCTCTACCAGTTGAATGATGGCTGCGGATACAAAGAGAAATACGATATAACCGGAAAGAATCTGGGTTGCTTTCGTGCGTTTTAAGATCATCCATAAAAGTTTTAGCTTTTTCATATATTAATGGCTCCGTTTCATAAATTTCAGATAAATTAATTATATCATGAAATGGAGTCAAAAGAATAGTTAGATAAAATTTATTCTGCGGTTTTCATTTTACTGCCTTTATTCAGAATTCCATTAAAGCGGCTCATGAATGTGATTGTTGTGATTGTGGCTGCAACAATATCACTGATCGGTTCTGCAAGAAAGACTGCAAAAACCTTATCCTGAATAAAGAGTGGCAGGATAAAGATCAGCGGAATCAGTAAGATCAGTTTTCTTAAGCAGGCGAGCAGCAGACTGACCTTTGCCTGTCCCAATGCCATGAAACTTTGCTGACATGAAACCTGGAATCCGAGGGAGAAAATACCTGCCATATAGATTCTCAGCGCCCATGCGGTATAAGTGATCAGATCCGTATTGTTGGAAAAGATTCCTGCAAACAGCTTAGGAAACAGCAGCATGATCAGCCAGAAACAGCTGGTGAAAATCGTACAAACCTTAAATTGTGTAAAGAAGGCTTTTTTTACTCGTTCTTTATTGCCAGCACCGAAGTTATAACTCATGATCGGCTGACCGCCCTGGCAGATTCCCTGCAGTGGCAGCGTGGCAAGCTGGCTGACACTTGTAATGATCGTCATGGCTCCGACAGCAAGGTCTCCACCATATCTTGACAGACTGGAAGTAAAGCTGATGGAGAGAATACTTTCTGTAGAAAGCATGACAAA
This sequence comes from Mediterraneibacter faecis JCM 15917, assembly GCA_001312505.1. Classification (GTDB taxonomy): domain Bacteria; phylum Bacillota; class Clostridia; order Lachnospirales; family Lachnospiraceae; genus Mediterraneibacter; species Mediterraneibacter faecis. The sequence goes on from BBDW01000002.1 coordinate 43,277, forward strand.
AGTGGAAATACCAAGTGCAAGGCATGGTAAGATAACATCCTTTTGTAATCTGAAATTTTCTTTTCTAAGATGAAGGATCGTCTTCTTCCCGGATAAGAAACGAAGAATCCAAATTGCACCGACAGCCTGACTTAAAACAGTGGCAAGTGCGGCACCTCTTACACCAAGATTGAATACGAAGATAAAAATCGGATCAAGAATGATATTGATCACAGCTCCGATCACAGTAGTCATCATACTGATCTTGGCAAATCCCTGTGTTGTAATAAATGGATTCATTCCCATCACGATTAAGACAAAGACACTTCCAAGGATATAGATTCTTGCGTATGCTACTCCGTACGGCAGTGTCTTCTCGCTGGCTCCAAAAAGTGTCAACAGCTGTGGTGCAAATGTAAAGAAAACTACAGTAAGTATGACAGCCATAAGGATGAGAAGTGCAAAACAGTTTCCAAGGATTTTTTCAGCTGTTTTATTATCTTTCTTTCCCATAGATATCGCAGCACGCGGAGCACCACCGGAACCTGCAAGCATAGCAAAAGCGTTGATCAGCATAAGGATCGGTGTAAATAATCCAACGCCGGTTAATGCTGCGGCTCCAACACCGGAAATGTGTCCGATATAGATTCGATCTACAATGTTATATAGAAGATTGATGATCTGGGCGATAACCGCAGGAATTGCAAGCTGTGCCAGAAGGCGCGGAATCTTTTCAGTCTCCATCGCCTGAGAATTTGATTTGCTATTCATATCTGTTTTCTCCTAAATAGATTTAAAGTCAAAGAAGATTATACATCTCATGTAATGGAAAAATCAATATTTTACCATATATGCATTACATGCTGCATTGCAAGGCTGACTACTGTAATTCCAACCCAGCAGGAAGCACCGAGAAGGATTGGCTTTCCACCAGATTTGACAAGCTTCACAACATTGCTGTTCAGACCGATCGCAGCCATAGCCATGATAATGAAGAACTTAGACAGTTCTTTCAGCGGAGCAAATACATCCGCACTTACCCCAAGGCTCATGCATACAGTTGTAATGACGGCCGCAATGATAAAGTACAGGATGAACATTGGAAAAGCTCTTTTTAAGCTGAACTTACCGGATGATTTTCCGTCTTTTGCGGCTGATTTCGCACGAATTAGTGAGAGCACAAGTGTGATCGGAATGATTGCAAGCGTACGTGTCAGTTTAACTGTGACAGCAGTATTAAGTGTCTCACTTCCAAGATTCCACATGCTGTCCCAGGTAGAGGCGGCAGCAGTTACGGATGAAGTATCATTGATCGCAGTTCCGGCAAAGACACCGAAAGCATTTCCGCTTGTTGTGTCGAAGCCGAGTGCATTTCCAAGCACCGGGAAAAGTACAGCAGCGATAATATTGAAGAAAAAGATAACAGAAATCGCCTGTGCGACTTCTGTGTCATCGGCGTCAATGACAGGCGCTGTAGCAGCAATCGCAGAACCACCGCAGATGGAAGAACCGACACCAACAAGGATAGATGTGTTGGAAGGAACATTCAGCACCTTGCGGAGCAGCCATGCAATGATCAAAGAGGTAGAAATTGTACTGACGATAATAGGAAGAGACTGCTTTCCTGTCTGTAAGATAACTCCGAGATTCATACCGAATCCAAGCAGAACAACAGCAGTCTGTAAAATAATTTTAGATGTCCATTTAATTCCTGATTCGGCTGTTCCTTTTTCAGTCCAAAAGCAGGTGATCATCATTCCGGCGAGAATCGCAATGACAGGTCCGCCGATTACCGGAAATGCTTTTCCAATCAGCCAGGATGGAATCGCAATCAGAAAGCAGACCAGAATTCCTTTGAAATTTTTTTGAATAAAATTCATGATAGTTTCCTCTCTTAAGTCTTTTGTTACTGTCGCACTATGGGCGTCAGCAACCGTATTTTTATGAAACAATTATAGATTATAACACGGATAAACAATAATAAAAAGTGTATAAATTCTACTATCTATAGGATGAAGGTGTCTGTCCGGTTTTCTTTTTAAAACAAGAACTGAAGTAGTATTGATTTGAATATCCTACTTTCGCACTTATTTCTTTTAGTGAAAGGTTCGTATTTTTCAATAGATTACAGGCCGTTTCAATCCGAATATCTGTGATTACATCCGAAATATTTTGCTGGCGTTGTTTTTTGAACAGAGCACTAAGATGAGCCGGACTAATATGAACATTGTTAGCAATTTCATTTAGACATAAGGTGTTGTCTTGATAATGTTGGTGTATATAATTGATAGTAGCAGTACAAACATGTTCTTGACGACTCTGTGCTGAAAGATTAATTTTATCAGATATTGTCTGGCATAAACTAGAAAGCCATTGGAAGATCTCAGTACTTGTTGAAAAAGAGTCAAGGTGTTGATAGGTTTTAATAATGTCTTTTTCCATGTCATTGCTTCTAATGCCCATATCGCAGAGAAATTTTAGTAAATGTCCCAAAAGCTGATAGATACGTATAAATATAAATTGTTTGTTTTTGTAGTTTTGTGTTAATTCTTCTGAAAATGAAAGAATCCACTTTTCTACTCCGTCCAGGTCATTTTCGCATAAAAGCTGTATTAACTTTTCATGACCGGAAACTTCATATAATTCAGCAGAGTAATCGTTGTCTATAGTATCACCCAGTGTAAATATGTTTTTCTGTGGAAAGAAAAAACGGTATTCCAGTGACTTTAATGCATTGGAATACGAAACAGATAAAGTCCACAAGTATTTGACGATGTTTCCTATTCCGATATTTAATTCGAAAAAGCTGTTTTTATAAAGTTGCAATAATTCTGTTAACAGTTCATAAGATGCATTATAGAAGTATTTCTGATTAGAATAATTGTGAGCAATCACCAATACGATTTCGTCAAAACTTGTTAAAGTATGAATCAGTGAAAAGTGCTCATTGAAAAGTTCTTTTATGGTATCAGACATACTCATTAGTTTTATGTGATACTCTTCAATGCCTTTTTTTCTTTGATGTCTGTTGCATTTTGTATTTGAATTACAATGGCCTGATAATAATGATAGTCAAGATTCAACTGAAGATAATCGGCATAATTTGAAAGTGTATATCGAGCTTCATCACTTGAAGATTGTATTAATTTATGAAAAAAATTATCGATCATTATAGGGCGGCTTTGTTTTAATATTTCAAGATTCCTCTGTTCTTTATTAAGCATACTAAGAGCATTGCGAATGATTTTCTTTAGATAAGAATAATCAAGCGGTTTTTCTATATAGTCAAATGCACCGAGTCGTATAGCTTGTTTGGCATATTCAAATTTATCAAATGCACTGATAAGTATTATTTTTATAGATGAATTAATCTTTAGTGCATTTTGTGCAAGAGATAAACCGTCTAATTGTGGCATTTCTATATCGGAAATAATTAAATCAACCATATTATTTTGCAGATAATCAAGAGCCTGCTGTCCATCATAGGCTTTGCAAGCGACTTCTGCATTTAAATCAGACCAGTCAATGTTGTGGCAAATACCATCAACAGATATATGGTTGTCATCTATAATCATAATTTTGTACATTAGTAGTCCTCCAGTAATTGCGGAATTCTTATATAAATTGTGGTTCCAGTATCTTTGTTGCTTTCAACTCTGAGTGTACCATGTCCCTGTAAAGAGGAACATATACGTGAATTAATGTTACTTATACCGAAATGTTTTTCGTAGTGAATTTGTTTGGAAACAATACCTTCACGGAGTTCATTTAGTTTCTCAGGAGACATACCAATTCCATTATCAGAAATCATGATTTCTATCATATCATCATCATATCTAATAGAAATATCGATATGCATATGGATTCCATTTCCTTTAAAACCATGTTGAATCGAATTTTCCAATATAGGCTGTAGTGTGAACTTACAAATAAGAAAGTTTTCTATTCCTTCTTCCATATCTATATTCCAATCAAATAAATTATCTTTACATAATGCTTCCATTTCCATATATAATTGTGCAATTTCTAATTCTTTTTTAATAGGAATCAGATCATTGGAGGTGCGTAACAATCCTTTATAAAAAAGCGATAAATCAGCAAGCATTTTATTCGCTTTCGTGATTTCACCAAATGACAACAAATTTTGAACAGATGCTAAAATATTATATAGGAAATGAGGATTGATTTGTGATTGCAGCAACTGATAATTTAGTTTTTCCTCTTGTATTTTTAATTGAAGGTTATTCTCAAAGCTTGAATTCAATTCTGAAATCATGTTAGCACAGGTGACGGTTAGTGAATCTATTTCATCCAAGTGAGTTGAAGAAGATGGAACTAACTTGTCGATCTGCGTCGAATCTATGACATCGTCCATTTTGATTTCCGACATAGAATGAGACAAATGATTGATTTTATTTGTCATTTGATCAGCCACCCAGATAATTGAGAGCATAGTCAGAGGGACAATAATCATGAAACAAATGAAAATCATTTTTACGAGAAAGGATGAACTTTGGCGTATATAATAATCAGGAGTTTCAGTAACAAGAAATAGCTGGTTATGTACCGGTGTGGAAATTATCTCACATTTATCATATGAGAAATGTGATAGTCTCAAGTTTTGTGTGATTGCATGAAGTTTTTCATTGGATAAAGAACCCCCCCCAATTTGTTTCTTATCTGTGCTTGATAATACAACACCCTCGGAATTTATTATATAAGAAAGAGAAGGATTGCCTTCAGAAAATGTGTTTAAGTAGTTGCTTAATTCTTCACTTGTTATGTGAACAGCCAAACAAGTTTTTTGTGAATTGATTTTTGCATACCTATAGCAGGAGAGTACTCCGGAAGGTTCTTCACCTTTGCTGACCATATAAGGGAAGTTAATGTCTTTGCGAAAAATCCAATTAGGAGTAAGCCCCCCTGTTTTGAAAAATCGCTCAACTGTACCTTATATTTTTTAAGGTCTGATAAAGAACAGAAAGTAAGACCTTCTTTTGAAGCAAAACTATCATCAGGTAAAAAGATATTTACATGATAAATATTAAAAGAATCAGCTGTTGAAGCAATATTATTCCGAACCGCAGAAAGTTTGTCGAGATAATTTGACATAGGTTGTTCTGCTGTTGTACATAACATACATAAATTAAAATGAATAGAATCTTCTAAATTTTCTATTTGAGTCATTCGATTTTCAAGCAGGTGCTGATTTTTTTCACAAGAAATTGCTGTTTCTTTCAGAATCTTGTCTTTAGCTATATTATAAGATATTTTATAAGATATTGTTCCCAATATAAGAAGGGGGGGAAGTATGGCGCAAAGAATAAAGCAAATGATTAGTTTTAAGCGAAAGTGTTCTTTTATAGTATTGATTAGTGACGTAAATAGCTTCATATTATGGAACCGCTCCTTTCAGCTTCATTCTAATAAAAGAAATAATAAAACGCAATAATTTGATTTGAAAAATAAAAAAATTATAAAGTATGCGCAAAATAATATATTTATTTTTAAAGCATTATTTTCTATGATGATATTAACAAATAGTTGTAGATATTAGGTTGCATATTAAAACGCAGGAGGGAAAGAAATGAAAAAAAGAATAGTCAGTGTATTACTTATAGCAACAATGTCTGTTGGACTTTTTAGTGGATGCGGGAAGTCCGGAGGAAACACAGAGGTTAAGCAGAACGAGAATTCAAACAAAATCACCTTGATGACACAGGATACAACTTATGGAAAAGCTTTTGATGAATATATCCATAAAGCGGAGGAAGCAACGGGACTGGAAATTGAAACAATCGCATGCCCGACAAATACAGATGATCGTCAGGCAAAAATAACAACTATATTATCTTCAGGTGATGATAGCATTGATGTCGTTACAATTAATGATGAAATGATGAGTGGATTTAAAAATACAGGTTATCTAGAACCGCTTCAAGACACCGTCATGACACCGGAGATCATGGAAAATTTCCACAGAAATATATGCAGGAAATGACAATGGTAGGAGACAATGTTTATTCAGTTCCTTGCTTTATGGATGTTCTTGCTTTCTGGGTTGATGAGGAAAAGATGGCAAATGCAGGTCTTACTGAGATTAAGACAAAAGAGGATTTTGAAAAATATGTAGAAGCTAATTCATCGGACGGTAAATACGGATATGGAGATGCGTGGGAAAAAACATATGTATTTAACTCTATCGGAACATTTGTGAATTTGTTTGGTGGAGACTACTACGATTGGACAAATCCTAAAACTCAGGAAGCTGTAAAATTCATGTATGATATGATGAAGAAAAAAGAGACACCTATTTCTCAGCTGGCAGATCAGTACGATCCAATGATGCAGAAATTTTTTGATGGAGAATATGCTTCTATCTTTATGTATGTAGGAGCAATACAGTCTTTTGTTAATTCAGGAAAGTATGGTCCGGATAAACAGCATATTGCCCCCTATGCCGACATTTGAAAATAAGGCAGCTTATATTTCTACATGGGGATATGTTTTGAATAGTGCTTCAAAAAATAAAGCAGCGGCGCAGAAATTCCTCAAGTATGCTGCAAGTGAGCAGGGAGAACTTGATTATACAGAAATGACATCCAGACTTCCGGCAAGAACAGACGTGTTGGAAAGTGATGAATTAGCAGCAATGGATTTGCCTGGTTTAGATGAAATAAAAGAGTACGTGGACAATACAGAACTTCTTGCACGTCCTATGGCACCGCAGGCGATGGAGTTTATTAGTGAGATGGGATCTTTATTCCAGCAGTATGTATCTGACGAGTTAACATTAGACTCATTTTGTGAAAAAGCACAAAAGGCAGTTGATACATATGTAGTCAAATAATTAATATATTGTTTTACGTGTTTTACGGGAGGTAAGGACAATGAAAAAGAAGACAAAAGGATTGTGGATTGCATGGCTTCTGGTACTTCCGGTAGTGATTGTAAGAGCATTTACTACGCTCTATCCAATTATCATGACCTTTATAAACAGTACTTATGATATGAGTTTATTAAAAGGCAATAACTTTCAATTTATAGGATTAGAAAATTATCTTAGAATATTTGAAGATCAAAAATTATTATCTTCTATCGGATTTACTGTGAAATTTACGGTTGTATCAATGTTTTTCCATTTAGTATTAGGTGTGATTCTTGCATTAATGTTAAATATGAAGATCAAAGGTAAAAAATTCCTGCGTACAATAGTACTTATACCATGGGCAATGCCCATGGTAGTAGCGGGACTTGCTGCAAGATGGGCGTTTAATGATCAATATGGATTAATCAATGATTTGATTAGAAGATTTGTACCGAATTTTCATTATGATTGGCTTGTGCATGCAAATTCAGCTCAAGGAGCAGTTATTGCAGTTGATTTATGGAAGGACTTACCTTTCTTTGCAATTTTGGTGCTTGCCGCATTACAGTTTTTATCAGCAGATATTTATGAGGCAGCAAAAATCGATGGAGCAGGACCGGTACGAGCTTTTTTCTCAATTACACTGCCAAATATAATGAAGACAATACTGAGCCTTTCTATTTTCTTTACAATGTGGCGATTGACAAGTTTTGACTTAGTATATGCTATGACATCAGGAGGTCCAGGGGATTCAACATCTTTGTTAGCATATCGAATTATGCAGGAGGCTTTTACTAATTTGAATCTCGGATATGCGTCTGCAATAGCTGTCTGCCTGTTTATTGTTATGACAATTTTAAGTTTTATACAGCTTAGAGCAATCAAAAAGTTTGATTAAAATATAGAAGGGAGAGGTTGACAATGAAACCAAAAACAAAAAAAGTTTTGGCACCGATATTCAAATGGGGCTTGATTTTAATAGTTGCTTTTATTATTTTACTTCCATTACTTTGGATTTTTACATCATCTATTTCACCTGCTTCTGAGCTGTTTAGTTCACCGATTCACTATCTGCCAAAACATCCTACACTGGATAATTATATTAGAATTTTCACGCAGATGAATTTGGGTGAGAAGATTTTAAATACAGCAATTATTACTGTATGTTCGTTAATCTTATCAACAGTTATCTGCTTAATGGCAGCTTATGCATTTACTCGTTATTCAGGAAAAGGACTTACACTTGTATATGCAGCGATAGTGGCATCTGCTTTAATTCCGGGAATTGTAACAGCAAGACCGTTATATGATCTGATGAAAAGATTTGGATTAGTTGATACATTTCCTGGCTTGATCATCATGTATACAAGTGCATTGATTCCATTTACTATGTTGATTTTAGGTAATTTCTTAAGTGAAATTCCTATTTCATTAGATGAAGCAGCAGAAATAGATGGAGCGAATATGTTTCAGAAACTGTTTTATATCACGTTGCCTTTAATGAAACCGGCTATTGCAACAATATTAATCATTAATTTTATAAATTGCCTTAATGATTTATTCACTCCATTGTTTTTTGCACAAAAAATAGAAGTATTAAGTGTTGCTATTACAACTATTCCAAGGGAGACATCATATAGTATGCCATGGGATTTGATAAGTACAGTTGGATGTATTATCCTGCTGCCAATAGTTATTTTCGTACTTATTTTTGAGAAGCAGATCATGGAAGGTGTTATGGCTGGCGGCGTTAAGCAATAAGTGGAGGTGTGAATAATGTCAGATATTTTCAGATTAAGAAATGGAAGATCGAGAGCTATAAATGCTGAAAATCCAACTGGAGAAAAAGGAAAGGGTGGAATTGCAGCAAGTCATCTTGGCCCTTCAAGAAAAGGTAGTCCGTGCTTGAAAAATATTATGCCGAATGAAACGGTAGTATTAGCTGAAATGGATGGACCGGGTATTATTCAGCATATATGGATTACGGTTAATAATAAAACATCAGATGCGGATTGTTATGTACTCCGTGATTTAGTACTCCGCATGTACTGGGATGATGAGGAAGTTCCATCGGTTGAAAGTCCTTTAGGTGATTTCTTCTGCTGTGGTTTTGCAAGAGAATGTCTTGTTACATCTATGCCAATATCCGTAATTCCAAACAGAGGTTTTAATAGCTATTTTCAAATGCCATTTCGTAAAAAAGCAAGAATTACTTTAGAAAATCAACATGATAATCCAATTCCTGATTTCTTTTATCAGGTAGACTATTGTTTGTATGATGAGTTACCAGAAGATACAGCTTATTTTCATGCACAGTGGAGACGTCAAAGAATAACAGAACTGGCAAAGGATTATGTTATTTTGGATAATGTGAAAGGAAAAGGCCATTATATTGGTACATATCTTGCTCTGACAACACTTGAAAGATACTGGTGGGGGGAGAAGGCGAAGTTAAATTTTATATTGACGGAGATGAAGAATATCCTACAATATGTGGCACGGGAACAGAGGACTATTTTGGCGGGTCATGGAGTTTTGCTCACCAGGTAAACGGAAAGACGGTAGAACAGACTTATAATTCTCCATTTTTAGGATATCCGTATTATTCAGCACACGATGAACTGGTGCATAATCCATATCATAATGATGATTGTCCGCCAATGAGAGGATTTTATAGATGGCATCTGATGGATCCGATTTGCTTTGAAGAAAATTTAAAAGTTACTATCCAGCAGATCGGTGTATGTTATAAAGGACTATTTGAAAGACAGGATGATGTTGCCAGTGTAGCATATTGGTATCAGAGTGAACCGCATCAGGCTTTTAAACCGTTAATGAATAAAAAAGAGAGATGGCCAAGATAGAATGGTCTAAATCATTACAAATTGAGTGTAATTGTAAATTTAAAATTTTGTGAAGCCCATGAAATAAGGACTTCACAAAATTTTTAGAAAAGAATTAGCACTCAACTTTACAGTGCTAACAATACGTGCTATATTCCTAATAGAACACAGGAAAAGCAAATTTGTGGTTCAAAGGAGGGAAAGACCATGAATATCAATAAATTTACACAGAATTCATTACAGGCAGTTCAGAACTGTGAGAAGATTGCTGCGGATAACGGGAATCAGGAACTGGCGCAGGAGCATTTGCTGTATGCGCTGCTGACACAGGATGACAGTCTGATTTTAAAATTATTTGAGAAGATGAACATTCAGGGCCAGCTCTTTATTAACAGTATCGAGCAGGCAATCGGCAAGAGACCGAAGGTACAGGGAGGTCAGGCTTATGTCGGTCAGGACTTGAATAATGTGCTGATCCATGCAGAAGATGAAGCAAAGCAGATGGGAGATGAGTATGTCTCTGTTGAGCATCTGTTTCTTGCAATGCTGAAGTATGCAAGCCGTGAGTTGAAGCAGATTTTCCGTGAATATGGCATTAGCAGAGAGGGGTTCCTCCATGCGCTGTCAACAGTAAGAGGAAATCAGAGAGTTACTTCTGACAATCCGGAAGCAACTTATGATACATTGAATAAATACGGTCAGGATCTTGTTGAGAAAGCAAGAGATCAGAAACTGGATCCGGTCATCGGACGTGATGAAGAGATCCGTAATGTGATTCGTATCCTGTCCCGTAAGACAAAGAATAACCCGGTGCTGATCGGTGAACCTGGTGTAGGTAAAACTGCGGTTGTAGAAGGACTTGCACAGCGAATCGTCAGCGGAGATGTACCGGAAGGCCTGAAAGATAAGACAATCTTTTCGCTGGATATGGGAGCACTGGTAGCAGGAGCGAAGTATCGTGGTGAATTCGAGGAGCGTCTGAAAGCCGTTCTGGAAGAAGTGAAGAACAGTGACGGAAAGATCATTCTTTTTATCGATGAACTTCATACGATCGTCGGAGCCGGTAAGACAGACGGTGCGATGGATGCAGGAAATATGCTTAAGCCTATGCTTGCCAGAGGTGAACTGCATTGTATCGGTGCAACAACACTGGATGAGTATCGTCAGTATATTGAGAAGGATGCTGCATTGGAGCGTCGTTTCCAGCCGGTCTTGGTAGATGAGCCAACCGTTGAGGATGCAATCTCTATCCTGAGAGGACTGAAAGAGAGATACGAAGTCTTCCATGGAGTTAAGATCACAGATAGTGCGCTTGTTGCGGCAGTTACACTTTCGAACAGATATATTTCTGATCGTTTCCTGCCGGATAAAGCAATCGACCTTGTTGACGAGGCGTGTGCATTGATCAAGACAGAACTTGATTCTATGCCGACAGAGCTTGATGAGCTTCGCCGTCGTGTGATGCAGATGGAGATTGAAGAGTCTGCACTTAAGAAAGAGGAAGATCGCTTAAGTAAAGAGCGTCTGGAACATTTGCAGGAAGAACTGGCAGAACTGAAAGCGCAGTATGCAAGTAAGAAAGTACAGTGGGAGAATGAGAAGAATTCCGTAGAGCATGTGCAGAAGATCCGTGAGCAGATCGAGCAGGTGAACAAGGAGATTCAGAAAGCTCAGAGAGAGTACGATCTGAATAAGGCAGCAGAGCTTCAGTATGGTCGCCTTCCACAGCTGCAGAAACAGCTGGAAGAGGAAGAGGCAAAGGTAAAGGCAAAAGATCTTTCTCTTGTGCATGAATCCGTTACAGATGATGAGATTGCAAAAATCGTTTCCAGATGGACAGGTATCCCGGTTGCAAAACTGAACGAGAGCGAGAGAAACAAAACTCTTCACCTTGCAGATGAACTGCATAAGCGTGTCATCGGTCAGGATGAAGGTGTAGAGCTTGTAACTGAAGCAATCATCCGTTCCAAAGCAGGTATCAAAGATCCGACAAAACCGATCGGTTCCTTCCTGTTCCTTGGACCTACAGGTGTAGGTAAGACAGAGCTTGCAAAGGCACTTGCCCAGAGCCTGTTTGATGATGAGAACAACATGGTTCGTATCGATATGAGTGAGTACATGGAGAAATATTCCGTGTCCAGACTGATCGGAGCTCCTCCGGGATATGTCGGATACGATGAAGGCGGACAGCTGACAGAAGCAGTCAGAAGAAAACCATATTCTGTTGTGCTTTTCGATGAGATCGAGAAAGCACATCCGGATGTCTTCAACGTATTGCTGCAGGTACTGGATGATGGACGAATCACAGATTCCCAAGGACGTACAGTTGACTTCAAGAATACAATCTTGATCATGACTTCCAACATTGGTGCAAATTATCTGCTGGAAGGCATTAAAGAAGATGGTTCGATCGATGAACAGAGTCAGGAGATGGTAATGGATGATCTGAAAGCACATTTCAGACCGGAATTTCTGAACCGTCTGGATGAGATTATCATGTTCAAACCATTGACAAAGACAAATGTACGTTCCATCATTGACCTTCTGGTTGCTGATGTGAACCGCCGTCTGGAAGAACGTGAACTGAGTGTCGAGCTGACAGATGCAGCGAAAGACTTTGTTGTGGAAGGTGGATATGAGCCGATGTACGGTGCAAGACCACTGAAACGTTACTTGCAGAAGAATGTAGAGACATTAGCTGCAAAACTGATCCTTGCAGGAGATGTGGGACGTGGAGACACGATCTTGATCGATGTGAAGGACGGTAAACTGACAGCAGGTGTGAAGAAATAAAATACTAGTATAGTAACGATATAATATGTAGGGCTGTGAAAAATGAAAATTTTCTGGAGATTTTTGGAAAATTGAGTTTTTCACAGCTTTTTTTTCGTTCACCGAAGTAATTGATACAAGAGCAGACTCTATGTTAAAATAAGAAACTGACAGAATGCATATGCATACAACAAGAATTAATACTAAGAAAGAACTCAGGCAGAATTCCAGAAAGGAGGCTACCATGGCGCGCATTATTTTCCACATCGACGTCAATTCAGCATTTTTAAGCTGGACGGCGGTTGAACAATTGAAAAATGGATCAAAAGTGGATCTGCGGGAGATTCCGGCGATTATTGGCGGAGATCAGAGCTCGCGTCATGGAATCGTCCTTGCAAAATCATCACTTGCCAAATCCTATGGGATTCAGACGGGTGAACCTGTAGTAAATGCATTTCGAAAATGTCCGAATCTTGTGACAGCACCGCCGAATCATAAGATGTATCGAGAAAAGAGCCGGATGCTGATGGATTTCCTGCGGACATATACAAAGAAGATCGAGCAGGTCAGTGTCGATGAATGTTATATGGATTTTACAGAGCTTGTCGGGCGATATCCAACACCGGTGGACGGTGCAATGGAGATCAAAGAAGAAGTGAAGAAGCGTTTTGGATTCACGGTGAATATTGGAATCTCCAGTAATAAGTTACTAGCGAAGATGGCTTCGGATTTTCAGAAACCGGATCGGATCCATACGTTATTTCCAGAAGAGGTTCCGCAGAAAATGTGGCCACTTCCGATCGGAGAACTCTTTATGGCAGGGCGTTCAAGTGTGGAAGTCTTTAAGAAACTTGAAATTAATACAATTGGAGATCTTGCTCATGCGGATGTAAATGTAATTACGCTGCATTTAAAAAGTCATGGCCGGATGCTCTGGAATTTCGCAAATGGAATCGGGGATGATAAGGTACAGTATGAACCGGAAGAGGCAAAGGGAGTAGGAAATTCAACGACTCTGTCAGAGGATGCAACGACTTATGAAGAGGCGATAGATGTATTTCGTGAGCTTGCGCAGAGCGTGGGAAACAGGCTGAAGAAGGCAGGAAAGAAAGCCGGGATGGTGAGCATGGAGGTTCGCTATTATGATTTCAGAAATATGTCGCATCAGGTGCAGCTTCAAAAGCCGACGAATGATCCGGTTATCTTATGTGAGACAGCCTGTAATTTGTTCCGTGAAAGCTGGAGTGGAGAACCTGTCCGTCTGCTCGGAATCCGAACGTCAAAGTTAGTAGAAGAGAATGCACCGGAGCAGCTGACAATTTTTGATATTGAATTTCCAAAAGAACCGGACGAGAAACATAAGAAATTAAATGCCGCATTGGAACAGCTGAACAATCGTTATGGAAAGGGTGCGGTTGTGAAAGGCACATTTTATAAACCGGACAGAAACAAGAAAAAAGATGAAAATCAGAAGAGATAGAAAGAGGAACGTGCATTGAAAGAGAAAAATTATAATCTGGAATTGATTCGAATGATTTCTTTTATATTTGTTATTGTGATCCATGTATCAAACTATTACTGCAGAGCCTATGGCGATATTACGATTGGGGAGTACAGTTTTTCACTGCTATTAAATCTGCTGGCAAGGATAAGTGTACCATGTTTTTTCATGATCACAGGAGCACTTCTGCTTGGAAGACAGGAATCACTTCATAAACATGCAAAAAGAATCTTTCGTTTTCTAATTGTTCTGCTTGTGTGGAGTGTAATATATATGATCTGGAATGCAGTTTATATGGAAGATCCTTATCAAATCAAAGATTTATTATATAAGCCGGTAGAACAGCATCTGTGGTATCTGTATGCAATGATTCCGATCTATCTGGTACTTCCTTTTTTCCAGGTTATGTGTAAAGGGATGAACCTTCGGATGGAACGCGCATTTCTTGTGGTGATTACGGCAGCTGTTTTGTTCAATTATATTTCCACATTTTTTGATGAAAAGATGTATTATTCTGTCCCAATGGTGGGGGGGGACAGAATCTATTCTTATTATGTATTTATCGGATATTATATATATAAATATCGTAAGCATGTGATGAAGGGGGGGAAAATGATTCCGGCAGGTATTTTTGTAGTATGCATGGCATTAAATTATGGGCTGACTTATGCGGCAACCTTGCAGGATGGAGAACATTATGAACGTCTGCTGGAATATGGTAATCCACTGCTTGCACTGGCAGCAGCGATGGCATTTCTTATGTTAGTACGATTGAAAAAGAGCGAATTCAATCCGTCCGAACAGGCAAAGAAGTGGATTGACAGATTTTGTGGATGTTCCTTTGGGATTTATTTGATCCATATCATGTTTCTTGATGTTTATAAGAGAAATATTAAGCCAGAGACATTTTCAGCCTGGATCATGATTCCGGTAGTGAGTATGGGACTTGTGTTATTGTCATTTGGATGTGTCTGGCTGATTCGAAAGACGAAAACAGGACGAAAGATTATGTAGGTTTTTTTGCATATGCGGTGAGATTATGTTATTCTATAAAGGTTAAGACAATCGTTATTTGCCTGAAAGTCAATGATGCAGTACACCAGTTCAGAACAGGAGGGTTAGATCATGAAATTAGATAAATTATTAGAACGCCTGGACTACACAGTAGTACAGGGAAGTGATTCTACGGAAGTAACAACACTGATCAATGATTCAAGAAAAGTGGAAGAAGGATCTGTTTTCGTGTGTATCAGCGGAGCAGTATCTGATGGACATAAATATGCAGCGGATGTTGCGGCGAAAGGCGCGGCAGCTGTTGTTGTAGAGAAAGATGTCGAAGTGCCGGAAAATGTGACTGTAATTAAGGTAGAGGATACTCGTTATGCACTGGCTCTGATGTCAGCAGCTTACTTTGGATATCCGGCAGATAAGATGAAAGTCATCGGTATTACAGGAACAAAGGGAAAGACAACAACAACTTACATGATCAAGTCTATTCTTGAAGAGACAGGACATAAGGTTGGACTGATCGGAACAATCGAGGCAATTATCGGAGACAAGAAGATCCCGTCATGCAATACAACTCCGGAGTCTTATACGATCCATAAATATTTTGCAGAGATGGTAGAAGCAGGTTGTGACTGTGTTGTTATGGAAGTTTCTTCTCAGGGACTGATGCTTCACAGAACAGCAGGAATCCCATTTGAGATCGGCATTTTCACAAATCTTGGAAGAGACCATATCGGACCGAACGAGCATAAGGATTTTGATGATTACAAGAGATGTAAAGGTCTTCTGTTCAAGCAGTGTAAGCTCGGAATCGCCAATGTGGATGACAAGTATTTTAAAGATGTATTTAAAGGGTCTACATGTAAGATTGAGACATTTGGATTTTCACCGGAGGCAGATCTTCGCGCAGAGAATGTAGAACTGGTATCCAGACCAGGATATCTTGGTGTGGCATATCATGTTGCAGGCGTTATGGATTTTGATGTAGAGATTGATGTTCCGGGTAAATTCAGTGTTTACAATTCACTGACTGCTATCTCAGTCTGCCGTCATTTCCAGGTGCCGGTTGAGATGATCAAGGATGCACTCAAGAAGGCCAAGGTAAAAGGACGTATCGAGATGATCAAGGTGTCTGATGATTTTACACTGATGATCGATTATGCGCACAATGCGATGAGTCTTGAAAGTCTTCTGACAACATTGAAGGAATATAATCCGAAACGTCTTGTATGTCTGTTCGGATGTGGCGGAAACCGTTCCAAAGACAGAAGATTCGAGATGGGTGAAGTATCCGGAAGACTGGCCGACCTGACGATCATTACATCAGATAATCCGAGATTTGAAGAACCACAGGATATTATTAACGATATTAAAACCGGAATCGCAAAGACAGATGGAAAATATGTGGAGATCTGTGATCGTAAAGAGGCAATCAAATATGCGATCGAGCACGGCGAGCGGGGGATGTTATTGTACTGGCAGGAAAAGGACATGAGGACTATCAGGAGATCTGCGGCGTGAAGCATCCGATGGATGAGCGCGTGCTGATCAAAGAAGTTCTGGAAGAATTAAAAGAGAAATAAGATTGTGTTTGCAGATGTTATTGTAGATATACAACATGAAAAACTGGATAAGATCTTTCAGTACCGAATACCGGAACGACTGAAAGACGAGCTGCATCCGGGGATGGAAGTAATTATCCCTTTTGGAAAAGGAAACCGGCAGATCAAAGGTTATGTGACTTCATTATCAGAGACTTGCAATTATGATCTGTCAAAGGTGAAGGAGATCACAGACATATCCAGAAACAGTGTGGCAATCGAAGCGAGACTGATCGCGCTGGCGGCATGGATGAAAGAGCAGTATGGCGGAACAATGATCCAGGCACTTAAGACAGTGCTGCCAATCAAGCAGAAAGAGAATGCGAAGGTGAAGAAACATCTCCGTCTGCTGCTTACTGAGGAAGAAAGTCGGGAGAAGCTGGCTTTTTATCAGAAAAAGAATCAGAAAGCAAGAGCGAGACTTCTGGAAGCTTTGATGGAAGTACCGGTTCAGGATTATGAGCTGGTGACGAAAAAATTAAATGTGACGTTGCCTGTGATCCGGGCATTGGAAGAGCAGGGAGTGCTGAAGATAGAGTCAGAGCAAGTATACCGTAATCCGGTGAAACAGGCAAAGAAATCACAACAGGAGATCATCTATACAGAAGAACAGCAGCATGTGATCCAGGGATTCCGGCAAGACTATCTGTGTGGAACAAGGAGAACTTATCTGCTTCACGGAGTGACCGGAAGTGGGAAGACAGAAGTCTATATGGAGATGATCCGCACTGTGGTCGGGCAGGGAAGGCAGGCAATCGTTCTGATTCCGGAGATCGCACTGACCTATCAGACAGTGATGCGGTTTTACCGCTGTTTCGGCGACAGAGTTTCTATCATGAACTCAAGACTGTCTGCCGGAGAACGTTACGATCAGATGATGCGTGCAAAGAGGGGGGGCGAGGTCGATGTGATGATCGGACCACGTTCTGCACTTTTTACTCCATTTCCGGATTTGGGGGGGCTGATCGTTATAGATGAAGAACATGAACCAACCTACAAGAGTGAGCAGGTGCCACGCTATCATGCAAGAGAAGTGGCAGTCCACAGGGCAGAAGTAGAAGATGCCAGTGTAGTGCTTGGAAGCGCAACTCCGTCCATGGAGGCCATGTACAGGGCAAGACTTGGTGAATATCAGCTTTACGAGATGAAGAACCGTTCCCATATGCAGCAGATGGCAACTGTGTATACAGTAGACATGCGTAAAGAACTGAAGAATGGAAACCGATCCATCTTGAGTGAGAAGTTGCAGGAACTGATCGAAGACAGATTGAATGCAAAAGAGCAGATCATGCTGTTTTTGAATCGCAGGGGGGGATATTCTGGTTTTATTTCCTGCAGAGAATGTGGCCATGTAGTGAAATGCCCGCACTGTAATGTATCCTTGTCGGTACACAAAGGTGGAAAAATGGTCTGCCATTACTGTGGATATGAGCAGCCGAAGGTGACGGAGTGTCCGGAATGTGGTTCCCGGTATATCGGAGAATTCCGCGCAGGAACCCAACAGATCGAGGATATGGTGAAGGCAAGATTCCCACAGGCAAGAGTACTACGCATGGACATGGATACGACGAAGAAAAAGGATTCCCATGAACAGATTTTATCTGCATTTGCGAATGAAGAGGCAGATATTCTTGTGGGAACACAGATGATTGTAAAAGGGCATGATTTTCCAAAGGTCACGTTAGTCGGTGCATTGGCAGCGGATATGTCACTTTATACAGATGATTATCGTTCCGGTGAGCGAACATTCCAGCTTTTGACACAGGCAGCAGGCCGTGCCGGAAGAGGTGACAGACTGGGTGAGGTTGTGATCCAGACTTACGATCCGGAGCATTATGCAATCGAGGCTTCAGCAGCGCAGGATTATGAAGCATTCTATGAGAAAGAAATCCGCTACCGTAGTCTGATGGGATATCCACCGGTGGAGAACCTGATGGCAGTACTTGCGGCATGTGAAGATGAGGCACTTTTAGAGAAAGCGTGCAAGTATCTGAAGGAATACATTTTGCGGATCAAAGGGCAGGCACAGCTCAATGTGATCGGCCCGGCAAGTCCGGGAGTGGATAAGATCAAAGATATTTACCGGAGAGTGATTTACGTAAAAGCTCCGGAATACCGAACCTTAGTTGTATTAAAAGACAGGATGGAACAATATATAGAAATTAACTCAGGGTTTCAGAAAATGAGAATCCAATTCGATTTCAACCCGATGAATTTATAGAAAAGAGAGGAAAGAATAATGGCAATCAGAGAAGTAAGAGAGATGGGCGATGACGTTCTTGAAAAACAGTGTAAACCAGTGACGAAGATGACACTTCGTACAAAGATTTTAATTGAAGACATGCTTGATACGATGTATGAGAAGATGGGTGTGGGTCTTGCCGCACCGCAGGTTGGTATTCTCAAACAGATTGTAGTGATTGATGTCGGAGAGGGTCCGATCGTTTTGATCAATCCTGAGATCATTGAGACATCCGGTGAGCAGACAGGCGAAGAAGGTTGCTTAAGTGTGCCGGGAAAATGGGGGGGAATCGTGACTCGTCCGAATCACGTAAAGGTACGTGCGCTGGATGAAAATATGGAGGAATTCGAGATAGAAGGAGAAGAACTTCTTGCAAGAGCATTCTGTCATGAGATCGATCACCTGGGAGGACACCTCTATGTAGAGAAAGTAGAAGGAGAACTGCATGATTCACCGGCCTACAACGAGGAAGATATGGAATACGAAGTGGAGGAATAATTGATGAGAATAATTTTCATGGGAACACCGGACTTCTCCGTGGGAACACTGGAGGCACTGGTGGGAGCAGGACATGAGGTATGTCTCGTAGTGAGCCAGCCAGATAAACCAAAGGGACGCGGTAAAGAGATGCAGCCAACTCCGGTGAAAGAAGCTGCGATGAAACATGGAATTCCGGTTTATCAGCCTAAGAAAATCCGTGATCCGGAATGTGCAGAGGAACTGAGAAAATATAATGCAGATGTGATGGTTGTCATTGCATTTGGTCAGATCATTCCGAAAGAAATCCTGGAGATGACACCATATGGATGCATTAATGTACACGCATCTCTACTTCCGAAATACCGTGGTGCCGCGCCAATCCAGTGGTCTATCATCAATGGCGAGGAAGTGACAGGTGTTACAACAATGCAGATGAACGAAGGACTGGATACAGGCGACATGATCCAGAAGGTTGAAGTGCCGATCACAGAAGATGAGACAGGAGAAAGCCTTCATGATAAGCTTGCAGAGGCAGGAGCAAAGCTTTGTGTAGAGACTCTGAAAGCTATTGAAGATCATACGGCAACTTTCGAGAAGCAGGGAGAAAGCCCGACAGAATATGCCAGAATGCTCGATAAGAAGCTTGGAAATATTGACTGGAATACATCCGCAGTACAGATCGAACGTCTGGTGCGTGGCCTGAATTCCTGGCCAAGTGCTTACACACATTGGGACAAAAAGGTAGTGAAGATCTGGAGAGCAAAAGCAGAGGCTGATGGCACGGTAAAAGCAGAGCCTGGAACAGTGTTGAGTGTAGAGAAAGATTCCTTTACTGTTCAGACAGGGGATGGCGTCTTACGAGTTCTGGAACTTCAGATTCCGGGGAAAAAGAGAATGGATACGGGAGCTTTCTTAAGGGGATACACAATTGAAAGCGGAGTTAAATTTACACAGGAATAAGAGGACTTCTGGAGGGGGGGGACTGCAGATAGATAACAGGAGGTAGTTTTAGTATGTATTATGGATTTTATTATGACTGGACTTATATACTGGTACTGATCGGTGTGGTTCTCAGCCTGCTCGCATCATCCCAGGTGAAAGGAACATTTGCAAAATATTCGAAGATCCGCAGTTATTCAGGGATGACAGGACGAGAAGCGGCAGAACAGATCCTCAGAAGAAATGGAATCTATGATGTGCAGGTGACTCATATCGCGGGAAATCTGACCGATCATTATGATCCGAGAAACAAGACACTGGCACTTTCTGATCCGGTTTATAATTCAACTTCTGTAGCAGCAATCGGAGTTGCGGCACATGAGTGTGGTCATGCAGTACAGCATTTTGAAGGGTATGCACCTTTATCAATCCGTGGGGCACTTGTGCCGGTCGTAAATTTCGGTTCCATGATTTCCTGGCCATTGATCATTATCGGCCTGTTTATGAATGGCCAGATGTCCAGCTTTCTTATTGATATCGGAATTCTGCTCTTTATGGTAGCTGTGGCATTTCATCTTATAACACTTCCGGTGGAAATCAATGCTTCCAGAAGAGCGGTGAAGGTACTTGGAAATTCAGGAATGCTCCGTGAAGACGAAGTTGGTGGAGTGAAGAAGGTACTTCGGGCAGCAGCAATGACATATGTGGCAAGTGCGGCTGCAATGATTTTACAGCTTTTACGTTTGTTGATCCTGACAAATGGACGAAGAAGGAATGACTGACGTTGCTGGTCGCACATCGTGTGAACAGTAACTGACTGACAGCAGATAGAAAGAAAAATGCGGAGAATAGGAGATTATTTATGGGAAAGCAGATCAATGAACGCGAGGTTGTTCTTGAGATTTTGATGGAAATAACAGAGAATGGAGCATATAGTCATAAGATTCTTGGCGATGTTCTGTCAAAATATCAATATCTTGAGAAACGTGAGCGTGCATTTATCACCAGAGTTGTGGAAGGTACTCTGGAACATATGATAGAAATTGATTATATCTTGAATCAGATTTCTAAGACAAAGGTTAAGAAGATGAAACCGGTCATCCGTAATATTCTTCGCAGCAGTGTCTATCAGCTGAAATATATGGATAGCGTACCGGATCATGCGGTGTGCAGTGAGGCAGTAAAGCTTGCAGTTCGAAAAGGATTTTCAGGTCTGCGGGGATATGTGAATGGAGTTCTGAGAAATGTTGTCCGCAAGATGGAGGAGATCGAGTATCCAAAAGAAGATGTACAGAGATTGTCTGTGAAATATTCTGTCCCGGAATGGATTCTTTCTTTATGGAAGAAAGAATATGGGGGGGAAGAGATCACAGAAAAGATGGCAGCAGATTTTCAGAAAGAGAAGCCGATTACGATCCGATGTTGTATGAACCGGGTTACACCGGAAATATTGAAAGAAAAACTGGAAGCAGAAGGAGCGAAAGTAGAAGCACATCCGTATCTTCCTTATGCGTTTTATCTTTCAGATTATGATTATCTGGAAGGTCTGGAAAGTTTTCAGGAAGGACTCTTTGCAGTACAGGATATCAGTTCTATGTTTGTCGGAGAACTGGCAGATCCAAAAGCCGGCGATCATGTAATTGATGTCTGTGCAGCACCGGGAGGAAAATCACTTCATGTGGCAGAGAAGCTTCAGCTGGCAGATGAAGTGGCGGCGAGAGAGAATGGAACAGAAAAAAAGACAGGACGGGTTGAAGCAAGAGATCTGACCGAATATAAGACAGATCTGATCTGGCAGAATATCGACCGTTCCGGACTTGGAAATATTTGTGCTGTATGCAAGGACGCTTCTGTATTTGATGAGTATGATAAGGAAACAGCGGATCTTGTGATTGCAGACCTTCCATGTTCAGGTCTTGGCGTGCTTGGCAAAAAACCAGATCTGAAATATCGCGTACAACCGGAAGATCTTGAAGAACTTGCAGATTTGCAGAGAAAGATTCTGACTTGCGCACAGGCAATCGTCAAGGATGGCGGCACATTGCTGTACAGCACATGTACCGTAAATCCGGGAGAAAACATGGACAATGTACACTGGTTCTTGAAAGAATACCCACAATTTGAACTGGACGATATTACAGAAAATCTTTGCAAGGAGTTACGAAGTGATGTGATCGAGAAGGGATGTATCCAATTCTTCCCGGGAGTTCACGATTGTGACGGATTCTTTATTGCAAGATTTAAGAAAAAAGCATGATTTTCAGGAAATGTGAAAAAATAGAAAAAGCAGACAAATAATGTGAATAACTCGCAGAAAAAACGAAATACAGGAGGAAAACTTTAAGATGAAGAAGGATATCCGTGCTTATGGATATGAAGAATTACAGAAAGAGATGGCGACGATCGGAGAAAAAGCATTTCGTGCAAAACAGATTTATGAATGGCTGCATGTGAAGCTGGTAGATCATTTTGATGAGATGACGAATCTTTCAAAGGCTTTGAGGGAAAAACTGGAAGAGAATTATGAGATTCTCCCGGTTGTTATGCTGGAGAGACAGATTTCCCAGATTGACGGTACGAACAAGTTTCTGTTCCGTCTCTATGATGGAAATGTAGTCGAAAGTGTTCTTATGAAATATAAGCATGGAAATTCTGTCTGTATTTCCTCCCAGGTCGGTTGCAGGATGGGATGTGCATTCTGTGCATCAACGATCGGAGGTCTGGTGAGAAATCTTTCTCCGTCTGAGATGCTTGGACAGATTTATCAGATTCAGAAGATAAGTGGTGAGAGGGTTTCAAATGTAGTGATCATGGGAACCGGTGAACCGATGGATAATTACGATAATTTCCTGAAGTTTATTCATTTACTTACAGATGAGCATGGATTGAACATCAGTCAGAGAAATGTCACCGTATCAACCTGCGGAATAGTTCCAAAGATGAAAGAACTGGCGAAAGAGCATTTACAGATCACACTTGCACTTTCACTTCACGGTTCCAATCAGGAAAAGCGAAGAAAATTAATGCCGGTTGCAAATAAATATGATATCACAGAAGTACTCGCGGCCTGTGACGAATATTTCAAAGAAACCGGCCGGAGAGTGAGTTTTGAGTACAGTCTTGTGCATGGTGTGAATGATACGGATGAGGATGCACAGGAACTGATTCATTTATTAAAGCACAAGAACTGTCATATCAATCTGATACCGGTCAACCCGGTAAAAGAGCGTGATTTTGTTCGTCCAAGCCGGAAAAGTGCTTTGAATTTCAAAAATAAACTTGAAAAAAGCGGAATAAATGTTACTATAAGAAGGGAAATGGGCTCTGATATTGACGGAGCCTGCGGTCAGCTCAGGCGCCGCTACGTAGAAACTGAAGGAGAATAGAAGGTATGAAGACATTTTCAATTACAGATGTTGGAATGGTGCGACAGGTAAATCAGGACTACGTCTTTACGACGGGAAAACCACTGGGTATTCTCCAGAACCTGTTCGTGGTAGCGGATGGTATGGGTGGCCATCAGGCAGGAGATTATGCTTCTAAGTGTACTGTGGAAGTGATGATCAAAGAGATTGCGAAGAGCGAGGGCGAGGATATCGAACGAGTTCTTGTGAAAGCAATCAAGGCTGCCAATCGTGAGATTATCAAAGAAGCATCCGGTGACGAACATCTGAAGGGGGGGATGGGAACAACGGTTGTTGCCGCTACTGTGAAAGAACAGATGCTGTATTTTGCCAATGTAGGAGACAGCCGTCTGTATCTGATCAATCAGGGGGGGATCCAACAGCTAAGTAAGGATCATTCTCTTGTAGAAGAGATGGTACGTCTTGGTGGAATTAAGCCGGAAGAAGCGAAGCATCATCCGGATAAGAATATTATCACAAGAGCGATCGGTGCAAAAGCTGATGTGGATGTGGACTTTTATGAACATCGTCTGAAACGGGGGGGAGACATCATTCTGATGTGTACAGACGGATTAAGTAATATGGTGGAAGATGAAGAACTTTTCCATATTGTGCAGGGAAGCCGGGATATCGTCGAGGCAGGTGAGATGCTGGTGGAAGCAGCAAAAGAGAATGGAGGAACAGATAACATCGGAGTGGTATTGTTTGAGCCATTTGCAGATGAGGTGAGTGTATGATTAAAGAAGGAGTATTTTTAGGAAAACGATACGAGATACTTGGCCGTATCGGTTCTGGCGGAATGGCAGATGTCTATAAAGGCAAGGATCATAAGCTGAATCGTTTTGTTGCGATCAAGGTGCTGAAGAGCACATATCGTTCGGATGAGACGTTTATTAAGAAGTTTTTAAGCGAAGCTCAGGCAGCAGCAGGATTGATGCATCCAAATGTAGTTAATGTCTATGATGTAGGGCAGGATCGCGGTCTTTATTATATGGTCATGGAGCTTGTAGAAGGAATTACGCTGAAGGATTACATTGAGAAGAAAGGAAAGCTTTCAGCAAAAGAGACAATCAGTATTTCCATCCAGATGGTGACAGGTATTCAGGCAGCGCATAACTGCCATATCATTCATCGGGATATTAAGCCGCAGAATATCATTATTTCCAAAGATGGAAAGGTTAAGGTTACTGATTTCGGAATCGCGCGGGCTACGACATCAACGGCAACACAGGCAGTAACAACGACAGTGATGGGATCTGTACATTACACATCTCCGGAACAGGCCAGAGGCGGTATTGTAGATGAGAAGAGTGATATCTATTCAGCAGGTATCACGATGTATGAGATGATCACCGGGCATGTTCCGTTTGACGGAGATTCGACAGTGACGGTTGCTTTGAAACATTTGAATGAAGTGATCAAGTCTCCAGCAGAAGAAGTTCCGGATATTCCGTACAGCCTGGAGTGCATTATTATGAAATGTACGCAGAAACTGCCGAATAAGCGTTATATGAGCTGCGAGGAGCTGCTTCAGGATCTGAAGCATTCACTGGTAGATCCGGATGGAGATTTTGTAGTTCTTGATGGTGTGACAAAACGTATGCCGGCAGCATCTCAGGATACAGGACGGACCACGGTTGTTATGTCACAGGATGAACTGAATCGTATGAAGAATCGTCAAAATTATAATGATGATTATGACGACGATTACGAGGATGACTATGACGATTACGATGACCGCCGCAGAAGCCGTTATGATGATGACGATGACTACGACGACCGCCGCAGAAGCCGTTATGATGATGACGATGATTATGATGATCGCCGCAGAAGCCGTTATGATGATGACGATGATTATGATGATCGCCGCAGAAGCCGCTATGATGATGATGATTACGACGACCGCCGCAAAGACCGTTATGATGATCGCCGTAAGAAAAATGAAGTGAATAAAGACACGAAGAAGATCATGAAGATTCTTATGGTTGTTGCCGGTGTTGTGATCGCACTTTTGATCATGTTCCTTGTAGGAAATGCAGTGGGCGTATTTAAAGGTGGAAAAGGAACGACTACACAACAAACAGATTCAGAGATGGTAAAAGTACCGGATGTGACAGGCAAGACATATGAGGAAGCTCAGAAAGAACTGAACAAATATGATCTCGGAATCCATAAGTCAACTGCGCCTTCCGATACTGTTGCAAAAGGAAAGATCATCAGCCAGGATCCTGCTGATGGAAAGAAAGTAAAGAAGCATACAACAGTCAATGTTGTGATCAGCAGTGGTGAAGAAGCTAAAATGACAACGATTCCAAATGTTGTTGGAATGTCGGAAGCTGATGCAGAAAAAGCACTTCAGGATAAGAATCTTGTTGTGAAGAAAGGTGATCCGGTCTACAGTGATGATGTGGAACAGGGAGAAGTTGTTTCTGTCAGTCCGAGTGAAGGTGCAGAAGTAAAAGAAGGAACAACGGTCACTCTTGTAATAAGCAAGGGAAATCAGCCGGCAACAGTTCCTAAACTTACCGGAAAGTCCCAGTCGGATGCTGAAGCAGCACTTTCACAGGCAGGTTTGTCCGGAAATGCAACTGAAGATTACAGTGATACTGTAGAAGAAGGAGTTATTATTTCACAGGACACAGATGCCGGAAAAGAAGTATCTAAAGGTACAACAATCGGATATGTGGTGAGCAAAGGACCAAAGATGACGGTGGTTACAGTACCGGATCTTTCCTATAAAGACCAGAATACAGCGGAAAAACTGTTGAAGCAGGCAGGACTTACACCGGAGTATATTGGTGAAGATTATAGTGATGAATATCCAGAAGGACAGGTATTCTATCAGTCTGTTAGCAGTGGTACGCAGGTAGAAAAAGGAACAACTGTCCAGTATATGGTCAGCAAAGGATCTCAGCCATCAGATCCGGATAGTGGAGATTCCGGAAATGATTCCGGGACAGAAGAGAACACGAATCAATGATAACAGAGAGCAAGTATATGCAGGGAAAGATAATAAAAGGGATTGCCGGATTCTACTACGTGAATGTAGTAGAATCCGGAATTTTTGAGTGTAAAGCAAAAGGTGCTTTTCGAAAAGACGGAATCAAGCCGTTGGTCGGTGATGATGCTGTGATCGAGGTACTTGATGAAAAAGAAATGACAGGAAATATCACAAAGATCTTGCCGCGTAAGAATGAGTTGATTCGTCCGGCAGTAGCCAATATTGATCAGGCACTGGTTGTGTTTGCAGTGACAAAACCGAAACCACATTATAATCTGTTAGATCGTTTTCTTGTCATGATGGAACGAAAAGAGATACCTGTCGTATTATGTTTTAATAAGACGGATATTGCAAGCCATCCTGAAATTGCAGAATTGAAAGAAGTTTATACCGGATGCGGATATCCGGTAATCTTCACAAGTGCTAAGGAAGAAGAAAATATCAGTGAGTTAAAATCACTTTTAAAAGGAAAGACAACTTCGATCGCAGGTCCTTCCGGTGTTGGAAAATCATCCCTGATCAATCTTCTGCAGTCTGAAGTGAAGATGGAGACAGGAAGTATCAGTAAGAAGATTGACCGTGGGAAACATACAACAAGACATTCCGAACTGATCGTGATTGGAGAAGATTCTTATATTATGGATACTCCGGGATTCAGTTCTCTTTATGTCAATGATTTCGAAAAAGAAGATTTAAAATATTATTTTCCGGAATTCACACCGTTTGAAGGACAGTGCAAGTTCAATGGCTGTGACCATATTCATGAACCCGGATGCGCTGTAAAAGAGGCAGTTGAAGAAGGAAGATCCATAAGATCAGATATGAAGATTATACGGAGATGTACCGTGAACTAAAGGAAAGAAAGAGGTATTAAGTTTATGAAAAATATTTTGGCACCATCTATTCTCTCAGCAGATTTCAAGATTTTAGGAGAGCAGTTGAAATTAACAGAAGAAGCAGGCGCAGAGTATATTCATTTTGATGTGATGGACGGAATGTTCGTTCCAAGCATTTCCTTTGGAATGCCTGTTCTCGCATCGATCAAGGGAGCAACAACACAGACACTGGATGTTCATCTCATGGTGACAGAACCGATTCGTTATGTGGAAGAATTCGTGAAAGCAGGAGCAGATATCGTTACAGTTCATTATGAAGCATGTGAAGATCTGCAGGCAACAATTGATAAAATCCATGCAGCAGGAGCGAAAGTGGGAATTTCTATTAAACCAAAGACACCGGTTGATGTACTGCTTCCATATCTGGATCAGGCAGAGATGTTTCTGATCATGTCTGTAGAACCGGGATTTGGCGGACAGGCATTTATTCCGGAATCACTGGAGCGTATCAGTGAATTGAGAAACCTTCTGAATGAAAAAGGACTTACAACTGATATTGAAGTAGATGGTGGAATATATCATAAAAACGTGGCAGAAGTACTTGCAGCCGGAGCGAATGTAATGGTCTCAGGTTCAGGCGTTTTTAAAGGTGATATCAAAGATAATACAGCAAAGTTTATGGAGATTTTAAACGGCAATGTGTAAGAGAACAGTTATTGTGAGCGGGGGGAATGCTGGAAGAAGATTTTGTCCTTCCGATTCTTGAGGCAGAAGAGACAGAATTTATTATCGGAGTAGATAAAGGACTCGCATTTCTTTATGAACATAAGATCAAGCCGGATTACATTGTAGGAGATTTTGACAGTGTACCGGAAGAAGTAATCGATTATTATAGAAAAGAAGCAAGTGTACCGATCCGGGAGTTCAATCCGGTAAAGGATGCGTCTGATACGGAGATTGCACTTCGTATGTGTCTTGGACTCAGAAGAAAAGAAATCTGGATTCTTGGAGGAACAGGAAATCGTCTGGATCATTTCTGGGCTAATGTTCAGTGCCTGAATATTGCACTTGAAGCAGGATCTCAGGCGATGATCTTAGACAGTCATAATAGAATTCGTCTGCTTGATCATGGAATCGCAATTCGCAGAGAAGAAGCTTTTGGAAAGTATTTTTCAGTATTTCCGATGCAACTTCCGGTTGAGGATTTCTGTATCAGCGGTGCAAAATATCCATTGCAGAATCATTTGCTCTCATCAGGAGACAGCTTGTGTGTGAGTAATGAGTTTGCAGAAGGTGAAGATGAAGTGAAGATCTCTTTCGTGTTTGGAAAAGTGATTTTGATGGAGACGAGAGATTGAAATTCAAACTCCTTTATAGTGTGGTATTAGATGCTATTTGAGGGCTTCTTTTTTGGAAAAGTCCGTTACAATATACAGAGGTGTTATGTATATTGTAATGGACTTTTTGTATATATTCTAGAAAAATCAGGAGGTGTGTATGGTAATAGGAATTATAGAAGATGATAAATTGTTAAGAAAAGCATTAGATACATCTTTGAAAAATCAAGGTTATACAACGATTCTTGCCGCTTCAAGAAAAGAGGCAATTAAAAATATAGATAGTTCTGTAGATTTGTTGATCGTAGATATTGGATTGCCGGATGGGGGGGATGGAATAAATCTATATCAGGAGCTTCAAAAAAATGGAAAAATTCCAGCTATTTTTTTAACTGCAAAAGATGATGAAAAAGATATGTTAAAAGCGTTTGATACAGGAGCAGATGATTATGTGGTTAAACCATTTTCAATAAAGGTATTACTAAAACGTATAGAAGTTGTTTTAAAGAGAAAGTCAAATGAAAATACTTTTCTGTGCGGACAAGTCATTTTGTATTCTGATAGAAAACAGGTTTTCGTCGGAGAGACGGAAATATTTTTGACAGTCAAAGAGTATCAGCTTTTAGAATATCTTATTATGAATCAGAATCAGGTTCTTACAAAAGAGATGATAATGGAAAATATATGGGGAATCGATAGTGAATTCATTGATCCTAACACAATTAGTGTTATGATCAGTAGATTGAAAAAGAAATTAAAGGATTCATCGAATGTTATCAGTAATGTATTTGGAATGGGATATAGAATGGGAGATTAGCATGGTTGTAGCAATTTCTACAGTACTTTTAATAGGTTTCATACTCGGAGGAAGTACTGTATATTTAGTGGAAAATCATTTAAGAGCGAAGGAAATGAATAAAATATATAAATTGACGGAATCCTTAATAAACGGCAATGAATTAGATGGTTCAGATATCGGGAAAGAAACGCTTTATTCCAAAACTACCAATCAATTAATCCGTTTACAGGAAATGTTAGAAGGAAGAAGAAAAGAGGCCGAAAAAAGTCGATATGAGATACAGAAATTGATTTCTGAGATTGCGCATCAACTACGGACACCGCTGTCAAATATAAAAAATTATACGGAATTGCTGCAAGAATCATTGAATGAAACGCAAGAAGTATTGAATGCAGAATACATGAAAGACTTGCGAATAAGTGAAGAACAATTATGCTTTTTGGTGGAGAGCTTTATAAAAACTGCCCGATTAGAGCAAGGAATCATACAAGTTCACATGCAAAAAGAAAATCTTGTCGAAACGATTCTAAATGCGTTGGGGCAAATACAGAAAAAGGCAGAAGAGAAAGAAATCTTTTTTCAAGTAGAATTGCCAGAGAAAATCATTTGCGAACATGATAAAAACTGGATGTGTGAGGCGTTTTATAATGTGTTTGATAATGCAGTCAAATATAGTAAAAACAACAGCACGATCAATATCACAATGAAACAGACAGAAATGTTTTATAAAATTCAAGTAAGAGATTATGGAATCGGGATAAGAGATGGAGAAGAAAATAAAATTTTTCAAAGATTTTATCGTGGTGAGCAGGCAAGAGGGCAGGAAGGATGCGGAATTGGTTTATATCTTTCCAGAGAGATTGTTCTATTACAAAAAGGGATGATGAAAGCAAAACAAATGAAGCCAGGGCTGCTTATAGAGGTAAATCTTCCGGTCGAGACAGTTCACATGCAGCTTGTAAGAAGTTTGTAAGAGGTACCATGTATAATAGATTATGGCTGAGTTAAAGGTAGCATTTACGAAAGGAGTTTACAGAAAAGATGGATATAATCAAAGCCATGAATCTAAAAAATATTATACATCCGATACATATGAAGTGCGTGCTTTAGATGGTGTGTCGTTGACTGTGGAAGATGGTGAATTTATAGCAGTTGTCGGTACGTCAGGATGCGGAAAGACAACACTTATGAACATCTTAGGAGGTCTTGATACTCCGGATTTTGGAGGTGTCTGGATCAGAAATACAAGTTTAAAAGATCTTAACAAGGAAGAAAGAACGATATTCAGAAGAAGAAATATCGGATTTGTATTTCAGCAATATAATTTGATACCTTCTCTTAGTATACGTGAAAATATTGTCCTCCCAATGAGACTGGATGGCAAGGAAATCGATGTAGATTTTTTCAATGAGATTGTAGAAATACTAGGACTAAAAGATAAATTAGAACGTCTTCCATCAACGCTGTCCGGCGGGCAGCAACAGCGAGTTTCTATAGCGCGGGCATTATTGACGAAACCGGCTATTGTCCTGGCGGATGAACCGACCGGAAATCTGGATTCTGTTACAAGTATGGAAGTCGTAGGATTACTAAAATCCTGTGCCGCAAGATTTCATCAGACGACATTGATCGTGACGCATCAAGAGGAAGTAGCGCAGATGGCAGACAGAGTAATACGTATGTCTGATGGGAAAATCTATACAAGAGATTGTAACGATTGTTAGGAGGTATCACTATGTTTCATAAGAACATTCCAAATAACAATAAAGACATAATCCGATTCCTGGCTAAAAATTTTGCAGGCACAAAAAAGATAAGAAATACGATTTTATTTTGCTCAGTAGTAATCGGTATTGTTGCTATAACCATGGTCTTCGGAATCTCCTGTGGAAAAATACAGGCAGAAGAAATAAGATTAACCCGAGAAAATGGAACTGCTTCTTCGGGCAGAATAGAAGATGGAACAGAAGAACAATATGCAAAATTAAAACAACTGGATTATATAAAACGGGTTGGAAAAAGTATTTTTGTAGGTGAAGCTACAGACATTTCAGATGATAATGCAAAAACGATATGTGATGTAGTATGGGCTGACTCAGAAAGCTGGAACAATTTTTTGAAGCCTGCATATACCAATATAATTGGAAGCTACCCACAGAAAAAGGATGAAATTCTATTGTCTAAGCGGGCATTGAAAAAACTTGGTATTTCTGAACCGGAACAGGGAATGGAAATAAACTTAGATGTATACAAAGGTCTGTTCGAACATTCGAAAGAAAAATTCAAACTATGTGGATGGTATACGGACTCTGGAAATAAATTAGCAATCGGATATATTTCACATGACAAAATTAATGAGTTAAACCTGGAAAAGGGTCCCTATACTTTACTTTTCAGTCAGAGCAATCATTTAAGCAGAAGCAAAACAGAAGAAAAATTATATCAGGCATTGCCGATGAAGAGTGCAGATCAGAAGATATACGTTTCTGATACAGCACAATATACTGCCGTTTCTAAATTCGCAGGTGGATATGAGATGGTGATATTAGGAACGCTAGGTATTTTGTGTGGAATATATTTCCTTGTGCGTAATGTTCTTTGGATATCCATGAGTGAAGATATTCAAAATCTCGGATTACTCCACACGATTGGAGCCACAGAAAGACAGATCACAAAAATATACCGGAAACAAATGCGGTTACTCATGTTAAAAGGTTCTGTCTTAGGGAGTTTGATTTCTGCACTGATTTTGGTCTTATTGATACCGGAAGTATTAGGCTTTCATTTTTATCAGGAAATGGGAGGAAACACGATACTTTCCTTTTTCAGACCATGGATTCTTTTTCTTTCTGTTGTATTTGTAAATGGAATTTTGTGGATGGAATCAGAAGGCGTTATTAGAAAAATAACGAAGCTGTCTTGTATCGAGAGTGCCACTTATGATGGAAATATGGGTGACAAAAAAATAAAACATCCTGGAAAACTGGTGTTGAAACGCTCTGAGACAGGAGAAATGTTTTATATTGCATGGGGGAAATATAACACGTCATAAAGCACGATTTATCATTACAAGTATTTCCATCTTTTTAGGAGTCCTGTCTTTTATTCTAATGAATGTACTTACAAATGGATGCGATTATAAGCATCTTCTTGAGAAACGCCCTGATTTTTTGCTGGCAGGAGAGTTTAGCGAATTTGGGAAAAGCCTGGGATATGGGGGGGAAGAATATAAAACTAGAGAAATCGATGTTGATCCTTTACTGACACAGGGCGACGGTGTGGAACTGTTGTATGACAATGATTATGATGAATTTTCACCAATCTCTCAAAAGTTGGAGAAAAAATTACACAAGATAGATGGTATCGATTGGGAAAAATCTAATTTGATCGAAGGAGCTTATGTAACTACAGTTATGTCCAGAAAGGGCATCCGTCCTTATGACGAAGGGCTTTTTAATCTTACAGATGACAATATGGTGGAAGGATTCAGTTGGGATACTGTGCAGATTTTAAATGACAATCAAATCTTGTCGCTTGAGAAATACGTTCAGGATAATCAACTCAATATTGATTTGAAATCTTTGGAAGAAGGAAATGGCGTGTTGCTCATACATGATCATATGCTGACCCCCCCGGAACAGCAAAAACTTGCAGATGAAGCAATTGGCGAACCGGTATACTTTAAAACTTTGCTCTCAAGAGAAGATGCGATTCGTAGAAAAGAACAAAGTAATTCTGAGAATAAAGAGAAACAACAGGAAGACGAATTCCCTCAAAAAGAATCTGAAACATTTACTCTATGTGGTTATTTGGATCGGCAAAACGATGATTTCCCGGAAATAAATCAATCCTGGCATGGGGGGGAATGCAGCTTATACTATTTTATCAGTGAGAAAGGCTTTCAAAAGATACCAACTGAGAAAAAGATATTAACAATGGAATTAACTGCTGATCCGGAAAAAGAACCTTATGTTAAAACACAGATCAACGAGCTGATATCCGAGGAAAATAAGAAACGATCCGAAATGACAGAAGTATCAATGGATGAAGGAACCGGCGAAGCAGGAGTTTTTATTATCTGTAAATCAGATCTGATGCAGCAAAAAGAAACATATATGAGAGGAAATCGAATTCTCTTAGGTGCTGTAAGTATCATATTATTCATTGCGGGATTGACTAATTATTGTAATGTTGTATTTACCGGGATGTACACTCGGAGAAAAGAATTTGATATTATGAAAAGCATTGGGATGACCGATAAGCAAATGAAATTAATGCTCTTTGGAGAAGGCAGTTATTATTTTATGTGTGTGATAGGATTGTTGTTTACTGTAGGAATGGCAGCTTTGGTTGGGGTAAAGATTTATATGGAAAATAAATTGTCATATTTTACATTTCATTGGCCGATCCTTAGTACTGTAGGTGTAATGTTTTCTTTAGTGCTTATTAATGTTGTGGTTACACATTTCATATGTAAGAAGACCTGAAAGGGAAAAGCCTAAGTGGGAAGATACCATCACAAACCGAATGATGCACTGGTCATATACACCGGAATAGAAAGAAGCAGTAGGATATCGCATAGGCACAGTGGATATGATATACTGTGTCTATGCGATATAAAAGAAAAGTACAAATGTGAATTTATGGAGAGATTATGATGAAAAAATCATTATTCTATTCTGCAATAACGCTTGCAGTAACTCTTGTTATTGGAAAAAGAAATGCATAGATAATGGTGTTGTACAGCAATTATATTTGCGTTACAATTAAAGAGATTGGAGGTGAAATCGTGAAAACTCATAAATATTGGGCAGTGGGTGCATTAGCATGTATGGTTGCTACATTTTATACCGGCTTCAGAGGAAAGATGAAGGAACATAAGATTTTTGCGATTGGAGCAATGGGATGTATGTTGTTTTCTGTACTCTCTGGGTATAAGATGATTTCGGGCAAAGGTGCAGTTAAGAAAAGTGAAGAAGTAGAAAAGAATTAGAATATTTATGCAATTTGGTAACTTATATGAGGTGGATTGTAAGGTGGTTTTATGACAGTAATTACATTTGATGATAATTTAATAACAGGCAATAAGACAATAGACGAGCAGCATAAGGAACTGATTGATCGTATTCAGCAGTTTGTGAGTGCATGTGAATCAGAAGATGCAAGAGTAAAGGCAATTAAAATGCTTGATTATCTTGATGAATATACGGAATTTCATTTCAAAGAAGAAGAAAAACTGCAGAAAGATGTAGGTTATCCAGGCTTGGAGGAACATATAAAGAAGCATGAGGAGTTCAGGCATACTGTTAAGGTACTCTATGATTATCTGGATGAAAATGAGGGACCAGATGAAAAGTTTATGGAACAGGTAAAAATCAATGTTATTGACTGGCTGTTTGGTCATATCAAGACATTTGACAGATCTGTAGCCGAATATATAAATATATATGATAATCCTGACAGATTATAGAACTGTTTGTTACGCAATTATATTTTAATAATGTATGCCCCCCCAGTCAGACAAAATACTTTCTGCAAAGCAGCAGATATGCTTGCAGATAAGTGTGGATGTGATGTAATTGCACGATTTGAGACTAATAGAGATGCTGTAGAAGGTGACAATTTAATAAAGTTACAAAAAAGGTATTCAGATGAGTGTTACGTATCTGAATATCTTTTTTATAATTGTGCACATAATTAAATATATGCTTGACAGAATAAAAGGAATGATATAAAATCCTAATTAAGAATAAATCCTATTAAGGAGGCTGAAAAAAATTAGAAATACAATTCAAAGAGATATGGTACTTGATGCAGTAAATGAAATGCACCGTCATGTAACAGCAGACCAGATATATACATTTATAAAAGAAAAATATCCATCTATCGGAAGAGGGACTGTATATAGAAATCTTGGCATTCTTGTAGAAGAAGGCAAGGTTAGAAAAGTGGAAGTTCCAGATGGTTCAGACCGCTTTGACTTTACACTCGAAAATCACTACCATGTGGAATGCGTAAAGTGTGGAGAGATATTTGATGTTGATATGGATGTTATATCAGAGCTGGAGAAGAAAATAAAAGACACACATGGAATGAAGTATATAAGCCATGACATTTTTTTTAAGGGCATCTGCAGGAATGTCAGAAGAAAGAAATGAAAGATGCATAGATTGGAGAATAAAAATGTTAGAAGTAGGAACAAAAGCACCGGATTTTGAATTACCGGATCAGAATGGAGAATTACATAAATTAAGCGAATATCTTGGAAAGAAAGTAATCCTGTATTTTTATCCAAGGGATAATACACCTGGATGTACAAAGCAGGCTTGTGGATTTTCAGATAGATACCCACAGTTTGTTGAGAAAGGTGCGGTTGTACTTGGCGTAAGCAAGGATTCAGTTGCATCACATAAGAAATTTGAGGAAAAACATGGACTGGCATTTACGCTTTTATCAGATACAGAGCGCAAGGTTATTGAATCATATGATGTATGGAAGGAAAAGAAAAACTACGGAAAAGTATCCATGGGTGTGGTCAGAACAACATACCTTATTGATGAACATGGGATAATAGTAAAAGCTAATGATAAAGTAAAAGCAGCTGATGATCCTGAAAAAATGCTGCAGGAATTAAGCTGATGAAGATTATATTATCACCCGCTAAAAAAATGAAAACAGACACTGATAGCATAGGTATATTATCATGTCCGGTATTCATGGAAAAAACAGAAGAGATACTTAGCTGGCTGAAAGGAAGAACCGAAGAAGAACTTCAAAAAATGTGGAAGTGCAATGACAATATTGCGGCACAGAACATAGAGAGAATTAATTCTATGAATCTGTATAAACAACTTACACCTGCTGTTTTAGCTTACGAGGCATTGCCTATCAGTATATGGCTCCTGTAGTTTTTGAAAATGCTCATTTTGATTATGTGCAGGAACATTTGAGAATAATGTCAGCGTTTTATGGGGGGGTATTAAAACCGATGGATGGTATTACACCATATCGACTCGAAATGCAGGCAAAGGCTGCAATAGGGCATTATAAAAATTTGTATGAGTTCTGGGGGGGTGAGATGCTTTACAGGGAAGTAATGGATGACAGCGGAATTATCATTAATCTGGCTTCAAAGGAATACTCTAAATGTATTGAAAAATATCTGACTCCAGCAGACAGATATATTACTATTACTTTTTGCGAAAAGTCTGGTGATAAGCTTATCACAAAAGGCACATATGCTAAGATGGCTCGTGGTGAAATGGTAAGATATATGGCAGAGAATCATATAGAAAAACCAGATGATATCAGAAGTTTTAACAGACTTGGTTATGTATTCAGAGGCGGAATTTCGTCAGGTAATGAATACATATTTGAAAGAATTGTAGAATAACAAAAGGAAGGGATGATTGCATGAATAAGAAAAAATCAAATTCAAAAAAGGCAGTTATGATAGGCTGCGGATTCGTAGGCTCAGCATCTGTATTTGCGCTTATGCAGAGTGGATTATTCACTGAAATTGCCTTGATAGATGCGGATAAGAATAAGGCAGAGGGAGAGGCTATGGATATCAGTCATGGAATACCATTTGCCAGCCCTATGAAAATATATGCTGGTGATTATGATGATGTGGCAGATGCTGCGATTGTAATTATATCAGCAGGTGCAGGGCAAAAGCCAGGAGAAACAAGACTTGATCTGGTAAATAAGAATGTGGCAATATTTAAGTCCATTATTCCGGAAATTGCCAAAAGAGATTTTGGAGGAATCCTTCTGGTTGTAGCAAATCCTGTGGATATTCTGACACAGGTTGCAATCAAACTGTCAGGACTTCCGGAGGAGAGAGTTATCGGCTCAGGAACAGTTCTTGACAGTGCAAGACTTAGAAGCAAGCTTGGACAGCATTTATCAGTGGATAGCCGAAGCGTGCATGCATTTATAGTAGGAGAGCATGGAGACAGTGAAGTTGTGGCATGGTCATCTGCTAATGTATCCGGTGTTCCGCTTAGTGACATGTGTGAGATGAGAGGACATTATAACCATAAGGAAAACACGAAGGAAATCGCAGATGCTGTCAAAAACAGTGCCTATGAGATTATTAATAAGAAGCATGCGACATATTATGGAATTGCAATGTCAGTAAAACGTATCTGTGAAGTAATTATGCGTGACGAAAAATCAATACTTCCTGTATCGCACATGATACATGGAGTATATGAGATTGATGATGTTGTATTAAGTATGCCTGTCATTGTTGGTGCAGACGGAATTGAATCTGATATACCGATTAATCTTAGTGGAGAAGAAGCATTGAAGCTAAAAGAATCAGCAGACGCATTAAAGAATATAATTGACACATTAGAGCTGTAAATAGAAAGGGTATAGTTATTTAATTCCCATTTTCACCTTAGGGAAATATTACGAGGAAGATGGGAGAATTGATATCTTCCATCACGTTCTATGATGGGAATTGACTCTTGTGGTATGTTACTTTCAGCTATTCATAATGTAAATGGTGAAGAAAAGCTGAATCTTGTAATGGTAGATGATTCAATTCCAGCAGGTGCAAAACTCATACGCAATTCGTGTTAAATTTTCAAGGTACAAATATATTAATTAACGTGTCTTTTGCCCTTTAATCAGGATAGATAAAAAATTTCATCAAGAGCCTGTATTTATGACCTTTATCTTTTGAATATATGTAAGGACATTCTTTGAGCCGGCATAAAAATATTTTTTACAACAATTATTTTCAGTGTGACAGGCGCTGCTGATTTTTTACAAGAACAATCGTGACAGTGACATTGAAAGCTGTATAATAACATTAACAGAACCCACCACGCCTCTGATTTTTCATGCGCAACCCGGTGGGACTTTCTTATTTATGGGGGGGTGTTTTATGTGACAAGAGATGAAAATGAATATTCACAAAAATAAGATGCTATGGTATAATACAAGGTACTGTATTAGGGCTTCTTATGAGAGGCGCTGAAATATGGGAAAAGATTTAAAAGGTTACAAGAATGAAATCAGTATCGTTTTATACTACAAACCGGATTGCGAACAGGCGAATTGGTAGGATTGAAATCTAAGGATTTATAGGAGGAATATAGAAAGATGAAACTTGGAATCGTAGGATTACCGAACGTAGGAAAAAGTACACTGTTTAACTCACTGACAAAGGCCGGTGCAGAATCTGCAAACTATCCATTCTGTACAATTGACCCGAATGTCGGTGTTGTAACAGTTCCGGATAAGAGACTGGATGTGCTTGGAGAGATGTATCATACAAAGAAGATCATTCCAGCAGCAATTGAGTTTGTTGATATTGCAGGACTTGTGAAGGGAGCATCCAAAGGAGAAGGACTTGGAAACCAGTTTCTTGCCAATATCCGTGAGGTTGATGCAATCGTACATGTTGTAAGATGCTTCGAGAATACGAATATTGTGCATGTAGACGGAAGTATTGATCCGCTGCGTGACATTGAGACAATCAATCTTGAGCTGATTTTCTCAGATCTTGAGGTTCTTGAAAGAAGAATCTCCAAGACAGTGAAGCTTTCTAGAAATGATAAGATGGCGGCGAAAGAGCTGGATCTTCAGAACCGTTTGAAAGCACATCTGGAAGAGAATAAGATGGCAAAGAGCTTCGTGACAGAGGATGAGGATGAGCAGGCATGGCTTGCCGAGTACAACCTTCTGACAGCAAAACCTGTAATCTTTGCAGCAAATGTATCTGAGGATGATCTTGCTGATGATGGTGTGAACAATGCAGGGGGGGTTCAGGCAGTTCGTGAGTATGCAAAAGAGGAAGACTGCGAAGTGTTCGTAGTATGTGCAGAGATTGAAGAAGAGATTTCTCAGTTAGATGACGATGAAAAATCAATGTTCCTTGAAGATCTTGGATTAGAAGAATCCGGACTTGAGAAGCTGATCAAGCAAGCTATCATCTTCTTGGACTGATCAGTTATCTGACAGCAGGGGGGGAGCCGGAAGTTCGTGCATGGACAATCAAGAAGGGAACAAAGGCACCACAGGCAGCTGGTAAGATTCATACAGACTTTGAACGTGGATTTATCCGTGCGGAAGTAGTAAGTTATGATGATCTGATGGCATGCGGAACTCATGCGGCAGCAAAAGAAAAAGGATTAGTTCGTCTGGAAGGAAAAGACTATGTCGTTCAGGACGGAGATATCATGCTGTTCAGATTTAATGTTTAACAGATACTGTTCAGATTTAATGTTTAACAGATATAGGGAATATGCTTGAAAACCGGTTAGATTCATTGTTTTCTAATTGGAAAAGCAGTAAAAACAGGAATCAGGAACAACTGGATTTGTTCCTGATTTCTGTGGATATGAAAGGAAATAACATAATATGCATTATAATATCAGCTTTCCGAATTTGGGGATTTATCTGGATCATGTAGGAAAAAGCATCAGCATCTTTGGCTTTTCCATTGCTTACTACGGCATGATTATCGGTGCAGCAATTTTGATTGGATTTTTGATTGCCACAGTGGAAGCAAAAAGAACAGGACAGAATCCGGAAGACTATCTGGATATGGGAATTGTCGGAGTAATTGCAGGAATTGCAGGCGCAAGAATCTATTATGTGATTTTCTCCTGGGATTTATATAAAGATAATCTTTTGTCTATCTTTAATCTCAGAGAAGGTGGTCTGGCAATTTATGGTGGCGTGATCGGAGCAGTGATCGCAGTTTTTGTGATGGCTGCTGTTAAGAAAAAATCACCATTTCAGATTTTGGATACAATTGCACTGGCGCTTCTGAATGGTCAGATGCTTGGACGTTGGGGGGAATTTCTTTAACAGGGAAGCATTTGGAGAATATACGGATTGTCTGTTTGCGATGAGGCTTCCGGTTGATGCAGTAAGGCCGGGAGATATCACAGAACTTATGCGCGAGAACATGCAGAGAATTGACGGGGGTCAGTTATATTCAGGTACACCCGACATTTTTGTATGAATCATTATGGTGTGCAGGACTTCTTATTATATTGTTTCTGTATAGGAAACATAAGAAATATGAAGGTGAGCTCTTTCTTATGTACCTGTTTGGTTATGGGGGCAGGACGCGTGTGGATCGAGCGGCTTAGAACAGATCAGCTTGTTCTTCCGGGAATCGGATTTCCGGTGTCAGAACTTCTGGCAGGTTGCCTGGTGATTGTGACAGGAATTATGCTGATCTATTGCAGAAGGCATTGCAGAAAAAGAAATGAGAAGAAAAAAGTGGATCAGTATGAGCCGGTGCCAACAAAGATCAAAGGGAAAAAACCACCGAAGTGGGATGACCGGTTGTTTAAAAACAGATAGAATGATAAGAAAAAAGTATAGTGATTCATAAGCCAGAAGAGTTAATGTTCAACAGAAAGTACTCTTCTGGCTTTTTCCATTTCTGTCTGTTTTAGTTAATAATCCCCCCCAATAATAGCACTGATAACTATTCTCAAAACACTGCTCTGTACACGAAAATATACAAAAGAGGATATTTATAACTCTAGACTTTTGTGACTTTTGGAGATATAATGAAACTACATGTGAATTAATTATACTTAACTCAGTGTAAAACCTATGTAACACCTAAGGAGGAATAAAAATGGCAAGAAAAATGAAGACCATGGACGGTAATCAGGCAGCAGCTCACGTTTCTTATGCATATACAGAAGTAGCAGCTATCTACCCGATTACGCCTTCATCCGTTATGCCGGAGCATATCGATGAGTGGGCTACTGAAGGAAGGGAGAACATTTTCGGACAGACTGTACAGGTTACAGAGATGCAGTCCGAGGCCGGAGCAGCAGGTGCTGTTCACGGATCATTAGCAGCAGGTGCTCTTACAACAACATTTACTGCTTCTCAGG
The DNA here is from genome assembly GCA_001312505.1 of Mediterraneibacter faecis JCM 15917. Classification (GTDB taxonomy): domain Bacteria; phylum Bacillota; class Clostridia; order Lachnospirales; family Lachnospiraceae; genus Mediterraneibacter; species Mediterraneibacter faecis. The sequence continues at coordinate 84,769 of BBDW01000002.1, forward strand.
GACTCCTTCTTATGATTCCTAACTTATATAAGGTTGCTGGTGAGCAGCTCCCGGGAGTATTCAACGTATCTGCCCGTGCACTTGCAAGCCACGCACTGTCAATTTTTGGAGATCATTCTGATGTTTATGCATGTCGTCAGACAGGAGCAGCTATGCTCTGTGAATCCAGCGTACAGGAAGTAATGGACCTTACTCCGGTTGCTCATTGTGCAGCACTTGAAGGAAAGATTCCATTCATCAACTTCTTTGATGGATTCAGAACATCACACGAGATTCAGAAAATCGAGACATGGGATTATGAAGATCTGAAAGACATGGTAAGCATGGAAGCAATCGACGAGTTCCGCGCACATGCACTTAACCCGAACCACCCATGTCAGAGAGGTTCAGCTCAGAACCCGGATATCTTCTTCCAGGCTAGAGAGGCTTGTAACCCATTCTATGATGCACTTCCGGGAATCGTTCAGAAGTACATGGATAAGGTTAATGAGAAGATCGGAACAGACTACAAACTGTTCAACTACTATGGAGCAGCAGATGCAGAGCACGTGATCGTAGCTATGGGATCTGTTTGTGACACAATCGAGGAGACAATCGATTACCTGACAGCTGCAGGAGAGAAAGTCGGAGTTGTTAAAGTTCGTCTTTACAGACCATTCAGCGCAGAAGCTCTGATCGACGCTATCCCGGATACAGTTAAGAAGATTTCTGTTCTTGACAGAACAAAAGAGCCAGGAGCACTTGGCGAGCCACTGTACCTGGATGTTGTTGCAGCACTTAAAGGATCTAAGTTCGATGCAGTTCCGGTTTACACAGGACGTTATGGACTTGGTTCTAAAGATACAACACCTGCTCAGATCGTTGCTGTATACCACAACGATGAGAAAGCTAAATTCACAATCGGTATTGAAGATGATGTTACACATCTTTCACTTGATGCTGGTAAGCCACTTGTTACAACACCAGAAGGAACAATCAACTGTAAGTTCTGGGGGGGACTTGGAGCAGATGGTACTGTTGGAGCAAACAAGAACTCCATCAAGATCATTGGTGATAACACAGACATGTATGCACAGGCTTACTTTGATTATGACTCTAAGAAGTCCGGTGGTGTTACAATGTCTCACCTTCGTTTCGGTAAGAAACCGATTAAATCAACATACCTGATCCATCAGGCTAACTTTGTTGCATGTCATAACCCGTCTTATGTTAACAAATACAACATGGTTCAGGAACTTGTTGATGGAGGAACATTCCTTCTGAACTGCCCATGGGATATGGAAGGACTTGAGGAGCATCTTCCGGGACAGGTAAAAGCTTATATCGCTAACCACGGAATTAAATTCTACACAATCGATGGTATCAAGATTGGTAAAGAGATCGGACTTGGCGGACGTATCAATACAGTTCTTCAGTCTGCATTCTTCAAACTTGCAGCTATCATTCCGGAAGAAGAGGCTATTGACCTTATGAAAGCAGCTGCTAAGGCTACTTACGGAAGAAAAGGCGACAAGATCGTACAGATGAACTACGATGCAATCGATGCAGGTGCAAAACAGGTTGTAGAAGTAGAAGTTCCAGAAAGCTGGAAAGATGCAGCTGACGAAGGTCTTGCTACACCACACATCGCAGATGGCGGAAGAGCTGATGCGATTGCATTTGCTAAGAACATTCAGGCAAAAGTTAATGCTCAGGAAGGAAATACACTCCCTGTATCTGCATTTAATGATTATATTGATGGATCTACACCGTCAGGAACATCTGCATACGAGAAACGTGGTATCGCAGTAGATATTCCGGTTTGGAATCCAAATCAGTGTATCCAGTGTAACCGTTGTGCATATGTATGTCCGCACGCAGTTATCCGTCCGGTAGCTCTGACAGAGGAAGAAGTTGCTCAGGCTCCAGAAGGACTTAAGACACTTGATATGATCGGAATGCCGGGAATGAAGTTCACAATGACAGTATCCGCTTACGACTGTACAGGATGTGGATCTTGTGTGAATGTCTGCCCAGGCAAGAAGAATAAAGAGACAGGCGAAGTTGAGAAGGCTCTTACAATGGCTAACATGGAGCTAATGCAGGAGAGCAGACATTCTTCGACTTTGGTAGAGAGATTCCGGTTAAACCAGAAGTTGTTGCTAAATTCAAAGAGACAACAGTTAAGGGAAGCCAGTTCAAACAGCCACTCCTTGAGTTCTCAGGAGCTTGTGCAGGATGTGGTGAGACACCATACGCTAAGCTGATCACACAGCTGTTTGGTGATAGAATGTATATTGCAAATGCAACAGGATGTTCTTCTATCTGGGGTAACTCTTCACCGTCTACACCTTACACAGTAACACCGGAAGGTAAAGGACCTGCATGGAGCAACTCCCTGTTTGAAGACAACGCTGAGTTCGGATACGGTATGCTGCTTGCACAGAATACAATCAGAGACAGACTGAAAGCAAAAGTTGAGAAGATCGCAGAGAAGACTACAGATGAGGCAGTTAAGGCTGCAGCAGCTGAGTATCTTGAGACATATACAGTAGGTGCTACAAACGGAACAGCTACAGACAAACTTGTTGCAGCTCTTGAAGCACTCGATTGCGATTGCGAAGAGAGAGCAGAAGTTCTGAAGAACAAAGATTTCCTTGCTAAGAAATCCCAGTGGATCTTCGGAGGAGACGGATGGGCTTACGATATCGGATACGGCGGAGTTGACCACGTTCTTGCAAGCAAGAAAGATATCAACATTATGGTATTCGATACAGAGGTTTACTCCAACACAGGTGGACAGTCCTCTAAGGCTACTAAGACTGGTGCTACAGCTCAGTTCGCAGCAGGCGGAAAAGAGACTAAGAAGAAAGACCTTGCAGGAATGGCTATGACATACGGATACGTATACGTAGCTCAGATCGCTATGGGTGCTGACTTCAACCAGACAGTTAAGGCAATCGCTGAGGCTGAGGCTTATCCGGGACCATCACTGATCATCGCTTACGCTCCATGTATCAACCATGGTATCAAGAAGGGTATGAGCAAAGCTCAGACAGAGGAACAGCTGGCAGTAGAGTGTGGATACTGGAATAACTTCCGTTACAACCCGGCTGCAGAGGGAGACAAGTTCTCACTTGACAGCAAGGCTCCGAAGGCAGAAGGATACCAGGACTTCCTGAATGGTGAAGTGCGTTACAACGCACTGAAGAGAGCTAACCCGGCTAAGGCTGACAAGCTCTTCGCTCTCAATGAGCAGGAAGCTATGGAGAGATACGATTACCTGAACAAACTGGTAACTGTATACGCTGCAGAAAAAGAAGATAAATAAGGATATTTCATGAGTGAATGAGATATGAAAAGAGGAGATCTCCGTAAGGGGATCTCCTTTTGCGTGAAAAAATGATGGGGTTGACCTGTTTCGCAATTTTTGATTACAGTGGTGCGCGAAGATATTTCTTCGGTGTCATTCCTTTATATTTTTTAAATGTTTTGATAAAGTAGCTTACATCGTTAAATCCACAGCTAAGTCCGATGTCTGCGATTGATTCATTCGAAGTAACGAGCTTGAAACAAGCTTGTTCTATTCTATAGTAATTCAGATAGTCAACAGGAGTTCTGTGGGTCATATCTTTAAAGTAGCGGCAGAAGTATTTTGAATTCATGCCGGCTGCCTGAGCCAGATCTTCCAGTGTGATACAGTCAGCATAATGGTTTTCAATCACTTCAAGAGCTTTCTTTAAATGTTCTATTTTTCGGCTATCCTTTTGACTGATGATTCGAACGTTTTCATACAATTTATTTTCCAAAATATAGCCTAAGAATTCGTACAGAGTACCAATCACCATAAGCTCGTGTCCTTCGGTACGCTTTTTGATATGTTCAAACATCATGGAGGTGATATGCTCTAAATTCTTTACGGGTGCTTTGATGAGGGGGGGAGGGATAGTCAGAGTGTCGCTTCCGATCTTCTTAAGCAGACGTTCGCTGGCATGGTTTACTGCCATGAGCGATTCAAGGTTAAAAACAAGACATTCATAGACACAATCCTTAGGAGTTCCGCCATGAAGAAGCCCTCCTTTTATAAAAATAAGGTCTCCGGCTTCTGCAGTGAATTCATTTTCACCAATTGACATAAGTAATTTCCCTTTTAAAACACGAATAAGTTCGTATTCGATGTGCCAGTGATAAGACATGTCATACCGTGGATGATTCGGCGTAACATGATAAAATTCAATTGGAAAATCAATGGTTCCGTGATTACGCTCTTCTTTGTAATTAATGTATTTCATGCAATAATCTCCTTTAAAAATCTAAATAGTGTAAATACAAACATAGATATGAAGATATATGCTTGTAAATTGTACTTTGTTGTATAAAAGGTGAATATCTTTATATTTTTATTCTAGTATACCACAAGACAAAAAGAAAGGAAAGAACTATAATGATACTTAAAGAAGCGGTTCTGCGAAGGAAGATAAGCAGAGCAAGGCAAACAATTAAGGAGGAATGTAATTATGGCAGAAAGAAGATTAGTAGGATCTTATCCAGTAATTGGTATCAGACCGACAATCGATGGACGTAGAGGAGCTCTTGACGTAAGAGGATCTCTTGAAGAGCAGACAATGAACATGGCAAAATCTGCAGCAAAACTGTTTGAGGAGAACTTAAGATATTCAAATGGCGAGCCGGTTAAAGTTGTTATCGCTGACACAACAATCGGACGTGTAGGTGAGAGTGCTGCTTGTGCTGATAAGTTTAGAAGAGAAGGCGTAGATATCACAGTTACAGTTACACTTGCTGGTGCTACGGAGCTGAGACAATGGATATGGATCCACAGACAATCAAAGCTGTATGGGGGGGATTCAACGGAACAGAGAGACCGGGAGCTGTATACCTTGCATCTGTACTTGCTACACATGCACAGAAGGGACTTCCGGCATTCGGAATTTACGGACATGACGTTCAGGAAGCTGACGACACAACAATTCCGGAAGACGTTAAAGAGAAACTTCTTAGATTCGGACGTGCAGCTGTTGCAGCAGCATCCATGAGAGGAACATCTTACCTTCAGATCGGATCTGTTACAATGGGTATCGGTGGATCTATCATTGATTCTGATTTCATCGAGTCTTACCTTGGAATGCGTGTAGAGTCTGTTGATGAGGTAGAAATCATTCGTCGTATGTCAGAAGAGATCTATGACAAGGCTGAATTCGAGAAAGCTCTGAAATGGGCAAAAGAGACTTGCAAGATTGGTTGGGACAAGAACCCAGAAGAGCTTCAGGCTACTCCAGAGGAGAAAGAGGAGCAGTTCGAGTTCGTTGTTAAGATGGCAGTTATCATCAAAGACCTTATGAATGGAAATAAGAACCTTGACGAGAAGTTCTCAGAGGAAGCAATCGGACACAACGCTCTGGCAGCTGGATTCCAGGGACAGAGACAGTGGACAGACTTCTATCCGAACGGAGACTTCGCAGAGGCAGTTCTGAATACATCTTTCGACTGGAACGGAGCTCGTGAGCCATACATCCTTGCTACAGAGAACGACGTTCTCAACGGACTTGGAATGATGTTCATGAAACTTCTTACAGGACGTGCTCAGATCTTCGCTGATGTTCGTACATACTGGAGCCCAGAGGCAGTTAAGAAAGCTACAGGATATGACCTCGAGGGTGTTGCTAAAGAGAACGGTGGATTCCTTCACCTGATCAACTCTGGAGCAGCTTGCCTTGATGCATCTGGTGTTGCTAAAGACGAGAACGGTAACGGCGTTATGAAAGAATGGTGGAACGTTACAGAAGAAGACCAGAAAGCAATCATGGATGCTACAGAGTGGTGCATGGCTGACAACGGATACTTCCGTGGAGGCGGATACTCAAGCCGTTACGAGACACGCGCTCAGATGCCAGCTACAATGATCCGTCTTAACCTTGTAAAAGGACTTGGACCGGTTCTTCAGATTGCAGAAGGATGGACACTTGAACTTCCAGAAGAAGTATCTGATAAGCTTTGGAAACGTACAGACTACACATGGCCATGTACATGGTTTGCTCCAAGATGTGATGGTAAAGAGGGAGCATTCAAGACAGCTTATGATGTAATGAACAACTGGGGGGGAGCTAACCACGGTGCTATCTCCTACGGACACATCGGAGCTGACCTGATCACAATGTGTTCAATGCTTCGTATTCCAGTATCTATGCACAACGTACCGGAGAAAGATATCTACCGTCCGGCAGCATGGAATGCATTTGGAATGGATAAAGAAGGCGCTGACTTCAGAGCTTGTAAGAACTACGGACCGCTTTACAAATAAGAAGGAGTCCTTTTGTTAGGAAATGTAAAAAGACTGTAAATGCAGTTTCGATACAGAACTAGAACAAAGAATGCGGGGGGGGTGCTGCCTATGCAGGGCCCCTGTTTTAATACCGAGTAAAAGAGTATTAAGAAAAGAGGAAGATTATGGAGAAAAAAGTATTAGCATTTGACTTTGGTGCTTCAGGCGGAAGAGCAATGTGCGGAACTTTTGATGGTGACAAGATCAGCATTGAAGAACTTCACCGTTTTTCTAACGATCCGGTTATCCTGAATGGATCAATGTACTGGGATGTACTGAGATTATTTTTTGAGATCAAACAGGGTCTGATCAAAGCAAAAAATGTGGAAAAATCGAAAGTATCGGTATCGACACATGGGGAGTTGATTTTGGACTGATCGACGAGGAAGGAAGACTTCTTGAGAACCCTGTACATTACCGTGATGCACGTACAGAAGGAATGATCGAAGAAAGTTTCAAACTGATCGATAAAGAGAAATTCTACCAGATCACAGGAAATCAGTTCATGGATCTCAACACAGCATTCCAGCTCCTTTCTCTTGTAAAGACAAGAAAAGAGCTTCTTGAGAAAGCTGACAAGATGATTTTGATGCCAGACCTTTTCAACTACTTCCTTACAGGGGAGAAAAAAGCTGAGTATTCTATCGCTTCTACAACACAGCTTCTTGATGCGAAAAAGGGCGAGTGGTCAGACGAAGTGATCGAAGCACTGGGAATTCCGAAACATATTTTCCCGGAAATCGTACCTACAGGTACAAAGATCGGTACTCTTACAGATGAAATCTGTACAGAGCTTGGTCTGGATAAGATTGATGTTATGGCTGTTGCAGGACATGATACGCAGAGTGCGCTTGTATCTGTACCAACATCAGAAGAAGATTTTATCTTCCTGAGTTGCGGAACATGGTCACTGCTTGGAACAGAGCTTGCAGAACCTATTATCAATGAGAAATCTGAGCATTACAACATCACGAATGAAGGTGGATATGGAAGAAAGATTTCCTTCCTTAAGAATATCATCGGATTGTGGTGTATTCAGGAAAGCCGTCGTCAGTGGATCCGTGAAGGAAATGAGTATGGATTTGGCGAGCTTGAGATTATGGCAAAAGAAGCTCCGGCACTCCAGAGCTTTATTGATCCGGATGCACCGGAATTCACACCAGCCGGAGATATTCCGACAAGAATCCGTGAATTCTGCAAGAAGACAGGACAGCCTGTTCCGGAAACAGTCGGAGAAGTTGTTCGTTGCATCAACCAGAGTCTTGCAATGAAATATCGTCATGCGATGGAAGAGATTAAAGAGTGTACAGGTAAAGATTATAAGACAGTCTACATGGTAGGCGGTGGAACACAGAGTGCTCTTCTTTGCCAGTTCACAGCAAATGCATGTGGATGCAGAGTAAGTGCAGGCCCAATAGAGGCAACTGTTCTTGGAAATATTGCACTGCAGCTCATGGCTTCCGGAGATATCAAATCTATCGAAGAAGCAAGAGAAATTATCAAACGTTCTCAGGACATCAAGATCTACGAGCCACAGGACAAAGAAGCATGGGACGAAGCATACGAGAGATTTAAGAAAATTTTAGTATAGTGCTTTGAACTAAGGGGGAATGAGTTGCCAGTCGCACATCGTGTGAACAGTAACATTATGGCTGGCAACGTAATAAAAAAGAATTCTTCAGAAACACTTGACTGTCAATCTGCTGTATGATTTAATAGAATGAGCAGTTAAGTTGGGCAAAATGCATAACGGTTCGCTGATTGGCCTGGGAGGAGAAGATTATGGCTGCTACTATTCGCGATATCAAGAAAAGGACAGGATTGTCCCTTGCAACGATATCGAAGTATTTGAATGGCGGTAATGTATTGCCGGAAAATCGTATCTTGATTGAGGAGGCAATCAACGAACTGCATTATGAAGTGAACGAGCTCGCAAGAGGGCTTGTTACCCACAAGACAAAGACGATTGGAGTTCTGGTTTATGATATACAGTGTCTTTTTGTAGGAAGTATGCTGCATTATCTGGGAATGGAACTTCATAAAAAGGGATATGGAATGTTGATCTGTGATTCCTGCAATGACGAGAAGCTACAGAAAGAAAATCTGCAGTTTCTTCTGAGCAGGAAAGTAGATGGAATATTGGTATTTGCGGTAGGAATGCATGGAAAGTTTCTTCATGCTGCGAAAAAAGCAAATGTTCCGGTTGTTCTGGTTGACAGATCATTCCAGGATGAAGAATATGATTGCGTTGAGGTTGATAACCGGACAGCAATCTATCGTGCAACAAATAAATTAATTGAGAACCATCACAAGAAAATAGCTGTGATTGCCTCTAATATTGAATATACCGGAAGGGAACGTGTGAAAGGATATTCTGATGCGATGAACCAGGCAGGACTGGAGATTCCAAAGGAATACTGTAAGCTGGGAAGGCATTCTTTTGAACATGGGTACAGAGGAATGAAAGAACTTTTGGAGCTTGAAGACCGTCCGACCGGTGTGATCTTAGGAAACTATAACACCATGCTTGGTGGAATTATGGCATTGAACGAATCAGGACTCTCCTGTCCGCAAGATGTCTCGCTCATCGGAGTGGATAATCTTCCGATGACCCAGGTGCTGCGCCCTAAATTATGGCTGATTGTCCAGCCAATGGAAACGATGTGCGAGAAGGCTGTAGCTATGCTCCTGGAGCGAGTAAATGGAGAGCAAAACGGTATGCCGGTAAAAATTAGTTTCAGTACCTCTGTAAGAGAGGGAGACTCAATACGAGACCTTGGATAGTGCATAAGCAAAATGCACAGAAAAGCGTGGGTTTTGTTGTGAAAATGGATAAAAATATAGTGAAAACAAACAAAAACGAACCGTTTCGCCCTAAAAACGGTGGGGAATCTTGACAAAATGTGGAAACAAAGCTATAATTTATTCATGTATCAAAGGTGTGCGGGGAAATCGAAAACACACTTTGAAAAACAAAAAATCTTAAAGCTTTGAAAGCGAACCGTTACGCTGAGGTTAAGAGGAATGGGGGGGGTATCGTAAGAGTTAATCGACAATCCAGTCAACACCAGCAAAGTAAAAGATGGGAGGAAGAAAATTGGAAAAAATTAAACAAAATCCTTTTGTAAAAAAGGTAGGATTTAACAGAATTGTTTTGTGCTGTGTCCTTCTTCTGATGTACGGACTCTTCTGTGCACTGACCGGAGGAAGCTTCGCAGGAATGAACCGAATCATGAGCGCACTCAATTATGCTTATTTCCTTGGATTTTTATCACTGGGTGTTACATTTGTAATTGCTACAGGACAGATCGACTTCTCTATTGGACCGGTTATGTTCTGTTGTGCACTTATCTCAGGTTACACACTGACAACACATGGAATTTCAATGCCGGTTGCATTCCTGATCAGTATCCTTGTAGGATTTGCTTTTGGTCTCTTTAACGGATACCTGGTAGCTTACTGGTCAGTACCTTCATTCATTACTTCAATGGCAAGTATGAATATCGCAAAAGGTCTTGCATCAGTTTACACAAAGACACAGTCAGTCAGCTGGCCGCAGGCAGCAGATCCGGACAACGGATGGTTCAGAAATCTTGTAAGATATAACGGGGTCCCGGTTGGACTTGTTATTCTTCTGGTAGTTGCAGTTGTCTGTGCGATTATCCTGAACAAGACAAGAATCGGACGTTACATCCTTTGCCTTGGTAGTAACAAAGAAGCTGTTAGACTTTCAGGTGTAGATGTTAAGAAATGGGAAATGCTTGCATTCATTATCTGTGGAGTTCTCGTTGGAATGGGTGCTATCTTCTATGTATCTGCATATACAACAGTACAGCCTGGATACGGAGATCAGTACAACAACGAAGCAATCGCCGGATGTGTAATGGGTGGTACATCCATGGCAGGTGGACTTGCATCCATCAGCGGTACAATCATTGGTGTATTTATCATCGCTCTTCTTCAGGAAGGAATTCTGGCTCTTGGCTTTACAAAAGATTATCAGCTTATCATTACAGGTGTTATTGTTATCGTCGCAGTATTCAGTGACGTACTTGCAAGACGCAGAAAGAACTAATTTCTCTTCTATAATAAGAGATCAGCTTTATGAATGATGAACGAAATGTTTGATTGAAAGAAAGGCAAGGGTAATAAAATGGGCGAAGTTATATTGGAAATGAAAGGGATTGATAAATCTTTCCCAGGTGTTCACGCACTTGACCATGTAGATCTTGAAATCAGAAAAGGCGAAGTTCTTGCTCTTATGGGAGAGAATGGTGCCGGAAAATCAACTCTGATGAAAGTTCTCACAGGTATTTATACAAAAGATTCAGGAACAATTACATATGAAGGTAAAGAAGTTGAGTTCCATAGTGCTCGTGAAGCACAGGATAATGGTGTTATCATCGTACACCAGGAGCTGAACATGCTTGGTCATCTGACAGTTGCTCAGAACATCTTCATCGGAAGAGAGTTCAAGAAGGGTATCAAGATCGATGACAAGAAGATGAACGAAGAAGCACAGAAACTGTTCGACAGAATGAACGTTGATATTGATCCGAGAGAGACAATGTCAAAACTTACAGTAGGTAAGCAGCAGATGTGTGAGATCGCAAAAGCAATTTCACATGATGCAAAGATTATTATTTTTGATGAGCCATCAGCAGCTCTGACAGAGACAGAGATTGAACAGTTGTTCAAGATCATCCGTGACCTGAGAAGTCAGGGAATGGGAATTGTTTACATCTCCCACCGTATGGATGAGATCAAAGTGATCACAGACCGTGTTACAGTCATGAGAGATGGTACTTATGTTGGAACATTGATCACAAAAGACAGTACAAAAGATGACATCATCAACATGATGGTTGGCCGTGTTATTTACGAAGATCCGAAGGAGAAAAACATGACACCTCCGGGAGCACCGGTAGTTCTTAAAGTTGATCACCTGAACGCTGGTAAGATGGTACAGGATGTAAGCTTTGAGCTTCACAAAGGTGAGATCCTTGGATTCTCCGGACTGATGGGAGCTGGACGTACAGAGACAGCCAGAGCACTCTTTGGAGCTGACCCAATCGACAGCGGTGATATTTATATCAACGGTAAGAAGGTTACAATCAAGAGCCCACAGGATGCTGTTAAGTATGGTATCGGTTATCTGTCAGAGGACAGAAAGAGATATGGTATTGTTGTACAGAAATCAGTTGCTGAGAATACAACAATGGCAACACTTGAAAAATTCATGAGCGGTCCTTTTATCGATAAGAAGAAAGAGAACAAGATTGCTCAGGAATATGTTGAGCAGCTTGCAACAAAGACTCCTGGTACAGATCAGCTGGTAGTTAACCTGTCAGGTGGTAACCAGCAGAAAGTCGTTATTGCAAAATGGCTGACAAGAGACTGTGACATCCTTATCTTCGATGAGCCTACAAGAGGTATCGACGTTGGAGCTAAGAATGAGATTTACAAGCTGATGAATCAGCTGGCAGCAGAAGGAAAAGCCATTATTATGATTTCCTCCGAGATGACAGAGATCCTTCGTATGAGTGACAGAATCGTTGTTATGTGCGAAGGTAAGAAGACAGGTGAGCTGGATATTTCCGAAGCTACACAGGAAAATATCATGAACATGGCTACACGTGAGATTGAGTAGGGAGGGAAAAAGTAATGGCAAATAATACAACAAAGAAGGCCGGCTCTAATAAGTCATTTATTGACAGAATGGGAGGACAGAAATTCATCGTCCTGCTCGTTGTTATTGCACTGTTTATCTTCTTCTGTGCAATGAGCCCGAACTTCAGAAAATATACAACATTTATTAACATTCTGGACTTCTCCTATTATATTGTCCTGATGGCAATTGGAGTAGCCTTTCCACTGATGACAGGTGGTGTTGACCTGTCAATCGGTACTGGACTTGTATGTTATTCACTCGTTGGTGGATATCTGATCGTTCACAAAGGAATGCCTACAATCGTTGGTATCCTTGCAGCAATTATTCTTGGAATGCTGATTGGTGTTCTGAATGGTGTACTGGTAGCAATCATGGATCTGCCGGCATTCCTGGCAACACTTTGTACTTGTATGATTACTCGTGGACTTGGTTCCATTATCGTAGGTGGATTCGGAATCTCATGGCCGGCAGCAGCAGCACCGGGTGGATGGTTCAGAAGTATCTTCAAGATTCAGTCTGGCGGACAGAATATCCCGATCGGTTTCTTATGGGTAATTCTTCTGGTTGTTGTTATGACATTTGTACTGAATCATACAAGAATTGGACGTTATACACTTGCAATCGGAAGTAACAAAGAAGCAACAAGACTTTCCGGAGTTAATGTAAGATTCTATCATATTGCAGCATATGTAATCTGTGGATTCTTCGCAGGACTTGCTTCTATCGCATACTCCGCTATCTTCGCTACAGTTCAGCCAGGAAGTGGTGCTGGATTCGAGCTTGAGGCTATCGGTGGAGCAATCATCGGTGGTGTATCCATGACAGGTGGTGTAGGAAGCATCACAGGAACACTGTTTGGTGTATTCGTTATCTGTCTTCTGAAGACTGGTCTTCCATTCATCGGACTGACAGCTAACTGGCAGCAGATCATTACAGGATTTGTCCTGATCGCAGCCGTACTTGTTGATATTCTTAAGAGAAAAGCAGGAAAAGAGTAATTTTTTCACTTAAATTTAGAATTTGTGAAAAATCACGAAAAAGCAATAACTAATTGCAAAACCATTGGTAATGTGTTATATTATTAATGTGTGCGGATAGATAGCAGCGGGGGAAACATGCTGAAAAAAGTGTGAAAAAGAAAGCTGTTACTATAGAAGCTAAACGAAACAGACTGTATAAAGAGTTTTCGGACAAAGAAGCCTGGGCAAACTACTTCTGCAGAGCGATTTAAGAAATGCACGAAAGAGGCTCTGCCAGAGAGGCCCGGCATTAGGGAGAGGAAAACTGGAAGAAAACTCAGACAAGCAGTCACAAATTTATTTTGTCAGGAGGACATAATTATGAAAAAGAAAGTTTTAGCAGTTTTACTTGGTGGATGTATGGTAGTTGGAATGCTCGCAGGATGTGGATCTAAGGCAGATGACACTAAGAAAGCAGATGGCGACACTAAGACAGATGGATCAGGAGATTCCAAGGGATATCATTTCGAAGTTGTTGTAAAGAGCTTCCAGTCTTCATACTGGCAGGCAGCTGTACAGGGAATCAACCAGGCTTGTGATGAGCTCGGTGTTACAGCTAACACAACAGGACCGAACGCTGAGTCCGATATCGCTGACCAGGTTAACATGCTGAACAACGCAATCAACAAGAACCCAGACGGAATCGCTCTTGCAGCTTGTGACCAGAACTCAGTTATTGATTCACTGAAGTCAGCACTTGAGAAGAAAATCCCAGTAGTATGCTTCGACTCAGGTGTTCCGGACGCTCCAGAAGGATCTGTATACGCAACAGTTGTAACAGACAACGAGCAGGCTGGTGGAATTGCTGCTGAGCACATCTATCCAGCAATCAAAGACAGACTTGGAAAAGGACAGGTTCGTGTAGGTGAAGTTAACCAGGATGCAACATCCGCTAACATTTCTGAGCGTGGTATGGGATTCATCAACAAGTTCATCGAACTTGCTAAAGCTGATGGATATACAGTAGCAGTTGTAGGAAATGACTTCTATGTAAACCAGGTTAAAGACAACGGAGATCAGGCATCTGCAGACATTATCCTTGAAGTTGCAGTTCCGGCTCAGACAACAGTTGAGCTGTGTGCTACAGAGGCTTCTAACATCATGAACAAAGACGATACAATCGCTATGTTCGGATCAAACCAGGTATCTGCAGAGGGTGTTCTCACAGCTAACCAGAACCTGAACAAACTTGGAACAGACGAAGGAAAGATCGTTGGAGCTGGATTCGATGCTGGTTCAGTTCTTAAAGCAGCTGTTAAAGATGGTACAATGCTCGGTGCTGTTACACAGTCTCCTCTGATGCAGGGTAAAATCTCCATCGAGACTCTTGCTAAGATCTGTGATGGTGAGTCTGTAGAAGACGTTACAACAGATGGTTACTGGTATGATTCTACAAACATGGAAGATGCTGACATCGTTCCAAACCTTTATGACTAATTCATATCTGTAAAGAGAAGCTGAATTATTAAAGTGAAAAGAAAGGAATCGGGAAATTCCCGGTTCCTTTTTTAAAATAATATGTTATTATATCAAGGAGGAAGATAATATGTTAAAAGGAATTCCAAAAATTTTATCACCAGAACTGTTAAAAGTACTTGCTGAGATGGGACACAGTGACAGACTGGTCATCTCTGATGGAAACTTTCCGGCTGAATCAATGGGAAAAGACGCGATTGTGATCCGTTGCGACGGACACGGAGTACCGGAGATTCTTGATGCGATTCTTCAGGTGTTCCCTCTGGACAGCTATGTGGAGCATCCGGTAAATCTTATGGAAGTTATGCCTGGAGATACTGTGGAGACACCAATCTGGGATACATATAAAGAGATTATCCGTAAATATGATGACAGAGGTGATGCTGTTGTTGGAAACATTGAGCGTTTTGCATTCTATGATGAAGCTAAGACAGCTTATGCAATCATTGCAACAGGTGAATCAGCACTTTATGCGAATGTAATGCTTCAGAAGGGTGTTGTAACAGACTAGTCACATTTTTTAACGTAATGGAGGAACAATATGCTTGATCATGTAGAAAAAATATTTGCAGATATGAAGCCGATGATGAAAAAGTTGAAGAAGGCTTCTTATAAAGTAAATATGGAGGCTTTTATAGAGAATCATGGACATTATTTCCGTGAGATGACAGAATATACGGAGAATGCTTCTGATAAAGAGACGGCAGCCAAAGAGCTTGCAGTAGACTTTACAGATAAGGTTTATGATGCATATGTTTCTCCGAAAAAAGGAAAAATAGACAGTGCGGTTCAGACAGATCTGAATTTCTTTATGATCTATTATGTATTTCCGGCAATTCTTTTGACAGAGCATGACGATGCGAAACTGATTGCAGATCATCTCTGCAGCAGATGGGGGGGGAAAAGTTTAAGAACAGTAAGATTCAGTATACAGATTATGATTCCCTATATGTTTCATTCCGTGAGAAGATATTTGGAATCTTTTAATACTTGCAAATCAACCTTACTTGTGATAGAATAATTAAGATTCATGTAATGGCATGAGAAGATTTTAGAAGCTATGTTTTTATGGTTTAATAAGTGTGCTGTTACGTTAGTGTGTAGGAGGTCATGGAAGATGGACATTTTGAAGATTGTTTTATACATTATCTTTGTTATAGACTGTATCGCATTATCAGCGATTATTCTTTTGCAGGAAGGAAAGTCAGCCGGATTGGGAACAATTGGCGGTATGGCGGATACTTATTGGGGGGGACAGAACAAGGGACGTTCTATGGAAGGTGCACTTGTAAAGTCACAAAGTTTCTTGCTATCCTTTTCCTGGTGCTTGCAGTAGTACTGAACCTTAAGGTTTTTAATTAATAACAGATGATGAAGTAAGTATAAGACATTCTATAATAAGACTATAGAATGTCTTTTTTACTTTAAGTAGTGATGAAAGGTTACATCGTGTGAACAGTAACGATGAAAGGAAACAGAATGGATCAGACATTTGAAAAGAGAAAAAAAGTGATTTATGACTTTATTTGTGATGATTTTTATATCCCAATGAAAGTTAAAGAGATTGCGACAGTTCTTCAGGTATCGAAAGAACAGAGAAGAGAGCTTCAGGAAGTGTTGGATGCGCTCGTTGAAGAAGGAAAGATTACACTTTCTAAAAGAGGGAAATACAGTAAAGGGCAGACGAAGCGTATCACAGGAACCTTCCAGGCGAATATCCGTGGATTTGGATTTGTTATGGTAGAGGGTGAAGATGAGGATATCTTTATTCCTGGAGAGAATGTGAACGGTGCATTCCAGGGAGATGAAGTGGAATGTATTATTACAGGTGCGCCGGGCGGTAAGAGAAAAGAAGGAAAAATCGTAAGAATCGTGTCGCATCAGGTGAAGAAGATTGTCGGATTGTATGAGAAGAGTAAGAGTTTTGGATTTGTACGTCCGGATAATCAGAGATATCTGAAAGATATTTATATTCCGGCCGGAAAAGAGATGGGTGCCATGGACGGTCATAAGGTTGTGGTAGAACTGACATCTTATGGACAGGAACATGCTAAGCCGGAAGGAAAGATTGTTGAGATCATCGGTCATGTGAATGATCCGGGAGCAGATGTTTTATCTATTGTAAAGGATTATGATCTTCCTACAGAATTTCCGGAGAAGGTATTGAATCAGGCGGTTCGTGTTGGAAAAGATGTATCAGAAGCAGATTGTGCAGGAAGATTGGATTTACGTGACTGGCAGATGGTTACGATCGACGGTGAAGATGCGAAGGATCTGGATGATGCGGTTTCTCTGACAATGAAGGATGAGAATTATCAGCTGGGAGTTCATATTGCGGATGTTACCAATTATGTACAGGAGAAAAGTGCTCTGGATCGAGAAGCACTGAAGCGTGGGACGAGTGTTTATCTTGCTGACCGTGTCATACCGATGCTGCCGCATGTGTTGTCGAATGGCATCTGTTCTCTGAATGCAGGGGAAGACCGTCTGGCATTATCCTGCATTATGACAGTGTCTCCGAAAGGCGAGGTGATCGATCATCAGATCGCGGAGACTGTGATCCGGGTAGACAAGCGTATGAGTTATACAGGTGTATCTAAGGTGCTGGCAGAAGAACCGGAAGCACTGAAAGAAGATGAGGATTTTGTTCCGATGATTCAGAAGATGCAGGAACTTTCAACGATTCTCAGAGAACGACGTGGCAAGAGAGGTTCGATTGATTTTGATTTTCCGGAGACAAAGATTGAATTGGATGAGAAGGGGGGGAAACCAATTAATATCAAACCTTATGAAAGAAACAGTGCAACGAAGATCATCGAAGATTTTATGCTTCTTGCCAATGAGACGGTGGCAGAAGAATATTTTTGGAGAGAGGTTCCATTTCTCTACAGAACGCATGAAGTTCCAGACGAAGAGAAGATAAAGAAACTGAGTACATTTATCAATAATTTCGGTTATCATATTCATGTGCATGATGAAGTAAAGCCAAAGGAGATTCAGAAACTTCTCAGTCAGGTGGAAGGAACCCCCCCGGAAGAAGCTCTGATCAGCAGACTTACATTACGCTCCATGTGCCAGGCAAAATACACAACAGATAATACAGGACACTTTGGATTGGCAGCGAAGTATTATACACATTTCACTTCTCCGATCCGCCGTTATCCGGATCTCCAGATTCACAGAATCATTAAGGAGAACCTGCGCGGACGATTGAATGAGAATCGTATAGAACATTATGACAAGATCCTTCCGGAAGTAGCGAAGCAGTGTAGTGACAGAGAACGACTGGCAGAAGAGACAGAACGTGAAGTTGTGAAGATGAAAAAAGCAGAGTATATGCGCATGCATATTGGAGAAGAGTACGAAGGTGTCATTTCCGGTGTTACAAAATGGGGAATCTATGTAGAACTTCCGAATACAGTAGAAGGTCTTGTTCATGTTGTGGATCTGCGGGACGATCATTATAATTTTATAGAGCAGACGTATGAAATGGTCGGAGAGCATACAGGAAAGACATATAAACTTGGTGAAAAGGTGCGTGTCCGCGTAAGTGATGCAGACAAGCTGCTCCGGATAATTAATTTCGAGCTGGCATAATACTTGCAGGAGTGCGGTTAAAATAGATGAGTTAGAGGTTGGAATCAGATGGCAAAGACAGAGAAAAAACTTATTGCGAATAATAAAAAAGCATATCATGATTATTTTATTCTTGAGAAATACGAAGCAGGACTTGTGCTGCATGGCACAGAAGTAAAGTCTCTTCGTATGGGAAAGTGTAGTATTAAAGAAGCATTTATCCGTGTGGAAGATGGGGGGGAGATGTATATCTATGGTATGCATATCAGTCCTTATGAGAAGGGGGGGAATATCTTTAACAAAGATCCGCTTCGTGTGAGAAAGCTGCTTCTTCATAAGAAGGAGATACTGAAAATATTTGGTAAGATGAAAGAACAGGGAATTACAGTTGTTCCGCTGCAGGTTTATTTCAGCGGAAGTCTTGTAAAGATTGAGATTGGACTTGCCAAAGGTAAGAAATTATATGACAAGCGTGAGACGATCGCAAAGAAAGATCAGAAGCGTGAAGCACAGAGAGAATTCAAAGCGTTCAATCGATAAGGGATTGAAGCAGGAGCGAATAGAAAAAGCAATTGGATCAGAAACCAATTGCTTTTTTTACTTCATTGATATCGCCAGTAAATACAAGGCCACCCATTCCGGCTTCTTTTGCTGCATTGATGTTTGGCTCAAGATCATCAATAAAGAAACATTCTTCTGCCTTTAAATCAAATTTCCTGAGAAAATGACTGTAGATTTCAGGAGACGGCTTTGCAAGTCTGATCGGTCCGGAAAATAAGATTCCGTCAAACTGAGAGAGAAGTTCACTTCCTTCATAGTATTCTGCAAAATAGGTTGGAGCATTAGACAGCAGATAGATTGGTATATTGCGCTCTTTTAATTCATGGATAAATGTAATGGTATCCGGAAGTAAAGTAGTGCAGCGTGGCCATTCTTTTGCAAACCGGCGGATGCAGTCCTTCAAATGTTCCGGAACCTGATCGATGACTTCATTTATGTAACTATCATAATCAAGTGTGCCGGCGTCAAGCTCTGCCCAGCGTTTATAAACGATTTCGGATAAATAATCCAGTTCTTCTTCATGTGGGCAGAATTCTGAGAGGATCGCTTTTCCATCGAAACGTCCGATGACATTTCCAAAGTCAAAAACAATATTCTTGTATTTCATGACAAATTTCCTTTCTGAACAGTTACGTTTATTTTATTATACTGCGCAGAAAAGACAGATTCAAATAAAATATGTATTGCTGTTCATACGATGTGCGACCAGCAACTAATAGACAAAAAGAGAAAAACTGTCTAAAAATTATCTTGACATCTATTTTATTTATGATATACTTTGAGAGTCAAAGTATTTAAAAGTCAAAACAATTATGGTTCAGATCTGGAAAGAATCATATTGTGAAGAGTGACAATTATTTTGACAGAGTTGGAGAAGAGATATGATAGGAAGAATATGCGGGACAGGATCGTACATACCGTCCCATCGAATGGACAACGTGGAATTGTCCTCTCTGGTCGACACAAGTGATGAATGGATCCGGGAACGCACAGGAATTCAAAGCCGACATCTCGCAAAACAGGAGACGGTATCTTTTATGGCTGCAAAAGCAGCAGAAGAAGCTCTTGCAGACAGCGGGTTGAAAGCAGAAGAGATTGACCTGATCCTTGTAGCGACGTCTTCTTCAGAAACAGTATTTCCGAATACTTCCTGTGAAGTGCAGAAAGCAATCGGTGCAGTTCATGCATGGGGGATACGATCTGAATGCAGCCTGTTCGGGATTTATTCTCGCATTGAATACGGCGCAGTCTTATATCCGTTCGGGTCTTGTTAAGACCGCACTGGTGATCGGTGCAGAGAAGATGAGCAGAATTGTAGACTGGAAAGACCG
Organism: Mediterraneibacter faecis JCM 15917; assembly: GCA_001312505.1. Taxonomy (GTDB): domain Bacteria; phylum Bacillota; class Clostridia; order Lachnospirales; family Lachnospiraceae; genus Mediterraneibacter; species Mediterraneibacter faecis. The sequence continues at coordinate 104,722 of BBDW01000002.1, forward strand.
TGGAACTTGCATTTTATTCGGAGACGGTGCAGGTGCAGTGGTTCTCCGGGGAGAAGAAAGTGAAAGTGCAGAAGCAGTCTACACGGCCATGGCACATTCGGCAGGAGACAAGGGAGAGGCATTGACCTTACAATATGGAACAGAAGAAACGCCGGTAATCCGGATGGATGGACAGGCAGTTTTTAAGTTCGCTGTGAGAAAAGTACCGGAAATCATCGAAGAAATGTTGAAAAAAGCAGATGTTTCAAGAGAAGATGTGGATTACTTTGTTTTGCATCAGGCAAACAGAAGAATCATTGAAGCGGCTGCAAAGAGGGTTGGCGTAGAAATTGAGAAGTTCCCAATGAATCTTGGTGAATATGCGAATACGTCGGCGGCGTCAGTTCCAATCCTTTTAAATGAAATGAATCGGGATGGAAAGCTGAAAAGAGATCAGAAAATTATACTTGCCGGATTCGGGGCAGGACTTACATGGGCAGGATGCCTGATGGAATGGTAAATTCAAGAAAGGAAAACAAAATCATGTTAGAAAAAGTAAAAGAAATCGTAGCAGAGTCATTAAACGTAGAGGAAAGCACATTAAGTGAGACAACATCTTTCAAAGAGGATCTTGGAGCAGATTCCCTGGATCTTTTTGAGATGGTAATGGCATTTGAGGAAGCTTTTGAAGTAGAGATCCATCTGAAGACCTAGAGCAGATCACAACAGTGGGGGGGGACGTTGTAAAATATATCGAATCACACAAGTAGAAGTATAGAACAAGTAGAAAACGAAGCATTCCGGTTCCTTTTCGGCAGCCAATCCGAGAGAACCGTTGATAGAGAAGTGATCAAGAAGGGAGTTCTTATGAGAACGAGAATAACAGAATTACTTGGAATTGAGTACCGATCATTCAGGGCGGTATGGCATGGGTTGCAGAATATCATCTGGCGGCAGCAGTTTCAAATGCCGGTGGACTTGGACTGATCGGAACAGCAAGTGCACCGGCCGAGTGGGTCAGAGAACAGATCCGTGAGGCAAAGAAGCTGACAGATAAGCCGTTTGGAATCAATATCATGATGATCAGTCCTTATGCAGATGAAGTTGCAAAGGTGGCTGTCGAAGAAGGTGTCGCAGTTGTCACGACAGGTGCAGGATCTCCAGAAAAATATATAAAGATGTGGAAGGAAGCCGGAATCAAAGTGATTCCTGTAGTTGCTTCTGTAGCGATGGCGAAGAGAATGCAGCGTTGTGGAGCAGATGCTCTGGTGGCAGAAGGAACAGAAGCAGGCGGACACATCGGCGAGAATACAACGATGGTTCTCGTTCCGCAGGTTGTAGATGCAGTTGAAATCCCGGTGATCGCAGCCGGAGGAATTGCAGATGGAAGAGGAATTGCAGCGGCATTTATGCTCGGAGCAGAGGGTGTCCAGATCGGAACACGTTTTGTTGTGACAGAAGAAGCACAGGTGCATGAGAATTATAAAGAATGCATTTTGAAAGCAAGGGATATTGATTCTCGTGTGACAGGAAGATCTACAGGTCATCCGGTTCGTGCCCTTCGTAATAAAATGACGAAAGAGTATCTTGAGAAAGAACAGGCAGGAGCAACATTCGAAGAACTTGAACATCTGACACTAGGAGGACTCAGGAGAGCTGTTGTTGATGGAGATGTTCAGAGCGGAAGCGTGATGGCAGGGCAGATCGCAGGTATGATCAAGGAGAAGCTTACCTGTCAGGAAGTGATCCAGAAGCTGGTCTCACAGACAGATGAACTGATCGGAGGAAAAGGATTCTATGAGTAAGGTCGCATTTATTTTCCCGGGACAGGGAGCACAGAAAGCCGGAATGGGAAAAGATTTCTATGAAAACAGTAAGACGGCAGCAGAGGTGATTGACCGTGCAAGTGAACTGCTTGGACTGGATATGAAAGCACTCTGTTTTGAGGAAAATGATCTTCTGGATCAGACAGAATATACACAGGCAGCACTTGTGACTGTCTGTATGGCAATGGAGAAGGTATTAAGAGAACGGGGGGGACTCGCCCCCCCGGATGTCACAGCAGGCTTAAGCTGGGTGAATATTGTGCGATTGCTTCAGCAGGAGGAATGAGCACAGAAAATGCAATCACAACAGTAAGAAAACGCGGGATTCTGATGCAGAATGCAGTACCGGGTGGTCAGGGAGCCATGGCAGCGGTTCTTGGACTGGATGCCGGAAAGATTGAGGAAGTACTGGCAGATCGAAGTGGTGTAATGATCGCCAACTACAATTGTCCGGGACAGATTGTGATTACAGGATGGAAGGAAGATGTGGAACAGGCAGCAGATGCACTGAAGGAAGCCGGAGCAAAGAGAGTCCTTCCGCTTAATGTCAGTGGACCGTTCCATTCTTCCCTTCTGAAGCAGGCCGGAGAAGAGCTTGGAAAAGAACTGGAACAGGTAGATTTTTCTGATCTCCAGATTCCATATGTGACGAATGTGACAGCAGAATATGTAACTGATATTACAAAGACAAAAGAACTGCTCGCACGTCAGGTGGCATCTTCCGTACGCTGGCAGCAGAGTATGGAACTTCTGATTGCGGACGGTGTAGATACATTTGTTGAGATCGGGCCTGGAAGAACACTGGCTGGTTTCCTGAGAAAGATAAACCGTGAGGTGAAAGTGTATAACGTCGGAACCTGGGAAGATGTAGATAAGGTGGTAAATGAATTATGTTAGACAGACTGACAGGGAAAGTTGCAGTAGTGACAGGTGCTTCCAGAGGAATCGGAAGAGCGATCGCACTGCGTCTGGCACAGGAGGGCGCAGCAGTAGTGATCAATTATAATGGATCGAAAGAGCGTGCGCAGGAAGTGAAGACAGAGATTGAATCTGCAGGTGGAACAGCGCAGATCATGCAGTGTGATGTGGCAGATGCAGCATCTTGTGATGAGATGTTTCAGACAATCATAAAAGAATTCGGAAGAATAGATATCCTTGTGAACAATGCGGGAATTACAAGAGACGGACTGCTTATGAAGATGGCAGAAGAGGATTTTGATGCTGTGATCGATACGAATCTGAAAGGAACTTTTCATTGTATCCGTGCAGTCTCAAGACAGATGCTACGTCAGAGATCCGGAAGAATTATTAACCTGTCTTCTGTATCAGGAGTTCTTGGAAATGCAGGACAGGCTAATTATTCCGCATCAAAGGCTGGTGTGATCGGACTCACAAAGAGTGCGGCAAGAGAACTGGCTTCCAGAGGAATTACCGTAAATGCGATCGCTCCGGGATTTATTAACACAGAGATGACAGAAGTACTTTCAGAGAAGGTGAAAGAAGGAGCAACAGCCCAGATCCCTCTTGGAAAGTTTGGAGAGACAGAAGATATTGCGAATGCGGCGGCATTTCTAGCTTCTGATGAAGCACGTTATATCACAGGCCAGACGCTGCATGTCGACGGCGGAATGGCGATGTAAGAATAGAAGGAGTAGGAAAATGAAGAGACGAGTTGTTGTAACCGGAATGGGTGCGGTGACACCGATTGGAAATACAGTAGAAGAATTCTGGAACGGAATCAAAACAGGTAAAGTTGGAATTGGTCCGATCACAAAATTCGATACAACAGATTATAAGGTTAAGCTGGCAGCAGAAGTGAAAGATTTCGTTGGAAAAGAACGAATGGATTTCAAGGCAGCAAAGAGAATGGAATTGTTCTCCCAGTATGCGGTTGCAGCAGCAAAGGAAGCATTTGCGGATGCGGGACTTGATATGGAGCAGGAAGATCCTTACCGTGTGGGAACAATCATCGGTTCAGGTATCGGAAGTCTCAGCTGTGTAGAGCAGAATTACGACAAGATCCAGACAAAAGGACCGGCGCGTGTAAATCCATTGATGGTTCCGTTGATGATCTCCAATATGGCAGCAGGAAATGTATCCATCCAGCTTGGACTGAAAGGAAAATGTACAGATGTCGTGACAGCATGTGCATCAGGATCTAACAGTATCGGAGATGCACTCCGTGCGATTCAGTATGGTGACTTGGATGTCTGTGTTGCAGGGGGGTACAGAGAGCTGTATCTGTCCGACCGGAATTGCAGGATTTACTGCGTTGACAGCACTGTCTACAAATGAAGATCCGATGACAGCTTCACGTCCGTTTGATCAGGACAGGGATGGATTTGTCCTCGGAGAAGGAGCCGGGATCGTAGTTCTGGAAGAACTTGAACACGCAAAAGCGAGAGGTGCGAAGATTTACGCAGAACTCGCAGGATATGGCTCTACAGGAGATGCTTATCATATCACATCCCCGGCAGAGAACGGAGAAGGAGCCGGAATGGCAATGAAGCTTGCAATGAAAGAGGCAGGTGTGACACCGGATGAGGTAGATTATATCAATGCCCATGGAACAAGTACACATCACAATGACCTCTTTGAGACACGCGCAATCTATTATGCATTAGGAGATGCGGCCGAAAATGTTGTTGTCAACTCAACAAAATCTATGATCGGTCATCTTCTTGGAGCAGCAGGGGCAGTAGAATTTGTTGTCTGTGTAAAAAGTATTCTGGATAATTTTATCCATCAGACAGTTGGTACAAAGAATGTAGATCCTGAATGTGGATTAAACTATGCAGTAGGTGCACCGGTAGAGAAAGAAGTGAACTGTGTAATTTCCAATTCTCTTGGTTTTGGTGGACACAATGTGTCTCTTCTTGTAAAACGTTTCGAAGAGTAAGGAGAAGCGAAGATGAAGATGGAAGAAATATTGAAGCTGATCGAAGCTGTATCGGCTTCTACGCTCACAGAATTTAAATATGAAGAAAATGGAACAAAGCTGAATCTGAAAAAGGAACAGCAGAAGGTAGAAATCGTTCAGAATGCAGCTTCTATTCCGCTGACAGGAATTTCCGGTGGTGATTTCCAGGCAACTGTTCTTCCACAGAACATGGCTGTATCCGGAAGTTCTGAGAATGCAGATCCGGAAGAAAATCTTGAAAAAGAACCAGAAGGCAAGCTGATCATTTCACCTTTGGTTGGAACTTTCTACGCTGCACCGGCAGAGGATGCACCGAGTTTTGTCAAGGTTGGTGACAAGGTCGAAGTCGGACAGGTTGTCGGAATCGTAGAAGCGATGAAACTTATGAATGAGATTGAGAGTGAATGTGCTGGTACAGTTGCAGAAGTTCTTGTAGAAAATGGAGAACCGGTAGAATACGGCCAGCCGCTTTTTAGAATTGTTTAAGAAAGGGATTCAGATATGAATAGTTTAAATGTAGAACAGATTCAGGAAATCATTCCGCACAGACATCCATTTCTTTTGATTGATAAGATTGAAGATTATGTTCCGGGAGAATATGCAATTGGATACAAGGGTGTTTCTTATCATGAAGATTTCTTCCGTGGACATTTCCCACAGAAAGCAGTAATGCCGGGAGTTCTGATCCTTGAGGCACTTGCTCAGACAGGAGCTGTGGCAATCTTAAGTGTACCGGAGAATCAGGGAAAGATTGCATTCTTCGGTGGTGTACAAAAATGTCGCTTCAAAGGAATGGTATTTCCGGGAGATCAGTTGAAATTAGAGACAAAGATTATTAAAAGAAAAGGACCGGTAGGCGTAGGAGAAGCTGTGGCAACAGTTAACGGAAAGGTCGTTGTTACGGCAGAACTTACATTTATGGTTGGAGAATAAAAAAATCAGGAGCAGAAGAAATGATAGAGAAGATTTTAATTGCGAACAGAGGGGGGGAGATTGCAGTCCGGGTGATCCGCGCCTGCAGAGAAATGGGAATCCGTACGGTTGCTGTTTACTCTGAGGCAGATAAAGATGCGCTGCATACCCAGCTCGCAGATGAAGCAGTCTGTATAGGTCCTGCTCCATCCGCAGAAAGTTATCTGAATATGCAGAATATCATCAGTGCAACACTTGTGTCCGGCGCAGATGCAATCCATCCGGGATTCGGATTCCTTTCTGAAAACAGCAAATTTGCAGAACTGTGTGAACAGTGCAAGATCACATATATCGGACCGGATTCAAAGGTGATCAGTGCTCTTGGAAATAAATCCGTTGCAAGAAATACGATGGTGGAGGCAGGTGTTCCGGTTATTCCGGGAAGCAAGGAGCCTGTCTATACTGTAGAAGAAGGCGAGAAGATCGCTGGTGAGATTGGTTATCCAATCATCGTTAAGGCAGCACTTGGCGGTGGAGGAAAAGGAATGCGTGTCGCACAGACACCGGACGAGTTCCAGACAAGTTTCCAGACAGCACAGAAAGAAGCGCAGATGGCATTCGGAGACGGAACAATGTATCTGGAACATTTTGTAGAACATCCGCGTCATATAGAATTCCAGATTCTTGCAGATAAGTATGGAAATGTGGTCCATCTTGGAGAAAGAGACTGTTCCATTCAGAGAAATCATCAGAAGATGATCGAGGAATCTCCATCAGAAGCACTGACACCGGAATTGAGACAGAAGATGGGAGAAGCGGCTGTAAAAGCGGCAAAGGCGGCTCATTATACAAATGCCGGAACAATTGAATTTCTCTTAGAAAAGAGTGGTGCCTTTTACTTTATGGAAATGAATACAAGAATCCAGGTAGAACATCCGGTGACAGAATGGGTGACAGGAATCGATCTGATCAAAGAGCAGATTAAGATTGCAGACGGACAGAGACTAAAGCTTCAGCAGAAAGACATCAAGATCACAGGTCACGCGATCGAATGCAGGATCAATGCAGAGAACCCGGAAAAGAATTTCCGCCCGTCTCCTGGAAAAATCACAGATGTACATTTCCCGGGTGGTGAAGGCGTACGTGTAGACAGTGCGATTTACACAGGATATGAAGTTCCGCCTTATTATGATTCCATGCTTGCGAAACTGATCGTACATGCGGACGACAGAGAAGAGGCTATCCGTAAAATGAGAAGCGCACTTGGCGAAGTTATTATTGAAGGTGTGGATACAAATATTGATTATCAGTATGAGATTTTGAATCATAAAAAATTCATATCTGGAGATATTGATGTGGAGTTTATCGGAGGAATGATGAATGAGACTGCATAATATGTTTAAAAAGACCGGAGAGAAGATCACTTCGATTCATTCACGAAACAGAAGAAAGCCGGAAGCACCGGAAGGAATCTTGAAAAAATGTAATAAATGCGGTGCGGCAATCTTAACAGATGAAGTAATCAACGGAAAATATATTTGTCCTAAATGTCATGGATACTTTCGTATTCCGGCATATAAGAGAATTGAGCTTGTGACAGACGCTGGCTCTTTTGAAGAATGGGATGCAAAGATCGATGAAGGGGAAAGACCAGAGAATCCGTTGAATTTCCGGGGTTATACAGAAAAAGTCAAAGCTTTAAGAGTAAAGACAGGGCTTGATGAAGCGGTTGTTACAGGAAAAGCAACAATCTGTGGATATCCGGTTGTGATCGGGGTCTGTGACGGAAGATTTATGATGGCCAGTATGGGACATGCGGTAGGAGAAAAGATTACCCGTGCAGTCGAGCGTGCAACAAAGGAGAGGCTTCCTGTTGTTCTTTTTACCTGTTCCGGAGGCGCACGTATGCAGGAGGGAATCATTTCCCTGATGCAGATGGCAAAGACTTCAGCGGCACTGAAACGCCACAGTGATGCAGGCTTTCTTTATATTCCGGTATTGACGGATCCAACTACGGGAGGTGTCACAGCAAGTTTTGCTATGCTTGGAGATATTATTCTTGCAGAACCGGGAGCTTTGATCGGATTTGCCGGTCCGCGTGTGATCGAGCAGACGATCGGACAGAAGTTGCCGGAAGGATTTCAGAGAGCAGAATTTCTTCTTGAGCATGGATTTGTTGATCGAATCGTAACCAGGGATGAGATGAAGGAAGTACTGAGACAGATTCTGAAAATGCATACGGTTATAGATGAGAAGAAAGAAGAATGTCCGGAAAAGAAAAAGGAGAACAGAAAAAACATATCTGCAGGAAAAGAAAATGTGTCAGCCTGGGAGCGTGTTTTGAAATCCAGGGAAAAAGAACGCCCGGTCGGTAAGGATTATATTGACAGACTGTTTACAGATTTTGTAGAATTACATGGAGACAGATATTATAAGGATGATCCGGCAGTAGTAGGCGGAATTGCGTATTTTCATGGAAAAGCGGTTACTGTGATCGCCCAGTGCAAAGGAAAGACAACGAAAGAGAATCTGGAACGGAATTTTGCAATGCCGTCTCCGGAAGGTTACAGAAAAGCACTGCGTCTGATGAAACAGGCAGAGAAGTTCCAGCGTCCGGTCATCTGTTTTGTGGATACTCCGGGGGGCTTTCTGCGGAATGGAGGCAGAAGAGCGTGGACAGGGTGAGGCAATTGCCCGGAATCTGTATGAGATGTCAGCTTTGAAAGTGCCGGTTCTTTCAATTGTAATCGGAGAAGGTGGAAGCGGCGGTGCGCTTGCACTTGCAGTTGCAGATGAAGTGTGGATGATGGAGAATGCAGTGTATTCAGTACTTTCACCGGAAGGGTTTGCAAGCATCTTGTGGAAAGACAGCAAGAGAGCGTCAGAGGCGGCAGGGGGGGTGATGCGTCTGACAGCAGCAGATCTTAAGGAACTTAAGGTGATCGAAGAAATAATTTGCGAGCCTGAAGTGTACCGGGAAGATACGATGGTTCCTGTGCTCTGTGAACTGGAAGAGAAGATGGAACATTTCCTTGAACAATATGGAAACCTTTCAGAAAAACAACTGACAGATAGAAGATACGACAGATTTCGTCGAATGTAAGAGATAGAAAACATGGTATTGTCTGAATTAAGATAGCAGACCAGAATGAAAGTGATCCCGGAAGATTGAATAGAGAAGAGCTGTTTGAAGAGATCAGAGAACAGTAGAAGACGAGGAGGAAAAAAGATGGATGCGTATAATACCATCAATGACATTCTGGTACATTTATTTAATGAAATCTGGGAGCTGGAGAAAAAGGCAATCATTACAGAGGAGTTTAAAGACATCACAAACAACGATATGCATATAATAGAAGCAATCGGTGTTTCAGGAAAGACAACGATGTCTGTAGTGGCAAAGAAGATGAAGATTACGGCAGGGTCTCTGACCACAGCGGTGAATGGGCTGGTAAACAAGAAGTATGTAATGCGTGCCCGCGGTGAAGAGGATCGAAGAGTGGTGTATATCTGGCTGACAGAAAAAGGGGGGGAGAAGGCTTACTATCATCATGAGGAGTTTCACAGAGAGATGACAAATGCTGTGTTGAACAGACTGGATGAAAAAGAGATTCCGGTTCTTATGAAGACATTGGACGGACTTTCAGAATTTTTCAGGGGGCTATTCTTCTGAGGAATAAATTGTGGAAACGATAACATGATAATTATTAAGGAAAATCAAGGAAAATTTGACGTTTTGTCAAAAATGAGTTACAATAATCCGTATCGTGAATAATTTATCATTACGGACAAAAGTCCTTGTCATTATTTCGCGTTAAGAATAACATTGTAATGAGGTAGTGCCAATATACTTGGGTGTATATTTTAGGAGGGAAACAAGTATGGTAACAAAGAAGACATCTTCAACAACAAAAGCTGAAACAGCAACAGTAAAGGCAGAGAAGAAAGAGACAGCAGCTGCGAAAGCGATCGAGACAAAGAAAGACACAACAAAGAAACTTGAAACAAAGGCAGCAGTGCTGGTAGATACACCAGAAGTTCAGGCAGAAGAAGTAAAAGAGACAGTGAAGAAGGCAGCTAAGAAGGTTGCAGCAAAAGCAGAAGATACAGCTGAAAAGGCTGTGAAGACTGTAAAGAAAGCAGCAGCTAAGAAGACAGCAACCAAGACTACAAAGAAAGCTGAGCTGAAGACAGAATTCTTCCTTCAGTCTCTGGTAAAGAGTATACAGAGAAAGAGATCCTTAAGAAAGTCAAAGATGTATGGACAAAGGATTTGAAGAATAAAGTCGGAGACATGAAAGATGTTAAGATTTATCTGAAACCGGAAGAGTCAGCAGCATATTATGTTGTTAATGGAGATACAACAGGAAAAATCGATCTGTAAGATATAAATAAAAGATATAAGATCGCTTTCCGGACGTACCGGGAACAGGTTTACTTAAGAAAAGACAGGGAGTCAGACACAGCTGAATGCAGGTGAAGGACGGACCTGTCTTTTTAATATATTAGGAAAGTGCTTTCCTAATATATTAAAAACGCTCCGCTAAGGATGCGCACTGCGGCGTACAAGGTAGGTGTCGCAAGCGACCGCCGCAGGCGCAAGAATGTGCCTTTGCACATTCTTTGTTCTATATTAGGAAAGTCCTTGTAAACATTTCACCGGTGCAGAAGGCAGTGTGCCTTAAGGTGACAGGAATCTGGCAAGTGCGGTTTGAGAAAGGAGTATGTAATATGTACGAGAAAGAGATTGAGCAGCTGCAGGCAATGATTGATGAGAGTAACCGGATCGTGTTTTTCGGAGGAGCCGGTGTATCAACAGAAAGTAATATTCCGGATTTTCGAAGTGCAACAGGAATTTATCATCAGAAATATAAGTATTCACCGGAACAGGTGGTCAGTCATAGCTTTTTTATGAAATATCCGGAAGCATTCTATGAGTTTTATAAAGAGAAGATGATGATTTTGGATGCGAAGCCAAATGCTGCCCATCTGAAACTGGCAGAATTGGAGCAGGCCGGAAAATTGCAGGCTGTTGTGACACAGAATATTGACGGACTGCATCAGGCGGCAGGAAGCAGAAACGTCTATGAACTTCATGGAAGCATCCACAGAAATTACTGTATGAAATGTGGGAAGTTCTATGATGCGGAATATGTGAAGAATTCAGAAGGAATTCCGAGATGCAACTGCGGCGGGATGATTAAGCCGGACGTAGTACTTTATGAAGAGGGACTTGACCAGAAGACGATCCAAGGGGCAGTCGAAGCAATTTCATCAGCCGACATGCTGATCATCGGAGGTACTTCCCTTGTTGTTTATCCGGCAGCCGGTTTTATTGATTATTTTCACGGAAAACACCTTGTTGTGATCAATAAATCAGAAACAGCCAGAAGTGTCCGGGCAGAACTTGCAATATCGGCTCCGATCGGAGAGATTCTTGGTGCGATTCAGGTGAGTGACGAATAAAAATTTCTGCAAATACTTCTGAAAAGGAGGATGCTGTCAGCAGCAGAAAGAAGTATGGGAAGAAAAAAGAAAAAGACGATCAATCTTACTAAACTTGAACCGGAAGAAAAGCTGAAGTATGAGATAGCAGAAGAATTAGGCCTTTTAGATCGCGTGATGCAGGATGGGTGGAAGTCATTAACATCAAAAGAGACAGGACGGATTGGCGGAATGGTCACCGGAAGAAGACGAGAGATAAAAAAACAGACAAAAATTGCGGATAAAAATGATGAAAGATAAACAAAAGTAAAATTTTGAATGACACAGCTTTTGACAAATAAGGATAAATTTGGTAAAATAGACAGAATGGGGGAGAAATTATTTTGCGTTAGAATTCGCAAGAGTTTTTGGAAAGTGATAACTTTGGTGGCATAAATGACAGAAAAAATTTCAATATTTGATGTGGAGATTTCCTGTATCAAGGCAAAAGAAGCGATGATGCAGGCAATCGGATTCATGAAAGACGATTCCGTCAATACCATTGAACTTGTATCGATGGAATCTCTGATGAAAGAACATGAAAATCCGGAATGGAAAAAAAAGGTTTCAATGCAGGATCTGGTCCTTCCGGGAAGTGTAGAGATTCTTGAGGCAGCGAAAACAGATGATGCAAGATTGCTGCGTGAGACGGATAATAAATTATTCTTAAGAATGTTTTTGAAATATTTACAGAAGAACCATCATAAGATCTATCTTCTGGCAGCCAGTCAGGAGGAACTGGTAAAAGCAGAGGAAGCTCTTGCAAGGTATAATCAGGGAATCCGTGTGGTAGGAGATGCCGTGATCCATCTGGAAGACGGAGAGTTGACAGATGCAGACAGGATCCATGGAATAGTGAATGCAGTCAATGGCTCAGAGGCAGATTGTATTTTATCAGTCCTTCCATCGCCGGCGCAGGAAGATTTTATTGAACAGAACCGGGCATTGATCGACACAAGAGTCTGGATTGGCTGTGGATCAGTTCTGATGCGCAGCTTTGACGACAGAAAGATGACAAGCCGGATAAAGAGAATGTTAGTAAAGAAAGTATTTCGCTATAAAGTAGAGAAGCAGAATTAGTCTTTGTGAAGAATGCTAAAAGATAAAAATGTGAATATTTCATAGATTCGACTAAGAAATGCATAAAAAAGATGGATTTCCTCTTTCTTTTTTTGCTGTTTTGCCTTAATATAATATAAGGGTATGTGTACGGATAAATAATGCATACAAAAAAATTGTGGAATATGCACATGCGTGTTACTACTTACAGTTTGCTGTAATCAGCAATACATCGTACAGAGTGGAGGAAAAAAGGATGATTTCGAATCAGATACTTCAAAACACTATTGAAGGATTAAAGGGAATATCAAGGGTTGATTTCTGTGTACTCGACACAGAAGGCAAGGAACTTGCAGCAACATTTGATATGGCAAAAGATTGTGGGGGAAGCGGTTCTTTCTTTTGTTGAATCCCCCCCGGCAGACAGCCAGGTGATCCAGGGATGCCAGTTCTTTAAGATCTTTGACGAACAGCGTTTGGAATATGTTTTGCTTGCAGATGGCGAGACAGAAGATGTGTATATGCTCGGTAAGATTGCGGCATTTCAGATCCAGAGTCTGCTTGTAGCCTATAAGGAGCGTTTTGACAAAGATAACTTTATCAAAAATCTTCTTTTAGACAACCTTCTTTTGGTTGATATTTACAATCGTGCAAAGAAATTACATATTGACACAGAAGTAAAACGTGTTATCTTTATTATTGAAACATCGCACGAGAAAGACAGTGCTGCACTTGATAATGTGAGAAATCTTCTGGGAGGAAAGTCAAGAGACTTTATCACAGCTGTTGATGAGAAGAATATTATTGTTGTGAAAGAACTCTCAGATAAGGACGGCAATAAGGAACTTGAGAAGATGGCGAAAGAGATGCTGGATACGCTCCAGGCAGAGGGAGGCGACGAGCAGATCCATATTGCATACGGAACCATCGTAAGTGATATCAAGGAAGTATCCAAGTCATACAAAGAGGCGAAGCTTGCACTTGATGTAGGTAAGATTTTCTTTGATGAGAAGGATATCGTTGCTTATACAACACTTGGAATCGGTCGTCTGATCTATCAGCTGCCGCTGCCACTTTGTAAGATGTTTATTAAAGAGATTTTCGAAGCAAAATCTCCGGATGACTTTGATGAAGAGACATTGACAACGATCAATAAGTTCTTTGAGAATAGCCTTAATGTATCAGAGACATCCAGACAGCTCTATATCCACAGAAATACACTGGTATACAGACTGGATAAGCTTCAGAAGAGTACCGGTCTGGATCTGCGTGTGTTTGAGGATGCCATTACTTTCAAGATTGCCTTAATGGTAGTAAAGTATATGAAGTATATGGAGACATTAGAGTACTAGAACCGTAGGAGTATAGATAAGTTTTAGGAGGAACATATGATTGAATTAAGGAATGTGACGAAGGAGTATTCCAAAGGTCACGCAGCCTTGAATGGAGTTTCCGTGAAGATTGAGCGCGGAGAATTTGTATTCATCGTTGGTGACAGTGGATCAGGTAAGTCTACATTGATCAAATTGATCATGAAAGAGTTGAATCCGACCGAGGGTACAATTATCGTCAACGGCCAGAATTTGAACCGTATGAAACACAGAAACATTGCTAAATACAGAAGAGGACTTGGAGTTGTGTTCCAGGATTTCCGTCTTCTGAAGGATCGTAATATTTATGAGAATATTGCATTCGCTTTGCGCGTGACTGAGACACCGACCCGTGTGATCAAGAAGAAGGTACCGGCAGCTCTGTCACTGGTAGGACTTGCACAGAAATACAAGTCATTCCCAAAGGAACTCTCAGGTGGAGAGCAGCAGCGAGTAGCGATTGCAAGAGCAATTGTAAATGAACCTGCCATTCTGCTGGCGGATGAGCCGACAGGAAACCTCGACCCGACAAACTCATGGGAGATCATGAGTCTGCTGAAAGAGGCGAATGAGCGTGGAACAACAGTACTTGTTGTTACACATAACCAGGAGATCGTAAACGAGATGAACGAGCGCGTCATTACTATGAAGCAGGGCGTAATCGTCAGTGATGAGAAAAAAGGTGGGTATATAAATGAGGATTAGTACATTTGGATACGTTGGAAAACAGGGCGTTAAGAATATCTGGAGAAACAAGATGTTTTCACTCGCATCCATAGCGACGATGTCAGCATGTATTTTCCTGTTTGGATTGTTTTTCTCGATACTTGTTAACTTCCAGTATATTATCAAAAGTGCAGAAGAAGGTGTTGCGATCACCGTCTTCTTTAATGATGACGCAACAGAGGAACAGAAGAAAGAGATTGGCGAACAGCTTGAGTCCCGTGATGATGTTTCAGAAGTGAAGTATGTGTCATCAGATGATGCATGGGCAGAATTCCAGAAAGAGTATTTTGGAGACAACCCGGAACTTGCAGAAGGTTTTAAGGATGATAACCCGCTGGCAGGTTCGGATAACTATGAAGTCTACATGAAGACGGTAAAAGGTGATAATAAGGATCTGATCGCGAAGAGTAAGTCTCTTTCAGCTACGCAGCAGGATCTGGTTAAATTTGCACAGAGTCTGGACGGAGTCAGACAGGTCAATAAGTCAGATGTTGTAGCGAACACACTTTCCAGTGTGAATATGCTTGTTGCATATGTTTCAATTGCAATTATCGCAATTCTTCTCGGAGTATCGATCTTCCTGATCAGTAATACGGTAACAACAGGTATTACAGTCAGAAAAGAAGAGATTGCAATCATGAAATATATCGGAGCGAAGGACTTTGTAGTAAGATCACCATTCGTGATCGAAGGTCTGATCATCGGATTATTCGGTGCAGTTATTCCGCTTGCTCTGTTATATTTCCTTTATGACAAGGCTGTAGTATATATTATGGAGAAGTTTAGCATTCTGAAGAATATCATTACATTCCTTCCGGTTGGAAATGTATATATCTATTTGTTGCCAATCGGGCTTGCAATGGGAATTGGAATTGGATTCCTCGGAAGTTACTTCACTGTTCGTAAGCACTTAAGAGTGTAATAGGAGATACCTATGAAAAGACGGATGAGAAAGGTGACAGCACTGGTTCTGTCAGTCGGAATGATGCTGTCAATGACAATTACTTCCGGTGCTGTGACAATTGATGAAGCGCAGAAAAAAGCAGATGAGCTGCAATCACAGAAGAGTGCAGCTCAGGCTGAAAAAGATACACTTGCTGCGAAACTTAATTCCATCATTGACCAGATGAACAAGACGCAGGAAGAATTAAGTGCCAAGGAAACTGAAATTTCAACAGCTGAGGAAGAGCTTGTACAGGCGAAGGTTGATGAGGATGATCAGTATAACAGCATGAAGAAGAGAATCAAATTCATGTATGAGGGTGGTAATACCCAGTTCCTTGAGATACTGATGTCCAGCAGCAATATTGGTGATCTGCTCAATAAAGCGGAGTATGTATCAAAGCTTTCTTCCTATGACAGAGATATGCTTGTTGCTTTTCAGGAAACGGTGAAAGTTGTAGAAGAAAAGGAAGCAAAGCTTAAAGATGAGTATGAGAAGCTGAATACATTACAGACAAGCTTGGTAAGTCAGCAGACGGAAGCGCAGAATCTGATCAGCAGTAAGGAAGCACAGATTGCGGAGATTCAGAATCAGATTACAGATAATGCGAACCTTCTTGCAGACCTCAAGGCGAAAGCAGAAGCAGCAAAACGTCTTCAGGAAGAGCAGGCAGCGGCGGCTGCTGCAGCTGCTGCGGCGGCAAAGAAGAACAATAGCGGAAGCAGTAGTAACGGAAGCAGTAGTTCCAGACCGGCTTCCAGCGGAAACGTGGTGAGCGGAAGTGGATATTTTACACATCCATGTCCGGGAATGACGTACCAGTCCAGTTATTTTGGAGAGGTTCGATCTTTCGATTCAAGACCACATAAAGGAAATGATTATGCCGCACCGACAGGAACACCTACATATGCAGCAGCAGCCGGAACAGTCATTACGGCAGGCTGGAGCAACAGTGCGGGAAACTGGGTTGTTATAAGCCATGGAAACGGATTGGTGACAAAGTATATGCATCACAGCTCAATTTGTGTGAGTGCCGGTCAGAGAGTGGAAAAAGGACAACAGATCGGATATGTTGGTTCTACAGGATATTCAACCGGAGCACATCTACATTTCCAGGTGGAGCTTAACGGAACACCAGTGAATCCAAATAATTATATGTAAGACAAAGGGATTCAAAATCTTCCTTTCATGTTTACATGAAAGTGATTCAAAGAATAAAGGGGGACAAAGTGGAAGATTCTGCTTTGTCCTTTTCTTTAAATAACAGCGAAAGGGACAGACAATGGAACAGAAAAAGAAAAAGGGATATGGAGCCGGGATTGTTACCGGAATTCTTGCAACAGTTCTTGTCAGCCTGCTTCTCCTTGGGGGGGGATTCAAGGTCATTACGAACACAGCCGGCAGTTATGCATCAGGTAAAGTGACAGAAAAAGAGGTATCAAAAAAACTGAATAAGCTGAATGCTTTGATTGATAAATATTATCTGTATGAAGATGAAATTGATACAGATAAGCTGGCAGAAGGAATTTATTCCGGATATACGAGTGCACTGGGAGATAAGTACACTGTTTATTATGATGAAGATGAGACGAAAGCTCTGATGGAATCAACAAGCGGAACATTTTCAGGTGTGGGTGCAACGCTGACAAAAGATGCGGATACGGGCTATGCGACAATTGTAAATGTCTATGAAGACTCTCCGGCAGAGAAAGCAGGACTGAAAGCAGGAGATATCCTGGAGAAAATCGATGACCACGAGGTTGGTGATGAGCAGCTTGATACGGTGGTGTCCTGGATCAAAGGGGGGGAAAAGGGAACAGATGTAAAGATTACAGTTCTCAGAGATGGAGAAGAGCTGGAACTGACTGCCACACGAGATACGATCGAAGTGAAGACAGTTTCGTATGAGATGAAGGAGAACCAGATTGGCTATATCAGAGTGTCTGAGTTTGATACAGTAACTTATGACCAGTTTAAAGAAGCGTTGGACGATCTTGAAAAGCAGGGAATGCAGGGTCTTATTGTTGACCTGAGAAACAACCCGGGCGGAAGTCTTGATACAGTTACAAATATGCTGCGTCTGCTTCTTCCGGAAGGTACAATTGTATCGACAAAGGACAAGAATGGAAAGACAGACGAAATCACTTGTGACGGAACTCATGAATTTAAGAAACCAATGGCAGTTCTTGTAAACCAGTACAGTGCCAGCGCATCTGAAATCTTCAGCGTTGCAGTACAGGATTATGGAACAGCGAAGATTGTCGGAGTTACAACGTATGGAAAAGGTGTTGTGCAGCAATTGATGGATCTGGGAGATGGAACCTGTCTGAAAGTGACGATTGCAGAGTATTATACTCCAAATGGAAGAAGCATCAATGGGAAAGGTGTTGAGCCGGATGTCGAGGTGGAGTATCAGTATGACGAAGAGAATCCCAAAGCGGATAACCAGCTGGATCAGGCATTAAGCACAGTACAGGAAGAAATTGTTGAAAGTACACAAAACCGATAGGTTGAAAAAGCCTCATTCTGATAAAATGTTAAAATGTGTGACAATTCAGATAAAAACTCTTGAAAATCAAAAAATGATGTGCTAATATTGGAAACAAGTTTTAGCAGACTAAAGTGCTGAACCAGAAAAAGGCTAAGAACAAGACTCTGATTCACAGAAACTGACAGGAAGTTGGCGTCACCGACTGAGAGCGCCGGACAGCGGAGCGGATTAAGGGAACACTTGGGAGCTGGCTGTCTGAACAGATGAAGTAGGGCAGCACGTGGAGCATACGTTACATGCAAAGAGTGGAATCTGGCTTACACAGGGATAAGATTTGAAATGTGAAGACTGAGATTCAATGCGGGTGGTACCGCGGATATTATGATTGTAATTTCCGTCCCGGGATACTGATGTATCCCGGGGGGGCTTTTTGTATAGAAAAGTTCTTCTCGGGATACTGGAATCTGAAAGGAGAAGAATTATGGAATTTGTAACAGGTGTAAAAAAGAAGGAAACATTGGAACTGAGTGAACTTCTCGAAGAGGGAAGAATTGGAACCGAAGTGAAAGTAAATGGTGCGATCCATACGATCCGTGATATGGGAACAATTGCATTCATTATTCTCAGAAAAAGAGAAGGACTTGTTCAGTGTGTATATGAAGAAGATATTTCCAAATTTGACTTGAAAGATGTGAAGGAAGCAGATACAGTAGAGGTAACAGGTGTGCTTGTAGAGTCTGCGAAAGCTCCGAATGGGATTGAGATTCGCCTTGGTGAATTGAAGATCTTAAGTGAGCCGGCAGAGCCAATGCCGCTTCCGATTGCAAAGTGGAAGCTGAACACATCTCTGGAAGCAAAATTAAACTACAGACCGATTTCTCTGAGAAATATCAGAGAGCGTGCGAAGTTCAGAATTCAGGAAGGAATCGTAAGAGGGTTCCGTGATTTCCTTTATAAAGAAGGATTTACAGAGATCCATACTCCGAAAATCGGTGCCAAGAGTGCAGAGGGCGGTGCGAACCTTTTCCGTCTGGAGTATTTCCACAGACCGGCGATCCTTCAGCAGAGTCCACAGTTCTATAAGCAGATGATGGTCGGAGTATTCGACAGAGTCTTTGAGACAGCGCCAGTATTCCGTGCAGAGAAACACAACACAAAGCGTCATCTGAATGAGTACACAAGCCTTGATTTCGAGATGGGATATATTGATGGATTTGAAGATATCATGGCAATGGAAACGGGATTTCTTCAGTATACGATGGAGCTGTTGAAGAAAGAGTATGCAAGAGAACTTCAGATTCTGAATATTGAAGTACCGAAGACAGATAATATTCCGGCAGTAAGATTCGACGAGATCAAACGACTGGTATCCGAGAAGTATGACAGAAAGATCAAGAACCCATTTGACCTGGAACCAGAGGAAGAGACATTGATCAGCCGTTATGCGAAGGAAGAATGGGATGCAGATTTTGTATTCGTTACTCATTACCCATCAAAGAAACGTCCATTCTATGCAATGGATGATCCGGAGGATCCGACTTACACGCTCAGTTTTGACCTGCTTTTCAGAGGAATGGAGATCACAACCGGCGGACAGCGTATTCATGATTATCATGAACTTCTTGCGAAGATGGAGAAGCGAGGTATGACAGATGAAGGCATGGAGCAGTATTTAAGTGCATTTAAGCATGGAATGCCACCACACGGAGGTCTTGGAATAGGTATGGAACGTCTGACAATGAAGATGATGAACGAAGACAATGTAAGAGAAACAACATTATTCCCAAGAGACTTAAGTCGTCTGGAACCATAAGAAGAAAATACAAAAAATGGGTCAATCCCCCCCTGGATTGAACGAAAAAACTGTTGGATGTGAAGGTCTGAACTGAGAAAGAGAACTGCCCACAGGATGTTGTGGTCAGAAACTTAAGGAGTAGAAATGAGGGAGGATCTTTATGTTTAAGAAAAAAGAATGTTATCTTTGCGGAGGTAAATTGATTGATGGCCGTTGCAGTTCCTGCGGGCTGGATAACACAAAGCTGGAGAAAAAGAATTACAGGCTGAATGAGAGCAGCTTTGATCGCAAGAAAAAAATGACATATTCCCAGAAACGACAGAATGAGACTGGAGAGACAAAAAAACGGGAGAAAAAGCAGGATGCGGGACATCTCTGTGAGAGTCATAACGGACGGAAAAGAACGCAGACAGAATATCAGCAAAAAGAGAATCCGCGGATGGAAATCCCACAGACAGCAGATGCAGCTGGGTGGGCCGACGATATTTAATCCGGCAAGGAAGGTTCATGCAGGATCTTACGAGGAACAGAAAAAGGCAAGGAAAATCAGTGGAATTCTTGCGGGAATCATCGTAGCAATCGTAGCATTTACAAGCATTGCAGGTTCCGTTGGTGATTTCATTTCCTCATTTGGGGGGGATGATTTTCATTCCTCAGATTATGACTGGAATGATGATGGCAGCGAAGTGGATTCTGAGTATGATCCATATATGAATACAACGAGAGAACTTTCTGAGACAGGAGCAACTTATGATTGTGTATTAGGATATGGGGGGGAGTATGAGATCGGAGCACAGATCCCGGAAGGAACTTATGAAGTGGAGCTTGTCTCAGGAGAAGGCTCCATGCAGCAGGATGATCCTGAGAATTCGATTTATTACTATTCTTATTTTAGTGAAGATGAGTCAGATACGGATGCAGGAGATTATCTGGATGATGTGAGACTGTATACAGGAGGTCATCTGAAGATTGATACAGGACTGGTTGTCCAGTTTCATTCTGAGAATGCACAGACGGAACAGATGCAGCTGGAAGAAAATCCGCTGACGGAACAGGTAACATTGAAAGCCGGAAACACTTATACGGCGGGAACAGATTTCCCGGCAGGATGGTATGATGTGACCGAGGCATCAGGAGTCGACTGGGCGGAGCTTCATTACAAGATTTATCTTGGTGATTTTTATGATAAGGAAAATGAAAATCTCAATTATGAAAATTATGGACTCTGGTTTTATGATACAGATGGATCAGAATCTTATAGAAATGCAGTTTTCCCGGAAGGAACGGAGCTGGAAGTGATGATGGGGACTTAATCTTGACGCCGTCCGGCTCAGTAAAAAACCAGAATTATGACAGTTTCTATGATATGTACCGCTACAGGTCGCAATAAGCTGAGAAATTTATGATACTGATTTTGGAAATTGTCAGGATTAGCAAAGACAGAGTAGAAAGAAGGATGATTAAATTGGCAAATAAAATATCCGATGAAACAATCGAGTATGTAGGAATCCTTGCAAAGCTGGAACTTTCAGAGGAAGAGAAAGAAGCAGCGAAAAAAGACATGGAGCAGATGCTGGATTATATAGATACATTAAATGAACTTGATACAACAGGGATTGAACCAATGTCTCATGTATTTCCGGTACAGAATGTGTTCCGTGAAGATGTGGTGACAAATGGCGATAACAAAGAGGCAACACTTGCGAATGCACCACTTCGTAAAGAGGACAGTTTTGAAGTGCCGAAGACAATTGGTTAAGGGAGTGAGAGCAGATGGATTTATTAAAACTTACAGCCCTTGAACTGGGCGAGAAGATCAAAGCAAAAGAAGTAACTGTACGAGAAGCAGTCGATGCAGTGATTGGACAGATCAAAGAAGCGGAGTCAGAGATTCATAGCTTTGTGACGATAGATGAAGAAGGTGCTTATGCACAAGCGGAGGAAATTCAGAAGAAAATAGATGTGGGCGAACTGACAGGTCCACTTGCAGGAGTTCCGGTTGCAATAAAAGATAATATGTGTATCGAGGGACAGCTTACCACATGTAGTTCAAAGATTCTTTCCAACTTCAAACCGACCTATACGGCAGAGGCAGTTGAGAACCTCAGAAAAGCAGGAGCGGTTATCATTGGTAAGACAAACATGGATGAATTTGCCATGGGAAGTACAACAGAGACGTCTTATTACGGACCGACACGCAATCCGCACAACACAGCGCATGTTCCGGGAGGTTCTTCCGGTGGTTCCTGTGCGGCAGTGGCAGCATCCGAATGTTATTATGCACTTGGATCTGATACCGGCGGATCCATTCGTCAGCCGAGTTCTTTCTGTGGAGTTGTCGGACTAAAACCAACTTATGGAACCGTTTCCCGATATGGACTTATCGCATATGGATCTTCTTTAGATCAGATTGGACCGGTAGCGAAAGATGTATCGGATTGTGCGGCAATTCTTGAAACAATTGCATCCCATGATCCGAAGGACAGCACTTCCATGGATCGTGATGATTGTGATTTCACAGAAGCACTTGTCGATGATGTGAAAGGACTCCGTATTGGAATCCCAAGAGACTATATGGGAGAAGGTCTGGATCCTGAAGTAAATGATGCTGTGATGAAGGCAGCAAAAGTACTCGAAGAAAAGGGTGCGATTGTTGAGGCGTTTGATCTGCGACTTGTAAAATATGCAATCCCTGCTTATTATACGATCGCAGATGCAGAGGCAAGTTCTAACCTGGAACGTTTTGATGGTGTGAAATATGGTTATCGTACGAAAGATTACGATGGACTTCATAACATGTACAAGAAAACACGTTCAGAAGGATTTGGCCCTGAAGTAAAGAGAAGAATCATGCTTGGATCTTTTGTCTTAAGTTCAGGATATTATGATGCTTACTATCTGAAGGCACTTAGAACAAAAGCTTTAATCAAGAAAGAGTTTGACCGTGCATTCCGTAATTATGACATCATTCTCGGACCGGCAGCACCGACAACTGCTCCGGAGCTTGGAAAGAGCTTAAGTGATCCGATGAAGATGTATTTGGGAGATATTTATACAATCTCAGTCAATCTTGCAGGTCTTCCGGGAATGAGCGTTCCGGTTGGAAAAGACAGCAAAGGACTTCCAATCGGTATGCAGCTGATTGGAAATGTATTTGAAGAAAAAACTTTGATCCGTGCAGCATATACCTATGAGTGTGCGACAAAGAAGATGCATGAAACACCGGCAAATGTCGGTCTTATGTCAGAAAAGGAGGTGCGTTAACAATGGCAAAGCAGTATGAAACAGTCATTGGACTGGAAGTGCATATTGAGCTGGCTACAAAGACAAAGATCTTCTGTGGATGCAGCACAGAATTCGGTGGCGCACCGAATACACATACTTGTCCGGTATGTACCGGTATGCCGGGATCGCTTCCGGTGTTGAATAAACAAGTCGTAGAATATGCTATGGCAATTGGTCTTGCAACAAACTGTAAGATTACACAGGTATGCAAATTTGACCGTAAAAATTATTTCTACCCGGATAACCCGCAGAACTATCAGATTTCCCAGCTGTATCTCCCGATTGCCAGAGATGGATATGTAGAGATCGAGAGTGGTTCGGGAAAGAAGAAAGTAAGAATCCACGAGATGCATATGGAAGAAGATGCAGGTAAGCTGGTTCATGATGAGTGGATGATACTTCACTTGTCGATTATAACCGAAGCGGTGTGCCACTTGTAGAGATCGTATCTGAACCGGATATGCGTTCCGCGGAGGAAGTTATTGCTTATCTTGAAAAATTGCGTATGATCGTGCAGTATTTAGGAGCATCTGATTGTAAGCTTCAGGAAGGTTCTATGCGTGCAGATGTCAACCTGTCTGTCCGTGAAGTCGGATCCGATCAGTTTGGTACAAGAACAGAGATGAAGAACCTGAACTCATTTAAGGCAATCGCACATGCAATTGAAGGCGAGCGTCAGAGACAGATTGAGTTGATCGAAGAAGGAAAACAGGTTGTACAGGAGACAAGACGCTGGGATGACAACAAAGAGCATTCTTATGCAATGCGTTCCAAAGAGGATGCACAGGATTATCGTTATTTCCCGGAACCAGACCTTGTTCCGATCGTGATCAGTGATGAATGGATCGAGAAAATCAAATCTCAGCAGCCGGAACTTCGTACGGAGAAGCTGGAGCGTTACAAGGAACAGTTTGATATTCCGCAGTATGACGCAGAGATCATCACAGGTTCTAAGAAAATGGCCGATCTTTTTGAGGCAACAACAGCAATCTGTGAGAAACCGAAGAAAGTTGCAAACTGGCTGATCGGAGAGACCTTCCGTCTGATGAAAGACAATGGAATGGAGCCGGAAGATTTAACATTCTCTCCGGAGAACCTGGCAAAATTAATTGATCTTGCGGAGGCAGGAACCATTAACAGTTCTGTGGCAAAAGATGTATTCAAGCAGATTTTCCAGGAGGATATAGATCCTGAGAAATATGTCGAAGAACACGGGCTTAAGATGGTGAATGATGAAGGTGCACTCCGTGAGACAGCTGCCAAAGTGATCGCAGACAACCCACAGGCAGTCGCAGACTTCAAAGGCGGTAAAGAGAAAGCAATCGGAGCACTGCTTGGACAGACAATGCGCGCCATGAAGGGGGAAAGCAAACCCAGGAATGGTGAATCAGGTGCTGCGGGAGTTGTTAAAATAAAATTTGATTTGCCTGTTAGGATTCCTGTAAATGGAACAGATACATTTATTGACCTAATATTGAAATTAAGATTGATATATTGACAGCCTGGAAAATGTCTGCTATATTACAAGTAGAACACAGAGAAATAATAAACTATATATGTTCAAAACAATAAGAGATTCGGAAGGATGTGGAAAGAATGAAACGAGATTATTATGAAGTGCTTGGGCTGTCAAAGGGCGCAGAGGATAAAGAAATAAAGAGAGCATATCGTAAGCTGGCGAAGAAGTATCATCCGGACACGAATCCTGGGGATAAAGAAGCGGAGAAGAAATTCAAAGAAGTGACGGAGGCGTACTCTGTACTGAGTGATCCGGAGAAGAAGAAACTGTATGACCAGTTCGGTCATGCTGCATTTGATCAGAGCGGTGCTGCAGGTTCCGGATACGGAAATGCCGGTACAGGTGGCTTTGGAGGATTCGGCGGAAACGGCGGATTCAAAGGCGGTACTTACCGTAGTTATGGTGGACCGGGAAGTGGATATCAGGAGTATCATTTCGAAGGTGGCGACATGGATGATATGTTTGATGACATTTTCGGAAATATGTTCCATGGAGGAAGTGCTTCAGGTCGCAGCAGAAGGACATCAGGATTTACCGGAGGATTTGGAGGTGAAAGCTTTAGATCAAAAGGTTCTGATATCAAGGCAGGTATCACTGTAGGATTTGATGAGGCTGCATTTGGTGGAGATAAGGTTATTACACTGAGTAATCCGGAAAATCCGGGACAACCGGGACAGTCACTGAAGGTTCATATTCCGGCAGGTATTGATAACGGAAAGTCAATCCGTTTAAGAGGAAAGGGAATGCCGGGAACCGGTGGTGGTGAAGCCGGAGATCTTCTGTTGAAAGTAACAGTTGCTCCGAAACCTGGATATGAGCGGAAAGGTATGGATGTGTATACAACCGTATCTGTTCCGTATACAACAGCTGTGTTCGGAGGTGAAGCATTGGTCCATACACTGTATGGAGATGTTATGTGTAAGATTAAAGAGGGAACACAATCGGGTTCCAAGATTCGTCTGAGAGGTAAGGGAATTGTTTCGATGAAAGATTCATCCGTTCACGGAGACCAGTATGTGACGATTCAGATTGAAGTGCCAAGAAACTTAAGTTTGCAGGCAAGACAGAAATTAAAAGAGTTTGAAGAAATCTGTCAGGGGAGTTCAAGAACAGCATAAATAAATGAAAAGACCAGAGGCTTGTTTTACAAATTGAAACAAGAACCTCTGGTCTTTTCTGCTGTTTAGAATATTGCTGTAGCTGTTTAGAAGTTACTGTGAGCAGTAACGTTTTGCACAGGTACAATTTATAGCCACTGACTCAGAAATTTGAAGCCAGTAACAAACGAATTATAATTGGGATTCTGCTAGTCACGTTCCCAACGACCGGAAGCACCACATGGAAGAACCAATCCTGAATCTGTAACAGGAAGTCCGATCTCCTGAGAATCTACATGTCCGTTCCAAGGTTTTAATTCAGTTGAGATCATGTAGGTAAGTACGGCAGGAGCAAGTCCTGTTGTATAAGAATTCACAAGGAAGAACAGTGCATCCTTGGAAAGAATCTTTGTACAAAGCTTGATGAGTGGATGGATCATATCTTCAATCTTCCAGA
Organism: Mediterraneibacter faecis JCM 15917; assembly: GCA_001312505.1. Classification (GTDB taxonomy): domain Bacteria; phylum Bacillota; class Clostridia; order Lachnospirales; family Lachnospiraceae; genus Mediterraneibacter; species Mediterraneibacter faecis. The sequence continues at coordinate 130,585 of BBDW01000002.1, forward strand.
TCTCGCCTTTTGGTCCACGCCCATATGACGGCGGATCCATAATGATTGCATCATAAGTGTTGCCACGGCGGATCTCGCGTTCAACGAACTTCACACAGTCATCGACAAGCCAGCGGATCGGTGCATCTCCCAGACCGGAAGAAACCGCATTCTCCTTTGCCCATGTCACCATACCCTTAGATGCATCTACATGAGTAACCTGCGCTCCGGCAGCTGCCGCTGCAAGTGTAGCACCTCCGGTATAAGCAAAAAGGTTCAGCACCTTGACCGGACGTCCAGCATTCTTAATCTTCTCAGAGAACCAGTCCCAGTTAGTTGCCTGCTCTGGGAAGAGTCCTGTGTGCTTGAAACTAAATGGTTTTAAATTAAATGTGAGAGAACCGTAATGGATCTGCCACTGCTGTGGGAGACTAAAAAACTCCCATTCACCGCCACCCTTTTTGCTACGGTGATAATGTCCGTTCATCTCTTTCCAACCGCGGTTCTTCTTAGGAGTATCCCAGATGACCTGCGGGTCCGGACGGACAAGAAGATAATTTCCCCCAACGCTCAAGCTTTTCGCCACCTGAGCAGTCAAGAATTTCGTAATCTTTCCAATTATCTGCAATCCACATGAATTAGTTAATCCTTTCTAAAAAAATACTTGTAATCATTCAGAGACAATCTCAAAAAACGATACATTTTGAAATTGTTTCGTTTTATATCGTCTATAACATTTCTATTATAATCGAAAGCCCTATGGTAATGCAATGAAAATTTTCAGATTCAGAAATCAAGTGTTGCCAGCCGGTATTGTTCACACGATGTGTGAACAGCATTCTTATAACGGGACTGGTTAAAATGCACTATAAACCTACTAAACACATAGGAATATAAAAACAAAACGCCGAAAACATATAAAACCTATTGACGTAGTAGGTTAATAAGGTGTATCATACGCCTATCGAATCTGAGATGCGAAAAGTAACAACGTTACATCAAATGATAGATGGAGTGATAGGTATGATAAAAGTAGAACATGCAAACAAAACATTTTCCGGGAAATACGGTACAGTACATGCGCTGCAGGATGTCAGCATTCATGTAGAGAAAGGTGACATCTACGGAATTATCGGATTTTCCGGAGCAGGTAAATCAACTTTGATCCGGTTGGTAAATGGATTAGAGACACCGGATACGGGAAATGTTATAGTCCAGGGAGAAAATCTTGGGAATCTGAAAAAAACGCAGCTTCGCAAGCTTAGAAGAAAAATCGGAATGGTTTTTCAGCAATTTAATCTTCTTGAATCAAAAACAGTGTATCACAACATTGCATTGCCATTGATTCTTGAAAAGGCACCAAAGGAAGAGATTGATAAGAAAGTAAAAGAAGTACTCCGGTTTGTAGAACTGGAAGATAAGAAAGATGTTTATGTAAGCCAGCTTTCGGGAGGACAGAAACAGAGAGTGGGAATCGCAAGGGCACTGACAACAACACCGGACATCCTGCTCTGTGACGAGGCAACAAGTGCACTGGATCCACAAACTACAGAATCCATTCTGAAACTGCTTAAGAAGATCAACCGGGAGATGGGAGTTACAATCCTTCTGATCACACATCAGATGCAGGTTGTTCAGATGATCTGTAATAAAGTAGCAGTTATGGAGAACGGACAAGTAGTGGAGGCCGGAAGTGTGCTTGATGTATTCGGAAAGCCACAGGCACCTGTTACAAGAAGATTCGTTCAGACTGTAGTAAATGATCAGATTCCGGAAAGCATTCTAAGTCTTGTGAAAGAACAGAAAGAACATTTCTGGGTAGAGAGGCTTAAGTTTATCGGAAGTAGTGTAAAACGACCTGTGATTTCAGATATCTGTCATGTGGATGGAATTGTAGTAAATATTTTGGGAGCGACGTGCAGGAATTGCAGGAGAATGTAATGTGTGTGTTCATTTTGCAGCTGATTGGAACGGAAGAGAAAATATTAGAAGCTGAGAAACAGATTGATGAGAATGGAGTAATCAGAGAAAGAGTGGAGGCGATTTAATGGAACAAGAGTATTTTGGAGTATCACTGGAAAAGTTACTGACCAGTGGTGGACAGACCTTATATATGGTTGCATGGTCACTGATTATTGGAACAATCATAGGAATTATTTTGGCACTGATCCTTGTGCTTTGCCGTAAGGGAGGACTGATAGAGAATCTGATCCTTTACAATATTGTAAGTATCTATATTAATATAGTAAGAAGTATTCCATTTGTGATCTTACTGGTAGCGATCATGCCACTGACAAGGGCAATTGTTGGAACGACCATCGGAAGTACAGCATCACTTGTTCCGCTTGTTATTTATATCAGTCCATATCTTGCACGCTTGATGGAAAATAGCTTACTGGAGATTAATCCGGGTATTCTGGAAGCGGCTGAAGCAATGGGGGGGGCATCTACCTGGCAGACGATTCGGTATTTTCTGCTTCCGGAAACACTTGGATCTATCGTACTCGCATTGACAACAGGTACGATCGGGCTGCTTGGAGCATCAGCAATGGCTGGGTATGTAGGCGGAGGAGGTGTCGGAGACCTGGCACTGACTTATGGATATCAGAGGATGAATACACCATTGATGATTTTTACTGTAGTTGTACTGGTCGTATTTGTACAGATCCTTCAGCTTGCAGGAAATACAATTTCAAGAAAACTCAGACAACATAGATAATTGATTAAGAAAGAACGAGGAGAATTATATTATGAAAATCAAGAAAATTATTGCAGGATTATTAGTAGCGACAACAGCATTCAGCCTGGCGGCATGCGGAAATTCAGGTTCAGGAGATACGAAGAAAAGTGACGCGGATACATCAGAGAAAAAGGAAATCGTCTATGGAAAATCCCAGGGACCATATACAGAACTTTTCGAAGATGCAATTGTTCCAATTCTTGAGAAAGAAGGATATACCTTAAAAGCTGTTGACCTTTCAGATCTTCAGACAGCAGATGTTGCACTGAATGATGGGGGATGTAGATGTCAATGTAGAACAGCATACAGCATACATGGACAATTTCAATAAAAGCTACAATGCAGATCTGGTTGCAATCAGTCCGATTCCAACTGTTCCGGCAGGAGTTTATTCAGAAAAATACGATTCTGTAGATGAAATCCCGGATGGTGCGAAGGTTGCAGTCCCAAATGATGCGTCCAACACAGCACGCTGCTATCTGATGCTTCAGAAAATCGGCTGGATCAAGCTTGACGAGAATGCTGATCCATCCACAGTTACACAGGATGATATTGTAGAGAACCCACATAATATTGAATTTACAGAAATGAACAGCATGACAATTCCGGCAGCAGAATCTGATTTTGATTATATTGCAATCACAGGAAGTGTCGTATATAATGCAGGCATTGATGCTTCTACAGCATTGGCCAATGAAGATATTTCAGATTATCTTGTACTTCAGGTTGTTGTAAAAGAAGAGAACAAAGATGCAGATTGGGCACAGGCAATCGTGGACGCATACCACTCAGATGAATTCAAACAGTATATGAAAGAAAACAATGATGGATTATGGTGGATCCCGGAGGAGCTTCAATAATTAAGAAAGGCAGTGATGAAAATGGATCAGACAGAAAAATTAATCCTGGAAGCAATCGATCAGCACAGAGATGAGATCATTGAATTTGCCAGAGATATATACGATCATGGAGAACTTGGATATAAAGAATTCAATACAGCAGAAAAATTCATAAAGAAGATGAAAGAATTAGGTCTGCGCACAGAAACCGGACTTGCAATTACAGGAACAAAAGCGTATTTAAATGAAGAAAAGAAAGATACAGCAAGCCTTGCACTTCTTGGAGAACTTGATGCACTTAGGATTCCGGAGCATGCTCATGCGAATCCAGAGACAGATGCGGCACATTGCTGCGGACATCATGCACAGATGGCTGGAATCTTTGGTGCGGCACTGGCTCTTACAGTTCCGGAGATCGCGGAAAAACTGGATGGACAGGTGGTATTTTTTGCAACACCGGCGGAAGAGTATGGTGAAATTGGATTCAAAAATGAGCTGCGTGCACAGGGAAAAATAAAATATGGCGGTGGAAAATGTGAGCTGCTTCGTATCGGTGCATTTGATGATATTGATCTTTGTATTACACATCACATTGCGCCGGGGGGGGATGATATCATAGTAGGAAGTGGAACCGGAAATGGATTTGTATCTAAAGTGATCCGTTGTTTAGGTAAGGCAGCCCATGCGGCAGGAACACCGGAACAAGGTGTAAATGCTCTGTCGGCGGCGTCACTTGGTCTGCAGGCACTCGGTCTGAATCGAGAGACGTTCCGTGATGAGGATTGTGTCCGTGTCCATCCGATCATTACAAAGGGCGGCAACCTGGTAAATGTAGTGCCTGATGAAGTTGTAGTAGAGACATTGGTAAGAGCTAAAACAATCGAGGCATTTACAGATGCAGCGAAGAAAACAGACCGATCCTTTCACGCAGGAGCTACTGCAATGGGAGCGAAGGTTGAAATCACAACACTTCCGGGATACCTTCCGACACTTGCGGAAGAAGCACTCCCAGAATTAAAAAGAGCAGCAGAACTTTCTGCACCGGAAACAAATGTGATCGAGGCCTCAGGACATACGGGAGGATCAACAGATGTCGGTGATGTCCAGCACTTAATGCCTGTATATACATTTAATACAGGTGGTGTAAAGGGTGGACTCCATCAGGTAGAATTTGAAGTGACGGATGAGGAAGAAGCTTATATTGTCACTGCGAAGATGTTTGCACTTGGAGCCTATGGACTTTTGAAAGAAAAAGCAGCAAGAAGCAGAGAGCTTGTTAAAAATTATAAGCCGGTATTTGAAAATTCAGCAAAGTATGCGGAGTTTATGGATCAGTTTGATTCGAAAGAAGTATTGGAATAATTCTATACATTTCCCTACTTTTATGATATAATTTAAAAGTTATTTTAATGATTTATCGATTTAATGTGATGAACAGTCGACGCAATAATATCATAAAAGAAAGGAATTGAAGAAGTATGTTATCTACGATAGAATCAGTAAATAGTGCTGTGAATAACTTTATCTGGGGCGTTCCGGCTATGATCTGCATTATTGGAGTCGGGCTTTACTTAAGTATCCGGACCGGCTTCCTTCAGATCAGAAAATTTCCGTATGCGATGAAAGTGACAATCGGAAGGATGCTCCGCAAAAGAGATGCATCTGACGGTGCACTGACTCCGTTCCAGGCAGTTTGTACCGCGCTGGCGGCAACTGTCGGAACCGGAAATATCGCCGGGGTTGCCGGAGCAATCGCAATCGGAGGGCCGGGCGCAGTGTTCTGGATGTGGATCTCAGCACTTCTTGGAATGTGTACAAAGTTTTCAGAAGTTACTCTTGCAGTTCATTTCCATGAGACGAATGCGGAAGGAGATCGTGTCGGTGGACCGATGTATTATATCAAAAATGGTCTGAAAAAGCATTGGCACTGGCTGGCTTATCTGTTCGCTGCATTCGGAGTTCTGACTGTATTTGGAACGGGAAATGCAACACAGGTGAATACAATTACAACAGCAATCAATTCTGCACTTTTTAATTATGGAATCATAGAAAAGGATTCTGTTGGAACATTGAATCTGATTATCGGAATTGTACTTGCTATCCTGATCGGCATGATCCTTCTTGGAGGAATTAAGAGAATTGGTCAGGTTACAGAAAAGCTTGTTCCATTTATGGCAGCAATTTATGTGATTTTGGCACTTGGCGTTGTTGTTCTGAATTTCCAGAACATTCCGAGCGTATTTGGATCCATTTTCGAAGGTGCATTTTCACCGGCATCTGTGACCGGAGGCGCCGTGGGATCTTTCTTTATGAGTATGAAGAAAGGTGTTTCCAGAGGAATCTTCTCTAATGAGGCAGGACTTGGTACAGGTTCTATCGCACATGCATGTGCAGATACGAAAAAGCCTGTAAAGCAGGGATTTTTCGGAATCTTCGAAGTATTTGTTGATACCATTGTAATCTGTACATTGACAGCACTCGTTATTCTGTGCAGCGGTGTTCCGGTTGGATATGGAGAGGCAGCAGGAGCAGAACTTACTATTCTTGGATTTACATCCACTTATGGAAACTGGGTATCTATCTTTACAGCGGTTGCAATGTGCTGCTTCGCATTTTCTACGATTATCGGATGGGGATTGTACGGAACGAGATGTGTGGAATTCCTTCTTGGTACAAAAGCGAATAAGCCATTCATGGTACTCTATGCACTCGTTGCAATCGTCGGTGCTACAATGGAACTTGGACTGATGTGGAATATCGCAGAGACATTTAATGGTCTGATGGCAATCCCGAACCTGATTGCAGTATTCTTATTGTCAGGTGTAGTTGTAAAGCTTGTGAAAGAGTATTTTGCGGGGGGGGAAGGAAAAGAAAGTTAAAAATAAAACTAGATATAGAAGATTTAAAGCTCTGGTGTTTTTTGAAATCACCGGAGTTTTTTAATGGAGCAATAAAAAATATCTTATATCCCCCCACCTGGCTTGTGGATTTATTCTATTTCTTATACAATAAATTGCATTGAAAGAAAATAGACAGCGTGAGGAGAAAACGATGAAACGAAGAAAACTATCACAGGTGATCGTGGTAACATTAGCAGTCTGCATGTTGGCAGGTTATGTACTTACAGGCTGTGGAAGTAAATCAGACAATGCAAATAAAGAGACTACACAAAGCGGGTCTACATTAATCTATGGAAGTAATGATTACACAAGGATCAATCCGGCTATTGATGAGCATGGAGAGATTAATCTGCTTCTGTTTGACGGTCTGACAGCACATGATGAGAATAATGAGGTGGTACCGGGACTGGCAGAATCATGGGAGCTGGATGACGCGACAAATACTTATACATTCCATCTTAGGGATGATGTAAATTGGCATGATGGAGAGAAATTTACAGCAGATGATGTTGAGTTTACGATCAAAGCAATCATGGATCCGGACAATGAATCAGAGATTGCTTCTAATTATGAGGATGTTACAGCAATCAATGTGATCGATGATAAGACGATTTCTTTTACACTTCGGGATAAGAATGTGGCATTTCTCGACTATATGACAATTGGTATCCTTCCGAAACACTTACTGGAAAGCAAGGATATGCAGACAGATGAATATTTCCATAATCCAATCGGAACGGGTCCGTATAAGATTCAGGAGTGGGATGAAGGACAGAGTATTACACTTGTAAAGAATGAGGATTATTATAAAGGAGCTCCGAAGATTGATACGATCGTGTTTAAGATTGTACCGGATGATAATGCAAAGGCACTTCAGTTAAAATCCGGTGAAATCAATCTGGCAAAGGTGACACCGAAGGATGCACAGAATTTCACAGATGATGATACTTTTACAGTATATGATATGAAGACAGCAGATTACAGAGGTATCCTTTATAACTTTAATAATGAGTTCTGGCAGAGGAACAAAGATGCAATTCCGGCAATCAGCTATGCAATCGATCGTCAGAAGATAGTAGACAGTGTTCTTCTGGGAGAAGGAATTGTAGCTTATGGTCCGCTTCAGAGAAATAAATATAATAATGAAGATGTAGAGAAATACTCTTATGATCCGGCAAAAGCAAAAGAAGTGTTAGAAGCGGCTGGCTGGACATTGGGAGATGACGGAATCTATGAGAGAAACGGAGAGAAGCTTTCTTTTACAATCAATGTGATGGAAGGTGATCAGGTGCGCGCAGATCTTGCGGCTATCGCATGTCAGCAGCTGAAAGAAGTTGGAGTTGATGCAAAAGCACAGGTTCAGTCAGAAATCGACTGGGCAAATCAGGAAGCATTTTTGATCGGATGGGGAAGCCCGTTTGATGCTGATGACCATACATATAAAGTGTTTGGTACAGATAAAGGAAGTAATTACAGTGGATATTCCAATGAACAGGTAGACACTTATCTGACACAGGCAAGGCAGACAAGTGATGAGAATGAACGTAAAGAAGCATATGCAAAGTTTCAGGTTGCACTTGCAGAAGATCCGGCATATACATTCTTCTGTTATTGCGATGTAGATTATGTGACGAATAAGAAAATCCAGGGAATTACAAAGGATACAGTTCTTGGCCATCATGGTGTTGGAATTTTCTGGAATATAGAGGATTGGACAATCGAATGAAAATAGAAGAAATACTGGCAGTGAAGCATTTGTCAGTTGAATTTCAAACTTCAGATGGAAAGAAACAAGTAGTAAAGGACGTCTCCTTGTCGTTAAGACAAGGGGGGGAGGTCCTTGCTCTTGTTGGAGAGTCAGGATGTGGAAAGACTGTACTGTGCCGATCAATTTTGAAATTACTGCCCAAGAGTGCGTCTGTGACAGGCGAAGCCATTCAATATAAAGATCAGAACCTGATCGGATATAATGAGAAAGAGATGCAACAGATCCGAGGACATGGAATCGCGATGGTCTTTCAGGATCCACAGAGTACGTTAAACCCGACGATGACAGTTGGAAGTCAGATGGAAGAGGCTATTTTGCTGCATGAAAAAGCTTTAAATCAGAAGAAAAGAGAGAAAGATTTCGAGAAAAATAAGAAGAAATCAGCAAAAGAGCGGGCAATCGAACTGATGAAGCTCGTTGGGATCAAAGACGCAGAGCAGCGTTATGATCTATATCCGTATCATTTTTCAGGTGGAATGCGTCAGAGATGTGTGCTTGCAACAGCACTTGCCTCAAATCCAAAGCTTTTAATTGCGGATGAACCGACAACAGCGCTGGATGTGACAATCCAGGCAGAGATTCTGAAACTGTTGAAAAAATTACAGAAAAAATTGAATTTAAGCATTCTGTTTATCACACATGATCTCGGAGTTGTTGCTCAGATCGCAGACAGGGTGGCAGTCATGCAGGATGGAAATATCGTGGAATTGGAAGAAGCAAAACAGCTTTTCACAGCTCCAAAACATTCTTATACAAAGAAATTGCTTCATGATCATCCTTATTATATGTATAGAAATGAATCAGAATTAAAAAGTGAGTCGAAATTGCATGAAAAACTGGTAGAGATCTCGCATTTGTCCTACGCCTATCCTTTGGATAGAAAAAGGACGTTTCAGGCAGTAAAAGATGTGTCCTTTGATATAAGAAGAGACGAGATTTTTGGACTGGTAGGTGAGTCGGGATCTGGAAAGTCAACGGTTGGAAAATGTCTGATGGGAATTCTAAGTCCGGAAGCAGAAACATTTTCTTATGATGGGATAAATCTTCTTGATAAAAAAGCAAAAAAGAAAAATGCGAGAAGACTGCAAAAAGAGCGGCAGATGATCTTTCAGGATTCAACATCTTCCTTAAACCAGAAAATGAAGGTAGAGAAGATCCTTGCAGAGCCATTGGAAATACATAAAGTATTTTCTGACAAGAAAGAACAACATGATTTTTTATGTGAAATGATGGAAGAAGTGGAATTGCAGGAAGAACAGCTTCACGTGTGGCCACCGGAGTTGTCAGGCGGACAAAGACAGAGAGTTGCAATCGCAAGAGCATTTGCAATGAAGCCGAAGCTCTTGATTGCAGATGAACCCATCGCTTCGCTGGACGTAACTACACAGGCACAGATGGTGAAGCTGTTTCGGCATTTACAAAGAGAACATGACTGTGCAATCCTTTTTATTGCGCATGATCTTTCAATGGTGCGTCTGTTGTGCGACCGTGTCGGAGTGATGAAGGATGGAAAACTTGTGGAGATAGGAGAAACCGAGCAGGTGTTTGAATATCCACAGCATTTATATACGAAGAAACTTCTGGAGGCGATTCCGATTCCGGAGATTTCAGGAGAGGAGCAGAGTGATGAAGAAACAATGGTTTAGAAAAATCGGACTGATCTTGCTATCTGTTTTTGTGCTCTCACTTCTTGTGTTTGTAATGTCGCGGCTGGCGCCCGGGGATCCGCTGGTTTCTTATTATGGAGAGCGTGCAGAGAGGATGTCTGTGGAAGAACATGAGCATGCAATGGAACGACTTGGATTAAACGAACCTATCCCTGTTCAGTATGTGAAATGGCTTGGAAATGCATTTCAGGGGGGAGTTTGGAATCTCTTATAAATATAAACAAGATGTTCTTACCGTGATCGAGGGACGTTTAGTCAATACATTATTGCTTGGTGGAATTGGTTTTATCCTGACATTTGGACTGGCACTTTTGCTTGGAATTTTCTGTGTGTATTATGAAAATCAGCTTCTAGACCGGATTTTGCGTAAGGTGGGAACAATCACAAGCTGTATTCCGGAATTCTGGTTGTCACTTATATTGATTTTGATTTTTAGTGTGAATCTAAAGCTCCTTCCGGGAAGTGGGGGGGCATATGATTTCGGACAATCGGCAAATCCGTTGAGCAGATTGACGCATCTGATTCTTCCGCTGACAGTTGTTGTGCTGAGCCACCTTTGGTATTATGCGTATCTGATCCGTAACCGATTGTTGGAAGAAACTAGAAAAGACTATGTTTTACTGGCAAAGGCAAAAGGAATGTCACGAAAAAGAGTATTGTTCTTTCACTGTGTGAAAAATATTATGCCATCATTCATCAGTCTGATGGCAATTTCACTTCAGCATGTGATCGAAGGGACGTATATCGTGGAAATGGTATTTTCCTATCCGGGAATCGGAACGCTTTCTTTTGAAAGTGCAAAATATCATGACTATAATATGCTGATGGTGCTTTGTGTATTTACCGGTATTTTTGTTATTGCAGGAAATGTGATCGGACAGTCTGTCAGTGAATGGATCGATCCAAGAATGAAAGAGATAAAAATGACAGGAAAGGCAGATAGGTATAAGGTGGAGAAAATGAAAAAAGCGAAAAAAAATAATGCCGTTATCATTGCCGGAAGTATTCTTGCAGTCATTGTATTTGCCTGTGTTTTCTGTCGTTTCTTTATGACGAAAGACCCTACATACATGGATCTGAAGAACTGCAACATTTCACCGAATAAAGAGTTCTTTTTTGGAACGGATACGATGGGAAGAGATATTTTTTCAATGATTTTATACGGTGGTAGAATATCGTTGTTTATCGGGTTGATATCCACCGTGTTATCGACTACGATTGCGGTGATCTACGGATCCTTCAGTGGAATCGCACCGGAGTGGATTGATGAACTGATGATGCGTTTTACAGAAATTTTATTGAGTATCCCTTCCATTCTGTTAATTATCTTTCTTCAGGCACTGGCAGGAAAGAACTCGGTTGTTGCAATCACCATAGTAATTGGTCTTACCAGTTGGATGAATATCGCAAAAATGGTACGTACCGAGGTACGACAGCTCCGTGAGAGTGAATATCTGATTGCTGCAAAATGTATGGGGGGAAGCTTCTGGCATATTTTACGTGTGCATTTGCTGCCGAATTTTGTTTCGTCAATTATGTTTATGGTCGTGATGAACATCAGAAGTGCAATTATAGCAGAGTCAACATTGAGCTTTCTTGGGATTGGTCTTCCGATGGAAATTATTTCCTGGGGGGGGAGCATGCTCTCGCTTTCTGAAAAGGCATTGATGACAAACTCCTGGTGGATCATTCTGATTCCGGGAAGCGTGCTTGTAATCACATTACTGTGTATTACGGAACTGGGAGAAGCTTTGCGTAAAAATGTGAATCAGAAAGAAGGAAATTTATAGAGAATTTCTATAGAATAGTTTGATAACCTATAGTAAAAATGTTATACTGAAAAACAGAAGCCTGGAGGTTGAAATACCTGAACGAATAGGTAAAGGAGAGCAATAGAATGGTAACAGTAAATGCTATGGGAGATAAATGCCCGGTTCCGGTAATCAAGACAAAGAAAGCATTAGATGCTTTGACAGCTCCGGAGACAATAGAAGTTCTCGTTGACAATGAGACAGCAGTGGCTAATGTGACTAAGATGGCACAGAGTACAGGCGCAGCAGTAACACAGGAGAAGCTTGGAGAGGATGAATATAAAGTGACAATTCAGGCACTTGCAGGAGAGGAAACTCAGACTGCGCCGGCGGGTGCGGTTTGCGATTGTGTTCCAACAGGGGGGGATACGGTAGTTGTGATTTCTTCTGACAAGATGGGAAGTGGAAATGATGAGCTTGGTAAAGTGCTGATCAAAGGATGCATCTTTGCAATCACACAGCTTGATGAACTGCCAAAGAAGATGATCTTCTACAATGGTGGTGCCACGATCACATGTGAAGGATCTGACTCTCTGGAGGATCTGAAGAATCTTGAAAGCCAGGGCGTTGAAATCGTGACTTGTGGGACATGTCTGGATTATTATGGACTGAAAGACAAGCTTGCAGTAGGAACAGTTACAAATATGTATGACATCGTCGAGTCTATGAATAATGCAGGTAAGATTGTGAAACCTTGTTAGAAACATAGGAATAGTTACAGTAATTTGAAAATGTGATGGAAAAGCTGCTGCAACAGCTTTTTCGTATACCGAGGGAATTATTTTGAAAAAATATTCGAAAGGAAGTGGGCGAAATGAGTAAGGGACTCAAAGAGATTCATCTGACACAGATGACAAAGACAGCTGGTTGAGCGGCCAAAATCGGTCCTGAGACCCTTGCCCAGGTTCTGGGTAAGCTGCCTAAATTTTCCGATGAGCGTCTGCTTGTCGGTGTTGAGACATCAGATGATGCCGCAATTTATAAAATATCGGATGAGACTGCCATGATACAGACACTGGATTTCTTCACACCGGTTGTGGACGATCCGTATCTGTTCGGACAGATTGCAGCGGCGAACTCCTTAAGCGATGTATATGCAATGGGAGGAGAGCCGAAGGTTGCATTGAATATTGTATGTTTTCCAAATTGTCTGGATCCAGAGATCTTAGGGGAGATTTTGCGAGGCGGAGCAGACAAGGTGTTAGAAGCAGGAGCCGTTCTGGTCGGAGGTCATTCGGTGCAGGATGATGAACCGAAATACGGACTCTCGGTAACAGGCTTCGTTCACCCGGATAAGATTTATAAGAATTACGGGTGTCAGCCGGGAGATGTGCTGGTTCTGACCAAACAGCTTGGAAGTGGTATTGTGAATACAACAGTGAAAGCACAGATGGCTTCCGAAGCAGCCGCAGATGAAGCTGCGAAAGTAATGGCTTCATTGAATCAGAGAGCGAAAAGAGCAATTGAGAAACACACGATCCACGCATGTACAGATGTGACGGGATTTGGATTGCTGGGACATTGTACAGAGATGGCTGAGGCAAGTGACATGACTCTGGAATTATATCCGGAGCAGATTGAATATATGACAGAAGCGATTGCATATGCAAGGATGGGACTCGTTCCGGCAGGAGCATATAAGAACCGGGAGTTTGCAGCAGAAGGACTGGATGCAGGAGATATAGAAGAGGTCTATTTAGATCTGATCAGCGATCCGCAGACTTCAGGAGGACTTCTTGTCAGTGTCCCAAGAGAAGAATTAGATTGTCTGTTAGCAGACTTTGAGGCAGTGGGAATGGAGACGAAAGTTTCTGTTGTAGGCTGTGTTAAAGAGCGGCAGGAAAAACTCATCCAACTAAAAAAAGGAAAAATGGAAATGCTGTAAGAGATTTCTTGTTACTGTTCACAGTGCTTTGTGAGCAGTAACGGTTTCTTGCGGCATTTCGCTGTAGAAAGAGAAAATAAGGAGCAGCAGTAGTTGGAACAGTCAGATCAGAATAAGAAAAGAGAAAATTTGCAGAAAGAAAAGAATCAGATCTTTCGCCTGCTTCCGCGAGTAGATGACTTGATGAAGAAAGAAAATGTTCAGAGACTGGCAGAGAAAGAAGGATATGAGCGTGTTCTCGGAGCAGTCAGAGATTCTGTGGAGAATCTGAGAAATGAAATCTCACAAGGAATCAAAAAGGGAATCAGTGAGCATGAAGCGAAAGAAATGATTCAGAAATTTCTGTATGAGATAGAATCAAGTTCAAGGAAATCAGAAGTGAACCATCTTCTGGAACAAGAACAGAAAAAGGAGATCCAACCAGTTTATAACGGAACAGGAGTAATCCTTCATACCGGGCTTGGACGTGCAACGCTTAGTCATGAGATTGCGGAAAAACTGAAAGCAGTTGCAGAGAATTATTCCAGTCTGGAATATGATTTACAGACTGGAAAACGTGGAAACAGGACCGGATATGCAGAAGAATTGCTTTGTCAGATCACGGGAGCAGAAGCGGCAATTGTTGTGAATAACAATGCCGGAGCTGTACTTCTTGCCTTGAGTGCATTGACAAAAGGCGGAGAAGTGATCGTCTCCAGAGGAGAACTTGTTGAAATCGGCGGGAAATTCCGTATTCCGGAAGTTCTTGAATTAAGCGGTGCTATTTTGAAAGAAGTCGGGACAACCAATCGTACAAGGATAGAAGATTATAAAGCAGCAGTCAGTGAAAAGACGAAAGCATTTTTGAAAGTCCACACAAGTAATTACAGAATTGTCGGGTTTACAGAATCGGTAAGTGCAGAAGAATTGTATGAATTAAGTACTGGTCTGATAGAGTGCACGCAGGAATTGCCACCTGAAAACTTCGAGAATCATACGGAACGAAGCGGAATTCCAGTGATTGAAGATCTGGGCAGTGGTGTACTTATAAAACTGGACGAATATGGTTTATCCAAAGAACCAACCGTACAGGAAGAAGTAAAGGCCGGTGCAGATGTTGTTTGTTTTAGTGGGGATAAACTATTTGGTGGAGCACAGGCAGGAGTCCTTGTCGGAAAGAAAAAATATATTGATCAGATGCGTAATCATCCATTACTTCGGGCTCTTCGAGCAGATAAATTCACATTGACAGCGATAGAAGAAGTATTGAAATGTTATCTGGATCAGAAAGAAGCGGTTCAAAAGATTCCAACTTTGAGAATGCTGACAAGACCTGTGGAGGAAATAAAAGAGAAAGCAAGAGTCTGTGCTGATAGATGGAATCAAGAGGGAGCGTTGGTTCAGATTCAAGTGGAAAAATGTATTTCTAAGGCAGGCGGTGGAGCACTTCCCGAAACAGGGATTTCAAGTTATGGAGTAACATTGGAAGCAAACGAGATCACCGTTGAAGAATTAGAAAGCAGGATGAGAAATCTCTCAATTCCGGTGATCGGAAGAATAAAGGAAGGACGTTTCCTTCTGGATATGAGAACTTTCCCGGAAGAAGGAATCGAATATCTGGCGACACAGATCAGGCATGTTATGGAAAGAAAACATAACTAAGAAAGAAAAACAGCATTAAGAAAGGGACTGCATTAGATGGAAAGACATGTGATCATCGGAACTGCCGGACATATCGATCATGGTAAGACGACACTGATCAAGGCATTAACGGGAAGAGATACAGACCGTCTGAAAGAAGAGAAAGCACGTGGAATCACAATTGATCTAGGGTTTACATGGATGGATTTGACAGACGGAGAGCGTGTCGGAATCATTGATGTTCCCGGGCATGAGAAATTTATCTCTAATATGACTGCAGGTGTGGTAGGAATGGACCTTGTTCTTCTTGTAATTGCAGCAGATGAGGGGATTATGCCACAGACAAGAGAACATCTGGCAATTTTACGCCTTCTGGGTGTTGAGAATATCCTTGTTGTTTTGAATAAATGTGACCTTGTGGATGAGGAATGGCTGGAGATGGTAGAACAGCAGATCTGTGAAGAAATGCAACAGTTGCTTACAGTAGGTCAGAGAAATGATCAGGTAGAAGATAAGCTGGAATATAATGTGGACATTGTACGTGTTTCAGCAAAATCAGGAGCCGGAATAGAAGAATTAAGAAATCAAATCCTGAAATGTGTAAAAAAGCAGAAAGAAATGTGGAAAATCCCTGCATTTCCAAGACTTCCTGTGGACAGAGTATTTTCAATGAAAGGAAGCGGAACAGTTGTGACGGGAACACTTCTTGACGGGAAAATTCATTCGGGAGATCGGGTGATGATCTATCCACAACAAACTTCGTGCAGAGTTCGTGGAGTTCAGGTGCATGAGCAGGAGGCAGAAGCTTGTGAAGCAGGTCAGCGAAGCGCACTGAACCTGGTTCAGACGGACCGAAGACAGAGCAGTGATGGGAAGTTTGTGTATCGAGGAAATGTGATCGCACCGGAAGGAAGTATGAAAGTCAGCCGCTATGTGAATGCAAAACTGACACTTCTTCCACAAAGTAAAAGAAGTATTGAGCATCAGACTCGATTACATTTTTATAGCGGAACAACAGAAGTTCTGTGCAGAGCAGTTCCGTTGTCCTGTGAGAAAGTTGAGCCGGGGGGGGAATCAGCCTATGTCCAATTAAGATTAGAAGAACCTGCTGCGTTTTGTCCGGGGGGGGACAGGTTTATTGTCCGATTTTATTCACCACTCGAGACAATCGGTGGAGGAATTATCCTTGAAATGGGAGAAAAAAAAGAGCGAAAATATCATGATGGGGGGGTTTTACAAAGACTGGAACTGTTGGAAAACAATCTTTGGAATCAAGAAAATAAGTGTTCAAAGGAAATCCCAGATCAAGAAAAGAGCCTGCAGGAACAGATTTCTTTAGAAAAGAGAATTATGGATGAATTGGAAAGCTGGTTGTCTGCTCATCCATATCGAAGAGGAATGCCAAAGACAGTTCTTTTCAATCAGATCAGCAAAGGGAAAAAGGAACAGAATCGGGAAATTCAGAAATGTCTTATACGATTGGAGGAACATGGAAATGTCGGTTGTATAAGGTTGCAACAGGAAAATTCTGGCATAGAGCTGATTTCTCCGGAGGGATATAAAGTAAAAGAGACGGAAGAAGTTTCTAAATTAAGAGAAATCTTTGCCAGTCAATCAGATGAGAATAAAGTTTTCTTTTTGAACAAAGTGGAATTGGAAACATTTTTTGAGTCAGCAAGAAAAACGAAAAAGAAAAGTGGAATACAAAGTCAGGATGAATTGATGGAAATTCTGAATTATATGCAGGAAGAAAACGAAATTACAGAGGTTTGTGAGAGTGTTTATACAACAACAGAGATTACGTTTAAAATTAGAACAGAAGTAAGCCGTATGTTATCTGTATCTAAAGTGATTACACTGAGTCAGGTGAAAGAAGTATTTCAGACAAGCAGAAAAAATGCCAGATTGATTTTTGAATATACAGATCGAATCGGATTTACAGCAAAAGAAGGTGCACGGACAGAACGCTTGGCAGGAAATAAATTGCAAAGAGAACAAATCAGAGGAAAGTAAGGGGGGGAGAGTGAATGAACTTAAAACAACTGGAAGCGTTTGTGAAAGTAGCAGAAACAAAAAGTTTTTCGGAAGCGGCAAAGCAGTTATTCCTTACGCAGCCAACTATCAGTGCACATGTGTCTGCATTAGAAAAAGAACTGAATACCTGTTTCCTTATAAGAAATACAAGAGGAGTTGAGCTGTCAGAGAGTGGAAAAGAGCTTTATGCTTATGCGGTACAAATGCTTGAAATCGAAAAGACAATAAAAGGACGGTTTGGAAAAGAAATAAAACCGGAGGGAAATGTACTTCGTATTGGTGCTTCAACCGTACCGGCGCAATATATTCTTCCAAATGTAATGTCTACATTTCATGCAGAATATCCTGGCGAAAAATTGAAGCTTTTTGAGACAGACAGTAAAGGAGTTATCGATATGATTCTTTCCCATCATATTGATATTGGATTTACAGGAACCGTGATTGAGAAAGGAAACTGTAAATATCTTCCATTTTATGAAGACGAATTAGTTGTGCTTACTCCGGCAAATGAGAAATTTGTTGAAAAGCTTTGTGGTGGACAAATATTGGCGGATTGGATCATGGACGAGCCGGTGATCTTAAGAGAAGAAGGATCCGGAACAAAGAAAGAAGCAGAAAAAATGCTGGCAGAACAAGGGATTGATATGAAGAAACTGAAGCTTGCAGCATTGATGGAGAATCAGGAGACAATCAAAAGATCTGTAAGTAAAGGGATGGGAGTTACGATTTTGTCTAAACTTGCGGCAGAAGAGGAATTGAAAAATGGAACACTTCTGGCTTTTCCACTGGGCAGTCAAGGTGGAAAGAGAATGATCAACCTTGTCTATGATGCAGAATATCCGTTGCTTCCGGCAGCAGAGCGTTTTATAAAGATGATAAAGAGAATGTATTTGAAGAAAGAAAATACAGGGATAGGTGAATGCAAATAACACGCCCTATTTATAGAAAAAGCCTATAAATAGGGCAGATCCATTACGGATTCCTATTAGACGGAAACAGAAAAGAGAAGTATACTATAACTAGTGATTTGTATCTAAAAAGTAAACGATATAAACACATACAGAAAGGAAGAGAAGCCCTATGATCTACATGGATAATGCGGCAACTACATTGCAGAAACCGGAAGAAGTAAAAGAGGCGATTCTCTATGCTCTCGAGCATATGGGTAATGCAGGGAGAGGCGGAACAGAAGCTGCACTTGATGCTTCGAGAAGTATCTATGCAGTAAGGGAAAAGCTTGCAGATTTTTTCAATGCAGAAAGTCCGACAAGAATTGCATTTACTGCAAATTCTACAGAGAGTCTTAATATTGCATTAAAAGGTTTATTTCAACCGGGCGATCATGTGATCACAACAGTGCTGGAACATAATTCAGTATTGCGTCCGCTGTATTGGTGTCAGGAACAGGGAGTAGAGCTTACAATTCTAAACTGTGACGAAAAGGGAAATCTGTCATATGAAGAGATGGAGAATGCAGTGAGGGAAAATACAAAAGCAATTGTGTGTACCCATGCTTCAAATCTAACGGGAAATATGATCAATCTGAAACGGGTAGGACAGATTGCATCGAAGAAGCATATTTTGTTTGTTGTGGATGCTTCTCAGACAGCAGGTGTTTATCCAATTGATGTGCAGGAACTTGGGGGGGTTGATGTATTGTGCTTCACAGGACATAAAGGTCTGCTTGGACCGCAGGGAACCGGAGGGCTTTATGTTAGGGAAGGTGTGGAAATTCGTCCGCTTCTGTGTGGAGGAAGTGGCGTGGATACTTATAACATGCATCATCCGTCCCAGATGCCGACGGCACTTGAGGCCGGAACTCTTAATGGGCATGGGATTGCAGGACTTGGCGCAGCAATTGATTATCTGAACCGTACAGGAATTGATGTGATCCGTGAGAAAGAACTTCATCTGATGCGCAGGTTTTATGATGGGATTTCTCAGATCCCGGATGTGAAAGTCTATGGAGATTTTACAGCAGAGGAAAGAGCTCCGATCGTGACTTTCAATCTGGGAGATTATGACTCTTCTGAAGTCAGTGATGAATTAAATGAAGTTTATGGGATTGCGACCAGACCGGGAGCACATTGTGCACCACTGATGCACAAAGCACTCGGTACAGTAGAACAGGGAGCTGTCCGATTCAGTTTTTCTCATTACAATACAGAAGAAGAGGTCGATTTTGCAATTCGTGCAATAAAAGAGTTGTAGAGAAAGAGAGGAAAAGGAAATGAATTTATTTGATTCAAAGAAGAAACTGGGAATCGCCGGTGTCGTAATGGGTCTGGTGGCAGCAACACTTGCTTATTTTGGTAACCCAGCGAACATGGCAATCTGTATTGCGTGTTTTGTACGTGATACAGCAGGAGCACTTGGACTTCATTCCGCAGAACCGGTACAGTATGCAAGACCGGAAATCATCGGAATCGTCCTCGGTGCATTTATTATTTCAATTGCGACAAAAGAATATCGTGCAACAGCAGGATCTTCCACAATCGTACGTTTTGTACTCGGAATGATTCTTGTGATCGGAGCACTTGTATTCCTTGGGTGTCCGCTTCGTATGGTGATACGTATGTCAGCCGGAGATCTGAATGCATGGGTAGCACTGATCGGATTTGCTCTTGGTGTTGCTACAGGCGTGTTTGCACTGAAGAAAGGTTTCAGCCTTGGGCGTGCACATGTGACAAATAAAGTGAGCGGAAGTGTACTTCCACTTCTTATGATCGGAGTACTTGTACTTGCACTTGGAACAAATCTTTTAAAGAGTAGTACAGCAGGTCCTGGAAGTATGCATGCACCAATCATTATTTCTCTGATCGGTGGACTTCTCTTTGGAGCATTTGCTCAGAAATCAAGAATGTGTTTCGCAGGAAGTATCCGTGATATCATTCTTATGAAGAACTTTGACCTGATCACAATCGTTGTAGGATTCTTCGCAGTTATGCTTGTATATAATGTTGCAACAGGACATTTTGTTCTTGCATTCAATACACCTGGAGTGATCGCTCACTCCCAGCACTTGTGGAGCATTCTTGGAATGTATGCAGTAGGATTTGCAGCAGTTCTTGCAGGAGGATGCCCGCTGCGTCAGCTTGTACTTGCAGGTCAGGATCATCTGATGCAGGAGTAACAGTGATCGGTATGTTTGCAGGTGGAGCACTTGCACATAACCTTGGCCTGGCAGCAAGTGGAACAGCACTGAATGCTGAGACAGGTGAGATCGTAGCCGGAGCTGTTCCGCCAGCAGGTAAGATCGCAGCAATTATTTGTATTATTGTATGTTTTGTAATCGCATTTACAAACAAGAGAAGCGAAGCAAAATAAGGAGAAAATAGTTATGAGAGAAGTAGATGCAAGAGGATTATCTTGTCCAGAACCATTGATGCTGACAGCAGAAGCGATTAAAAGTGAAAATAGTCCGGTAAAGGTTCTTGTGACAGAACCACATCAGAAAACAAATGTGGAGAAATTTGCAAAGGATCACGGAAAGAAAACAACAGTAGAAGAAATCGAAGATGGATTTGCTGTTGTGATCGAGTAAAATGAAATAGTAAAAAGTCCTGCTCCCTTTACTGAATGTGAATTTGGTAAAGGGAGCATTTTAGTAATAAAAAATGTTTTCTATTTGTCTGGTTTCGGTTATAATAAGAGAGTTGAGAAAAAGGAAAGTGCGAGGATAACAGCATGTATATTTCAACAAAATATCTGCATGTATTTCTTGATATCGGAGATGCGCTGCTTTCAAGCGGGGGGGCGGAGATATTTCGTGTAGAAGATACATTGAACCGTATGGGATATGCATGCGGTGCAACACAGATGAATGTGTTCGTGATCACATCGAGTATTGTTATTACAATGGAATTTCCAGAAGAAAATGTACGAACTCAGACAAGGAGAATCCGAAAGACCGGAGGAAATGATTTCGAGAAGCTGGAGAAACTGAACAATCTGAGCAGACAGTTTTGCCAGAATCCTATGTCTCCTGAAGAACTCAGGGAAGTCTTCGATCAGATTGACAAAGTTGTTCCGACACAGACAGGAAAACTCGCAGGGAGTATTCTGGCAGCTTTTAGCTTTGCGCTTTTCTATGGAGGAAATCTCTGGGATGCATTACTGGCCGGATTAGCAGGCATCTTAATCTGGGGAGCACAGAGACATATAAGAAAGTATTGCATGAATGAAGTGACGTTTCAATTTGTGGCATCATTTCTTACGGGATGTTTTATTTGTGTTATGGCGAGGCTTTTTCCGGCTCTGCACGTGGATAAGATTATGATTGGTGATATTATGTTATTGATCCCGGGATTGATGGCAACAAATGCGATCCGTGATATATTGATCGGAGATACGATATCTGGGGTTATGCGTTTTATAGAGGCAATGCTTCTTGCGGCAGTGCTTGCACTTGGATTTATCGGAGCAATATTTCTGATTGGGAGGATTGGTTGATGACGTATATTGTTCAATTATTTACAGGCGCAGCGGGTTCGGTTGCATTTGGCATATTGTTTCATATGAAGAAGAAACACCTTCCATTGGCGGCACTTGGTGGTTTTCTGGGCTGGCTGTTATTTATCATCTGCAGAGAATGCTGGGGGGGTGGTGTGTTCTTCCCGACACTGGCAGCAGCTTTTGGAATCGACTTATATGCGGAGATACTTGCACGTAGTTGCAAGAGTACTTCGACATCATTTTTTGTGACATCAGTAATTCCGCTGATTCCAGGAAGCACACTTTATTATTGCATGAGAAGCGTTGTTGAGGGGGGGATTTACATCAGGCGTGGAATTATGGAAGAGATACATTTTTATATGCACTAGGGATTGCGGCAGGTATGAGTATTGCCTGGGCAATCTGTGATTTTTTGAGAAAGATAAAAGGAAAACAGGAGATCTCATAAATGAGAAAGAAAGAATTAAAACTTGTGGTGACATTTCACACAACTGCGGATGCGATGGCGATGGAAAAAGCGTGTAAGGCAGAGGAGGTACCGGGCAGACTGATTCCGGTGCCAAGAGTAATCTCGGCCGGTTGTGGACTTGCCTGGGCAGCACCGCTTGAGGCGGTAGAACAGATCAAGCATGTAATGCAGGAAAAGGGGATTGAGAGAGAAGAACTTCATGAGTGTATGGTCTAATCTTTGGATTCAAGGCAAAATGCGCATATTCTGTGTTGAACAGTGGAGCGATAGATATGGAAGTGAAAAGTAATCATGTTTTCGTTACTGTTCACTCCGTTCACAGTAACGTAGCCAAAATTCATTCCAAATTGCCTGCGGCAATGGAATTTTGCGTGTATGTCTCGGGATTTTGGCATATTCATGCCAAAACACCTCGCGGGATAGTGGTGTGTGAACAGTAACATGTTTTCAAAAAAGAAACGAGAATATGAGAATGAACGTTGATTCTGAGGGCGGTTTGCGCTATACTCTATTCAGTAATAAAAGAAAAAAGGTTACTGTTCACACGGGAGTGTACAGTAACGAAAAAAGTGCTGCTCACAGATCAGTGGGAGCGGTAATGAAAAGACTGCTGATAGTTCGGCAGAGAAGGAGCATAATATGAGAATTACAGATGACATTTTATATGTAGGTGTAAATGATCACAACATTGATTTATTCGAGGGTCACTATATTGTGCCGAATGGCATGGCTTACAATTCCTATGTGATCAATGATGAGAAAATTGCGGTTATGGATACAGTGGATGCAGCTTTTGGCGATGAGTGGCTGAAGAATATTGCAGATGTATTGAATGGAGCAACACCTGATTACCTGATCGTTCAGCACATGGAGCCGGATCATTCAGCAAATATTCAGAAATTTCTGGAAGTATATCCGAATACAAAGGTGGTTGGAAATGCAAAGACATTTACAATGATCGGAAACTTCTTCCGTGACCTGAAACTTGCAGACGAGAACAAGCTGGAAGTGAAGAATAAAGATACACTGACACTTGGAAAACATGAGCTTACATTTGTATTTGCACCGATGGTACATTGGCCGGAGGTAATGGTAACATACGATAGCAAGGATAAGGTTCTTTTCTCTGCGGATGGATTCGGTAAGTTCGGAGCGCTTGATGTAGAGGAAGACTGGGATTGCGAAGCACGCCGTTACTATATCGGAATTGTTGGAAAATACGGAGCACAGGTTCAGAATCTTTTGAAGGTTGCAGCAACACTGGATATTCAGATAATCTGCCCGCTGCATGGACCGGTTCTTACAGAGAATCTGGAGCACTACATTGGACAGTATAATACATGGTCTTCTTATGGAACAGAATCTGAAGGTGTTATGATCGCGTACACATCTGTTTATGGAAATACAAAGAAGGCAGTTGAACTTCTTGCTGAGAAGCTGAAAGAAAAAGGATGCCCTAAGGTCGTAGTAACAGACCTTGCCCGTGAGGATATGGCAGAGGCTGTAGAAGATGCGTTCCGTTACGGTAAGATTGTTCTTGCTTCAACAACTTATAACGGAGATGTATTCCCGTTCATGAAGACATTTATCGAGCACTTGACAGAGCGTAACTATCAGAATAAGACAATTGGTCTGATTGAGAATGGATCCTGGGCTTCTATGGCTGGTAAAGTGATGACAGGAATGTTTGAGAAGAGCAAGAACATCACATGGCTTGAGACTTCAGTAAAGATTATGTCTTCTATGGATGAGCAGAATAAAGCGGATATCGAGAAGATGGCAGAGGAACTGATGTAAGCAATTGTGATTTACAGGAAAGAAAGATTCTGTTAGGATAGAATCAGATGGCGGAGCGGATGACCAGATATCAGCTGGCGTTTGCTCCGTTTCTTAATAAATACATCAATGATGAATTGTCTAAGCATTATGGAGGCAGAAGAGTAACTGGTGTGCTTCCTGGTCTTCAAAACCAGTGTGGGGGGGCGTGGTACGTCCCGGGTGGGTTCGATTCCCACATGTCTCCGCCAAAAGAAAGGAAAAAGAATATGGGTATGAATCAGACGCCGGTGTCCGAACGAGTGCACATCGGCTTTTTTGGTAAGCGGAATGCAGGAAAATCAAGTGTGATGAATGCGGTAACAGGACAGAATTTTGCGGTGGTTTCTGATGTGAAAGGAACAACAACGGATCCGGTTTATAAGACAATGGAACTTCTTCCGTTGGGTCCTGTTGTGATGATGGATACGCCTGGAATTGATGATGAAGGTGAACTGGGTGAACTTCGTGTGAAGAAGAGCTATCAGGTGTTGAATAAGACAGACATTGCTGTTGTTGTGATTGATGGAACGTGTGGTGTCAGTGAAGAAGATCTCAAGATAACAGAGCGGATTCAGAAAAAGAACATACCTTATATAATAGTACTGAATAAATGTGAACGGTTTACACAAGAAGATGAGAGATTGCGGGTACAGGAAAATACCGCAAGTTATTTGAAAACAGAAAAAGAGAAGATTCTTCTTGTAAGTGCAGCGGATAAAAGCGGAATTTACGAGCTGAAGGAAGAACTTGGAGCGTTGAAAGGAAAGGAAGAGGAAGAACGAAAGATTGTTGGAGATCTTCTTGAACCATCCGATTTTGTAGTGCTTGTTGTGCCGATTGACAGTGCGGCACCAAAGGGACGCCTGATTTTGCCACAACAGCAGACGATTCGAGATATTCTCGATGCGGATGCATCTGCAATCGTTGTGAAAGAAACGGAACTTACAAAAACATTAGCTTCACTTGGAAAAAAGCCAAAGATGGTTATTACAGATAGCCAGGTTTTTGGAAAAGTTGCGAAAGATACACCAAAAGATATTTTACTGACATCCTTTTCTATTTTATTTGCAAGATATAAAGGGAATCTGGAAACGATGGTGCGTGGGGTAAAAGCACTTGATAGTTTAAGAGGCGGCGATAAAGTCCTGATCAGTGAGGGGTGCACGCATCATAGACAGTGTGATGATATTGGTACGGTGAAGATTCCACGCTGGCTGAAAGAGTATACAGGGAAGGAACTTATAATAGAGACTTCCTCAGGGACAGAATTCCCAGATGACCTTGGTTCATACAAAATGATCATTCATTGTGGAGGGTGTATGCTGAATGAACGCGAAATGAAATACAGGATCAGTTGCGCACAGGATCAGGATCCCGATTGCAAACTATGGAATGGTGATCGCATATATTCATGGAATATTGAAAAGGAGTCTGAGTCCATTTCCGGAGATAGAAAAACTCTTATAAAAGTAAAGAATGCATTACTGTTCACTCCCGTGTCAATCACTTCGCTGATTGACACGGAGGATGCGTGTTTTGACTTGAATGCATCTCGCCCTATCGCCAAAGGCGATTTAAAATGGCGAGATGCGTTGCTGGTCGCACATCGTGTGAACAGTAACAAGAATGCATTATAACGGAAATGACGCCGCTTTGCTGGATCTGCAACTCCAGCAGGCGGCGTCATTTCTATGGTATGTAATTGAGAGGATCCTTTAGTTACCAGACAGAAACATCTGCACACGAAACTGGGGGGAATTCCTACAAAGAGGCTGTGCGCTGACGGTACTGCTGCGGCAGGGATATTCTTGGGGGGGAAAACATCCGGCGTTAGCGTACTGCATGATAACTGAAGTATCTGACCTGTAAAAACGAATAAAAAAGACAGTTTCTCCTCGGTAAATAGGAAAACCGCCTTTGGTCTTACAAGTCAAGATAATAATATCATTCGAACAGAGTGATGTCAAGTATTTGAGAAGGAAAATTATGAGAATCTTAATTGGGATCTAGTTTAAACACATCATGTATTGAATAAAAAGGGAAAATAATGATATAAAACGAGTTTCTTCTATATATAATAGGGAATGAAACGGAAAATATAATAGGAAGTGAATCGATCAATAATCAAATATATATACATGAGAAAACACAAGAATAAAGAAGAAAAAGATTGTACTTGAAAAAAAACAAAAAAAGTACTTGCAATTTTGCACTCTCTCGGATATACTAAGAGAGCTGTGACATGATAGCAATGAAGCGCGAGGTTGCTGCCCGGCAAATGAATAAGCTGGTGCAGGTTTTCCGTGGAGCGAATGTCAAGTTAGGAAACTGGCGACAAGTCACTGTACGAATCAAAAACTGATTACTATTTGCCCCCAATGGGATAACCAGGGTAGGAGTATGAAACAACGTGTGAGTTTCTCACGACACACACGGGAGAGTGTACAGTCACCGCTTGTCGTACTGATGTGAAAAGTACGAAAAGGAGGCGACTTTTTTATGGCAAGTCAAGTAATGAGAATCACATTGAAGGCGTATGATCATCAGCTTGTTGATGCATCCGCAAAGAAAATCATCGAAACTGTAAAAAAGAACGGGTCACAGGTGAGTGGACCGGTACCACTTCCGACTAAGAAGGAAGTTGTAACAATTCTGAGAGCTGTACACAAGTACAAAGATTCCAGAGAGCAGTTCGAGCAGAGAACTCACAAAAGACTGATCGATATCATCACACCAACACAGAAAACTGTTGATGCACTTTCTAGATTAGAAATGCCAGCTGGTGTATTTATCGACATCAAGATGAAGTCCAAATAATAAGGACATCTTAATTTTAAACAGTATTCCTAAAATTTAGGATGAGCGCGAAAGCGTTCCGCTGTAAATCACAGGAGGTAATTATAATGAAGAAAGCTATCTTAGCTACAAAAGTTGGAATGACTCAGATCTTCAATGAAGAAGACGGAGTTCTGATTCCGGTAACAGTTCTGCAGGCTGGTCCTTGTGTAGTAACACAGGTTAAAACAGTTGAGAATGACGGTTACAGCGCAGTACAGGTTGGATATGTTGACAAGAAAGAAAAGATTGTCACAAAAGACAACAGTGGAAAGAAGTCCATCGCTCACAGAAACGGTGTGACAAAAGCTGAAAAAGGTCATTTTGACAAAGCAGGCGTATCCGGAAAGAGATATGTAAAAGAATTCAGATTTGAGAACGCTGAAGAGTATACACTTGCTCAGGAAATTAAAGCTGATATCTTTGCAGCAGGAGACAAGATTGATGCAACTGCTGTTTCAAAAGGTAAAGGTTTCCAGGGCGCAATCAAGCGTCACAACCAGAGCAGAGGACCTATGACTCACGGTTCCAAGTTCCATCGTCATGCTGGTTCTAACGGTTCAGCATCTGATCCAAGTAAGGTATTCAAAGGTAAGAAGATGCCAGGACAGATGGGTAACAAGAAGATCACTGTTCAGAATCTTGAGGTAGTAAGAGTTGATGCAGAGAACAATCTCATCCTCGTTAAAGGTTCTGTACCGGGACCAAAGAAATGCCTGGTAACAATCAAAGAGACAGTGAAGGCAAACTAGTCTGACAGCTAAGAAAGGAGGAACATACAGATGGCAAAAGTATCTGTTTACAATATCGAAGGTAAAGAAGTTGATACAATCGAACTGAACGATGCTGTATTCGGTGTTGAAGTTAATGAGCACCTCGTACACATGGCAGTTGTAAATCAGCTTGCAAACAATCGTCAGGGAACACAGAAAGCCAAGACACGTTCTGAAGTTTCCGGTGGCGGAAGAAAACCATGGAGACAGAAAGGAACAGGTCACGCAAGACAGGGATCAACAAGATCACCACAGTGGACAGGCGGTGGAGTTGTATTCGCTCCAGTTCCGAGAGACTATTCCTTCAAAATGAATAAGAAAGAGAAGAGAGCAGCTCTTAAGTCTGCGCTTACTTCCAGAGTAGAAGAGAACAAATTCATCGTTGTTGATGAACTTAATTTCGACGAAATCAAAACAAAGAAATTCCAGGCAGTACTGAACAACCTGAACGTTAACAAAGCGCTGGTAGTTCTTGAAGATGGAAACAAGAATGTTGAGATTTCCGCAAAGAATATCCCGGATGTTAAAACAGCACATACAAACACAATTAACGTATATGACATCCTGAAATACAACACAGTAATCGCTACGAAAGCTGTTGTTGCAGCAATCGAGGAGGTGTACGCATAATGGCAAACATTCAGTATTATGATGTAATCCTTAAACCAGTTGTAACTGAGAAGAGCATGGAGCTTATGGCTGACAAGAAATATACATTCCTTGTACACACAGAGGCTACAAAATCTCAGATCAAAGAAGCTGTTGAAAAAATGTTCAACGGTACAAAAGTAAAAAGCGTCAACACAATGAACCTTGATGGTAAGAACAAAAGACGTGGAATGACTTTCGGAAAGACAGCTAAGACAAAGAAAGCTGTAGTAGCACTGACAGAAGACAGCGCTGATATTGAAATCTTTGAAGGTCTGTAAAAAATAAGACATTATACGGTGCAAACCCGTGAAACAAATAATCAGAGCAAACGAAAGGAGAGACAGTAATGGGAATCAAAACATATAACCCATATACACCTTCCAGAAGACAGATGACAGGTTCTGATTTCTCAGAGATTACAAAGACAACTCCAGAGAAATCCCTCCTCGAATCCAAGAAGAGAAAAGCTGGCCGTAACGCACAGGGTAAAATCACAGTAAGACATCGTGGCGGCGGAGCTAAGAAGAAATATAGAATTATCGACTTTAAGAGAAAGAAAGACGGAATTCCGGCAACAGTTGTTGGAATCGAGTATGATCCAAATAGAAGTGCTAACATCGCACTGATCTGCTACGCAGATGGTGAGAAAGCATACATCCTTGCTCCAGAAGGACTTACAGACGGCATGACAGTTATGAACGGTGCTGACGCTGAGGTTAGAGTAGGAAACTGCCTTCCACTTTCAGAGATTCCGGTTGGTACACAGATCCACAACATCGAGCTGTACCCGGGAAAAGGTGGACAGCTGGTTCGTTCCGCTGGTAACAGCGCACAGCTGATGGCGAAAGAAGGAAAGTACGCTACACTGAGACTTCCTTCAGGAGAAATGAGAATGGTTCCGATCATCTGCCGCGCATCTATCGGTGTTGTAGGAAACGGTGATCACAATCTGATCAATGTTGGTAAAGCAGGACGTAAGCGTCACATGGGAATCAGACCTACAGTTCGT
Source organism: Mediterraneibacter faecis JCM 15917 (assembly GCA_001312505.1). Lineage (GTDB taxonomy): Bacteria > Bacillota > Clostridia > Lachnospirales > Lachnospiraceae > Mediterraneibacter > Mediterraneibacter faecis. The sequence goes on from BBDW01000002.1 coordinate 159,838, forward strand.
GGTTCCGTAATGAACCCTAACGACCATCCACATGGAGGTGGAGAAGGTAAGACAAGTATCGGACGTCCAGGACCGTGTACTCCATGGGGGGGTAAACCGGCACTTGGTCTTAAGACTCGTAAGAAGAACAAATCTTCTAACAAGCTGATTGTAAGAAGAAGAGATGGTAAAGCGATTAAATAATCAGATTCACAAGGAGGTTAGAACCTATGGCTCGCTCACTTAAAAAAGGACCATTTGCAGACGAAAGCTTACTTAAAAAAGTAGACGCTATGAACGCTGCAGGTGATAAAACAGTTATAAAGACATGGTCACGCCGTTCTACAATCTTCCCATCATTTGTAGGTCATACATTTGCCGTACATGATGGAAGAAGACATGTGCCTGTATATGTTACAGAGGATATGGTAGGCCACAAGCTCGGTGAGTTCGTTGCAACAAGAACTTACAGAGGACACGGAAAAGACGAGAAGAAGTCAAAAGTTAGATAATTTTCATATATTTTGAAAGGAGGGTTCATCCATGGCAAAAGGACATAGATCCCAAATCAAAAGAGAAAGAAACGAGCAGAGAGATACAAGACCTTCAGCTAAGATTTCTTACGCAAGAGTATCTGTTCAGAAGGCATGTTTCGTTCTTGATGCCATCAGAGGCAAGGATGTACAGACAGCACTTGGTATTTTAGCATACAATCCAAGATATGCTTCAAGCGTTATAGAGAAGTTACTGAAATCAGCAATCGCAAATGCTGAGAATAACAACGGTATGAGCGTTGAGAACCTCTACATCGAGGAATGCTACGCAAACAAAGGACCGACAATGAAGAGAATCAAACCTAGAGCACAGGGTAGAGCTTACAGAATCGAGAAGAGAATGAGCCACATCACAATCGTGCTCAATGAGAGATAGGAGGACAATATGGGACAGAAAGTTAATCCTCATGGCCTGAGAGTTGGCGTTATCAAAGACTGGGATTCCAAATGGTACGCAGAAAAAGATTTCGCTGACAATCTGGTTGAAGACCACGAGATCAGAAAGTTTTTAAAGAAGAGATTATACAGCGCTGGAATCTCTAAGATTGAAATCGAAAGAGCATCCGATCGCGTTAAGATCATCGTTTATACAGCTAAGCCTGGTGTCGTAATCGGCAAGGGTGGTTCCGAGATCGAAAAGGTGAAAGCAGAGCTTGCACAGTTCACAGATAAGAAGCTCATCGTTGACATCAAAGAAGTTAAGAGACCGGACAAAGATGCACAGCTCGTAGCTGAGAACATTGCTCAGCAGCTTGAGAACCGTATCTCCTTCAGACGTGCTATGAAATCTTGCATGTCCAGAACTATGAAGGCTGGAGCACTCGGAGTTAAGACTTCCGTATCCGGACGTCTTGGTGGTGCTGATATGGCTCGTACAGAGTTCTACAGCGAGGGAACAATTCCGCTGCAGACACTTCGTGCTGACATCGATTATGGATTCGCAGAAGCTGATACAACTTACGGAAAAGTCGGTGTAAAGGTTTGGATTTACAAAGGCGAAGTTCTTCCGACTAAAGCAGATAAGGAAGGGAGAGATAGATAATGTTAATGCCAAAAAGAGTAAAACGTCGTAAACAGTTCCGTGGTACTATGAAAGGTAAGGCTCTTAGAGGTAATAAGATTTCTTACGGTGAATATGGTATCGTAGCTATGGAACCATGCTGGATTCGTTCTAACCAGATCGAGGCAGCCCGTGTTGCTATGACACGTTACATCAAGCGTGGTGGTAAGGTTTGGATCAAAATCTTCCCAGACAAGCCGATCACAGCAAAACCGGCTGAGACTCGTATGGGTAGTGGAAAAGGTACTGTTGAGTATTGGGCAGCAGTAGTTAAACCAGGCCGTGTTATGTTTGAGATTGCAGGAGTACCAGAGGAAACAGCTAGAGAGGCACTTCGACTTGCAATGCATAAATTACCTTGCAAATGCAAAATCGTTTCTCGCGCAGACTTAGAAGGCGGTGATAACAGTGAAAATTAATACATTTGTAAACGAGTTAAAAGGAAAATCCGTAGAGGAATTAAATGAAGAATTAGTAGCTGCTAAGAAGGAACTCTTTAATCTGAGATTCCAGAACGCAACAAATCAGTTGGATAATACAAGCAGAATCAAAGAAGTAAGAAAGAATATCGCTCGTATCCAGACTCTGATTACAGAGGCTAAAAGAGCATAGTGAAAGGAGCAGCAACCGTGGAAGAGAGAAATTTAAGAAAAACCCGTACGGGTAAGGTTGTCAGCGACAAGATGGACAAAACGATTGTTGTTGCTGTTGAAGACCATGTAAAACATCCACTTTACAACAAAATCGTAAAGAGAACTTATAAGCTCAAAGCTCATGACGAGAACAACGAGTGTAAAGTTGGAGATACAGTAAAAGTTATGGAAACAAGACCGCTGTCCAAGGACAAGAGATGGAGACTTGTGGAAATCATGGAGAAAGCGAAATAATTATTTGAAGGAGGTTTACCTGCATGATACAGCAAGAAAGCAGACTTAAAGTAGCAGACAACACAGGTGCGAAAGAGTTACTGTGTATCCGTGTTCTTGGCGGTTCTACAAGAAGATACGCCAACATCGGAGATGTGATCGTTGCAACTGTTAAAGATGCAACACCAGGCGGCGTTGTTAAAAAAGGTGATGTCGTTAAAGCTGTTGTTGTCCGTTCTGTAAAAGGCGCTCGTCGTAAAGACGGTTCCTATATCAGATTCGATGAAAATGCTGCTGTTATTATAAAAGACGATTTGAACCCACGTGGAACACGTATTTTTGGACCAGTAGCAAGAGAGCTTAGAGAGAAACACTTTATGAAGATCGTTTCTCTGGCTCCGGAAGTACTGTAAGGAGGTGCCTGAGAATGTCAACTATGAAAATTAAAAAAGGTGATATGGTTAAGGTTATCGCCGGAAAAGATAAAGATAAAGAAGGCAAAGTTATTGCCGTAGATAAAAAAGACGGAAGAGTCCTGGTTGAAGGCGTCAATATGCTGACAAAGCACACAAAGCCAAGCATGGCAAACCAGAACGGTGGAATCGTACATCAGGAAGGTTACATTGATGCATCAAACGTTATGTTACTTCATAACGGAAAAGCAACAAGAGTAGGCTTCAAGATGGATGGAGACAAAAAAGTTCGTTTTGCTAAGGCAACAGGCGAAGTTATTGATTAATTCAAGGAAGGAGGTCCAGGACTTTGAGTAGACTGAAAGAGCAGTATCAGAATGAGATCGTTGATGCAATGATCAAAAAATTTGGATATAAAAACATCATGGAAGTGCCGAAACTTGACAAGGTTGTAATTAACATGGGTGTCGGTGAGGCAAAAGACAATGCTAAACTTCTGGAGTCAGCTATTGCAGACATGGAGAAGATCGCAGGACAGAAAGCGGTTGTAACAAGAGCAAAGAATTCTGTAGCTAACTTCAAAATCAGAGAGGGTATGCCGATCGGATGTAAAGTTACTTTAAGAGGAGAGAAAATGTACGAGTTCGTTGATCGTCTGATCAACCTCTCACTTCCTCGTGTACGTGACTTCAGAGGAGTAAACCCGAACGCATTTGACGGAAGAGGTAACTATGCACTTGGAATCAAGGAGCAGCTTATCTTCCCAGAAATCGAGTACGATAAGATTGACAAAGTCAGAGGTATGGATGTAATTTTTGTTACAACAGCCAAGACTGATGAAGAAGCACGTGAATTATTGACACAGTTCAATATGCCATTCGCAAAGTAAAAAGGAGAGAAATTCATGGCTAAAACATCAATGAAAATCAAACAGCAGCGTGCACCAAAGTTCTCCACAAGAGAATACAGCCGTTGCAGAATTTGTGGTCGTCCGCATGCATATTTAAGAAAATACGGTATCTGCCGTATCTGCTTCCGCGAACTGGCTTATAAAGGACAGATCCCGGGTGTTAAAAAAGCAAGCTGGTAAGACGAAAGCAACTATATACTGTGAAATAACATAGGAGGAATCACACACATGACTATGAGCGATCCAATTGCAGATATGCTTACAAGAATCCGTAATGCAAACACTGCAAAACATGATACAGTAGATGTACCGGCATCAAAGATGAAACTTGCTATCGCAAACATTCTTGTTGATGAAGGATATATCGCAAAATATGACCTTGTAGAAGATGGAGCTTTCAAGACAATTCACATCACACTGAAATACGGTGCTGACAAGAACGAGAAAGTTATTTCCGGACTGAAGAGAATCTCCAAACCGGGACTTCGTGTTTACGCTAATACAGAGGATATCCCGAAGGTACTTGGCGGACTCGGAACAGCAATCATCTCTACAAACAAAGGTGTAGTAACAGACAAAGAAGCTAGAAAACTCGGCGTAGGCGGAGAGGTTCTTTGCTTCGTTTGGTAGGCATTGAGAACTTGGCGAGGTATTTTCGAGCCTAGTACGAAAGCCCATCCGAAACTTGGCGAGGTATTTTCGAGCCTAGTTGAGTGGATGATTCATTGCAAAAGGTACGTTCTTTGAGCTTAGCGAGGCTACTTGCTTAGTGAAAAGAACTTCCTTATAAATGTAACTGAAAACAGAGAAGCCAACGCAGCTTCTCCGAGAATCTAAGTTAAGGAGGATAATGGTATGTCACGTATAGGAAGACTGCCTGTAGCAATTCCTGCAGGAGTAACTGTAGAAGTTGCTGAGAACAATGTAGTGACTGTAAAAGGTCCTAAGGGAACTCTTACAAAAGAGCTTCCAGTAGAAATGGAAATCAAAGTTGAAGGCGAAGAAGTAATCGTTACAAGACCGAGCGACTTAAAGAAAATGAAATCTCTTCATGGTCTGACAAGAACACTGATCAACAACATGGTTGTAGGTGTAACAGACGGATACGAGAAAGTTCTTGAAGTAAACGGTGTAGGTTACAGAGCTGCTAAATCAGGAAATAAACTGACACTGAACCTTGGTTATTCCCATCCAGTTGAGATGATCGATCCAGAAGGAATCGAGACTGTACTTGAGGGACAGAACAAGATCACTGTTAAAGGTATCGATAAAGAAAAAGTTGGACAGTTTGCGGCTGAGATCAGAGATAAGAGAAGACCGGAGCCATATAAGGGCAAGGGAATCAAATATGCTGATGAAGTAATCAGACGTAAAGTCGGTAAGACTGGTAAGAAATAAATAAGGAGAGTGTGAAAATGGTTAGTAAGAAATCTAGAAGCGAAGTTCGTAGAAAAAAACACATGAAATTACGCAACCGTTTCAGCGGAACAGCGCAGAGACCGCGTTTAGCTGTATTCAGAAGTAATAATCATATGTATGCACAGATCATCGACGATACTGTTGGAAATACTCTTGTTTCCGCTTCCACTCTTCAGAAAGAAGTGAAAGCAGAGCTCGAGAAGACTAACGACGTTGAAGCAGCAGCATACCTTGGAAAAGTAATTGCCGAGAGAGCAAAAGCTAAAGGTATTGATGAAGTTGTATTTGATAGAGGCGGATTCATTTACCAGGGTAAAATCAAGGCATTAGCAGACGCAGCAAGAGAAGCTGGTCTGAATTTCTAAGGAAGGGAGAACACAGATGAGACAGGAACGTATTGATGCTAGTCAGATGGAATTAGTAGAAAAAGTGGTATCAATCAAGCGTGTAACCAAAGTTGTTAAAGGTGGTCGTAACTTCCGTTTCACAGCTTTAGTAGTTGTTGGTGATGGAAATGGCCATGTTGGTGCAGGTTTAGGAAAAGCTACTGAAATTCCGGAAGCTATTCGTAAAGGTAAAGAGGACGCTATGAAGAAAATGATCAGCGTATCTCTTGATGAAAACTCAAGTGTAACACACGATGTGATTGGTAAATTCGGAAGCGCTTCCGTACTTCTTAAGAAGGCTCCGGAAGGTACTGGTGTTATCGCCGGAGGACCGGCGCGTGCCGTAATTGAGGCGGCTGGAGTTAAGAACATCCGTACAAAATCTTTAGGATCCAACAACAAACAGAATGTTGTACTTGCTACAATCGAAGGACTTAAAGCAGTTAAGACTCCGGAAGATGTTGCAAGACTTCGTGGCAAATCAATTGAGGAGATCTTAGGCTAATCAACCGAGAAGCCCGATCAAGCGCATAGGAGGTAAGATTGAAATGGCAAATTTAAAAGTTACATTAGTAAAGTCTACAATCGGCGCCGTACCAAAGCATAGAAAAACAGTTGAGGCTCTTGGACTTAAGAAACTCAACAAAACAGTTGTATTGCCAGATAATGCAGCTACCAGAGGTATGGTACAGCAGGTTAGACATTTAGTTAAAGTTGAAGAAGAGGCTTAATTAAGATAAGGAGGTAATGTCATGGACTTATCAAACTTAAGACCGGCAGACGGTTCAAAACAGAGTGATAATTTCAGAAGAGGCCGTGGTCATGGTTCAGGAAACGGTAAGACAGCCGGAAAGGGCCACAAAGGACAGAAGGCTCGTTCAGGAGCTACAAGACCTGGTTTCGAAGGCGGTCAGATGCCTTTATACAGAAGAATTCCTAAGAGAGGTTTCACATGCAGAAACTCTAAGACAATCGTAGGAATCAACCTTAGCGCACTTGAAGTATTCGAGGATGGCGCTACAGTATCCGTTGAGACATTGATCGAAAGCGGTATTGTTAAGAATCCAAAAGACGGAGTAAAAATTCTTGGAAATGGAGAGTTAACTAAGAAGCTTACAGTTCAGGCTAATGCATTCAGTGCAAAAGCAGCTGAGAAGATTGAAGCTCTTGGTGGAAAAGCAGAGGTGATCTAATGCTTAAGTCCTTGCGTAAAGCATTAAGTATTGAGGATATCAGAAAGAGACTTCTCTATACATTGGCAATGCTTATCGTTGTTAGGTTAGGATCACAGTTGCCCACTCCGGGAGTAGATCCGACATTTATTCAGAATTTTTTTGCACAGCAGACCGGTGACGTATTTAACTTTTTTGAGGCGTTCACCGGCGGCTCATTTACAAGAATGTCAGTATTTGCCCTGAGTATCACTCCATATATCACATCATCTATTATCATGCAGCTTCTGACAATAGCGATTCCAAAGCTTGAAGAGATGCAGAAAGATGGTGAAGATGGAAGAAAGAAAATCGCAGCGATTACAAGATATGTGACAGTTGGTCTTGCACTGATTGAATCTATCGCAATGGCTGTAGGATTTGGACGTCAGGGACTTCTGGAAGAATATAATTTCGTAAATTGTGCAATCGTTGTATGTACGCTTACAGCTGGTAGTGCATTTCTTATGTGGATCGGTGAGCGTATTACTGAAAAGGGAGTTGGAAACGGTATTTCTATCGTACTTCTGATCAATATTATTTCCCGTGTTCCGGATGATTTCGTGACACTGTATACACAGTTCATGAAAGGCAAAACAATTGCAAAGGCAGGACTTGCTGGTGTTATTATCCTTGCAGTTCTTCTGGTTGTAGTTGTGTTTGTTATCATTCTTCAGGATGGTGAAAGAAGAATTGCAGTTCAGTATTCCAAAAAAGTACAGGGAAGAAAAATGTATGGCGGTCAGTCAACACATATTCCGTTGAAGGTGAATACAGCTGGAGTAATCCCGGTTATCTTCTCTTCTTCACTGATGCAGACACCAATCGTGATTGCACAGTTCCTTGGAAAAGGAAATGGAACTGGAATTGGAAGTAAGATCCTTGCAGGTTTAAACTCCAATAACTGGTGTGATCCAGAGAATCCGATTTATTCAGTCGGACTTGTGGTTTACATTTTACTTACAATATTCTTTGCATATTTCTATACATCGATTACTTTCAATCCGATGGAGATTGCAAATAATATGAAAAAGAGCGGTGGATTTATCCCTGGAATTCGTCCGGGCAAACCAACAGTTGACTACCTTACAAAGATTTTGAATTATATCATCTTTGTTGGTGCGTGTGGTTTGATCATCGTACAGGTGATTCCATATTTCTTCAATGGTGTTTTCGGTGCAAACGTTTCCTTTGGTGGAACATCACTTATCATTATTGTAGGTGTTGTACTTGAGACAATTAAGAAGATTGAATCACAGATGCTTGTAAGAAATTACACAGGATTTTTAAATAATAAGAGATAACAGTTATTGATATTGTTTTCTATTAAACGTCTTTTAGCTCGCTTTGTTCTGTCCTCAATTGCAGGACGAACAGAGCGGGTTAAACTTGTATAAGGAGGATAAAGATATGAAACTCATCATGTTAGGAGCCCCCAGGAGCAGGAAAAGGAACACAGGCAAAGAAGATTGCTGAGAAGTATTCTATTCCGCATATTTCTACTGGAGATATCTTTAGAGCAAACATCAAGAACGGAACAGAACTTGGTAAGAAAGCAAAAACTTTCATGGATCAGGGTCTTCTGGTTCCGGATGAACTGGTTGTTGATCTCGTTGTAGACAGAGTAAACCAGGAAGATTGTAAGAATGGATATGTACTTGATGGATTCCCGCGTACAATTCCACAGGCAGAGGCACTTGATCGTGCACTTGCTGAGATGGGACAGAAGATTGATTATGCGATCGATGTTGAAGTTCCAGATGAGAATATTGTAAACCGTATGTCTGGAAGAAGAGCTTGTGTTGATTGTGGTGCTACTTATCATATCGTATATGCTCCGACTGCAAAAGAAGGCATCTGCGACAAGTGTGGCGGAGAGCTTATCTTGAGAGACGATGATAAACCAGAGACAGTACTTAAGAGACTTGGTGTTTATCATGAGCAGACACAGCCGCTGATCGATTATTATACAGAAGCAGGAGTACTCAGAGAAGTTGATGGTACAATCGATATCAACGATGTATTTGCTGCAATCGTTCAGATCCTTGGAGAGTAAGTTTTGTTGATTTCATTCAGGAGGATTAAAAATGTCAAAAACTGACGTGATTGAAATTGAAGGAGTTGTAGTTGAGAAACTTCCTAACGCAATGTTCAAAGTAGAACTTGAGAATGGTCATATTGTACTGGCACATATCAGCGGTAAGCTGCGTATGAACTTCATCAAGATTCTGCCGGGAGATAAGGTTACACTTGAGATGTCACCTTATGACCTGAGCAAAGGAAGAATTGTCTGGAGAGACAAGTAAGAATTCTACACACCAAATAACGGGAATGCTGTTATTTACAACGTTCCGTATCTGAAAAGATAAAAAGATATTATTTTCTGAAAAGTATTTTTAGAAAATAATATCTTTTTTAATTTAGGTCTTGACTTTACCATATGTTTTGTGGTAAAGTATGAAATGGTCATTTTTGGAGAGGTGTGTCCAAAAATACCGGAATATATAGGCAGAGCAAAGTAGGGAAGGAGGATTTGACATGAAGGTTAGATCATCAGTTAAACCAATTTGTGAAAAATGCAAAATTATTAGAAGAAAAGGTAGTATCAGAGTAATCTGTGAGAACCCGAAACACAAACAGCGCCAGGGCTAAGGCATTGAACACTTGATGAGTGCAAGCGTAAGCGTAGCACGAATTTAGTGAGAAAGCCTATCAGGAGACTTGGTGAGCTATTATCGAACCTAGTCGAGTGATGCTACTGATGTTTTGTGCAATTATCAAGCGGCTGACAGCATGACACGCCAGGAGGTGTGTGGAGCTGTTTAATATACAGTAAGGATACATCGCATCTGTCCGCAGGTACCGACAGAGCATGTAGTCTGGGCATCTGACAGACGTTTGTCATCTTTATATTAAAGAGGGAAGATGCTATTGTATATTGCTTATAATACCCGGCATTTGCATTGGCGGATGAGAGTATGATCCGTGCCGGGAAAGGGTATGTAGTTTCCGTACATACCTGGGCTGGGATATCGGAAGGATACATTCCGGTAGGATGCAGCAGTAAATGAGTTACACCAGACTTCATTTATAAAAAGAAGAGACTCATTTCGCATTCGCAGCCTCAATTAGGGACAATTAACAAGAAAACCAGAAAAGAAAATGGAGGAAAGACACATGGCTCGTATTGCAGGTGTAGACTTACCAAGAGACAAACGTGTAGAAATCGGTCTTACTTATATCTACGGAATCGGTAGAACAAGTGCAGAACGTATCTTAAAGGATGCAGGAGTTAATCCTGACACTCGTGTAAGAGATCTTACAAGTGAAGAAGTAAAGAAAATCAGCGCAGTGATCGATGAGACTCAGGTTGTAGAAGGTGATCTTAGAAGAGAGATTCAGCTCAACATCAAGAGACTTAAAGAGATCGGATGCTACCGTGGAATCCGTCACAGAAAAGGACTTCCGGTACGTGGACAGAAAACTAAGACTAATGCAAGAACATGCAAAGGTCCTAAGAGAACTGTAGCAAATAAGAAGAAATAATATCGTATAAAATAAAGAAAGTAGGTTAGTTTAAATGGCTAAGAGAGTTGCGAAAAAAGTAACAAAAAAACGTGTCAAGAAAAACGTTGAACGCGGACAGGCACATATTCAGTCATCATTCAACAATACAATTGTTACACTGACTGACGCTCAGGGAAATGCTCTTTCATGGGCAAGTGCAGGCGGTCTGGGATTTAGAGGTTCAAGAAAATCTACTCCATATGCAGCACAGATGGCAGCTGAGACAGCAGCTAAGGCAGCATTAGTACATGGTCTTAAGACAGTAGATGTATTCGTAAAAGGACCGGGATCAGGAAGAGAAGCAGCAATCCGTGCACTTCAGGCATGCGGAATTGATGTAGTAAGCATCAAGGACGTAACACCGGTACCGCACAACGGATGTCGTCCACCGAAACGCAGAAGAGTGTAATTATACTCTGCTGTATGAGAAAAGCAGTTATTTAATAGTAAATGTTGACGCAGCGGCATGAGTACCGCTGGCATGTATAATATTAGGAGGATAGAAATGGCAGTAAATAGAGTTCCTGTTCTTAAAAGATGCCGTTCATTAGGAATGGATCCGATTTATCTCGGAATCAATAAGAAATCTAACAGACAGTTAAAAAGAGCAAACAGAAAGATGAGCGAGTATGGTCTTCAGCTTCGCGAGAAACAGAAAGCAAAATTCATCTACGGTGTTCTTGAAAAACCTTTCAGAAACTACTATGCAAAGGCAAAACAGCAGGAAGGAATGACAGGTGAAAACCTTATGATCATCCTTGAGTCAAGACTTGACAACGTTGTTTTCCGTCTTGGACTTGCTAGAACAAGAAAAGAAGCTAGACAGATCGTTGATCATAAGCACGTTCTTGTAAACGGCAAACAGGTTAACATCCCATCTTACCTTGTAAAGGCTGGAGATGTTATTGAAATCAAAGAGAACAAAAAAGGTTCACAGAGATACAAAGAGATTCTTGAAGCTACAGCTGGAAACATGGTACCAGAGTGGCTTGAGGCAGACGCTGAGAATCTTAGAGGTACAGTAAAAGAGCTTCCTAACAGAGAAGCAATCGATGTACCGGTTGACGAGATGCTTATCGTCGAGCTGTATTCTAAATAATAATTTGTAACTGTTCAGAGCCAAGCAAAATTTCATAAAACAGCTATAAAATGCTTGCATTTTTAAGACTGTTTTTGAAATTTTATTTGGCGGATACGCCACACCGACGAAATGCGTAGCATTTTGGAGGTTGGCTCTGAACATTTACAATAATTATGATTTGAAAGGATTGCGCAGGCATTTATGCAGGGCAATCCTAACTAATCTGAATAAGTTGATTAGATACAGTTTTGTACCCCCCCCTCAACATATATTAAGCCCATAAGGAGGGTCTGTGTAGTGTTTGATTTTAATAAACCGAATATTGAAATTACAGATGTTTCAGATGACAAGAAATACGGAAGATTTGTCGTAGAACCGCTGGAGAGAGGATACGGAACTACGCTTGGTAACGCGCTGAGAAGAATTATGCTTTCTTCCCTGCCGGGAGCAGCAATCAGTTCTGTGAAAATCGACGGTGTACTGCACGAGTTCAGTTCCATCCCGGGTGTTAAAGAAGATGTGACAGAGATCATCATGAACTTGAAATCTCTGGCTATCAAGAACACATCTGAGTCTGATGAAGTGAAGACAGCTTATATCGAGTTCGAAGGAGAAGGCGTTGTAACAGGTGCTGATATCCAGTGTGACTCTGATATTGAGATTGTAAACCCGGAGCAGGTAATTGCTACATTAAGCGGTGGCAAAGACAGCAAGCTTTATATGGAACTTACAATCACAAAAGGAAGAGGATATGTAAGCTCAGATAAGAATAAGACAGAAGATATGCCAATCGGTGTTCTTCCAATCGATTCTATCTACACACCGATCGATCGTGTTAACCTGACAGTTCAGGATACACGTGTAGGTCAGGTTACAGATTATGACAAACTGACACTTGATGTCTGGACAAAAGGTACAATGGCTCCTGATGAGGCTGTCAGCCTTGCAGCAAAAGTGTTAAGTGAGCATCTGAAACTCTTCATCGACCTGTCAGAGGTAGCTCAGCAGGCAGAAGTTATGATTGAGAAAGAGGATGACGAGAAAGAAAAAGTTCTTGAGATGAGCATTGATGAACTTGAGCTTTCTGTTCGTTCTTACAATTGTCTGAAGAGAGCCGGAATCAACACAGTTGAAGAGCTCACAAACAAGACTCCGGAAGACATGATGAAGGTTCGTAACCTTGGTCGTAAGTCTCTCGAAGAAGTTCTTGCAAAACTGAAAGAACTCAATCTGGAACTGAACCACGGAGAAGAATAATATTCTATATCCGTACTATGATAAATTATCAGGACACTCATGTCCTGCACAGGCTGTGATTACAGTTTCGTGAATTGCAGCCCGCTGAAGATTGAATATCCTGGTGGTAAGCCCGAAGAGCACAGCAGGAGCATTTGATTAGTAAGCCCGAAGATGCATAACCAAATGTTAATTAATGGAGGAAATTTGAAATGGCAAAGTATAGAAAACTTGGCAGAACAGCAAGCCAGAGAAAAGCTTTACTTAGAAACCAGGTAACAGCACTTCTTAACAACGGAAAGATCGTTACAACAGAAGCTAAGGCAAAAGAGATTCGTAAGCAGGCAGAAAGCCTGATCGCTCTTGCTGTAAAAGAGAAAGATAACTTCGAAGAAGTTACAGTAATGGCTAAAGTAGCACGTAAAGATGCTGATGGCAAACGTGTGAAAGAAGTTGTTGACGGTAAGAAAGTTACTGTTTATGACGAAGTTGAGAAGACAATCAAAAAAGATAAGCCAAGCAGACTGCACGCTAGACGTCAGATGCTGAAAGTTCTCTTCCCTGTTAAAGAAGGCGAGAAGAGAAACATGAAAGATGTTGACATGGTTGCAAAACTCTTTGATGAGATCGCTCCAAAATATGCTGATCGTAACGGTGGTTACACAAGAATCGTAAAGATTGGTCAGCGTAAAGGTGACGCAGCTATGGAAGTTCTGATCGAGCTTGTTTAATTTGATAATATAGCTGATTTTTGACTCTCATATAGGACAGAAATGTCCTGTATGGGAGTTTTTTGCATATTACTAAAGTGTTTTTCATAGTTAAAATTGTCAAGTAAAAATTTGCTTTTGTGAAAACTGCACAAATGATGTTAAAAAAATAACGTTAAAACTTTAACAACTGGTACATTGACAATTAATTAACGAACTAGTATACTAATACCTGTAATCGGGAAACATAAAAACAACCCGATCGGATAAAACTTGCAGGTTACGAAAACAGTGACTATAAAAATGATTTATTCAAGTACAGGAGGAATACTCAGATGGCAAAGAAAGAGGCGGCAAAAACTGTAGAGACAAAGACAGTAAACACCGGATTCATTGATAACGTTGAAGCTCTTGAAGCAAAAATGAAAGAGATGCGCGAGGCACAGAAAATCTTCGCTACATTTACACAGGAGCAGGTTGACAAAATCTTCTATGAAGCAGCTATGGCAGCAAACAAGCAGCGTATCCCGCTTGCAAGACTTGCAGTAGAAGAGACTCAGAGAGGTATTCTCGAGGATAAGGTTATCAAAAACCATTACGCAGCAGAGTATATTTACAACGCATACAAAGATACAAAGACATGTGGTGTTGTAGAAGAAGATAAGGCATTTGGAATCAAAAAGATCGCAGAGCCAATCGGACTTGTTGCGGCAGTTATCCCTACAACAAACCCGACATCAACAGCAATTTTTAAAACACTGATCTGCTTAAAGACAAGAAATGCAATCATCATCAGCCACATCCGGCTGCTAAAGCATCTACAATCGCAGCAGCTAAAGTTGTTCTTGATGCAGCAGTGAAAGCAGGAGCTCCGGAAGGAATCATCGGTTGGATCGATGCTCCATCACTGGAACTTACAAACACAGTAATGAGAGATGCAGATATCATCCTTGCAACAGGTGGTCCTGGAATGGTTAAAGCAGCTTACTCTTCAGGAAAGCCGGCACTCGGAGTTGGAGCTGGTAACACACCGGTTATCATCGACGATACAGCAGATGTAAGAATGGCAGTTAACTCAATCATCCACTCTAAGACATTTGATAATGGTATGATCTGTGCTTCTGAGCAGTCTGTAACAGTACTTGAAAGCGTATATGAGGAAGTTAAGAAAGAATTCCAGTACAGAGGATGCTACTTCCTGAAACCAGGTGAGGAGCTTGACAAAGTTCGTAAGACAATCATCATCAACGGTGCACTGAACAGCAAGATCCCAGGAAAATCAGCTTATGAAATCGCTCAGATGGCAGGCGTTGATGTACCGAAGAATACAAAGATCCTGATCGGAGAAGTTGAATCTGTAGATATTTCAGAAGAATTTGCACATGAGAAATTATCACCGGTACTTGGTATGTACAAAGCTAAAACATTTGATGAGGCTCTTGAGAAAGCAGCTCAGCTTGTAGCAGACGGTGGATATGGACATACATCTTCACTCTACGTACATCCGGCAGAGACAGAGAAGATTGCAAAACATGCAGCAGCAATGAAGACTTGCCGTGTACTGATCAACACACCTTCTTCTCACGGTGGAATCGGAGACCTTTATAACTTCAAGATGGCTCCGTCCCTTACACTTGGATGTGGATCATGGGGTGGAAACTCTGTATCAGAGAACGTAGGAGTAAAACATCTGCTTAACATCAAGACAGTTGCAGAGAGGAGAGAAAATATGCTGTGGTTCAGAACACCTGAGAAAGTTTACTTCAAGAAAGGTTCTATGCCGGTTGCACTGGATGAGCTTGGAACAGTAATGCATAAGAAGAAAGCATTTATCGTAACAGACTCCTTCCTTTACAAGAACGGATATGTAAAACCGATTGAAGATAAATTAGATGAAATGGGAATCCAGCATACATGCTTCTTCGAAGTAGCACCAGACCCGACACTTCAGTGTGCACGCAAGGGTGTTGACCAGATGAGACAGTTCGAGCCAGATACAATCATCGCTCTTGGTGGTGGATCTGCAATGGACGCAGGTAAGATCATGTGGATCATGTATGAGCATCCGGAAGCAAACTTCGAAGATATGGCTATGGACTTCATGGACATCCGTAAGAGAGTATTTACATTCCCTAAGATGGGAGAGAAAGCTTACTTCATAGCTATCCCAACATCTTCAGGAACAGGTTCTGAGGTAACACCATTCGCAATCATCACAGACGCTGACACAGGTGTTAAATGGCCAATCGCTGACTACGCTCTGCTTCCAAACATGGCAATCGTAGACGTAGACAACATGATGACACAGCCGAAGGGACTGACAAGTGCTTCAGGTATCGACGTTATGACACATGCAATCGAGGCATATGTATCTATCATGGCAACAGATTACACAGATGGTCTTGCTATGAAGGCTGTTAAGCTTGTATTCGAGAACCTTCCATCTGCATACGAGAACGGAGCAAACGATCCGAAGGCTCGTGAAGAGATGGCAAACGCTTCCTGTATGGCTGGTATGGCATTCGCAAATGCATTCCTTGGTGTTAACCACTCCATGGCTCATAAGCTTGGTGCTTTCCACCACCTGCCGCACGGTGTTGCTAACGCAGTAATCCTTACAGAGGTTATGAGATACAATGCAGCAGAAGTTCCGACAAAGATGGGAACATTCTCACAGTATCAGTACCCACATGCACTTGCAAGATACGCAGAACTCGGACGCTTCGCAGGATGCACAGGTAAAGATGATAAAGAAGTATTTGAGAACTTCATCGCTAAACTTGAAGAACTCAAAGAGAAGATCGGAATCAAGAAGACAATCAAAGATTACGGCATTGATGAGAAGTACTTCCTTGACACACTTGATGAAATGTCAGAGCAGGCATTCAACGATCAGTGTACAGGAGCTAACCCAAGATACCCACTCATCCAGGAGATCAAAGATCTGTACCTGAAATGCTACTACGGAAAATAAATCGCATTGCATAAGCAGGCATATGACCGTTAGAATCTAAAATATACGAAGAGAGACAGAATGATGTTGAAAAGCATTGTTCTGTCTCTTTTTTACGTGAGCAACGAGCTAAAGCTTATGATTGTTAATAAATAGACAATATATAAGAGACAAAAAATCTTGTTAAAAACTGCACAAACTTGCTCTAAAGGGGTTTTATTTCTAAAAATTGTGAGATATAATGACATCATCAAAACAAAGTAAGAGCCGTAAGGCAAAAGGAACAGCCCCGCAGAGCTGAGATAAAACAAGAGCAGACAAGAAGGAGCGTTCAAGATATAAGGAGGTCTATATTATGAAGTTAGAAGAAAAAAATCTCATCGTGAAACGTGCTTACAAATCAGTCTATAAATGTGATGATTGTATCGTGAAAGTTTTTAATGAAGGACATCCGAAGTCAGATGTATTTAATGAGGCTCTGAATACTGCAAGAGTGGAAGAGACAGGTCTGGACATTCCGAAGGTAAAAGAAGTAACTCAGATTGATGGAAAGTGGGCAATTGCTATTGAGTACAAAGCAGGTAAGACACTTGAGGACATGATGGAATCTGATATGAAGAATCTGGAAAAATATATGGAAGACTTTGTTGATCTCCAGTTACAGGTTCAGAGTAAGAAATCACCGCTTCTGAAAGGAATGAAAGATAAATTAGCTCGTCAGATCAATGGATTGAAAGATCTTGATGCGACTACACGTTATGAACTTCTGACAAGACTTGAGAGTATGCCAAAGCATAATAAAGTATGTCACGGAGACTTTAATCCGAGTAATGTGATCGTAGGAAAGAATGGAAAGATGACTGTAGTTGACTGGGCTCATGCAACACAGGGAAATGCAAGTGCAGATGCAGCAATGACATATTTGCTTTTCGCACTGAAAGATCAGAAAGTAGCAGATCTCTATCTGAAATTGTTCTGCAAGAAGAGTGATACAGCAATGCAGTATGTACAGCAGTGGCTTCCGATTGTGGCAGCAGCACAGTTATCTAAAGAAAATGAACTTGAAAAAGATTTTCTGATGAGATGGATTGATGTTGTTGATTATCAGTAGAAAATAGAGTTGTTTCTAAAAAAGAAGCGCTGGAAGATGAAAATGAAATCTTCCGGCGCTTCTTAATCTTCTTTTTATTATTTTACCAACTTGTAAAGAAAACGTTATCGCCAATTACAACACCGGTTCTGCTTGTCGATGGTGCGTACAGGAAGTAATAACAGTCGGCTACGGCAGCAAGACGAGCTCCGTTGATCGCATCCTGTGCAACCTGGATAGAAAGACTTCGTGGACCTTGCTTTAATACACGGTCTAAGGAACCTGTCCATACAGGAGCAAACTGTCCTTGGGCATAGATGACATCATGAATAGAATTCGGAAAGCGACTGCTATATACACGATTCATAATGACTGTAGCAACTGCAAGCATAGAGTCGTAATCATAGTGGGCCTCACATTGCAGGATTGCTGCAAGAAGTGTAAGGTCATCAGACGCAATGGCAGATCCGGAACTATTGGAGCCACCAGAAGAACTTGAACTTCCGGAGGATGAGGAACCTGAATTGCCGGAGTTCCCAGAGGAACTGGAAGTATTCGCTTTGTTCGCACTGGCAGCAGCCTCAGCTTTTGCGGCTGCTTCGGCTTTCGCAGCGGCTTCCGCCTGTTTCCTGGCTTCTTCTGCCTGACGAGCTGCCTCTTCTTCTTTGGCTTTCTGCAGTTTTGCATTTACCTCATTCAAATTAGTAGAAGTTGCAGCAGCTTTTGCCTGTAATTGTGTCTGCTGTGTCTGCAATTGATTCTGTAAATCTTTCATGGAAGCCTGCTGTGCTTCCAGGTCTGCTTTCTGATCGGCAATCTGCTGGTGAACATCTTTCAGATTGTTCAGAGCTTTGCGGTCGTAGTTACTTAAATTTTCAATAAAATCAGCTTTGTTTAGAAAATCTGACATATTTTCTGCTGAGAAAAGCATCTCAAGCATTGTAGCACTTCCGTGCTCATACATATATTTGATACGGCTTTTCATATCTTCATACTGCTGATCTTCGTTTTTCTGCGCTTTCTCAAGATCATCCTGTGTTTTGTCTATATCACTGTTGAGGAGCTCAACCTGCATCTCAGTATCAGATATCTTCTCACTCAGGGTGAGGATATCCTGGTTGATGCCTTTTAACTCGTTCTCAAGGGCAGAGGTCTGGTTTTGCAGATTGTCTATCGTGTCTGTAGCATAGACTGGAAGTGCAGAAAATACAATTGCAAGGGAACAAATGAGCGCGGTGCCCGTATGTAACTTGCTTTTTTTGTAAAATGCCATAATCTCAATATCCTTTCTTTAAATGACATTGCATAGTTGTTGAAAACCTATTATACTATAAAACAGAGAATTAATCAAATTGGCACGAAATATTTTATGATTGTTTTACGAAATGATTAAAAAGATATTGCTTTTTGTAACAATTGACGGATAGAAAATACAGAAGATAAGGAAAAAAGTATGGAAAAAAAGGAAATTAAGATTGTTGGATTAGATCTCGATGGAACACTTCTTACAGATAAGAAGGAACTTCTTCCTTATACGAAGAATGTGATCGGAGAGGCATTGCAGCATGGTACAGTTGTTCTTGTTGCAACCGGAAGACCATGGACAGGAGTTCCGGAAGAATTACGTGAGCTTCCGGGGATGGATTATGCACTGACTGCGAATGGGGGGGCAAGGATTATCGAGACGAGAACCGGAAAGGTACTGGAAGAACATCTGTTATCCAAAGAAGCAGCAAAAAAAGCAATTGCAATCGGAAGAAAATATGACACTCTGTTGGAAGTTTATTTTGATGGGCAGGGATATGCTCAGAAAGATGAGATCGCGCAGGTGAGAAAGTATCATAAGAATCCGAACATGTGGGATTATTTTCTGAGAACACGAATAGCGGTAGACAGACTGGAAGATCTGCTGGATGAAAAAGAAGGGAATCTTGATAAAGTACAGATGTTGTTTGCAGATATGGAAGAGAGAGAAGAGGCATGGAAAGAGCTGGAGCGAGAAGGCGTCTTTGAACTGGTTGGCTCTCTTCAATATAATATAGAAATCAATGCAGTTGGTGTAAATAAAGGAACCGGACTTGTGAATCTTGGCAAGATGCTTGGAATCAGGCGGGAAGAGATCATGGCGTGTGGGGGATGGCGATAATGATATCGCAATGCTCAAGGAAGTTGGATTTGGGGGTTGCCATGGCGAATGCCGAAGAAAAGGTCAAAGCTGTAGCTGATTATATTACGGAGAGCAACAATGATGAGGGGGCTGCAAAGGCCATCGAGAAGTTTGTCCTGAAACGAGGAGGGGGAATCATGTTAGAAGTATTAAAGGTTATCATTTTAGGAATTGTGCAGGGAATCACAGAGTGGCTTCCAATCAGTAGTACAGGTCATCTGATTTTGGTAGAGCAGCTGATCCAACTGAAGCAGAGCGAGGCATTTACGAATATGTTCAATGTGGTGATCCAGTTCGGATCTATTATGGCGGTCGTAGTAATTTATTTCCATAAGCTGAATCCATTTTCACCGACGAAGACGGAGAAACAAAAGAAGATGACAATTCAATTATGGATTAAAGTAGTGATCGGAACAATTCCGGCACTGATCGGAGGAGTGTTGCTGAACGACCTGATTGAATCAAAACTGAGTAATGCATATGTTGTTGCATTGATGCTGATCGTTTATGGTATTTTATTCATTATAATTGAAAAACGTAATGAGACAAGAGAACCGAAAGTAAAAAGACTCTCCCAGCTTTCTGTGAAGACAGTTCTTCTGATCGGAGTCTTCCAGATGATGGCGATGATCCCTGGAACATCCAGATCCGGAGCAACAATCGTAGGAGCGCTTGCACTTGGGGGGGTTTCAAGAGGTGTGGCAGCAGAGTTTACATTCTTCCTGGCAATTCCGGTTATGTTCGGAGCAAGTGCACTGAAGTTGTTTAAATTCGGTCTGGCATTTACCCCCCCGATGCAGGTATTCCTGCTTCTTCTTGGAATGATCGTATCCTTTGCAGTATCTGTTATAGCGATCAAGTTCCTGATGAAATATATTAAGAACCATGACTTCAAAGCATTTGGATATTACAGAATTGTACTTGGTATTATTGTATTTTTATTCTTTGGTATTCAGGCTTTATTCAAATAATATGCATATTATAGCTTTTCTTTACTGTTCACAGTGTATTGTGAACAGTAAAATTTTGTATTTGTGCAAGAAATAGTGCATAATTACCTCTTGCATTTTATAAAAAGCATGTTATAATTATAAACATGTTATGAATTTTTATGCAAAACAAGATAAAACAGGAGGGTCTTAATATGAAGAAGTTTTTATCAGTATTCCTCACTGCAGCACTGGCAGTCAGCATGCTGGCAGGATGCGGAAGTAAAGGAGAGACAGTAACAGCAAAGGTAATTGATATTGACCTTACAAATGAAGAATATGCATTTGGCGTGGACAAGAATCAGCCGGAGCTTCTTGAGAAGACAAATGAATTCATTGCAAAGATTAAATCAGATGGAACACTTGATGAGATCTGCAAAAAGTATTTCTCAGACGGAGAGCCGGAAGCAGTAAAATCAGCAACACTTGATACATCTAAAGATCAGCTCGTTGTAGCTACAAACGCAGCTTTCGAGCCATTCGAGTATACAAAAGGTGATGATTATTACGGAATCGACATGGAGATCGCACAGCTTCTTGCGGATGAACTTGGTAAAGAGCTTGTAATCCAGAACATGGATTTCGATGCGGTTTGTCTGTCAGTAAGTCAGCAGAAATGTGATATCGCTATGGCTGGTCTTACAATCAACGAAGAGAGAGAAGGATATGTTACATTTACAGATTCTTACTACTCAGCATCTCAGCGTCTAATCGTTCCAAGCAACGTTACAACATTCGACGACTGCAAAACAGCTGACGATGTTGCAGCTAAGCTCGCAGAGACAAAGTCTTCTGATCAGATCGGTGTTCAGCAGGGAACAACAGGTCAGTACTACATTGAAGGAAGCGAAGATTGGGGGATTCCCGGGACTTCCTGCAAAATGTGTAACATACAAGAGCGGATCTCTTGCAGTTCAGGATATGCTCAACGGAAACATTCAGTATGTAATCATTGATGCAGCACCGGCAGCAGCGATCACAACAGCAATCAACGCAGTACAGTAAATGTTCGCAAAGATTTCGTAGACAGCAGCTAAAATAACAGAATTTATTTACGAGGAAAATACAGGCAGAAGATAATGCATGCATTTTCCTCTTTTTGGGGGGGAAAGGAAACAAATGGGTAATTTTAGTCAGAAAGTAGACAAATTTATTGATATATTTCTGAATCAGAATGGCTATGTGAAAGTAGTTCAGGGTCTGCAGAACACTCTTTTGATCGCAATCACCGGTCTGATCATCGGTATTGTGATCGGTACTTTGATTGCTACAGTCCGTGTGATTCCGAAATATAAAACTCTTCCGAGAGTATTGAATCATATTTGCAGCTTTTACGTTGCATTATTCAGAGGAACTCCTATCGTAGTTCAGCTCCTTATTTTTTACTATGTACTCCTTCCGATCTTTGGAGTAAAGATTACCGGAGTGCAGGTTTCTATGGTTGTATTTGGTTTGAATAGTGGTGCATACATTTCTGAAATTATGCGAAGTGGAATTCAGTCTGTTGACCAGGGACAGATGGAAGCCGGAAGAGCGGTTGGACTCAGCTTTGGAACAAGTATGATGAAGATTGTGATTCCGCAGGCGGTTAAGAATATTCTTCCAACACTTGGAAATGAGTTTATTTCCTTGATTAAGGAAACTTCAGTAGTAAGTTTTGTCGGTGCAGCAGATCTTTATGTTGCCTTCAACTTTATCGGAAGTAACAGCTACGAATTCATGGTGCCATATCTTGTTATGGCGTTGATTTACATTGCACTTGTGCTTGTGATCACATTACTTGTTAAATTATTAGAAAGGAGCCTGAAGAAGAGTGATAGACGTAATTAATCTGCAAAAAAGCTTTGGGGACAAAGAGATTCTGAAGGGAATCAATGTTACGATCAATAAAGGCGATATCGTTGCGGTGCTCGGACCATCCGGCTCCGGTAAAAGTACATTTCTGCGATGCCTGAACTGTATGGAAGACCCGACAGGCGGAAGTATTATTTTCAATGGTGTTGATATCGCAGATATGAAGGTTGATATTAATGTACACCGCCGTCATATGGGAATGGTTTTCCAGCATTTTAATCTTTATAATAATAAAACGGTTCTTCAGAATGTTATGATGGCGCCTGCCTATTTAAGATGTAAGGATATCGACAAGGCGAAGAAAAAGAACCGTATGATCAAATTTAAAAATCTGTTCCGTGGAAGTAACAAGAAGGAAGAGTTAATTCCAATCACTGAGACAAAGGATCAGATTAAGAAAGAAGTAAAGGAGCAGGCAATGGCTCTTTTGAAGAGAATCGGCCTGGAAGACAAAGCGGATGTGTATCCGTCTACACTTTCCGGTGGACAGAAACAGCGTGTTGCGATTATCCGTTCCATGGCTATGAATCCTGACGTGATTCTTTTTGATGAGCCAACTTCAGCACTTGATCCGGAAATGGTAGGGGAAGTTCTTGAGCTGATGAAAGATCTGGCAAAAGAGGGAATGACAATGGTTGTTGTTACTCATGAGATGGGATTCGCCCGTGAGGTTGCTTCAAGAGTTCTTTTCATTGATGACGGTCAGATTAAGGAAGAAGCTGCCCCCCCGGCAGAATTCTTTGAACATCCGAAAGATCCAAGACTTCAAGAGTTCCTTTCAAAGATTCTTTAAAAGAAAAATATTTTATCTATAGAATATCTGTTTGGTATTGTGTTACAATATTAAACAGATATTTTTATATATAAGGAAATCGTATTGAATGAAATGTAATGAAAAGGAAAATTGCAAAGTAGAATTTGGGGAATGTGAGAGATTACATGATATGGTAGAACCTCTTGTCGAGTGGTTTCGGGAGAATCAGAGAGATCTTCCATGGCGGAAGCATGTGAATGCGTATCGGGTCTGGATTTCAGAGATTATGCTGCAGCAGACGAGAGTGGAAGCAGTTAAATCTTATTACACACGATTCCTGGAAGAACTGCCGGATATCAAAGCGTTGGCTGAAGTGCCGGAAGACAGACTGCTTAAGCTGTGGGAAGGACTTGGCTACTACAACAGGGCGAGGAATTTAAAGGCAGCAGCACAACAGGTAATGGAAGAATATAATGGTGTATTCCCGGATACATTTGAAGAGATAAAAAAGTTGAAGGGAATTGGCAGTTATACAGCCGGTGCGATCAGCTCGTTTGTTTATCATCAGCAGAAACCAGCGGTAGATGGCAATGTTTTTCGTGTGGTTACAAGGCTTCTGGAAGACAGTGATGACATTATGAAAGCAAGTACAAGGACAAAGATAGAACATATGCTTGAACAGGTGATTCCGGCAGAGGCACCGGGAGATTTTAATCAAGGATTGATCGAACTTGGGGGCAATCGTCTGTCTGCCGAATGGAGAACCAAAGTGTGAGAGCTGTCCGATAAGGGGGATTTTGTCTTGCATATCAGGATGAATGCCAGATGGATTATCCGGTCAAGAAAAAGGCGAAAGAGCGAAGGATCGAGAAAAGAACGATTCTAAGATTCTGTGATAATGAGGAAATTGCGATTCGCAAAAGACCGGGAAAAGGACTCCTTGCAGGATTGTATGAATTTCCTAATGTAGAGGGACATTTGACACAAAAAGAAGTTATAGAATATGCAAAAGAGTCAGGTCTTACGCCGGTGCGCGTGAAGAAGCTGCCAGAGGCGAAGCACATTTTCAGTCATGTGGAATGGCATATGACCGGATATGAGATTTTGGTGGATGAGTTGGAAAAAGAATTTCAGAATCCGGAGATCATATTTGCGGGAAAGAAGGATCTTGAGAAACATTATGCGATCCCAAGTGCATTTTCTGCATATTTATAAATGAAGAGGATGGGAATACTGTGAAATATTATGCGGGCTGAAAATGAAAAATAGAGCTCACTCGGTTTTGTTGAAAAAAAGGGCGAAATATGTTATAATATCTCTCATAGTTTAAAATGCATACGGGAGAGTTTTAGCAGAAATGAATACAAAAACAGAATTATCGAAGCAGCAGAAAAAATCACAGGAAACAAAAGAAAAAATCTTTCAGGCGGCGAAGAAGATTCTTCAGAAGAACGGATATGAAAAATTGTCAATCAAGAATATCTGTGAAGAAGCAGGCGTGTCGAACGGAAGTTTCTATCATCACTTTAAGACAAAAGATGATTTGCTGTCTTATTATATAGAAGACCAGCCTACGATGGGACCGGATCTGTTGGAGGCACCGAAAAGTCTGGAAGATGTAAAGGACGGAATTGTCCGTGTTTATTTGAATTATGTAGCTTATTGCCGTGAGCTTGGTGTAGAATTTATGGCAGGGTATTATGATACAAAGAATCAGGCATTGAATCCGACGATAAGAACAGAACGTCCATATCCGATCGTGACAGTACAGGCTTATGTAGAGCAGGCTGCAAAGGATGGGATTATTAACATTAGAGAGAGTATTGACGAATTTACAACAGATATCCGGATGATCGTGATCGGAAATGTATTTGAATGGTGTCTGAGAGAGGGAAATGCTGATTTCGAGGGCAACATGAGTCGTTCTTTAAGGCGGTATCTGGACAGTACACTGGAGGAAGTTGATGATTTATCACTTTATTGTGAATCCGCGGGCTCGTTCAGGGCTTGGCGAGATGCTGTGGAAACAGTTGGAACCTGAGTTGTGTAGAAAAAGAATCGATTATCAGATTCATCTGACAACAAAGAAAAAGGATGCAGGAAAGATTGCATCAGAGATTACGGAAGATGGCCAGGAGCACATGTTTGTTGTTCTTGGAGGCGACGGTACACTCAATGAAGTACTAAGTGGAATTAAATCACTGGAGAAAGTGACGTTGGGATATATTCCGATTGGATCAAGCAATGATTTTGCAAGAGGAACAGGAATCCCGGGAGATCCTTTTGAAGCATTGGACACAATTCTTTCACCCAAAAGGTTGAAAAGATGGATATAGGTGTGCTAAAAAGGGAAGGGAAAGGAAGAAGATTTGCAGTGAGTGCCGGTATTGGATTTGATGCTGCAGTCTGTCATGAAGTATGTGTTTCAAAATGGAAACGTGTATTGAACCTTCTGAAAATCGGTAAGCTGAGTTATGCGGTTGTGGCAATGGATCGTATTATAAAGGATCGGCCGGTGAAACTTGAACTGACACTGGATGATGGAAGCATGAAAGTGTTTGAGAGGACTTATTTTGCAGCATTTATGAATCTTCCTTATGAAGGAGGAGGCTTTAAGTTTTGTCCGGACGCTTCCGGAAGTGATGGATTTCTTGATATTATGGTTGTGTCGGATCTGTCGAAGCTCAAGATTCTGTGTCTGCTTCCGACTGCTTTTTCAGGAAAGCATACAAGATTTAAAGGGGGGGTGACGATATTAAAATGTCGTAGTGTAAAGGTAGTGACAGATCGTGCACTGCCGTTACATACAGATGGAGAACCTTCCTTTTTATCAAAAGAGATAGAAGTCTCACTGGAAAAAGAAAAACTTAATGTGATCGTTGAATAGAAGAAAGGTGATGAAACAGGATGCATATAGGGATTGTTTTAGCGATTGGGTTATGTATTGTAATAGGAATACCAGCTTTCTTAATTTTTTTGCTGGCTCCAAGGCTGTCGGGCAGAAAAAGAGTGCATCCGTTTCTTGGCGTAAAGTGGGCGCATAGAGGACTTCATGATAAGAAGCGTGGAATTCCGGAAAATTCATTTCCGGCATTTCGTGCGGCAATCGAAGCCGGAGATGGAATAGAACTGGATGTTCATCTGACAAAGGATGGCCAGTTGGTGGTTTTTCATGATGATACATTTGAAAGAATCTGTGGAAGACGGGGGGGCAGAGTAGAAGATACTTCATATGAAGAGATGCAGAAGTACAGACTTGCGGAGACAAAAGAGCGGATTCCACTATTGTCAGAAGTACTGCAGTTGGTAGATGGAAAGGTGCCACTTCTGATCGAGGTGAAACTTCCTAACACAGATACAAAGATTTGCAGAAAATTGGATGAAGAACTGCGAAAATATCATGGCGAATACATGATCCAGTCCTTTAACAGCCTGGTACTTCGCTGGATGAAGAAGCATCGGAATGAAATCCCAAGAGGACAATTATCTGAGAATCTGACGAAAAACGACAGAACAACGCATTATCTCTTGAGATTTTGTGTGAAATATCTTTTGAGTAACTGTATGTGCAGACCGGATTTTATTTCTTACCGGTGGTCGGACAGAAAGAATCCGGGATTATGGCTGAACAGGGTTCTTTTTAAAACGCCGGCAGCGGCATGGACACTACATGGAGAAAAAGATGTTAAGGCGGCAAGAAGAAGCTTTGATATGTATATTTTTGAGATGAGTTAAAGAAGAGACAGATGTTGATAATTCATAAGAAAAAGAAAAGAAATGTTAAAAACTTATGAAGTCGGTTGAGATTGTGTTTTAAAAGTGCTATAATCGAGCCTATCAAAAAAGAACGTTAAATGAAAATAGCGTAGAAGTAGCAAGTGCTGTATCGGTTTGATGAAAAGCGGAGGAGTGTCAGATATGAAATGGAAGATAAAGTTCATAGAGACAATGAAAAGATATAAGCATGCATGGGTGTTTTTATATGCGTTAATCTATATGCCGTGGTTTTTATTTCTTGAGAAACATGTGACGATGAATTATCATGTGGTGCAGACAGCATTAGATGAAGAAATTCCTTTTATTGAATATTTTATTGTACCGTATATGTTATGGTTTGTATTTATCGCAGCTACATTTTTATATTTTTTCTTTACAGATGTACAGGGATTTTACAAACTGGCGAAGATTTCGTTTGCAGGAATGACAATTTTCCTTATTATTTGTTCCGTCTTTCCGAATGGTCAGGATTTGCGACCGGTTGTGTTTGAACGGGATAATATTTTTGTAGATGCAGTTCGGATGCTGTATCGGACAGATACGTGTACGAATGTATTTCCAAGTCTTCATGTGTTTAATACTCTGTGCGCATGTATTGCAATCCGTAAGAGTCAGGCACTTAAGAAACACAAAGCTGTTTGTATCGGAGCATATGTGCTTGGAGCATTGATCATAATGGCGACCATGTTCTTGAAGCAGCATTCCGTACTTGATGTGACAGGAGCATTTATTATGGCTTATCTGTTGTATCAGTGGGTATATGCAGAAGAGACGAAGAAAGTTCCGGGATATTCAAAGCGTCCGGTATTTCAGAATAAGTAAGAGTTAGAAAAAGAATTACAGGAAGTGCTTTTGGCTGATGAGGTCAAGGGCACTTTTTTGTATATTAGGAAAGTCCTTAGCATAGAATATAGCCGAATATACAGAAGTTTCTATAGAAAAGCATCTGGGGGGGAAATGTTATAATAAAAACCAGTGAATTACTGTGGGCAGATTAGCCTGACAGTTACGAATAAAGTATTACATGAGATTTAGGAGGACTAGAGCATGAAGAAGGTTATGCTTACTGGTGACAGACCGACAGGAAGATTACACGTAGGACATTATGTGGGTTCCCTGCGTCGTCGTGTTGAATTACAGAATACAGGAGATTTTGATGACATTTTTATTATGATCGCAGATGCACAGGCATTGACTGATAATGCTGATAACCCGGAAAAGGTACGTCAGAATATTATCGAAGTAGCATTAGACTACATGGCTTGTGGATTGGATCCGGAGAAGTCTACTCTGTTTATCCAGTCACAGGTACCGGAACTGACAGAGTTATCATTCTATTACATGAATCTTGTGACAGTCTCAAGACTGCAGAGAAATCCTACTGTAAAGAATGAGATCAAGATGAGAAATTTTGAGGCAAGTATCCCGGTTGGATTCTTCACATATCCGATCAGCCAGGCAGCAGATATTACAGCATTCAAGGCTACTGTTGTACCGGTAGGAGAAGATCAGCTCCCGATGCTTGAGCAGACAAAGGAGATTGTACACAAATTTAATTCCGTTTATGGAGATACACTGATCGATCCGAAGATTCTTCTTCCGGAGAATGAAGCATGCCTTCGTCTCCCGGGAATTGACGGGAAGGCGAAGATGAGTAAGTCTCTGGGTAACTGTATTTATCTGTCAGAGGAATCTGAAGATATTAAGAAGAAAGTATTCAGCATGTTTACTGATCCGAATCATATCCGTGTGGAAGATCCTGGAAGTCTGGAAGGAAATACTGTATTCACATATCTGGATGCATTCTGTAAACCAGAGTATTTTGCGGAATTCCTGCCAGAATATCAGAATCTGGATGAGCTGAAAGCACATTATCAGAGAGGCGGACTTGGAGATATGAAAGTGAAGAGATTCCTGAACAATGTTCTTCAGGCAGAACTGGAGCCAATCCGCAACAGAAGAAAAGAACTTCAGAAAGACATTCCTGCAATCTACGAGATTCTTAAAAAGGGAAGCGAGAAGGCAGAGGCTGTTGCAGCACAGACATTGAAAGAAGTAAAAGATGCTATGAAGATCAATTATTTTGATGACAAGGCACTGATTGAGGCGCAGGCAGAGAGATTTTCAAAATAGAGTGTTGTTGGAACAGTTATAATGGAATTTTGAATCAGGTCAGGCGGTGCAAATTTGAGTTGCTTATATGTGAACTTGAATCCGGCACCGCCTTTGCTTGATTTTGGGTAAATTTTTGGGCGTCTGTTCGGAGAGGATCCTTTGAAGTGAGATTTTCCAAAGATACAAAAAGACTGTAAGGAAATTTCCTTACAGTCTCTATAGCGTGCGATAGAAGATTCGAACTCCCGGCCTTCTGATCCGTAGTCAGACGCTCTATCCAGCTGAGCTAATCGCACATTTTGTTGTTTGCTCTGTTGTATCGCTCACAACAAAAAAGATTATATAACGGATATTGGAAAATGTCAACACTAATTTTGAATTTTTTCAAAAAATTTGAAGCGGATTTTAGAAGCTATTTTCAATCTATCTTTTGTGCGCTACCGAGTGTTATTCTTCAATAATCTGAATCTCCAGATAGTCAAAGTCGATCTCATCGACAAAATTGTCCTGATAGAAACGAGCTTTGGCATGGCGCTTGAACTCATTGATCGTTGAGTCGAGCCAGATCGGCTTGCTCAGATCAAATTCATAGCAGATCTTGTCGAGTGCATGAAAGATCTTATGTGTACGTGTGTCGTCTGTCTCATCGCAGATAACAGTATCGCAAAGCATGCGGTTGTCTTTAAATTCTTTTCCCCATAAACGAAACATAATAGACTCCTTTCCGGCAGCAGAAGAAACTATCGGATCTTCTGAAAATACCTGTCTCTTGTATCCTAACATAAGAAAAACAAAAAGTCATTTCTTTTTTAGAGACTTTTTGGTATAGTGGAACGGTAATGTTACTGTTTGCACATCGTGTGAACAGTAACACGGTAATGGTAACAGCAATATAGTAATTGATAGAATGATTGGAGAGCAGTTATGATTAGAGAATGTACAGAGACAGACAGAGAAATACTGGGAAGTTATCTGGAAGAAGACAGTTATGGACAGGCAATCTTTCATCTGATTGATGAATTCGGATTTGAACAGAAATTCCAGTCCGTTTATATGGATATTGAAGAAGAACAGTGCAAAGGTGTTTATCTTATGATTTACAAAAATGTACTGCTTTATTCGAAAGAGAACCAGGTGGAAATTGATTTCCTGGAGCAGATGCTCTCTGTGCTTGTGCCGGAGATGGTGATTGGACGAAAGGATAATGTGAATATTGTAAGCTGGCTTCTGACAGACTACCGGATGGATACCGTAGATCAGATCCCGGAGCTTTGTGATGAGGAAGGCAATGCGTTGAAGAGGGACACCTGGAAGAAGGAAGGACAGGAATGGGGCGTCCTGTATAAGGAGGACTAGAAGAGCGATGAAGAGAATATTTATTGACGGACTCAGCGGAATGGCGCAGGGCTTGTTTGCGACATTGATCATAGGAACAATCATCCAGCAGATTGGAATGTTTGTTGGAGGAAATTATGGAGATTTAATTTATTTGATCGGGAAAGTTGCTGCAGCGCTTACAGGAGCAGGTATTGGTGTCGGAGTAGCAAGGAAGCTGGAGGCTCAGCAGCTTGTTACAGTTTGTGCAGCTGTTGTTGGTATGATCGGAGCATTCGCGGGGAAGATTCTGGCAGGTCAGGTGCTTGTAGATGGGAATATTGTATTAGTCGGACCGGGTGAACCACTGGGAGCTTTCGTGGCAGCTTATGTGGCAATTGAGATTGGGATTTTAGTTACAGGAAGAACGAAACTCGATATTATCCTGACACCATTGATCTGCATTGGTGTTGGTGCAGTTGTTGGTTTGTTTGTCGGACCACCGATTTCTTCCTTTATGAACTGGCTGGGTTCCTTGATTAACTGGGGGGGAACAGAACAGCAGCCGTTCCTTATGGGAATCGTAGTTTCGGTCTTGATGGGAATGATCCTGACATTGCCGATCAGTTCCGCGGCTTTGGGGGGGTAATCCTGAATCTGTCAGGTCTTGCGGCTGGAGCAGCTACGGTTGGATGTTGCTGCAATATGATCGGATTCGCAGTTGCAAGCTACAGAGAGAATAAGATTGGTGGATTTCTGGCACAGGGAATTGGTACTTCTATGCTTCAGGTACCGAATATTATGAGACATCCATTGATCTGGATTCCATCCATTTTGTCAAGCGCAATTTTAGGACCTGTAAGTACAATGTTACTTCATATGACGAATAATGCAACCGGATCCGGAATGGGAACAGCCGGACTGGTTGGTCCGTTGATGACATGGCAGGTGATGATCCAGACAGAAGATCCGATGATTGTTCTGGTGAAGATCATTGTAATCCAGTTTGTACTTCCGGCAGTGATCACACTTGGAATTTCAGAATTTATGAGAAAGAAGGGCTGGATTCGCCAGGGAGATATGAAACTGGAGCTGTAGGCAGAAAATGGATTACAGAGATTGGAAAGATACTATTACAGTAACACTAAAATATCTCTAAAAAAGAAGTGAATTCTGTGACAGAAAAATGGGAGTATGTTATACTTAAGATATATAAACAGACCGGGGGATGACTGCTATGAGAAGTGAACAACAGGTAGAAGCTGCGCTAAAGAGTTATGAAGATGTTGACAGCTGGAAGACAATCATTTTCCTGTATAATGCAGCGTTGAAAGAAGTTGGTACAAAGCTGGAGATTCTTAATGATGAATTTCAGCATGTACATCAGTATAATCCGATTGAACATATTAAGACAAGGATCAAGACACCGGACAGTATTGTGAAAAAGCTGAAGAGGTATGGACATGAGACGTCCATAGAGAACATGGTTCGCTATGTGAATGATATTGCAGGAGTAAGATTGATCTGTTCATTTACATCAGACATATATCGTCTGGCAGAGATGA
Organism: Mediterraneibacter faecis JCM 15917; assembly: GCA_001312505.1. Taxonomy (GTDB): domain Bacteria; phylum Bacillota; class Clostridia; order Lachnospirales; family Lachnospiraceae; genus Mediterraneibacter; species Mediterraneibacter faecis. Next base: position 191,808 of record BBDW01000002.1, read on the forward strand.
TAGGGAATCAAAGCGATTTGAAAGTTCTTTCAATTAAGGATTATATTAAGAATCCAAAAGAAAGTGGATATAAAAGTTATCATATGTTAGTTTCTGTGCCGATATTTCTTTCGGATAGTGTAGTAGACACGAAGGTTGAAATTCAGATCCGAACCATTGCAATGGACTTCTGGGCAAGCCTTGAACATAAGATCTACTACAAATTTGAAGGAAATGCACCGGAGTATATCAGCAAGGATCTGCAGGAATGCGCGAAGATGGTATCAGAGCTGGATGATAAGATGCTTTCATTGAATGAGGCAATCCAGGAATGCATTGCCCAACAGGATAAGGATCAGATTCAGGTGAATGAAGAACTGATGAATGATGTGTGCAGAGATGTTCTTGGAAATAACAAAGAATATAAAGATTCGAAAGTACAGGAAAAAGTGACAGAGATTGTAACATAAGACAGTAATCTGTAGAAAATATAAAACTGTAATAAACGAAGTGAGCTGTGGGAAATGAGAGATTCATATTTTCACAGCTCTTGTTGTTAAAAGTGATTGTGTTACTGTTTATACGATGTGCGACCAGCAACGCATCTCGTTATTTCAAATCGCCTTTGGCGATGGGGGGGCTTGATGATTTTCTATAGGTTCGGTATACTATAGCAATAGAAGAATGGAAAATATGAAAGATATTTAGCATAGAAAGATGAGGAAAATAGATGATGATAAGAAAAAACTGGCAGTCTTGATGTTAGCTGGTGTGACTTGTTTAGCATCCGGCTGTGGAAATGTGGTCAAGGACGGGACAGAAGCACTTGGTGAAGGAAGATATGATGCGGCAGAGACGGCATTTGAAGAGGCAACTAAGAATGAGAATAAAGAAGTTGCGGCAGATGGATATCAGGGACTTGGGATGACTTATTACGAGCAGAAAGAGTATGACAAGGCATTGGAAGCATTTCAGACCGCATTGGATCAGGGAGCAGAGCAGACGCAGGAACTTTATAATCTGACCGCAGTTTGCGCAATGAAGACGGAAGATTATGCGAAGGCACTCGAATGTTTCCAGGCTGGAATCGCACTTGCAGAAAGCAAGACAGGAGATGACAAAACGAAAGCAGATACAGCACTTCTTCAAGAAATGGAATATAATGTGATTGTCTGCTACGAACAACAGGCAGACTGGGAAAATGCAAAGAGTGCGATGAAACAGTATCAGGCAGATTTCCCGGAAGATGATTCTGTGAGTAAGGAAGCAGAGTTCCTTCAGACAAGATAAAAAGGTTACTGCGGTCAGTAGCAGGGCAGGTTGCATATTAGCAGATCATGATAAGTAGATAAGGAAAAGAAAATATGATATCAATGGATGAAATAAAAGAGAGGGTAATTCTCATTGCGGTAGATACGGATGGATCTGATCAGGCAGAACGATCCCTGGATGAGCTTGGAGAGCTTGCGAAGACAGCAGGTGCAGAAGTTGTCGGCCGTATGATCCAGCCAAGAGAAAATATCCATCCGGGAACTTATATAGGAAAAGGAAAAATTCTGGAATTAAAGGAATTATTGTGGGAGACGCACGGAACAGGAATTATCTGTGATGACGAGTTGACAAGTGTGCAGATGGGGAATCTGGAAGCAGAACTGGATTGTAAAATCATGGATAGAACACTTCTGATCCTTGATATATTTGCAGCCAGGGCAGTGTCAGGAGAAGGTAAGATTCAGGTAGAATTAGCACAGTTAAAGTACCGTGCTTCAAGATTGGCAGGACTTGGAAAATCTCTTTCCAGACTCGGCGGAGGAATCGGAACAAGAGGACCGGGAGAGAAAAAACTGGAGATGGACCGCCGTCTGATCAGAGAACGTATCAGCAGACTGAAGAAGGAATTGAAAGATGTAGAGCGCCACAGAGAATTGATTCGTGGACAGAGAAAGCAGTCAGGACTGAAAGTAGCAGCGTTAGTAGGTTATACTTCAGCAGGGAAGAGCAGTATTGAGAATGCACTGACACAGGCAGGAGTATTGGAGGATGCGATGCTTTTCTCAACATTGGATACAACAACGAGAGCACTGACCTTGGATAATACACAGGAAATCCTTCTTACGGATACGGTTGGATTTATCAACAAGCTTCCACATCATTTAGTAGAGGCATTTAAGAGTACACTGGAAGAAGCAAAGTATGCGGATATTATTGTGCACGTAGTTGATGCTTCGAATCCACAGATGGATGCACAGATGCATGTAGTTTATGAGACACTCAGACAGCTTGGAGCAGAAGGAAAACCGGTCGTTACACTGTTTAATAAGCAGGACAAGGTTGAAAATCCGGTTAATCACAAAGATCTTCAGGCAGATTATTCCATTGCGACATCTGCGAAGACCGGGCAGGGAATGGAAGCGTTTAAGCAGGCGTTATTGGAGATTATCCGTAAAGAACAGATTTATATTGAACGTTTATATGACTTCAGTGAAGCGGGCAAGATTCAGCTGATCCGCAGTAAGGGACAGCTGTTATCTGAAGAATATGTGCCGGAAGGAATTGAGGTTAAGGCGTATGTGCCGCAGGATATTTATGGGAGATTATAAATAGATAGATAACAAAACCGTAAGAGAAGCAGGAAATGAGCTTCATCTTACGGTTTTTCTTATAAGAACAGAGGAAAGACTGTCCTTGGAGTTCGCGTGATATTATATAGTGTTTCTGTATAGTTAAATCCTACTGCAGATACGGTGTTGCCGGGCTCTCAGGGTAACTTCCCATGGAGACAAGCAGCTGAAGACCTACATCTCTTGCGGTAAGAACTGCATTCTTAACGGCATCCGCATCCCCGGTTACTGCGACAATCACTTCATTCGAATGGCTTGTTCCCTGGTCAGGAGTCATGTACTTGATGACTTCAACCGGGGGGGAAGATTTCACAGCGAGGTCAGCCATGACTAGTCCAATGGCAGCAGGGGGGGATCCGCAGAAGAATCCAAATGGTTTTCCAATCGGAGCGTTGAATGCCATATGAAGTGCTTTGTCTGCACAGGCAGAGAAAGTGAATTCCAGATGTCCGGCCTGGCTGATGTAGAGCTCACCGGCATATTTGCCGATATATTCAAGTGTAATATCAACAGCACGGCGCACATCAGAGACGTTGTCTCCGCCGATCACGATAAAACAACCGTGTCCGCCCCAGCCTTTTGTATCACGAGGAAGTTCGATGGAAACAATCTCCGTGTTCGTGGACTTGACAGCCTCGTCAGCTGCATTGATCTGTCCGGCTGCACCTGTTCTTGAACTGATCAGCCAAGACTTTTATATGGCCTTTTTAGATTCATCTTCTCGAGAAGTGAAGGGTCAATTCCCGGGATAACAAGTCCGATTGTATCCAAAACAGTTGTTCCAACGAATTCAGTAAGAGAACAATCCTGTGAAATCTGTTCAATGTGATGTACGTCTATCATATAAATCCTCCATCTATTCCAATAATCTGTCCGGTCATATAAGCCGGCGTATCTGTGAGCTTCAGTGCAAGCTCGGCAACTTCCGCCGGATCGGCAAAACGTCCGGAAGGAATCTCATCCATAAGGTCTTGGCGTTCCTCTTCGTTCAAACGACCATTCATTTCTGTGTCAATCACACCGCAGGCGATTGCATTCACCTGAATATTACTCGGTGCAAGTTCCTTGGCAAGTGCTCGTGTCAATCCGTGTATTCCGGATTTTGTTGCGGAATAAGCAACTTCACAGGAAGCACCGACAGTTCCCCCCCACATAGAAGAAATATTCAGAATCTTTCCATATTTTTTAGATACCATGTATGGAATGGCTGCGCGGCTGCAGTAGAAGACGGAAGAAAGATTCGTGGCAAGAATCTTATCCCAGTCATTGTCAGTCATGTCGGTCAGAAGTCCGAACCAGGCGATACCGGCATTGTTGATCAGAATATCAACGCCACCACACTCTTTTTCAATAATCTGAAAAATCTTCCGGACTTCGTCGGGGGGGTTACTGACATCTCCAGGAACTGCTGTACAGGAACCACCGTCTGAGAGAATCTCATGTGCGAGTTCTTCTAAGCGTTCCACCTGGTGGACACAGTTGAGAAATACGTGATAACCGGCCTTGGCGTATGCTTTCGCACAGGCACGCCCGATGCCGCGGGAAGAACCGGTGATCAGTATGGATTTTTTATTCATAAAAGAAAACCTCAGTCTTTCTGAGCCCTTAAATAAGCGGCTGATTTGGAGAGTGATCATGATAAAATTCTAACGATTACTCAGATACATTAACTATAACATAAAATGGATTGGATTTCATTGTCTTTCGTAAATGGATATGCTAAAATTTTAGAAAAGGCGTTACTGGATACAGTAATTAGGATAGATTTGATGATTTCGGAAGAAGGAGAGAACACAATGGCAAAGACAAAGGTAATCTGTTTTACGAATAATAAGGGAGGAAGCGGAAAGACCACAACTTGTTCAAATGTTGGATTTGGCTTGAGAGAGCTTGGGAAAAAGGTTCTGATGATCGACGGAGATATGCAGCTGAATCTCTCCCTTTCTTTGTTTGACGAAGATACAGTGCTTGCATATGCACAGAGTGACAAAAATTTGTATGAAGCAATTAAGCGACAGGATGATCTGACAGATTATATCGTGAATACAAAATACGAAGGACTTGATCTGATTCCGTCTTCTACATTGATGAGTTCGATTGAATATGAACTTTTTACAAAATGGCAGAGAGAGTATATTTTGAAAAAAGGATTGAAGAAGATCCGCGAGTCAGAGGTTTATGATTATATTCTGATCGATGCACCGCCGACACTTGGTGGATGGGTGATGAATATCCTGTGTGCGTCCGATTATGTGATCCTTCCGGTAGAGGCATCTCCATGGGGACTGTTTGGTCTTGGAAATATGTTCGAATTCCTGGACAGTGTAGAAGAAATTGCACCGGATCTCAAGCTTGGTGGAATTGTGATCACAAAGGTTGATACAAGAAAGAATTATTTCAAACAGACATTAGAGACTCTGCAAGAGTTAGATGATGTGAAAGTATTTGATACTTACATTCGCGTGGACAGTGGAATTGAGTGGTCGCAGGATAATAATGCACCGGTGATCGCATATAAGAAGAGCAGTAGAAGTGCGAAAGAGTACATGGAATTAACGAGAGAGATTGCAGCTACATTAAAAGGATAAACCAGAAAGGCAGGCAATAGATGCATCAGGAACTGATCCGGGAACTGGCGATGATCACAGATGAGGAACGCCGGATCCTTGAAGGAAAACAGGAGATCGATCCACAGCTTTATACAGAAAAGAAGGAAATGGTTGTGGATAGTGCGAAACTTCTGAAGAAGGGGGGGAAGTTGATCCAGGTCAGACCGCATACTCGCTTTGTACATTTCCCGGCGCATACACACAATTATATAGAAGTAATTTATATGTGCCAGGGAACAACGACACATATCGTGAACGGCAATCAGGTTGTGCTCGAACAGGGTGACCTTCTGTTTCTGAATCAGAATGCAGTACAGGAGATCCTTCCGGCAGGAGAGTATGATATTGCGGTGAATTTTATTGTCCTGCCGGAGTTTTTTAACACAGCGTTCTCGATGATCGGAGCAGAAGAAAACCAGCTAAAAGATTTTCTTGTCGGTGCATTGTGTGGAAGAGATGAAGAGACGTCTTATCTGTATTTTCATGTGGCTGATATTCTCCCGGTGCAGAATCTGATCGAGAATATGGTATGGACGATCTTCTATGACATTTCCAATAAGCGAAGCAGTAATCAGATCACGATGGGACTTTTGTTTCTTCAGTTGTTGAATTATATGGATAAGATGGAAGCCGGCGGACGCAAATTTGACACAGAGATTATGGCGAATGTGTATCGCTATATTGAGGATCATTTTAAAGAAGGCACGTTGTCAGAACTGGCGGTAGAGATGAAAGTGGATGTCTATTGGCTGAGTCGTGAGATTAAGAAGAAATCAGGGAAAACATATAAAGAACTTCTTCAGGAAAAGAGGATGCAGCAGGCAGTGTATCTTCTGATAAACAGCAGGATTGCGGTGTCGGACATTATAGAAGCAGTTGGATACGACAATACAAGCTATTTTTATAGAAAATTTAAAGAACGCTACGGAATCAGTCCGAAAGAATATCGGATTGAAAACATGAGTTAAGGATAAAGTATAGAGAGGATGCTATTTTTCACAGATGGCATCTTCTTTTTTTACGCGAATAGTAAACCGAAGACTATACTGAAGTGAGAGTTGGCAATTTGCATCAGTAACAACGTATGGAAACAGATAAAAATAAAAAAACGACGAAATAAAAATTGCAAAAATAATATCAAAATAGCACTATGCACAAAAGAAGATAGGATGTATAATGAAACATATGTGAAAAATACAAAAAGGAGGGGCACGATGTTAGATATATCCTATTACGAAAAAACAGATGAGATTATTGCACAGTATACATGTGAAGAAAAGTCTTTGATCCCGATTATACAGGGGATTCAGGAAGAATATCGCTATCTTCCACCGGAGCTTTTAACTTATGTTGCGGAGAAACTGGGAATCTCCGAGGCGAAAGCTTACAGTGTAGCAAGCTTTTATGAAAATTTTTTCTTTTGAGGCAAAAGGAAAATATGTGATAAAAGTATGTGATGGAACAGCCTGTCATGTGCGCAAATCTATTCCGATTCTGGAAGGACTTTACAAGGAACTGGGGGGGCTTGGGAAAAAGAAACACACAACAGATGACCAGTTGTTTACAGTAGAGACGGTTTCATGCTTAGGCGCATGCGGACTGGCACCGGCCGTAATGGTCAATGATGAAGTACATCCGAAAATGACACCTGAGAAAATGAGCGAGCTGATCAAGAAGCTGCGGGAGGAAGAGGAATGAGGATAGAAAACAGAATGCAGCTCCAGTTATGGAGAGAAGAGTGTAAGGAAAAGCGGCAGAAAGAAAACTGCTGTATTCTGGTCTGTGGAGGAACAGGATGTCTGGCAGGTGGTTCAGATAAAATATATGCCCGTTTGAAAGAACTAACTTCCAATATGGATCATGTAACAGTCAAAATCGGTGAAGAAATCGCTCATGTGGGACTTAAGATGAGCGGATGCCATGGATTCTGTGAGATGGGTCCGCTGGTTCGTATTGAACCTTATAACTATCTGTATCTGAAAGTAAAACTGGAAGACTGCGAAGAAATTTTTGAAAAGACGATTCTTCATGGAGAACCGGTTACAAGATTGATGTATGAAGATAATGGTCATGTATATCAGACACAGGAAGAAATTCCATTCTATGCCAAGCAGACCCGTCTAGTGTTGAGAAACTGCGGTCATATTGATGCAGAGCATATTGAAGATGCAATGGCGGTAGGAGCATATGAGTCTTTCGAAAAAGCTGTGTTTGAAATGACTCCGGAAGCAGTGATTAAGACGGTTACAGATGCAGGTCTTCGTGGAAGAGGCGGAGCAGGATTTCCGGCGGGAAGAAAATGGTCACAGGTAGCGAGTCAGCCGGAAAAGATCCGTTATGTAGTCTGCAATGGTGATGAAGGAGATCCGGGTGCATTTATGGATCGAAGCGTTATGGAAGGTGATCCTCACCGAATGATCGAAGGTATGATGCTGGCAGCTTATGCGGTGCAGGCTCAGGAAGGATATATTTATGTCCGTGCAGAGTATCCACTGGCAGTACGAAGACTGCAGATCGCTATTGCTCAGGCAGAGGAGAAAGGACTTCTGGGAGATAATATCCTCGGAACAGGATTTAGTTTTAAATTACATATCAATCGTGGAGCCGGTGCGTTTGTATGCGGGGAAGGTTCTGCACTTACAGCTTCAATTGAAGGCAAGCGTGGCATGCCAAGAGTAAAACCTCCGAGAACAGTAGAGCAGGGATTATGGGAGAAACCAACAGTATTAAATAACGTAGAGACTTATGCAAATATCCCGATGATCATTAAAAACGGAGCAGACTGGTACAGCCGTATCGGTACACCGCAAAGTCCAGGAACGAAAGCATTTGCCCTTACCGGAAATGTAAAAAATACCGGATTGATCGAAGTGCCTATGGGAATAAGTTTACGTGAAATCATCTTTGATATCGGAGGCGGCATCAAAGACGATAAAGGATTCAAGCAGTTCAGATCGGTGGTCCATCCGGTGGATGTCTGGTAGAATCCCAGCTTGACAGTAAGATGGATTTTGACTCACTGTCAAAGATCGGTGCTATGATTGGTTCCGGTGGACTTGTTGTTATGGATGAAGACACCTGTATGGTAGAGGTTGCAAGATTCTTCATGAACTTCACACAGAGAGAAAGCTGTGGAAAATGCGTTCCGTGCAGAGAAGGAACTAAGCGTATGCTGGAGATCCTGGAACGCATAGTTGCCGGAAACGGAGAAATGAGCGACCTCGATGAACTGGAAGAACTGGCAGACATGATTGAAAATACTGCCTTATGTGGTCTTGGAAAGAGTGCACCAAAGCCGGTCGTAAGTACGATCCATGCATTCCGAAAAGAATATGAAGAGCACATAATAGATAAGAAATGTCGTGCGGGAGTCTGTTCTAATCTTCGTGTGTTTAAGATTGATCCGGAGAAATGTAAAGGATGTTCAAAATGTGCGAAGAACTGTCCGGTAAATGCGATCACAGGAAAAATAAAATCACCATTTACAATTGATCATTCAAAGTGCATCAAGTGTGGAAGTTGTATCGATAACTGCCCATTTGGAGCTGTTTATACAGAGTAGGGAGGATAGAGATTTATGGGAATTATGACAATTGACGGACAGGCCATTGAGTTCACGGATGAACCTAATGTATTGTCTGTAATAAGAAAAGCCGGGATTGATATCCCTACCTTGTGTTATCATTCGGAATTATCTATCTATGGTGCCTGCAGATTATGCACGGTAGAAGATGACAGAGGGAAAACGTTTGCTTCATGTTCAGAAAAGCCGAGAGACGGGATGATTATTTATACAAATACACCAAGGTTGATGCGCTACCGAAAACTGATACTGGAACTACTTCTGGCTGCTCACTGCAGAGATTGTACGACGTGTATCAAGAGCGGCGAGTGTCATCTGCAGGAACTGGCGCACCGTATGGGAGTTCATGAGATCCGCTTTGAAAATGTAAGAGAGATACAGCCGATTGATACAAGTTCACACGCAATTATCAGAGATCCGAATAAATGTATCCTGTGTGGTGACTGTGTCAGAATGTGTGATAATGTACAGAATATCAATGCAATCGACTTCGCGTATCGTGGAACTGATGCACAGGTAATACCGGCATTTAATAAGAAGATTGCAGAAACAGACTGCGTAGGTTGTGGACAGTGTCGTGTTGTCTGTCCGACCGGTGCAATCAGTATTCATACCAATATTGATGAAGTGTGGGAAGCTTTGGCAGACAAGAATACAAAAGTGATCGCTCAGATCGCTCCGGCTGTACGTGTTGCAATCGGTGATAACTTTGGTTATGCCAAAGGTGAAAATGTGATGGGCAAACTCGTTGGAGTACTGCATCGTCTGGGATTTGATGAAGTATATGACACATCCTATGGCGCAGACCTGACAGTTGTGGAGGAATCCAAAGAGTTTATTGAGAGATTTACTTCCGGTGAGAAGATGCCACTCTTTACATCGTGCTGTCCGGCATGGGTAAAATATTGTGAGAATAAATATCCGGAATTCGTGCCAAATCTTTCAACATGCAGATCACCGCAGCAGATGTTTGGAGCTGTTGTAAGAGAGTATTATAAAGATCCTGAGAAAAATGAAGGAAAGAAGATTGTATCTGTATCAATTATGCCTTGTACGGCGAAGAAGGAAGAAATCTTACGTCCGGAATCTTATACAAATGGCAAGCAGGATGTTGATTACGTGCTGACAACAACAGAAATCGTAAGAATGATTCGTAAATCAGGAATTGTATTCGACAAGGTTGAGATTGAAGCGGCTGATGTACCGTTTGGTATCGGCTCAGGAAGTGGCGTGATCTTCGGTGTTACCGGTGGTGTTACAGAGGCAGTGCTCCGTAGGCTGCAGCAGGGACACAACAGAGTAGACATGGAGTCTATTAAAAAGAGTGGTGTGCGTGGGGACGATGGTATTAAAGTGCTGACTTATAATTATAATGGAAGAGAGATTAAGGCAGCAGTTGTAAATGGCCTTGCAAATGCAGATAAAGTATTGCAGCAGATTAAAAATCACGAAGCAGAGTATGATTTTGTGGAAGTGATGGCCTGCCGCAGAGGATGTATCATGGGTGGAGGTCAGCCGGTGAATGCAGGACCGAGAACCAGAAAAGCAAGAATGAAGGCTTATATGATACAGATGTAAACACTCAGATCAAGAAATCAAATGAGAACCCAATGATTCTTTCCTTGTACGATACTTTGCTGAAGGGAAAAGAGCATGAGCTTCTTCATAGAAATTTCTCCGGTAAATAAAGTATCTGGTTGTGGAGAATTACATTTGAAATGAAGATATACATTTTCAACAAAAATAGTAATTGAAAATTGTACAAGGTGCAAAAGAGAACCCTAAAAACAAAATATAATGCAAATAAGGACGCTGTTTTTCGTAAATAGCGTCCTTTTTTACATAAAAAGCGTGGGTATAATAAAGTCATAAGAAATGAACAGTAATAGAAAAATAACAAGGAGGCACCAAACAATGGGCAATTATTATCTGGCAGTTGATATCGGAGCATCCAGTGGACGTCATATGCTGGCATCCATGGAAGATGGAAAGATGAAACTGGAAGAGGTTTACCGTTTTCCAAATGGAATGGATAACAAAAACGGTACTTTATGCTGGGATGTAGATCGTCTTTTTACAGAAATCAAGAACGGATTGAAGAAATGTAAAGAGCTTGGAAAGATACCGGCAACAATGGGAATTGATACTTGGGGGGGAGTTGACTATGTGCTTCTTGATGAGAAGGATCAGATCCTCGGAGATACAGTAGGCTATCGTGACAGTCGTACGAATGGAATGGATGAGAAAGTGTATGAAAAGATTTCCCTTTCCGCATTGTATGAGAGAACAGGTATCCAGAAGCAGATATTCAATACAATCTATCAGCTGATGGCTGTAAAAGAGACTCATCCGGAGTACCTTGAACAGGCAAAAGCAATCCTGATGATTCCGGATTACTTCCATTTTCTGCTGACAGGTGTGAAGAAAAATGAATATACAAATGCGACAACAGGACAGCTTGTGAATCCGACGACAAATGACTGGGATTATGAACTGATCGATATGCTCGGATACAACAAAGAGATGTTCCAGCCGGTATCTATGCCGGGAACAGTAGTAGGCGAATTTACACAGGACATTCAGAACGAGGTTGGATTCAACTGCAAGGTTGTTCTTCCAGCCACTCATGATACAGGCTCAGCGGTACTTGCGGTACCAACCAACGATGACAATGCCATTTATATCAGCTCCGGCACATGGTCTTTGATGGGAATTGAGAGAAAAGAAGCAGACTGCTCACTGAGAAGTATGCAGGCAAACTTCACAAACGAAGGTGGATACGATCACCGTTTCCGTTACCTGAAAAATATCATGGGACTCTGGATGATCCAGTCTGTAAAGAAAGAATTCACAGAGGATCTTTCTTTTGCAGAGATTTGTGAGAGAGCTTCCAAAGAGACGATCACATCTTTAGTAGACTGTAATGATGACTGCTTCCTTGCTCCGAAGAGCATGATTGAAGCTGTGAAGAAGTTCTGCCGTGATTCCAAGCAGCAGGTGCCTGAAACAGTGGGCGAGATTGCAGCAGTTATCTACAACAGTCTTGCAAAATGTTATGGCGATACGATCGAAGAGATTGAAGCATTAACAGGAAAAAAATACACTACAATCTATGTTGTCGGTGGCGGTGCCAATGCAGGATATCTTAACGAACTGACAGCAAAATATACAGGAAAAAAAGTTTCCGCAGGGCCTTCTGAAGCAACAGCAATCGGAAATATTGTTGTCCAGATGCTACATGATGGAGTGTTTAAAGACCTGCCGGAAGCAAGAACATGTGTTGGAAAATCGTTTGATGTAAAAATATACGAAAATGTGTAATTCAAATTCACAAAAATGGAGGAAGAAAAGATGACAAGATATGAATCAGCCAAAGAAATCTATGCAAAATTAGGAGTGGACACAGACGCAGCAATCGCGAAATGTAAAGAAATTCCGGTTTCTCTTCACTGCTGGCAGGGAGATGATGTAACAGGATTTGACCACGACGGCCCTCTGACAGGAGGAATCCAGACAACAGGAAACTATCCGGGAAAAGCAAGAACTCCGGAAGAACTGTTAGCTGATATGGATAAGGCAATGAGCCTGATGCCGGGTAAAAAGAAAATCAATGTTCATGCATGCTACGCAATCTTTGAAGATGGTGAATTCGTAGATCGTGATAAATTAGAGCCAAAACATTTCCAGAAATGGGTTGATTTTGCAAAAGAAAGAGGAATGGGACTTGATTTTAATCCAACATTCTTCTCACATCCAATGGTAAAAGACGGACTTACACTTTCAAGCCCGGATGAGGAAGTAAGAAACTTCTGGATCGAGCATGGAAAAGCCTGCATCCGCATTTCACAGTATTTTGCGGAGCAGACAGGAGTTCCTTGTGTAATGAATATCTGGACAGGTGACGGATTCAAAGATATTCCGGCTGACCGTATGGGACCTCGTGTACGCTACAAAGAGTCTATCGATGCAATCCTTTCCGAGCCATTTGACACAAACCTTGTAAAACCTTGTGTAGAGTCTAAAGTATTCGGTATCGGTGTTGAGGCTTATACAGTAGGGTCAGCTGAATTCTCACTGAGCTACGCTGCAATGAACAAAGACAAATGTCTGCCACTGATGGACAACGGACATTATCATCCAACAGAAGTAGTATCCGATAAGATTCCGGCACTGCTTACATTCTTCCCGGAGATTGCTCTGCATGTTACACGTCCGATCCGTTGGGATTCAGACCATGTAGTTCTCTTTGATGATGAGACAAAAGAGATCGCAAAAGAGATCGTTCGCTGCGAGAACGGAATTGACCGTACATATATTGCACTGGATTACTTTGATGCTTCCATCAACCGTATCTCCGCATGGGTAACAGGATTCCGCAGCTTCCAGAAAGCACTGCTTGATGCACTTTGTCAGCCAAGCGAGATGCTCAAAGAGCTTCAGGATACAAACCAGATGAGCAAGAAGATGGTTGTTATGGAACAGTGCAAGACACTTCCAATCGGTGATGTATGGGAAGAGTACTGCCGTCAGTGTGGTGTAGAAGCTGAAGGATGGTTTGATGACATTCAGAAATATGAGGATGAAGTGCTGTCTAAGAGAGCATAATAAAGAGTGAAAAAATGGGGGGGGATATCAGGAAATTGATATGCCCCATTTTTGTTCGAAAATGCGAAGTTGGTCAAGGAATGGAGTATCCTTTTTAAATCAAATTCAGATATTCCAGCGCCTGGCGGATTCCGCCGTCTTCCAAGGCGCCGGTCACATAATCAGCCTGTGATTTCAAGTCTTCAGATCCATTTCCCATAGCAACCTTAAATCCGGCAGCTTGGAACATTGGCAAGTCATTATTGCTATCGCCGAAAGCAATAACATCCCTCTTTTCGTATCCAAGTACATTACTCATAACACTGATCGCAAGTCCTTTGGAACAGCCTTTCATGACAAATTCAATCGTTCTTCCAACAAAAGATCCACTGTGAATAATATAATCATACCATAGGGATAATTCCTGGCATAATTTCTCTGGATTACATCCGGGTGTGCGCTTGGCACTTATTTTGTTAAAGTGAAGATTATGTTCATTTCCACGAATAGGAAGCAGTTTGTCACCGAGTTCCTGAGTGATCAGATCAGCAAACCAGTCTATGTCACTTGTATATTCATCCAGATTATAGTACATATAATCATTGCCTTCCAGTACAGGGATAAAACCGTTTGCCTTAATGATCTCTACGGTCTTCCATGCCAGGTCGGTTGGCATCTCACGCTCAAATACCCGCGTTCCATTATATTCGATATATGCTCCAAGATTAGCGATAAGTCCGTCAAATCCAATCTCCTTCATAAGATATTCAGGAACAAAAGCGTTTGAACGACCGGTACAGATGAAAGTCTTATGTCCGTTTTTTTTCAACTGTTGAAGTGCAAGTTTTGTATCTTCTGGTGTTCCTTTTACAATATCTAAAATTGTTCCATCTGCATCAAAGAAAAGACATTTTCCCATTGTAAGTATTCCTTCTATATTATAGTATTATCTCTCACCTAAAAATCCCATAAATTTACGCACAGAGTAATTCAGGATAAGATCCTCCGGAATGTCAACTTTTCGAGCCAAAGCTTCGGCATACTGGAAGTCACCGATATGTTCGGTGCCGTGGCTGTCACTGGAGAACAGAACCGGATAATTAAAGTGCTTGGACAGATTCAATATTAAGAGATCAGCGTAGGTCGTATCCCCCCCACGATATCCATCCGGACTTAAAGAACTGTTATTGATCTCAAGCAGAACATGGTTCTCCATTGCAGCACGGAAAAGCGCAAAATAATCTACAGGGAATTTTTCGTCATCGCAATGACCGATGATATTAACATTAGGATTCTCCATAGTCTTGATATAAGCACGGGTGTTCTCATCTGCTGTTCCGGATTTAAAAATTGGACGGTGCATACTTGCTATAACATAATCCAGAGACTCTAAAATCTCATCATCAAGATCCAGTTTTCCTTCCTGATCCAGAATATTTACCTCTGCACCGTAAAGCATTCTAACACCGAGACGCTTTGGTTGTGCAAATGCAAGGCTGCGGAAATAAGAAATGCGTCCGCCACCAAGCGTTTTCGGACCATGATCGGAAATTCCAAGCATCTTAAGCCCAGCTGCATTGGCAGCTTTTGCCATATCAGTCATGGTCGCACAGGTTCCGTGCCCGCTGGCGATGGAATGTGTGTGGACATCAAATTCATAAGAAGCCATATAATCCAACCCTTCTTTCTAATCGTTCGCGCGAGAGACACAGTGTCGATTAACGTGTCATGGTCGCATATATACCTTAATTATGCGGTATTTCGAGTGAAATGTCAATTAATTCGAGGCAAAATACAGAGAAAAAACAAATAAAACACAACACAAACCATGTTGGGATTTGTTGTAACTTTAGAGAAATATAATGTGGGATGTATTGTGTTTTGATTGACTTTGGGGGGGATAAATAAAGTATAATAAATGTTAATATTGGAAGAAAGGAGTTTAAGAGTAAAATGGGACTTTATACTTATGACAGTACTCCCATCCCGAAGTCGGACAGAATTCCAAAACTGGTAGAAAACCTGTATGCGAAGATGCCTGAGATTGAGTCGGCGAGAGCAGTACTGATTACGGAGTCGTACAAACAGACTGAGAATGAACCAATGATCATCCGTAGAGCAAAAGCATTCCAGCACATTTTGGAGAATATTCCGATTACGATCCGTGACCTGGAACTTGTTGTTGGAAGCAGCACACTTGCCCCAAGAGGATGCCAGACATTTCCGGAGTTCTCTTACGAGTGGTTGGAGGCAGAGTTTGATACAGTTGAAACAAGAAGTGCTGACCCGTTCTACATCTCTGAGCAGACGAAGAAGGAACTGAAAGAGGCGAATGCTTACTGGAAGGGCCGTACAACAAGTGACCTGGCTACAGCATACATGGAGCCGGAGACATTACTTGACATTGAACACAATATCTTTACACCTGGAAACTATTTCTATAATGGTGTAGGACATGTGACAGTTAAGTACGGTGAAGTTCTCGAGATCGGATTTTCCGGAATTCGCAAGAAAGCAGAAGATGAGCTTGCTTCTATGAAGGTTAGTGATGGTAACTACCAGACAAAATCACGTTTCCTTGAGGCAGTGATGATCAGCTGTGATGCTGCAATTACATATGCCCGTCGTTATGCAAAGCTTGCACTTGAGATGGCGGAGAAATGTTCTGATCCGGTAAGAAAGAAAGAACTTCTTATCATTGCACAGAATTGTGCGAATGTACCGGAGAAGGGTGCGACAGGATTCTACGAAGCATGTCAGTCCTTCTGGTTTGTACAGCAGCTGTTACAGATTGAGTCCAGTGGACATTCAATCTCCCCCCCTGGAAGATTTGATCAGTATATGTATCCTTATTATAAGAAGGATCTCGACAGCGGCAAGATCACAAGAGAGTTTGCACAGGAACTGCTGGATTGTATCTGGGTTAAATTAAATGACCTGAACAAGTGCCGTGATGCGGCTTCAGCAGAAGGATTCGCAGGTTACAGTCTGTTCCAGAACCTGATTGCAGGAGGACAGAATGAAGATGGTATAGATGTTACGAATGATCTTTCATTTATGTGTATTACATCATCTATGCATGTATTCCTTCCAATGCCTTCTCTTTCTGTAAGAGTTTGGAATGGATCACCACATGAATTCCTGATTTATGCAGCAGAACTTACAAGAACAGGAATCGGACTCCCGGCTTATTATAATGATGAGGTTATTATCCCGTCACTTGAGAGCCGCGGACTGACTTTACAGGATGCGAGAGACTACAACATCATCGGATGTGTAGAACCACAGAAGTCCGGTAAGACAAATGGGTGGCATGATGCAGCATTCTTCAATATGTGTCGTCCGCTGGAACTGGTATTTTCAAATGGTGTGGACAAAGGTGTACAGATTGGTCCTAAGACAGGTAATGTTGAGGATATGAAGACATTTGACGAATTCTATGATGCTTATAAAGCACAGATGGATTACGCGATCGCACTGCTTGTTAATGCTGACAATGCCATTGATATGGCACATGCGGAGAGAGCACCGTTGCCGTTTCTTGCATGTATGGTTGATGACTGTATCAAGAGAGGAAAGACACTGGAACAGGGAGGCGCTGTATATAACTTTACAGGTCCGCAGGGATTCGGTGTTGCCAATATGGCAGATGCACTTTACGCAGTAAAGAAACTCGTTTATGACGAGAATAAGATCACGATGCATGATCTGAAGATGGCTCTTAGCACAAACTATGGAAAGGGCCTGAGCAACGAGGATGTTGCAGAGATGGTATCAGAGGTTGCTTCTGCAATGAAATCTGCCGGACAGCCGGTAGGTGAGAAAGAAGTTGCAGCAATCCTGAAAACTGTTGTTGCAGCAACAGAATCAGAACAGGTGAAGGCAAACGGCGAGAGAATCCTCAAGCTGATCGATGCAGTGCCGAAGTTCGGAAATGATATTCCGGAGGTTGATGCATTTGCAAGAGACGTTGCCTATACTTATACAAAACCACTGGAGAAATACAAAAATCCACGTGGAGGTATGTTCCAGGCGGGATTATATCCAGTATCAGCGAATGTACCGCTTGGCGGACAGACAGGAGCCACACCAGACGGACGTCTGGCACATATGCCGGTAGCCGATGGAGTATCGCCATCAGCCGGTAAGGATGTGAACGGACCGACAGCAGCTGCAAACTCCGTTTCCAGACTGGATCACTTTATTGCTTCGAATGGAACACTGTTCAATCAGAAGTTTCATCCGTCTGCACTGAGTGGAAGAGAAGGACTTGAGAAGTTTGTAGGACTGATCCAGTCATACTTTGATCAGAAGGGAAGCCACATGCAGTTTAACGTTGTCAGCCGTGAAACACTTCTGGACGCACAGGAGCATCCGGAACAGTACAAACATCTGGTTGTACGTGTAGCTGGATATAGTGCACTGTTTACGACATTGTCCAAGTCACTGCAGGATGATATCATCCGCAGAACAGAGCAGGGATTTTAAGAATAAGAGGGAGACAGCATGGAAGAATATCTGAAGACCAAAGGAAGAATCTTCGATATCCAGCGGTATTCCATCCATGATGGGAATGGAATTCGAACCATCGTGTTCCTGAAGGGGGGGTGCGTGCTCAGATGCCGCTGGTGCTGTAATCCGGAATCGCAGCACTACGAGATCGAGACAATGATGGTGCAGGGAGAACCAAAAGTGATCGGTGAGGACACAACGGTTGCGGAAGTGATGAAGACGGTAGAAAAAGACCGTACTTATTATAGAAGAACCGGAGGCGGACTTACACTTTCCGGAGGCGAAAGCCTTTGCCAGCCGAAGTTTGCAAGAGACCTTCTGCGGGCAGCGAAAGAGTCAGGAATCACAACTGCGATGGAAAGTATGGGATGCGCACCATACAGCACAATCGAAGAGATTCTTCCATATTTAGACCAGTATCTGCTGGATATCAAACACATGAATCCAGAGAAACATAAAGAATTTACAGGACGCTCGAATGAACTGATGTTAGAGAATGCAAAGAAGATTGCAGACTCTCATATGACAGAGTTGAGCATCCGTGTTCCAGTTATTCCGGGATTCAATGATACAGAGCTGGAGATTCGTGATATTGCCGCATATGTCCGTAAGCTTGGCAATGTGAGAAGAATGCATCTTCTTCCTTACCACAGACTGGGACAGGACAAATATGACGGACTGAACCGCCCATACCTGATGGGGGATGTAAAACCACCGACAAATGAAAAGATGGAACGACTTCTGAAAGTAGCAGAAGAAGTTTCCGGTGTAGAGTGCCGGATCGGTGGTTAAAAATAAAAAACACAATCAGATAATCTGCACGAAGTCGAAAACAGAGAAAATAGTGAAAATAATCACAAGAAACAACAAAAACAACGGCTGTTCAAATTGACTAATGTGGGATTGTGTGGTAAAATAAGTTAAGAAACAACACAAAACAAAAGTTTTGACACGATTCCAAGGAGGAGAAAAAATGCAAAACGAATACGAAATCAAAAAAGAAATGTGTGAAATCGGAAGAAGAGTTTACAACCGTGGAATGGTTGCAGCTAATGACGGAAACTTTTCTGTAAAACTGAACGACCATGAGTTCCTGTGTACACCAACAGGTGTCAGCAAAGGATTCATGACACCAGAGTACATCTGTAAAGTAGATGAGAATGGTAATGTTCTTCAGGCAAATAAAGGATTCAGACCATCTTCAGAAATTAAGATGCACATGCGTGTGTACAGAGAGAGACCAGACGTTCAGTCTGTAGTACATGCTCATCCACTGTACGCTACAACATTCGCTATCGCTGGTATTCCGCTTACACAGCCAATCATGCCAGAAGCGGTTATCGCTCTTGGATGTGTTCCGATCGCTAAATACGGTACACCTTCTACAATGGAGATTCCGGACGCTATCGAGCCATACCTTCAGCACTTTGATGCAGTTCTTCTTGAGAACCACGGAGCACTTGCTTACTCAGACAGCCTTCTGAGCGCATACCACAAGATGGAGTCTCTTGAGTTCTACGCACGTCTGTTATGGCAGTCCATGCAGGTTGGCGGACCTCAGGAACTGAACGATGAGCAGGTTCAGAGACTGTACGAACTGAGAAGACAGATGGGACTTCCAGGAAAACACCCGGCAAACCTTTGCCCGAACGCTAAAGCTGGTAAGCCAAGCTGCCATTCATGCGGTGGAAACTGTGGCGGATCTTCAGCAGCAGCTCCAGAAGGAACAGATGCTGATCTTGTAGCTTCTATCACAAAGAAAGTTATGGAACAGCTGGGAATGTAATCTGACAGATTAGTAAAGGAGCAATGCTATGAATGAGCAGGAAATTACCAGTGCAGTTCAGGCTGTGCTGGATCAGATGAAGGAAGCAGCTCCACAACATACACACAAACATGTCTGTAAATGCAAAAAGCATCAGATGACATTGAAGCTTGCCAATGCCTTGATTGAAAAAGTTAAGGCAGAAGCGGCACGTGTGGGCGTGAATGCGGTTGTAGCAGTTTCCGACAAGGCAGGCAGACCTGTAGCCGTCCAGTGTATGGATGACGCCTACATAGCAAGCTTTGACATTGCGTTAAATAAGACATATACTTCCGCGAGCCTTAAGATGTCCACAGCAGAGTTAAGTCAGTTGAGTCAGCCGGGACAGCCGTTATACGGAATTCAGTTTACGAATGACGGTAAGATCGTGATCTTCGGGGGGGGTGGAGAGGTACTCGAAGCTGATGGCAAGATCGTCGGTGCACTCGGAGTCAGCGGTGGAACTGCTGAGCAGGACACAGCAATCGCAGCTTACGGAAAACAAGTCTTCAAGGAGGTATTAGAGTGTCTATAAATGAACAGATGGTTCAGGACATCGTACAGGACGTTCTTGCAAAGATGCAGATCGCTTCTGATGTACAGGGAGACCGCGGTGTATTCAAGGATATGAACGAGGCCATTGAGGCAGCGAAAGCGTCCCAGAAGATCGTGGCTAAGATGTCACTGGATCACAGAGAGAAAGTTATCTCCAACATCCGTAAAAAGATCATGGAGAATGCAGAAATCCTGGCCCGTATGGGAGTTCAGGAGACTGGCATGGGAAATGTCGGACATAAAATTTTAAAACACCAGCTGGTAGCTGAGAAGACTCCGGGAACAGAGGATATCACTACACAGGCATGGTCAGGAGACAGGGGGGGTCTTACATTGATCGAGATGGGACCGTTCGGAGTAATCGGAGCGATTACACCTTGTACAAACCCAAGTGAGACAGTTCTCTGTAACACAATCGGAATGTTCGCAGGTGGAAATACAGTAGTATTCAACCCACATCCGGCAGCAATCAAAACATCAATCTATGCAGTTAATCTTCTGAACGAAGCATCTGTTGAGGCTGGTGGACCGGACAACATTGCTTGTACAGTAGAGCATCCGACACTTGAGACAAGTAACATCATGATGAAACATCCTGCAATTCAGCTGATCGCTGCAACAGGAGGTCCGGGAGTTGTTACAGCAGTTCTTTCTTCAGGAAGAAGAGGAATCGGAGCTGGAGCAGGTAACCCACCGGCACTCGTTGATGAGACAGCAGATATCCGTAAGGCAGCTGAGGACATTGTAAACGGATGTACATTTGATAACAACCTTCCGTGTATCGCAGAAAAAGAGATTGTTGCAGTTGATTCTATCGCTGATGAACTGATGCACTACATGGTAAATGAGCAGGGATGCTACCTGGCTTCCAAGGAAGAGCAGGATGCACTGACAAATGTAGTTCTTGCAGGCGGAAAGCTGAACAGAAAATGTGTTGGACGTGATGCAAAGACACTGCTTGGAATGATCGGAGTTACAGTTCCGGACAATATCAGATGTATTACATTTGAAGGACCAAAGGAACATCCGCTGATCGCAACAGAGCTTATGATGCCAATTCTTGGTGTAGTAAGAGCGAAAGATTTCGACGATGCTGTAGAGCAGGCTGTATGGCTTGAGCATGGCAACAGACATTCCGCTCACATTCACTCCAAGAATGTAGATCGTATTACAAAATATGCAAAAGCAATTGACACAGCAATTCTTGTTAAGAACGGACCATCCTATGCGGCACTTGGATTCGGAGGCGAAGGCTTCTGTACATTTACAATTGCCAGCAGAACTGGTGAAGGACTTACAAGCGCAAGCAGCTTCACAAAGAGAAGACGTTGCGTAATGACAGACAGCTTATGTATAAGATAACGGAGGTATAGACAATGGAAATGAATTCTGCTAATGTAGAAGCTGTTGTAAAACAGGTACTTGAGAGCATGCTGGAAAAGAAAGTTCCAGAAGCAGCTCCGGCACAGAAAGCAGCAGGAAATGAAATTCCAAAGACAGCTCATGTAGCTATGCTTACAGCACTTGAGCATTTTGAGATCAAAGAGTATCCGATGCCGGAAGTTGGTGACGGAGATATTCTTGTTAAAGTTGAAGGATGTGGTGTTTGTGGAACAGACGCTCACGAATTCAAGAGAGACCCATTCAGCCTTATTCCTGTAGTACTCGGACATGAGGGAACAGGTGAGATCGTTAAGATGGGTAAAAACGTTAAAGTTGACAGCGCTGGAAAAGCTCTGAATCTTGGAGATAAAGTTGTTACATGTATGATCTTCAAGGATGATCCGGAGATCACAATGTACGACCTCAACAAACAGAACGTAGGCGGAGCTGATGTATACGGACTTCTTCCAGACGATGATGTTCATCTGAATGGATGGTTCTCAGATTACATCCTGATCCGTGAGGGATCTACAGTATTCAACGTAAGTGATCTGGATCTGAAATCCCGTGTACTGATCGAGCCATGTGCAGTACTTGTACATGCAGTAGAAAGAGCTAAGACAACAGGAATCTTAAGATTCAACAGCAGAGTTGTTGTTCAGGGATGTGGACCAATCGGACTGATCTGTATCGCAGTTCTTCGTACAATGGGTATTGAGAATATCGTAGCTGTAGACGGAGAGCAGAAGAGACTTGACTTTGCTAAGAGAATGGGAGCTGAGAAGTCAGTTAACTTCAAAGATTTCCAGGGAATCGATGCACTTGCACAGGGAGTAAAAGATGCATTCGGCGGACATGCTGCTGACTTCGCATTCCAGTGTACAGGATCACCGATCGCTCATGCAAACATTTACAAATTCATCCGCAATGGTGGTGGACTTTGTGAGCTTGGATTCTTTATCAATGGTGGAGATGCAACAATCAACCCACACTTCGATCTTTGCTCAAAAGAGATCACACTGGTTGGCTCATGGGTATACACTCTGAGAGATTATGCAACTACATTTGATTTCCTTAAGAGAGCAAAAGCAATCGGACTTCCGATGGATGATCTGATCACACACGAGTTCCCGCTCGAGCAGATCAATGAGGCTCACCAGACAAACCTGGCTATGAAAGGTCTTAAGATTGCAATCATCAACAAATAAGGTGAGAGAGTATGGAAGCAGTAGGTATGCTGGAAGTATTTGGACTTGCAACAGCATTTGCAGCGGCTGACGCCGGATGTAAAGCAGGAAATGTAAGACTGGAGAACTTCGATAAAAATAAACCTGCGAATGCAGACGAATTGCCTGTACCGTTGATCGTAATGGTCAAGTTCCGCGGACAGGTTGCAGATGTGGAGGCAGCACTTGAGGCTGCTACAGCGAAAGCAGAGTCAATGACAGGAATTGTCACAAAGTATAAGATCTCAAGACCGACTGAGGACACTGAGAAGATGCTTAAGCTTAACGCATTTGATAAAGGAACACCACATAAAGTAACAGACGAAGAAGTCGAAGAAATTTAGGAGGATATTACAATGGCAATGGCACAGCTTGCATTAGGAATGGTAGAAACAAGAGGACTTACAGCAGCAATCGAGGCTGCAGATGCAATGACAAAAGCAGCAGAGGTTACACTTGTAGGAACAGAGAAAATCGGATCCGGACTTGTAACAGTTATGGTTCGTGGAGATGTTGGAGCTGTTAAAGCAGCAGTTGAGACAGGTGCTGACGCAGCTGGAAGACTTGGAGAACTCGTAGCTACACACGTAATCCCAAGACCACACAACGACGTTGAGAAGATCCTTCCTACAGTATAGTTTGAAGTCAAACAGCTAGAAAAGGAGCAGTCTCATGGGAAAAGCGTATGGATTCTTTGAAATCCCAAGCGTTACGGCAGCAGTGGTAGCCGTGGATATCATGTGCAAGACTGCTGATGTGCAGTTCGTTACATGGGAGAAAAAACTGGGTGGAAGACTTGTCACGATCATAATTCGTGGTGATGTATCCGCAGTTGCGCAGGCCATTGAAGCTGCCGAGCAGAATGGAATCAAAAAACCAGTGAGCACAGTAGTGATCCCAAGTCCTCACGAGGAGATCTTGAGAATCATTAACACAAGTGTAAACAAGGTTGTATAGGAGGCAGCTACAGATGGCAGACGAAAAAGAAAAGAAAACAACAACAGCCAAAGCGCCAGCCAAAACTGTACGCAGAGTAAAAAAGACGGCGCAAAAGGTAGAAACGGTTCAGAAGAAACCGGAAGTTCAGAAGGAGGAACGCAGAATGTCACAGGAAGCATTAGGAATGGTTGAAACAAGAGGACTTGTAGCATCTATCGAGGCAGCAGATTCAATGTTAAAGGCTGCTAACGTAGCACTCGTTGGAACAGAGAAGATCGGATCCGGTCTTGTAACAGTTATGGTTCGTGGAGACGTTGGAGCAGTTAAATCAGCAGTTGAGTCTGGAGCAGAGTCAGCAGGAAGACTTGGAGAGCTTGTAGCTACACATGTAATCCCAAGACCACATACAGATGTTGAGAAGATTCTTCCACAGATCAAATAATAGTCAAAGGTAAATAAAACCGGTACTTTCAGGGGGGGATTAAGCGCCGGGCGCTGATCCCCCCCTGAGAGTGCTTAAATAAGTAAGTGGAGCAATCCACTTTGCGAGGAGACACAAATATGGATAACAGTAATGTGGAATTAATTACAAAAATGGTTCTCGAAGCAGTAGAGAAAAAGAATGCTGCTCAGTCTGGAGAAGGTTTTCTCGTTCCAATCGGAGTGTCCGCAAGACATATCCATCTCACACAGGAGCATGTCGAGATTCTGTTTGGAGAAGGCTACCATCTTACAAAGTTCAAAGAACTTATGGGTGGACAGTTTGCATCAAACGAAAAGGTTACAATTGTTGGTCTTAAATTAAGAGCAATCGAGAATGTAAGAGTTCTTGGACCAGTCAGAAAGAATACTCAGGTAGAGATTTCTGCAACAGATGCAATCAGCCTCGGTGTAAAAGCACCAATCAGAGAATCAGGAAATATTGCAGGAAGCGCACCAATCGCGATCATCGGACCAAAAGGTGCAGTGTATCTGAACGAGGGATGCATTGTTGCGAAGAGACATATTCACATGGCTCCGAAAGATGCGATGGCAGCAGGAGTTCATGATGGTGATATCGTATCTGTAAAAGCAGATAATGAGAGAGGAACCATCTTTAACAACGTACAGATCCGTGTAGATGACAGCTTTACACTTGAGATGCACATCGATACAGATGAAGCAAATGCAGCGCAGATTAAGAGCGGGGATACCGTGAGGATTGTATCATGTTAATGGGAAAAGTTGTTGGCAGTGTTGTATCAACACGCAAGAATGAAAACTTAGTCGGAAATAAATTCATGATTGTAGAAGTGGCAGATCATATGCGTCAGGGAGCAAAACAGATCATTGCAATCGATAAGATCGGCGCAGGAATCGGCGAATACGTTCTGGTTGTACAGGGAAGTGCTGCGAGAATCGGAAGTGGTATGCCGGAAGCACCGATCGATGCTGCAATCGTTGGAATTATTGACGAAGGATTAGGACTGGAGTAGTGAAATTATGGATATGAAAGAATTAAGCAGCATATTGCAGCAGAACGGTATCGTTGGTGCTGGTGGTGCAGGCTTTCCTACATATGCTAAATTAGATGAACGTGCAGAGACAATCATTCTGAACTGTGCAGAGTGTGAGCCACTGCTTCGACTTCACAGACAGCTCCTTGAGAAATATGCAAAGGAGATCATTGATACATTTCATATGATCGGCGAGACAGTCGGTGCGAAAGAAGTCATCATTGGTATTAAGAAAGCTTACACAGCAACGATCGAAGCTGTAAAGGCCGTTATGGGACAGTATCCGGAAGTAAGACTTGGACTGTTGGATGAAGTATATCCGGCAGGTGATGAGGTTGTTCTTATTTATGAGACAACAGGTAAAGTTGTAAGACCGGGCGGACTTCCAATCGAAAGCGGCGTAGCTGTATTCAACGTAGAGACAGTTTACAATGTATACAGAGCACTGAATGAGAAGACACCCGTTGAGGACAAGCTTGTATCAGTAGTAGCTGAGGTAGAGCACCCGATCACAGTTCGTGTTCCAATCGGAACACCACTGGAAGAGGTAGTAGCTCTTGCCGGCGGTGTAACTACAAAAGATGCAGTTTACTTCGTTGGTGGACCTATGATGGGTAATATCGGAACAGGAGCGCAGCCTGTTACAAAGACAACAAATGCAATCCTTGTTCTTCCGAAAGACCATCACATCATTCAGAAGAAATTAAAGAAAAACTCAATCGATATGAAGAGAGCAGCAGCTTGCTGTTGCCAGTGTACAATGTGTACAGACTTATGTCCAAGACATCTGTTAGGACATCCGATTGAGCCAAATAAATTTATGCTTGCAGCAACATGCAAGGATGTACAGGAGCCGAACATCTTCATCAATACGTTGTTCTGCTCATCCTGCGGACTTTGTGAGATGTATTCCTGTTTCCAGGGACTTTCACCAAGAAGTCTTATGGCAGAGTACAAGGGAGGTCTTCGTGCAAACGGAATCCGTCCTCCGAAAGTAGAAGCAAAACCTGTAGGACCGGAAAGAGAATACAGAAAAGTTCCGATGGAGAGACTTATGGCGCGTCTTGATCTTACGAGATATAACCGTGAAGCACCGCTTGATGAATCAGCAGTGCCGGTTAAGACAGTACGTATTCTGTTAAGTCAGCATATTGGAGCACCTGCTTCTGCAATTGTGAAAGCAGGCGACATGGTAACTAAAGGACAGATGATTGCTGAACCAGGAAAGGGATTAAGCGTTGGAATCCACGCATCCGTGAATGGTTTAGTTACAGAAGTAAATGAGAAATATATTGTCATAGAATCTCAGGAAGGACGTGCAGGCAATGAGTAAGGCTATTGGAATGGTAGAATATAAGACTGTTTCAGCAGGTATTACCGCAGCTGATGCTATGGTAAAGACTTCTGAAGTCAGCATAATCGAAGCACAGACAGTATGTCCGGGCAAATATATCGCGATCATTACAGGTGACTTAAGTGCCGTTAAAGCAGCAGTGGATAATGCAAAAGAGATGCATGGTCTTCACCTGATCGACAGTTTTGTGCTCGGTAATCCGCACGAGTCCATCTTCCCGGCAATCTACGGTGCTGCACATATTGAAGACGTATCCGCTCTTGGTATTATGGAGACATACGATGCATCTTCAATTATTGTAGCTGCTGATGAGGCTGCGAAGACGGCTATCGTTGATTTGATCGAGCTTCGTATCGCACGTGGTATGTGCGGAAAATCCTACATGCTGCTCACTGGTGAAGTGGCTGCTGTAGAAGCTGCAATCGAAAAAGCTAAGGAAGCAATCAAAGATAGAGGAATGTTCCTTGACTCTTCCGTTATTGCTCATCCGGATGCTCAGATTCGCGACGCAATCTTATAATGAACTCTGCTTTAATGTCTGAGGGAATTATAGTTCAATACCAGTAACATTATATTGGACTTAGGACAGGAGGCAGTTAGATGCTTGCGATAGAGAGAAGAAATGAAATATTAGAAAAACTGCAGAACGACAGACGAGTTGTAGTAAGTGAATTAAGCCAGATTTATGAGGTCTCTGAGGAAACAATCCGAAGGGATCTCGATAAACTGGTTCAGGACGGTTTCGCCATAAAAAGCTATGGTGGTGCCGTAATTAATGAAAATGTGAATATTGAGCTTCCGTTCAACATCAGAAAGAATCGCAATATTGTTGGTAAACAGCATATTGCGGAGCTTGTGAGTGAACAGATCAAAGACGGGGACAGCATCATGCTTGATGCAAGTTCTACAGCAGTGTATGTTGCAAAGACGCTTCTCGAACGGGGAAAGAAGAATCTTACCGTGCTCACGAACTCTGTTGAGATTATCATAGAGCTTTTTGGGGCACAGGATTGGAAAGTTCTTTCAACAGGTGGAGAGTCAAGAGAAGGCTCCTTTGCTCTGGTAGGTTATCAGACAGACAGGATGCTTCGTACTTATCATGTAGATAAGGCAATTATCTCTGCAAAGGGAGTTGATATGAACGCAGGACTTACAGATTCAGATGATCTGCATGCGAATAATAAGCGAACAATGTTGACAAGAGCAAAGGAAAGAATTCTTGCGATTGACAGCAGTAAGTTCGATCAAGTAGCATTTGCTGAGATAGGATCATTAGACCAGATTACAACTGTGATCACAGATGCGAAGCCGGAGACAAGATGGCTTCAGCATTTTGAAAAGATTGGTGTAAAATGTATCTATCCAAAGTAAGGAAGGGCAGTTATGAAAAGCTTTCAGATTAAAACTAGAGTAAATTTTGGAGATAATGCGCTGGATCGACTGGCAGAAGTGCCATATAAGAAGATCCTGATCGTTACAGACCCATTTATGGCGAAAAGCAAAAATCTGAACCTGATTCTCGATCCAATCAAAAAAGCAGGTAAGGAATATGATATCTTTCAGGATATTGTTCCGGATCCACCGATTGAGAAGATCAGTCTCGGTGTTAAGAAGATGCTTGAATATAAGCCGGATGCAATTGTTGCAGTTGGTGGCGGATCAGCAATTGACTCCTCCAAGTCAATCCGTGAATTTGCACTTCGCGTAGATCATTACGCAGAGGTAGGGCTGATTGCAATTCCAACAACAAGCGGTACAGGATCAGAGGTAACTTCATTTGCCGTTGTATCAGACCCGGCAGAGCAGAGAAAATATCCACTTGTATCCTGGGAATTGACACCGGACGAGGCAATCCTCGATGCAGAACTTGTAAAGAGTGTGCCAGCGGCGATTACAGCAGATACAGGAATGGACGTATTTACACACGCACTTGAAGCATGTGTAAGTACAGAGAGAAGCGATTTCTCAACAGCACTTGCAGAGAAATCAATTGAGTTGGTTGGAGTATTTCTTCTCAGAGCATATCTGGATGGAAATGATACTCATGCACGTCAGAAGATGCATTCTGCATCCTGTCTGGCAGGATTGGCATTCAACTCAGCATCTCTCGGACTGAACCATGGTATGGCTCATCAGTTAGGTGCAAAGTTCCACATCCCACACGGACGTGCGAACGCAATGCTTCTTCCACATATCATTGAATTCAACAGTGATATCAATAAACATAGTAAGAGTCAGAAAGAATATCTTCCGGCTGTTAAGCGTTATGCAACCGTAGCTCAGATCCTTGGACTGAGCAGCTACAATGAGATTATGACAGTCAGATCACTTGTAAACTGGGTACAGTTTATGTTAAAAGAGATGGATATTCCGCTGTCAATCTCTCAGATGGGTACAATCTCAGAGGAAGAGTACTTCAATGCAATCGACAGTATGGCAGATGCCGCACTCGAGGATGGATGTACAGCAACAAACCCGAGAGTACCAAATAAGGAAGATGTTATTGAAATCTACAAGAAATTGTGGAAATAATAAGTGTAAAAAGAAGTAAAAAAGAAGCTGCGTATTGTAGCTTCTTTTTTACACTCTCTTTTGCTTCTATTTTTAGGCATGTTTTTAAAGTTCTCGGGTAACGGTACCTATTTATTAATTGAGTGTTATCTGAAAGAATTGTTGTATATACTATATCAAATACCTGGGAAATGGACAGGAAGCGCGAAATGAAATTACCTATTTATATAGAAGCAGCAATGGGAGTTTTTCTGGTAGTGATTCTGGCAATGGCAGGAAGAAACGGAATGATTCCTCAGAACCAGAAAAATAATGTTATGAAACAGTCAGAAGTAGAACAGAAATCAGATTATGACATGCAAAATGAAAAGGAAGCAGTTGCGGAAGAGGCAACAGATTCGATAGAAGAAGTTGCACAGACTGACAGCATAGCAATAACAGCACAGATGTGTTCTCCGGCCGGACAGTATCCGGTCATGGGGGGGGAGAGTGTTGTTACGGTGGATGAACTTGCAGATTATTTCAATCAATCGGGATACGAATATCCGTCGGAAGAACTGGCAAAAGGTGGAGCAGATACCATAGAAACATTCTGCCAGATCTACTGTGAAGAAGCAGAGGCAGAAGACATCCGGGCAGAGGTTGCATTTACTCAGGCAATGAAAGAGACCGGCTTTCTTCAGTTTGGTGGAGATGTAAGTATTGAACAGTTTAATTTTGCCGGAATAGGAACAACCGGTGGAGGAGTGCCGGGGGGGAATTCTTATCCGGATGTCAGAACAGGAGTGCGGGCACAGATCCAGCATCTGAAGGCCTATGCGACAGATGAACCGCTGAATCAGACTTGCGTGGATAACCGTTATGAATATGTGAAAAAAGCTTCCGCACCTTATGTACAATGGCTGGGACAGAAAGAGAACCCGGAAGGAGCCGGTTGGGCGACAGGAGAGAACTACGGGTATGATATTGCAGGGATGTTGCAACATTTACTTTTAAAAGAGCAAGGTTAAGAAGATATGGCTGGACTTCCGGCGGTGGTTATGATATTTTAAGATTTCTTAAAGAAAGGGAAATCCCTTGACAAATCAGCCTTTGACAGCTATAGTAGTAACAGTTAAAAAGTATTTAACAACTATGTAAAGATACAGGTGTTGAAGAAGAGGAGTACATCATTACTTCCCACAGAGAGAACCGTTCAGATTGCTAAGAGGATCTGGCTGTGAGACGGTTTGGAAAAAGGATGATGGAAGGTAGCTTCGGAGCCGGAATTCTGAAAGGTCGAAGAGGTTGGATAGGAGTTCCCGGAGTCGTTCACGTTACAGAACGAAGAGATGTATATGTAAAGAACAAGGTTAATACAAACAGTAACAAGTTCTTACATATATAAATAAGGTGGTACCGCGAGATTTTCGCCCTTTACGTGAAGTAGAGGGCGTTTTCTAGTTATAGAAGAAAGAGATATCCACTTTTAAAACAATGAGATTGTGGAAAACAACTACAAAATTAACATAATATGTGGAAAAAGGAGAACAATCATGAGCAAAGAACTCGCAAAGACTTACGATCCGAAACAGATCGAAGAGAAACTCTATGAGAGATGGTGTGAGAACAAGTATTTTCATGCTGAAGTAGACAGAAGTAAGAAACCATTTACAACAGTAATGCCGCCTCCGAATATTACAGGAAAGCTGCATATGGGACATGCACTTGATAATACACTGCAGGATATTCTGATCCGTTACAAGAGAATGGAAGGATATAACGCACTGTGGATTCCGGGAACAGACCATGCAGCAATCTCTACAGAGGTTAAGGTTACAAATCAGCTCAAAGAAGAGGGAATCGACAAGAAAGAACTCGGACGTGAGGGATTCCTTGAGAGAACATGGCAGTGGAAAGAAGAGTACGCAGGAACAATCGAGAACCAGCTGAAGAAGCTTGGTATTTCCTGCGACTGGGACAGAGAGCGTTTCACAATGGACGAGGGATGTTCCAAAGCTGTAGAAGAAGTATTCATCAACTTATACAACAAGGGATATATTTACAAAGGTTCCAGAATCATCAACTGGTGTCCGAAATGTAAGACATCTCTGTCAGACGCAGAGGTAGAGCATGAGGATCAGGACGGAAACTTCTGGCATATTAAGTACCCGATCGTCGGAACAGACCGTTTCCTTGAGATTGCAACAACACGTCCGGAGACACTGCTTGGAGATACAGCGATCGCCGTTCACCCGGATGATGAGAGATACAAAGATATCGTAGGAAAGATGGCAATCCTTCCGCTTGTAAATCGTGAGATTCCGATCGTTGCAGATTATTATGTAGACAAAGAATTCGGAACAGGTGCTGTTAAGATCACACCGGCACATGACCCGAACGATTTCGAAGTAGGAAAGCGTCACAACCTTCCGGAAATCAATATCATGAACGATGATGCAACAATCAACGAGAAGGGCGGAAAATACGCAGGAATGGATCGTTACGAGGCGAGAAAAGCAATCGTAGCTGATCTTGATGAGCAGGGATACCTTGTAAAGGTTGTTCCTCACATGCATGCAGTAGGAACACATGACCGTTGTGGTACAACCGTTGAGCCGCTGATCAAACAGCAGTGGTTTGTAAAGATGGATGAGCTTGCAAAACCGGCGATCAACGCACTGAAGACTGGTGAACTTCGTTTCGTACCGGAGCGTTTTGACAAGATTTACCTTCACTGGCTTGAGAATATCAAAGACTGGTGTATCTCCCGTCAGATCTGGTGGGGGGGACACAGAATTCCGGCTTATTACTGTGATGAGTGCGGTGAATTTGTAGTTGCGAAAGAAGCGCCGGAGAAATGCCCACACTGTGGATGTACACATTTCACACAGGATGAAGATACACTTGATACATGGTTCTCTTCAGCATTGTGGCCGTTCTCCACACTTGGATGGCCGGAGAAGACAGAAGACCTTGACTACTTCTATCCGACAGACGTTCTTGTAACTGGATATGATATCATCTTCTTCTGGGTAATCCGTATGGTATTCTCAGGATATGAGCATACAGGAAAAGCTCCGTTTAACACAGTACTGATCCACGGTCTTGTAAGAGACTCTCAGGGACGTAAGATGAGTAAGTCTCTTGGAAATGGTATCGATCCGCTTGAGATCATCGACAAGTACGGTGCAGATGCCCTGAGGCTGACACTGATCACAGGAAATGCACCTGGTAACGATATGCGTTTTTACAACGAGCGTGTTGAGGCAAGCCGTAACTTTGCAAACAAAGTATGGAATGCATCAAGATTTATCATGATGAACATGGAGAAGAACATTGTAGAAGAACCGGAAGACTTCGTGCTCAAACCGGCAGACAGATGGATTCTTTTCAAGGTAAACAGCCTGACAAAAGAAATGACAGAGAACATGGATAAGTTCGAACTCGGTATCGCAGTCCAGAAGGTGCATGACTTTATCTGGGATGAGTTCTGTGACTGGTATGTAGAAATCGCAAAATATCGTATCTACCATGCGGAGGAAGATCTCAGTCCGCAAACTGTGCTCTGTGGGTACTTAAGACAGTACTTGGACAGGCACTGAAGCTTCTTCATCCATTTATGCCATTTATCACAGAAGAGATTTATGGAGCACTTGTACCGGAGGAAGAGTCACTGATGATGTCAAGCTGGCCGGTATACAGAGAGGATTGGGAGTTCCCATATGCTACAGAAGTTATTGAGCATGTAAAAGCAATCACACGCGGAATCAGAAATATGCGTGCTGAGATGAATGTTCCGAATAACAAACGTACAAAGGTTTATATTATCAGCAGTGATTCAAAACTGCTTACAGCACTTGAAGTATTCAAGGAATCTGTAAAACCGTTGATGCTGGCAAACGATATTATTCTTCACTATGAGAAGAAAGATGTTGCTGATGATGCAGTATCTATCGTTGTTCCGGGAGCAACAGTTTACCTGCCGCTGGAAGACCTTGTAGACTTCGAGCAGGAGAGAGAAAGACTGAAGAAAGAGGAAGAGAGACTCAACAGCGAGATAAAGAGAGCACAGGGAATGCTTGCAAATGAAAGATTCACAAGCAAAGCACCTGCAGATAAAGTTCAGGCTGAGCGTGATAAACTTGAGAAATATACAAAGATGCTTGAGCAGGTAAAAGAGAGAATCGATAGTCTCAGATAACTGTGGGGGGGGAGAAAAGCTGCAAAAAAGCAGGAAACTGTAAACAGCAGTTTAGACACAGTATCAGGTATTAGACGGCAAAAAGTCGCACGGCAGAAAGGAGCTAAGATCCCATGCCGTGCATTTTGCCTATAAGAAAGAGGTTATAGATGAAGCGGATTCATATTAAAAAACCAGATGTCAAAGGATTTTTTACAAAGGTCAAAAATCTGAAACCAGAAGATATCAAGAGACACTATCAAGAGAAAAAAGCAAGACGCCAGAGGATCCTGGAAGAAAGAAGAAACAGTAAATTTGCGAAGAAGATGCAGCCGGTTTATAAGTGGATGAACAGATTTTCACTCGTTCTTCACTATCTGCTGGCCTGTGTTTTGAACTTTTTGATCGAGGTGATCTCAAGGCATTCCTTTTTTGAAGCATGGAGCTACATGACAGGAACACCACTCGTGTTTTTGTTTAACGCATTTTTAATATTTGCAACATTTATGATTGTGTATTTGTTCCGCAGACGTGTATTTGTCAGAATCCTTCTCTGTGTATTCTGGCTGTTTCTGGGAGCATGTAACGGGTATCTGCTCCTGAAGCGAGTGACACCGTTCAATGCGCAGGACTTGAAAGTTCTGTCAGATGCTTTGGAACTGACAAGCAATTACTTTAATGGCTTTGAGATCGTGATGCTAACCATTGGAATCGTTGCTGTTGTTTTGTGGGTGATTTCCATGTGGCGCCGCGGTGGGCAGTATACTGGAAAGATGCACCGCATTATTGCAGTGATCGCTGTTGTGGCATCCGGATTTGCCTATGTAGGGCTTACTGATGTTGCAATCGACAAGAGAGTGATCTCAAATTATTTTGGAAATATCGCATTTGCTTATGAAGACTATGGATTTCCATATTGCTTCGCAGCAAGTTTATTTAATACAGGAATCAATCAGCCGGCCGGTTACAGTGAAGAGACGATGGCGGAGATTAACAAGGATGGATGTCTTAACGTGAGTGAGACAAGCCGTTCGAAAGAGGAGCTGCCGAATATCATGTTTGTCCAGTTGGAATCTTATTTTGATCCGACAGAGGTAGAATGGCTGCGATTTTCCGAGGATCCGATCCCAAATCTCAGAAAGCTTTATGCTGACTATTCTTCCGGATATTTTAAAGTTCCATCTGTCGGAGCAGGTACAGCGAATACAGAGTTCGAGGTGCTTACCGGAATGAATATGCGTTTCTTCGGACCGGGAGAGTATCCATACAAGACTTATGTGAAGACGACACCTCTTGAGAGTGCGGCAAGTGCGCTTTCATCCCTTGGATATGGTGCAGAGGCACTTCACAACAACGGCGGTAATTTCTACAGTCGTGCCAAAGTATACAACAACATGGGATTCGACCATTATACAAGTAAGGAATTCATGAATATCTTAAAGACGACTCCGAAGGGATGGGCGACAGACGATATTCTTGTTCCGAACATCATGGAGTCTTTGGACACAACAGACGGAACAGACTTTGTATGTACGATCAGTGTGCAGGGACATGGAGATTATCCGACAGAGCCGACCTTGGAAAATCCGGAGATCAATGTAACCGGAGTGGAAGATGAAGGCAAGAGAAATGCATGGGAGTACTATGTAAATGAAGTCCATGAGATGGACAAATTCGTTGGACAGCTGATCGATGCAATCGAGCAGAGAGGGGAACCGACAGTGCTC
The DNA here is from genome assembly GCA_001312505.1 of Mediterraneibacter faecis JCM 15917. GTDB lineage: Bacteria > Bacillota > Clostridia > Lachnospirales > Lachnospiraceae > Mediterraneibacter > Mediterraneibacter faecis. Next base: position 226,853 of record BBDW01000002.1, read on the forward strand.
GTATTCTACGGAGACCATCTCCCGACACTTGGTCTGGAAGCAAAAGACCTGAAAGGAAAATATCTGTACAATACGAATTATGTTATCTGGGACAATATTGGACTGGAAAAGAAAGATGGGAATATCGCTGCTTACCAGATTATGGCAGAAGTCTTTGATCGTTTGGATATTCATACAGGAACTATTTTCAATTACCATCAGCAGAGAAGACAGACAAAGAATTATCTTGCTGATCTGGAATTACTCCAGTATGATATCATGTACGGAAAACAGTATGTATACAAGGACAGTGGAGCTCCAATCACAGAAGGACATATGGTCATGGGGGGTAAAGGATGCGACGATCACCAGTGTTGTGGAGCAGCTGAAAGGAACTTATAGCATTTACGGAGAGAACTTTACAAAACAAAGTAAGGTTTATATCAACGGAGAGAAGCAGACAACAAAATTCCTGAACAATACAAGACTGGATCTGAAAGAGTCAGAAATCAAAGATGGCGATCAGATCATGGTTGCGCAGTGCGGTTCAAGCAATACAATCTTCCGTACATCGAAGACTTATGAATATACAGGAGGCCAGCTTGTAGAAGTGACAGACCAGGATACGGATGTTGAGAATGGAAGACAGGCCTTTGTAGAACAAAAGGAAGAAAAGAAAAAATGACCTATAAGGAAATCGTAACCTATATAGAAGAAATTCCGAGATTTACAAGAAAGCACTCTCTGGCTCATACCAGAGAGATGCTTCTGTTTTTGGGAAATCCGCAGAATGGAAAGAAGATCATTCATGTAGCGGGAACGAATGGAAAAGGTTCTGTATGCGCTTATCTGGATGCGATGCTCAGGGCAGAAGGAAAAAGCACCGGATTGTTTACTTCACCGCATCTGGTGAAAATGAATGAACGGATTGTTCTGAACGGAAAGCAGATCAGTGATGAGGATTTCTGCGAAGTATTTGAAGAGACCATGCAGGCTGTCCGCAAGATGCAGGATGCAGGATTGGAGCATCCGACATTTTTCGAATTCTTATTTGCAATGGCGATGAAAGCTTATGACAGAGCAGGAATGGAATACATTGTCCTTGAGACAGGACTTGGAGGTCGGCTGGATGCAACAAGTTCTGTAGAACCGGTCGCCTGCGTGATCACATCGATCGGACTGGATCATATGGAATATCTTGGTGATACAGTGGAACAGATTGCGGGAGAGAAAGCAGGAATCATCCGGCCGGAAGTTCCGGTGTTCTTTGCACAGACAGCACCGGGAAGTGATTCTGTAATTGAAAAAACAGCAGAAAAAGAAGGCTGTTTCTGTAAAAAAATAGGGAAAGATGCGTACGAAATTCTTGGAATTGAAGATAAACATATTGCATTTTCCTGCGCAAGTGCTTATTATGGAACTACCACGTGGAAATTAAATAATATTGGAACCTATCAGCCGGGGAATGCACTGCTTGCGATGGAAGTGATGCGTTATCTTTTCAAAGAAAACGGTCATCTACAAGAGTGGAGAACAGCACTTGCAAGGGTGAAATGGGCAGGAAGAATGGAAGAGATTCTTCCAAAAGTATACGTTGACGGAGCACATAATGTGAGTGCCATTCAGGCATTTGCAAGAAGTGTTCCGAAGAATCCAGATGGAAATATTATTTTATTTTCGGCGGTAAAAGATAAAGAATATGAAGAAATGATTTCGTATCTATGTAAACATGCTGATGCGGAAGAATATGTAGTAACATTGATCGACGGAGATCGTGCGACAGACGCACACATTCTGGGTGAACTGTTCCGGAAATATACAGAACAGCCGGTGACTGTGATTGAATCTGTCAAAGAGGCAATGCAGTATGTATTGCGGATTCAGGGGGGGAGAAGAACGGTATATTGTCTCGGATCTCTTTACCTGACAGGAATGATCAAAGAGATTATACAGGAATCTTTAAGCGGATGTGGGGAGGTTTGATTGCAGATGCTTAATTATGAAGAAGAACTCAAAAAATTCAAGCCAAGTCTCGAGGTGGACCAGATTGAGGAAGCTGTTTACAAGGAAGATCTGACAGATATGCAGGATATCGTAAAAGAGGTTATGGCAAAGAAAGAAAAAACGGTGAGAAGATAGAAAGATAGTGGTGGGTATAAATGGATTACACAAAGAAGATCATGTATCAGTCAAATTCCTGGTACAATGATGGACTGCGCAAAGCCCAGGTGAGAGATATGTCCGGGGGGGCAATTGTTTCCTTGCAGCAGAGCCTGCAGTATAACAGGGAGAATATTGCGGCGCGGAATCTTTTAGGTCTTGTGTATTATGGCATAGGGGGGGAAGTTTCAGAAGCTCTTGTGGAGTGGATCATCAGTAAGAATCTGTGCCCAAGAGACAATATTGCAGATTATTATATTAAAAATGTACAGAATTCAGCGAATGAATTAGAATCACTGAATCAGGCAATTAAGAAGTTTAACCAGTGTCTGGTTTACTGTCAGCAGAACGGGGGGGAAGATCTTGCGATCATCCAGTTGAAACAGGTGATCGCGTCTCATCCGACATTTTTGAAGGCGTATCAGCTTCTGGCTCTGATCTATATACAGATGAATCAGAATACAAAGGCAAGACAGATTCTTATAGAAGCAAAGAAATTAGATACAACAAATGAACTGACACTGACCTATTTGCAAGAAGTTACAAAACAGCGTGGCAGATATGGGAAGAATGCAGAGAGAAGTTTCCGGAAACCAAAAAGTGCGACAGTAGAATACAGTCTTGGAAATGAGACGATCATTCAGCCGAAACGTTCTAAGATCCGGGATATGGCACAGCAGCTTGCATTTGCCAATATATTGATCGGAATGGTTCTTGGTGCTGCTTTGATCTGGTTTCTTGTTGCTCCGGCGGTGAATCAGAACCGCTCGGAGAAGTTAAATAATCAGATGCGTGCATACAGTGAACAAATCAACACACTGGAAGCACAGGTGAGTGCCCAGACAAGAACACTGGATCAGTATCGAACAGCCGGAGACGAGGCACAGAAAGCAGTTGATCAGGCAAAGGCAACATCTGACAGCTATGAGAAACTGCTTCAGGTTTCAAGTCAGAGCCGTTCCGGAGAATATAGTTATACGGATATGGCAGACGCGCTGCTTGAGATTACTAGAGATTCTCTTGGAGACAGTGGAAAAGAGATGTATGATACACTTTCTGATTCTATTTTCCCAACAGCATGCAGGAGAAGATATGCAGCCGGTGTAGATTCACTGGAATCAGAGGACTATGATCAGGCGATTGAGTACCTGACAAAGGTTGTGAAGATGGACGAAAGTTATAATGATGGACAGGCTATTTATCGTTTGGCACAGGCTTATCAGGGAAAAGGTGATACAGAGAATGCAAAGACCTGGTATCAGAAGATGGTAGATACTTATAATAATTCCAGATATATTGAGGATGCGAAAAAGCAGCTTGCAATTCTGAATGGAGATGCCAGTGCAGATACAAGTTCAGATACAAGTGCAGATAGTAGTTCAGTATCAGAGGACTCTGAAAATTCCGATGACTCCAATAGCTATGATAATTCTCAGGATAATGGAGATTACGATAATTCTGACAATACAGAGGATAACGAATAAGATTACGAAGGAAAAGGATATGCGAAGAAGCATATCCTTTTTTAGCGTACAGATTCAGGTAATTAAACGGAAAATGAGAAAAGCAGGAGGCATGAAAATATATGAGATATCAGGTAGAGGAAAATTGTCTGACGATCTATCTTCCAAGAGAGGTAGACCATCATAATGCAGATGAAATAAGGAAAGAAGCGGATGCAGTGATCAGCAGAAATCATATCAGATATGTGATCTTTGACTTTGACAGGACAGATTTTATGGATAGTTCAGGAATTGGAATCATTATGGGGGGAGGTATAAGACCGTCAGTCTGATCGGAGGAGAAGTCTGGGCGGTACATACGAACGAAAGAATCCGGAAGATTCTTACATTTTCAGGAGCAGCAAAGATTATGCAGATTTATGAGGGGGGAAAAGTGATGGAGGCGAGTAATACACAGAATAATGAGATGGAGATCCGCTTTGACAGCAGATCAGAAAATGAGGGATTTGCCAGAGTATCGGTAGCATCCTTTTTAACACAACTCAACCCAACGGTGGAAGAAGTAGCAGATGTGAAGACTGCAGTGTCAGAAGCTGTAACAAATGCGATTATCCACGGATATGAACAGAGAGTAGAGAAAGTAAAGATACATTGTAGTATAGAAAACCAGCTTTTTACAGTAGAAATATCGGACCGTGGAAAAGGTATTGCAAATGTGGAAAAAGCAATGGAACCGATGTTTACAACAAAACCGGAGGATGATCGGTCAGGAATGGGATTTTCTTTTATGGAAGCATTTATGGATACTGTGGAAGTAGAGTCAAAGGTAGGGGGGGAAGGAACCAGTGTAAAAATGACTAAGACAATAGGTAAAGGGAGCAGAATATGGACGACACAATCGCTTTAATCAGAAAGTCACATGACGGAGATAAAAAAGCGAGAGAAGAACTTGTCGAGAAAAATATAGGTCTTATCTGGTGCGTAGTAAAGCGATTTTATGGAAGAGGTGCAGAACCGGAAGACTTGTTTCAGATTGGAAGCATTGGACTGCTTAAGGCAATTGATAAATTTGATCTTTCTTATGAAGTACAGTTTTCAACCTATGCTGTTCCAATGATATCAGGAGAAATCAGGCGTTTTTTGAGAGACGACGGAATGATAAAAGTCAGCCGTTCATTGAGAGAGCTGTCCTATAAGAGTCTGCAGGCGAGAGAAAAGATGACCAGGATACTCGGGAGAGAACCGACATTGAAAGAATTATCAGAAGAGCTTCAGATAGATTGTGAGGAGATCGTCCAGGCAATGGAGTCTTCAGTGGAGGTAGAATCCATATATAAGCCGATCCATCAGAAAGAGGGAAGCGAGATTCTTCTGATGGATAAGCTGGAAGAAAAAGACAGACAGGAAGAAAAGGTGCTTGACCGGATTGTATTAAAAGAAGTACTGGAAACACTTGAAGCGAAGGAACGGACGATCATTTATCTGAGATATTTTGCAGGAAAGACGCAGGCTGAGATAGGAAAGAAAATGGGAATGTCTCAGGTGCAGGTGTCAAGGACAGAAAAAAAGGTGCTGGAGCGGATGCGGAAAGAAATGAAGCGGTAGAGTTTACCATCTTTTCCAGAAAAACAATCCAGCTCCGATTCCTTTCCCTAATGCAACCATTACCACAAACACTGCAAGATACCGGACAATTCTTGCCCGTCTCATAAAAATAGGAAACACATTCAATATTTCTGCAAGTGCCATTGCCCAGCAACCAACAAAAATCCCTCCGAAAAGTCCATAAATTGTAAGAAATATCATCTTTCCAGGAAGATTAACTTCAAAAATCTGAAACAGGTTTCCGAGGATCGCACCGGCTGCTACCATATCTTCATAAATTAAAATATGATTGCCGGTATGGGTACGATCTGCAAAATCTGAGATCACACCAAGTTCCACAATGAAAGAAAAGACACCGCCAGCTACTACCATTCCGGCACTTAAACCAAGCAATGCCAGGAAAATTGTCTGCAACAAGTTCATTTTCCGACCTCCAGTTCTTTCTTTTGCCGTGCTGCATTTTCCACCAGAGTTGTCTGGATATCATTTTCATAAAGACGCATCTGTATTTCCATCGGTGTAGGATCTACTGTAAAGCGTTTCTTACCAAAGTGATTAAAAAATATTAGAATTCCGATTGCAAGCCCTATGGAATACGTGACTTCCAGAACAGAAAAACCATCTGTCTTCTTTCCCATGATCAGTTCATAAATCTGACCAAATAGCTTCGTTACCCCCCCAACATCATTATTGAATGCCATGATCGAGAAGGCAGATCCAAAGAAAATCACTGCTGATACCAGCACTACTTTTAAAATGTGCCAAAGAAGAGGTGGTGTTTTCTGATTTTCATAAGTAACGATAATATCTGTTTCGCCCAGATTCTGAATCTCCAGCCGGGGATACTGTTCATGAATACAGGCAATGATTTTCAACACGGAAATTACATAGCGCTGTTCTTTTTCCTCCCGGATCTTCAAGATCCGCAAAGTTTTTACTTTCATCAGGATGGTCTTGTCTGAACACTCCATACTCAGGAGATCTCCTAACATGATGTTTTGCTTTGATACCTCAACATTCCTGTCTGCTTTGAGATAAAGAGTTGTTGATTCAGATGCCATGGACGATCACCTCCAGTTTCTTATTCGGAGCAGAATATTTGTTACTGTTCACACGATGTGCGACCAGCAACGCATCTCGCCATTTTAAATCGCCTTTGGCGATGGGGCGAGATGCATTCAAGTCAAAACGCGCATCCTCCGTGTCAATCAGCGGAGTGATTGACACGGGAGTGAACAGTAACGAATATTTCACAAGATATCCTTCATCATTTTGCATTTTTTTCTGTCCATTCCAATAAAACAGACCAATAACAACTGCGCATAGTAAAAGGATTATTAAAGCAAACCATCTCTTTTTCGCTCTGTTTTTCATTTCATCAGACCTCCTGAAGTGTTTTTTTCTATTATTTGGTAACTGTTCAGAGCCAAGCAAAATTTCAAAAAACAGGTATAAAATGCTTGCATTTTTAAAACTGTTTTTGAAATTTTATTTGGCGGATACGCCACACCGACGAAATGCGTAGCATTTTGGAGGTTGGCTCTGAACAGTTACATTATTTGCAGCTTTAATAAAAATATACTTTTCGTTTTCATTATCTTGACAAGCAATAAATCCTGTACTAAAATAAATACATAAGCAAAACCGAAACGTTTCGGTTTTGGAAATAAGGAGGACGATACGATGCCATTAGTTACATCAGAAAAGATGCTTTTAGACGCAAAGAAGGATGGATACGCAGTAGGCGCATTCAATGTAGAGAATATGGAGATGGTTAAAGCAGTCATTGCTGCAGCGGAGGAGCTGAACGCACCGGTGATGCTTCAGACAACACCTTCTACTGTAAAGTACGGAACATTGGAGACATTTGCAGGAATCGTGAAAGCAGAAGCTGCGAAAACAAAGATCCCGGTATGCCTGCATCTGGATCATGGCAATAGCTTTGAACTTGCAGTTCAGGCAATGAAAGCTGGTTACACATCTGTTATGATCGACGGTTCCCACGAAGATTTTGAGAATAATATCGCAGTGACGAAGAAGGTTGTAGATGTAGCAAATGCATTTGGTATTCCGGTAGAAGCTGAACTTGGTAAAGTTGGCGGAAAGGAAGACGACCTTGAGGCTGATGCTGATACGAACACAGATCCGCAGGAAGCGAAAGAATTCGTAGAGCGCACAGGAGTTTCCTCTCTTGCAGTAGCGATTGGAACAGCGCACGGCTTTTATGTAGGAACCCCCCCGGTTCTTGACAAGCCAAGAGTAAGCGCAATCAAAGAAGTTGTAGATGTTCCGCTCGTGCTTCATGGAGCTTCCGGACTGAGTGAAGAAGATGTAAGAGAATGTGTAGAGCGTGGAATGTGTAAAGTCAACTTTGCTACTGAGCTTCGTGTTGCATACACAGATGCCGTGAAGAAACTGCTTGAAGAGAAGCCGGAGACATTCGATCCGAAGAAACTCGGTGTTGTTGCGATGGAAGCTGTAAAAGAACAGGTGATCGCACGCATGAAGATGTGCGGATGTGATGGAAAAGCAAAATAAAACACGTGATAGCTTACAAGATACAGAATAAGGAAATAAGTTTATGGGTGCAACGATGAAAGACATTGCCCGAGAGACAGGGCTCGGACTTGCAACAATTTCTTCTTATCTAAATGGAGGAAATGTGCGTGAGAAAAACAGAATCAAGATCGAAGAGGCAATTGAGAAGCTTCATTTTGAGGTAAATGAAGTTGCAAGAGGATTAAAGACAAACCGAACGAAGACCATCGGAATCATCTTACCCGAGTTGAACAACATTTTCTTTTCAGAGATCATTACAGCAGCGGAAGATTTATTAAGAAGTCATGGGTATGCGACGATGATCTGTGACTGCAGATCCGATGTGAAGCGAGAAGAAGAGGCAGCAGAATTCCTTCTTCACAGAAGAGTGGATGGCTTGATCATGATGCCAACCGGAGCAGAGAAGAAAGTATTTGATAGATTTAGAAAATCCGGAAGACCGGTTGTACTGATTGACCGAAGGATGGAGAACGGAGATTGCGACTGTGTTCTTGTAGACAATGAAGGAGCAGCGCAGAACGCAGTGAAACGGCTGATGAAAAAAGGGCATAAGAAGATTGGTATGATCACAGGACCGGATAATGTGTATACAGCAAGGGAACGTCAACGAGGATATGAGCTTGCGATACAAGAATCATCCAAAGCTAGATCAGCACAACAATCAGATTTAAAAGGCAAAACAGATAGAACAGATACAAAACTTCTGGCAGATGGTAACTACACGATTGCCGGCGGAGCGAAAGCGATGCGCAAGCTTTACGAAGACAATCCAGATATGACAGCAGTCTTTATCTCCAACTACGAGATGACAGTCGGAGCAATGATGGAGATCAATGACCTTGGTATCAAAGTTCCGGAACAGCTGTCTGTGATAGGATTTGATAACATGGATTTTGCAAGAGCTGTAGTACCAAGGTTGACAATCGTGACACAGCCAACGGAAGAGATTGGACAAGCGGCAGCAAATCTGTTATTGAGTCATCTCGAAGATAAGGATGAAACATCAGATAAAACATCAGACAAAATAGAAACAACAGAGACAATCTGGCTGAAAACCGGATTCGTAGAAGGAGAATCAGTGGCGGACATTTCATAAAGAGGAGGAGACCATGGGAGAATATTTATTAGGAATAGATATCGGAACCAGTGCCTGCAAGATTGCAGTCTTTGCAAAAGACGGAACCGTCAAGGCAACCGGAACCGGTGATTATCAGGTTTATTACCCACATCCTGGATGGCAGAACAGAATCCGGAAGAATGGTGGGAAGCAGTTTGCGATGCAATCCCAAGGGTGCTCATAAAAGGAAATATTTCCCCGGAAGAGATTAAAGGAATCGGAATCGATGGGCAGAGCTGGTCTGCAATCGCAGTAGATAAAGACGGAAATGTACTTACGAATACCCCAATCTGGATGGACACAAGAGCCACAGATATCTGTGAAGAATTCAATGAAAAGATTGGGAAAGACAAGATCTTCGAGCTTTGCGGCAACTCTTTGCAGCCGTCTTATACAACTGCAAAGATTATCTGGTATCAGAGAAACCTGCCGGAAGTCTATGCAAAGACTTATAAGATCCTTCAATCCAACAGTTACATTGCATACAAACTGACCGGTGTGATGACACAGGATCTTTCTCAGGGATATGGCCTTCACTGCTTCGATATGAGAACAGGAACCTGGAATGAAGAGATGTGTCAGGAATTTGGATTTTCTTCTGAGCTATTGCCGGAAATTCATGCCTGTCATGAAGTGATCGGTGAGGTAAATGAGAAAGCTGCGAAAGAAAGCGGACTGGCGGAAGGAACACCGGTCGTGGCCGGAGGACTCGATGCGGCATGTGGAACTCTCGGCGCAGGAGTGATCCACAGCGGAGAGACACAGGAACAAGGTGGACAGGCAGGTGGAATGAGTATCTGTACCGACCAGTATCGTGCCGATAAGCGGTTGATCCTTGGATTTCACGTCGTGCCGGATTGCTGGCTCTTACAAGGCGGAACAACCGGAGGCGGCGGAGTGATGCGCTGGCTTGAGCGGGAGTTCGGAGCGTACGAAAGAGAAGAAGGAAAACGTCAGGGAAAAAGCTCACTGGATTTATTTAATGAAGAGGCGGCAGCAGTAGCACCGGGAAGTGACGGAGTGGTCTTCCTCCCATATATGTCCGGTGAGAGAACTCCAATCTGGGATCCAAACGCAAAAGGTGTCTACTACGGATTAGATTTCAGTAAGACAAAAGGACACTTCATCCGTGCGGCAATGGAAGGAACAGCATATGCATTGAAGCATAACCTTGATGTTGCGGAAGAAGCCGGAGCGAAAGTAGAAGTCCTGCGTGCAATGGGCGGATCAGCAAACTCCTTGTTGTGGACACAGATCAAGTCTGACATCACAGGAAAACCAATTGTTGTTCCATCCTCTGACACAGCAACAACACTCGGTGCAGTGATCCTTGCCGGAGTCGGAATCGGAATGTACAAAGACTTTGACGAGGCGGTGAAGCTTACTGTTGAAGAGAAGCGTTCCCACGAACCGAATAATGAAAACAGAAAAGTTTATGATAGAAATTACGAAACATATATAGAGCTTTATAAACAATTAAAGGACACTATGGCGAAAAACCATGAATAAGAAATAAATTAACAAAAGACCAAAAAGGAGGATCTTGAAAATGAAAGCAGCAGTTGTATGCGCCAACGAAGACGTACAGTATCTTGATTACGAAGAACCGACACCGGGACCGGGCGAAGTTAAGGTCAAAGTAAAATGTTCCGGTATCTGCGGATCTGATATTCCACGAGTACTTCATAACGGAGTTCATTTCTATCCAATCGTACTTGGACATGAGTTCTCAGGAGATGTTGTAGAAGTAGGTGAAGGTGTAACAAAGGTTAAGGTTGGAGATCACGTATCCGGTGCACCGTTGAAACCATGTATGAAATGTGATGACTGTCAGAACGGAAACTTCTCTCTGTGCAAACATTACAGTTTTATTGGTTCCAGAGAGCAGGGATCCAATGCCGATTATGTAGTGATCCCAGAGCAAAATGCAGTTGTATATGATCCAGGCATTCCGTATGAACAGGCGGCTATGTTTGAGCCTGCAACTGTAGCGATCCACGGAGTGTTCCAAAATGATTATCAGGGCGGACAGTATGTTGCAGTACTCGGCGGCGGAACGATCGGAATGTTCACAATGCAGTGGTGCAAGATCTTCGGATCCAAGAAAGTTGTAGTTTTCGACATCAGTGATGAGAGACTTGAACTTGCGAAACGTCTTGGAGCTGACGAAGTTGTCAACACAACGAAAGAGAATTTCATGGAAGAGGCAATGGCGATCACAGGCGGCAAAGGATACGGATTTGTATTCGAGACAGCCGGACAGGTTCCGACCATGCATATGGCCTTTGAGCTTGCAGGAAACAAATCCCATGTATGCTTTATCGGAACACCACATGTGAATCTTGAGTTCACACCGGCAATGTGGGAGAACATGAATCGTAAAGAGTTCAAACTGACAGGATCCTGGATGTCCTACAGCGCACCGTTCCCGGGCAAAGAGTGGGAGCTGACAGCACATTACTTTGCAACAGGACAGCTGAAATTCGACAAAGGATTTATTTACAAAATGGTTCCGATGAGTCAGGCACAGGAAGCATTCCAGATGTTTAAGACACCGGGACTTGTACAGGGAAAAGTAATGCTTGTAAACGAAGATTAATCAGAGAGGGGGGACAAGAGCTTTGATGTGTCAAAGCTCTGTACCGAATATGATACTTACAGTAACATTAAATGCAGCAATCGACAAAAGATATGTTGTGGAAGGCTATCAGGTCGGTGAAGTCAACCGTGTGAAAGAATGTGCGTACACGCCAGGTGGAAAAGGGTTAAATGTATCCAAGCCGGCATCTATCGCAGGAGCGGAAGTGGTCGCAACAGGATTTGTCGGAGGTCATGCAGGAAATTATATCGAAGACGCACTGAAACCATTTGGAATCAAGAGCGAATTCTATCATCTGGAAGAAGAGAGCCGATCCTGTATCAACATCTGGGATGAAGTCAATCACGTGCAGACAGAATTTCTTGAGCCGGGATTCACGGTATCTGAGGAAGAATTTAAGGGATTCGAAAAACATTTCACAGAACTGGTGAAGAAAGCAGATGTTGTTGCTATGTCAGGAAGTGTTCCAAAAGGACTTGACGGAACAGCTTATCAGCGTCTTGTAAGAATCTGCAAAGAGGCAGGAAAGAAAGTCATCCTTGATACAAGTGGAAAACTGCTTGAGATGGGAATCGAGCAAAGCCGACGATGATCAAGCCAAACATTGATGAGATCCGTATGTTGACAGGAAAAAGCTGCGACAACTTCCTGGACATGGTAGATGCGGCAAAACAGATTCATGCAGATGGAGTCGAGATCGTAGCAGTGTCACTCGGTGGAGACGGTTCCTTTGTCGTATGTGACGACGGAATCTTTCGCGCACGTGTGCCGAAGATCGATGCGGTAAACACAGTAGGATGCGGAGATTCCATGATCGCCGGGTTCGCCCTTGGACTTAGCGAAGGACTTTCGGTTGAAGAGACATTGAAGAAAGCAAGTGCGATTTCAGCGGCAGCAGCACTCAGAGAAGAAACAGGATTCTTCGTAAAAGAAGATATGGAAAAGATCTATCCACAGGTGGAGATTGAGAAGATCGGTTAGATTAGATAAAAGGAGAATTATCATGGGTGAATTTATTAATCCGGCAGATGTGCCAAAAGTAAAATTCTACACAGGTGATGAAGCACCATGTATTGGAATGGGAACCTTTGGTTCCGACAGATTTACAGCAGATCAGATTGCTGAAGCAGTAGACGGAGCAATCAAAAGCGGATACCGCATGTTCGATTGTGCCGCATGCTACGGAAATGAACCGGAGATCGGTAAAGTATTTAAAAATGCATTTGATGAGGGAATCGTAGAACGTAAAGATCTCTTTATTATGACAAAAGTATGGAACGATATGCACGAACATGTCGAAGAAGCTTGCAAGAAAAGTATCGCAGATCTCCAGTGTGATTATGTGGATATGTATTATATTCACTGGCCATTCCCGAATTACCATGCACCAAAATGCGATGTAGAGTCAAGAAATCCGGATTCTAAACCATTCAGTGTGGAAGAATTCATGAATACATACAGACAGTGTGAAAAACTCGTCGAAGACGGACTGACAAGATTCATCGGAATCTCCAATATGACGATTCCGAAACTCGAAGCAGTACTTCCATTGATGAAGATCAAACCGGTTGCCTGTGAACTCGAGATCCATCCTTGCTTCCAGCAACAGGAACTTTACGATTACCTCGTAGCACACGATATCCAGCCGGTAGGGTATATGCCAATCGGTTCTCCGATGAGACCGGAGAGAGACATGTGTCCGGAAGATGTAGCAGATCTGCAGACTCCGGTTATGCAGGAGATTGCGAAGGCTCATAACTGTCACCCGGCGATCATTGCACTGAAATGGGCAAGACAGAGAGGCGAGATTGCAATTCCATTCTCACTTCACAATTATGTAAGCAACTTAAAAGCAATGACAGAAGATCCGCTGACAGAAGAAGAGATGGCAAAGATCGCAACCCTCGAAAAAGGAAACCGCCTTGTAAAAGGACAGGTGTTCTTGTGGCATGGAGCAAAAGACTGGCATGATCTCTGGGATGAAGATGGAGAAATCGTGACATTGTAAAAAATGAGATAAAATGATGTTGAGAGATACAGTTCTTGTAGGAAGTTGAGACTTTTACAGGAGCTGTATTTTAGTAGAAAAAAGGATCGGATTTTCTGCATGAAATAAAAAAGTTGACATGCACACATTTTTATGATAATATATCGCTCGTAACATTTTTGTAATAAATGTAATAAAAATGAAAATAATGCATAGTATTAATAAAGAATAGCAATTAAATGGTAAAAATTATGCAACAAAATTGTTAGGAGGGTATATGAAATTTAATAAAAATAAAAGGATGTTTCTGGCGATGTATACAGCAATGATGAGTGCGGTCATGCTGACGGGATTTGCAAGTTCCACGGAAGCACAGGAGCAGAGTGCTGTAGAATCAGAAGTGTCAACGGAGCCATCGGATCAGGAAGAAACTTTAGACGACACGCAGTCTGCCGGGAATGCAGGTACTGACTGGTGTGTATCAAAGGAAGTGATCGATGTGCAGTCAGGGATGATCGAGAATGTGAAGATCGCGGCAGTTGAAGCGAAGATAGCTTATGAAGCAAAGCTGGAAGAAGAGAGACGTGCGGCGGAAGAAGCAGAACGGATCGCCAGAGAGAAGGCAGAAGCAGAAGCGGCAGCAGCGGCACAGGCAGAAGCGGAGGCTGCACAGCAGGCAGAAAAAGAACTGCTGGCATCCCTGATCTTCTGTGAAGCGGGAAACCAGCCGTATGAAGGACAGGTTGCGGTTGGAGCGGTTGTAATGAACCGTATCAAGAGTTCCTCTTATCCGGATACGATGGAAGAAGTAATCTACCAGTCCGGTCAGTTCTCACCGGCAATGTCTGGATGGCTTGACCGCGTAAGAGCAAACCAGGGCTATACAGAGGCTGCGATGCAGGCGGCAGAAGATGCGCTTGCAGGAAGCAATCCGATTGGAGATTGTCTGTATTTCAGTGTAGGCGGTTACGGAACACGGATCGGAGATCATTTATTTCATTAGAATGCCCCCACTCACAGTATCTGATCAAACAGAGTTGATCAGATACTGTGGAATCCTTTTCCGATAATCTCACTTGTATTAGAGATCAGAATAAACGCCTTTGGATCAGTAATCTTGATGAAATTACGCAGGCGGACAGCCTGGGTACGGTTGAGCGCAGTCAGGACGATCGATTTGTCCTGACCGGAATAAGCACCCGTTGCGTGAAAGACGCTGGCACTGCGGTTCAGCTCATGAACGATGAAATTACAGATCGGTTCCGGGTTGTCACATACAACATTAAAATATTTGGACAAATTGAAGTTCTCGATAAAGGTGTCTACCATGAAAGAACGAATCGTAAGTCCGAGCAAAGAATATAATCCAGTTTTGATATCGAAGATAAAGAATCCGGCAATAGTGATCAACAGATCAGAAAGCATAAGAGCCGGTCCGATATTGAAGCTGGAATATTTTTTTAAAATCATAGCAATAATATCTGTACCGCCACTGGAACTGCCAATGTTGAACAAAATGGCAGAGCCAAGAGCAGGAAGTGCAATCGCAAAACAAAGCTCCAGCATCGGCTGGTCTGTCAAAGGAGCTTTCATCGGGCAGACGCGCTCCAGAAAAGAAAGCGTTACCGAGAGCAGAATACTGCAATAAGCTGTCTTAGCTGCGAATTTCTTACCAAGAACAATCATTCCGATCACCAGAAGCGTCATACTGGCAACAAAGTTGAAATCACCGGCTGTCATAAGTCCTGTCTTTGCAATAAGAACAGCAAGACCGGTGATACCGCCAAAGGTAAAGTTATTCGTGAACTTGAAAAAGTAGGTACCGATCGCCATGATCAGTGTGCTGACTGTCAGTAAAAGAAAATGCTTCCCCCCCTTGTCTAACATAAATAAATTCCTCCCCAAAAGAAAAATGATAGCTTTCGTGTGCAACATCCGCTATAAAAAGCTGTCATAAATGTTTGTACATATGATTGTAAGCGCTGAAAAGTGAAAAGTCAACGCATGAAGTTATCCAAAAAAGGAAATACTGAAATTAAGCAAAGTACGAAAACAGCATACCAAAATAGAACGAAAAGCACTGAAAAGGAGGTTTTAGAGTGTGGAACCAGAAGTTAGAAATAAGCTGGATCTTGCAGTAGAAATCCGTGATGTTTATGCAAGAGAAATTCTTGATTTCGCCGGAAATCCGGCCATTGAAGTAGAAGTTCTGGCAGGAGGAGAAATCATAGGAAAAGCATCTGTGGCAGGAAAAAATTATAATAAAAAAGAGCAGACAGAAAAACAGCAGATGGATATCGAAGGAAAAATCGAATTGCTTAACAGTCAGATTGCACCGGAAATAATCGGTGAAAATGTATTTGAACAAAGAAAGATTGATACAATTCTGAAAGAAAACGGAAATGAACAGACATCCTTTGCAATATCACTTGCAGTGGCGCGGGCAGCAGCGGCTGCAGAAAAAATTCCGCTTTACAGGTATCTTGGAGGTGTACGTGCAGTACATCCAAGTATGCCGCAGTTGGTCAGAAAAGAAGAAATTGAGATAGAAAAGATAAAAGAAATTAAGGTAGACGAGAGTACGATTCTTACGAAACTGTTTGAAAGAATATTAGAAGAACAGAATGAAGGGAAGAAGCTGCTTCTCAGTCAGGAAACAGCAGGAACAGAAGATAACTTTCTGGTAGATCTTGCAGTTGCGGCGAATATTACGATGATTTTGGCTGAAAACAGAGAAAGCGCTTATTATACAGTACTGAACAATCGATTGTTACAACTGGAAGAGAAGATTGGTGGATGAGGAGACCTCAAGAAATCAGGGAGAAATAAATAATGGGAGCATAGCTCCCAATTGTTATTTAGCGACTTTATTTTACACTCTCTAAATACATCTCTGTCAGTTCAACAGCATCTGCAATACACTGAGGACATGGGACAACTTTCCCCTTTCCAGAGACTCCCTTTAAGTCACGACAATAATAGGTTCCGTTCTTTTGGCGGAATTTTTCTGCAAATTGCTTTGTTTTCTTATAGGTATCTGCTTTAGTAGATTTTCCATTTTCAAGATTTCCAATGCTGTTATCCATTCCAATAACCATCATCATTCCAGTTACAGCTCCGCACATGTCCATCATGCCCATGCCAAATCCGAATCCCTCAGAGATTTTAAACATTGTTTCCTGGTCTACACCAAATTCCTCACAGAAAGAACAGGCTACAGCCTGTGCACAGTTATACCCTTTGTCATGTAGTTCTAATGCTTTTTCAACTTTTGTACTCATTTTTTCTCCTTGTGTTTAGAAATTCCAACTTATTTCTTTGATTTCAAATTGTTTTTATTATAACGCTCTTTTCTGTTTATGACAATTGGTATTACGGATTTTGAAAGAATTTGAAAGAATGAAATCAAAGGAAGAATATGATATTATAAAAATAAAAAACGGAATTTATAGAGAAAAGCACCTGTCAAAGAAGCTTTGCGTAACTGTATATTTCAAATGTATAAAGGGGGGCGAATGAGGTGAAAATTGTTAGAGGAATAGATTTTATAGAAGGAAGCAGAGAAGAAGAATTACCCAATTTTGAATCAAATTTTCCGTATATCGCTTCTCGTGTAGAATTAAATCAATATGCAGAAGATAGTATTCCATGGCATTGGCATAAAAGCGTAGAAGTGTTTTATGTAGAGCAAGGAAACCTGGAATACCGTACGCCTAACGGACATTATATTTTTCCACAAGGCTCAGGAGGCATGGTTAATTCTAATGTTCTTCATACAACGAAGCCACAAGAAGACAATACGGTACAGCTAATTCATATTTTTGATCCATCATTTATTGGCGGTGAAACAGGAAATATAATTGTGAAAAAATATATTATGCCAATTATCACATCTGGAGAATTGGATATGATTCCATTATATTCTAATAATTTGGAACAAAAAGAAATATTAGATCTTATAAGGAATGCATTTAATTTATCAGAAAAGGAATTTGGATATGAACTAAAACTGCGTGAGCGATTAACTGAAATTTGGCTATCACTTTTCAAAATGTCATTTTCTGTGATTGAAAAAAGAAAACTAGTACGAGAGCGAACGACAGAATAAAATTGATGATGGTTTATGTTCATGAAAATTTTGCAGATAAAATTACTGTTTCTGATCTTGCAAAAGTTGGCTACATAAGTGAGAGAGACTGTTTTCGAGTTTTTCAAGAGTGTCTTCACATGACGCCGATAGAATATATTACAAACTATCGGCTGCAAAAAGCCTGCTATATGTTAGTACATAGCAAAGATACTATTTCTGCAATCAGTCAGGAGTGCGGATTAGGAAGCAGTAGCTTTTTCGGAAAGACTTTTCGAGAACATATGGGGGGGATGACACCAATGGAATATCGAAAAAAATGGCGGAATAGTGATATATAAAGGCATTAAAAAGATATTTTATTCTTTAAAATTGCAGTATGATGATAATCAAGAACAAAACATATCTTTTATGAAAGGATAATGTTTGGATTGGAAGTGGTAGCATTCTCTTGCCGGGAGTTACAATCGGTAAAAATAATGTTGCGGCTAGCAATCCATGTAGAGTAATTCGTTGCATAAGGGAGTAGAAAAGAAATGAATCAGGTAAAAATTATTTTTTTGATATTGATGGAACATTGTTGGAGATGGGAAAAACAGAGATAACACCGAATACGAGGAAGGCGTTATGTTCATTAAAACAAAATGGTATAAAAATATGTATCGCAACAGGGCGTTCGTTTGCTACCATACCAATGTTTGAGGGAGTTGTATTTGATGCGATTTTGGCATTTAATGGATCTTTCTGCGTTGCAGGTAATCAGGTAGTGGCAAAATGTCCTATTCCGAAAGAAGATATAGAAATAATTATTGAAAATGCAAAGAGAATGGAAAGACCTGTTTCTATTGCAACAGCGGAAGAGATTGTTGCAAATGGAAGCGATAAAGAATTAGAAGATTATTTTGCGATTGCACATCATAGGGTGAATGTATCCGAGAAATTCGAAGAATATGTGGACAAAGATGTGTTTTAAATTATGTTGGGATGTGACTTAGAAGAACGTAAGTATATATTAAAGGGAACGAAAAATGCCAAATTAGCAGCGTGGTGGGATAGAGCCATAGATATTATTCCAAAAGAAGGTGGAAAAGGAGCTGCGATTGAACAGGTTCTTGCACATTACAAATTCTCAAAGGAAGAAGCCATTGCGTTTGGAGATGGAGAAAATGATATTGATATGTTACTATCCGTTGGAAAAGGGATTGCAATGGGAAACGCGGCTGAAAAAGTGAAAGAAATTGCGACTGATATTTGTGAAAGCGTGACAGATGATGGGATTTATTATTATCTGAAAAGCCAGAAGATAATAAATGAGTGAAAGGTAGGTGGGAAAAATATCGCAAAAAAAACTATAATGCAAGTGTAAAGAAAAAGGAGGTAAAAAATAATGAGCAAAATGAAAAAATGGTTAAACAATTGGTTTAAGGAATCTGTAGAATTTTATGGTTCAATGTTTCGTTATGGAATTTATTATAGATAGGACAGAGGAAGAACACAAACTATGAACCGTACAGAGAATCAAAAAAAGCAAGGTATCATGAAATAAAGAGTTGCATCTTGGCAAAAAGGTGTAGCTCTTTTTTGTGGAAAAATTGACAGAAGATAAGAGAATCGAATTGCAAGACTCTATCCCCCCCTAAAATGCTGATATTTGTTGAAAAATCAGGCTTTTTGCAAGCAAAAATGAAAAGGCTATATATAGGTAGCCTGCGAAACTGGAATTGCCCATTTTGAGCCTGATTTTAAGAATAATGTCCTGACAGAGAGCAATGGAATGATTCTCTGCCCGGGATTCAAAAGGAATGGAAAAAATGCAGGAGAAAATCCACCGAATGCTGGTTACAGAAGCAAGCCGAATGGCAATGTATTAAAATTAGGTGGATGTAATTGAAGAAAAATATGATATCATATGAGTAATAAAACAGAATTTAAGGAGGAGACTGTAAATGAAATTATCAGATTTAGCAACAGGTTCTGATTGGACAGTGTGGATTGTCTTTGTGATATTTGCTGTACTTTCTATTATTTTACTTTCTGGACACGGAAGCTGGTTCATTTCTGGATATAATACAGCTTCAAAAGAAGAAAAGGAAAAATATAATGAAAAGAAGTTATGCAGAACAATGGGAATTGGAATGTCTATTATAGCAATTCTTCTATTAACAATGGGCTTGTTTGAAAATATTTTACCTGCATTTTTTGTATATATTGCATCGGGAATTATTTTGGTTGATGTTGTGGTAATTATCATTTTAAGCAACACGCTATGCAGAAAGTAACAATTTCCAGCTTGTATGTAAAAAACAGAAAAAATGTAGATATTGTGGCAAAGAATTAGATAGTAATTTGGAATGTTGTAGCAGTGAGTGAGAAAACAGCTATAGAAAGATAATTGAAAAAGATAGACATAAAATTAAGTATTTCATTTCGGGCATTATTTTAGGGTTTTTAGCTATGTTTTATGGTGTTGTGTTAAGCCGCAATTGCATGATTGGAAGTGGAATTATAGTAATGGGGGGTTACAGTTGTTGTGCTTCCATTTACTACTCCAGAAACAACTGCTTTATTTGGAAATAAAAAGGCGAGATATATCGGAAGAATATTAGGTATGATACTTATAGCGGTTGGAATATGGGTAGGGTTTATTTGATGACAACTTCAGTCTTTAGAGCAAATTAATCAGAAGTTGAGAGGAGGTCTCTATAATGTTTATATTTTTATCTGTGTGTTCACTTTTAGTACCGTTACCTATGATTATATTGGGATATACGTGGAAAGATAACTCTCCTAAAGATCGGCAGGGGGGAGTTCGGGATATCGAACTACTATGTCAAGGATGAATGATGAAACATGGAGATATGCACACAGGTGTTGGGGCTGGATAAACTTTGTTTTAGGAATCATTCTGGTGATACTATCGATTTTTATTTTGATTTTAACGAAAGATAATACAAACTTTGAAATGATTTCTGTTTATTTGGTGTTTTTACAATTAGGAATTATGGTGCTTACAATTATTCCGACAGAATTTTTGTTGCATAAGCATTTTACAAAGCAAGGAATGAAAAAATAGCTAACTTCCAATTGGTGAAAATGAAAATCGGAATTTTATGAGGTGAGTTATGTAAAAAGCAAAAGCAATTAATATTTTGGGAGAATTTTGTGGCAAGCGTGATATAGAAGAATTTACACAAAATGTATTAGAAAAAAATTGGAATCAATCAGGCTGATGTAATGGTTTTATTTGGAGGAAGCATTATAGCCGGTGGTGATATTCTTGCTGAAGCCATTCAGAACGAAGTGGCAAAGAAAAATATTATTGTCGGAGGTGCTGGACACACAACAGAGACATTGAGAAATGTTGCTGGAACAACAGATTATTTTAGGGAATTTAGGTTATTCTATTTTGTAACAAGGAAAGATAGAAAGGTGTGGATGTTTATATGGCAAAGAAATTAGACTTAAACAAACCAGTATTTGAATTGGTTCAGGAATATCCTGAGCTTGTAGATGTTTTAAAGGATTTAGGATTTTCAGAGATTACAAAGCCTGCAATGCTTAACTCTGTGGGACGCATCACAACAATTCCAAAGGGAGCTAAGATGAGAAACATATCCATGATGAAGGTTGTGCCGGCACTTATGAGTAATGGGTTTGAACTTATTGGGAAGATGCCAAATATCTTTGCACTTGGAAAGAATAATGCAGGAGACGAGACCAGCAGTGAAGATGGGGCTTTTCAGGAAAATACAAGAGAAAAGATAAAGAGCTATTTAAAGCGACTTGGAGAAGGCGAAGACTTAGAGAGTGTGCGCAAAGACTTCGTAGAGAATTTTTCAGAGGTAGAGGCATCTGAAATTATGAAAGCTGAGCAGGAGCTAATTAAGGAAGGCACACCAATCACAGAAGTGCAGAAATTGTGCGATGTTCACAGTGCCTTATTTCACGGTGCAACAAAGGAAGAAAAGATTGCAAATGCAGAAAAAGCAGTAGAAGAGTCGCTTAAGAAAGAGGAGACATCTAAGAAACTGATGCCGGATGCATACAATCAGAAGCATGCTGCAGCAAAGACTCTTAGAGAAACTGTTGGACATCCGATGTATCGATGGGCTCTTGAAAACGAGAAGATAGCCGCATTGATTCATGAAATTCAAGGAGATATTGAGTCTGGGAATGATGTAGGAGAGAAGCTATCTGAGCTTCGACAGATTTCTATTCATTATGCAGAAAAAGGAGATCTTGTCTATCCGGTATTAAAGGTACGCTATGAGATCTCAGGACCTTCGGATGTGATGTGGACAGTGGATGATGAAATTCGTGATGAGCTAGCTGCACTTGATAAAATATCAGATTATGATGAAGAATGGATGAACCGACTTCAGACAGTTCTCAAACGAGCAGATGAGATGATCTATAAAGAAAATAATATTTTATACCCTATCTGCGCAGTGAATTTCAGCAGGGAAGAGTGGTATGGCATTTACGAGGATGCTAAGGACTATGCACCTGTGTTTGGAGTAGAAATGATCTGGGATGAGGCAGAAAAATATAGTGCTGATAAAAAAGCAAGAACAGAGGCGGATCTAAGCGATGGAGAAATCATATTAAGTGGTGGTCATATGACAGTTCCACAGCTGGAAGCACTTCTCAATACATTGCCTATCGAGATTACATTTGTGGATGATAATAATATCAATCGCTTCTTCAACGAAGGACCAAAGGTGTTCAAACGCCCTCAGATGGCGATTGACAGGGAAGTATTTTCTTGCCATCCACCTAAGATAGAACCGATGGTGCGAGCAATTTTAGATGATTTTAGAAATAATAAGCGTGACAGAGTTCCAGTTTGGATGGAGAAGAATGGAAAACCATTCCTTGTAACATATATGGCAGTAAGAGATAAGAAAGGCAATTATCTTGGAACGGTTGAAGTAGTACAGGATATGCAGTTTGCAAAAGAGCATTTTGAACAATAAGGAGGGCAAGGATATGCACCGAATCGTGTGATTGGATCAGGAACGGTTCTGGATACAGCAAGACTAAAAGAACGTCTCGGGGAGCATCTGGAAGTAGATAGTCGAAGTGTTCATGCGTTTATTGTTGGAGAACATGGAGACAGTGAGATTGCCGCTTGGTCAAGTGCCAACGTGTCAGGTATTCCACTCCATGATTTCTGCGAGATGAGAGGGCATCATGACCATGAAGGAGCTACGTCAGAAATTGCGGAGAAAGTAAAAAACAGCGCCTATGAAATTATTCAAAGGAAGGGTGCTACTTATTATGGAATAGCAATGTCGGTAAAGAGAATATGTGAAGCTATAATCAGAGATGAACGTTCGATACTTCCAATTTCAACAATGATGGATGGAGAATACGGAATCAAGGATGTAGTTCTGTCTATGCCAAGTATTGTAGGTGCAGAAGGATTTATATCAAAGGTTCCCATTTCACTATCTGAAGATGAAATCAAGGCATTACACAAATCAGCTGAAACACTGAAATCAGTGCTGGAAGAGGCATTGGAATAAAATTGTTGTGAAATCGCATACAGCGTATGTGGCAAAGGGGATGGGCGCATCCCCCCCTTTTTTCTATAGTAAAAGTTTCATTTTTTATCGTTAACTTCTATAAGATTTTCATCTTGCATACGACCAAGTTCTCTGGACAGTGCACTTCGGTTTACACCTAAGAATTCTGCAAGTGCTGTCTGTGTAAAGGGAACATGGAGATACCCTTCTGAGTCTGGCGCTAAACTATGCAAATAGATTAGAATTCGATCTCTTAAAGATTTCTGATTTGCAATTCTTAGTTTTAGATTTGAAAAAACATTTTGTGAGGCAAGTATTTTGAGCATGTTAGTGGTTAAATTCAGTTGGTAAGAGCATGGACAGGAAGAACCGCTTATAATACCTTTAAGATTAATTAACATAATGGTGCAGTTAGTCAATGCTTTTAGCTGTATTGGACTGTATGGTGTTTGCACGCATGCCAGGGCTTCTGCAAATGATCGACCACGTTCAAAATGATTCATATTGATTTTGCTGTAGTTTTCATTGATAAATGATCCTTCAACTGTTCCATCAAGCACAATTCCGGAATATAACAAAGGTTCTCCTAGGTGTTGAATTAATTCGTCTTTTTCAAAAGAGAGAATTGAGGCCTGGAGGAAGTTGAAAATTTGCGGATAGTGTTCAAGAGGAATTCCTTCAAATAGCTTTGCTTTCGATAGTATCGGAAGATACTTCTGATAATCATCTAGTTTCTTCATATGCTTATTACCATCCTTTCAAATGAAATTTTATCATATCATCGATATTGTTGCTACAGCAACAGAAAAACAAGAGGTCTATGGATAAAATAATAGATGTAAAGAAGAGAAAGAGAGGTGGTAACGATGAAAGAACAAGCTGGAAAAATTATAGATTTTGTAAGAGAAAACAGAACAGTGCCAGGGTGTACCATCTCGAAGCAAATCTATCATGAGAATGGCACAGGGATATCAATTTTTTGCCTGGAGAAAGTATTCTAACACCTATTCAACGGTCGGTTGGAGTTAGTGCAATAAAAGATTCTATATATAAAGAGATTGAATTTCGAAAGGAGACTATTATGAACGAGGTAATCAAGGCGGGAGAAGTATTTAAGTTAGCAGAGTTACTTCCATATCAGGAAGGAAAGATTGTAAATATGGATTTGGCGCATAATGACAAGATGAAATTTGTTGTTATGAGT
Source organism: Mediterraneibacter faecis JCM 15917 (assembly GCA_001312505.1). Taxonomy (GTDB): domain Bacteria; phylum Bacillota; class Clostridia; order Lachnospirales; family Lachnospiraceae; genus Mediterraneibacter; species Mediterraneibacter faecis. The sequence continues at coordinate 251,141 of BBDW01000002.1, forward strand.
TTTGATGCAGGAACAGGTCTTTCAGAGCATGCAGCTCCGGGAGAAGCCCTTGTGATGGCACTTGATGGAGAGGCTGTGATTGGATATGAGGGACAGGAGCAGGTAATCCACGCAGGAGAAACTTTTAAGTTTGATAAGTTTGGAAAGCACTCAGTAAGTGCAACAAAGCAGTTCAAAATGGCACTGTTATTGGTTCTTGAGTAAATATGAGGAGATATTGCTATGAACTATTTAGAGATTGAAAAAGTAATCGGAAGACAGATTATTGATTCCACTGCCCCATTGGAAAGCAGCAAGTGCATATAACGAATACTGTGAGCGAGGAGTGGCTTTTAGTCCATCCTCTGTCTTATTACAGTCAATGCGTAACATATATCCGGCAGATGTATAAATGTCAATGCTGTTGTGATACATGTTGTATTTTGCGTAAATGGTATTCATGTTGTGTCTCCTTCAAATCAATAAAAATATAGAAGCATTTCAATCAGTTCACCATGTCATTTTCATTTTATGTTATAATGTGTTATCAGATTTTTTTTGCCCTTGTATTTTCCATTATCAGAGTTCGTAAACTTATATGGGAAGATATAACACAAGGGAAACAATAAGGGAAAGCTCACCTGCGACAAATCCAGCGTTTTCAAAGGTTTACAGTGAATTTAATAACAAAATATAACAGTTATTAAATTTCCTAAAACAGGTGAAATCTCAATCGGAATATGAAGGAGGAATATTTCAATGAGCTTTTTTGAAAATACCCGTAAGCCACAAGGATTCGGCGGAAAATTGATGACAAAGATGATGAACAGCGGCCACTCCAGGCTATCGCAATGGGGGGGGTTCTCGAATATCTCTGTAAATCCGGACGCTGAGGTGCTGGATGTTGGCTGCGGAGGTGGTGCAAACATTGCGGTCTGGCTGAACAAATGCAGGAAGGGCCATGTGACAGGATTGGATTATTCGGAGGTTAGTGTGGCAGAATCTCAAAAATTGAACGCTGCCGCCATTCAACAGGGAAAATGCAAGGTCGTTCAGGGAGATGTATCTGCCATCCCATTTCCAGATGCAAATTTTGATCATGTCTCAGCTTTTGAGACTGTTTACTTCTGGCCAGAACTGAAAAAATGCTTTTCTGAGGTAAATCGTGTTTTGAAAGACGGAGGAACCTTCCTGATTTGTAACGAGAGCGACGGAATGAATGCCTCAGATGATAAATGGACAAAGATAATTGATGGTATGAAGATTTATAATTGCGATCAACTTATCACCGCTTTAAAAGAAGCAGGTTTTATGGAAATAAAACCATATGCCGATGCCAAAAATCATTGGCTTTGTATTGTGGCAACAAAATAGATAAATTCCAGCTCGTAGAATTATTAAAAAATCAAGATTTACTTGAAGAACTGACCAAAGTAAAATATGAAGAGGAGTATTTATGTCAAAAAAGTACGCAGAAAGAAAAGATACTATTAAATCTGTGAGATTAGTAATTGACGCATATGATGGCAGAGAACTAGAAATTCCACTTGAAGTTTGGCAGGTCGATGTTATACGTGAAATGCTTGGCTTAAGTGTAGATACAACTAATTTAGATACTTATTGTATGCGAAGCAAAGAACAGACCAATGAGACTAATTACACAGACATTATTAATTATATGCTTTTCAAATATGATGAAACAATGGATAAACCTATTTTAGATGCGTTCAGGAGAAGATTACATTTTCAATCCGTGGTGTTAATATCTGGATAAAAAAGAAATGTCCTAACAGTATTCTTCATGTTTATGTGAATATGAATTAATCTGCTAAGGCATTTCTTTTTATTTGTATCTTTAAAATATCATTTGAAATAATCAATTTTTTAGCAAAGTATGTCTTTTTGCTACCATATGAGACGCATTTGTGCAAGATTTCCTCCTTCTTCAGATGTTTCGAACATATGATTGATTACCTTTGCTTTTTGGAAAAAAGAAAAAAGCCTTAAAACAGCGATTTTACGCAGTTTCTAAGACTTTTTTAATACAGGGGATGAGAGAATCGAACCCTGTGGAAAATCCTCACACTCCCCCCCGTAAAATAAGCATTTCTTAGATTGAGTTTTGACTACCTTTTGACAATATGGGGGATAAAAATAAGAAAGGAGAAATCGTTCAGCATGGTGTCATCTTTTTCAAGCATCACTTCATATCTTCTCTAAAATACATTATCATCTGGATAATGTGTCATAATATCTTCCACATTACAATCCAATATATTACACAGCTTATCAATGGTATTCACTTCAACATTCTGATCATGTCTTAATCTGTTCAGTTGAGAACGGTTCATATGATAATGCGTATACAAATCATATTGTGAAATGCCTTTGGGTTTCATTGTCTTCCATAATTTATCGTATTTAATCATCTCACGAACTTTCCGCTTTCTTTTAGGATTCTCTTGCTATGTAATTATTATTAGTGTAAACAAGGAAACATGAATAACCAATTATTACAATACTATTTCAGAAGGTGATAAATATTATGTATATTTTTTGGATTATGGATATACCAATACTGGCTCTTCTTTTTCTCGCATTAGGAACCATCGGAGCTTTGGGAAATTTATTATCAACTTTTATTGTTATTTTATCTTTTATGCTTACTGGTATTAATATAGTATTTAGTTTATACTTTTTATTCGATGGACCCGTAGCCATTAATCAAATTCTTATTAGTAGAATAACACGTATATTGTTGGGTATTTTTTTATCTTTTTTCCAATAATGTTGCTCGTGTTTTTATTGATTAGTGGAAAATTCCTAGATGTGAATTACATACATATTCTAGACCATTCAATAAGTAATATATATCAAAATCCAAAAGGATTTTTATTCGCCTCTTTAATTGGATATGGAATAAATTTTATCTTTATGATAATAATTCGTTTAGCTGATTGGTTAGAGAATACTCTTTCTATTGTTATTGATTGCTTAATAATATTTCTAATTTTTTTGCTCTTATATAACGGAAAAAATAAAACAATTGAAAGCCGAATAGCTTATTGTCAAAGTCAAAAAAATACACAATGTATTGTTCAAAATGATGACAATATATTTATTGCTATTAAAGCAAATTGGGAAAGCGGTACTGTGGATTTAAAAGATCCTATAGAATTAAAATTTTGGAATTATAAAGTAAAACAAGGGGATTACTTATATACAACTAACGAAAGCTATACGAAAAAAAAAGTTACATATATTGAAGTATATAATGATTCTATATGGGGCTATATAAGGGAAGATAATATTATTAAAGAAGAATAACTCATGAATTCCCTAGTGATGTCAAGGAACAAGGCGAAGCCGATACGCCGTTAGGGCAGTCCTTGACAGAACAGACGGTATCCAATACCACCATGCTATATAGAGGACTTGAAAGGTCACGAACCTTGCAAGTCCTCTTATCTGTTATCTGGAAACTTTCCGTAGATAAAGCACTTCCTTTTCGACTTCGCGGACAAATTACTCACACAAGACAAGCTGACAATCACTTGCTACATAACTATTTTTTCAGACGAATAGGCAAACGAAGAGAATTTCCATTCATATTTTCAAATCCGGAACTCCAAAATGATTCAGCCTTTTGATTCAATTCGATACCTTTTTGATACCTTTTCTGATACCTTTTGATTTTCCAGTAAAACAAAAAAGCCAGAAAAGCTTATAAATAAAGCATCCATCATAAACTCTCTCCTTCCTGACATTCATAGTTCAGCTCTTTATTACTAATGTTATTCTTATTTATTATTACTTTATTAGGCGTCGACTTTTTGACCCTCAGGGAGCCAGTATTCTGGCTATGCAGTGATTGTTTATATGACCGTCTATTTTCTAATTGGGGTGAATTTCTGTCCTTCTGATAAATCTCTTCTGCGGGAATCTTTATATACAAGTGATTTGGCTTAGAAAACCCACCAGATTCTCTTACCAGTAGTCCGGCTTCGTCCAATTCCTTTAATGCAGACTTTATGGATGACCTACATTTCCCTATATGTTTTATTAATAATACGAATCAATAGACTTGACGATTTTTTTTGAATGTATTAATGACCATTAACGATAAAATCGATTCTGTGCTAAAAATACGATGTCTAGACATTGCGTTTTGCCTTTACTTTTCTCAAAAAGGCAAAAAATAGAACGTATAGTTTCCATACGCTCTATCCCATATTTCATATTAAATTTTTAAATTCTACAAACTTGATTTTTCTTATGCTCCGGTTCTATTTTACAACCACAGTGTGGACAATATTCTTCACTATTTATAGGTACAACCCTTAATGATTTGCCACAGAATGGACATTGATTTTTGATTACAATTATGATTAACCTATTATAAGTTATGCCACTTCAATTTTTGCAAATATCATTCAATCTGCAATACATGAAATTAAAATAACTATTCCTAAAAATGCAGGTACTCCTGCAAATTGTTCTAAATAATTTGAATGAATTCAATATTATGCTTTTTTCTCCTTAAATGGCTTCAGAAAGATCACCCATCCAAAGATCAGCAGATTCATTACCAGTGCAACAGGAATATCTCCCCCCCAGTGGATTTGCTGATTCTGAAGTACATCCGCAGAGTACGTTCCTGAAAAAACTACCACCATATTATTATTCAGAAAATGAATAATTATCGGGACCCAGATATTCTGGGTTTTCATATAAGTATATGCCATAAAAATCCCCAGTGAAATACAGGTAACAAACTGGCTTGCCAGAGCCGCCAGCCCCCATATCCGGCGTAGTGTAATAGAAGAAGTCTATTGGCAGATGCCATACAGCCCACACACAGCCCAAAAGGATTACGCCGCCTTTTAGTCCAAATTTTTTCTGAAGAAGAGGCTGAAGATAATATCTCCATCCGTATTCTTCTCCAAAGAATGCCACTACTGACAGGAAAAAGTTTACCAAAACAGTAAAAAATATGATCCAGGTAGTAGGATTTGCCATTATTTTGCCAAATTCAGAAAGCTGGCCGCTCAGAGCACAGGCAATCACAAATCTGAGAAGATATAATCCAATAAACAACAGGATCATACGAATAGATATATTCCAATGTTCGCTGTTCAGTCCATAGGATCTGCGCTTTTCTTTACCGGATTGCAGAAGAAGAATCCAGAAAATAACGCTGCCACCTATTATAACGTACTCCATGATCGGTGCCCACTGAGAATATGGCATGCTCATCAGATCTCTATTTTGGGGGGGAGCCAGAACAGAAGCCGCCGTGCAGACAACCAGCACCGCCGTGAGTGCTATAAAGAATATGAAAAAAGCCGTTGGAAGATTTTTATCTCCTTTTTTGGTAATTAAATAAGCCATCATCACACCTGCTGCTGGATACAGCATCTGCGCATTTGGAAAAGCGCTGAGATCAAGACCTTTTCCATAGCCATACCACATCAGAAGTCCCATTACATATGTGATTCCGTATGCTATAATCACATAGATCAATAGCTGTTTTTTCTCTGTTTGCATAAATTTCATAATTTCCTCCTTGCAACTTCTAATTTGTTACTCACATGATATCATACTTTAGACACTTAGGCACAGGTTATTCCCAAAATTGGAGAAAACTTAAAACATTGATTTACTGCAAAGCATAACGAATCTTTTATTAAACAAGGGCAAGATGCGCCCTTGAGTAACTCTAATTTCCTTTTGGAAATCAGGATGCCTGGCAATCTTGATGGGGATTTCGCTCCCCCCATTCCTTCGAACTTGTATCAATCAACAGATTTTTAATGGCTTACTACTTGAGTAGACGCAGCTTTCCTTTATATCTGCAGAGTAGTCATGCCGGAAAGGGGAATACTATTTTGAAAAGAGAACGACATCAAAAAGCAGGAAAAAGAACTAACGGTACTATGACCATTAAAGGTTGTTCTTAGGAATATTTTTCTTTACATTCATTAATAGTATGTTATACTAGAATAAATCTGATAAATTTGAAACACTTACTATAGTTATTAGAAATGGAGTTTTCTATGGATTTACAAATGATACTATTTATTGCTTTAATCATTATTTTTTTATAATTCCGTTACTAGCATTTATTATTAAATCTGCAGTAAAGCAAGGAATTTTGGAAGCTTATAAGATTATTAAAAATGATAAAGATAAAAATATTTTATAACTCTAATCTAAAATCTAGTATGTTCAATAAAAATCCTCTTTTTTAAAGAGTTGGATATTCTTCAATTATTTCTTGTTATTAGTTGTATGAGACCCATATAAGGTATCTACTTAATAGAGGAAAAGAGAATTATAGATGTTTTAAGGAAAAGTGGCTATTTTTAAGAATATATCAATCAACTTTGTTTTATTGTATTTTGATACTCTTGTGTTAATATCTGGATAAAAAAGAAATGTCCTAACAGTATTCTTCATGTTTATGTGAATATGAATTAATCTGCTAAGGCATTTCTTTTTATTTGTATCTTTAAAATATCATTTGAAATAATCAAATTTTTAGCAAAGTATGTCTTTTTGGTACCATATGAGACGCATTTGTGCAAGATTTCCTCCTTCTTCAGATGTTTCGAACATATGGTTGATTACCTTTTTGATTACCTTTGCTTTTTGGAAAAAAGAAAAAGCCTTAAAACAGCGATTTTACGCGGTTTCTAAGACTTTTTAATACAGGGGATGAGAGAATCGAACTCCCACAGAAAGTGCTAAAACCCCTGTAAAATCAATGATTGTTATGTTTCGTGTTGCATTTCGTGTTGCATAGACTCAAAATAGTCGATTGCAATCTTATTCATTTTATCTTCCATGTCCGGAAGAGTGTGACGGTAGACTTCTTTCAGTACCGAATCATTTCCCCATCCACCAGATTGCATGATATATGCATCTGGTATACCAAGTGCATGCTGGACAGAAGCGTTGTAATGCCTTAAGTCATGGAAACGAAAGTGCGGTATCTCTAATTTCTTAAGCAGATTTCCAAACAATGTTGTTAATGTATTCGGATTCATGTCTACAGTGTCGGTTGGTAGTTTCAAGAACTTTTCGATTACGAACGATGGGTAGTTCACATATCTGTCACCAGCATAAGACTTAGGTGCTTTTACAATCCATTCCCCCCTCGTCATTCATAACCATTGTTTTTGTAACGTGGATTGTGTGATTCTTAATGTTAGACTTCTGCAATGCACAGATTTCACCTCTTCGCATAGCTCCAAACGCTGCGAGAAGAATCGGCACTTCCATGATAGTTCCTTCTGATGCACGAACAATCTTTTTGATGTCCTCTTCTGTAGGAATGTAAATATTGCTCCTAAGTTTCTTCGGAAGAGTGATATTGATTACGATTCCAGGACGAAATCTTTTCATTACCGCACTGATCAGACCGTTCATGTCACGAACAGACTTAGGTGACAGCTCTGTAGATGCATTATTAATCACTTTTTGAATTACGCTTTGGGTGAGTTCTTTCAGCTGATACTCCTTAAGCGGTACCATGCAATTGTGTTGCATGCTCTTGTACTTCCTGATACTGGACGGAGAGAGGACAGCGGACCGTTCCTGTATATACTTTTCCAGTGCATCACCGAAAGTCATTTGCACTTCTTCATCTTTCTTGATTTCTTTGTTATCTGCCCATTCAGCAGCCATTGCTTCAACTTTTCTTTTTCCTCTTGCCGATGGATCATCACAAGTGAAAGACTTATAGATTCTTTTCTGCTTCTGCTTTTTTGTTTTCGGATCAATAACTGGTTTTCCATCCTTATCCACCACATTTTCATAGTGTGAGAATACCAGACATCTCCATGATCCGGAAGGTAACTTCTTAGCTGTTGCCATATAATCATCTCCTTTTTATAAAAAATGGTATAAAAATAACAGCCTAGCAACAGAACAAGAGTTCTGATTGATTGACTGCTCCGAAGATGATACAATATTCATTGGATTTTGGAGTATCTCTTCGGAGTTACTAAAAGAAGCACATTGGCGTGTGTTTCTTTTAGTTGACCGTTCCTGTTGGCGCAGGAGCGGTTTCTTTTTTGGTATTAATTAAAAGAAAGTCTGCGAACTTCATTTGCAGTATTGGTATTACATTTGATTTCCTTTTGAACTCTCGTTCCTGTTTCTGTAGATTCGAATACTAAAAATGCAACGGTATCTAATTCCTGCTGTTTTGTCGTAGTAGTTGTGTTGACTTTTGTTTTCTTTCCGAGGGATGCGCCGACGACGGCACCGACAGGTCCAGCAACTGCAGCACCAATTAGTGCGCTGCCAGCACGACCGTGAGTTTTATTATTTCCGGTTGTTTTGCTGATTAAATTGTATTGAGGACCGTCCCAAATAAAATCAACCAGTTTAAAGTGTCCAGCGCCTTCCTGAAAAGAATTTCCGAAATAATATAAACCATTTCCATCTTTACGGAATTTTAAACCACCTATATTGTATTGTGTTTCAGCTTTTCTTAAGGCTTTGATGCGATCGCGCTCAGCCTTTTCGGCTTGTCGCTTCTCCCAGTCAGCTAAATGTTCTTCTGGAGTCTTTTTGGCAGTGGCTTCAAAGAAGCTGCGGTCGTCTTCAGTCAATGTAGAAATTTCATTATTTTCTATTTTTTGCCTTAAGTCAGCATATCTAGAAGCGTTATCCCAGCTTCCTTTTAATTTGTCTAAAAAACCCATGTTTTTTATCCCTCTCTTTCTTTTGCGAGACCTGTTCCTTACGAGCCACCACTGCTCGTATATATAATCCCTTGTGAGGTTATATCAAATTATTTCAACTACTACCAGATTCGGAATGAAGTATATAATATAGTTATCAACGGTAGTATATACTCCATACTTATCACGGTAGCAGCTGATACATTCTTCTAGATATTCTTCTGTAACATCTAGAAAGTCTGCAATTTCATATTTATTTTGACATCCAGCATTGAATGCGTGGATGATTCCCATAAGTCCGATCAGGCGGTTGTAGCCGTGCAACCGGGCTTGACGTTCCTGTTTCCGGTTCTCCAGTTTGGACTGATCTCGAATATCACCTGTGGAAGTATAGTAGTGTCCAAGTTCTTCAGCAAGAACATTGGCTTTCTGTCGTGATGTCTTAATATCATGCCGGATAGCAATTTTGTTTCCTTTTATTCTTCCATCTCCGCTTTGAAGTGGCTTTTCCTTTACCACTAATCCAATATTGCGAGCTTCGTCTAAAAGTATTTCATAAGAATTCACTTACAACACCTCCATCATAATTGTACTAAGCAATTTGTCCTATAAAAGTGGACTATGGAGATTAGAAGTTTTCGTCATCCATGATGTCATCATCATGTTGCCTCATCTCATCCGTTACTTCTATATCGGTACGTTCATGAGCTGCCTGGACGGCCAACTCTTCTTCCATTTGCTGGTTCATGAGCAAATTTTTTGAATAGGTGAAGACTCTTTTCTGATTTGGAGAAGAGAGCTTTTCATATATATCAAGAAGTTCTTTATGTTCTCCGTGAAATTTAGATACATTATTTTTGAATTTATCATAGATTTCTTTCGGAGCTTCTTTCCCGGAAAAATTTGTGTCTATCTGCTCCCAACCCATTAAATCACTAGGGGATGTCTGTAGCACATCAGCAAAAGCAAGTATTTTTGACTGAGGCAAGTCTACTACCCCCCTTTTTCTATTTTTGCAATCATACTTTTATCAGCATAACCCAGCTTAGTTGCTAAATCAGTCTGCGTTAATTGCAATTCTAATCGTCTCTTTTTTATGTTTTTATATAATTGAAGCATTTTGCGTACCTCCTTGATTTCAATATATCACAAGATTGAAAAATATTCAACATTTTTGTAAAAATGGTTGACACATATTCAACTCCGTGATATATTGATGATGTTGAATAAAGTTCAACCAGAAAGGAGGGGGGGAGTTGCTTGGCAGACATCAAACTTTTAAAAGAAAGAATTGCTGATAGCGGAATGACAGTCAAAGCCATTTGTGAAAAAAGCGGTATTCTTAGAGAAACATTCTACAATCGTTTAAAAGGTGGAGAGTTTACAGCTTCTGAAATCGTTGGATTAACAAAGACGCTAAAACTTTCAAGGTCAGATAGAGACAGAATTTTTTTAAACGAAAAGTTGAATTAAATGACACTTTAGAGAGGAATCACAGAAATGAACAACTTACAGATTACAGAGTACAAAAGCATTAGAGTGCTCACAACACAGCAGATCGCTGAAGCGTATGGCTCTGACACAAGAGTTATTTCAAACAACTTCAATAGAAATAAGGAAAGATATATTGAAGGAAAACATTACATCTGCTTGGAAGATGGTGAAAAGAGAGAGTTTGTTGACCATCATCAAATTGATGACGGTTCAAAGAAAGCATCGAAGCTTTATCTTTGGACGGAAAAAGGAGCTTTCCTTCATGCGAAGTCACTTAACACTGACACAGCATGGGAAGTCTACGACAGACTGGTTGACAACTATTTTGAGAAACCAAAAGTAGTTCCAATGACAACCGACCAGAAGATTCAGTTACTTGCACAGGGTAATGTGGAACTAACAGAGAAAGTAAATTCCATTGACAAGGATTTACAGGAGTTCAAACAGGACATGCCGTTACTTGCCTTGGAGTGTCAGAGAATCACATGGGCAAAGAATAACAAGATTGTTCCACTGATGGGCGGAAAGAGTAGTCCAGCGTATCGGAACAGGAGCTTGCGAACCAAAGTTTACAAAGACCTTGATAAACAGCTCAAAAGAGAATTCGGCGTTGACACATACAAGGCAATCAAGAGAAATCAGTGCAACCTGGCAGTAAAGATTATCGAAGCGTACAAGCTCCCAATGTTTTTGAAAGAAGAGATTGACGCTGAAAATGCGCAGATGAGTTTTGAAGTGTAGGAGGGAATCAAGATGAAAACTATTATAAATCGAGAATACGCAGGAGAAAAAGAAGCTTTTGCTCCGCTTATTGGATTCAAGGTAGTAAGTGTGGAAGATGGACCCACTAATGGTGATTTTGGAGACATAACTGTTCTTACATTGGTAAATGAACATCATGTAGCTATTGATGTAACTATTTCGGATGAAGCTATTTGGATCAGTGAGCCACACGCAGTTAAGGATGATTTAAGTGCTATCAGTGATGAGGACGCAAAAGTGTAAGAAATGTGGTTGGGTTCCAGCGATTGAGTAGGTGGCGTGAGGGGTACTGATGAAGAGAGGTGAAAGCAATGAAGAAAAAGATTATCAATAAGAGAGTCAATGGAGATTCTGAAGAGCTGCACGCATTGAAAGGCTTTAAGGTCTTAGCTGTTGGCAACGGAACAATTGGAGAAGAGTGTGCGTTGAGTATCATGCTGATGAACGAGAACAACGTTGCTGTTGATTTAAGCATTACAGATGACGGAGCGTATCTCAGCGAGTTTTACGCACTGACAGAGGACATGATCCCACGCACTTATGATGATTAGAGAGGTGAGAAGAGATGCCAAAATTAAAAATATCTGACAGGGAAAGGCAGAACAGAACACTTATTGCAATCATACAATCAGGCAAGACGATGGAAGACATCAACATGGGAAAACTTTCCAAGCTGACAGGAATCCCGATGAGTACTCTCTACCAGAGATTTGGTATGCCGGAAGATATTCGGCTTGGAGAACTGAGGGAGATCTTGAGGGTACTTAAAATTTCTGAATCAGAAAAAGAACGAATAGGAAGAGAAGTGATTTGAGCGTGGAAGATTGCTGCTACTGCAGATACAGAAATAGCTGCATGGAACGCAGCCGCTGTTATCCATGTACATCCTATAGGAAAGAAGGTGGAAAAAATGAATCAGATCGATATGATCGACATCCAAAGAAGAACAATCCAGATCATTGATATCAAGAGAAAGCCAAGAAGAATTGAACATGATGATAGAGAAGAAAAAAAGTCTGCTGTTATGACAGTAGTTGCGATGGCATTGGTAATCTTCTTAAGTATCGCAACATGGGTTATCTTCGGATATTAAAAAAGAGTGCCATGATAAAGGCGGCAACCTTCAGGCACTCGGCTATAAAACCAACTTAATAATAACATTTCAGAGAGGAGAAAGCAATGGAAGAAAGAACATTAGAGGTAAGTGTAGATAAATTTATAGAGCTGTGCAAGATAGATGCACGCATGGAAACACTTAAAGCTTACATTGAGAAAGCTGAGAAGAAGGGTGGATTCGTTGAACTTGATACTGTGAAACTCATCATTGGGGTGACGAAACATGAGAGTTTATAGAGGCATCGGACCGGAAGAGGGAACAATCGTAACAGAAGAGGAAGCGTTTGATTACGCATTGGAAAGATGTTTGAAAGGAACAGAAGAAGACCAGAGAGAGTTCAAGAAAGAACTTGTAGAGTGGTTCTTCTCCGGGAACTGGATAGACGAAGAAGGGAGTGGATTGTAATGCCACTTGCAAGCTACGAAGAACTTAGAAAAGTAGATATCAAGAAGTACTGCAAGAAAAGAGATGGACTCGATTATCTTAACTGGGCAACATGCATCAACCTTTTGAGAATGCATGGAGCAGACAAGGTTTACTGGGAACCAGTACCGGATCCAGTAACCGGTAGCAGCCTTAGAAAGACAGATGTAGAGTTCTCTGATAAGAACGGAAATAAAAACAGATGTTACGAGACACTGATTAAGGTTGTTATTGATGAGAACACGTACTTCATGCAGACACCTGTCATGAACGGAAGTAATCCGGTAAAGGATAATTCAATGACACAGCAGAGAGTATGGAACAGCATGTGCAGAGCATTTGTAAAGTGTGTAGCTATCCATACTGGACTAGGATTTGATCTGTGGCTGAAAGAAGAGAACCACAACGAACCATTCATTCCGGAAACATTAAAGAAACGTGCATCCGCTGCAAAAATCAAAACAATCAAGCAAATATGTACAAGTCATGGTGTCGATGGCGATGCCTGGGTTGCTGGCAATGGAAAGACTTGGGAAGAACTAACAGAGGAAGAAGCAGCCATGATGCTCAATGCATTGAAACAGAAGTATGGTGATGAGTAATGCGTTTCACTGGAAAACTCAAAGAACCAATTATCGACTTCGTAACGCATCGTCTGACCATTCTATTTGAGCCAAATGAGGACTTTCTCGAAACCTATGAGGAATTGAAAGGCAAAGAGGTTTTAAGCCTTGAAATCAAGCCATACAGGAAGAAAAGAAGCCTTGATGCGAATGGTTACTACTGGGTACTACTCACCAAGCTTGCAAAGGTAATGAACACATCGAATGCAGAGATGCATAACTTGATGCTGATTCACTACGGAGAGCCGGAGATCATTGAAGGAAAGCCGATATACATGACAGTACCGGATACGGAAGATGCGGAAAAGAAAGTGATGCAAGCAACAGAATATCATCTGATGCCAACATCACAAGTAAGGCAAGGTGTAGACGGTGTAATGTACAGGACTTACAAGCTTTTGAGAGGATCGAGCACTTACAACACAGAAGAGATGGCAAGGCTCATTGATGGACTTATCACAAGCTGCAAAGAAGCTGGAATGACGGATGCTGCGATTGCAACACCGGATGAAAAGAGATTGCTGAAAGAAAGGTATGGTGTGGATATTGGCTAAACGATTGAAGAGCGTATTCACAGAAGATATGAACCATTGCTACTTTACTGGTTATCCATATCCACATATTCACCATATCTTCTATGGAAGCAGACGAAAACTATCAGAGAGATACGGATTTGTGATTCCCCCTTGCACCGTATCTCCATGAATTTCAAAAGGGGGGGAGTGTACATGACAATCCGAATCACGGTTTGGACTTGGAGCTTAAACAGATGGCTCAACGATATTTCGAAGAGCATATAGGCAGCAGAGAAGAGTTCAGAGAGGTATTCGGAAAGTCTTGGCTATAACTGGTATTAACCTAGCGGATAAGGTTGATATATAAACTCCTAATGGCTGACTGAAACAGTATGTCACAATCCTTAATCAGAGCCATGATGATTCGTCTCCTCGGCTTGTCCGGGGGGGAGAGAAAGGAGAACAATGCAGACTTACGATATTGACATATTAGATTACATCAGAACCGGACATGACAGAGCAATCACGAGAGCTGAATTGTCTGATCTGACCGGTATAGACGATAGAACGATAAGAGACATGATCCATTATGCAAGACGAGATATTCCGATTCTCAATATGCAAGATGGCAGAGGGTACTTCGTTCCAGACATGAACATCTTAGAAGAGAGAATGATGCTGATGAAGTACATCAGACAAGAAGAAAGCCGGCTGAAGAGTATCGGCTGGGCACTAAAAACAGCAAGGCGAACAGCCAAGAATTGCAACATGGAGGTAGACACAGATGAATTCAAACCGAAAAGGGAAAGAGGGAGAAAGAGAGTTAGCAAATCTGCTTAAAGACAGATACGGATATGATTGCCGGAGAGGGCAGCAGTTCTGTGGATCCAATGGAGATGCAGATGTAGTCGGTCTTCCTGGCATCCATATTGAGTGCAAGAGGGTAGAGAAGCTTAACATCTATGAAGCTGTGGAACAGTCCATAAACGATGCGAGAGAGGGCGAAATGCCTACGGTAATGCATCGGAAGAATCACAAGGATTGGCTGGTCACAATGACAATGGAAGATTGGATGAAATTATATGAAAGGCGATTACATAAAGATTAATCGGTCACTTCTCGAGTGGGGGGGGTGGTACAAAGACAAAAACACTTCCAGATTGTTCATACACATGCTTTTAAAAGCGAACTGGAAGGACGGATTTTTCTTAGGAATTGAGATAAAAAGGGGGTCATTCGTATCTTCTTTAGCCAAATTATCTGAAGAAACTAACCTTTCAGTTAGAGAGATAAGAACAGCAATAAAACACCTAGAATCGACAGGCGAAGTGACAAGCAAAAAATATAACAAATTCAGCGTATTTACGGTAAATAATTACTGCTCGTATCAATCGAGTGACACGCAAAGTGACAAGCAACCGACAAGCAACCGACAAGCAAGTGACAAGCAAGTGACAACAATAGAAGAAGGGAAGAAAGGAAGAAAGAAAGAATATATAGATACTAACGTATCTATAAAGCAGCATAGCATTCAATCCATCATCGATGCTTGGAATCAACTAGAGCCTTACGGAATCAAAATGATTTACCGTATCAATCCTGGTTCTAAGAGATATACTTCACTGATTGCCTTGCTTGAGCAATTCGGAGAAGAAAAAGTGATACAAGCTGTTGATAAGGTCAAACAGAGTGATTTCCTTCAGGGAAAGACAGATGCGAGATTCTCACTGAACTTCGATTGGTTCATCAATCCGAATAATTTTGTGAAGGTGCTTGAAGGAAAGTATGATGAACGGCACGATAAGAAACCAGCAACGAAGAACAATAACAACTTTGAGAGAAGACATTACGACATGGATGATCTGGAAAGTAAGTTGCTAGGAAGGTGATTAAGAATGGCAGAAGCAAACAAAGGCTGGGCGGTATGCTCAGTCTGTGGAAAAGAATTTGAGATAGTCGGCAACCGAAAGAAGTGTTGTAGCAAGGCTTGCGGAGAAGAAAGAAGCCGAAGACAGTGTTGTGAGAGAGGAAAGGCAAGATACAGAGCCTTGAGTCCTGAACAGAAAAAGGAACTGGCAATGAAACGAAAGCAAGCCAAACCGAAGAAAGTAAAAGGCGCAATGAAACCGAAGTTTCAAAACGAGCTAGCAAGAGCTGCAGCGGAAGCAAGAAAACATGGAATGAGCTATGGCAAATACGTAGCGAATTGTGAAGGGAGAAGATATGGCTAAGACGATTGATGCAGAAGAATTTCTTTCCTGGCTGAACGAATCAGAGGAAGAATTGAAGAACACGATGGCAGATGAACTGAATCCGGACAGAAAGGACGAAGGGATCCTACTCACAACAGAGACCGTCAGAAAGTATGTCGAGAGCATGTGCAAGATTGACAATGCTGACAGTAAGCGTGGATGGATACCAGTGACAGAAAGACTTCCGGAAGATGAAAGAGATGTACTACTCACACTTGAGTCAACGAACGGTAACGGATACAGAGAGTACAGTGTAGGATGCTACATCCAAGTATTTGACGAGGACACAGAAAAGCACTGGCTTGACAGACAGTATGGATATCTAGAGTGGGATAAATACTCAAACGGACACGGTGGATGCTCACTGTACAGAGTGGCAGCATGGATGCCGATTCCGAATCTGTACAAGGGATAAAGACCATGAACAGACAAGAAAAAGAGGATCAGGCGCAGATTGAGTACCTGAGACGATGGAAAGAGAAGAAACAGAAGAGAAAGAATCTGTTAGAAAAACTGAGAAAGAGAGGCACGAAATGAAATACAAAGTTGGAGACAAGGTAAAAGTTAGAAGTGACTTAAAAACATCGGTGTTGTATGGCAGTTTATACGCAGTTGCTGAAATGATAAAGAAAAAGATTGTAACGATTACATACGTGTATGATGGTTGCTACAAAGTTGTAGAAGATGACTATGCGTGGACAGATGAAATGCTTGAGGGATTAGCAGAGGACGAACTGACAGCGGAAGAAGCAATTATACTTAGAGGCGAAATGTGTGAGGGAAGGAGTTGCAGTCGTTGCAAGCTGAGTGCCTATAACAATGGCACGGGTATTACCTGTAATGAATTAGCGGTAAAACATCCTGAACGATATATCGAAGTCCTCAAACAGTACAAGAAAGACCATGAAAAGAAAGAAATTGAAGTTGTGAAGAAAACCTGTTGCCTTGTAATAGACGAAAAAAGAACGGTTGTTCACGAAGAGGAAATTGACAATCATGATTCTTGCGAAGAAGTGCTGAAAAGATATTGCGAAGAGCATGACGGAAAGTTTTTTGCAATATGCGAAAGCAGATATGCGGTAAAGGAGTAAGTCATGAATATTGGAGACAAGATAGATTACATGATTCAGTGTTTGAAAGTCGCAAAAGCTGAGTACGATTACACAGCTGATTACATAGCAAAGAAACCAACTGAACAGTTAGAACTGTGGAATTTTCTTGATACACACAGAAGTCCAAACAAAGCATTAATTAAAGACAACTTAAAGAATGTGGCAAGAATGGGATTCCAGCTTGCAAATGAGGTGAAGTGATGGATGGACTAATTGTAAAAAAGAGATGGTTAAATCTTATCCTTAGTGGGAAGAAAACTATTGAAATAAGAGGTAGTAATACCAAGAAAATAGGACAGCCGATCTATTTACTGGAAAGTGGGACAAACCTTGTAAAAGGCACATGTATTATAGACTCTACATATCCAATATCCTGTTCTGATTGGTCTGAGGAAAGAGAAAAACACTGTGTTGACATATCTTATTCAGAGTTGAAGAAAAGGTATAAAAGACCTCATGCGTGGGTACTTAGAAATGTGAAACTGACGGAAGAAGAATGGAAGTACGAACATCCAAAGGGTGCGATTATATGGGTAAAAGATGTAATGCCGGCATATGAACTGCAAACTGGATATATAGACGTAATTTTTAGAAACAATATGTAATTTACAGAAAGGAGTACGGAGCTCCGGCCGGGCAAAGATATATCGGCTCCTTTCGAGAAGATGGAACAAAGAAAAAAGAAACTTAAGTGTGAGATTTATAGAGATTCAATGCAGAATTACAAGAAATATGCAATCCCACCAGCGCAGCTGATTATAGCTGATGTGCCATACAATGTCGGAAGCAACTTCTACGGAAGTAATCCAATGTGGTACGTAGGTGGGGGGGATAACAAAAACGGTGAAAGTAAACTTGCAAAGAAAGCAGCGTTCAATTCAGATTTCAATTTCAATCTATATGAGTATTTCCATTTTTGCTCAAAGATGTTGAAGAAAGAACCTAAGAAAGCCGGCAAGCGTGGCAGAAGTTCTGATGCTCCGTGCATGATTGTATTTTGCAGTTTTGAACAGTTAAGCACACTGATCAACGCAGCTAAGAAACATGGCTTTGTGAATTACATACCGCTTGTATTTGTGAAAAATTACAGCCCACAGGTATTGAAAGCAAATATGCGTGTTGTAGGCGCTACGGAATACGCTTTGGTATTATACCGAGACAAACTTCCAAAATTTAGAAATGGCGCACAGTTTGATGAAAATGGAAAAACGATTCGAGGTACAGGACATATGGTATTTAACTGGTTCAAGTGGGAAAAGGATGGAAAAGATATTCCGAAAATTCATCCGGCTCAAAAGCCAGTGAGATTGTTAGAACAATTGATTCAGACATTTACTGATCCTGGAGATGTAGTTATTGATCCATGTTGCGGTTCTGGAAGCACGTTGAGAGCAGCTAGAAACCTGGGTAGAAGCGCATTCGGTTTTGAAATTGACCGAAATTTCTATGAAAGAGCTAAGAATGAAATGCTGAAAGTTGAAAAAGAGTCGCAGATGAGCCTTGAAGACTTCCCGGAGGTAATGCCGAAATGAAAGATTTGCGTAGGTGGTAAGAAATGAATATTGAATTAAAAGAGATAGACAAAGACACATTGAAAGTTGGAGATTGGGTCGGGATTGCAAGAGAAGTAAGCTACGGATGGGGGGGTTTATCATTCCGGCATAGACTGATTTTTCCGGCACAAATTACAAGAATCACTCCAAAGCGAACCAAATTCTTTACGGATAAGTTTGGAGAACATGACAAAAGAGAAGTATTTTATGAGTGTGATAGTGAAGCTGAGAAAGAAACTTTTCTTGCTAAGGCATTTTGTGCTATTAAAAACGGAATATTTGAGTTAACCGAATTGAAAAGAAATAATTACATCGCAAGAATCAGCGATGAAGATTTGCCGGAAGTAGCTGAACACATGGAAGCAATTATGGAAATTATAGAGAAATACAAGGAGTAGCAATGTTTGAAGAATTATATAAATTCATATCCAGATTGCATTACGGGATAAAGTTCATGCCGGAAAAGGATTTTGACGAGCTTTTATCTCGGTGCGACTGGGAGCAAAGGATGTATGCATTGTGCTTTAGATATTTGTAAACGTGGAGAAAAATCATGAAAGCACCTTGACAATTGAATATTGATGGTTGGAATGGTATAATGATACAAAAAATGAAAAGGAATATATCTATATGCAGACAATAATCGAAAAAATAAAAGAGGTTTGTAAAAAACATCCTATTATAATTGTTCTGATAATAGCTATTGTGCTTTTAGTTGGTGCTCCTTTAATTATTCAAGCAATATACCATACGCCAGCACCGTGCGAATTATTAGAAGAAAAAATACCACCAGGGAGCTTGCTGACGTACATAGGATCTGTATTAACGTTCGGTGCAACATTTATGTTAAGCTTGTTAGTGTATCGTTCAAACAAAGAACAATATGAAAGAGCGAGCATTTCTGAGAATAAAGCAATGCTTGTCATTGATAATGATAGCGGTATGAAAACAGATGTGTTAAAATCTAGTAAAAAGGATAAATATGATATTTTTATTAACGTGAAGTTGAAAATATTGTCAAAGGCAATGATTTCCAGAATTCATGTAACGCATTTTTCAGCAAGTGATTTTGATCAACCAAGAGATGATGAACGTCAGTTTTATGCAGACTGTGGTAAAGGAAAAAATGTTACGTTTCAGTATAAGTCAAAGGATACATTAATGATAACATTTTGCTCAACAGACGAAAAACTTCGAAATATTTTATGTACATCAAAAAAACTATCTATTGGTTTTGATATAGTAATAACGTGCGAAGATGTGAAAACGATATTGACTATGAATATGAATTGCACTACATGTGAAATTATCGGAGAACAGACAATTATAGGAAAAATATTCGACATAGAAAATGCAAATTCTGCTTTTTTGGATGCGTACATAGCTTAAGAAGCTTACCAACCATCAATATTCGGTGGTTGGTATTTTTTTACGCTTTTTTAAGGAGAAAGGAACGAATTATGAAATTAACAGGAATAGCAAGAGAAGATTTAGAAGCGAAAGGTTTGGTGTTACCAAATAAACTTGAACTTGAATGCAGAGGAACAGCAATTCCGGACATTTATGCGAGTATAATCGGCAGAAAGAATGTTGATACCGGAGAATTCGAATCATTCTTTAAGATAGACAATAAAAATGGCAACACAGCGGAATTTGACAGATTCCGGGAGAACGTCACATTGTTAGAAAAAGAGCATACCGTCTTTAGTCGAGAAACGATAGAAGATAAGAATGTGATTGACTATTATGTTCCGTATGATATCCAGGAGAGCAGCAAGAATAGACCGACAGTGACGGACGAATTCCCGGAAAACGCTTATCTGACAGAAGGATATTACGAGTGCGAATATGAGCTACTTCTGACTTGCGGAGAGGCAACCAGAAGGCTTGTAATTCCGAAGAGAACAGTCAATGTTCCGATGATTTCATTACTGTCAAACATCGAAGATGAAATCACAGATATTCTCGATGGATTTCCAGACGAGGACAATGATTTCGCCGATGTTTTGGAGTTAGTAGACGAGCATTATGAAATTAAGATGTTTGATGACTGTGGAATTCCGGCAAATATTGAAATCAACCACGCAGATGATTTCGTGAATATGATTGTTTCAGCCAGACAGATCAAGTGTGAATTCAAGTATTCGGAGTGAAAAGATGGGATGTAAGAATTATTGCTGGTATGGAAAGAATGCTTGTTGTCTGGAATGTCAGATAAAAGACCAATGCAATATTCGGTGCGGTGACGAATATGCGGTAGAGTGCCCGTATTATGTGAAGGAGAATAAAGATGAAAATTGTAAAAGGTAAAGAACAGGAATATAAAGACTGGTATGAAAAAAACAGTGATCCATACGGTAGAGCGTGTTTTACATATGCTGAAAGATGGGCTGGAATGATGGAAGAGAAGATAAAAGCATCAGAAGATGATGAAATGAAAGTTATTGTTGATAATGCAAAGCAGCTGAGCTATGAAGCGGATACAGAGGGAATTACAGGATTTATGTACGGAGTAGCTGTCAGTATTCTTTCTCAATGTTGGGAATACGGAGAATGTCTAAGAAAATGGCACAACAAAGATTATGGATATGACGGTGACGGTGTTGTAAATCCGGCGGTCATAACTGTTGGTTGAAAAGGAAAGTAAAGATGAATGGTAAAGACTTTATAGGAGTGCTTGAAGAAGCCAGGCTAAAAATAGAGCTGTCAAATAAACGCATTTTGTTTATGCATCCGGAAGATATCGCAATACTTGATTTGGACAAGGTGAGCAGCAGCGTGTATCTTGTTGAAGAAAGAAGATGGAACATGGGAAAGTAATAGCGATTACCGATGAAGAATTAAAAAAGATTGTATGGGATGCAATCAAAAACAATAAAGTGAAGTATCACAGAGGAAGAAGGAGATAAAGTGAGAAGAGAATCACTGATTCATAAAATCTTGAGGAAACTCGGTTTTATCAAGGACATTGAGGATGATAGGAAATTGAAAATGGAGATGTGCAAAAGAGCAATAAAGGCAAATGTATGTCCGGAGGATTGCGACATTTGTGCATGGGATACGAAAGGTGGAGTTAGTTATGAGAATCATTAGTCAGAGCGGATTACTGGATGTGCCTTATGAATTAATTGCAATTTCCCCGTATTCAGGAAATAGGGCAACAATCGTTGGATCGTTTCCGGGGGGGAATGACCTCGGCAAAGGAGATAGAATTTATATTTTAGCTAAATATTCCACCGAAGAAAAAGCAATCAAAGCTATGGAAATGTGCAGAGAAAAGTATGCACAGTGTGAAATCAATAAGCATTTGATTCAGAAAGCAGCTGATAATTTAGAAGGTGTATCAATAACTTTTACCGGAGAAGTTAGAAATCAACTTGCAGACAAATATCTATTCCGGTTTCCGGCAGATGATGAGATTTAGAGAGCGAGGAAGAAATGAAAGAGCCAAGCGAAAAGAAAGCGATCATCAAAAAGATGATGAAAGAGGGAAAGACATATAAGCAGATTTCAGAAGAAACTGGACTTTCCTATAGCACTATTAGCATATACGCCGGTCAAATTAGAAGGAAAGAAAGAGAAGTACATAGCTTCAACGGAGACAGACATCTTTGCATGACGTGTAAATACAGAGCATCTGATGCAAGAAAAGGCTGCGACTATATTTTAATCACTGACCATGAACGTGGTTGTGATCCGTCGGAATGTACAAAGTATGAAAAAGGAGTGAGATATCGTGAGATTAAGACCAAAGGTAAAGGCAAGTGAGTTTGCAAGATTCGGATTCAAGCCTTGCCGAGGACTTCCGAAAAGCGCAGAGAGTTACTATCTCTGCGTGAAGAACGGACACAGAGTGATGTTTGTGGACAGTAAGCATTTTACTGAAACTGAGTGGCCGATCAAAGATGCAAGGATACACAAGAATCCAAACTGTAAATTCAGTGACAAGCGGACAGCAACCGAGATTGAGTGCGAATTGGTTGTGAATGGCTTGTTGGAAGAGGTGATGGAATGAAAGAGAGATTAACAACATACCACTGTGGAAAAGCAGTAATTAAAGACAAGAACAAACTGTCAGAAGCTATGGAGAAGTTAGCCGAGTTTGAGGAAAAAGAAAAATGTGGAGAATGGATTGACGCTATCGAACTTGCGAAAATTGCTATTGCGCTGCAAAGTCAGAAGTGGATTCCATGCAGCGAGAGGTTGCCGGAGAAACCAAAGGTCGATTCTTCCGATGGTTACATTGTGCAGAGTAGGCACGTTATACAGCCATTTTCCGCTTATTGGGATGGCAGATGGTGGACAAACGATGATGATTATGTAGTGGACGGAGTGATAGCATGGATGCCACTGCCTAAGAGGTACAAAGGAGAATGATATGAGCAGATTAATTGATGCAGATGAATTTCAAAAACAGATAGTAGGAATGGCAATCTTGAACAATTATCCACCGGACAAAGCT
The DNA here is from genome assembly GCA_001312505.1 of Mediterraneibacter faecis JCM 15917. Classification (GTDB taxonomy): domain Bacteria; phylum Bacillota; class Clostridia; order Lachnospirales; family Lachnospiraceae; genus Mediterraneibacter; species Mediterraneibacter faecis. Next base: position 274,126 of record BBDW01000002.1, read on the forward strand.
AATGCACTTTGCAAATTGGTAGATAGCCAGCCGACAGCGGTTGATGTGGATAGCGTTGTTAATGAGTTGAAGAGGGAAAAATTTATTGAAAGCGAAACGGTTTTGTCGGATATACATCAAGGATACAATGCCGGGTTAGACAGAGCCATTGAAATTGTCAAGAGAGGTGGAAGAGATGAAAAATAAAGAGCAGACAAATGCTTGTTGCGGTTGCTTCGGAGCTGCGAATGGTGATTGTGATGAGTGCGCTAAGGATTGGAGTGATAAACAGTGAAAAGAAGTACAGACACACGCTGGAGTCCTGCAGAGATCCAGCAGAACCAAAAAGAACATTATGCTGCTATGGCAGAGCATCCACCTGATCGGAAGGCAAGCGAGAAGTTTCACCGGCGGCATACCAAGCAGGCAATCTGATCAAAGTACAAGGGCAGCAGTTGTGGCATGGAGATGTTACTGGATATATAGCCAGAAAATACAAGATAGGGAGTGATACCATTGGAGACAATGACGAAGGAAAGGCTGGAAGCATACCGGAATAATAAGACAGAGATATTATCCTTGGACTATATTCTTAATAACAGGTGGCAATCAGAAACCATGTTGGGAAATGATGTGATCTTAGATTACAGTAAGGGATATCCAATGCCGCAGAGCATAGTTGGTTTTGACCAAGAAAAATATGAGCGGTTACAAGAACGTGATTTAAAGAGAAAAGAACGTCTGGAAAAGGAATGTGAAGAGGTAGAGCATTATGTTGAAGGAATCAAAGATGCGCAGCTACACAACATCTTCAGGATGTATTATATTGATGGTGTCAATGCAGTGAATCAGACAGAGGTAGCGAAGATGATTCATCTTGAGAGAAGTACGATAAGTAAGAAAATCGACAGATATCTTCAACTTTCACACAAATCACACGAATCACATATATAATAATACTTGAGCCAAAGGCTGAATTCCTGCGGCTCGTCCTCTCTTTATATGAAACCCAAGAAGCACCTGCGCAGGAATGTGCGGGTGTTTTTCTATGTTGAAATAAAATTTACTCTATAAAATAAAGCATGAGGTTGGAAAGGCATCAGAATAATGTTATAATCTTCTCATATACTTATGAGGAGGACGAGTAAGGTGAAAAAATATATGAATGATGTAATTAGCTTTTGGAAAAAACATTGGGGCAGCTTAGTGGCATTTATAATTTTGGAAAGCATAATAGCATTATTTATTGCTAGTTTCGTGCTAGATAAATGTATAACATTGTCAGTAATGAATGAATGGGTGAGCTTGATTGTTGGTATGGTTGCCATGATAATGGGTGTTATTTCATTGTTTTTAAGTTTCTATAACGTTGAACAATCCAATGATGTACAACGTGAGACTGTTGAAATTATGACAAAAGTTAAAGAAGAAATTCAATTGAAATTGAATGAATTACAATTGGATATGAATAAACAGTTTTCAGATATTAAGCATTACAACTATAGCGGTAAGAGCAAAGAACTCGAAAGCGTAGAGAATAGATTAGATGCCAGAAAGTGGGAAAAAATAGATGAATGAATATTTGAATAAATTAAACGTGGGAATGTTTATATGTGATAAATGTGATGAAGAGGAAGGGTTAATTACAGATATAAGAGGAATCAAAGATACTCTATATTTGAACGAAAACAATAAATCTAGTTTTTTATTGCTATGTGACTTTAATTTTATTGAATATGAGATACCGAAAGAAGGAGGGATGATTTCCTTTAGATTTTTTGTAAGAACACTAGGTGGATCTCCATCGTATGAGATGCCATTATTAGTTAGTGAAATGGGGGGCTAAAGAAAGACAATGAAGGAGTAATGACTCATCGATTCCCAGTTTCAATAAATATTGAAGATTTTGAATTTCCTAGAACTGGAATGTATGCAATAGAAATATATAAAGTTTTAGGAAAAGTGGATACTGTAAAAGAAGAGAAAAATCATGATCTGTATAGAAAAACAGAGAATTTTGTCAGTGCAATATCGATAGATGTAAAGAAAGAATAAATATAAGTTTAGTTACAAAATAATAGGCATCCGGTCAGATGACGGGGGGGTGCTTTTCTAATCCCTAAAACCACGGATCATTAGTTCAGTGGTAGAACATTCGCCTCATAAGCGAAATGTCGTAGGTTCGATTCCTACATGGTCCATGAAATAAACCAGAATTGAAGGTGGTGAAGTGGCGAATGAACAAAATTTAGTTCCATTTACAACAAATCAAAGCCGTGAGGAAGCCGTGAAAAACGGACGTAAGGGCGGGAAAGCAAGTGGAAGGGCAAGACGTAGGAAGGCAGACTTCCGGAAGACGTTGAACCTACTGCTTACTGCGGAAATAGATAATGAAGAATGGAAGCCGGTTTTAGAGTCGCTTGGTGTTGAGTGTACTCTGGAATCGGCTTTGCTTATGGCTCAAATCAAGGAGGCAATGCGGGGAAATACAAAGGCTGCATATTTTGTTGCCCAGTATGCTGGACAGAATGCACAGACTGCTGCGGATGATAAAGAACAGCAACGCAGGACAGAACGGATGGAGGCGGATACAGAAAAGATCCGTAGAAGCTCCGGAAACACTGATAACGAGGATGAAGGAGTGGAAATCATAAATGACGCACCGAAAGAGACAGATCAGAATCTCGGATATAGTAATTCCGAAATATCTTCCGATATTTAATAACCGAAGTATCAAGCATATCATCCTGACGTCTGGTCGTGCCGGGACGAAATCCAGCTATGCAGCCATCCGGTCAGATTATCAACTTGTATCAGATGCCAATGGCTCTGTGGTTGTGCTGCGTAAGCATCATAACAAGCTGCGGAAAACAGTTTACAAGGAGATGCTCCGAGGAATCAACCGTTTGGAGATTCCGAAAAGTAAGTTCCGGATTACAAAGTCTCCAATGGAGATTACTTATAAAAGACATGGAACGACCATGTATTTTGCTGGATCAGATGGAATTGATGATACGAAAGGTATTATAGATGAGGATAAGCCAATCAAGTTGGTTGTGCTGGATGAGCTGACAGAGTTCTTTGATGATGGTGAGGGAGAGGATGAGTTAAGTAATATCGAAGCTACTTTTGTTCGTGGGAATAAAGGTGGTTTCCAAATGATTTATCTGTATAACCCACCGAAGAATCCAAATGCACCGATCAACCAGTGGTGTAAGAAGATGGAAAAACGTCCTGACTGCGTACATATCCATACAGATTACAGAGATGTACCTGCTGCCTGGCTAGGCCCTGATCTGATTGCTTCTGCCAAGGCAATGGAGGTTGCTGATCCGAAAATGTACAGATGGGTTTGGCTTGGAGAATCAGTAGGAGTAGATGAACTGATTTATTATATGTTTGGAGAAAGGCACAGACAGAAGCCAGATCCGGATAGAAGATACGACAGAATCTACATTGGTGGTGACTATGGACAGCAGAATGCAACAACATTTCAGGCATTTGGTCTTGATACTTACAGAAAGAAGTTTCCAGGACTTGGAGAGTATTATCACAGTGGTCGAGAGACTGGAAAACAGAAAAGTCCGTCAGAATATGCGCAGGATCTGGTTGAGTTCATGAATGAGCTGCATGAACAGTATGAGAACCGGATTTTTTATATTTTTCTGGACCCATCTGCCAAAGGTCTGGCGGAAGAGGTGAAGAGAGCTACCAGGAACGGATTGGATTATCAGGTATTTCTGCGGGATGCGGAAAATGATGTGGCTCTGGGAATCAGCCGGGTACAGAAGGTACTGGTATTTGATATCTTGTCGATTTCTCCGAAGCAGGAATATGCGGTGCAGGAGTTTGGAACATACGAGTATGATAAAAAATCCATCGAAAAGGGAAAAGAAGTGCCAGTGAAAGAAAGTGATCACTGCATGGACGCAATCCGTTATGTGGTTATGGGAGCCTGGAGCAAGATCAAACATTGGCTGCCCTTAGATACAGTCGGAGATGACGTGAGTGTAGGCGATATCAGCAGCACGGAGGTGAGAGAAGAGGATGAATATCTTTAATTATTTCAGAAAGAAGGGAATCGATACGTAGATGCTTCATTCTATCGTAAGATTGATGAGTGGATCAGCTGGTACAATTCCAATGTCCGGCAGTTTACATTTTACAAGGTATATACCGGACGCGGTACAAGTAAACGATGCCGCAGAAAGAGCATGGGAATGGCAAAGAAGCTGTCTGAAGACATTGCAGATCTGCTTCTGAACGAGAGAGTTATGATTACACTGGAAGACGAAGCAACACAGGAATTTGTGCAGAAGGTTCTAGATAATAATCATTTTCTGGTTATGGGAAATGATTACCAGGAACGGAAGGCGTATTCTGGAACAGTGGCGTATATTCCTTATCTGTATAATGCGGTTGTACAGGAAGACGGAACGATATCGGCAGGGGGGGAGATTGGGATCAACTATGTGGATGCCAAGAACATTTATCCGGTCAGTTGGAATAATGGAGAGGTTACGGAGTGTATTTTTACGTTCGTGCATACAGTCCGCCAGAAGAAATACGTGCAGATCCAGTTCCATCGGATTGAAGAAAAGGGAATGTATGTGATTGAGAACAGCGTTCTGGAATGCACAAAAGGCAGTACGGAATGGCGAGAGCTGACAGAACAGGAATGGAAACAGCTGAAACCATTTACAAATCTGGCAGCCAGAACCGAGACCGGATCCACAGAACCACAGTTTGTTATTGACAGACTGAATATCACAAACAATGCAGCTGAGTGCAATCCAATGGGAATTGCGATTTTTGCAAACGCAATCGATACTCTGAAAAAGCTGGACATGGAATTTGATTCTTACTGCAACGAGTTTGATCTTGGAAGAAAAAGAATCTTTGTTGCTCCGGAAATGCTGACGAACGAAGATGGATCTCCAACCTTTGATCCAGATGACAGCGTGTTCTATTCGCTTCCGGAAGATTACGATAAGAACCAGGCTGGTCTGATCAAAGAAGTAGACATGAGTCTTCGGGTAGAGCAGCACAGCAAGGCAATCGAGGATGATCTGAATTATCTGTCTCTGAAATGTGGATTCGGTACAGAAAGATACCGGTTTGATGGGGGGGCAGGAGCAAAGACTGCGACAGAGATCATTTCTGAGAACTCAGATATGTACCGGATGCTGAAAAAGCATGAGACGATTCTGGAAGATGTCCTGGAGCGGCTGATCAGAATTATTATCCGACTCGGGATTGTGACAGGGAACGCACTGGATATAAATACAGATATTGTGATTGCTTTTGACGATTCTATTATCGAGGATAAAGGCGCAGAGCGGCAGCAGGACCGTCAGGATGTCAGCATGGGAGTGATGCGGCATGAAGAATACCGTGCAAAATGGTACGGGGAGACCGTGGAGCAAGCAAGGCAAAATCTACCAGAGCAGAATCAGGTGATGGAATAATATGCGAGATGATTACAAGAATCAGATGGCCAGTAAGATTGCTGGAAGATATCAAGATTTAGAACTTCGGATTATGAAGGATATTGTCCGGCGGATCAAGAAAACCGGAAAGATTACAGGCACAGCAGACTGGCAGATTAGCAGATTGCTTATTTTGGGTTATTCATCAGAAGACATTGAAAATGAAATCAAGGCAACGCTTAGTGCTTCTTACCCGGAGATGTTTGAGTTGTACGATAAAGTGATTGATTGGGAATATGTCCGCAATAAGGATATATACGAACAGATTAATGCAGAGTACATACCATTCGAAGAAAATGAACAGCTCAAGCAGATTACAGATGCAATCGTGCAGCAGAGTTTGGAAAATTTAGAAAATGTGACAAATTCTCTAGGGTTTTACTTAGATTACGGAGATGGAAAAAAGATTATAACACCGTTGTCGCAGGTCTATACAAATTATCTTGATTCAGCTTGCTTTGATATCGTGACCGGATCGTTTGATTATAATACAGTTCTAAGACGAGTAGTCACACAGCTGACCAATAGCGGATTACGGCAGATAGAATATGCATCCGGCAGAACCAATCGTGTGGATGTGGCTGCTAGGAGAGCTGTTATGACAGCGGTAAGCCAGATCACTGGGAAAATATCAGAGTATAACGCAAAGAAGCTAGGAACGGAGTATTTCGAGGTGGAGTGGCATGCAGGAGCACGACCAACTCATTCCGTATGGCAAGGAAGAATATGGACAGAAGAGCAATTACATTCTGTTTGCGGTCTTGGTACGGTGACAGGTCTTCTAGGAGCAAACTGCTATCATACCTATTATCCATTCATAAAAGGAATTTCAGAGAGGAACTGGCCAGATGATTGGCTGGAAGAGCAGAATCAAAAGGAGAATGATCCGAAGGAGTTCCGTGGTAAAGAATATACGCTATACGAAGCAAAACAAAGACAGAGGCAGATGGAAACAGCCATGAGGGCACAGCGTGAAAAAGTGTGTTTACTGCAACATGGTGGCGCTGATCCGAATGAAGTAATACTTCAAAAAGCAAAATATCAAGGACAGCTTAATGAGTATTCCAGATTCTGCCGGAAGATGAGCCTTACAGAAGAACGTGAGCGTATCTATTTGGATATGCGGGGGGGAAAAGTAGCTCCAAGCAAAGCAGAATTAAAAGTGGCAAAGAATATAATGGGTACAGACAATCTGTTTGAAAAGAGCAAGGTAGTAAAAATGCTAGGCGTGGATAAAAAGAATGTCGATTTTGGAAAAATGGATGAAAGATCAAAGAAATCGGTATATAATGGAATTAAGAAAGTATACGATAAATTTCCACAGCTTAAAGGATATACGAACAAAGTATTGTATGATCCCAATATAACAGGCTATGCAATGAGCGAGTCTTTGTCTGGCGTTTTGAGAATTAGCAGTGAGTTTAGTGACTACAAGGAGCTAAAAAAGCGGTATGACCGAGATGTAAGAATGCAGTTTCATCCTGAAGGGACTGATGCGGACGCTATTATAATTCACGAAATGGGGGCATCAATTAGATGGTTATCTTACACGAAATAGAGTTTGGGGAGGAAAAATAAGCATATACGGAACAACTCGAACGAGTGCAGCTGTAAAACGAGAAGTATTGCAACAATTAGGATATTTTGATTATATTCGTGTAGAGCGTGCGGAATGGTCCCGGATGGGATATAATGGAAGAGAGCTTAACGAAGCGTTAGAGTTTTCTAAAAAAGAATTTATTACTAAACATATATCAGAGTATGCAAATAAGAATGAAAGAGAGTTTTTTGCAGAATGCTTTTCAGAATATATGACTAGTAAAAAGCCAAGAGAAGCCGCTAGAATCTTTGGAGAGGTTTTAAAAGAGATTATGGAGGGATTGCAATGACGATGTTTGACATGAGCACACCAGATGTAGATAAAAAACTACAAGAAATTGAAGATGAAGATATGCGTAGTGTTATGGTTGAACAGGGATATTCAGAAGAGCAGATAAAAATTGCTATTAGAAATACACATCTGCTCGATGAAATAAATAGCCTGAAAGAAATTTTATGCGAACCAGAAGAGATTGTATCTACTTTGCAAGAAAAGGGTTGGGAAAAAGAAGAGATTGAAAAGTTTAAACATGAATTAGAAATTGAATACAACAAAGCATTAAATGCAGTTGTATAGTTGCCACCAGTCATAATGACCGGTGGTATTTTTGTACTCAATTTTAGGAGGTTTCAATGATAACTATTAAAATAACAGATCGCAGTATTCAGATGAACGGTCATGCAGGAAGAAATGGTCCTAACGGTGTCGATCGTGTGTGCGCTGCGGTATCAGCGCTTACATGTAATCTGATTAATTCATTAAAAGATCTGTCTAATGATCGGATAAGAGAGGATACTGGAAGTGGAATGACAATAATTGAATGGGAAAAACTATCAGATGGTGGAAAACTTCTGATGGATTCTTGGTTCCTTGGGGGTTACAGATATTAACAGGGAATACAACTGTATAACATTTATGTAGAAAACATCCTTCGGGGGTGTTTTTATTATGTCCAAAACGTGAAGACGGAAAAAGCTCAGAGCCTGTCGAGGCAAAACGGAGGTATGAAATGTATAAAAAAAGAATGATGTTACAGCTCTTTGAAGACGGCGCAGGAGCTGGCTCTGGTACACAGGGTGGAAATGCCGGGAATGGAGATGGTGGAAATGGATCCACTGGTGGCGCATCCGGAGCACATGGAACCGGAACATATACCTATGAACAATTGGAAGAGATTGCAAGTTCACGAGCGAAAAAGTCGGAAAGAGCAGCTCTTGCAAATTTCTTCAGAGGTCAGGGAATGACAGAAGACGAGGTAACTCAGGCAATTAGCCAGTTCAAAACAGAGAGAGCTAAAAACCAACCGAACGTAGCGCAGTTACAACAGCAGTTAGCAGAATCTCAGAACAAGGTCCAGCAGATGGAAAATGAAAAATTCTTGTCCAGCAAAGGAGTAAAGGTGGACGATCTGGACTATGTAACTTTTAAAATCTCCAAAATGGTAGATGATAAAACAACATTTGAAAAGGCAGCAGAGAAGTTTTTGAAAGAGAATCCAAGATATGCAGGCGGTAGCTCTTATCGTATCGCAGATTCTTCAGTAGGAAATGCATCCGATGGTTCTGGTGGAAATATGAATGCATCCATCAATGACAGAATCAGAGCTGCTGCAAGAAGATAATGGAGGCATGAAATGAATAGAAAAAGAATGAATTTAAGAATATTTGAAACAGATGTAAACATTATTGATCGTAGCGGAGCAGAGTCACTTATTCCTACGCAGGAAGCAAGCGAGATTATCCAGGGAACAATCGCACAGTCAGCAGTGCTGTCAAGAGGACGTAAGCTTGCAAATATGACGAGTAAGCAGTACAAGATGCCAGTCCTTGATATGCTGCCGATTGCTTACTTTGTAAATGGTGATAATGGCCAGAAGAAGACAACAAAGCAGGCTTGGGACAAGAAGTTTATTACAGCTGAGGAAATTGCTGTTATTGTTCCGATTCCGGAAGCTGTATTGGACGATGTAGAATATGACATTTGGGCAGAAGTAAAGCCAAGAGTAACAGAGGCATTTGGAAAAGTGATTGATGCAGCTGTGCTGTTTGGTGAAAATAAACCTTCTACATGGAGAGAAGATGTAGTTGCGACAGCTACAAAAGCGAATGCAGTTGTGACATTAGGAACGTCAGACAGCCTCTATGACAAAATCATGGCAGAGGATGGAGTGATCGCAAAAGTTGAAGATTGCGGATATTTTGTAAATGGTCACATGGCAGATATCTCTATGAGAGCTAAACTTAGAGGACTGAAAAATACAAATGGTGATCCATTGTTTAAACAGGATTTGCAGGGAACTACACAGTATGCACTTGATGGATCCCCAATGAACTTCCCAAACAACGGTGCGTTTGATAAATCAAAAGCTCTCATGATCTCCGGAGATTTCTCGCAGCTTGTATATTCTATCCGTCAGGATATTACATTTAAGCTGTTCACAGAAGGTGTTGTCCAGAATACGGACGGAACCATCGCATACAATCTTATGCAGAACGATATGGTTGCGCTTCGTGCAGTGATGCGTCTTGGATGGGAAATCCCGAACCCGATCAATTCACTGAAGACAGACAAGACCAAGAGATGTCCGTTTGCAGTTCTGAAATCCGGTGAGTAAGGGAAGGTGATGATCCATGCAGGTCACGTATGGATATTATGCAGACGAATATGGAGGAAGAACCATTCCGGAACAGGACTTTCGAAAAGCCGAAAGGCAGGCGGAAGCCTATATCCGGCATTTGACTTATGTGAAAGGTGATATCTTTGCTGTGGAAAATGACGCGGTAAAAGATGCTGTTTGCGCTGCAGCAGAGGTTTATTACAAATACAATGCACAGCAGCAGTCAGAAACCCCCCCGTTGGTGAAGTCAGAAAATAATGACGGATACAGTGTCACTTATGTTACAGAGCAGACGGATGGAAAGACAGCAGAAGAGATTGTGAAGAAAAAGGTATATGATGCGGTATATCCTTATCTTCTTCCTACTGGATGGCTGTCAAGAAAGGTGGGGGGGATGCGTTGTGATCACAAATATGGATGTGACTGTTTATAACAGGAAATACGATGAGACCACTCATTTTGATACCTGGTCCCGGACAGTCTTGCACGGCGTTCATGTTTATGTAGATCATAAGGCCGCAGTTTCAGATAACGGTCTGAACAGTGCGGAAGTCTATAAGATCCGTATTCCTGCGGATATTCCAGAAGCAGATCAGTATCTCCCGCCGGAAGAGTATGCCTGTTGTGGAGGCTTCGGAAACTGGACTATACAGAACGGGGGGGATCAGATCGTGCTCGGTGAGTGCTGTCAGGAGATTGAGAAGCCGGCGGATTTGAAAAAGCTGTTCCAGAGGCATTGTAAGGTGACAAGCTGGTCAGATAACCGGTTTGGGACGCTTCCACATTGGAGGGTCGGAGGTGAGTAGATGGCTGGCAAGAAAGCATTTTCAATCAATACGCCACGTGGAAGTATCACCACGGTTACGAATTCAGACGGATCGGTAACGGCAGAACTGAAATGGGCACCTGGCTTTTCAGAGCGAAAAGAGGGTGCTTTTTCCAATGCACAGGAATTCGTCGATTCAGAATGCCTGCGCTATATGAATCCACTGACTCCGAGAAGAACCGGGATGCTGATCAAGTCCGGAACGCTTGGAACGGTGATCGGATCCGGATCAATCGAGTATATCACTCCGTATGCACGCCGCCAGTACTATGAACACAAGACAAGGTCAAAATGGTTTGAAACCATGAAAGCAAGCAAGAAGGATGTTATAAGGGAAGGGGGGCAGAGAAGATTGCAGGAAAATAAGAAGACGCCAATCATCGAAAGTATCCGGGAATATGTGAAGTCCTACCCAGGCATTAACAACCGGAAGATCAATATCGATTATCTCGGTGACGGAATGGAATACTCCATTGATCCGATCGGAGCAGATCCGATATACAAGAAATATGTGGATGGCTCCTGCCTGAAACAGTTCCAGTTCGCTCTGACAAGTAAGGAAGCTTATGACGGGGGGGACGCCAGAACAGGAATCGCAAACAGCGGGTTCTATCAGGACTTCGAGGAGTGGACACAACAGAACAATATGAATGATATCGTACCGGAGCTGGACGGGCATGACGCTATTCGAGTAGAAGTGCTGCAGTCCGGCTATTTATTTAGCGCAGAAGCTGATCTGGGACGGTATCAGATGATTTGCAGAGCAATTTATAAATAAACAGGAGGTATGGAAATGACAACAGCTGATGGAAAAAAGAAATTGGTTGGAAGACATAAGCGAGTTGCGTTTATGGATGCAACAGGTGATGGGAAGAACTTCACCAGGATGACAGGATTTACTTCCATGTCAGACGGAAAAAACGCAACAGAATACAGCAGACAGTATGTGGACGAAGCAAGTGAGCGTTCGGACGTGGTTGGTTATGCACCATCTGTCGATTATGAGTTCGACCTGTATACAAACGATCCGGTACAAGCAAGAATCGCAGAAATTACAGATGATGAACTTATTGGATCAGACACACAGGTTACAATCGTGACTGTAGATCTGTTTGACGAAAAGCAAGTGGAAAACACATGTACCGCAAGAAAGCGTGACTGGAATGTAATCCCGGATACAGAAGGGGGGGATGGAACGGACGCACTGATCTACAAAGGTAGCTTCAAGGCGTCAGGCAATATCACGAAAGGCACAGCCACTACTACAGACGGCTGGGAGACTTGTACATTTGCAGCAGAGTGAGAAAGAGAGGTTAGCTAATGGAAATTTTTAAATTTGGAGATCTTGAAGCGGAGATCGATTTTACAGACGCTGATTTCCTGGAAAACCTGGAAGAAGCAAAGGAGCTGTTACAGGAAGAAGCAAAGAAGACTCCGGTTACAGGGAAGACGGCAGACATCATCCGTGCCCAGTGCAGGTGCTATTTCAATTTCTTCGACAGAATCATCGGAGACGGGGGGGCACATGAAGCAATGTTCTGCGGAAAGACAAGCCTGAACCTGTGCATTGAAGCTGCAGAGGCATTGAAAAAGTTCGAGGATGCGGACGCTGAAAGAATCAATGGAAAGTATAGTGAATATACCATACAGCAACATGGAAACAGGCAGCAGAGAAGGAACTATAATAAGCAGAAGAATAGGAAATACTCCAACAACAGGTAAGAGATGAACATTTTGATTGATAAGTTTCCGGAATTTGTATCAGTGGACGGAAAGGAATATCCGGTGGAGACAGATTTCCGGAAATGGATAAGACTAATGAAACTGGTAGAGGACGACAGTGTACCGGAGAATGTTAAGTGCGGACTAATGATGCAATGGTATACGGACGCAATACCGGACGATCTGGAAGCTGCAATTGATGCACTCGGCGAGTTCCTCGCCATGAATCCGGGTGAAAAAGAAGAAATTGCACCTGTGCAATCATCAAAACAGGTCTATTCCTACGAGGAAGACATGACATGGATCTACAGCGCATTCAGGGAAGTGTATGGTATTGACCTGCAGAAAATTGAGTATATGCACTGGTGGGAGTTTCAGACATTATTTACAGGGCTTCCGGAAAGCACAGAGATTAAGCAGAGAATGATGTACCGAAGTATAGATCTCAGAACTGTAAAGGACAAGGATGAGCGTAAAAGAATCAAGAGAATACAGGATGCCATTGCGCTGAAGAAGAGAAAGAGAAAAATGACAGACTACGAGATTGGGGGGGATATGTTTGCGTGACAAAGAAAATGATGATCAACATCCCGACAGAACGCAAATGGTACAGGTGTCCTTATTGTGGAAAGAAACTGCTGATATACGAAGATACAGCCAAGTGCAATGGCGTGTATCTTAATTGTCGGGAATGCAGGAGAGAAGTGAAGATTAGGATTTAAGCACATGTGAGCCGTTGAGCCGTGCTATCAGAAAGGGTGATAGTATGGCGGACGGCTATTTGAATTTTGATACAAAAATTAATGAAAAAGGGTTCAACGACGGCATAAAGAAGCTGGGAAGCTCGGGAAAAGCGGATTATCGGTTGTAACGAAAGCAACTGCAGGAGCAGTAGCTGCTATTGGAACAGGAGCGGCCGCAATCGTAAAGACATCACTTGATGTGGTGGCAAATATGGAGCAGCAGGTCGGCGGAGTAGAGACACTGTTTAAGGACAGTGCATCGACGGTAATTAAAAATGCCAATATGGCGTATAGGACAGCTCAGATTTCCGCGAATGAGTATATGTCCACGGTAACGAGCTTCTCGGCATCATTGCTGCAGGGGGGGCTTGGTGGAGATACTGCGAAGGCAGCAGAAATTGCGAATACAGCACTGATTGATATGGCAGATAATGCCAATAAGATGGGCACGAACATGCGCGACATCCAGAATGCTTATCAGGGATTTGCAAAGCAGAATTACACCATGCTCGACAACCTGAAGCTGGGATATGGCGGTACACAGGCGGAAATGATCCGGCTGATCAACGACTCAGGTGTTCTGAACGAAAAGATAGAGGATCTCGATAACGTTACATTTGATCAGATGATCCTCGCAATCCATAAGATCCAGGAAAATCTTGGAATAACCGGAACATCTGCGAAGGAAGCGTCAACAACAATTGAGGGATCTGTTAATTCTGCGAAAGCTGCATGGGAGAACTTTGAAGCAGGCGTGATCAGCGCGAATGATCTTGTAGATACTTTCTGGACAGCTTCACAAAATATCTTCAACAATTTGGAACAGATTATTCCGAGACTTGGGAAGACTGGAATGGATGTTCTTGAATCATTATCTGGAAAAATCGGAGAAGCTGTGCCGCAGCTAAAAGTTTTTACGGATAGTGTTGGAAATTTGGCAGATAAGTTGCAGAACATGAGCACAGATGAGCTTATGAATCTCGGCAAGACGGTAGCGGTTCTTGCAGGGGCAGCTCCGGCATTTAGTGCACTTGGGAAAAGTGCCGGTACATGTGGCGATATCTTGAGTGGTCTGGGAGAAATAAGCGGCGGAACAGTAGCAAAGCTGAACAAGATGCCGGGAGATATCAAAAAACTCGGCGGAAAGATGAAAGCTGGCGCCAAGGCACTTTCTACAGCAAAAGATGCAGTGTTGATTCCATTTGAAGGAATGGAAGAACAGATTTCCGGAGTGCTTGGTAAAATAACGTACCATGTGAAATATTATGGAGCCGGAATTCAGAATCAGATCAGCAAATTAGGCGCACCAGTGACAAATGCAGTGTCTAAATTTACTGCGCCAATAAGAAAACTTGGATCGGTAATCGGTGGAAGTTTTGGAAAAGTAGGAACACAGATTTCCGGGTATGCAAGTATCATTGGAAATGCCTTTGCGCCGATTCTGTCATCGGTTGCCGGATTTATCCCATCCTTTATCAGTCTGCTGAATTTCGGGGCGGTCGCAGCCGTTGTTGTTGCCGGCTTGGGATTGATCTACAGTCAGTTTGGAACGCAGATTGATCAGCTGCTGCTTCTTGCGCAGACGAAAGGTCCGGAGATTATTTCCAATCTTGGAAATGGAATTACAGCAGCACTTCCGGGATTGATGGGGCAGGGCGCAACGCTGATTTTGGGATTAATGAATGCAATCACAGCGAATCTGCCGGCGCTTATTTCTACGGGCGCAAGTATTATAGCAACACTTGTGAGCAGTTTGGCAGAACAGCTCCCGCAATTGATTCCGGCAGCGGCAAGTATGATTCTGACACTGGTGGAGGCGATGATCAGCAATCTCCCACAGATTATCTCGTCAGGACTTGATTTAATGATGGGGCTCGCACAGGGGGGGATCGCAAATGCAATCCCGCAGGTGACAGCGAAAGCGCCGGTCATTATTGGAAAACTGGCATCTACGATTATTACGAACCTGCCAAAGATCATACAAACTGGTATTCAGATTCTCACACAATTGGCGGTCGGACTGGTAAAAGGAATTCCGACCCTGCTTGGTAAGATCCCGTCCATGATCAGCCAGATCAAGAATGCATTCACCAGTGTGGACTGGGGAAGTGTCGGCGTTAATATTATCAAAGGAATTGCAAGCGGACTTAGCAGCGCGGCAAAGAGTCTGGCAGATGCAGCAGCAAATGCAGCAAGCAATGCCCTTGACTGGGTGAAATCAAAACTTGGTATTCATTCACCGTCCCGTGTGTTTCGTGATCAGGTAGGTAAGATGATGGCTCTTGGTATGGGAATCGGATTTGAGAAGAATATTCCAGTCAAGAGCATGAGCGCAGGAGTCAAGAGAGCTGTAGGAAGCCTGAAGAAGTCAGCTGAATTGATTACAAGCAGAAGCACATCCAACAACAGCGTGGATGGAATACGAAACCATCCGGTATGGGGGCGGACCAACGGATCAGACGGATTATGACAGATTGGAGAGGATACAGATGAAAGCGGCCAAGACGATAGCGAAGAGACCAATATATCTTGGAACAGAGCGAATTGACAAGCCACTGCCGAAAGGAGCGGTACCGCAAGTATGATTGTATATTATGAAAATTCAAAAGGGGAGCAACTGAATCTTCTGAAGGCTCCCTATAGGACTATGAAGACAGACTGGTTTGATGCGGACTGGTCAGAGTCTTCTAACGGGTATGAAAAGACCGTGACAATTGACGTATTCGGGAAACGAAACGAATTCCGGTCGAATATGGAGCAACTCTATAAGATCATAGCAGTTGATGCGGAAAATGAAGTATATGGAAGGCTGTATGTAAATGGAGCTTATTTACGATGCAGGATATTAAAATCGGCAAAGGAAGGATGGAAAGGTTACGTCTATTCCGAGGTGGGACTTACCTTTCAGGCACCGGAGCTTGTGTGGGTGGTAGAAACTGGAAAACAATTCTTTCCACAGCCCGAAGAAGAGGCAGCTGCAGGTATTGATTTTCCGTATAATCATCCGTTCGACTTTGCAGGAGTGAAGCGCGGGACCGCTGTGTGGGAAGTAGAGCATATTATTCCGAGTGATTTCCAGATGATTATCTACGGACCATGCGTGAATCCAAGAATCTTAATCAATGATTATCCTTATGAGGTATTTGTGACACTGGAACGAAATGAATATCTTGTGATCGACAGCAGATCTTGTAAGGTTATGAGATATTTATCAAATGGAACTGTGCAGAATGCATTTAATGAGAGAGCGCTGGAACATAGCATATTTGAGAAAATTCCTTCCGGGCTTTTAAATATCAACTGGTCGGGAGACTTTGGTTTTGATTTGACCTTATTTTTGAACAGGAGGGAGCCGCCGTGGTAACACTGGCAGATAAGAATCTACATGAGATTGGATATGTGAAAGATGCTAATTTTACTGCAGATGTGAATGGAGAGTACGAGTTTTCAGTTCAGATCGCAAGATCAAACTGGTATCCGGAATTGAACTTTTCCAGTTATATATACATTGTTGGTACAGAATATGGTGGAATTATCGGTGAGATCCTGACGGATACCACACTTGATTATGTGGAAGTGAAAGGGATCACCTGGCGTGGATTTTTGCAGTACAAAGTGATTGAGCCGCCGGCAGGATCTGATTACAAGAAAGTAACAGGGGGAAATACATCAGGTTATGAAAGCATTGATTGAACCGGAGTTTAGTGGCTTGTATGTAGTGTCTTCCAAGAATACAGAAATCACGGTCAGTAATTATCTGTTTGACCGCTACTGTACCTTGCTTGCAGGGATTAGCAAGATGCTGAAAAGCAAAGAGTATAGGTTGAACATCCGGTTCCTTCGGGAGCAGGGAGAACCGGGATATCTGCTGATAGAAGCAGTTCCTGTTGTAGATTATTCAAAAAAACTGGAACTGTCGAAAGACATGCAGCTGAATTATACAATGGATGATAAGCGGAATGGAGTGAATCATCTGATCGTAGCAGGAAAGGGAGAACTTCAGGAAAGAAATGTATTCCATCTGTATGTACAGAAAAACGGTAGTATTGGAAAAGAAAAATATTATACTGGGCTGGATGAAATCACGGAGGTGTACGAAAATACATCAACGGAGACGGATGAACTTGAGAAAAATGCAATTGAACGACTTCAGGACCGAATGAATAAGAAGACATTCAAAATGGATGTTGCAAGTCTTGGACTTCAGGTCGGTATTGGAGATATCGTAGGAGGCAGAGATTACCTGACCGGGATGTATATGTCAAAGCCTGTAAAGAACATCATCTATGAAATCACAAATGATGTAGAATCAATTACTTATAAATTGGAAGGAGAAGATGAAGAATGAAAATTGTATCTGGAAGAACCGGATCACCCCCCCATGTGACTTCGCAGCAGTTCCGGCAGATGCTGGAAGGAATACTGGGACAGGACAGTTATATTCTCACGAGCGGAGAAAATTTAAAGCCGGAATTGAGTTCCAATAATCTGCTCAAGATCCGGAGCGGGATGATGTGCCATCATGGATGTATTTCCTGTGTGGAAATCGGAACTTATGATGAGGTCACTCTGACGAATGGATCACATGGAATGCAGAGAATTGACCTCGTGGTAAACCGGTATACCAGGAATGCGGAGACAGAGGTTGAAAAATGCGAATGGAAGGTGATCACCGGGACAGCAAAGGCGAGCAGCCCAGCAGTTCCGACATATACGAAGAGCAATCTTCAGGAGGGAGATCTTGTAGATGAGTGTCCGGTATTTGAAATTCACTACAATGGAATCAATGTTACGGAGGTGAAGAGCCTGTTGAGTGTAGTGGGATCACTTGCTGAATTAAATGGCAAATCATATGAGCTGATCAAAGTCAGTGATAACAGATATGTGAAGAAATACGCAGACGGACGCTTTGAAGCATATGGTCATATAGCAATCAAGGATCTTGTATTTGCAAATCAGATTGGATCAAGCGGTGTTTATTACGCTCAATATCAGAAATTAAATATTGGGATTACTGCTAAAACCATTTCATCTGTACAACACACGGCAAATAACTCTGGTGTTGTATGGACTGGCAATGCATCTGTGTCTGGAATCGACATGAAAGGAACTATCTTGCAATATGGTAATACTTCCAGAGCAACAGATTTAACTATGATGTTAAGGGAACCTGGAAATAACTCACAATTCTTATTTCTAAGGAATTGGCAGTGGTTTTGGATTCACATCCGGCGCAGGTCGGGTGTCTTTGTTATGCGCTTTTATATATGCAACATAGAAACATGATTCAGAGAAAGGAAAAGATATGAAAATTATATTCAACGATGGTCAGGAGCTGACAGTGCAGGATGTATCCATTCAGGCTGATGGTGGTCTTCTGGTCAAAACAATCTCAGCAACAGAGGATGAGATCAAAGCAATTTTTTCAGACTCCATGACAACAAAGAAGATGACAGTCCGTGAGCGTGGATCAGAGCTTGCATGCTATGAAAATTATACGAAGTTTGATGCTGTTGTGAAGTATACAGCGGGCATTCTTGGAATTGTCATGTACCAGGAAGAGCAGGCACCGGAAGACCGAATCAAGGCACTTGAGAAAGAAAAGGCAGACATGAAGGAGAAGATTGACCAGTTAGAGGGCTGTCTTCTGGAAATGTCTGAGCTGGTATATCAGTAATGGTAACTCTATTAACCAATTTATTCATAATGCTACAAAACAACGGAGGTAAAGAAATGATGGCAATGTTATGGGCACAGCAGATTATGTTGGGAAAGAAAACGTATGAACAGGTTCCAAGACTTTTGAAAGATAAGGTAAAAGAGATCCTGGAAGATTCCGGAATGGGCGAACTTGTTACAGATGAGACACAGGAGTAGAGGTGAAAACAGATGGCAGTAAAAACAGCACAGTATATATTTAATGGTCAGACGATTAATCTGACATACAATTCAACATCAGGAAAATGGGAAGCGACGGTAACTGCACCAAGTAAATCCAGTTATAGCCAGACGGACCACGTTCTGGGCGGTACGGTAAAGGCTACAGATGTGGCAGGAAATACAACGACCGTTGATCAGAGCCATGCAACACTTGGTTCCTCTCTGAAGATCAGAGTCAAAGAGAAGGTAGCTCCGGTAATCAGTATCACTGCACCGACAGCCGATTCTTATATTACAAACGCAACACCGACCATCAAGTTTACGGTAACAGATGCAGATTCTGGTGTAAATTCCGGTACAATCGCAATGAAGCTGGATGGTACAGCCGTTACAGTTACAAAGACAGCAATCACAGGTGGATATGAATGCAGCTATAAACCGACTACCGCACTGAAAGATGGAAGTCACACAATTTCTGTGACAGCATCAGATAATGATGGAAATGCAGCTTCAGCGAAGACAGCAACCTTTACAGTGGATACAGTACCGCCGACTCTGACGATTACAGCACCGGCAGAAGGTCTTGTGACAAATAAGACAACTATTACTGTTACAGGTAAGACAGACGATGCAACATCTAAGCCGGTTACAGTTACTGTAAATGGTGCAGCGGCTACAGTTGGGACAGATGGATTCTTTAGCAAGGATGTAACGCTGACCAATGGTGCAAACAAGATTACGATCATTGCCAAGGACAAAGCAGGTAAGACTACAACGATCACGAGAAATGTAACGCTTGATACAGCCGCTCCGGTGATCAAGTCTATCACCCTGACTCCGAATCCGGTTGATTGTGGTAAGACCTTTGTGATTGCTGTAGAGATTACGGACTAGGAGGTTCTGTTATGGTTGTGAAGGCAACCGGCAAGGTAGACGGGAAAGAGGTTATCTTTGAACGGGCAGAAGGGGGGGATCTGTGGAAAGTCACGATCCCCCCCTATGATCTTGATGGGATGTATGTGGTAGAAGTGACTGCAGAAGACGAGGCGGGTAATATAGCATTTTGCACGAAGTTACTGTTAATCGTGGATCCAGCTACTCTATGCATCCATCTCATACCATATGAGTATACCGTGGAAGTAGTTCAGGAAGAATTTTGTGTGGATGTGGTTCATCCGTGTCATGGGAGGTGCTGTTGTGAATAGAGTAAGATTTATCCAGGGTGAGGACAAACATGTCAAACTGCTGGTAAGAAGTCCGAATAATGAACCATTTACCATTCTGGCAGCATCTTACAGTCTGTCACGGTTTGGAGAAGTTGAATCTCATGGAGAATGTGAGATCAATGGTCATTATCTGGATATTAAAATTGCACCAGTGCAAAAGGCGAAGTCTTATATACTGGAAGTTACTTATGTGGTTGCTGATTCAACGAGGAAAGTAAGGATAGAAGTAGAGGTGGTATGATGCTGACAATCACGGAAATCAAATTGAGCAAAAATCCTGTCGGGACAGGGGGGGAAAAGTTTACCATATCTGTGCAGATTCAGGAGACAGCAGATTATCCGTATGACTATCCTTATGATTTCCCGGTATCCTGCACGGTCACAGCGAAACCGAAAGAAACATAAAAATGATTTTCAGAGGGACTGAATATTGTATCATCAAATTACCCTGAGCTGTTTAAATAAGAAGAAACTCGTTTGAATTAACTGACAACCGTGATATACAGGTGGTACACAAAAACACCGAAAACCCCCGGAGTTTATGCGGCTCATGGAGGTATTGCTATGGCAGCAGGAGCTATCATTATAACGTTATTGGAGTTGATTGTCGGAACTATTGTAAATATCATATTGGGATGGAATGTATGGGACTACAGCAATCTTCCAGGAAATCTGCTTGGACAGATTTGTCCGCAATTTACGGTATTGTGGTTCTTCCTGTCGGCTGTAGCCGTCTATCTAGATGATTGGATAAGATACTTGCTGTGGGGGGAGAAAAACGGCCAAAATATAAATTTTAGAAAGGAAGGATTGAAATGATGGATAAGATTATCACATTGCTGTCAAGCAATTCATTTGTAAAAATTTTGCTGATAGCGGTTGCTCTAGATACGATACTTGGTGTACTCAGAGCGATTAAAGAACACAAATTCAACAGCTGCGTAGGAATCGACGGAGCAATTCGGAAAGCAGGAATGCTCCTGTCAGTAGGATTCCTTATGGCAACGGACGTGATTATGCATATTAATGTATTAGGCATGGTACCTGAGAAATATGTACAGATTCTTGGAATTGATAAGATGGGAATCTGCGAATTCTTCAGTCTACTATTCATATTGTACGAACTGGTTAGCATCCTCAAGAATATGACATTATGCGGACTTCCAGTACCAACCAAAATCAAGAAATGGATTCAGAAATTCCTCGATGATATGACAGAAGAGCTTCCGAAAGAAGCAGCCAAGGAATTGCACCAGTGCAAGAAAGGAGAAGAATCATGACAGAACAGACAATTAAAGAAACAATTAAGAGTTTCGCTTACGGACTTTCAGCAAAGGAAATCTCCGATAACGAAGGAACATCACTTGAAGTTATGGAGAAGTTCGCAGAGGAACACGCTGCGGAGATTGAGCAGAAGAAAGCAGAATTGAAGGAAGGTGGATGGTATGAGTAATCTGATTATTGACGTATCTTATCATAATGGAGTCATCAACTGGGAAAAGGTAAAAGCATCTGGTTGTGCCGGAGCTATTCTCCGCTGTGGATATGGAGATGATATCGCATCACAGGACGATAAGCAGTGGATTCGCAACCTTGCAGAGTGCGAAAGACTTGGAATTCCGGTAGGAGTCTATCTGTACAGCTACGCTACTTGTGACAGACAGGCGCAGAGCGAACTTGATCACATCTTGAGATTGATTAAAGGGCATACATTCCAGTTACCAATTTTCATTGATGTAGAAGAGCCGGGAACACAGAACTATGCTCCTAGATGCTGTGAAATCGTCTGCGAAGGACTTAAGGCGAATGGATATATTCCGGGAATCTACGCTTCACTGAGTTGGTTTAGCAACCATCTTGGAAGTGTACGTGGCAAGTATATTGAATGGATGGCAAGATACAAGAATCTTCCGGAAGATACATACAAGGGACAGTACGCAATTTGGCAGTATTCCTCAGATGGTTATGTAGATGGAGTCAGCGGAAGAGTAGATGTGAACCATTGCTACATGGAGTTTGGTGGAACTGTTCAGCCTGTTACACCGTCAGCACCTTCTAAGCCAGCAGAGAAGAAAGACTTAGGACAGGTCGATATTACATATCAGGCTTTCACGGATAGATGGTGGCCACCAGTAGTGAACAAGATTGATTGGGCTGGAAAAGGTGATAATGTTCCAATCAAGTGGCTTGCGATCAAAGTTAGCAAGGGAAGTATCCGTTGTCGAGTATACACAAGAAAGAGTGGTTGGCTTCCGTATCTTACATTCGGCAATAGCTATGATCTGAATGATAAAAAGAACGGAATCCTCGGAGATGGTTCAGAGATTCTTGCTATTGAGCTGTACTACATCACACCGGATGGATATAAGTACAAGATGGTTCATTACAGAGTTTCTGTTAGAGATAACTCTAACTTCTACGGTGAGCAGATCGACACGTTAAAAACCAACGGTGCAGACGGTTATGCGGGGGGGGACAAGAAGAGATTCGTGGATAAGTTCCAGGCTTGGATTGAGTAGAAAAGATGCCCCCAGAGCAGTTCGCTTTGGGGGGGCTTTAATATTGTATCATTTTCTTCTATTTTCGTGTTGCATTTCGTGTTGCATAGTTTTCTAATATCGTATATTTTCACCATTTTATGAGAATTATTCTAATATGCTAGAATCCTAGAACCTTGTATTTACTGGGAAAAACAAAAAACCCAGCAATCATAACGATTACTGGGCTTACAGGGGGGATGAGAGAATCGAACTCCCACCAAAGGTTTTGGAGACCCCCTATCATACCATTTGACCAATCCCCCTATTCAGTTGTCGCTTAACTCAAGCGACTTGTTAAGTATACCTTATGGAGTGATGAATGTCAAGAAAAAAATAAAGAAAATTCAAGAAATGTTTCAAGGATGGTTCTCTAATTCTGAATCAAATTATAACGCATTTATCCAAGCGATGCTTCGGGGGGAATGTGAAAGAGATGAATACTTATATGAATGAAGTTGCACTAGCTACATTCAACAGTTTTGATACAGGAAGACATCCGTCAGGAAAAAGTCAGCCGGAGCGTTTCTATCATGGATTCGTTCTGGGACTTTTGGTAGAATTAAGAGATTGTTATGAAGTAAAGTCCAACAGAGAAAGCGGTTACGGGCGATATGATGTGATGTTAATACCAAGAGAAACGCCGGATCAGGCAATTATAAAAAAGGAAGAAGCGACCTCAAAATCACTTCTTCCTTTCTTTGTTCTCTTACAGAATTCCAAGATCCATCATTGCTTTTTTCAGAACTTCTTTATGTGCATCTTCCATCTCTGTCAGAGGTGCTCTAAGAGTTCCAACTTCTTTTCCCATCATGTTAAGAGCAGCCTTAACCGGGATCGGGTTCACTTCACAGAAGAGAGCATCAACCAGTGGAAGTGCATCTAACTGCATCTTGCGGCTACCTGCGATATCTCCTGAGAAAAATTTGTAGCACATGTCATGCACGTAAGCCGGAGCTACGTTGGAGAGAACGGAGATAACTCCGATTCCGCCAAGTGCGAGAAGCGGTACAACCTGATCATCATTTCCTGAGTAAAGATCAACGTTGCCATCACAAAGATGCATGATCTGTGCAACTGTGCTGATATTTCCAGATGCTTCTTTAATACCTACGATGTTCTCAACATCTTTCACAAGTGTTGCAACTGTCTGTGGCTGAAGTCCACATCCTGTACGGCTTGGTACATTGTACAGAATCGCCGGAATATTTACTTCATTACAAATTGCTGTGTAATGAGCAATCAGTCCGTTCTGTGTTGCTTTATTATAATATGGTGTAACGAGCAGAATTCCGTCAGCTCCATCTTCCTGAGCTTCTTTGGATAACTGGATCGCTGTTCTTGTACAATTAGAACCTGTTCCGGCGATGACCGGGATACGGTGGTTCACACGCTCAATTGCAAAACGGATTGTTGCTGCATGTTCTTCCTCTGTCATAGTAGCGGATTCACCTGTTGTTCCACAGATGACGATCGCATCTGTTCCGCCTGCAATCTGCTCCTCTAACATCTCATCTAATTTGTCATAATTGACCTCAAGATTCTCTTTCATCGGAGTAGCGATCGCTACACCTGCGCCTTTAAAAATTGCCATTCTTTTTATCCTCCTTCAACATGGTGAAACAAAGTATTACTGGTCACAGCAGGTTATTGGTTACTGTTCACTCCCGTGTCAATCACTTCGCTGATTGACACGGAGGATGCGTGTTTTGACTTGAATGCATCTCGCCCCCCCATCGCCAAAGGCGATTTAAAATGGCGAGATGCGTTGCTGGTCGCACATCGTGTGAACAGTAACGGTTATTGCGCATAAGTTCCTTGTGAACGATAATTATAATAGCCATGAGCAGTAACTGTTTAATATACATCTATGCAAGAATGCGTAAACTGTAAATAAACATAAAAGAAACGGCAAGATGCGCCGTCCCAAAATATACATTATGTATAATTCAGATAGCTCTCCATCTTGCGATGACAGTCATGCCGCTATTCACGTCATGCCCAAGAACAAGAACTCAGGATTCTTACCCTTTCGGCATCTTTCCCTTTCCGATGAGTTCTTCTGTTCCTGACACATCCGTCACCTTACTTATGAAAAATGCAACCTCTATCTACGTTTCCGTGTTTAAGCAAATAATAACACCGAGGGTACAATGATGTCAACATGGTTTCTGGATTTCTTTCTTATTTATAGTACCCGGGTTATAAGTACACCTTATAAAAATTGATTATAATAAAGTATAACCGATTTTTTGACTTTTTTCTTATATATATGATATCATTAATTCGCTAGATGTGTGAATGACAAAGTTGTTTCATTTGCACTTTTTTATGCTTGTATGTTTGTTTTTTGAAAAACAATCGCAAGAAACGACATAAGATAACAAGAGAAAATTGCGAGGATGAGAACCGCGATCCTTGGAAAAGGTATGTGGATAGGAAGGAGACCTACTGTGTTAACAATCGGTAATTACGTGAAAGTTAAGACACTGGAGGAGGCTTACGAGCTGAATCAGGCAAGAAACAGTCGTATCATGGGCGGTATGATGTGGATGAGATTAGGAAATGCAAGAGTGAAGACAATCATTGATATGTCGGAACTTGGTTTGAATGAGATTGAGGAGACAGACCATGTATTCCGCATTGGAGCAATGTGTACACTGCGCCAGCTGGAAGAGCATGAGGGGGGGCTGAGAAAATTCTATGGGGACGGAATTGCAGAAAGCCTTCGTCATATTGTTGGAGTTCAGTTTAGAAATCAGGCAACAGTTGGAGGCAGTATCTATGGAAGATACGGATTTTCTGATGTGCTGACTGCATTACTGGCACTGGATACATTTGTGGAATTATATAATGGAGGAACTGTTCGACTTTCTGAGTTTGTAAACAGAAAAGCAGATAAGGATATTCTTGTATCCGTGATCGTCAGAAAGAGCAAGAGAAAATTCCGTTATGAATCAATTCGTCAGACAAAGACAGATTTTCCAGTACTGACATGTTCTGTCGTAACAGGAATTTACAGAGGTCAGGAGTCCTGGTTCTTTTCGGTAGGAGCAAGACCGATGAAAGCGGCATTGCTTGAAAAGCAGTGGGAGATCCCGAAAGATGCTACAGACGAGCAGCTCACAGAGTATGCAAAACGTGTGGCAGCAGAATTTACTTATGGAAGCAATATGCGCGGAAGTGCGGAGTACAGACAGCACCTTGCGGAGGTTCTGCTTCGCAGAGAGATGCGCTCAATTTTAGATGAATATAATGCGGAGGAGAAATAGGATGGAAGTACAGTTTACCCTGAATGGAAAGAAAGTAAGTACAGAGATCGCTGCAGATACAGTCCTTTTGAACCTTCTGCGTGATCTTGGATGTAAGAGTGTAAAATGTGGATGCGAGACAACAAACTGTGGTTTGTGTACAGTATGGATCGATGGAAAATCCCGCCTGTCATGTTCTGTTCTTGCAGCAAGCATTGACGGACATGAAGTGACAACACTTGAGGGTGTGGAGAAAGAAGCAGCAGAATTCGGCTCATTTCTTGCACAGGAAGGTGCGGAGCAGTGTGGATTCTGTTCCCCCCCTGGATTCATTATGAACGTGCTCGCAATGTTTCGTGAATTGAAGAACCCTTCTATAGAAGAAATCAAAGAATATCTGGCAGGAAATCTGTGCCGCTGTACAGGATACATGGGACAGCTTCGTGCAATCCAGAAATATATGGAAGTCAGAAATACAGCAGTTAACATTACAGTAAAGAAAATGGGCGGGGGGGAGGAGTAAGAATGGAAAGAATAGATAAAGTTCAGAATCTGATTCCTGAGAAACCGGAATTTGTCCACAGCAATCAGGAAAAAGGAGAAGCTATAGAATCCCTGAAGATTGTAAACCGTCCTGTCGTAAAGAAAGATGCTGCTGCACTTGTTACAGGAAAAAGTGTTTATACAAATGACCTTGCACCGTCAGACTGTCTGATTGTTAAAGTGATCAGAAGTCCATATGCACACGCATTAATTAAGGATATTAACACAGCACGTGCTGAGGCTGTACCTGGAATCGAATGTGTTCTTACATATAAAGATTGTCCGGATAAGAGATTTACAATGGCTGGTCAGACCTATCCGGAACCAAGTCCGTATGACCGTCTGATCCTTGACCAGAGAGTACGTTTCGTTGGAGATGCAGCTGCAATCGTGGCAGGAACTTCAGAGGAAGCAGTTAAGAAAGCGATGAAGCTTGTGAAGATCCAGTATGAGGTTCTTGAACCGGTACTTGATTTCCGTACAGCAAAGGATAATCCAATCCTTGTGCATCCGGAAGATAACTGGAGAAGCCTCTGCCCGGTTGGCGCAGACAACAAGAGAAATCTCTGTGCACATGATGTATGTGGAGATGGAGACGTAGAAGCAGTTCTTGCAAAATGTGATCACGTGATCGATCGCGTTTATCATACAAAGGCGAACCAGCAGGCGATGATGGAGACTTTCCGTACTTATACATATTTAGATGCATACGGAAGATTAAATGTCGTTTCATCTACACAGGTTCCGTTCCATGCAAGAAGAATCCTTGCTCATGCACTCGATATTCCGAAGAGCAAAGTACGTGTGATCAAGCCGAGAATCGGTGGAGGATTCGGTGCGAAGCAGACTGTAGTTTCCGAAGTTTATCCGGCACTTGTCACATGGAAGACAGGAAAACCGGCGAAGATCATTTACACAAGAGAAGAGTCTTTGATCGCTTCTTCACCGCGTCATGAGATGGAACTTCATGTACGTCTGGGAGCGGATAAAGAAGGAAATATTAAAGCAATCGATCTCTATACACTTTCCAACACTGGAGCATTTGGTGAGCACGGACCGACAACCGTAGGTCTTTCCGGTCACAAATCCATTCCACTTTATGGAAAGACAGAAGCATTTCGCTTTACATATGATGTCGTTTATACAAATGTTATGTCAGCAGGAGCTTACCGTGGATACGGAGCAACACAGGGACAGTTCGCTGTAGAATCAGCTGTAAATGAACTTGCAGAAGTTCTCGGAATGGACCCGACAGTGCTTCGTGAGAAGAACATGGTACGCCAGGGCGATAAGATGCCGGCTTATTATGGCGAAGTTACAAACAGCTGTACACTCGACAGATGTCTTGCCAGAGCAAAAGAAATGATCAACTGGGATGAAAAGTATCCATACCGTGATATGGGAAATGGAAAAGTACGCAGCGTCGGAGTTGCAATGTCCATGCAGGGATCTGGAATCTCAGCAGTAGATACAGGTGCGGTTGAAATCAAAGTAAATGATGACGGATTCTACAGTCTGATCATTGGAGCTACTGATATGGGAACAGGATGCGATACGATCCTTGCCCAGATGGCAGCAGAGTGTCTTGAATGTAAACCGGAAGAAGTTGTTGTATTCGGAGTAGATACAGACATCTCTCCATACGACTGTGGTTCATACGCATCCAGTACAACTTATGTAACAGGACAGGCAGTTGTTAAGACTTGTGAATCCCTTCGCAAGAAAATCTGCGAGCGTGGAGCAGAGTATCTCGGATGCAAGCCGGAAGATGTAGATTTCGATGGAGAATATGTAACAGAGCTGGCAACAGGAAAGCAGATTTCAAGAAGTCAGATTGGAAATAATGTAATGTGTTTCAGTAACGCACCACTTTCCGCAAGTGAAGCATTTTCCTCACCGGTATCTCCACCGCCATTCATGGTTGGTATGGCAGAAGTTGAGATCGACAAAGAGACAGGTGTACTTGAACTGATCGATTACGTAGCAGTCGTAGACTGCGGAACAGTTATAAATCCGAACCTTGCGCGTGTACAGGTGGAAGGCGGAATCGCACAGGGAATCGGTATGGCACTGTATGAAGATGTTGTATATAACGAAAAGGGAAAGAACTTCAGCAATTCCCTGATGCAGTATAAGATCCCGACTCGTCTTGATGTCGGAACAATCCGTGTTGAGTTCGAGAGCAGCTACGAGCGACAGGACCGTTCGGAGCGAAGTCTATCGGAGAAATCGTAATCAATACACCGTCACCGGCAATCAGCAATGCAATCCAGAACGCGACAGGAGTGATCATTAGAGAACTGCCGATGACAGCGGAGAAAATTTACAGAGGAATTTCTGGGCGTTAGACTTGGAGTCGGGGAAGAATGAAGTGAAATAAGGAAGCTATCAACTACGATAACAACGAATGGAGTTGAATATCGTCGTTGATAGCTTTTTTACGTTGACATTGTTATTTTATTCTGCTATAGTAAATCCACATCAAAATCTCAGACGTATATTTTCTATATTTCATTTGTCTGAATGTGTTATCGAAAGGATAACTTTATCTCATATTCAAGGCTGTATCAGCAGGAGATTCCATTTTGATGAGTTACAAAATAACAAAAGAATAAGAAACCAGGAGGAAGCGTCTATGGGAAAAGCAGATGTTAATGTGAATATCTGGCTAAGTGAGAAGAAAAGATTTGCGAATTTATTTAATGGTGTGATTTATGGTGGAAGGCAGGTGATATTGCCAGAGGATTTGGAAGAAGTGAATCCTGTTTCATCTGTCAGTGTGAAAAATCGGACCGGGAAAACAAAAAACATGAAAAAATACCGCGATATCATTATGAAATGGCGAAATCAGGCTACACTTGTGTTACTTGCAAATGAATCACAGGATAAGGTTCATTATGCAATGCCGCACAAGGTAATGCTTTATGATGGAATGGATTACGAAACACAGATTCGGAATAATTGGAAAAACTTTAATGACCGACGAAAGCAGAATAAAAAAGCAGGTCAGTCGTTAGAGCATCTTACCGCAGGAGAATATCTGTCGCGATTTCGAAAAAAAGATCGATTGATACCGATTATTTCATTAGTCTTTTATTATGGTTCAGAACCGTGGGATGGACCTGTTGATCTGTATGATATGTTTCGGTTGGAAGGAACGAAAGAAGAGAAAGAAATTTTGGAGAAATATCTTCCCAATTATAAAATCAATCTTGTAGACGCAGAACGATTGGAAGATGTTGAAAAATTTTCGGATGATTTACAAGTGATATTAACTATGCTAAGATATAGGGACAGTAAGGAAGAACTGAAACACTATATTGATGAAAATAAAAAGTTTTTTCAGAATGTTGATTATGAAACAAGTCAGGCGATGAAAGCATTTTTGAACATGAAACAAATACCAAGTGAAACAGAGCAGAAGGAGGAGATGGTAGATATGTGTAAGGCAATACAGGAAATGTATGATGATGGAGTGAAAGATGGAATTCAGCAAGGAATAGCAGCAACTATTAGAACGTGTCAAAATTTGAATGCTTCTAGAATAGAGACGTTTAATAATGTTCGGAAAGAGTATAAATTAACAGAGGAGCAAACAGAGGAATACTTAAACACATATTGGAAGTGAGGCTGAAACAAATACCACGAAAAACAGAGCAGAATGAGGAGAAAGAGATGAACGCAGTAGAAGCTTTAGATGAATTACAGCGCAAAGCAAGACATGATGATAAATTAAGAGAACAGTTCATAAAGACAAGGGATGCAGAAGATCCTCTTGGAGGATTCTGCTCTGTATGTCGTGAGACGGGTTATGAACTTTATCCGATGGATATTGTGCAGGCGGGAGATGAATTTTATGCCGCAATGAAGCGCAGTACGAATGGTGGCGGAGAGAATTCACCGGTGCTTACAGGAGAGGATGACCCTTATGAATTGTTTTTTGCAGGACTACAAGAACTGTAAAAATAATTTTAGTGTATAAGCATTAGACATAAATGAACAGAAGTGATTACAAAATAGGAAGATTTATTGATGATAAAGATAATTCGCGTTGGAAGAGAGCGCTTACGAGAAGCGTACGAAATTGTGAATAAGGTAGACCAGGGATGAACGTTCCGGAATGGTTTGTTGCAGAAACGTATGAAGAATTTGATTTCTGGATGAAGAAGGAACGAGGTCTTTTATATCTTGCTGTTGATGAAGAGGGCAAGGCGGGAGCTATGTTTTTCGTAATTTTACCGGGCGCTCACCCGGATAATCTGGGATATGATCTTGGAATGGAGGAAGAGAAACTGAAGCTTTGTGCTATGATGGATACGGCGGCTGTATTACCAGAGTTTCGAGGGCACTATTTACAATATAAAATGATGCAGCACGCGGAAGGTGATTTGAGACAGATGGGATATCGCTACCTGCTTTGTACGGTGCATCCGGAAAATGTTTTCAGCAGATCAAATGTCATGAAACAGGGGGGGTATCAGAAGATGCTTACGAAGGAAAAATATGGCGGATTCTTAAGAGATATCTGGATGAAAAATATTATAGAATAAGAAAACAAACATCGGAATAAACATCTGATGTTTGTTTTCACAGAAATGCACTAATACGTTAATACGTGAAAAAGATAAAGCAAAATACTGATATAATATAGAAAAAAGAAAAGGTGTGTGGTATACTCTCGACATAGCCTCTGGCAGGATTGCAGAAATGCCGAGGCATTCCTGAATGGAAACTGATAGAGATATTTAACGGCAGGCTGATGAAAGGAGCAATAAAATGGAGACATATATGCAGATGCTTGGAAGACTTGCAAAGAGTGCATCCCGTGAGGCAGCAAAGCTTGGAACGAAGGCAAAGAACAGAGGGCTTCTCGCAGTAGCGAATGAACTTGTAGAAGAGAGAGAATTGATTTTACAGGAGAATGCAAAGGATATTGAAGCTGCGAAAGCGAAAGGCGTGAAGCAGTCTTTGATTGATCGATTGGCACTGACGGAACAGCGAATTGAAGACATGGCAGAAGGTCTGCGTCAGATTGCAGCACTTGATGATCCATCGGAGAAGTGCTTGGCATGAAGACAAGACCGAACGGGCTTCGTATCGGAAAGAAACGCGTACCGCTTGGCGTTGTCGGAATTATCTATGAATCCAGACCGAATGTGACAGCAGATGCATTCGGACTTTGCTTCAAGACTGGAAATGCGGTAATTCTTCGCGGAGGAAGTGATGCGATCCATTCCAATCGGGCAATTACCCGTGTAATCAAGGAAGGACTCCGCAAAGAGAAGTTATCTCAGGATCTCATCCTTCTTGTGGAAGATACAAGCAGAGAAGTTGTAAATGAGATGATGAAGATGCATGGCTGGATCGACGTCCTGATCCCAAGAGGCGGAGCGGGACTCATTGCAAATGTTGTCGCAAACAGTACGGTTCCGGTAATTGAGACAGGAACCGGAAATTGTCATGTATATGTTGATGAGACAGCAGACATTAAGATGGCAACAGATATTATTGAAAATGCAAAGACACAGCGCCTTGGTGTGTGTAATGCATGTGAATCACTTGTGATTCATTCCAAGATAGCAGATGCAGCTTTGCCGAAGATTGTAACAAGACTGAAGGAACATGGTGTAGAGATACGTGGAGATGAGAGAGCACAGGCAATCAGTTCAGAGATTATTCCGGCAACAGAAGAAGACTGGGGGGGAACAGAGTACCTGGATGCAATTATTTCTGTAAAGATTGTTGATTCCATCGATGAGGCAATCACACATATCAATACATACAATACAGGACATTCTGAATCCATTATTACAAAGGATTACGACAATGCATTGAGATTCCAGGATGAGATCGATGCGGCAGCGGTTTATGTAAATGCATCAACAAGATTTACAGATGGATTCGAATTCGGATTCGGTGCAGAGATCGGAATCAGCACACAGAAGCTTCATGCAAGAGGCCCGATGGGACTCGAAGCATTGACAACAACAAAGTATATTATCTTCGGAAACGGACAGATCAGGGGGGGATAGTATAGATAGCAGGTTTTAAAATCCAGGTCAATTAGTGTAAGTTAAATAAACTTGTCTTTGACCTGGATTTTATGTATCATAATTCAAGTCAACTTATGATTTGGCTATAAGCTTGCCCGGAATTCACAAAATTACAATCCAAGTCAACAACATTTCTATAAAATCACATTCCCTCCCCCCCCAAAAAGCATCCTATTAATAAAATAAGAAGAAAATAAAAAACTTATAAAAATAACAATCAGTGTTGACAAACAGAAATCGAGGTGCTATCTTAGTATCTGTAAGGTGTTAGCACTCAAAAACAAAGAGTGCTAATAACAAACAAAGATGAGAAGAAAGGGGGAACACAGAGATGTCTGTAGAAGCTGAATTAAGTGAAAGAAAACTTACGATATTGAAAGCCATCATACAGAATTATCTGGAGACTGGCGAACCGGTCGGATCACGAACCCTTTCAAAATACACAGATTTGAAATTAAGTTCCGCAACGATAAGGAATGAGATGGCAGATCTGGAAGATCTTGGTTACATCTTCCAGCCACACACATCGGCAGGAAGAATTCCATCAGATAAGGGATATCGCTTTTATGTAGATCTTCTGATGGAGAACAAGGAGCAGGAGATCAGCAGACGAGAGGATGCACTTCTTGAAAAGACCGATAAGGTCGAGAAGGTACTCCAGCAGGCAGCAAAGGTTCTTGCTTCGAACACCAATTATGCGACGATGGTTTCCGCACCGGTCAACAGCCGGAACACATTGAAGTTCATTCAGCTATCACAGGTGGATGAAGAACAGATCGTAGCAGTCATCGTACTTGGTGGTAATGTGATCAAGAATAAGATCATTGAAGTTGGAGAAACCTTAAGTAATGAGAATCTGTTGAAGCTGAATATGCTTCTGAACACGACACTGAATGGATTATCCATTGATCAGATTACATTAGGTCTGATTGCCAGATTGAAAGAACAGGCTGGTATCCACAGCGAGGTTGTCGGTCATGTACTGGATGCAGTGGCAGAGATCATTCATGTAGATAATGACATGGAGATCTACACAAGCGGCGCAACGAATATTTTCAAATATCCGGAGCTTAGTGATAAGCAGAGCGCACAGGAGATCATCAGTGCATTTGAAGAGAAACAGCAGCTGGCAGATCTGGTGACAGAGACACTGGCAAGTGAGGAGAACAACGGCATACAGGTTTACATCGGAGATGAAACTCCGGTTAAGACCATGAAAGACTGCAGTGTTGTTACCGCCACATATGAGCTGGGAGAAGGTATGAAAGGAACGATTGGAATCATCGGTCCGAAGAGAATGGATTATGAACATGTCATGAAGACGCTGAAAACGCTGCAAAGTGAGTTGGATGCGATTTATAATAAAGAACCCAAAGAGTAATAATAGGAAGGTAGAAAGCTGGTGACAGAGAACATGAGCAAAGAAGATATGGTAAAAGAAGCTGTTGAAGAGGCAAAAGCAAAGGCTGCAAAAGAGCAGGCAGAAGCTGAAGAGACAGTAGAAACAGAAGATGCCCAGGGAGTTGAGGCTGAAGCGAAAGAAGCAACAGAGGAAGCAACTGAGACTGAAGGAGATTCAGAAGCAGCATCAGAAGGTAAGAAAAAGTTCTTCGGAAAGAAAGAGAAGAAGGACAAGAAAGACGAGAAGATCGAGGAACTCACAGACCGCGTTACTCGTCAGATGGCAGAGTTTGATAACTTCCGCAAGAGATCTGAGAAGGAGAAATCCCAGATGTACGAGATCGGAGCGAAAGATATCATAGAAAAGATTCTTCCGGTTGTAGACAACTTCGAGCGTGGACTTGGTTCCGTACCGGAGGAGGAGAAGAATGCTCCGTTCGTAGAAGGAATGGAGAAGATCTACAAACAGCTTATGACTACACTGGAATCCGTTGGAGTAAAACCAATCGAGGCAGTTGGTCAGGAATTCAATCCGGATTTCCACAACGCAGTGATGCATGTGGAAGATGAGGGGCTCGGTGAGAACATCATCGCAGAAGAATTCCAGAAAGGTTACATGTACCGTGAGAGTGTTGTAAGACACAGCATGGTAAAAGTAGCAAACTAATTTGATTTTTAACAAGATTCAGAGATAGATAGAGGAGGAAATTTATCATGGGAAAAATTATTGGTATTGACCTTGGTACAACAAACAGCTGTGTAGCCGTTATGGAAGGTGGACAGCCAACAGTTATCGCGAATACAGAAGGCGCAAGAACAACACCGTCTGTTGTAGCATTTACAAAGACAGGAGAGCGTCTTGTAGGTGAGCCTGCAAAACGTCAGGCTGTAACAAACGCAGCAAGAACAATCTCATCCATCAAAAGAGAGATGGGAACAGATTATAAAGTAGATATTGACGATAAGAAATATTCTCCACAGGAGATTTCTGCAATGATCCTTCAGAAACTGAAAGCAGACGCAGAAGGATACCTTGGTGAGAAAGTAACAGAAGCTGTTATCACAGTTCCGGCTTACTTCAACGATGCTCAGCGTCAGGCTACAAAAGATGCAGGTAAGATCGCAGGACTTGATGTAAAACGTATCATCAACGAGCCTACAGCAGCTGCACTTGCTTATGGTCTTGACAACGAGAAAGAGCAGAAGATTATGGTTTACGACCTTGGTGGTGGTACATTCGACGTATCTGTTATCGAGATTGGTGATGGAGTTATCGAAGTACTTTCAACAGCCGGTAACAACAGACTTGGTGGAGATGACTTCGACCAGAAGATCACAGATTACATGCTTGCAGACTTCAAGGCAAAAGAAGGCGTAGATCTTTCTGCAGATAAGATGGCTCTTCAGAGATTAAGAGAAGCTGCAGAGAAAGCAAAGAAAGAGCTTTCAAGTGCAACAACAACAAATATTAACCTTCCGTTCATCACAGCAACAGCTGAAGGACCGAAGCATTTCGATATGAACCTTACAAGAGCTAAATTCGACGAGCTGACAAGAGACCTCGTAGAAAAAACTCAGGAACCGGTAAGACGTGCACTTTCTGACGCAGGAATCACAGCTTCCGAGCTTGGACAGGTACTTCTCGTTGGTGGATCAACACGTATTCCGGCTGTTCAGGAAGAAGTTAAGAGACTGACAGGCAAAGAGCCTAGCAAATCCCTTAACCCAGATGAGTGTGTAGCACTTGGTGCTTCCGTACAGGGTGGTAAACTTGCAGGAGATGCAGGCGCAGGAGACATCCTTCTTCTTGATGTAACTCCACTGTCACTGTCTATCGAGACAATGGGTGGTGTAGCTACAAGACTGATCGAGAGAAATACAACAATCCCGACAAAGAAGAGCCAGATCTTCTCAACAGCAGCAGATAACCAGACAGCTGTAGATATCAACGTTGTACAGGGTGAGAGACAGTTCGCAAGAGACAACAAGTCCCTCGGACAGTTCAGACTTGATGGAATCCCGCCGGCTCCACGTGGAATCCCGCAGATCGAAGTTACATTCGATATCGATGCAAATGGTATCGTAAATGTATCTGCTAAGGATCTTGGAACAGGTAAAGAGCAGCATATTACAATCACAGCAGGTTCTAATATGTCTGATGACGATATCGATAAAGCTGTAAAAGAAGCAGCTGAATTCGAGGCTCAGGATAAGAAACGTAAAGAAGCAATCGATACAAGAAACGAAGCAGACGCTATGGTATTCCAGACAGAGAAGGCAATCAAAGAGGTTGGCGACAAAGTCGATGCTACAGAGAAGGCAGCTGTAGAGGCTGACGTTCAGGCACTGAAAGATATCCTTGCAAAATCTGCTCCGGAGAACACAACAGAAGAGCAGGTAGCAGAGATCAAAGCTGCGAAGGAAAAACTGATGGAGAGCGCACAGAAACTGTTCACAAAGATGTATGAGCAGGCAGGTGCTGCAGCAGGTGCAGGTGCACAGGCTGGTCCTACACCAGAAGCTGGTCCGGCTCCGGATGGTTTCCAGGGTGATGATGTTGTAGACGGAGATTACAAAGAAGTCTAAAATATAGAAAAGATGCCGGTAAGACAGAAGAGAAACAGGCAGCAGGGCATCAGATAAATGAAGCATGAAGAGAAATTCTACGGAGCTTTGTAGCTTCGTAGAATTTCTTGAGGTTAAGAAAGAGATACAGAAAGGTTAGTATTTGTGTTATGGCAGAGGCAAAGAGAGATTATTATGAGGTGCTCGGCGTAAGCAAAGATGCAGATGATGCTACAATCAAGAAAGCATACCGCCAGCTTGCGAAGAAGTACCATCCAGATATGAATCCAGGGGGGGATAAAGAAGCAGAAATAAAGTTCAAAGAGGCTTCCGAAGCCTATGCCGTTCTGAGTGACGCTGACAAACGTCGTCAGTATGATCAGTTCGGCCACGCTGCATTTGATGGCGGTGCCGGCGGCGGAGCAGGTGGATTCGGTGGCGGATTTAACTTCAATGGAGCAGATTTCAGCGACATTTTCGGAGATATCTTCGGAGATATGTTCGGTGGCTCCAGAAGAGGCGGCGCAAGCAATGGTCCTATGAAAGGGGGGGCTAATATCAGAAAGAGCATCCGCATCACATTCGAGGAAGCTGTCTTCGGATGCGAGAAAGAACTGGATCTTGTACTGAAAGATCCTTGCGAAGACTGTCACGGCACAGGTGCAAAGCCTGGAACATCACCGGAGACATGTCCAAAGTGCGGTGGTAAAGGTCAGGTCGTATATACATCCCAGTCCTTCTTTGGAACCGTACAGAATGTACAAACATGTCCGAACTGCGGTGGTTCCGGTAAGATCGTGAAAGAGAAATGTCCGAAATGTGCAGGTACAGGATATACATCCAGCAGAAAGAAGATCAAAGTTACGATTCCGGCAGGTATTGATAACGGACAGAGCGTACGCATCCGTGAAAAAGGAGAACCGGGAGTTAATGGAGGACCGAGAGGAGATCTCCTCGTTGAGGTTAACGTATCCAGACATCCAATCTTCCAGAGACAGGATATGCATATCTTCTCAACCGTTGCGATTTCCTTCGCAGTGGCTACACTCGGTGGCGATGTGAAGATTCCAACTGTAGACGGAGACGTTCTCTACACAGTAAAACCGGGAACAAAGACAGATACAAAAGTACGTCTGAAAGGAAAGGGAGTTCCATCCCTTAGAAATACTCAGGTAAGAGGAGATCATTATGTAACATTAGTGATCCAGACACCGGAGAGATTAAGTGCAGAGGCGAAAGAGGCTCTGAGAAAATTCGATGAGCTCAGTGGAAATACACTTCATCAGCATGACAATCTTGCTACAAAATCTGAGAAATCAGAGAAAAAAGGCAAGAAAAAAGGATTCATGGATAAGATGAAAGAAGCCTTTGAAGATAAAGAATAAAAAGAGAATGATGAGAGCGGCAGCTGCTGACTGAGAGGTTGGTGGCTGCCGCTTTTTAGCATATCTAGCGATGTAAGTCGCTAATACGCTGAAGAATATGATATGGGAATAATTGAAAAGCAGATTCAGGGAATCAAGGTTAAATAGATGATTTATAGCAAGTTTCTCTTGGTCTGGTTTTCCAAAATCTTAACATGTGTCAAACATCCAGCAAAACTCATATCCAAAAAAATCCCTCCTAGAACATCTCCTTGTATTTACACGCGAAATCGGATATATTAGAAGATATTGGAAATGCGTTGCACGAAGCATCCGCAGGCATCGTAGTTGTGGGTTTTGTCTCCAACATCTTTACAAATATAGCAGAAAGAAGGTGACTTTCATCGTGAATCAGATCGTTTTGACAGGAATGGTGCTTTCTGTCGCACCGGTGGGCGAGTACGACCGCAGAGTTGTCATACTTACAAAAGAACAGGGGGGGAAGATCTCAGCCTTTGCAAAGGGATCAAGAAGACCAAACAGTCCTCTAGTGGGAGCGGTGAATCCATTTACTTTCGGTGAATTCATGATGTATGAAGGTCGTTCTTCTTACACAATTCAGTCTGTAAATGTATCAAATTATTTTTCAGAATTGAGAGCAGATGTGGTAGGTGCATATTATGGCTTTTATTTCCTTGAGGTTGCGAATTACTATGCGAGGGAACGAAATGATGAGCGGGAACTTTTAAAATTACTTTATCAGACGATGCGTGCGCTGACAAATCCACATCTTCCGAATCAGTTGATCCGTTACATTTTCGAGTTGAAAGTGCTGACAATCAACGGACAGGGACCGCAGGTGTTCCAGTGTGTACAGTGTGGCGACCGGACGAGGCCGGCAGTGTTCAGCGCGGCGAAGGGCGGACTTGTGTGTAATGAATGTGACGGAGAAGTGAGAGACGGAATGTTTCTTGACGGTTCTACGCTGTATACGATGCAGTATATTGAATCCAGTACAATTGAGAAATTATATACATTTAACGTGAAGCCGGAAGTGTTGGAGAAGTTTGGACGTGTGATGGGACGGTTGATGAAGATGTATGTAGATAAGGAGTTCAAGTCTCTGGAGATACTGCAGACATTGCTGTGATATTTGGGGTATTATTTAAAAATTCTCAACAACATTTAAGACATTATGCAATTGTTGAATCATGAAAAAATCATGCTATACTACGGTTATATCACCTGTTACATGACAGTGTGAAACGAGTGCATTTTGTTGTAAATGTAATAGTAGCAGAGGAAAGAAAAGAGAAAAATGATGGACGAGAACATTTTTATGAAGGAGAAGAAACCGATTTCTTTCGAAGACTACCTTGAATATGATGAGAACAGCAGGGGGGAATCTTGGAGGAGAACTCCCTGTGATTGTATATCGGCTATTGGAATATTCTATAAAAGACGAGCTTGCGGTACGTTACGGAAGAGCAGAACAGGTTGAGATTTTCCGGAATGCGGGAAGGAAAGCGGGAGAATTTTTTGCACGTAAGATGCTGAATCTGAATCAGCCGCTGGATCAGTTTGTGGGTGAACTCCAGAAGAAGATGGCAGAAATGAAGATTGGAGTACTCCGTATTGAATCAGTAGACGAGGAGAGCGGCAGATCATTCTGACCGTCTCGGAAGATGCGGACTGTTCGGGGGCTTCCGGTGCTTGGTGAGACTGTCTGCAATTATGATGAAGGATTTATTTCCGGAATTTTATCTTTATACTCTGGAAAGGAATATGTAGCAGTGGAAACGGACTGCTGGGCTACAGGAGGCCGTGTCTGCCGTTTCCAGGCAGATGTAAGAGAAGGTGACAGTTAGTTATGGAAGAGAAAAACTGTGAGATATTATTTGAATATCTGAGGGATATTATATATGATTCCGAGAATGCAAAGTTGGATCTTGAACAGCTGGACGAACCTTTTTTGAAACTTGGAATGGGACTTCAATATTTGGATAAAGCAGTGAAAGAAATGAAGCATTATTCGGCGGAGATTTCAAAGGGAAATCTGTCAATTGAAGCACCGGGGCGAGATAATTTCCTCTGTGAGAATCTGAAGAATATCCATGCGAATCTGAACCATCTCACCTGGCAGGCAAAGCAGGTGGCGAAAGGGGGATTATTCTCAGAGTGTTTCTTATCTGGGAGAATTTTCAGAAGCATTTAATACAATGACAAAGCAGTTGAAAGAACGAGAAGAGGAACTTGAAGAAGAGGCTTACAGAGACAAACTTACAGGGATTGGAAATCGTCATCTGTTCCATGAACGGGCGGAGACGATGCTTGCTACAGGAAAGAAGATTGTCTTTTGTTATTGTGATCTTGATCATTTGAAATATGTGAATGACTATTTTGGACATCAGGAAGGAGATCAGTATCTGAAACATTTTGTCGATATAGTGAAAGCAAACATTCGGCCGGGAGATCTCTTTGTGCGTCTTGGCGGTGATGAATTCTGTATTGTGCTCCTGAATTGTTCGAAAGAAATTATGAAGAAGAAATTTGAGCATGTGTATGAAGTATTCTGTAAGGAGGAAGACAATGACTATCCGAAGAGCTTCAGTTACGGTATTACAGAACTCCCTGAAAGACATGATATAGTTTCTACCGAAGAGATTCTGCAAAGAGCGGATGAAGTTATGTATGAATATAAGCGGAAACATAAAGAGAAGTACTTAAAACAGCTTGAAAAATAAGGCATTAGTAGTTATAATAAGTAACATTGATGTGCAAGGTGAATATTTTCTTAAGAAAATGTGGATAACTTCTCTGAAAATACTGACCAAAGTGCATAAGGTATATAAATAATGTAAATGATAAAAAAGAATGTGAGGAACATACAATGGTTGAAAAGACAATGGACAAGATCGTAGCACTCGCAAAGTCAAGAGGATTCGTATATCCGGGTTCTGAGATCTACGGCGGACTTGCCAACACATGGATTATGGTAATCTTGGTGTTGAACTTAAGAATAATGTGAAGAGAGCATGGTGGAAGAAGTTCATTCAGGAGAATCCATACAACGTTGGAGTTGACTGTGCAATCCTTATGAACCCACAGACATGGGTTGCTTCCGGACATCTTGGAGGATTCAGTGATCCGCTGATGGACTGTAAACAGTGTCATGAGCGTTTCCGTGCAGATAAGATTATTGAAGATTATGCAGCAGAGAATGGAATCGAGCTTGAGAGCTCTGTAGACGGATGGACACAGGAGCAGATGGCAGCATTTATCGAGGATAATAACATTCCATGTCCGACTTGTGGAAAGCATGATTTTACAGATATCCGTCAGTTCAACCTGATGTTCAAGACATTCCAGGGTGTTACAGAGGATGCGAAGAACACAGTATACCTTCGTCCTGAGACAGCACAGGGTATCTTTGTAAACTTCAAGAATGTACAGCGTACATCCAGAAAGAAACTTCCATTCGGTATCGGACAGATCGGTAAGTCTTTCCGTAACGAGATCACACCGGGTAACTTTACATTCCGTACAAGAGAGTTCGAGCAGATGGAGCTTGAGTTCTTCTGCAAACCAGACACAGACCTTGAGTGGTTTGATTACTGGAAGAGCTTCTGCCTGAACTGGCTGTCATCTCTTGGACTGAAAGATGAGGAAGTACGTTACCGTGACCATGATCAGGAAGAGCTTTCCTTCTACAGTAAGGCTACTACAGACGTTGAGTTCCTTTTCCCATTCGGATGGGGGGGTGAGCTGTGGGGGGGAATCGCTGACCGTACGGATTATGACCTGACTCAGCATCAGAATGTATCCGGACAGGATATGACATACTTTGATGATGAGACAAAGGAGAAATACATTCCATACGTTATCGAGCCATCACTTGGTGCTGACCGTGTTGTACTTGCATTCCTTTGCAGTGCATATGATGAGGAGAATATCGGAACAGAAGAGAAACCGGATATGAGAACTGTACTTCATTTCCATCCGGCACTGGCTCCGGTTAAGATCGGTGTGCTCCCACTTTCCAAGAAACTGAACGAAGGCGCAGAGAAAGTATTTGCAGAGTTATCCAAGTACTACAACTGTGAGTTCGATGATCGTGGAAATATCGGAAAACGTTACCGTCGTCAGGACGAGATCGGTACTCCATTCTGTGTAACATATGACTTCGATTCTGAGGAAGACGGAGCTGTTACAGTACGTGACCGTGATACAATGGAACAGGAAAGAGTTAAGATTGAAGATCTGAAAGCATACTTCGAGAAGAAATTCGAGTGGTAAGATAAATAAGAAAAGCCCGGACTGTAGTTCACAGGTAAGCTTGTGGATTCAGTTTGGGCTGTTTCTTTATAGATTTTTTGAAATAGCATGGAAGATAGAATGTTACTGTTCACTCCCTGTCAATCACTCCGCTGATTGACACGGAGGATGCGTGTCTTGACTTGAATGCATCTCGCCCCATCGCCAAAGGCGATTTAAAATGGCGAGATGCGTTGCTGGTCGCACATCGTGTGAATAGTAACGATAGAACAGGAGGAGAATGACATGGACAGAAAAAATGCATGGACAACTTACAGTAAGGAAGAGCTGGACAGATTAGAACAGGTGAATACAGAATACAAGAACTGCCTTGATGCCGGCAAGACAGAGCGCGAGTGTGTTGCACTGGCAGTTGAAAAGGCAAAAGCAGAGGGATATAAGGATATCAGAGATATCATTAAAAATGGAGAAGAAGTGAAAGCCGGAGATAAACTGTATGCCGTGTGTATGAACAAAACAATTGCGCTGTTTCATATGGGTACAAAACCGCTGACAGAAGGTATGAATATTCTTGGAGCTCATATCGATTCCCCGCGCATTGACGTAAAGCAGAATCCTTTGTATGAAAATGAAGAGTTTGCTTATCTTGATACACATTATTATGGTGGAATCAAGAAATATCAGTGGGTGACACTTCCACTTGCCCTTCATGGAGTGATTGCAAAGAAAGATGGCACAACAGTTCAGGTAAGTATCGGTGAAAAAGAAGATGATCCGGTCTTTGTTATCACG
The DNA here is from genome assembly GCA_001312505.1 of Mediterraneibacter faecis JCM 15917. GTDB lineage: Bacteria > Bacillota > Clostridia > Lachnospirales > Lachnospiraceae > Mediterraneibacter > Mediterraneibacter faecis. Next base: position 316,989 of record BBDW01000002.1, read on the forward strand.
GATCTGCTGATCCATCTCGCGTCGAAACAGATGGAGAAAAAGGCTGCAACGGTTGTAGAAGGAGAGAAGCTTGATCTTCTGATCGGAAGCCGCCCGATTGAGCAGGATGAAACATTAGAAGAAAAGGAAAAAGAGGCTGTAAAAGCAAATGTAATCAATCTTCTGAAACAATATTATGACATGGAGGAAGAGGATTTCCTCTCCGCAGAGCTTGAAATTGTTCCGGCAGGAAAGGCTCGTGACTGTGGATTGGATCGCAGTATGGTGCTTGCTTACGGACAAGATGATCGTGTGTGTGCATTCACATCCCTCTTTGCAATGCTCGATGTGGAAGAAGTAGAGCACACAGCATGCTGTATTCTTGTAGATAAAGAGGAAATCGGAAGTGTTGGCGCGACCGGAATGCATTCTCGTTTCTTTGAAAATACAGTTGCAGAACTTGTGGCACTGACAGAAGGGGAGTCTGACCTGAAAGTCAGAAGAGCGCTGATGAATTCCAGAATGCTTTCTTCTGATGTGAGCGCAGCTTATGATCCGATGTATGCTGAAGTATTCGAAAAACGCAGTTCTGCATTCTTTGGAAAAGGACTTGTATTCAACAAGTTTACAGGTGCTCGCGGAAAGAGCGGTTCTAATGACGCAAATGCAGAATATCTTGCAAAGATCAGAAATGCAATGGATGCGCAGAGTGTTGCATACCAGTTCGCAGAACTTGGAAAAGTAGATGCCGGCGGTGGTGGAACAATTGCTTACATTATGGCAAATTATGGCATGGAAGTCATCGACAGCGGTGTCGCAGTGTTGAGTATGCATGCGCCGTGGGAAGTGACAAGCAAGGCAGATGTGTATGAAGCTTATAAGGGATATAAGGCATTTATTGAAGAAATGAGATAAGGGCAGAAAATTGTATATTAATCACAAAAAATAGTTGTTTCCAAGTTCTTATAAAGCATGGACAACTATTTTTTTGTGCATGTTGTACATTACATGGAGATTAATGCAAATATGCAAAATGACAGCCTGATGGACGATGTGTTTACAATTTGTGAAAGATAGGTTAACCAATATGAAAAGTATACAAAAAGCATTTGTAAAAATTGTATATAATTACGAACAAAAGACTTGACTCATAAGTATAAAACCATTAAAATATTATATGCGAAATAAAATTATTTTATTTGTAAAAATTATTTTAGGAGGTCATTGATCATGGCAAAATGGGTTTATATGTTCACTGAAGGTAACGCAGATATGAGAAACCTTCTCGGTGGAAAAGGCGCAAACCTGGCAGAGATGACAAATCTGGGTCTTCCTGTACCACAGGGATTCACAGTAACAACAGAGGCTTGTACGCAGTACTATGAGGATGGCAGACAGATCAACGATGAGATTATGGCTCAGATCATGGAAGCTATCGATAAGATGGAAGGAATTACAGGTAAGAAATTCGGAGATAAAGAGAACCCGCTTCTCGTTTCCGTACGTTCAGGAGCTAGAGCTTCTATGCCTGGTATGATGGATACAATTCTTAACCTTGGACTTAACGAAGAGGTTGTTGAGACACTGGCAAAAGCTTCAGGCAACCCACGTTGGGCTTGGGACTGCTACAGAAGATTCATCCAGATGTTCTCCGATGTAGTTATGGAAGTTGGTAAGAAATACTTCGAGGAACTGATCGACAAGATGAAAGAAGAGAAAGGTGTTAAACAGGATGTAGATCTTGACGCTGATGATCTTAAGAAACTTGCAGAGCAGTTCAAGGCTGAGTACAAAGAGAAGATCGGTGAGGACTTCCCTACAGATCCTAAGGTACAGCTTATGGAAGCTGTTAAGGCTGTATTCCGTTCATGGGATAACCCAAGAGCTAACGTATACCGCCGTGACAATGACATCCCTTATTCATGGGGGGGAACAGCTGTCAACGTACAGATGATGGCATTTGGTAATATGGGAGATGACTGTGGTACAGGTGTTGCTTTCACACGTGACCCTGCTACAGGAGAGAATGGTCTGTTCGGAGAGTTCCTGACAAACGCTCAGGGAGAGGACGTTGTTGCCGGTGTTCGTACACCTATGCACATTTCCGAGATGGAGCAGAAGTTCCCAGAAGCATTCGCACAGTTCAAAGATGTATGCAAGACTCTGGAGACTCACTACAGAGATATGCAGGACATGGAATTCACTGTAGAGCACGGTAAACTGTACATGCTTCAGACACGTAATGGTAAGAGAACAGCTCAGGCAGCTCTTAAGATTGCCTGCGACCTTGTAGATGAAGGAATGAGAACAGAGGAAGAGGCTGTTGCAATGATCGACTCGTAACCTTGATTCCCTGCTTCACCCACAGTTCGATGCGAAAGCTCTGAAAGCTGCTACACCAATGGCAAAAGCACTTGGAGCATCACCAGGAGCTGCTTGTGGTAAGATCGTATTCACAGCTGATGACGCTGTAGAGTGGGCTGCAAGAGGAGAGAAAGTTATCCTTGTTCGTCTTGAGACATCACCAGAAGATATCACAGGTATGAAGTCTGCTCAGGGTATCCTGACAGTTCGTGGTGGTATGACATCTCACGCAGCTGTAGTTGCTCGTGGAATGGGAACATGCTGCGTATCTGGTTGTGGTGACATCACAATGGACGAAGCTAATAAGAAATTTACACTTGGTGGAAAAGAATTCCACGAGGGAGATGCAATCTCACTTGATGGATCCACAGGTGCTATCTATGACGGAATCATCCCGACTGTAGACGCTACAATCGCTGGTGAGTTCGGAAGAATCATGGGATGGGCTGACAAGTACAGAACTATGAAGGTTCGTACAAACGCTGATACACCGGCTGACGCTAAGAAAGCTCGTGAGCTTGGTGCAGAAGGTATCGGACTTTGCCGTACAGAGCATATGTCTTCGAAGGCAACAGAATCGACGCATTCCGTGAGATGATCTGTGCAGAGACAGTAGAAGAAAGAGAAGCAGCACTTGCTAAGATTCTTCCAGAGCAGCAGGGAGACTTCGAGAAACTTTACGAAGCTCTTGAAGGTAACCCGGTTACAATTCGTTTCCTTGATCCACCGCTTCATGAGTTCGTTCCTACAGAGGAAGAGGACATCAAGAAACTGGCTGATGCTCAGGGCAAAACAGTTGACCAGATCAAAGCTATTATCGACAGCCTGCACGAGTTCAACCCAATGATGGGACACCGTGGATGCCGTCTTGCAGTTACATACCCAGAGATTGCTAAGATGCAGACAAGCGCTGTTATCCGTGCAGCAATCAATGTAAAGAAAGCTCATCCGGATTGGAACGTAAAACCTGAGATTATGATCCCACTCGTTGGAGATATCAAAGAGCTCAAATACGTTAAGAAATTCGTTGTAGAGACAGCTGACGCTGAGATCGCAGCAGCTGGAAGCGACCTTGAGTACGAGGTTGGTACAATGATCGAGATCCCAAGAGCTGCTCTTACAGCTGACGATATCGCAAAAGAAGCTGACTTCTTCTGCTTCGGAACAAACGACCTTACACAGATGACATACGGATTCTCCCGTGATGACGCTGGTAAGTTCCTCGATGCTTACTATGATGCTAAGATCTTCGAGAACGATCCATTTGCAAAACTGGATCAGGTTGGTGTTGGCAAGCTCATGAAGATGGCTATCGAACTCGGAAAACCGGTTAATCCAAACCTGCATGTAGGTATCTGTGGAGAGCACGGTGGAGATCCAAGCTCTGTAGAGTTCTGCGACAGCATCGGACTTGACTATGTATCCTGCTCACCATTCCGTGTACCGATTGCTCGTCTTGCAGCAGCACAGGCAGCAATTGCCAAGAAGAACGCTTAATTATAGTTGTTAGTAGATTATACATAGAAGCTTCTTTGGAAGTACACTGACAAGTGAATTAGAAAAATAGAATCTCCCCCCTCATATCTGATGGAATCAATTAGATTTCATTCGGTGTGAGGGGAGATTTTTTGACTTTATATTGAGAAAGTGTTATTTAGGGGAGGATTTGGAAGCGGTTCAATGATTTGATTAGCAGAAATTCTATTTGTTATATTTGAAATAAATAAACCGGTTTATTTATTAGGAAGGAGGCATTTATGACAAGAAAGATAAATGTTATTAGTGCGTTTTTTAAGAATTCTTTACGGTTAAAACTGTGCAAATTGCACTAAAAAAGGAAATGAAAATTGTATAACACGACAAAATAAACAAAAAGTGATTGACAAAACAAATATATAAATATATTATTAATTTAACAGTTGTTATTTAACAAAAAATGAACCGGTTCACTTTTGGAAAACAGAAACCATTTAATAACAGGAGGATGTATATGAAAGCAAAAAAAATATTAGCTATGACGGTAGCTACAGCAATGACAGTTGGTATGCTTGCAGGATGTGGATCTACAGGAGAGAAGAAAGAAAGTGGTTCAGATAGTGAGCAGATCACATTAAATTATTGGACATGGTTCCCAAGTAAAGATCAGATTCAAGAAACAGTTGATGCGTTTGAAAAAGAGAATCCTAATATTAAGATAAATATGACAGTAATGGAAAGCAAAGCTTTCCAGGAGAAAGTCCCGCTTGCATTAAGTACAGAGGAAGATATTGATGTTATTGGAGTTCAGCCATCAGCATTTGCAGAAGAAGTTCAGGATTATCTAGCAAATCTGGATGAATTAATGCCAGATGTTGTTGGTGCAGATTGGAAAGATGCTTATTCAGAAAAATGTCTTGAGCAGGGAAATCAGCTGACAAGTGGAGACACAAAGATGCTTGTGCTTACAAATTCTGGTTCGATGGTAGGATTTTATAATGCAGCTCTGTTAAAGGATATCGGAGCAGAAGTTCCAAAGACATTTGCAGAGTACAAAGCAGTGGCAGAAGCATTTAAAGCTAAATATCCTGACAAATATGTAAGTGTATTTGCCGGAAAAGACTCTTGGGTTGTAGACGAGATGATGCTGACAGTTCTTGGCCAGCAGGGAGATTATTATAATAAGTGGAGATATGAAGGTGCTCCTGTTGACAGTGAAGAATATAAACAGGCAATCAACGGATTAAAGAAATATTTTGATGAAGGAATCTTCTCAGCAGACGTTCTTGACCTGGATTATGCAAGTGCAACAGAGGAATTTACAAATGGTGATGCTCTTGTTTACTATATGGGTTCATGGGAAGCACCATTATTATCTAAGACATTAAGAGAAGGAAATGGAATCAAACTTGAAAATGTTGGAGCAATGGCTCTTCCGACAGCAGAGGATAATGGACAGCTTACAGTACGTTCCTATATCGACTCCGGAATCGGTGTAGTTGATTATTCAGAGAAGAAAGAAGCTGCAGCTAAGTTTGTTGCTTACCTTACATTAGGAGATGGAGCTGACATCTTTGGAAAACAGCTTACAGGAACTTCCGCTAAAAAGGATTTTACAGTAGATGCTTCTTTATTTGATACAGATGAATCCAAGGCTGGATGGGATACAGTTGTTGATTTGATTAATACAGCTACAGCTGACAGAAATAACGTTTCAGGATATTCTGATATCGAAGGTGCTGCAGTACAGAGTGTACTTAACGGATCTGCAACTACAGAGAGTGCATTGAAAGATCTTCAGAAAGAATGGACAAGTGGAAAATATTAATCAGTAAGACAATTGAGAATCTGATGCTAATATAAAAAGGGGGACTTTCAGCTGCATGACTGTTATGAAAAACAAGTAAAGCAGTTGATCGTCCCTTTTTCTACAGGAATTGAGGATATAAACATGACAAGTAAAAAAACAAAATTGAAGGTGACGAAAAGAAATAACAAGGCGGGATTTTTATTTCTTCTTCCATTGATTGTTATTTTCATAGGATTATTAGGATATAGTTTTTATTTTCTAATTTTAAATAGTTTTAGAGATGTAACGATAACATTTCGCAGATCCGAATTTGTCGGCTTAGCGAATTATCAAACAATATTCAAAGATAAAAGTTTTTGGATATCACTTTTAAATACTTTTATTTTATCAACGGCTAACATTTTTTGTGGTTTAACTTTTGGATTTATTATATCAATCATACTGAATTTCAAAATTAAAGGAAAAAGATTTTTCCATGCATTGTTTTTTATTCCGTCAATGCTTCCGATTGCATTGATGGCAACAGTTTTTGGATCAATGCTCGAGTATAAGAATGGTATTGTGAATCAGATTTTAAGAGGAGTTGGACTTGGTGCACTTGCGCAGAGATGGCTTGCAGATCCAAAACTAGCAATGGGAGCTGTATGTTCCGTATCTATTTTTATGATAGGTATTCCGATTATGTATTACACAGCTGATTTGACAACAATCAGCAGAAGTATTTTGGAAGCAGCTACAATTGATGGTGCAGGTATGAAAGATCAGTTATTATTGATTATTTTCCCTGTTTTGAAAAATACACATAAAACAATTATTCTTTCCATGCTTCTTGGTGGATTTAGAGAAATGGAACGTGTTTATTTGATGACAGATGGAGGTCCAGGCGGAAGCACTGAGATTATCGGAACCTATATTTATCGTGCTACACGATCAGCGGGATCAAATATAGGGCTCGTTTGTGCAGCTGCGATTATTGTATTAATTGTTGCATTTATTATTTCATTTATTCAGTTAAAGATGACATCAAAGAATGGGTAGGTGTTGGATATGAGAAAGAAAAAAGAAAAAGACTATGAACTCGAACAAGATTTATTTGCAATTTCAAAAGCGAACAGAAGAGTAATGATCGTCTTCCTTATCATAATGTTAGCTTTGTGGTGTGTGCCTATTTATTCTTTGTTGAAAGACTCTTTAAAGGTACATGGAATAGAGAACTACTGGTATGTTCTTACAAATGAAGTAAATGGTGTTCCATTTTACCAGTACTTTGTGAATTCCATTATCAATGCTGTATTTGCATCTGCATTACTGGTTCTGATCTGTTCATTTTCAGGATTTGCATTTTCTAAAATTGAATTTGCGGGAAGAAAAGTGATTTATAATCTGGTTTTAATGTGTCTTGCAATTTCAGGACCGATTTTGATTATACCGTTCTTCTATATTTATAAGACTGCACATTTGTATAATACACATTTAGCAATTATTCTTTCGGAGTGTTTGATTACAATTCCGTTTGGAGTACTCATGATGAAAAACTTCTTCGATGGACTTCCGACTGAGTTGATGGAATCAGCAAATGTTGATGGTGCGTCTATCCAGCGTTGCTTTTTCAGTATTTATTTACCATTGGCAAAACCAGCGATCATTAACCTTGCTGTATTGCAGATTATGTGGTCTTTCCAGGATTTCCTTTTCCCATTGATGTTCCTTACGAAAGACAAGGCATATACAACAACGGTTGCAGTGAATGCATTTAAGGGAGCTTATGGAATGACTCCGCAAAATTTGGGACGATATAATGCAGCTCTTGTATTGATATCTATTCCAAGTATCTTGATATTTACTTTCGCACAGAAATTTATTGTAAATGGAATTACTTCAGGTGCGGTAAAAGAATAGACATGAAAGGTTTAATGCTATGAATAAAACATTAAAATATATTTCACCGGCAAAATCATTTACAGAAGCACTACCACTAGGAAATGGATCTCTTGGAGCAATGGTTTATGGAGGCGTTCCGGAGGAAAAAATCACTTTAAATTATGACACATTTTGGTCAGGAACAGGACATAGAGAAGAAAAAGAGATTGATTCAAGTACACTTGAGCAGGCAAGAAAATTAATCTTTGAAGAAAAATTTTGGGAAGCAGAAGAGTATATGAAGAAGAATATGCTCGGATTTTATAATGAATCTTATATGCCTTTAGGAATTCTCAGTTATGTGTTTGAAAAGGTCGATGAACCAAAAGAATATGTGCGATTCCTTGACCTAGAAAATGCTATATTTACTTCAAAATTCAAAAATCATGAAACAGAATATATCTCTAAGATGTTTATATCAAATCCGGCAAAAGCACTTGTAATTAAGATTACAGCCAACGGAATGGACAAATTGGATTTGAAAGTGAAGCTTGATAGCGAAGTGCAGCATACAATCAAGACAGAAAAGGATTGCTGTTTGTATGTAAGCGGAAATGCACCGTCTAATGTACAACCTAATTATGTTGCTTGCGAAAATCCGATTGTATATGATGAGAAGAATCCAGGAATGGCATTTTGTTGTTATTTGCAGGTTACTCATAAAGGTGGAACGGTTAGTGCAGATTTAGACGGTTTGAAAATTCAAGAAGCTGAAGAAGTAGTGTTTTACTTGACAGCAGCGGATGGATATAAGAAATACAATCAAAGGATTGAAACGAATCCAGAAGTGTGTGAAAAGAGCTGCGGTAATCAGATTCAGAAGTTGAATTCAAAAACATATAAAGAACTTGAGGAAGAACATATAGCAGATTATCAATCTGTTTATAAAAATGTATCACTTGAATTAGAAGAAATAGAAAATGATTTACCAACAGATGAACGTTTGAAACGTGTTCAGAATGGAAAACAGGATTTGGGGGTTGTCATGTCTGTTTTTCCATTATAATCGTTATCTGATGATAGCATGTTCACGAAAAGGAACCCAACCGGCAAATTTACAAGGTATTTGGAGTGAAAGTATAAGACCTGTATGGAGCAGTAACTGGACAATCAATATTAATACCGAAATGAACTATTGGCTTAACGGGCCATGTAATCTAATTGAAAGCTTTACAGCATTTGTAGATTTCGTCGAAGAATTAAGTCATGCCGGAGAAGAAACAGCAAAGAAACAGTGTCATTGTTCAGGTTGGACAGCAAATCATAATGTTGATATATGGAGACAGACTGGTCCAGTAGATGGCGAACCTAAATATGCGTACTGGCCGATGGGCGGTGTATGGTTGTGCTCACAAAGTTATGAATACTATAGATATTCAAGAGATTTGGAGTACTTGAAAAATAAAATATATCCATCATTGAGAGGATCTGTTTTGTTTTGTCTTGATTGGTTACAACAAAGAGAAGATGGCCTTTATTATACAGCACCTTCTACCTCACCAGAAAATACATTTAAAGATGGGGGGGAAGGACATGCTTGTGGCGTGAGTTACATGACAACAATGGATTTAGCAATTATAAAAGAATTATTTGCTAACTATTTGGAAGCATGTAATGTTCTTGGAATCAAAGAGGATTTGATCGAACAAGTGAATGAGCGCAGTAAGTTATTACCAAATTATCAGATTGGAAGAACAGGAAAGATTCAGGAATGGATTAAAGATTTCGAAGAATTTGATGTTGGACATCGACATTTCTCTCCGGTATTTGGATTCCATCCGGGACACTCAATAAAGAAAACAGATACTGAATTAGTAAAAGCATGTCAGAAGTTCATTGAAGAAAAGGTTGCAAACTATAAACAGCAAATAGGATGGAGTTGTGCATGGCTCATTAACTTGTGGGCAAGATTAGGTGATGGAACGAAAGCTAATTACTACTATGAAGAGTTGTTACGGCAATCAGTTTATAACAACCTTTTTGACCTTCATCCGCCATTAGGTGAAACGGAAGGAGAAAGGGAAGTATTCCAGATCGACGGTAATTTTGGAAGTGCAAGTGCTGTTGCTGAAATGCTTTTGAGTAGTGAAGATGGAAAAATTACTATTCTTCCAGCATTACCAGAGAGTTGGGAAAGCGGAAAAGTAAAAGGTCTTCTGGCTGTAGGTGGAGTTGAGGTGGATATCGCATGGAAAAATAAAAAACCAATTTCGATTTCACTTTGTTCTTCTGTAGATCAGTCTATAAATATTTTTTATGGAAATAAGAAGTTAACGGAAAAAATAGAATTAAAAAAACAGGAGCAGCAAATCATAGATCTGCACTCCTGTGAATGGATTTAATCATGTTAATTGACGGATGCTTTCCTTATAATGCATGGTTGGTTTGTGCATTATCGTTTTTGGATAATCAGAGTAGTCACCACAAATACGTCTGTAAAGAAGTTTTCCAGCCTCTGTGCCCATGACATTAGTAGCTGTTCAGCAAAAGACAGTGGTGGATTTACTACATTTGCAAGTGGAAAGTTGTCAAATCCAATAACCGAGATATCATCTGGTATTTTTAATCGTAAATAGTTAATTGCAAGATAAGCACCAATAGTCATATCATAGTTACTGATGAATATGGCTGTTGGTCTTTTTTGGAGTTTGCACAAACGCATCATAGCTTCATAACCACCGTCTATACAGTAATCTCCGCATTGAATATAATCATCTGTAATTGTTAAACCAGCGTTTGTCATCGCTTTTTTATATCCATTTAGACGTCCATTACTAGTATAATGATTCGGACTTCCGGTGATAATAGCAATATCTTTATGTCCCAAATCAATTAAACGTTGAGTAGATTCATATCCCGCCAGTTCATTATCAAGAACGATGCAATCTGTTGCATGATCTTGGATTTCCTGGTCAAGTAGAATCAATGGAATATTACTTTTCTGAATCATTTCAATTTGTTTACCATCGGAGGCGTACGGAATCAGAACGATTCCATCAACCATACGATCAATTAGATACTGAGTTTTTCGCAATTCCATTTCTGCATTGTTGTGGCATTCGCACACAATAACACTATATCCTAAAGGTAATAATGTTGATTCGATTGATGAAATCATAGAAGTACAAAATGTAGAATCTAACATTGGCAACAAAATAGCAACAGAGAAAGATTTTGCATTGCGTAGTCCTTTTGCGATATTGTTTGGATGAAAATCAAGTTCTTTGATTGCTTCTTCTATAGCTAAACGAGTATTTTCTTTTACAGTTTTGCCATTAATGTATTTAGAAACTGTACCGACAGAAAGTCCGGCACGAGCGGCAACATCTCGAATTGTTGAAGCCAATATAATGCCTCCCTTCATAAATATGATAATTATATAAAAATTTTAGCATAATTAATAAAAGAAATCAAATGTTATAAAAAATGCTTTCTGAATTTTAAACATATCGAATTCAATAGGTTTAAAGTAGAATTAATGATATAAGCAAAAGTAAATGTCCCAATAATCAGTAGATCAATGAATGATTTGCTGATGTTTCTTTATATGAATGAGTTAATCTATGAGATAATATAAGAAAACTGCAAAAATGTTAGAGCTCGCTTGAAACAAAAAACAATTATTTTTGAAAATTAAGGGGATATTTTCGTTTTGAATCCGTCTAATCTATGTAAATAAAAGCTGGCTGGCAAAAAGGGGGGTACCAAATTGACGAAGGAGGCACTTGGAGAATTGATTCTTTCATCAGAGCGACAATTGTATGCAACAGCAAAAACAATTTTGTCAGATGACCAGGATTGTGCTGATGCAATACAAGAATCGATTGTGAAAGCATTTTCTAAAATAGATACATTAAAAAAAGATCGCTATGCAAAGACCTGGTTGATGCGGATATTAATCAATGAATGCTATAACATTGCAAGGCGCATCAACGTCAATGAACCTTTGGATGAAGGATATGCAGAAAATATGAAGCAACCTAAAGAGAATCGGGATTACAGTGAATTGTATAGAGCTGTAAACGAACTGAAAGAAGAACTGCGGATTCCGGTGATCCTTTATTATATGGAGGAGTTCAATATAAGAGAGATTGCTCAGATCCTTGAGATATCCGAAGGCGCTGTACAAAAGAGACTTGTAAGGGCGAGGAAAACGCTGAAAAAGAAGATTCAATTGGAGGAGATTTTTATATGAGATTAGACGAATTAAAAAACGACTTTCCAGATATTCCGGATTTTGTTCACGATATGATTCAGGAAGAAGTAGAAAAACAAGTAAATTCATCAAACCTTACACCAATGCAGAGAAAAAGCAAGTTAAACCGAAGTATAAGTAGGGTAGCGGCTGCGGCAGCTGTGTGCATTATTGCAACATCAACCGTTGCTTATGCAGGAACAAAGCTTTATCATATGTACCTTGAAAAACAGGGAAACTACGGTACTTTAACTACTATAAAATCAGATGAGAATTCTGAAGACGTAAAACTTCCAGAAGAGATTCATGAAATCTCTGTCACATCAAACTATATTCCGGAAGGGATGGAATGGATCGCCGAAGGTATAAGTTAGGCTATAAAGATACACTTGATACAGCAGGGATAACCGTTGATACTGTTTTGATGGATGAGAAGAGTCTGGATAAATCATTGTTGGATAGAAATGTTATAGAAAGTGAAAATCATGTTTTCGGATCCTATGATGGAATTTATCTCAAATACAATACAATAAATGGAGAAAACTCATTTGATCAAAGAATTTATCTTCTCTGTCCGAAAGAATATCGTGTTTTGACACTCTATATTGGAAATACAATTTCAAAAGAAGAAGCATATAAATTTGCTGAAAATCTTGTGATTACGGAAGAGGATGAAATGATCAAAACTGCTGACATGATTACCTGGAGTGATATTATTGAACCGACAGTCTATGCAGATAAAATAGATGTAACAAATGGTCAGCTGTCGGTTCGTCAAATTGGAGAAGCTTTTAATTTAGATTCTTATGCTGAAGATAATAACGGAAATAACATTACTACAGATAAGGTGACAGCTTGTGTAGATAAAGTACAGATCGCAGATAATTTACAGCTTTTAGACAGTGATAAAATTCCGAAAGTCTGGAAGACGGCAGTTGATGCAAACGGAAAACTGGTACAGAATCATTTATCATATATAAAAAAAGGTGATGGTGTAAATAATCTGGATTCAGTTGTAAGAGAAGAAAACATGGATCAGAAATTACTGTTTTTGACTGTCACATACACAAATATATCAGAGGAAGAACTCAATCATATGCTCTATCTAGGCACGCTGATTGCTCTTTCGAAACAGAATGATGGCACGTATACTATTTACATGCCTGGTACAGAAGCTGGTGAGGATTATGATTATTATATAAGTGACAGTGTTGCCAAAACAGCTGAAATGACTTATTCCAGCGTACAAGATGACTATGGTCAAGGGAAGAATTATATTCCATCGTTAAAGCCTGGTGAGAGTGTTCAAGTCAATATGGCATGGATTGTTAATGAAAAAGATATTAAGAATTTATATTTGAATCTGAATGGAACAGGAGGATGTTATGAAATAACTGAAAACATGTGTCATACAGGAGTCGTTTATGTTGGGAAGGAATGACGGAAGGAAATAGTTGTGAAGAAGAAAATAATAACTTGTGCGGGTGTTTCTTTTGTCATTATATTCGTGTTACTATCTGTTAATTTCTTACAAAGCGGAACAGGTAGCATAAGTAAAGAGAATATAGAAAAAGAAAATGAATTAAAAAAAAGTCTTGATGTGGTAGCCCAAGAAGAGGAGCCAGATGAAGTATCTAAAGAATTTGCAAACAAACTAGGAGTTGATGCAAAAAATGTTGTTTCTACAGGAAAGCAAATAGCAAGTACGAAGTATAGTTTTACAGTTTTATCTTGGACAAGAGGAAAAGAGTATCCTGGTTATGTACTTCCAAAAGGAAAAGATCTTTCCAATTATCCGGGAGCTGAATTAGATGAGCAGGGAAATATCACGAATGATTTCTCTTATATTGTAGTTAATCTTTCCGTGAAAAATCAGAGCGATAAAAAGATAGAGAACGATCTTATCTGGGGGGGTTATATTCGACTGAGATTCCTCTTTCCACCATCAGAATATGAGGACTATGTGGGAGAAGTGTCTTATCTAGGTGAAGAGACACCAAGGGTTCTAAATCATAATTACTATGCTGAGACTTTTGAACCAGGAGAAGAAAAACAAATGGCATTGATTTTTGTTGCAAACGATGAATTATTGAAATCTGAAGCAATTTATTTGGAGATCAATCCAACGGGAGCTGTTATTGATAATCCGGAGTATGATATCCGTCGTTATATTATATTGAATTGATGATACAAAGTGAAACTGAAGTAAATTATAAAATGTAAGCTGTGAAAGAATGCGAAGAATTTTCTCGCAGCTTATATTTTATATAAGTCTTTCCCACCGATAGCGTCACCTTTATTTTCTATTTGAAAATATAACTCAAGAAAGAGGGAAAAGCATGAAACAGATTTTTAAGACAGAGATGAAACGGGCAATGAGAGGAAACGGGATGGCATTATCCATACTAATAGGAATCCTTATTGGAACTGCGCATGTAATTCAGGAAATCATTCCCGCCTATCGAGCTAATCTAACGAATTTCTATAACGAATTTCCAATTCTGTCGCCACATAGTGCTGTGGAAACATGGATGGCTGGAAGTCCGTCGAATTTGGAAGGATTTATATTCTTCTTAATTCTACCTATCCTTGCAAGCCTTCCATTTGGAACTTCTTATTTTGAGGACTGCAAAGAAGGAGTAATAAAAAATATTTATATGAGAACAAAGAGAGAAGATTATCTCAAAGCAAAATATGCTGCTGCTTTTCTGAGCGGGGGGAATTGCAGTTCTTGTTCCATTGATTTTCAATTTAATGTGCAGTCTGGTTCTTCTGCCAAACTTAGCACCGCTTTCAACAATGGGAGATAATATACTTACACCGTTGATGCTGTTTTATAAGATTTTCTTTACGCATCCTATGATATATACAACGTTTTTCTGGTAGTTCAATTTTTGATGTCAGGAATTTGGGCTTGTGTTTGTTTATCTGTAAATTTTTTGTCAGATTATAAAATTGTTGTATTGATCTTTCCGTTTTTTGTACAACTGATTCTGCATGTTATCTGTACAATTACAAATAATATTGCTTATTCCAGTGTATATTGGGTTCAGCCGGGACATGGAATCGTCGCATGGTGGATTCCAGTGGTTTCAATGGGGGGGATTGGAATTCCAGTAACGTTCTTTGTATTTATGAAAAAAGGGGGGGCGAAGGAAGATGTATTCTAAATCAAAACAGACATTTTATCATGTGAGAGATTCTTTGATAAAACATAGATGGCTTCTGACAGCTGAACTGATCTGGATGATAGTTTGTTCTTTTTGGACAGTGTCCGAGCAGGAGAAGATGTATCAGTTTTATAATCTTTCGGCCAGTACGATAGACTATGTTATTGCACAGCAGGGAGCAATTTATAGTGGATTGACCATATTTCCGCTTGTACTTTTTTCGTAATCAGATGCAAACAGGACAGTCTGAACATTCAATATATCTTACGGTATCAATCGAGAAAAAGAATGTTTCAGCAACAACTGAAGGAGAGTCTGGTATATGCTGCGGGGATTTCTTTTATAATTATCCTAATGGCTACATTTACTGGCTGGATCTTTAGCAGAAATCTGATCAATTGGGATACTATGGAAAGTGTTTATTTTGGTCAGACAGGAAACGTTGTAAAGTCCCATTTTTTATCCGTGGCCGTCGTTATCTGGTTGATGTATGTTTTAAAACTGATCTTACTTTTTGTAATGGTAGATATTTTTTTGTGGTATCCAAAGACTCTGTTTTTTATTTGGATTGTTCTTTTGGTTCCACTCGGAATAGAGGCATTTCACCATGGAAAGATCTATTTTAGCCTGTTCGCAGTCTGGCAGACATCATGGAATACGCCTGGTAAGTGGCTGGGAATTATTCTGATTGGAATTGTCGTTTTATTCATCGAGAAACTGATAGGGGGAAAAGATGATTGAGCGGAGAGATATCTGGAGATAGGAGATGAGGCCATGTGGAAAGTTAACCTGAAAATATTTTTTAAAGAAAGTTGGAAAAAGTATGGCTTTGTATTTTTGATGGTTCTCGTGCAGTGTGTAGGTTTTCGTAATCTGATCCAACAATATAATACTGTGAATGGACAGGAGTGGAAACTTCACTTTTGGGATTATGTAATCTGCTTTTTTCAGGGGACAGTTCCTTATACACAATCGGAAGGAAAAGAGACTTTTAATATTCCACCGTACTGGTCCTTGTATTTGATTTATTTTGTTTTACTGATCGGAAAACTGACAGGACAGCTCTCAAAAAAATACGAACAGCAAATGCTCTTGAGCCATGTTTTAAATCATGATAATTTACAACAATTAAATATTCAGTACATAGAGTATAGCGAAAGGGAGCTACCAAAGAACGGCTTTCGGTATGGCAGAAATACTTTATCAATGGGGAATACCTTCGATCTGCAGAAATGGCAGAGGAACAGAATTACAATATGATCGATGGAAGAATCAACAATCTGCTACCGAAAAAGGAGAATCCAGAAGTACCAAAGAAGAGGAAATCTGTCCTTTTGCGTTTGTATAAACACCGCTGTGAGGTTGCAAAGAAACAGGGAAAGCCAATGCCGAGGCGGTATCAGGGGGGGATGGAGATGGAGCGGAATCGTAAATAGGTAAGAAATGACAAAGGGTGTGGGAGAAATCTCATTGCCCTTTTTCGAAAAAGAATTGTGTGATATATATAAAATAACCAAGTGAGAATTGTAAGTCTTGCTGAAAATATAAATGAATCGTTGAAAATATTGTGCATAAAATGGAAAAATGATAAAATCAAAAATGTGGTGAATATAAGACATATTATTTTTGAGGAACAGAGTGATTTAGGGAATAGTATGTCTTTTTAGCATGTTCAATTAGTAGATTCGATTTCGTAAGTTTAAGATCAAGATATAAATATTGAAGGAGCAATATGAAAATACAAAAATATGTGAAAAAAGATATTATAAAAGT
>BBDW01000003.1 GCA_001312505.1 Mediterraneibacter faecis JCM 15917
CTTGCAAAAAAATCAAGTTTCTTGACAAAGAAAAGATTTTGCTATATGTATATATCAGATGAGGATTGTGTGTCTCACGGCAAAAATGCTGGTGGCATTCTTGAAAAAAGTATATAGAAAAGATGGGACAATAAATGACCAAGGGAAGAATCATAATAGCTGATATAGAAAAAATATCATGTAAGGAAGAGTGGATTCTCTCACAGATAGCACAAAGATATGTTGAAAAGTATCAGAAGCATAAGAGAGAAACGGATAAAAAACAGGAGCTGATAGCGGGATATCTTTTAAAAGAGTATTTAGGTGTAGAAAATGATGCTCAGCTTGTAATGAATAAAAATGGGAAGCCTATGCTTGTGGATGCGAGAAAACATTTTAACCTGTCACATAGCGGTAAATATGTAGTTCTAGCGATTGCTGATCAGGAAGTAGGCATTGATATTGAACGTGTGCGTCCGTATCATGAAGCTACAGCGAAGAAGATATTTTCGAATGAAATACAAAATGCAATCTCTGAACTTTGTGGGGAGGAAAAAGACCGGATATTTACTCAATTATGGACAGAACTAGAAGCGAAGCTGAAAGTAAAAGGCATTGGATTTAGCAAAGAATGGGAAAATGAAAAAGCAAAGGAATATTTTATTGAGACAAGATGTATAGATGAATATTATGTAAGCTTAGCGACAAAAGAAAAAATTTCTATAGAAACAGAATGGTTTGCAGGGAATGGAAAGGAAGTAAAATAGTATGATTAAGCCTATTATGAGAGACATATTTTTCTTAAATCAGAAATCAGAATTGGCAACAGAAGCGGATAAGCAGGTGGCAATAGATCTGCTGGATACACTGAAAGCAAATGAAGCAGGCTGTGTAGGAATGGCTGCGAATATGATCGGAGTAAAAAAGAGAATCATTGCAGTGAATATGGGGTTGTTTAATATTGCTATGTTTAATCCGAAAATCGTGAAACGCACAGGCGCTTATGAGACGGAAGAAGGTTGTCTGTCATTGGATGGAGTGCGAAGCTGCAGACGTTATCAGGAAATAGAAGTTGAATATCAGGATATGAATTTCAAAAAGAGAAGAGAAAAATACAGTGGATGGACGGCTCAGATCATTCAGCATGAAATAGATCATTGCGATGGGATTTTGATATAAATTTTGTTTGTGCATTGAGGAGGTGTGTCGCATGGATTTCAAGTATTGCAAATTAGAAATCTTTATTCCAGAAACACATATTTCGCAGCTACAGAAAGCATTGCAGTCAGTAGATGCCGGTCATATAGGAAATTATGATTCCTGTATGTCCTGCTCCAAGGTCACCAGTTACTGGAGACCATTAGATGGAACTTCTCCTTACATTGGAAATGTAGGAGAGATTAGTTGTGAGCCGGAAGTGAAAGTTGAAGTGACTGTATTTACAGAAAAAGTGGATGAAACAATTCAGGCAATTAAAGAGATACATCCATATGAGGAACCGGTAATCAATGCATTGCCGATTTATCGGACAAGCTTTTAAGGGAAAAAGAAGTCTTACGATCAGACAGAAAGGAGACTTCTTTTATTATACAACAGATTCTGATTTCATGCATAGAATAGTTAAGAGAAAATATCGGCAATCATGGAATAATGCCTATGAGATTTTGCGAATTGAAGGAAAAGGAAGTTGTGAATATCTGCAATGGCAAGTGCCTTGGAGGTGTAGTAGATCTGCAGATAAATGTATGCTCCGGTGCGATAGAAGCATTGATTGTTCCTGGGCCGGGAAAGTTCTGTGGATTCTTTGGAACGGATAGCGAATATGTGATACCATTTGCATGTATAAAGAAGATTGGACCGGATATTATTCTTGTGGAAATTAAAGAAGAAAAGTTTTTGCAAAAATATTAGACATTGTGTATAATGAAGGCAATAAGATACGTGGAAAGGCGGAGTGGATTATATGAAGTGTCCATATTGTGGCAATCCAGATACAAGAGTGATTGATTCCAGACCAGCAGAGGATAATAGTTCTATCAGAAGAAGACGTTCCTGTGATGAATGTGGTAAGCGTTTTACAACTTATGAAAAGGTAGAAACGATCCCACTGATTGTAATTAAGAAAGATAATAACCGTGAACAGTATGAAAGAGCGAAGATAGAGAATGGAGTTCTGAATGCATGCTACAAGCGTCCGGTTCCGGCTGAAGAGATTCAAAAGACAATTGATGCGATTGAACTGTCAATTTTTAATCGTGAAGAGAAAGAAATCCCAAGCAGTGAGATTGGTGAAATTGTTATGGAGAATTTGAAGGCATTGGATCCGGTTGCATATGTCAGATTTGCATCTGTCTACAGAGAGTTCAAAGATGCGAATACATTCATGGATGAATTGAAGAAATTTCTAAAATAATAAAAATCGGTTATACTCTGTTCGTGAGTATAACCGATTTCAATCTTTCGGAGAATGTTAGTATATTACACGGGAGGCGAGAATGAGAACTTATAAATTAACAATTGCTTATGACGGAACTGCATATCAGGATGGCAGAGACAGGCAAACACAGAGAACACTTTGCAGGGAACTCTGGAGCGAACAATTTCGTCAGTGGCAGGATATCCAGTGGAGATTGATGGTTCAGGACGAACAGATGCAGGTGTTCATGCGAATGGACAGACTGCAACAGTAGTTCTTTCTGGTCAGGTGGAGGATGGATTTTTTACAGAAAAGATAAATTCAAGATTACCCGGAGATATTCGGATTTTAGATGCAGAGCTTGTGAGGAATGGATTTCATGCGAGAAAAAGTGCAGTTGGAAAAAGATACATTTATCAGCTGGATTTGGCGGAGAAACCAGATGTATTCACAAGACGATATACATATCATTTTCCGCAGAGATTGGATTTAGATGCGATGAGAAAGGCAGCACAATTGTTGATTGGCACGTATGAGTTTGCCGGATATACGGATAAAAAGGATGAAAAGTCCACAAAAAGAACAATTTATGCTATAATGATTTGCGGACAAGGAAGCAAAGTCAGTATTCAATATGAAGGAACAGGATTTCTTTACCATATGGTAAGGATTTTGACAGGAACTTTGCTGGAAGTTGGAACCGGAGCACGAAGCATAGAGAGTGTGAAGGAACCTTTGAAATCAAAAGATAGAAGTCAGGCTGGATTTTTAGCACCTGCAAGAGGGTTATTCCTTGATGAGGTGTATTATTGATTCGGTTATGGAAAGTTGCTGATTATTCACAGAAGAGTTGGCGAATGGACGGTGAACAGCAACACTCTTGAAAGGGAGGATGCAGCGTATTGAAATTAATATCATGGAATGTAAATGGTATTCGTGCCTGTGTACAGAAAGGATTTCTTGATTTCTTTCATGAGGCAGATGCGGATATCTTCTGTATTCAAGAGACGAAGATGCAGGAAGGACAGCTAAATCTGGAATTAGAAGGCTATTATCAGTATTGGAATTATGCTGTGAAGAAGGGATATTCCGGAACAGCTGTGTTTACAAAGAAAGAACCATTGTCGGTGAGTTATGGAATCGGTATTGAGGAGCATGACCAGGAAGGACGTGTGATTACGTGTGAATTTGAAGAGTTTTATTTCGTCACAGTATACACACCAAATTCTCAGAATGGGCTGGCAAGGTTAGATTACAGAATGAAGTGGGAGGATGACTTCCGCACTTATCTGAAGAAGTTAGAAGAGACAAAGCCGGTGATTGTGACTGGAGATATGAATGTAGCGCACAAAGAGATTGATCTTAAGAATCCGAAGACCAACCGTAAGAATGCAGGTTTTACGGATGAGGAAAGACAGAAGTTTACTGAACTTCTGGATGCAGGATTTATTGATACATTCCGGTACTTTTATCCGGAGCAGACAGGAATCTATTCCTGGTGGTCTTATCGTTTCAGTGCCAGGGCGAAGAATGCAGGCTGGCGTATCGACTACTTCTGTGTCTCGGAAAGTTTAAAGGACAGACTGGACGATGCGAAGATACTTACAGATATTATGGGATCAGATCATTGCCCGGTTGAATTGGATTTGAAATAATAGAAAGAGGAGAAGAGAACAATGACAAAGATTGACATTATTTCAGGATTTCTTGGAGCAGGAAAGACAACTTTAATTAAGAAGCTTCTTTCTGACGCATACAAGGGAGAACAGGTTGTATTGATCGAGAATGAATTTGGAGAGATCGGTATTGATGGTGGATTTTTGAAGGAAGCAGGAATTGAGATTCGTGAGATGAATTCAGGATGTATCTGTTGTTCACTGGTTGGAGATTTTGGGAAATCTCTTCATGAGGTCGTAGATACTTATCATCCGGATCGTATTCTGATTGAGCCATCAGGAGTTGGAAAGCTTTCTGATGTAATCAAGGCTGTACAGGATGTTCAGGGTGAAATCGATGCAGAGCTCAATAGCTTTACAACAGTTGTAGATGTAACAAAGTGCAAGATTTACCGTAAGAACTTTGGCGAATTTTTCAGCAATCAGATTGAATATGCAGGTGCAGTTATTTTAAGCCGTACAGATAAAGCGAAACCGGAGAAGATTCAGGAAAGTGTTGCACTGTTAAGAGAACTGAATGAAAAAGCTCCAATCATCACAACACCGATCGAGCAGCTTCCGGGCGAGAAGATTCTTGAAACAATGGAATCAATCAAATCTCTTGAAGATGAGTTACTCGCAGAAGTAGCCAAGGAAGTACATGATCATGAACATCATCACCACCACGATCATGAAGAGTGCGATCACGAGCATCATCACCATCACGATCATGAAGAGTGTGATCACGAGCATCATCACCACGATCATGAAGAGTGTGATCACGAGCATCATCACCATCACGATCATGAAGAGTGTGATCACGAGCGTCATCACCACGATCATGAAGAGTGCGATCACGAGCATCATCACCACCACGATCATGAAGAGCATGAGCACCATCATCATGACGGAGAGTGCAGTTGTGGATGTGGACATCACCATCATGATCATGAAGGCCATCATCATGCAGATGAAGTTTTCACAAGCTGGGGGGGTAAAGAGACAATTCATACTTATACAAAGGATGAGGTCAGTGCAATTCTGAAGACTCTTGAAGAGGACGGCTCTTACGGAAATGTACTCCGTGCAAAAGGAATGGTTGCAGGTGCAGACGGTGAGTGGATTTACTTTGATATGGTTCCAGAGGAACATGAAGTAAGAACAGGAGCACCGGAATACACAGGAAGAATCTGTGTGATCGGAGCAGAGCTTAACGAAGACAAGCTTGCAGAATTATTTAAGCTGAAATAAAAAGGATAAGCAAAGCAGTACCCCCCCATAGGGGGGGGCTACGTAGCATTATGTAATAACAGATGTCTTCTGCGAAAGGGAGACGGAATGGAGATAGATATGATGAAAGAGCCAGATGTTATGGTTTATCTGATGACAGGTTTTCTTGATAGTGGAAAGACACAGTTTCTGAATTTTACATTGTCACAGGACTACTTCCAGATCGACGGTAAGACACTTCTGATTCTTTGTGAAGAGGGAGAAGAAGAGTATGATCCGAGAGAATTGCTGAAGTATGGTGTCATTATTGAGACTGTAGAAGATAAAGAAGATCTGACAGAAGAATGGCTGGAAGAGATGAATAAGAAGCACAAGCCGGAACGTGTGGTTATCGAGTATAACGGTATGTGGCAGGTGAGTGAATTTGAGAAGATGAAGCTTCCGGCAGGCTGGGCTATTGAGCAGAAGATCACAACGGTAGATGCAAGTACTTTTCAGATGTATCTGACAAACTTAAAACCACTGTTTGTAGAGATGGTAAAGGGCGCAGAGCTTGTTCTGTTCAACCGTTGCGAGGATAAGAAACCGTTGGCAGGATACCGCAGAAGTGTTAAGGTTGTAAGCCTCAGGCAGAAGTAATCTTTGAGGATGAGAACGGTGAGGTAGACAATATCTTTGAAGACGAAGTACCATATGATCTCAAAGCACCTGTGATTGAGATTCCAAGAGAAGATTATGGTATCTGGTATATTGATATGCAGGAGCATCCGGAGCGCTATAAAGGAAAAATTGTAGAATTTGTTGCAAAGGTTATGAAACCAAAAGCATTTCCGTCTAAGGTATTCTATCCGGGGGCGTATGGCAATGACTTGCTGTGCAGATGATACATCTTTCCTTGGATATGTTTGCAGAAGCGCTTATGCGCCGAAGCTGAATGCGGGAGACTGGGTAAAAATTCGTGCAAAAGTGCGTTATGCGAATCTGTCCGTATACGGCGGAGAAGGACCGGTGCTTGAGGCAGAGAATATTGAGCCTGCAGAACCAATTGAAGAGTTAGTATATTTTAATTAAGACAAGCAATAAGACAAAGTAATAAAACAAGAAATAGGAGGAGAACTTCATGGCAAAGAAGTATGATGTAATCGCATTAGGAGAGCTTCTGATTGATTTTACAATGAATGGACAAAGCGAGCAGGGAAACAATATGTTTGAGGCTTGCCCGGGAGGTGCACCGTGTAATGTGCTGGCACTTCTGAACAAGATGGGAAAGAAGACAGCATTTATAGGAAAAGTTGGAAAAGATCAGTTTGGAGCGTTATTAAGAGATACGATTACGGAAGCCGGAATCGATGCCTCTAATCTGATGGTTGACGAAAATGTGAATACAACACTTGCGTTTGTACATACATTCCCAGATGGAGACAGAGAGTTCTCATTTTATCGTAATCCGGGAGCAGATATGATGCTTACAGCAGATGAAGTGAATCCAGAAGTAGTAAAAGATACAAAAGTCTTTCATTTCGGAACACTTTCTATGACACATGAAGGTGTGCGTGAAGCAACAAAGAAAGCGGTAGAAACAGCAAAAGCAAATGGTTGCCTTGTATCCTTTGATCCAAATCTGAGACCGCCGCTGTGGAGTTCTCTTGATCTTGCAAAAGAGCAGATGGAGTATGGATTTGGAAAATGTGATATCCTGAAGATCTCTGATAATGAAATTCAGTTTGTATCCGGTAAGGAAGACTATGATGAGGGAATCGCATATCTGCAGGAGACATACAATATTCCGCTGATTCTTCTGACTATGGGAAAAGACGGAAGCAGAGCTTATTACAAAGGCATGCGCGTAGAGAGACCCGGATTTTCAGTGAAAGCAATTGAGACAACCGGTGCAGGAGATACTTTCTGTGGAAGTTCTTTGAATTATCTGGTTGATCATGATTTTGAGAATCTGACAGAGGAACAGTTAGGAGAGATGCTGACATTTGCGAATGCGGCAGCAGCACTTGTAACAACAAAGAAGGGTGCGATCAAAGCAATGCCTGTAAAAGAAGAAGTTCTTGAACTGATTCAGAAATAATTGACAAGAAAACAGTCAATCATTATAATGTAACACAGAAACAAGGGCGTTTCCAACTTAGGTGGAGAACGCCCTTTTATCGTATCAGTTTATGATAAAGGAGGTCGAAAAATAATGCATAACTATACAAGAGATGATATTTTTCACATAGTAGAGGAAGAAGATGTCGCTTTCATCAGATTGCAGTTTACAGATATTTTTGGAACGATGAAAAATATGGCGGTAACAGTAGGACAGCTTGAAAAAGCATTGGATAACCGCTGTATGTTTGATGTTTCTTCCTTGGAAGGGGGGGTTGCAGATGAGGAAGAATCAGATATGTATTTATATCCGGATTTGAGTACATTTGAAATCTTTCCATGGAGACCACAGCAGGGAAAAGTTGCAAGACTGATCTGTGATGTGTATAAAAAAGATGGAACACCGTATGAAGGCGATCCGCGTTATGTACTCAGAAAGGCTGTTGCTGAGGCGAAAGAGATGGGATATACGATGAATGTCGGCCCGGAATGCGAGTTCTTTCTTTTCCATACAGATGATGACGGTAGACCGACAACAGTAACTCACGAGCAGGGAGGATATTTTGATGTAGGGCCATTGGATCTTGGAGAAAATGCGAGAAGAGATATGATCTTAACATTAGAAGATATGGGGTTTGAGATTATTTCCTCACATCATGAGATTGCGCCGGCGCAACATGAAATCGACTTTCACTACGATGAGGCGATGATTACAGCAGATAATCTGATGACATTTAAGATGGTTGTCAAGACAATCGCAAAACGACACGGTCTGCACGCGACATTTATGCCAAAGCCGAAGAGTGAGACTTATGGGTCAGGAATGCACATTAATTTGTCTTTATATAAAAACGATGGAACAAATGCACTTTATAACGCAGAGGATGAGAATGGACTCAGCCAGGAAGGATATTATTTTATTGGTGGCTTGATGAAACATATGAAGGCAATCACCTGTATTACAAATCCAACGATCAATTCGTATAAACGTTTTGTGCCGGGGGTATGAAGCACCTGTTTATATGGGATGGTCAGCTAAGACAAGAGGACCTTTGATTCGTGTGTCTATGGAGAAAGAAGACAATTCAAGACTGGAACTTCGTAGTCCGGATGCTACGGCGAATCCATATCTGGCGCTTGCAGTACTTCTGAAAGCGGGGGTGGACGGAATTAAGAATCAGATTATGCCTCCGAAGAATATTGATGAAAATATTCAGAAGATGACGCAGGAAAGAAGAGATGAACTTCAAGTGGAAGAACTGCGAGAACGCTTGGGGCTGCTACAGCAGAGCTTGAGAAAGATGAACTGCTGATCAGCGTATTAGGGAAAGAGCTTGCCGAGAAGATCATAAAAGCAAATAAGAAAGAATATAAAGAATATTGTATGCAGGTGACAGACTGGGAGATTAATCATTATCTTTACAGGCTGTAGTTCGGGTATCCTGGCATTGGGCATTTAGAGATCGCATATGTTAGTATAGAACATTTTAGAGAAAACAGATTGATAGAAGAGTAGTTAGCGGAAGAGGTGAGCAGATATGAGCAACATTATTGTCGTTTTTCCAAAGAGGGAAAATGCAGTAAATATCCGTAATAGTTTGGTTCGTGCGGGTATTGAAGTATCTGCGGTATGTTTGACAGGAGCTAAGGTTTTGCAGTATGCTGATAACTGGAACGATGGAATTGTCGTGTGTGGTTATCGGTTTCAAGATATGCAGTATACAGATTTACGAGAATCTCTTCCGGATACGTTTGACATGCTTTTGGTGGCTTCAGCGGATAAGTGGATGGATGGACTGCCGGATGGGGGGGTTGTAGGACTTCCACTCCCAATCAAAGTTTATGATTTGGTAAATACCGTTGAAATGATTCAGCAGACACAGAGTAGGAAGAGAAGAAAGCGCAGAGAAACGATACGAAAGAGAGACGATTCTCAGAGAAAGATAATCGATCAGGCGAAAGCGCTTCTGATAGAACGAAATAACATGTCAGAAGAGGAAGCACATCGATATTTACAGAAGAGCAGTATGGAAAGTGGGACTAATATGCTCGAAACAGCACAGATGGTGCTGACAATTATGAATGAATAAGAGGCAGCTGTTAACAGTAACGAATAAGAAGTGCTGTAAACAATAACAAATGAGAGGACTGTCAGTGATGACAGTGGAACGGAGAAGAGAATGAAATTTACAAAAATGCAGGGAATTGGAAATGATTATGTGTATGTAAACTGTTTTGAAGAGAAGGTAGAAGATCCATCAGCGTTGGCAATCCAGGTGAGTGACAGACATTTTGGAATAGGATCTGATGGATTGATCCTGATCTGTCCGTCGGAAGTGGCAGACTGTGAGATGGCCATGTATAATGCGGATGGCTCTAGAGGAGAAATGTGTGGAAATGGAGTTCGCTGTGTTGGAAAATATATGTATGATTACGGCCTGACTGACAAAACAGAGATTACAGTTGAGACTTTAGCAGGAATCAAAACACTTCAGCTTTTCGTAGAAAATGGAAAAGTTGCGAAGGTTCGAGTTGATATGGGAAGCCCAATCTTGACACCGGCAGAAATTCCGGTTGTGGCTGAGGGAGATAAAGCTGTAGATGAACCGATTCTTGTGGATGGAAAAGAATATCATATGACTTGCGTGTCTATGGGAAATCCGCACGCAGTTGTTTATGTAGATGATGTTGATAATCTTCCGATTGAAGAAATCGGACCAAAATTCGAAAGCCATGAGAGATTTCCAAGACGTGTGAACACAGAGTTTGTAAAAGTACTGGATAGACATACTGTACAGATGCGTGTTTGGGAGAGAGGATCTGCGGAGACACTTGCCTGCGGAACAGGAGCATGTGCTGTAGCTGTTTCCTGTATTCTGAATGGATTGACAGAAGATGAAGTAACTGTAAAGCTTCTTGGCGGAGATTTGGAGATTCAGTGGGATCAGGAGAAGAACACAGTTTATATGACAGGACCGGCAACCGTTGTATTTGATGGGGGGGAGCTGAAATAAAGAAGTGTTGACTAGATTTTCGATTTTTGTATTCATAGTCAAGTATATATAGAGATGTGTTGACTAATATTTCATTTTTGGGGGGGTTTTTAGTCAACACATCTTACTATTTTATTGACCTGTTTTTGAGAATTTTAAAACCTGGATACAACTTCTGGTTTTATGACTGACTGAATTAGAGATTTTGGAATTAATAGTCACCGAATCATATTCTCACTTTACTTGCGCCCAACAAATTGCATTCTGTGCAAGTATAGATAGATTATACAACAAAAAGAGATTACAAATTGTAATCTCTTAAAACATCGGAGTGACAAGATTCGAACTTGCGACCTCTACGTCCCGAACGTAGCGCTCTACCAAACTGAGCCACACTCCGATAAAATAGGGAACTTGCCGAAGCAAATTCCCAGCTACGGAAAAGGGACTTGAACCCCCCCTACTAACAGAGTCAGAGTCTGCTGTGCTGCCAATTACACCATTCCGCATTACTTGAGTTTTGTTTGTTGCTTGTTTCAAACAACATGGTTATTATATCAAAGCTACAGAAAAATGCAACCCCCTTTTTTTATATTTTTGCGTTAGACTTTTTAAAGAAATTGTCTTAAATGTCAGAAAATTAAGAAAATTCATTTCGCCAAACGAAAAAGGGTATCGATGGTAGCGAAAAAAGCATCAATGGCAGAAAAAAGGGCATCGACAGTTACTAAAATCTATAAGATCACTCTACAAGAAAAGCTCTGCAATAAATACAACTACGCAGCAAAGAACTGCGACCGGCAGCAGTCCTGCACCACACCATGCGGCTACAACTCCAACAACGAGAGCGAGAACTCCGGAGATTGGAGACTGTGTGGCATGAAGGATCGCCGGGAATGTCATTACTGCTAGTGTGACATAAGGTACATAGTATAGAAAGGACTGAAGAAACTGGTTCTTCAAAGGTTTTCGAATCAAGGTCATCGGCAGTACGCGGATTAAATAAGAGATACCGCCCATGATAAGAATATAAATATAAATATTGTGTGTCATAATTTTATTCCTTTTGAGTAACTGAACAGTTACGTTTTTATTATTGCTTAGTTGAAGCTGAAGTTTCATCTTCTGTCGGTATAGGGAAGAAGAATGCTGCTCCGGCTGAAAGTACAACGGTCAGTATAATTGTTCTGGTACCATCCGACAGAGTGGAGATCCAAGGCAGGCAAGTTGCTGCGAAGCTTGAGATAAATGCAAGAGT
The DNA here is from genome assembly GCA_001312505.1 of Mediterraneibacter faecis JCM 15917. GTDB lineage: Bacteria > Bacillota > Clostridia > Lachnospirales > Lachnospiraceae > Mediterraneibacter > Mediterraneibacter faecis. Next base: position 11,632 of record BBDW01000003.1, read on the forward strand.
AACCAGTCCCGCAACGACTTTATTCTGCTTCGAAGGAGGAATGATGATAGCGATAAACATTCCAAAGAGGGCAACACTAAATGCACTGACCATACGCGGTGACATGATATTTCCGGCAATGACACCGAGCATAGTTCCAAAAGCCCAGCCCGGAAGCGGAGTTACCATCGCGCCATAGGTATAATAAGGTTTAAAGTACCGGGTCTGCTGATCGCAATTCCAAAAAGTTCGTCTGTGATATCATAACTCATCAGCAGACGGTGTCCTAACGAAAGGTCGGGACTCAAACGCTGACTCATGGCACAGCTCATCAGAAGATAACGCGCATTCGTGATCAATGTGACAATTGCGACCTCAATATAAGGAGAGTTTGCAGCAATTACAGTCAGTCCGGCATACTCTCCGGCAGATGCATTATTTAACAGACTCATAAGGAATCCCTGAAATGCATTCAGGCCGATATTTCTTGCGGCAATACCGATTGAAAAGGAGACCGCAAGATATCCAAGTCCGATCGGAATTCCATCGCGAAAACCACGACGAAATGCCTGGCTATTAGATTCTTTCATAATAATAAACCACCTTAGTTACAAATTTTGTCTCTGAGGGATATTGTATCATTTTTGCTGAGGAAATCAAAGTCGGAAATGAGGCCAAATCCTCCAATTTATAACATTTCTTGACGCATTTGTGTAAGTGTGATAGAATGACCCCGTTGTAACATATAATTTAATACAGATGCGTGAGGTGTCAGTCAGATGGATGATGGCGTTCTGATTATGAATGATCAGAGGAACGACGTGGAAAATCTGGACTGGTGAAAAGGGAAACAGGTGAGAATCCTGTACGAACTCGTCACCGTATTTCGTGAGCTTGTGTTTTGAGACCACTGGGAGACCGGGAAGGTGAAGCAGAAGCATTTGAACGATCAGCCGGGAGACCTGCCTTTCGCAGTACAGGAATGAAGAATTCATGCCACGAGGAATTGGCCGTACGAAAGGAAATGATTTAGACTGCAGTAATTATTTACAGATAGATTGTAAATGATCACCGGTTTTTCTTTGCGTACCCTCGTTTGATTCGAGGGTGTTTTCATTTCTGAGAATAAGAAATCAGGAGGATGACAATGAAAAAGAAGTATTAATGGTTTTACTGGCAGCAACACTTAGTGTGTCCATGATTGCAGGATGTGGATCAAAGGGCGACAACAACACTGACACAACAAAGACAGAGTCTAAACAGGACAGTGATCAGGAAGCAGCAGATAAAGTTGCGAAGCTGATTGATGACATTTATGTTCAGGAAAGAACAGACAAGACAGATGAGCAGTGTAAAGCAGCGAAAGAAGCATGGGATGCACTGACAGATGCACAGAAAGAACTTGTTGAGGGAGAGAATGCGGATCCGGATTATTTCGGAAGAGATACAGGAGATGCATCCAAGGATGATCCGCTCAACGCTGATGAAATCGGTGAAAATGAAATCCTTGTAGTAAGTTTTGGAACATCCTTTAATGACAGCCGTGCGACAGATATCGGTGGTATTGAGAAGGCAGTTCAGGCAGCTTATCCGGACTGGTCTGTAAGAAGAGCATTTACAGCACAGATCATCATCAATCACGTACAGGCCCGTGATGGCGAGAAGATCGACAATGTGGATCAGGCATTGCAGAGAGCTGTAGACAATGGAGTGAAGAACCTTGTTGTACAGCCGACACATCTGATGCATGGAGCAGAATATGATGAACTTACAGCAGCATTAGAGGGATATAAAGATAAGTTTGAATCTGTTAAGATTGCAGAGCCACTTCTCGGAGAAGTTGGAGCTGATGCAACTGTTATCAATGCAGACAAGGCAGCAGTAGCAGAAGCAATCACAGCAGAGGCTGTTAAAGATGCAGGATTTGACAGTCTGGATGCAGTAAAAGAAGACGGAACAGCATTTGTATTCATGGGACATGGTACATCTCATACTGCAAAGGTAAGTTATTCTCAGATGCAGACACAGATGGAACAGCTTGGATATGACAATGTATTTATCGGAACTGTAGAGGGTGAGCCGGAAGATACATCCTGCGAGGCAGTGATCGAGAAACTGAAAGAAGCAGGATATAAGAAAGTAATCCTTCGTCCGCTGATGGTTGTTGCAGGAGACCATGCGAACAACGATATGGCCGGAGATGACGATGATTCCTGGAAGAGCCAGTTTGAGGCATCAGGAGCATTTGACAGCATTGATACTCAGATTGCAGGTTTAGGAGAGATCCAGGCAATCCAGCAGCTGTATGTAGCACATACACAGGCTGCAATTGATGCAGAGTAATTTGTAAGAAGATATTGAGAAGGTCATGCTTGTTCAGAGAAAAAGGAATTGCATGACCTTTTTTGAATCAATGAAAGGAAGGATTTAGATGAAAAAGAAGTTATTAATGGTATTGGTTTCTGTTTCTATGATCGCATCTGTATTTACAGGATGTGGAAATAGCACAGAGGCTAAAGACAGTGGAAAAGCACAAACAGAACAGGCGGATACAAAAGAGGATTCTGCAGATAAGGCAGAAGATGAACAGGCAGCACTGGAAGACGGAACATATACAGCAGAGTTCCAAACAGACAGCTCTATGTTCCATGTGAATGAAGCAATGGATGGAAAAGGAACACTGACAGTAGAGGATGGGAAAATGACAATTCATATCAGTCTGGTGTCTAAAAATATTGTCAATCTGTTCGAAGGAACTGCCGAGGATGCACAGAAGGACGGCGCAGAACTGCTTCAGCCTACAACAGATACTATTAATTACAGCGATGGAACATCTGATGAGGTCTATGGATTCGACGTTCCGGTTCCGGCACTGGACAAAGAATTTGATCTTGCATTGATCGGAAAAAAGGGAACATGGTATGATCACAAGGTCAGCGTGACAAATCCGGTGGAAGTAGAAGAATAAAATGCATTTGTAATCTTTACAAAGCGGCAAAGAAGGGATAAGATACTTTTATAAAATAATTTATAAAAGGAGCCTTGGATATGGCTGGAGCGGAAAAGAGAAATATTACAAAATCAAAAATAGTAAATTATATTATAAATCACGAAGCAACGTCTAAAGTGGAATTGTCGAAGGATCTCAATCTTAGTATGCCGACTGTATTGTCGAATGTGAATGAGCTTTTGGCTAATGGAATTGCGGTTGAAACCGGAGAATATGAATCTACAGGCGGGCGAAAAGCAAAACGAATCAGTATTAATCCAGCGTACCGTTATGCGGTTGGGATAAGGATCACTGCGAAGCATGCAGGATTTGTACTTGTGAATTTGAGCTATGAGATAGAGAAATATGAAAGGATCCGCTTAGAATTTTCAACAGAGGCCGCTTACTACTTACAATTGAGCGAAGCATTGGAAAGATTTCTTTCAGATGTAGAACACAGAGAACGAATCTTGGGAATCGGAATTTCAATTCCGGGAATTGTTAATTCGAAAGAACGAATGCTGATCAAATCTCATGCGCTCCAATTGGAGAATTATAGTTTAAGCTTTTTGGAACAGATCTTTTCACTTCCGGTTTATTTTGAAAATGATGCCAATGCGGCAATGATGGCAGAGGATTTAAATAACTATAGAAATGCATTGTATCTTTCATTGAATAACACACTCGGGGGAGCATTTTGCATTGACGGGAAATTGATTCCGGGAGCGAATCAGAAAGCCGGAGAATTTGGACATATGATCCTTGTTCCGGGCGGAAAGAAATGTTATTGCGGAAAACAAGGCTGTGCGGATGCTTACTGTGCGGCGAGCGTGCTGACAGATGACACCAAAGAGACACTGGAACAGTTTATGAAGAAGGTGGAAGAGAAGGACGGACAGGCTGTGAAGGTTTGGAAAGAGTATCTTAATAATCTGGCAATCCTTATTTCAAATCTGAGAATGGCATATGATATGGATATTATTCTTGGAGGAGAAGTAGGGGGGGGATATCTTGCAGATCATATGATAACCTTAGGGAAAAAAGTAATGGAATATAATGGATTTGAGCATGATGCGAGATACCTGAAAGTTTGTTCATATAAGAGAGAAGCCTCGGCAGTTGGTGTGGCAAAACATTATTTGCAGGCTTTTATTAAAACATTATAACGATCAGAATGATGGAAAGTTAGAAAATCCAGAGAAGAAACATTTTTAATACATATTTCTTCCCTGGATTTTTTGCGCAAAGTGCATAAAAATTATAGCGAAATCTTGTGCAATAGGCAGAATTGAACAATAACATATTGACAAAATACATTTCCTGAACAATAATGTAATTACTTTAATAAAACATTTAATAAAAGATATTCAATAAAGGAGGAAAACATTATGTTACAGCAGGTAATGACAAACCCGGGAGAAATTATTTTCAGAGAGGTACCGGTTCCGGAAGTGAAAGATGATCAGGTACTGGTTAAGATTATGAATATTGGAATCTGTGGATCTGATATTCACGTATATCATGGAAAGCATCCATTTACAAAATACCCGGTGACTCAGGGACATGAGGTATCCGGTGAGATTGCCAAGGTCGGAAAAGATGTTACAGAATTTCATGAAGGACAGAAAGTTACGATCGAGCCACAGGTTTACTGCGGACAGTGTTATCCGTGCCGCCATGGAAAATATAACCTTTGTGAGGAACTTAAGGTTATGGGATTCCAGACAACAGGAACAGCTTCAGAATATTTTGCAGTAGATGCCTCTAAAGTAACACCGATTCCGGAAGATATGTCTTATGAAGAAGGTGCCATGATCGAGCCTCTGGCAGTTGCAGTGCATGGAGTGAAGCAGGTAGGAGATGTAAAGGGATTGAATATTGCAGTTCTTGGTGCAGGACCGATCGGTAACCTGGTTGCACAGGCAGCAAAAGGAATGGGCGCCGCAAAGGTAATGATCACAGATGTCAGCGACCTTCGTCTGGATAAGGCAAAAGAATGTGGTATTGATGTATGCGTTAATACTATGGAGAAGGACTTTGGAGAGGCAATGGTTGAAGCCTTTGGTCCTGACAAGCAGATGTGATCTATGATTGCGCAGGAAATAATATCACAATGGGACAGGCAATTAAATACGCAAGAAAAGGAAGTATCATCGTTCTTGTTGCCGTATTTGCGGGAATGGCAACAGTAGACCTTGCAGTTGCAAATGATCACGAACTGGATATCAAGAGCACAATGATGTATCGTCATGATGATTATGTAGATGGTATAGAACTTGTAAATGAAGGAAAAGTTCATTTAAGACCATTGATTTCTAAGACATTTGCATTCAAAGATTATCTGAAAGCATATCAGTATATTGATGATAACCGCGAGACAACGATGAAAGTAATCATCAATGTGCAGGAGAAATAGGAGATCGAATCAAGAGAGAGCAGAGTTTTATCAGAAACTTTGGCTAGGAGGTAATTAATGGAAAACGAGAGCAATAATGGAAAAGTGCCTCTGATCAGCAAGATTGCATATGGTTTCGGAGATGTAGGATGTAACTTTAGCTGGATGTTTGTCAGTAACTTTTTAATGATTTTCTATACAGATGTATTTGGAATCAGTATGGCAGCAGTATCAGCATTGATGCTTTTCTCAAGATTCTGGGATGCAATCAATGATCCGATCGTAGGTGGATTAACAGATAAAACAAACACAAGATGGGGAAGATACCGTCCATGGCTGTTAGTGGCAGCACCGATTACATCAGCGCTTTTGATCCTCTCTTTCTGGGCGCACCCAGATTGGTCAAATACATCGAAAATAGTTTACATGGTAATTACATACTGTCTTCTCGTCTTAGGATACACCTGTGTAAACATTCCATATGGAACACTTTGCGGTGCTATGACACAGGATATTGATGAGCGTGCCAAGATCAATACATCTCGTTCTGTAGCGGCAATGATCGCAATCGGAATCATCAATATCGTAACAGTGCCACTGATCAGCAGGCTTGGAAGCAACAGTGTAAAGAACGGTTATCTGTTTGTTGCAATTATTTACGGATGCATCTTTGCTGCATGTCATTTCTTCTGTTTTGTAAAGACAAAAGAGCAGGTGACAATTCCGGAGAAAGAAAAAATCTCCATTAAAGTACAACTGAAGGCCGTTATGCAGAATAGACCATATCTGCTTGCATTAGTTGGACAGGTGCTGTTTGGATTCACATTATATGGAAGAAATGCAGATATTTTATATTATTTCACTTATGTAGAAGGAGATGCTTCCTATTATACAACATATTCCATGTGTATTATTATTCCTTCAATTATCGGTGCAGCTTGCTTCCAGCCGGTATTCCGCAAGTTGAATAATAAAGGAAGAACAGCATCTGTTTTTGCATTACTTACAGGAATCGCTATGCTTGCAATGTTCTTCTTTAATGTAAAAGAATCTCCAATTGTATTCTATGCATTGGCGGGTATTACACAGTTCTTCTTTTCAGGATTTAACACTGCAATCTATGCGATCATTCCGGATTGTGTGGAATATGGTGAGTGGAAAACAGGACTTAGAAATGATGGATTCCAGTATGCATTTGTTTCTCTTGGAAATAAAATCGGAATGGCTATAGGAACTGCACTCCTTGCAGCTCTGCTTGGTAAATATGGATATGTGGCAAATCAGGTACAGAATCCGGAAGTGATTGCAGTTATGAAACATGCATTTTCAACAATTCCAGGAATTTTGTGGATTGTCACAGCAGTTGTTCTGTTCTTCTACCGTTTGAATAAAAAACGTTACAATGAAATCGTGGAAGATCTGAAAAATGGAAAAAGAGGTTAAGAAAATATAATAACAAAAACGTGGCCCGGTGCACTGCACCGGGCCATTATCTATATAAACTATTCGTAATTTTTGGTCGAAGTCCGGCAATCATAAAAGATCTGTCGCTAATACAATCACCGTCTTCTTTTCTATGTATGATACTTTTGTAATTCATTTGTATCAACTTGATGATGTTATTATACGGAAGAATTGTGAACACCTCGTGTCACGAAAGCTAAAGAAAAGTAAAATTTATTAAGAGAATATAATCTAAAACTGAAGAATTGTTTAATCCAGATTATAGACAAAATGTCGATAATTTTGTTAATGGAAGACTGGAAATTTTTCACGATACATGATATGATGATGTAAATGTCAAAAAGTATAAATTGCGTTTGTGCTCGCACAAATAAGCAATTTATACTTTTTGACACGCCGAACACCGAAAACGGAATAAAATGGTGTGAACACACCATTTATGGGAGCTTGAGGTGTTCGAGGATTGCGGGAATTGCATAGCAATGGAGCAATCCGGTTACATCAGTGAGTGTCAAAATTTACTTTTGACACTCGCATCATATGATAGAAAACGGTAAAAAAGGAAGGATGAAAATAATGGATATCAAAGAAAAGATTCATGCAACAACAGAAGAATTGTTAAGCAATATGGAAAGACTTGTAGCGATAGATTCACAGCTTGGAACACCAGCAGAAGGAATGCCATTTGGAGAGGGACCGGCAAAGGTTCTTCACGAAGCACTGCAGATTGCAGATGAGCTCGGATTCAAGACAGTGAATCTGGATAACTACTGTGGATATGCAGAGATGGGAGAAGGCGAAGAGATCGTTGGTATCGCAGGACATCTGGATATCGTACCGGCGGGCGGTGACTGGACATATGATCCATTCAAGCTGACAAGAGAAGGAGATTACGTTTACGGACGTGGAACAACAGATGATAAAGGACCTGTTATGGAAGCGCTTTATGCAATGAAGCTTCTTCGTGATTCAGGTGTGAAGCTCAACAAGAGAGTTCGTCTGATCATGGGATGTAATGAGGAAAATGGTTCCAGATGTATGGAGCATTATAATGAAGTGGCAGAAGAGTTATCTTGTGGATTTACACCGGATGCAAATTACCCATGTATTCACGGAGAGAAAGGTATGCTTGGCATGCTGGCAACTTCTAAAAATACAAAGATTATTTCTATCAATGGTGGATTTGTATTCAATGCCGTATGTGATGCATGTACAGCAGAGATTCCGGCAGAAGAAGGACTGAAAGGCAGACTGGAAGCTGCTTTCGCAGAGACAAAACTTCAGGAATACAAAGTAACAGAGGAAGATGGAAAGATCACTATTTATGCAAAGGGAGTATCTGCACATGCAAGTACACCGGCATTTGGAGTTAATGCTGCAGGTGTTATCTTTGACTGTCTTGCAAAAGCCGGATTTGAAGATGATTTCGTAGAATTCTATAACTCACACATTGGTACAGCATGTGACGGATCAGGAATCGGACTGAAATGCGCAGATGAGTTTGGAGAGCTTACATTCTGTAACGGAATCGTTAAGAAAGAAGACGGTGTGATCTCCGCTACAATCGATATCAGATTCCCGGTAACATATTCTGTAGAAGATATGCTCAAGATGTGCGAAGGAAAGCTCGAAGACGAGAACGGACGCATTGAGATCCACACAACTACAAAACCATTGTTCTTCCCAAAAGAGTCTCCACTTGTAGAGGCACTGTACAAAGCTTATACAGATGTAACAGGAGATACAGAGAACAAACCGTTAGTAATCGGTGGTGGAACATATGCGAAGTCCTTAAAAAATATCATCGCATTCGGACCGGAGAAACCGGGCGTAGATTACCGCATCCACGGTGCAGACGAGTACACACTCGTATCTGAAGTTGAAGAAGCAGTACAGATTTACATGGAAGCAATTAAGAACTTGCTTGCAATTTAATAGATGTTACTAAGTATTGCTTTGATCTTGCTTGTAGGAATGTCTATGGGCTGGATCTGTAAGAAAATCAAATTGCCAAGCTTGCTTGGAATGATGATCACGGGGGGGATGATACTCGGCCCATATGTACTGAATCTGTTGGATGAGAGTATTCTTGGAATCTCAGCCGAGCTTCGAAAGATCGCGCTGATTATCATCCTTACAAGAGCCGGTCTTGGTCTGGATCTTTCAGGACTTAAAAAGATCGGAAGACCGGCTGTGATGATGTGTTTTGTTCCGGCAACGTTTGAGATTGTTGGAATTGTACTGCTGGCTCCGAAGCTGATGGGATTATCTATACTTGAAGCTGCAATTATGGGAGCTGTGCTTGCAGCAGTTTCACCGGCTGTTGTAGTACCGAGAATGGTGAAGCTGATGGAGGAAGGCTATGGCGTGAAACAGGGGGGGATTCCGCAGCTGATTCTTGCGGGCGCATCTGTGGATGACGTCTATGTCATCGTGCTGTTCTCAACATTTACAGGAATGATGCAGGGACAAAGTACATCTATACTCAGTTTTATCAATATTCCGGTTTCTATTTTCCTTGGAATTGGGATTGGATTATTAATAGGGACATGTCTTGCGTATTACTTTAAGAAAATGCATATAAGAGATACCTCGAAAGTGTTGATCATTTTGAGTATTTCTCTGTTGCTTGTTGTTATGGAAGACAGTTTGAATACGGCGATTACATTTTCAGCATTGATCGCGATCATGTTCATTGGGATCGGTTTGCAGAAGAAGAGAGAAGTTGTTGCGAAGAGGATTTCTGTGAAATATGGAAAGCTGTGGGTGGCAGCAGAAGTATTTCTGTTTGTGCTTGTAGGAGCAACAGTGAATGTCGGATATCTTGGAAAAATCGGTGTGAAAGCGATAGTTGTTATCGTAGGTGCACTGGTGTTCCGTATGCTTGGTGTATCCGTCTGCCTTCTTGGAACAAGTCTCAAGAAGACAGAACGGTTATTTGCCATGATAGCTTATACACCGAAAGCAACAGTTCAGGCCGCAATCGGTGGAATCCCTCTTGCGATGGGATTTGCATGCGGAGATACTGTTCTTACCGTGGCCGTTTTAGCGATTGTGCTGACAGCTCCGCTGGGCGCATTTGCGATTGATTTCTCGTATAAGAAATTATTGAAAAAATCAAAATAGAAAATGTTATTAAAACAGTTCATGTAGAAAAAACAACCATTTATGAAAGCAGACCTTAACGGTCTGCTTTTTATGTTATGATAAGTTCAGTAAAAAAGACACTTGTGATATGGAAAATGCAAGAAAACTGATCACAGGTACTGCGAAGGGTAACAAAGTAACATAGTACACAATAAAAGGTAGGTTTCAAAATGAGTCTGAAATATGAAAAGTTGATCAGAAAAATGACACTGGCAGAGAAAGCAATTATGATGTCAGGAAAGAACACATGGGAGACAGTTGATTTAGAAAAATATGGGATTCCGTCTATGGTAATGTCCGATGGACCGCATGGGCTGAGAAGACAGGCAGGAGCAGGAGACCATTTGGGATTGAATGCCAGTCTTCCGGCAACTTGTTTTCCGACAGCAGCAGGAGTGGCAAACAGCTGGGACGAAGCACTTGGAGAAGAAATTGGAGAAGCACTTGCAGAGGAAGCAGTGACGATGGGTGTCAATGTGATCCTTGGACCGGGACTTAATATTAAGAGAAGTCCTTTGTGCGGAAGAAACTTCGAGTATTTTTCAGAGGATCCATATCATGCAGGAAAAATGGCGGCGGCATATGTTTGTGGAATCCAAAGTAAGGGAATTGCAGCCTGCCCGAAACATTTTGCAGCAAACAGTCAGGAGCTGCGCCGCATGGCAAATGATTCCGTTGTAGACGAAAGAACGTTCCGTGAGATTTATACGACCGGATTCGAGATTGCAATTAAGGAAGGTAAATCAAAGTCCATCATGTCTTCCTATAATGAAGTAAATGGAGTCTATGCAAATGAAAACAGTCATATGCTGCAGGAAATCCTGGTAGATGAGTGGGGATTTGACGGATTTGTCGTGTCTGACTGGGGCGGAAGTAATGATCATGCACTTGGTGTGAAGAACGGAAGCCATTTGGAAATGCCGGGAACAGGAAAATCAGGTATGTATGATATTATTCATGCAGTTGAGAACGGTGATCTTGATGAAGCAGTATTAGATCAGAGACTGGATGAGCTTTTAAATGTGATTTTCTCAACACATCAGGCAACAGAAGACGCAAAGGGAAAAACATTTGATGTGGAAGCGCATCATAACCTGGCAAGAAAAGCAGCTGAGGAAAGTATTGTCCTTCTGAAAAATGAGGATCAGATCCTTCCGTTGAAACCGGGAACGAAAGTTGCAGTGATCGGTGATTTTGCAAAGACACCAAGATATCAGGGCGCAGGATCATCACTTGTAAACCCGGCAAAACAGCCGGAAGCAATCCTTGATGTGATTGGATCAACAGATCTGGATGTTGTTGCATATGAGCAGGGATATATTCGTAACAGAAAACCGAATCAAAAGTTGACAAAGGCAGCAGTAGAACTTGCAAAGAAGGCGGATTGTTCGTAATCGTAAGTAATCTGATCACTGTACTTAAATATGTAATGTTGCTGTTTTTGCCACTGGCATTCGCAGGACTTCCGAATATTGATTTCGTTTCCCGGGAATCGACATTACATTATTCGGTGAGACATTTAAGTGGAATATTATCGGATATGATGCGGCACATGGCGGTCTTCCGTATTTCTGTGCATACATGATCGCAATGCTCGTTGGTGAGTGTATCAACTTCCCAATCCAGAGAAGCTTTGTGTTCCGCAGCAAAGGAAAGATCTGGTATCAGGCGTTCTGGTATCTGATCGCATTCTGTATTGTTACATGTATTGTAAACTCAATCAATTGTATCTGGGTTGCAGTTGCCGGAATGTTTGTACCGGGATGGCTTTATAATATCGGAACAACCGTGCTGAACGGAGGAGTGTCGATGGTGGTATTCTTCTTCGTGAATAAGATTATTTTCCCGGAGGGAGAAGCAAAGTAGAATATAGAAAAGAAGAACAGGGCAGTGCGCGTTAGCGTGCTGTCCTGTTCTTTTAACATGAAAATCATTTTCCAATTCATCTTGACAATAAAATTTTTTGCGTTAAAATAAAAAAATGATTTTTGATAGATTCGAGATGGAAGTAAAGTAATGTTGGAATTTGTAAAACAGAGCAAGAAAAGAAAGTTATATTGTATCCTTGGCATATTGTATCTGCTGTGTATTATCTTTGTTGCAAATGATGCATGGTTGTATAGCACACCCATTGCAAAACTGACAAAGGTCGAAACCAGTGTCTCAGGAGAAGAGATAGGAACCAGAGGAACGAAGGAGAAAAAATATAAGCAGAACATCCAGGGAGTAATCCTAAATGGAGAAAACAAGGGAAAGACAATAAGTTTTACGAATGAGTACACGTATACCGGAATGATGAAACAGCCATATCATAGAGGAGATAAGGTCTTGCTCAATGGAACCAGCAAGAGAATGGGTTCTGGAATTCGTGGACTGAAACGAGATACAGAGCTTATGATACTTGTAGGATTCTTAATGTTTGTATTAATTACCATTGCAGGAAGACAGGGTGCGCTTACGATAGTGACCGTTATTTTCAATGTTGCTGTTTTTGCAATTGGTTTTTGGAAAGCGGGAGATACATCAAATGTGCTGGAAATGTGCAGTAGGCTGGTGATTCTTTTTGCAGTTATTACATTGGTTGGATTAAACGGGATTCATAAAAAGACATGGGCAGCACTTTTTACAACATTGATTGTTCTTGTAATGATCATGGGAATCTTTGATGTTGTAATCCATCATGCAGAAGATCTTGATTATTCGACCATGGAGTATCTTGGAAGTATTGAAAATCCGGATGAAATTTTCCATGCAGAAATCCTGATCTCAGGACTGGGAGCAATCATGGATGTGGCGGTCGCCATCGCTGCATCCTTAAGTGAAATTGTTGAAAAGAAGTCGGAAGTGACATTTTTGGAATTATTTAAATCAGGAAGAGAAATTGGATATGACATTATGGGAACGATGATAAATGTGCTGTTGTTTGTCTTTGGCTGTGGACTGATCCCAATGTGTCTGATTCGGATGAATAATGATGTGAGTTTAATTACTATTATAAAATTGCACATTCCATGTGAATTGTGCAGATTCCTGGTGGAAAGTATAGGAATTGTTCTGGCAATACCGATTTCTATTTTGGTTACTTCTGTGATGATAAAGGTCCCAGGAATGTTTCATAGACAGAAGAAAGCAAGAAAGGTGCAGGGAGAAGGAAAATGCTGATAACACTTGGATTGATTTTACTGATTTTAATTATGGTCGTCGGTGGAGACAGAGGTGTCGTTTCGCTTATTGCTTTGTGTGGAAATCTGTTGATCTTAAGTCTTGCAATCTGGCTTATGGCATCAGGAGTTCCTGTTCTTCTCGTTACGGTTTGTGTCGGTGTTGTCATTTCCTGTATTACGTTGTTCTATCAAAATGGTAGAAATGGAAAGACATGGAGTGCATTTCTGGCAACTATGATCACAATGCTGTTGCTGTTTTTCTTCATATATATCGTTGTATGGAGAAGTGAGGCGGGAGGTCTTAACGAGATACAACAGGTTGGAGAAGATGTATTTTATTATAATATGAACCTGAATATCAGTATGAGAAATGTTGCTGTCTCTGTTATACTTCTCAGTACTCTTGGAGCTGTTCTTGATATGGCACTGACAGTTACCACATCTGTTTATGAAGTGAAAAGCCATAAAGAAGATATGACTTTTAAAGAACTGATTCACAGCGGAATGCAGATAGGAAAAGAAGTGACCGGAACAACAGTGAATACACTTCTGTTTGCATATTTAGGAGAATCACTTCTGCTTTTTTCCTATCTGCGGATGCAGGGATATTCGTTTGAACTACTGTTGAATTCTAAAATCATGTTTGAAAATTGTGCCTCAATGATCTTCGGAGCAATCGCCTGCGTGGTTGTAATGCCGGTGGCAGCGGTTGCAGGGGGGGCTATTTTTTCCGGTTTAAATAAACATAAAATCCAACGTTCAACATAATTCCAACTGCTGTAGAAACCGGTGCAGCAAGACCGATCTTTGTCAGGCTGGCATTCGGCTGGATACTCATGATGTATGCCATTGGCAAACGGACCAGAAGTGTCTGAATCAGACCTTGCGTCATAACCCAAAGAGTCTTATCATTTCCATTAAAATATCCTACCATACTGAAAAGAACGGCTGTTACAATTGTTTCCGGTGCGAATCCTCTCAGGTAAGCAAAACCATTCTGAATAACAGCTGCATCGGTAGAGAAGAATCCGGCCAGCACATCTCCCTTAAGAAATACAAGAGTGAAGACGAAACATCCGACAACCAGGCCGACTCCGATTCCGGTGAACATAGATCTCTTTGCACGCTTTGATTTTCCGGCACCGACATTCTGAGAGACGAAAGAAGCCATGGACTGCATGAGTGCGCTAGGTACCAGCATTGCAAAGTTTACGATTTTGCAGGCAACGCCGTAACCAGAAGAAGCCTCCAGCCCGAGCCGATTTACAAAAGCGCAGAGTGCGAGGAATGACATCTGTGTCAGGAATTCCTGGAGAGCAAGAGGCAGTCCAATGATGAGGAATTTCTTGCACTGTGGATTCAGACAGAAGTCTTTCTTTCTAATCTTGAATGGTAGTTCTTTTTTGATAAGAAGAACTACTGCGAAGACAACACTGATTGCCTGGGCGAAAACAGTTGCAATCGCGGCACCGGCTGCGTTCATGTGGAAACCTGCAACAAGTATCAAGTCACCGAAAACATTTATGATGCATGCGACAAGTACAAAAAGCAGAGGAGACTTGCTGTCTCCGAGTCCACGGAAAATTGCGGAAAGCAGGTTGTAAGCGACGATAAAGAAGATTCCAGCGCCACAGATACGGATGTAAACAGCAGTCAATTCGACAGTTTCAGCAGGTGCCTGCATCAGGATCGCGATTGGATGCGCAAAACAAACCATAACGATGAACAATCCAACTGAAATCGCTGTAAATACAATTGCAGCACCGCCAATGACGGAGCCAATCTGTTCCGGTTTCTTTTCGCCGAGATAACGTGCAATCAGAACCGTGATACCCATAGCAAACTGGACGACTACGAAAGTGACCAGATTCAGAACCTGACTTCCGGTAGAAACTGCAGAAAGCCCGGAGGTAGAACCAAATCTTCCAACGACCAGAAGGTCAACCGCTCCATATGCTGCCTGAAGGATTAGTGCACCAAGCACAGGCATCATAAATGCCACCAGTTTCTTTAAAATACTTCCTTGTGTAAAATCAGCAGTTTTATCTGTCATTTTGAATGCTCCTTTCACACATGATGTCGTAAAATTTCTGAATTGTCCGGATCATATAGTCGGCTTCAGTGTCAGATATAGCATCAAGGTAAGGAAGTAGCTCATTAAAATAATTTTCATTATACTTTTCAGATAGCTCCTTGCCATGTTCGGTCAAAGACAAGTATGTGACACGTCCGTCATCCGGAGAGGAGATCTTTTGAACTAATCCTTTCTTCTCCATTTCTTTTATTGTCCTTGTGACACCCGGTCGCGGGATATTCAGAATGTCACTCAGATCAGAAACTTTTACATGGTCGTTCTGTTTCTGAAGCTCCTGGATCATATCCATATAGCGGATGTGAGATGACATGATACCTTCCGGAAGCGGAGGGAGCATCTCACGAATTCGCTTTGCCTGATAACATGCATCGAGCATGCGTTTGATTTTTTCATTTGTCATAATAAAACTCCTATATAGTTACCAAAGTTAATTACCATAGATAATTATATGGAGATTTGAGGAATTGTCAAGAGAAAATGTTGATTGTGATGATAATTTGAGGAAAATGTGGGGGGGAGAAGTCTTGATATGTTCGCAAATTAATAAAAGACAAGAAAACGTACAAGATAACAAGCAAGTTATAGTAAAATAAATAAAAATTTAGTATAATATAGTAAGAAAACGTACAAGATAATAAGTAAGTTATACGAGGGGAAATGATATGAATACTTATGCACCACCATTCAAACTTACAAATACAATGCTGGATTTAGTCGCATCAATTTCTGAAAAAGTAGGAAGAATCACTACTGGAAAAAATCTGGAGTCAAAGCCAGATTTGAGAAAAAATAACAGAGTTAAATCAATCTATTCTTCTTTGAAAATCGAGGCAAATTCATTGACGATCGGACAGGTAAGAGATGTCATAGACGGAAAGCTTGTACTTGGAGAACAAAAGGAAATACAAGAAGTAAAGAATGCATACGAAGCATATGAGAAAATAAATGAAATCGATCCTTATGATATTGAAGAATTAAAGCATATGCATGGGATTATGACGAAATATCTGGTAGATGAATCAGGATGTTTCAGACATGGAGAAGAAGGTGTTTTTAATGGAGAGGAATGTATCTTCATGGCACCGCCGGCAAGATTCGTCCCACATCTTATGGAAGAACTGTTTGATTGGATGGAACGAGAAAAAGAAGAAGTTCATCCATTGATCCTGTCCTGCGTATTTCATTATGAATTCGTATTTATTCATCCATTCGCAGATGGGAATGGACGCATGGCAAGGCTGTGGCATACTTGTCTTTTAGCAAATTGGAAGCCTTTCTTTCAATACATTCCAATAGAAAGTCAGATTGAAAGATTCCAGGAAGAATATTACAATGTGATCGCACAATGCCATGTAAATGGTGATTCAAATCTATTTATCGAATTTATGTTGCGCCAGATTGATCAGATTTTAAAAGAAGTTCTGTTACAGTCGGAAGGACAAAGGGAAAATATATCAGAATATGTAAAACGATTATTAGATGTTATGGAATACGAAGTTCCGTACACCGCAGTTACTTTGATGGAGTTGTTGGGTCTAAAGTCAAAGGAATCATTTCGCAAGAATTATCTGAATCCGGCAATAGAACTTCAATTGATACGAATGACAGTTCCTGACAAGCCACGTAGCAGAAATCAGAGATATGTGAAAAGATAGATGTTGCTGGGCAAATATGAATGCGGATGCAGTAGCAGCACAGATTAAGAAACGGAACTACCCGGCGGCAATCAAGGAGTTTGGCGGTGAGATTTTGCTGGTCGGAATTAATTATGATATACTAGACATAATGAGTTGGTAGTGAGAGTGGAGCAAGCTGGCCTGCTTTCCATCAGCGATATGATTATATTAAAACAAAGGAGGACTTACTCGATGAGAGAAGTAAAAGCAGTAAAGATTAATGCGGCAGATTTTGCACCGTACGGAACATTTTGCAGTATGACAGAACCAGAGGGATATCCACTGGAGGGAGAGATTCATAAATTCTATCCGGACCGCATCTCAGGAACCTGTGTTGGAACAATGGCATTTTCACCGATTGAAGTTCGCAAGGACGAAAGAATTGTCAAGATGGCGGAATATCATACAACTACATGGGAAGGGATTGTTGCTCTTGATGACGACATGCTTATCCATGTTGCACCTGCTTCCGGCGGAACACCGGTTCCGGAACTTGCGAAGGCTTTCCTTGTACCAAAGGGATGCATGGTAAAGATCAATGCAGCGATCTGGCATCTGTGTCCACTTCCGGCGAATAATGAGGTACTTCATGCAATGATCGTACTTCCAGAATGTACTTATGCAAATGATTGTACGGTTGTTGAATTTGAAGAGAAAGATTGGTTTAAGATAATATTATAAAGATGAAACAGATTGATTTTGACCATGGAACGGTTACAGGGAATATTTTAGGAGCAGCATTACCGATGCTTGTGGCACAGATATTGAGCCTTTTGTACAATATCGTAGACCGTATTTATATTGCCAGGATTCCGTCCGTGGGAACAACAGCGCTTGGAGCAGTGGGATTGTGCTTTCCAATCATTGTGATCATCACTGCATTCAGCAATTTATTTGGAAGTGGCGGTGCCCCCGTTATTTTCAATTAACCGAGGCAAAGGAAACATAAAAAAGCAGAAGCGATCATGAATACATCATTTTCAATGCTGTGCATTTGTGGAGTGACATTGATGGTGATTGGAATGCTGTTCGCAAGTCCGATTCTGGTGTTGTTCGGGGCGTCGGAAGAAGGGCTGTCTTACGCATATCCATACATGATGATTTATTTGATCGGAACAGTCCCATCTATGATTGCAATAGGGATGAACCCATTTATTAATGCGCAGGGATATGCAACTTCAGGAATGTTATCGGTTACAATTGGAGCCGTTGCCAATCTGATTCTGGACCCATTATTTATATTTGGATTGAATTTAGGCATAAAAGGAGCGGCGATCGCAACAATCATCTCACAGACTTTATCGGCAGCATATGTATTTTATTTCTTGAGAAAGAAAGCGGAATTGAAAGTGCGGGTGCTGTCAAAAGGAGAATGGAAAGCATGTAGAGATGATGCGAAGAATATTGTGAGCCTTGGAAGTGCAGGGTTTATCATGCAGCTGACCAATAGTCTGGTAACAATATGTTGTAACAGCGTCTTATCAGGAATTGGCGGTGATGTATATATCTCTGTTATGACGATCGTATCAAGTGTTCGTCAGATGGTGGAAACTCCGATCTATGCTATCAATGAAGGAACTTCTCCGATCTTGAGCTATAATTATGGAGCTCAGCGTCCGAAGAAAGTCAAGAAAGCTATCTGCGTATTGACTTGTATGATATTGATCTATACAGCAATTGCGTGGAGCGTGATTATTTTCGAACCGGAATTTCTGATCGGAATTTTCAGCACAGACAGTGAATTACTTGCCGATTGCGTAGAAGCACTGAAACTTTATTTCGCAGCATTTATATTTATGGATCTGCAGTATGTTGGGCAGACGGTTTTCAAATCATTGAACAAGAAGAAGCAGGCAATTTTCTTTTCGCTACTTAGAAAAGTATTTATCGTTGTGCCGCTTACATATTTGTTTCCGTATGCATTTCACATGGGAACGAAAGGGGGGGTGTTCTTAGCAGAGCCTATATCTAATGTGATTGGTGGAAGTTTGTGCTTTATTACAATGCTGGTAATGCTGAAAAGATCTATTTGACAAAGAAAGAACTTGTTATCCGTTTACTGTAGAAAAAAATAGACATGAAAAAACATGACATGATATAATTAAAAATAACAGAAAACATTGAAGATGAAGAGGCAACAGTAAATGGAAAAGGGAAGTACCGGTTCTAAACAGACAAAAAGATACAGTTGGATCATTGGCTTGCTTATTTTTATAACAGCACTTCTTTTGGGCTGTATTATTGTAAAGAACATAGAGAAAGAAAAAAAGACAGCAGCTGCTTATACTGCACAAAGTACAGTAAAGCGGATCAATGCACAATTAGATCAGTATGTTGAACTTTCAGAATTTCTTGAAAACGTGATTCTTGCAGGATATGATCTGAATCAGACTACATTCTCAGAATTGGCAGAAATGCTTCCGAATGAAGCAGGTGTTGTAAAAGCATTCGAACTCGCACCGGATGGGATTATTACTGATATTTTTCCAGAGCAGGGAAATGAGCAGGCTTTTGGAATGGATATGCTGACAGAGCATGAACGCAGTGGAGACGCAAAGCGTGCCAAAGAAACAGGAAAATATACTCTTGGAGGTCCATATCAATTAAAACAGGGAGGAACAGGAGCTTTGCTGTTCAATCCGGTTTATCAGAATAATATTACAGGAAATGACACCTTTTGGGGGGGGTTTGTGATCATAGTTATCGACTGGGATAAATTTATAGATGAAATTGGCATGGAACGGCTAAGTGAAGCATCCTATTGTTATGAGATATGGACGAATGATGAGAATACCGATGATCGGATTGTTCTGGCTCAAAATCAGGAACATATGCCTGAGAATAGCCTTACGGTAGAGTGTGAGATTCCTAATTACACATGGTATGTGGATATCGTACCAAAGGAGGGATGGATTTCAATTTATCAATGGATTGCTGTTATTGTATCAGCCCTCATAATTGCCATGATGGGTGCTACTATTTTGATCAGATCTGCAGCAAAAAACGTCGAGAGAAGCAGTATGCAGCTGAATTGAAAAAATCGGCAGAACAGGCAAAAGAAGCAAGTGAGGCAAAAACACGATTTCTGTTTAATATGAGTCATGACATCCGAACCCCCGATGAATGCAATTATTGGATTTTCAGATCTTCTCGGAAAGAATCTTAAGAACGAGGAAAAAGCAAGGGAGTATTTAAGAAAGATCAAGTCCTCGGGCAATTTTCTGATGACGATTATTGATCAGGTGTTGGAAAAGGCTCGCATTGAAAGTGGAACAGCTGTGTTAAAAATGCAGGCAGAGAATTTGAGCGAAATGTTTTATTCTGTAAATACAGTATTTGAATCTGCTATCCAATCGAAGGAAATTCAATATTCGATAGATACAAATATACAGCATAAATATGCAGTCTGTGATAAGACAAAACTTCAGGAAATATATTTAAATATAGTGAGTAATGCAATCAAATATACTCCAAACGGTCAGGCGATTCATGTAAATATTACGGAAACAGCATCAGATGATAAGAAAGCATGGTATGTATTCATCTGTGAAGATACCGGAATAGGAATGAAGCAGGAATACCTTCCACATATTTTTGATGAATTTTCAAGAGAACATACAGCGACAGAGAATAAAGTGGTCGGTACTGGTCTTGGACTTTCTATTGTAAAATCTTTTGTTGAACTGATGGGCGGAAAGATTTATGTAGAAAGCGAACAGGGGGGGAAAGGAACAAAATTCACAGTGGAAATTCCACTGGAGATTGCATCAGAAGAGGATGTATACAAAAAGAAAGAGTCGGAACAGTCTGTTATATCTGATAAGAGTATTGGAAAGCGAATTCTTCTTGCGGAAGATAATGAATTAAATGCTGAAATTGCGATAGAACTGTTGAAAGAAGAGGGGGGGATTTTGACTGACTGGGCAAAAGATGGTCAGGAATGCTGTGATATGCTGGGACAAGCAGAGGATGGATATTATGCGTTGATTCTCATGGATATTCAGATGCCGAGGTTAAATGGATATGAAGCGACTGCAAAGATACGGCAGATGGAAAACCGGAAAAAAGCCGCCATACCGATTATTGCCATGACTGCGAATGCTTTTGCGGAAGATATACAGATGGCAAAAAATGCAGGAATGAACGGTCATATTGCAAAACCATTGGATGGGGAAAAAATGATCACTGTGTTAAAACAGTGTCTGGCAGATAACAGTGACGTCAAAATACAGGAAGATTTATAAAAAGGCATTCTTGAAAGAAATAACAGGTGGTGTGGGATTTGATATGATCCCACACCATCTGTTATTTATTCAGAGAACTTATCACTGTAACGGATATGCATATCAGCCCAGTCCATAAACAATACATAAAATACTCTTCCATATTGCTGGTTTTCTACAATTCTTCCATGGTCAAGTACAGAAAGGTAAGTTCCATCAGCTTTTCGAAGATGAAAATAAATATAGTCATTTTCATTGCCGCTGTCGATTTGCTGCCAGATACTTGCCTCAATCTGCTGTTGCTCATCTTCCCGGATAAGGTTTCGAAAGCTCTTCTTTGTAAGCTTAAACAGCTCATCTATATCTTTATATCCGGCCATGTGGAGAAACTCATGGTTTGCATAAAAGAGTTCATCATTTTCCTTATCCGCTCTGTAGATAATAAACGCACCAGGAAGATGTTCAGAGATATCCTTGAGTGCAAATCCAAGTTGTTTGCGGACACCGGATTGAAGTCCTTCCCTGTAAGCCATACATCCATTCTTTCCATGTAGTTTTACTTCATAAAGTGCGGCATCTGCACAGCGCATGAGCTGCGCACGGTTTGATGCAGCGGTAGGGTATTCAGCATATCCAAGAGAAATATAAAATGGGTAGTCATTTCCCTTGTATGAGAATATCTTTGGAAGCATAGTGAATTGTTGTAACTGTTCTTTCGCATCATCATATGTGCGATTTGGGAGAAGAATACAGAATTCGTCACCGCCGTTTCGCCCCCCCAATAATGCATCCGATGGAAAAGATTTTTTCATACTGTCAGCAAGATTCTTTAAAGCCCTGTCACCGTAAACATGTCCATAGATATCATTAATAAACTTAAAATCATCTATATCGAAGAGTGCAACTACATAATGGGCGTTCGGATTTTTAGCGATCATTTCTTCTGCTAATTCATCAAATCCATAACGATTATAAATATTGGTAAGTGAATCCATATGTGCCAGTTTCTGGAATCTGTTCTTATTTTCTTTTGATGTCAGCCAGACCCAGATAAGAACCGACAGAATCAATATGATAGAAGTAAAAAATCCGATAATTATAGCTATAAGTGCAGTGTTTCCCCAGCCATTCTCAGGCATTACTTCAAATATCCAGTTCTCTTCACCTATTGTAAAATCATAAGAAACCGGATTTGTTAAAGTTCCATCTGACTGATAAACAACTTCATATGTGTCATTCCAGGGAGAGGATGTTTTCGAAAGCTTATATTTATAACCAAAATCCGAAAGTGCGTTGATTGAGTCTGAAAAAATATCAGGAACACGCAAAATAACAATCGTAAATCCCCAGAAATATTCCTGTCCATTTTCATCCTTTAAGTAGACCGGATTGCGAACTGCAATTCCATAGCCTCCTTGTTTTAATTCAAAGGGACCTTGTGTGATCAAAGTATGGTTATCCCTCGCATAACAGGAAATTTCTCCACGATCTTTATCATGGAGCAGATCAATCTTGCCCGCTTCATTTCCTTCAGCAGGATAAATATCTGTCACAACACCATTTGGGGGGGCGAGCTGTATACTTTCTATAGAGTCGGACATAATATTTTTGGAAATGGTATCAAAATAATTGATCTCTCCATTTTCACTGATCAAGATTTGTTGTAACGTATCAGTGATCTCAATCCCATTAGTAATCTCATTCTTTATACGTTCACCGTAAGTTGTTGCATTTAATTGTGCGGTCGTGCGTTTCTGTTCTTTTTCAATGGCATCTGTTTTGTATACAATCAAACCAACAAGGCACATGCCCAGTAAAAAAACGATAAGAGGCACAAGCGTTTTCTTCTTCAAGTAATTCACCTCTGTTTAAGCATCGTATATTTTCGCAATGTCATATTATAGCACAGAAATTGAAAGATTGAGTGAAATCTGTGAAAAAAACAGGAAAATTGGATGGGAAAGTGATCAGGCAGAAAAGTTGCTTCTTGCTATACAATTCCTTAAGTGATATACTGAACTAGAAAAAAATAATCCGTGTGGAATTACAGTTTCGATTTTACACGGATTTTTAGAAAATGAGTAGTTAGTTAAAACTAACCAAGAAAGGAGATGCGTAAATGGAAATTTTTCTTGGTATACTGATTCCGTTCATTGGAACAACGCTCGGTGCAGCATGTGTACTTTTTATGAAAAAAACACTTAGAAAACAGGTGCAGCGTGCACTTGCAGGATTTGCAGCAGGGGTAATGGTTGCGGCATCCATCTGGAGTCTTTTGATTCCGGCTATTGAACAATCCGAAAATATGGGAGCTTTATCATTTTTCCCGGCAGTAGTCGGTTTTTGGATTGGCGTGTTGTTTTTGCTTACGCTGGATCATTTGATTCCACACCTTCATGTTGGAAGTGAACAGTCAGAAGGCCCTAAAAGCAAGCTTGAGCGTACAACGATGATGGTACTGGCGGTTACACTGCATAATATTCCTGAGGGGATGGCAGTTGGTGTAATGTATGCAGGTCTTCTTGCAGAAAATACAAAGATTACAGCAGCGAGTGCGCTTGCTTTATCACTTGGAATTGCAATTCAGAATTTCCCAGAAGGAGCAATTATATCTCTGCCGCTTAGAGCCGAAGGAGAAAGTAAGGGGAAGGCATTTCTAGGAGGTGTGCTTTCAGGTGTGGTTGAACCAGTTGGAGCAGTACTTACAATCATTGCTGCGCAGTTGATAATCCCGGCATTACCATATTTACTGAGCTTTGCAGCAGGAGCAATGCTTTATGTTGTGGTTGAAGAACTGATTCCGGAAATGTCGCAGGGGGAGCACTCTAATATCGGTACAGTTTTCTTTGCAGTTGGATTCAGTTTGATGATGGTTCTGGATGTGGCGTTGGATGATAGAGAATCTTAAAAGATTTATTTGATATAAGAAAAAGAAATGCTGCCAATTATAGATGCACTGGCCGATTTTGGGAATTATTATAAATCAATCATAGATTGATTCTTTATTAGGAATTTAAACAACATAGAAATCAGAATTTTCTTATGAAGTTTCCAATATTAATTTATACAGGAGATATTATGAAAATTACTTACATTAACCACAGTGGATTTTTACTTGAAACCAAAGATTGCTACTATATTTTTGATTATTATAAGGGTGAATTACCGCACCTTGATAAGGAAAAAGAAGTAATCGTTTTTTGTAGTCACTTCCATAAGGATCATTTTAACCCTCAAATTTTTGAGATTCTTGATGATATGGGGGGGATGACTTATCAGGCAGTCCTGGCGAATGATATACGAAAAAGAAATCATTTGACAGATATGAAGATTACATATGTTTATCATGATCAGACTTATAATCTGGATAATGATACCAAAGTTGATACATTGCTGTCTAACGATAGTGGTGTAGCATTTATTGTCAAAACAAAGGAAGGTACCATTTATCATGCCGGCGACTTAAATGACTGGTATTGGGATGGTGAACCGAAAGCTGACAACCAGAGACTTACTTCAGCATATCGTGCAGAAATCAGGAAAATTAAGGGTATGCATTTTGATGCTGCATTTGTTCCTTTAGATCCGAGGCAGGAAGATCACTATGCCGACGGAATTCTGTATTTCCTTAAAAATGTAGATTGCAATGTCATTTTTCCAATGCATTACTGGAATGATGCCAATGTAATTAAGCGGTTTATTACTGAATATCCGCAATATAAGTCACGTATTAAAGACACAGAATGTACAAAAGGAGAAGAATTATGAAGTTTAAGATGATTCACGATCAGACCTGGAGCGATCTATTAAATTTTACAACGAGGCCCTTGATCTGCACGAAGTGAGAAGAAAGACTACTGATGATTTTATCAAAGATCCAGAGGGATACTGGCTTGAGATTCTGCCATAAAGCTAGTTGAGAAAAAGAAAAATAGGAAAATTTCAGATAACAAAAAATAAGAGAAATCCTTATAAAATAAAGATTTCTCTTACATTCCATCAATGCGGAAGAGGAGACTTGAACCCTGTGCCGCGTCGGAAACACTGATAGAAAGGGGCTTTCCGCACATCATCATGCCCAGGTAACCATAGTGGTAACCAAAATATACTAAAAAAGTAGGTTTATAGTGGGTTTTATATTGTTAAAAGAGAGGACTACCTATCATCAATCTTTCAATGACGGGCAGTCCTTCTGTTTTAAAATTTTTAGGAAATGTAATGCCATGTACTGTGCTTCTCTCTGTAGATAGAAGCGTGGTCACAAGTATTTCCTTTTATTCCTTATCGCCGAATAATTTTTTAAAATAAGACATGTTTTCTTTGAAAGTCTTTTCCCGTTTGTTTTTACCGTCCACTAAGATCGGTGTACACTGCTCCAGAATCCGGTCATAGATTCTTCTCTTATCAATATTAGGTTCTCCTTTTCTTTTTAAACAAATAGTAAGAATGAGAGTGTAATACACAGAACGGAAAATCACTCGACTATTTATACTAGGTGTGTTAGTATATATAAAAATAAACTTATTAAAATGGGGGGGAAAGAAAAAATGAGAAAAAGACATACTTTAAAGAAAGAGTTAACAGTATTTATGTCACTTGCATCAGTAGTTACATTAATGCTGGTTGTGCTGGCGGTGTGTTATGTCTTTTTCTCATTTTTTCGAAAATACGCAGGAAGATATAGAATATGTACTCAATAATACAACACAGCAGTACCAGTCACATATGCAATTTATAGAGGATGGGGGGGCGATTGCTATAAGGCATAATAGTCTGCTGGATAGTTTTTTCAATGTGATAATTATGATTCAGAAGAAGCTAAAAAACAATTAGTATATAGCATGGAACTATTTGCGCAAAGAAATAGAGTCAATCAGCAATATCCATTCGTTACGAGTATGTATCTGTTTAATAATCAGGATCAGTGTGTGAAAGAGCACTATTATGCTATAACGCTGAGCGCTGAGAAGGAACAGGAAGTATATTATCAAAATATGCAACAGTGGTTTAAACTGGAAAAAATCGGTATGCATGTGTTGCGGATAGAGAGAATCTGAATATTCTTTTTCGCATTTATGATGACAATATGAAAGAGAAAGGAATCGGCATAGCACAAATTAGTTGTGATGCAATTCGAGAAATATTTAAGGAGATAGAAGACTATCAGGATTCTTCTTGGATTGTATTATCTAATAATGATTTGCTGTTAGTATCCGGTGGAGATGAGAAACAAAATGAGCTGATGAAAGAAACATCCGTATCCTGGGTGGGAAATAAGAAAATCGAAGGAAAAAAAGTAATTGGGAGTGCAGATTCGAGTGGATTTGGAACAAGAACTGTCATTGCTGTAGGACAGAGCAATGTTTTAGAAATTTTACGACCAACGTTATTTATCTTTTGGGCAGGACTTGTTATTGTATTATTTTTTACATTTTGTGTTTCTTATGGACTTAGTAATCGATTTTCAAAACCAGTAACGAGAATGATTTCCAATATTCGTGCATTTGGAAATCAGAACCTGGATGTGAGAATGGAGGATTCCACAATACAGGAATTTCATGATATGGGACAAGTGTTTAATGAGATGGCAGATCGAATCAAGTATTTGATCACAGAGGTATATGAAAAGCAGTTATTAGCCACTAAATCACAGGTGAAATATCTTCAATCGCAGCTTAACCCTCATTTTCAGTTTAACATACTTGCGATGCTCAGTCTCAAAGCGAAAATGTCAGGAAACGAGGAATTATATGAAAGTCTGAATGCTTTTTCAAAATTAATGCAAGGTAAAATTTTCCGTGATAAGGAAATAAAAATAAAAGTGAAGGAAGAATTGGAAATTGTTCAGTTCTATTTGTTTTTGCAAAAAGAACGTTATCAAGATAAATTAATGTATGAAATTAATTTATCTGACGAGCAGATAAAAGAGAACCTTATTCCTCGACTTTTAATCGAACCACTTGTGGAAAATGCTGTTTCACATGGGTTAGAACCTCAAAAAGAGAGTGGAATGATAAAAGTGAGTTTGTATGAGGAAAATACGTCAGAGGAATCTGCAAAGGAAGAAAAAATCAATCATACAGAACAGATAAAGAGGCTCCATATTATTGTTGAGGACAATGGAGTTGGAATGGATTATGAAAAGCTGAATGAGGATCAAGAGAATGAAATCCCGGAGAATGGGAAAATAGGACATACTCACACCGGATTAAAAAATACACAAAGAATGTTACAGATTTTGTATGGCGAAGATTATGAGCTTGACATTGAGAGTAAAAAGGGGAAAGGAACTAGAATCGAAATCATTCTTCCGTCAGAAAGGGGGGGCAATGCTATGTGGAAAGTAGTTGCGGCAGATGACGAAGGTTATATAAGGGAAGCATTAAAAAAACTGATTAATTGGGAGAAAATGGATTGTGATTTGATAGCAGTGTTAGAGGACGGACAAGAGCTTATCGAATGTATCGAAAAAGAATCACCGGATATTGTTATTACAGATATTCAGATGCCTGAAGTAAATGGACTTGATGTGTGCAAGTATTTATATGAAACCAGGCCTGAAACACAGGTGATAATATTAACAGCATACTCTAATTTTGATTATGCAAAATCTGCAATCAAATACAGTGCATGTGAATATGTTTTGAAGATTGCGATTATGGATGAACTTCCGGAAGCGTTAGGAAAAGCAACCGGAAAACTATTAAAATTGAAAAAAGAAGTTGAAAAAGAGGAAGTTATTGTACCAGAGCAAAAGACACTTCTTCAGCAGATTGAACAATATGTAAAACAAAACTATAAAAGCAAGATTTCTTTGGAAGAAATTGCAGACGAATTACATGTTAACAGAAGTTATTTAAGTAGGTTTTATAAGAATAAAACAGGCGTAAATCTTTTTGATGAGATATTAAAGCTTCGTATCGAGTCAGCAAAAGAATATCTTTTAAAAACAGACATGAAAACTTATGAAGTTTCGGAAGCCGTTGGATTTGAAGATGCAGGGTATTTTTCAAAGATGTTTAAAAAGATCACAGGGGGGGTTTCGCCGAAGGACTTTAGGAAGCAGGAAAAGGATGAAAAGAAGAATTAGACAAGTTATATTTTTATTGGGAATTTTAATAAGTTGTTGCTTATTGGGCGGTTGCGAAAGTGAGGATAATCATAATGTCTCAATTACTTTAATTCATGCCTGGGGCGGTACAGAAAAAGATCATGCTGAAATGAGAGATATTTACGCTGAGTTTCAAAAAGAGTATCCGGAGATTGACTTACAGATTATTTCGATGCCGACGAGTGAAGAGATGATGAGAAAGGTAGAAGATATGGTAATGGTTGGCAATGTTCCGGATATTATCTCTTTTAGTGGAGTTGGTGAAAATTGTCTGTATGATTTTTTAGTTGAAAATGATATGGCATTAGATATTCAGCCATATATAGAGCGAGATAATGATTTTTCCCAAAGCATATCAGATGTGAATAAGGAATATTGGAAAACCAAGAATGGAGAGTTGTATTCTGTGTCAGATGTTCTTATGTTAAGTGGTGGATATTGGTACAATGAGGATATTTTAAATGCAGCAGGAATTGAGCAAGTGCCGAAAAGTTGGGATGAATTTCAGATGATGTGTAACCAGATCAGTGATTGGGCATTGAAAGAAGGAACAGAGATAACAGCACTTCAACCAGCGGCAGAGGGATATTTATATTGTATAGATCATATGCTTTCAGGTAGTGAACAAGCCAGGACAAAGGGACAGCAGTTTGTATATCAAGAGGAAGAGTTCACTACTGCGATAAATCAGCTGAAACAATTGTATAGTTTATCTGTTTCAAAAACTCCAGAGTATAGTTATCGAGATGAAACGAATCTCTTCAATGAAGGAAAACTGGCAATTTACATCAATGGTGTATGGAGTGCTCCAATGATTTCAGATGATATTAATGCAAAGTATGCTTTACTTCCATCATGTACAGAAAAAACTGTATCATGTGAATCTTCAGGTCTTGGATATGTATTAGGAAAGAGTGGAAATGAAGAAAGACAGGAAGCGGCAGTAAGCTTTTTAAAGTACATGCTTAGCAAAGACGTTCAGTTACAGATTCTTGAGAGGACGGAACAAATTCCGGCGAATCCGGATGTTTCGGTAGAGCTATATAAGGAAAATAAAGATAAATTATATCAAGCGGTATCATTGGTTCTTGAAGCTGATGAAAAAATAGAAGTTCCAAGTAACATCTGGTCACTAGAACAAAAAAATTATTTTACTGAATCAATTTTTGATTTATTGGCGGGAACAATCTCAGTACAAGAATTTGAAGAAAATATAAAAATGAAATAGTTGGAGAGAGTGCATATTGACTTGAAGTGAGTTGGTGTGCACTCTTTCTTTGTGCAAAACATGTAAAATATTGACACGAGGTAAAAATAATCCATGCTTTGTTCGGTAATGTGTAAACAACATGCATGTTATTGTCAATACCATACATTCAAAATGCACAAAAAGTAGGGTAGAATTAATTCAACAAATAAGGAGAAACACAGGAGGAAAAAAGATGAGAAAGAAATTGGTAAGTGTACTTCTAGTAGCAGCAATGGGTGTATCCGTATTAGCAGGATGTGGAAGCAGTTCAGGAAACGAAGGAGATAAGAAAGCTTCCGGTGATGAAAATGTTTTGGAGTTTTATCATGGATATTATCAGGATGAAAGTGAATGGCCGGCAGCACAGGTAATGAGAGATATCTATGATGAATTTGCACAGGAACATGCAGACGGAGATGTAACTTTTAAACCGATTGCTGTTGAGAACAGAGATGATATTGTTAGTGCACAGGTTGCTGGTGGATCATACCCGGATATGGTAGATGTTGGAGGAAATGGAGTACCACAGGCTGCAATTTCACAGGAGCTTGTTTATGATCTGAAGCCATATATTGATGAAAATAATCTTCAGGACGCAGTAGGACTTAACTATACACAGCATGATCTAGATGGTCATATTTATGCTGTACATGATCAGATCGAAAGTCGTGGTCTTTGGTATAATGCAGCGCTGTTTGAAAAAGCGGGTGTTTCTGCAGATGCATTTGCAGACTGGAATACATTCGGAGATGCAATGACAAAGATTGCAGGTTTAGGTGATGAATCCTATGGATATATTGCCGGACAGGGATCTGGATGTATTATAAATGCAATTATGGCATCTACAGACGCTGGAAAGAAGATGGTAGAGTCTGAGTTGACAGAAGATATTGTTAATTCTGATGAGTTTGCTAATGCATTCAAGACAACAGCAAAATTAGATCAGGCAAATGGTTCAGAGCATACAACAGATGATAATGGAAATCTGATGGCTGAGTTTAATACAAATGGAAAAGTAGGAGTACTTTTCAATGGTGTATGGAATGCAAGTGGAATTGATGAATCTCTGGTTGATGCAATTGAGCCAGCACTGTTCCCGGGAAATATCTCTATTTCATCAGCAGGTGGCGGACTTACAGTTGCAAACAGCATGAGTGAAGAGAAGACAGCACTTGCGCTTGAATTTGTTAAGTATATGACAAGTGCGGAAGTTCAGGAAAAAATTTTTACAGGTGCTCAGGCAAACCCATGTAACACAACAGTTGATCTGAATGCACTTGCAGAGCAGAGCGGAGATGCTGCTACAATGAAACTTGCTAAAGCATGTGCTCAGGTTAATGAAGCAGATACAATTGTAATCGACATGAAATATACATGGGGATCTGACGTTAACAAAGCGATTATAAACGCACTTATGGAGTGTGCTGTTTCCGGAACAGACATTGATGCAAGATTTGAAGCACTTCAGAAAGAATTGCTTGCATTGATTGGTTAATTATAAATGATTTAGTTTCAATGAGGGAGGGGAATGTTGTCCCTTCCCGTTTTTATTGGAGGTATTAAATTGAAAGAAAGTATTAACAATAAGAAAAAAAGTAAATTGGGGATGAGACGTACAGGATTTATTATTGCCTTTTTAGCACCAACAATTCTGGCATTCTGTGTGTTCTACCTTTATCCAATCATTACGGTATTTGTGACATCTTTCTGTAAGTGGGATTACAGTAATATTACATCTCCGGAATTTTTTGGATTTCAGGATTTATGGAACAACTATGAGTACATATTTAAAAAATATCCATTCTTTTGGGAAGCACTTAAAAACTCTGCAACCTGGGCACTCCTTGGTGCAATAGTTCAGATTCCGATTGCTACCTTGATAGCACTTGCATTATCAAGAAAGGTAAAGGGAATTAAGTTTGTACGAAATGTTTACATTATTCCGAATATGATTTCCACAGCGGCGATGGGAGTGATTTTTTTACAGTTATATAATCCATCCTATGGAATTATCAATCCTATCATTAGAATTTTCAACAAGGACTTTACAGATAGTGTTCTGTTGTTAAAAGGACCGGCATTTATTGCTATGACATGTGCCTATATTTTCTTTACAGGAACAACAACATTAATGATACTTGGTAATATCATGGCAGTTCCGGAAGAAGTGAGAGAAGCGGCAATGTTAGATGGAGCCAGCGGATTAAAGCAGGATTGGTTCATTACAATTCCAATGATTAAAGGAACGCTGAAAACAGTATCTGTGCTTGCAGCAACCTCAGGATTCCTTCTTTACAACGAAGTTATTTCCTGACAAAAGGAGCAGCGGGAACGTACAGTATCAGTTATGTGATTCGAGAGTTAGCAATCACAAGTCCGAGGACTCAGTTTGGACGAGCAAATGCGGTGGCTATGATACAGATTTTAGCAGGTATGGTCATTATTCTTGTAATTAATTTCGCATACAGTGTTTCATTCAAAAAAGAGAAACATTAGGGAGGAGCGTGATAAATAATGAAAAAATCTTTACATGGAAAAACAGTAAAAAATATGCCGACAGGGACTAAAATCGTTACATATATTTGTTTAGCATGGGCACTGATTATATCACTCGTACCATTAGTATGGTTGGGATTATCAAGTTTGAAAAAAGATCCTATGGCAAGACCAGGATTTCAACTTCCGGAGTCGATTTGCATTGATGGATATATTTCTACATTTAAAGACCTTCATGTACTTCGTTATTTCGGAAACAGTTTGTTTGTTGCAGGCGTATCTGTATTGATCAGTGTGGTTATGATCTCTATGTCAGCTTATGTAGTGGCAAGAATGGAATTTCGTGGTAAAGCACTGGTAAATATTCTTTTATATTCCACTATGTTTATTCCCGCAACAGCTTTAACATATCCGGTATATAACCTTATTAATAATCTGCATTTATATGATACACGTGCGGCATTAATTTTAATTTACTCTTGTAGTGGTATCGCAGTCAGCTTCTTTGTTATAAAAAATTATTATGACAATATTCCAAAAGAGTTGGAGGAAGCTGCAAGAATTGATGGTTGTACTTATTTCCAAACATGGGTAAAAGTTATTTTCCCAATTGCACGACCGGGAATTATGACAGCTGCAGTTTTAGCCTTTCTGAGTAACTGGAATGAATATTACTGGGCATCACTTGTATTGATCACAAGAGAAAAATTAACAGTTCCGGCATTGCTGTCAACATTTACAACATCATTTAATACGAACTATAACGGACTGTTTTCAGCAATGGTTGTTATCATTCTTCCACCGGTAATCTTATATTGCGTATTTAGTAAATTCTTTATTGAAGCATTATCCGGCGGTGCTGTGAAAGGTTAATTGTAGATAATTGAAAGACGAGGAGAAAATAAATGAATCAGGAAATTAGAGAACGAACAAAGTGGTTTATGGATGCACGATTTGGAATGTTTATACATTGGGGATTATATTCAATTCCGGCTTGTGGTGAATGGGTTATGTCGGAAAAAGAGATGACTGTAGAAGAATACAGAACGTATTTTGAACAATTTGATCCAGTAGATTATGATCCAAAAAAATGGGTTCGATTAGCCAAAGAAGCAGGAATGAAATATGTAGTATTAACTGCAAAACACCATGATGGTTTTTGTTTGTTTGATTCCAAACTTACAGATTATAAATCAACAAATACAAAAGCCGGACGTGATCTGGTAAGAGAATTTGTAGATGCATGTAGAGAAGAGGATTTAAAGGTAGGACTTTATTTTTCCATTATTGACTGGAAACATCCGGATTTCCCGAAATATGGAGATCGTCAGCACCCGATGAGAAATAATGAAGCATACAAGGATGAAAAAATTGATTTTGACAGATATTTGGATTACATGCATGGACAGGTAAAAGAACTTGTTACAAATTATGGGAAATTAGATTTATTATGGTTTGATTTTTCTTATGACGATATGACAGGTGAAAAATGGAAAGCAACAGAATTGATCAAAATGGTACGTCACTATCAGCCGGATGTAATCATTGATAATCGTTTAGAAGGTGCTGGAGATAACCATGGAAGTATTGCAACAGATAATCCGTTAATTTACAGTGGTGATTTTGCAAGTCCGGAACAGATCATTCCGCCAAAAGGAGTATGTGATATCAATGGAGAGCCAATTCCATGGGAACTTTGCGCAACAATGAATAATCACTGGGGATATTGCAACTTCGACCATCAGTATAAAACACCAGAAATGTTAGTGAGAAAACTTGTAGAGTGTGTTAGTAAGGGTGGAAATATGATTTTGAATGTAGGACCTGATGCAAAAGGAAACATTCCAAAGGAAAGTGTTGAAATACTCAAAGAAGTCGGAAACTGGATGGATAAGAATAAAGAAAGTATTTATGGATGTGGAATATCAGATCTTGAGAAACCTGATTGGGGAAGATATACAGAGAAAGACGGAGTGATTTATGCACATGTTTATGAGACACCTTTAGGAGCACTTCCGCTCTATGGAATCAGTCCTGAAAAACTGGATAGAATTACATATTTAGCTGATGGAAGTGAAGTGAAAAGAGGAGAAGCATGGAATACAGCTCTTTATACAGATGTTGCATTCGTATCATTTGGAGATGATCCGGTATTTACTTATCCATTGCCTGATGAAAAAGACACGGTATTAAAAATACAACTTAAGAATTGAGAATGAGGAAGGAAGAAAAACGATGAAGCAGGTAACCAGTATTTTGATTGGGGGGGCAGGATTGAGGGGGGGTGGCTATGTATATTCTCAGTATGCATTGGATCACCCAGATGAATTTAAAGTGGTAGCTGTGGCAGAACCAGACCAAGAACGTAGAGAACTTTTTGCGGCAAAACATAATATTCCAAAAGAGCTACAGTATGAATCATATGAAGAATTATTACAACAAGACAAAATTGCAGATTGTGCTATGATTTGTACACAGGATAAAATGCACTATGAACCGGTTACTATGGCATTGCAAAAAGGATATCATGTTTTATGTGAAAAACCGATGTCTCCAAATAAAGACGAAATTGTAAAAATGGGAGCAATGGCAAAGAAATATAATCGAATATTATCGGTATGCCATGTTTTGCGCTACTCACCTTTTTTCTCAAAAATAAAAGAAATTTTAGACGAGGAAAGAATTGGAAGAATGATGTCAATTCAGCATATTGAGGAAGTAGGATATTGGCATCATGCACATAGCTTTGTGAGAGGAAATTGGAGAAATAAAGAAGAATCAAGTCCAATGATATTGCAGAAATGCTGTCATGATATGGATATTATGTTATGGTTAGCTGATAGTAAGTGTAAAAAAATCAGTTCTTTTGGAGAACTTACATATTTTACAGAAGAAAATGCACCTGTAAATGCACCGAGATATTGCATGGACGGATGTGAACATAGAGATAAATGTCCGTTTTATGCACCACGTTTTTACTTAGAACATCCGAAAGCTGTGGAAGACGGACTTGTATATGCAGTAACTGATCAGGCAGATTCAGAACATGTCCTAAAGGAGTTAAAGAAAGGACCTTATGGAAGATGCGTGTTCCATTCTGATAATACAGTTGTGGATCATCAGACAGTAGATATCGAATTTGAAAACCAAGTTACAGCTTCATTTTTGATGACAGCGTTTACAAACCAGTGCGCAAGAAGAATTCGAATTATGGGAACTAAAGGCGAATTAAAAGGTGATATGGAGGCAGGAACAATAGAAATCATAGATTTTGTAAGTGGAACAAATGATTTGATTCAACTTCATACACCTTCAAAGGGACATAGCGGAAGTGATATGAGTATGATGCGCGAGTTTGTTCGTATGGTTGGAGAAGGAAAAACAGGAAAAACAGATGCGTCAGTTTCTGTGGCAAGTCATTTGATGGCTCTTGCAGCTGAAGAAGCCAGAATTAGAAAAACTGTGATTGATTTTGAAGAATACAGCGCCTACGAGACAAAATAGAAATTGAAAACCATAAAATGATGAAGGGATTTATCCTCAGCATTTATGGGAAGGGAGTAAGTGATGAATAGAGTATCAGAAGAACAGTTGAAAGAAGCAATTAATGGATTTCAGTTTGAAGGTAATCTTATTAGTATCAAGCCCTATGGAAGTGGACATATCAATGACACTTATTTGTTGACGTATGAGATTGGAAAAATGGGATCAATAAGAGTGATTTTGCAAAGAGTGAATCAGGAGATTTTTACTAACCCAGTTGAATTAATGCAGAATATTGAAGGCGTCACAACATACTTAAAGAAAATAATAAAGAAAAATGGAGGAGATCCAGAGCGAGAAACATTAAATTTGATTCCGGCAAAAGATGAAAAATATTATTTTGTGGATTCCAAAGGAGAGTACTGGAGATCTTATAAGTATATCACAGATGCAACAAGCTATGATCTTGTAGAAAATCCGAAAGATTTTTATGAAAGCGCAGTAGCATTTGGACATTTTCAAAAATTATTGTCAAATTATCCAGCAGAAACACTGAATGAAACAATTAAGGGATTTCATGATACAGAATCTAGATTGATTGCATTTAAGGAGGCTGTTGAAAAAGATAGCTTTGGCCGTGCAGCAAAAGTACAAAAGGAGATTCGGTTTGTCCTTGAGCGTGAAGAAATATCAAGTGTTTTTGGAAAACTATTGGCAAAAGGTGAGATCCCATTACGAGTAACACATAATGATACAAAGTTAAATAATATTATGATAGATTACGCTACAGGAAAAGGACTCTGTGTAATAGATTTAGATACGATTATGCCAGGACTGGCGATGAATGATTTTGGCGATTCTATTCGCTTTGGTGCGAGTACAGCAGCAGAGGATGAAAAAGATTTAGAGAAGGTTACTTGTAGTATGGAGTTATTTGAACTTTATACGAAAGGTTTTCTTGAAGAATGTAGAGAACAATTGACAACAAAAGAAATAGAACTTTTGCCAATGGGAGCTAAGGTGATGACTTTTGAATGCGGAATACGATTCCTGACGGATTATCTGGAAGGAGATCATTATTTTAAGATTCATAGAGAAGACCATAATCTTGATAGATGTCGAACACAATTTAAGCTTGTTGCAGACATGGAAAAGAAATGGGATTTAATGCAGAAGATTGTTGCAAAATACCAATAACAAGGGAAAATATATATGAGAAATATTGTATTTCATAAAGAGACAAAGACATTTCATTTATATAATGATCAGATAAGCTATATTATGTGCGTATTAGAAAACGGACATATGGGACAAATTTATTACGGAAAGAAAATCCATGATAAGAAGAATTTTTCTTATCTGGTGGAGAAAATAGAACGTCCGATGACCTCCTATGTATATGAAGGGGGGGACAAAAGTTTTTCATTGGAGCATATTCGACAGGAATATCCGGTATATGGGACAACGGACTATCGTCATTCTGCAATTGAAATATTACAGAAAAATGGAAGCAGAATCTCAGAATTTGAATATGACGGATATCAGATTTTACCAGGAAAGCCAAAACTTCAGGGGGGGCTTCCGGCTACCTATGCAGAGTCTGAAGAAGAAGCGATGACGCTTAAGATCTTTTTGAAAGATTCTCTTACGGGAGTTGTAGTGGAATTGCTGTATACGATCTTTTCTGAATACAGTGCGATCGCCAGGAGTGTCTGCATAAAAAACACAGGGAAAATGCCGGTACATTTGCTTACAGCAATGAGTTTGAATCTGGATCTTCCGGATAAAGATTATGTTTGGATGCAACTGTCTGGTGCATGGGCAAGAGAGCGTCATGTGAAGATGAGGACTTTGGAACAGGGCATTACGGCAATTGATAGTATGCGTGGGAATTCCTCGCATGAACAGAATCCGTTCATGGTTCTTAAAAGAAAAAATACAGATGAATCTATGGGAGAAGCAATCGGATTTAGTTTCATCTATAGCGGCAATTTTAGAATTCAGGCAGAAGTAGATACACATGATGTGACACGAGTTACAGTAGGAATTAATCCAAATGGATTTGACTGGAAATTGGAATCAGGAGAAAGTTTTCAGACGCCAGAAGCAGTCATGCTTTATTCTGATAATGGACTTAATGAGATGAGTCAGAATTTTCATAAATTATACGCAAAACGCCTTGCACGAGGATATTGGCGTGATCGTGTCAGACCAATATTGAATAATAACTGGGAAGCAACGTATTTTGATTTTACAGAAGAACGTTTGGTGAAAATTGCAGAGAAAGCAAAGGAATGCGGCATTGAATTATTTGTTCTTGATGATGGATGGTTTGGTAAACGTAGAAATGATCGTGCTGGATTGGGAGATTGGATAGTCAATAAAGAATTGCTTCCGAATGGGATTGAAGGTCTGGCAGATCGCATAGAAAACCTTGGTATGCAATTTGGTTTATGGATTGAGCCAGAGATGGTAAATAAGGATTCAGACCTATATCGTCAACATCCGGATTGGATCTTACAAACACCGGGAAGAACAAATTCACATGGACGTAATCAATATGTATTAGATTTTTCAAGAAAAGAGATTGTTGATTACATTTATACAATGATTTCAAAGATTCTTTCAAAAGCAAAAATCTCATACATAAAATGGGATATGAACAGAAGCATTACAGAGTGTTATAGCATTGCCTATCCAGCAGAACGACAGGGAGAAATATTCCATCGTTATATACTTGGAGTGTATGATTTGTATGAAAGATTGACATCTGAATTTCCAAAAATCTTATTTGAGTCTTGCGCAAGCGGAGGAGGACGCTTTGATCCGGGAATGCTTTATTATGCACCACAAGGATGGACAAGCGATGATTCTGATGCAATTGAAAGGTTGAAAATTCAGTATGGAACATCAATGTGTTATCCGATCAGCAGTATGGGAAGTCATGTGTCTGTAATACCAAATCATCAGGTTTTTCGAAATACACCGTTACATACAAGAGCAAATGTGGCCTATTTTGGAACGTTTGGTTACGAGTTGGACTTGAATAAATTATCCGATTCTGAAATTGAAGAGGTAAAGGCACAAAGCCTATTTATGAAAAAGTATCGTCAGTTGATACAGTTTGGAACATTTTACAGATTGAAAAGTCCATTTGAGGGAAATGAAACTATTTGGATGGTAGTTAATGAAGAGAAAACAACAGCACTTGTAGGATATTATCGTGTATTAAATGGTGTAAATATGCCATACAGCAGAATAAAGCTGCAGGGACTTGATCCAGATAAACTTTATAAGAATTTATCAGCAAATACAGAGAATTATGGAGATGAGTTGATGAATTGGGGACTGATCACGACAGATGTAACAGCAGGGCAAGTTCCGGGAAATGTAACGCCATGCACTGATTTTGAATCAAGAATTTATATATTACAAGAAAAAGTTGAATAGTTAGTTTTCTTTCATCCCTTCTTTTAGAAATTGCCTCTCGGTTGAAATAGCCGGGAGGCGTTTTTTTGAAATTATACTTTTAGCGTAGAATTAATTTCACGTAGGCAGATGCGTTCCATCTATATTTTCAAAATTCCCTAATTTTTGGAATAATCTATTTGGGTATATGTTAGATGGCGTAAACATCACTTATGTTTAACAGTTATATACAGATTCGAGGGAATGGGGGGAGCGAAATCCATCAAGATTGCCAGGTAGCTGATTTCCAAAAGGAAATTAGAGTTACTCAAGGGCGCATCTTGCCCTAAAAGTTATCGTTGTATTTTCTAATCAAAGAATTATCATAGTATCACCGTCAGATTCTTATCACCTATTTTTTTGAAACTTCAGTATCGATGGTTGTATAAGCCCCCCCTTGAAACGTTTCTATATATGAAGGCCTTAAAATCTTGCCTTTGAGAATCAGCCATCGGTAAAACTGACAGAAAAAAATTAAAAAGGGGTGATGCAAGCTTTGGGATATGACGAAATGGATGTGAAAGAGTTATTGTCTGAAGCAATCGGTAATGGTATTATAACATTAGATGATGTGCGGAAGAAAATGGCTATGATGAGAAGAAGAGATATTTTAAAAGCGCACAAATATAAAATATGGCAAGGAAAGGATGGAAAGTGGTATACACATTTTTATGATGAGACGAAAGCAGATCATAGGCGATTAGTCAAAAGAAGTACACAAAAGGAACTGGAAAATCTGATCGTAAATACTAACTGTGAAGAGAATGCAGAGGATGAGATTACACTTACGACAGTCTATCCGATGTGGTTACAATATTTTCAGCTTCATACTTTGAAGTCGGCATCGGTAAAACGTTATTCTACAGAATGGTCGAGATTTTACGAAGGAACTAAAATTGCAACAATACCCTTGAAGAAATTCAATAAGTTGATGTTGGATGAGTGGGCTCATGGAATGATAAAAACAAATCACATGACTAAAAAACAGTATTATACAATGTCATTTATCATGAGGCATTGCATGGAGTATGCGATTGACAGAGGTTTTATCAATTCCAATCCATTTGCACAGGTCAAGATTAATGCAAAGATGTTTCGTAAGGAAAAGAAGAAATCAGATGAGACGCAAGTTTATTTGGAAAACGAACAGCTGCTAATCATAGAAGAGGCATGGAAAGAGTATGAAGAAAATCCGGATAACACAACATCGTTAGCAGTGATCCTTCAGTTTTATCTAGGGGGGGTTCGTCCGGGAGAACTGGTTGCACTGAAAGAGAGTGACGTGAGCCGGGATCATATTCATATCCAACATATGGAAACAAGCTGCTATACAGAGGGACCGGATGGGAAATTTAGAAAAACATCTAGAGAAGTTGTGGAACATACAAAGACAGATGCCGGTGACAGGGAAATTCCTTTGATTGAAAAAGCGAAGCTGGTCATTAAACTTGCAATGGCTGCGAATGAGAGAAATGGCTGCTCAGGTTCTTATTTATTTATGAATCAGGGAAAGAGAATTACGGAAAATGCAATCGCATGTCGTTTGAGAAAATACTGTAAGTATCTTGATATTCCATACAGAAGTCCTCATAAAGTGAGAAAGACGGTGATCTCATCGATGATTGACGAAGGAATCAATATTAATACAGTCAGAAAGATCATTGGACATGAGGATGAAAGAACAACTTATAACAATTATTGTTATGACAGAAAACGTCCTGAAGAGATTGTCAGTCAGCTGGATCGTGCATTGGATAAGAATTATAACCGTAAAAATGTGATTGATTTCCCGAATGGGAGAGAAAAAATAACAGAGGTAACCAAAGAGGTAACCAGAGGTAACCAAAAATGGGCAAATTTCAGATAACAAAAAAAGACGAGAAATCCTTATAAAATAAGGCTTTCTCGTACTTTTCAACCATGCGGAAGAGGAGACTTGAACTCCCACAGGATAAAACTCCCACTAGAACCTGAATCTAGCGCGTCTGCCATTCCGCCACTTCCGCTCGACACAAACTATCTTACCATAGAGCCTGCGTTTTGTAAAGTCTAAAAATTAAATTCTATATATTGTTTGAATAATTCAGATTTATCAGAAAATTTTAATAAAGTTTTTATTGACTCCGAGATGGATTTGTATTATAGTTTCTCGTTGATCTTTTGAAGAAAAAATAACAGTGGGAGGAAGAGATATATGACATTTTATCAGGAGTTACAGCTCAGTTCAGTTGCATCTAAGCAGCTGATCAAAGCGACAGAAGACAAGAAGGAAAGGTATCGCCACATTCTTATTTATAATTTTAAAGTCTATCTTGTAATGGCATTTTGTGTGGCGGTAGTTTCTTTATACAGTCATTTCACAGGGAATAACAACAGTGTAGTAGGCGTTACAGTGCTTCTTGCGGTGCTTGTTCTTCGACAGGCAGATTTTGGAATTCGTACAACGCACGGATTGGCCTCCATCGTCGGAATCTTTGGAATATTGATTGCAGGACCGAAGCTTTCGAATATGGTGTCACCGGTTCCGGCATTCTTTATTAATATAGTATGTATTTTGCTTCTTATGATTCTGGGATGTCACAATGTAATCATGTACAATCATTCTACATTTGTTCTTGGATATCTTCTTCTTCAAGGATATGATGTGACCGGACAGGAGTATTTGTATCGCGTGGCTGGCCTTTTGGTTGGAATGGTATTGTGTATGGCAATCTTCTATAAGAATCAGAAGAACAGACCGTATAGAAGATCATTTCTTGATTTGTTCCGCGAGTTCAATATCAGCTCTGCAAGAAACAGATGGTACATTCGTCTTTCATTAGTTGTTTCCAGTGCAATGTTATTCATGTCATTGCTTGGACTTCCGAGAGCAATGTGGGCAGGGATCGCAAGCATGTCTGTTTGTCTTCCATTCCCGGATGACTGCAAAGAGCGGGCAGGTAAGAGAGCTGCATTTAATATAGTAGGTTGTCTGTTATTCGTTGTCCTGTACCTGGTACTTCCGGAGTCAATGTATCCGTACATCGGAATGATCGGAGGAATTGGAGTTGGGTATTCTGCAGGGTATGCATGGCAGACAGCATTTAATACATTTGGTGCATTGTCGATTGCATCCGGCTTGTTTGGGATGCCGTATGCGGTAGCGCTTCGTATTGGGGGGGCAAATGTATTTGGCGCGGCATATACGATGGCATGCAATAAGATTCTGCCGAGACTGGCAGCAGTGTTTGAGCAGAGAAGAGCGCAGGTTAGCGAATAATCTAAGTTGTTTGAAATAGTAATTTATTCGAATAAAAATGGAGTGAGAACTGAGGCAATATAATTCACCTCAGTATCTCACTCCATTTTTCATACAAACGATCCAGTGACCAGGCGGCATTGGCCGGGCTGGTGGAAGGGAGTACGAGGATGTCTCTTTCGGTCAGCGGCTGCTGATATTTCTTATAAAGAGCTCCGGCTTTATTTCCATTTGCATAGATTTGTCGAATCTGACAATGATCTAAGATTTGTTTCAGATCAGTTGGTATCACATTCTTGATACTGCTGTCACTGGAGCCTTTGATGTCACAGCTTTGAATAACATCCCAGATAGCGATATGGTGGCGGAGTAACATGGCCGTTTTCTCTTCAACTGTCTGCGGAGTTTCCTCCTCACAAAGTTTCGCCAACAATTTCCAGAATCGATTTTGTTTATGTCCGTAGTAGAAATTATTTTCCCGTGATTTTACAGAAGGAAGAGTTCCAAGAATCAGAATCTCGGAGTCTTCATTATATATTGGTTCAAAGGAGTGGGTAATGTGTTCATATTCCATGGTTGTGTTCACTTTCTGATGGTTTGGAGTAAGTTTTATAACAAGTATAGTGTCTTGAGGAGATTGTGTCAATGATACTGTTTGCGTTGCTGGTCGCACACCGTGTGAACAGTAACTGCTACAAAGCGCAACGCCGCGTTTACACAAAGGTTGCTTTTACCTGCGTAATGGATTATACTAGTCTGACAGGGAATTTTGAAACGGAGGATTTTACAATGAAAATTGCAGTAACTTATGACAACGGAAATATTTTCCAGCATTTTGGAAAGACAGAGACTTTCAAAGTGTACGAAGTGGAAGATGATAAGGTGGTTTCCAGTGAAGTAATCGGTTCTAATGGGGGAAGGACACGGAGCACTGGCAGGACTGCTTGCAGGACAGAACGTAGATGTTCTGATCTGTGGTGGAATCGGTGTCGGAGCTCAGACAGCACTTGCAGAGGCTGGTGTTGAATTGTGTTCAGGTGCTCAGGGAGATGCAGATCAGGCAGTAGAGGCATACCTGAAAGGTGAGCTTGTATCCAGAGGAGCTACATGTGATCATCATCATCATGAGGAAGGACATTCCTGTGGAGATCATGAAGAGGGACATTCTTGTGGAAGTAGCTGCGGTGGCGGATGCGGATCACACACTACAATGGAAGGGAAGAATGTTGGAAAGAAATGCCGTACACATTACAAAGGAACATTCAATGACGGAACTCAGTTTGATTCTTCTTATGACCGTGGAGAGCCGCTTGAGTTTGTATGCGGTGCAGGACAGATGATCAAAGGATTTGATGCAGCAGTAGCTGATATGGAAGTTGGTCAGGTAGTGGACATCCATCTGATGCCGGAAGAAGCTTATGGAATGCCGAATCCGGAAGCTATCTTCACAGTAGAAATCGCAGAGCTTCCGGGATCTGAAGACCTTGAAGTGGGACAGCAGGTTTACCTGTCCAATCAGTATGGACAGCCATTTCCGGTAAAGGTAACAGCTAAGGAAGAGACAACAATCACTTTCGATGCAAACCATGAGATGGCAGGAAAAGAACTGAACTTCAAGATTGAGCTTGTATCAGTAGAATAAAAAGTGAATAGAAGTAATTAGAAATTCTACTAAGAAATATCTAATAAGAAACATAAAGAGAGGGCAGTGCTTCAACGATTGAGAAATCGTAAAGTACTGCCTTTCTCTTTAAGTGCGGGTAACCATTTAAATTGTTACTGATTTACACTATCACTCACAATCTTTCCATCCATAATGCGGACAACGCGGTCTACCTGATTGGCAATTTCATCATCATGTGTAATGATAATAACTGTTCTTCCAGACTTATGAAGGTCTTTCAGAATATTCATGATCTCGATAGTCGACTTACTGTCCAGGTTACCGGTCGGCTCATCGGCAAGGATGATCGGCGGCTGTGCGGCAATTGCTCTGGCTACAGCGACACGCTGCTGCTGTCCACCGGAAAGCTGGTTCGGTCTGTGATCCATACGATTTTCCAGTCCAACTTTCGACAGTGCTTCCCCGGCAATCTCTTTTCTCTGCTGCTTTCCAAGTCCGCGGTAAATCAGTGGAAGTTCTACATTTCCAAGTGCATCCAGGTTTGGGATCAGATTAAATCCCTGAAAGATGAAGCCGATCTTGTGATTGCGGATATCAGACAGTTCATTGTCTGAGAGATTGGCAACATCTTTTCCGTCCAGAAAATATTCCCCCCCGGAATCAGGTGTGTCAAGACAGCCGAGCATATTCATAAATGTAGATTTACCAGAACCGGAATGTCCGACAATGGCAATAAATTCCCCCCCCTGGTTGATCTCAAGAGAAACATCATCCAGAGCGCGGACTTCATTTTCTCCAGGGTTGTAAATCTTGTACATGTTTTTAACACGAATGAGTGGCTCCATAAAACTCCTCCTTAAAAAATAAAATAAATATCACAATAAGAATTCTAATTTCCAAAATAAGCATTGACTCCGGCAGTTAGACCATCAGCCAGACTATTTAGTGTGGAATCACTGTGGTCAGAGCTTGCATTTCCAAGTTCCATATCAACAGACGGAATCGTACTATAAGAAGTCTGCGTCAGGTCGATATTCATAGAACCATTTTGATAAATGGTCATTCCCTCCGTACGAAGTCCTTCTACAAGAGATGCTCCAAGTGCATCATGTTCCTGCCAGTGGGAAGCGACAGGTTCCATACTTTTC
Source organism: Mediterraneibacter faecis JCM 15917 (assembly GCA_001312505.1). Taxonomy (GTDB): domain Bacteria; phylum Bacillota; class Clostridia; order Lachnospirales; family Lachnospiraceae; genus Mediterraneibacter; species Mediterraneibacter faecis. The sequence continues at coordinate 56,581 of BBDW01000003.1, forward strand.
AGGCCATCCGGTACAGAAATGTAGAAACAGCCTTTGTCATATCCCAATCCATCTCCATCCCAGTGGAGTGAGATGTGACAGTCAGCTACATTGTTACAGAGTACGGTGCGGGCAACATTATCAAGCTGGACATCGTCGCTATTTCTCACCATAAGGACATCATATCCTTGAGCAAGCAGCTTATCTTTCAGAATCTGAGCCATCTGAAGTGTAACAGTGCTTTCAGCAGTTCCATCGTTAAATGTCATTCCCCCGGAAACTGCAGTCGCATAAGTTGCACCCTGAGCAGTGCTTCCGCCGGTTGTCTTTGGAGAACCATCCGGGTGACACTGTGTCTTTACAGAAGCACCACCGGAAGTTCCATGTCCGGCATTCACGCCAACGACGATATCCTTGCGGTCAGAATCTGCAAGATAAATAGTAGCTGTTCCAGAATTGATTGCAGAAAAGTCTGCGTATTGCCAGGAAGGGTCAAAGCTGATCTCCTGTCCATTGCTGTAAAGAACTGCTGCGCCGGTCAGCAGTTCCTGCTGAGTTACGGATTCAGATTCAGAAGCAGATGGGGGGGTGGCGGCATCAGCAGAAGAAGTTTCATCTACAGTTTCATTTTCAGAATCTGATGAGATAGAAAAATCATCCGCTGTCTTGGGTGGTGCCTTAGTACCCTGCGCCTGCGCCGTGTCCGTACTGGATTTGTGCTGTATGCTACCGCATCCGGTCAGGCAACAACACAGGAGAACGGCATAAGATAATCGAAAAAAAGGGTTTTTCAATTTCAATCTCCTTTATGATAAATATTACTGTTCTCATTGTATCATAATCATTTTCCAAATAGGGAAAATTCAGATAAAATTAAGGTTTCAAAAAGGAAAATATAATGTAAAAAATTCAAGGCGATTGCATAATCATTTTGATTGCGATAGACTACAAGAGAAAGAATATCATAGTTAGGGAATTTTGCCTGTCAATAGCATATAGTGTGGCGGGAGTTCTAGTGCTACGCAATTCGCATAATCATAATATACGAGGACAATATATGGAAGAACAACAAGAAAAAACGCAAGGGAAAAAACAAGATAAAAAATTGTGGAAGATTTTCTGGTCAACCTTTTACTTAAGCGCGTTCACATTTGGTGGAGGTTATGTGATCGTCAGCCTGATGAAGAAAAAGTTCGTAGATGAATATCATTGGATCGAAGAAGAGGAGATGCTGGATCTTGTGGCGATCGCGCAGTCGGCACCGGGAGCAATCGCAGTGAACGGAGCAATCGTGATCGGATATAAACTGGCTGGAATTGCGGGGATTCTGACAGCAATTGCCGGGACAGTAATCCCACCATTTCTTATTATATCGATACTTTCTGCCGGTTATCAGGCATTTCGAAGTAACCAGATCATCAGCTTAATGCTCGAAGGAATGCAGGCCGGAGTGGGTGCCGTGATCGCATCTGTGACATATGACATGGGTGCCGGAATCGTGAAGAAGAAAGATGCTTTGTCATACGTACTTATGGTTGGGGGGGCATTTATAGCTTCCTGCATATTTGAGGTAAATGTAGTCTATGTGATTCTGATCTGTGGAATTGTCGGAGTACTCCGCGCATTAATTGAGAAAAAGATCACGAAGAAAGGAAGTGAAGAGAAATGATTTATTTGAAATTGTTTTTAAGCTTTCTTCAGATTGGAATGTTCAGCTTTGGCGGCGGTTATGCGGCGATGCCTCTGATTCAAGAACAGGTAGTGTCGCAGCACGACTGGCTTACGATGACAGAATTCACAGATTTGATCACGATTTCCCAGATGACACCTGGGCCGATTGCGATCAATGCGGCAACATTTGTCGGCAGCAAGATTGCGGGAATTCCGGGATCTGTTGCGGCGACTTGTGGGTGCATTCTGCCGTCTTGTATTATCGTAACTTTGATCGCATGGTTTTATTTAAGATATAAGAAAATGAAAATGTTCCAGAGCGTGCTGGAATCCCTAAGACCGGCAGTTGTTGCACTGATCGCATCCGCAGGTATCGCAATTCTGCACACTGCATTTTGGACAGATGGAATTGTGCAGTTTGCGGCGACAAAATGGTCTATGGTGGTGATCTTCGGAATCTGTCTGTTACTGCTTCGTAAGACAAAACTGAATCCGGTGGTTGTGATGATGCTTGCGGGAGTGATGAACGTGGCAGTAAGATATGCAGCTGGATAAAATAGCGAATCCATGCAGGTTCCGGTAAAGAAATGTGAATAGGTGAAAAATATGAAGACTTATGTGGAAAACATTTCAAAGTTCATGGTATATTGTGAATAACTTTCATGGTATACTGTACATACGTTGTAAAAATAAGAACAGGAGAGCGAAATGAGCGAACAGAACAGTCAGAACATACAAGAATCACAGACACCGCACAAGCGTCGTGTGAGATACAAAGGAAAATACCCGAAGAAATTCGAGGAAAAATATAAAGAGTTACAGCCGGAGAAATACAAGGATACAATCGCGCATGTAATCCAGAAGGGAAATACTCCTGCCGGAATGCACATTTCTATCATGGTAAATGAGATCCTGGATTTCCTGAAAATCCAGCCGGGTGAGACTGGATTCGATGCGACACTCGGATACGGTGGACATACGAAAGCAATGCTGGAATGTTTGAAAGGTGAGGGGGCACATCTATGCAACAGATGTTGACCCGGAAGAGTCTGCGAAGACAAGAAAACGTCTGGCAGATCAGGGATTCGGAGAAGACATTTTAAGTATCCGTCTGCAGAACTTCTGTACAATTGATGAGATTGCAAAAGAAGTGGGAGGATTTGATTTTATCCTTGCGGATCTTGGAGTTTCCTCCATGCAGATTGATAATCCGAAGAGAGGATTTTCCTTTAAAGTTGACGGACCGCTGGATCTGCGACTGAACCAGGAGAAAGGCATCAGCGCAGCAGAGCGCCTTGATAACATTTCCGAGGAAGAGCTCGCAGGAATGCTTTACGAAAATTCAGATGAGCCATACTGCGAAGAACTGGCGAAAGCAATTACAAATGAGATTCGCAGAGGCAATCGCATTGATACAACAACGAAGCTTAGAAATGTGATCGAGAAGACTTTGGATTTTCTTCCAAATAATAAAGAAAAGAAGGATATTATCAAGAAGACTTGCCAGAGAACATTCCAGGCACTTCGTATTGATGTCAATAATGAGTTCGAAGTGCTGTATGAATTCATGGAGAAGCTTCCGGGAGCATTGAAACCGGGCGGAAGAGTAGCAATTCTTACCTTCCATTCCGGAGAGGACAAGCTTGTAAAGAAAGCGCTCAAGGCAGGATATAAAGAAGGAATCTATTCCGAATATGCGAGAGATGTTGTGCGTCCGTCAGCGCAGGAATGTGCACAGAACGGAAGAGCAAGATCTACGAAGATGCGCTGGGCTGTGAAGGCGGAATAGTTGACTTCAATATAATGAAATGTTATAGTTAGTCAGAAATAATAGCGTTCGGTGCTGTTTGATCAGGGAATGTTTATCCACATCCCTGATCGAAACAGGTAAAAGGGAAACAGGTGCAAGACCTGTACGAACTCGTCACTGTGAGCAGAGATGCGGTCTTCTTAGAAATTAGATTTCAGAAGACCGCTCCTATACAGACAAGTGTGGAGAGTCCACACATCCACTGGGAGACCGGGAAGGTGTTCTGTATAGAAGATCTGTAAGTCAGGAAACCTGCCGGTCGCTGGTGCGGGGAATATACGAATTCCAGATCACGAGTAATTGATTGTACCGAAAAAATCATTCATTCGATTCAGGATAATTCTATCCATTTTCCGTGTTTTATAATTCACAATTTAAGAGGAGACAAAAAAGAAATGAAAAATAAGAGCAGATGGCTTGCGCTTATGCTGACCGGTTCTATGATGATTTCACCATTGTCTTATACAAGAACATATGCGGCAGAAAATGAGCAGCAGTGTGAGACAAATTTACAGGAAACTGTTGAGGTGGAAGAAGCTGATCCAGATAAGAAACAAGATGAGAGTCAGACAGAAGACGCAGGAAATGACGATTTAACAAAAGAAGATCAGACAGAGGAATCTGATAAAGTTGATAATTCTTCGGATAAATCAGATAATCAGAATTCAATCGAAGCAGAAACAAAACCAAATTTAGAGAATAACTCAGAAAATAATTCAGAAGAGAAAGATACAGAAACCACCGGGAAAAATCCAGGCACAACTGTCTCAGATCAGGTTGCGGACGAAAAAACTGATAACAAGGATACACAGATAAAAGATGAAACAGGCAAGTCAGAACCTTTTACAGATTCTAATGATTCTACGAATACTCCGGAACCGGAACTTCCGCCACTGCAGGAAGCTCCTTCTGTAACAGGAGAATCTGTGAAGGTAGTAAAAGAAAACGCCGAAGAGTTCGCAATGTTCAAGGTCAGTGAATCAACAGTTGTTGAAAAGGATGGCGAACTTGATATTACGATCAAGACAAACAACACAGGATTTGATGCGCTATATCTTGGTTCAAAAGATGACTTGTTGAAAGCATCTGTTATAGAAGGAACAAAGGATGAAGAAGGTGCATGGACATTTCATTTCAATGTGCCGAAAGAAAAAGCAGGTCAGACAATTCCGGTATCTTTGAGAAAGTCAAAAGATCAGACCTGGTATGACAAACAGTACTTATGGATGTACATTCCGAATCCGGGAGAAACCTCAACACCAGATCCGGCGCCAACTCCAACTCCGACACCGGAAGCAACAGTAGCCAACGGAATCTACAGCATGGACGTAGTTTCCAGTTCTTCTATGTTTAAAGTAGTGGATTGTATCTTGACAGCGAAAGACGGAAAAATGAGTGCCGTGCTTACATTAAGCGGAACCGGTTACGGCTATCTGTATATGGGAACAAAGGAAGAGGCTGCAAGCGCAGATCAGTCATCCTGGATTCCCTATCAGGTAAATGAAGAAGGAAAATATACTTATACTGTTCCGGTAGAAGCATTGGATAAGGAAATTGCAGTAGCAGCCTATTCCATTAAAAAAGGAATCTGGTATGACAGAACGCTAACTTTCCAGTCAGAGACAATGAAGAAGATTGCCGATCTTAATTCCACAGATTCTAATAATAAAGGCGATTCCGGAAATACAGGAAACAACGGAAACATAGGAAATTCCGGAACTACTGGTGGTTCTAACAATACAGGTAATACAGGAACAAACAATTCTGCTTTTCCAGGCGGTTCTGTACCTGGAACTAATTCAGGAAAAACAGATGGAAACGACGGAAAAGCGGATAATGTATCAAAATACGAATCCGATACAAGTGGCTCTACTTCTCATGTAGATAGTGGAACAACACTGAAAGACGGTGTATATACTCCGGACCGTTTTACCTGGTCCGGTGGAACAGGTAAGGTTCAGATTACTTGTAATAAAGTGACAATCCAGAATGGACAGGCTTATGCAACGCTTGTGTTCAGCAGTGATCATTATCAGTATGTGAAAGCGAACGGAAATAAGTATTACACAACAAAAGGCGGCGGATCAGCGACAGCTGTTATCCCGGTTGCGTTGAATCAGAACAATAAGATTATTGGAATGACGGACAAAATGTCTGTCGCACATGAGATAGAATATACGATTTTCATTTATCTTGCAGCGGCTAACGGAGGAACATCTGCAAACGGAACAGTTGCTTCAACAAATAGTAACCAGAAGTTGGACGAAAAAGCACCTGAAATCATAGGCTTGGAATATCAGTCAGAGACAAAGCTTGACTATGCAGAATATTTCAAGATTTATCATTATGATCAGGGGGATTGTACTTCTTGAAATCGATATGACGAAGGACACAGCAAGAGACCCGGAAAAAGCAGAGGATAAGAAACCAGAAGCGGATGATTCGGACTCAGAAAAATCTTCTAAGAAAAAAGTGGCATCCGTCACAATTAACAGATCTGAGGATGCAAAGTCAGCAGACACAAAGAAATCTGATACCGACAGCAAGTTAGATTCTTCTGCAGAAGAATCCGCAACTCAGGATAATAACGGCACAAGCGAACAGGATCTGGCAGCAGAGCTTTACAAAGGAAATGTTGTGAAATATCTGATCGTTCCGGAGGATGTGGAAGTTCCGGTTGGCCTTGAGCAGGATATGATCATTGTGAAAAAACCGACAGATCATACTTATGCAGAGTCTGATGAGATTCTGAATATGATGAAAGATCTCGATCTTCTTGACAATGTTGCGGCAGTTGGAATGAAGAGCAAAGACTGTACAGTATCCGAGATTGCTGATAAGATGAAAGCAAAAGACGGAGAGAAGAATGCTGAAGTTGCATATGCAGGAACAGCGGACAAACTGAAGTTGAAGAACCTTGTGAAGAGTGAAGTGAATCTTGCATTGTTTACAGGAGATATCCTTCCAAGAGAAGATTCAGAAGAAAATGCAAATGCAGCGAAAGATACTGACAAGAAAGAAGATAAAGACAGCAAAGATGCGAAAGAGACTCTGACAGTAGAAGAACAGGCTGAGCAGTTTGAGAAGCTGACAGAGAAACTTGCGACACTTGGTATTCCGGTACTCGTTGATCGTTCTTCCGAGGAAAAGACGGAGCTTGGAAAACAGGAGTGGATCAAGGTTTACGGTGTTCTCTACGGATGTGAAGAGCTGACGAACGAGAAGTTTGATGCGGCAGTAGCAGCGGCAGAGAAATAGGAGAGAAAAATAGAATGAAGATAAGAAGATGCAGAATCACAGCGTTAATGCTTTCAGCTGCACTTCTGCTCGGAGGCTGCGGTTCTACCGCAGCCTCCGGTGGAAACAGCGGTAATAATTCAGCAGGTACAGATGTAACAAAGGATAAGACCAAAGATGCAGCCGACAAGACAAAAAAAGCACCGGAGATCGAAGGGCTTACCTATGAATCTACAATGGATCTGACTTACGCGACAGAATTCGATGTATACTATTATAAGGATGGATATAAGTTGATCGATGTCCATGAAGATAAGCAATATCTGATCGTTCCGGAAGGTGAAGAAGAACCGGAAAATCTGGCGGATGATATTGTTGTGATCCGGCAGCCGACAGAGAATATTTATATGGCGGCGACAGCATCCATGTCTCTGTTTGATGCAATCGGCGGAATTGACAAGGTAAAATTCTCCGGACTTGAGGCCTTTGGCTGGTATGTAGAGAGTGCAAAGGAAGCAATGGAATCCGGAGCGATGACATTTGCGGGAAAATACAGCGAACCGGATTATGAGACTCTCGTTGACGGAGACTGTGATCTGGCAATCGAATCAACGATGATCCTTCATACACCGAAGGTACAGGAAATGATCGAAGATCTTGGTATTCCGGTATTTGTAGACTACTCAAGTTATGAGTCACATCCGCTTGGAAGAACCGAGTGGATCAAGCTTTATGGGGCGCTTCTGAATAAAGAGGAAGAAGCGGATACATTTTTTGACCAGCAGGCTCATGTGATCGAGGAACTGAAAGGCTTCGAGAACACGGAAAAGACGGTTGCTTATTTCTATGTGAGTACAGATGGTTCAATCGTTGTGAGAAAATCTGACGATTATATTCCGTCAATGATTGAAATCGCAGGTGGAAGATATGCGTTCAAAGATCTGAAGAATCCGGACAGCAACGCACCATCTGTTAAACTGACGATGGAAGAATTCTATGCGACTGCTGTAGATGCAGATTATCTGATCTACAACGGGACGATCGACGGACAGATAAATAGTATCAGTGAGTTGGAAGCAAAGAATGAATTGTTCTCTGAATTCAAGGCGGTGAAAGACGGAAATGTCTGGTATACCGGAAAGAACTTATATCAGGCAACAGATACGGTCGGAGAGCTGATCAAAGATATGCATCTGATGCTGACAGACGGTGATGCATCTCAGATGACATTTCTTGAAAAAATGGAGTAGAAGAATGGAGCAGACAAGTTTTCATCAGGAAAATTTCAGACGGCGCACAAGATACACAGCGGTATTTCTGATTCTTGCAGCAGTATTTTGTGTTGTGACAGTGCTAAATATCAATACTGGAAATGTTTATATTCCGGTGCCGAAGATTCTGCGTATTCTCTTTCTGAAAGAAGGAGCAGCGACAGAGTACAATATTATATGGAAGATCCGTCTTCCGAGAATTCTGATGGCGGCACTGCTTGGTGGTGCATTGTCTCTTTCAGGCTTTTTGCTGCAGACATTTTTTTCTAATCCTATTGCTGGACCTTTCGTTCTCGGAATTTCTTCCGGAGCGAAAATGGTCGTGGCACTTACAATGATCGTGTATTTGAAATATATCGGAAGATTTTCTTCGTATACACTGATTCTTGCAGCATTTATCGGGTCGCTGATCTCGACGGGATTTATCCTTCTGATGTCGAAAAAAGTGCAGCATATGGCGTCTCTTCTTGTCGGGGGGATCATGATCGGATATATCTGTTCGGCTATCACGGATTTTGTTGTGACATTTGCGGATGATTCTGATATTGTGAATCTGCATGGATGGTCACAGGGAAGTTTTTCCGGAATGAGCTGGAGCAATATTCGTGTGGCAGCAGTGGTTGTCGGACTTGCGGTGCTGTTTACATTTTTCCTGTCCAAACCAATCAGTGCATATCAATTGGGAGAAGCATATGCGCAGAGCATGGGAGTCAACATCAAGACATTTCGCGTGATTTTGATCTTGCTTTCCAGTATTCTGTCAGCGTGTGTGACTGCGTTTGCCGGACCGATTTCCTTCGTGGGAATCGCAGTTCCGTTTCTTGCAAGGAAAGCATTTGGAACATCAAAACCGATCGTGGTCATACCGGGAACGTTCTTTATGGGAGCTGTGTTCTGTATGATCTGTGACTTGATCGCACGAATGGCACTGGCACCGGTGGAATTGAATATCAGTACGGTAACTTCTATTCTGGGTGCACCGATTGTTATCTATATGATGATACCGAAGGGAGGAAGAAAATAAGATGGCAGATTATTATTTTCAAATGAAAGACCTGTCGGTAGGTTATAATGGAAACTCCCTGATCCGTGATATTAATATCGGGATCAACAAGGGGAGATCGTGACTTTGATCGGGCCGAATGGTTCAGGAAAGTCAACGATTTTGAAAAGTATTACAAGACAGCTGAAAGTCGTTGGAGGAAATGTATTTTTTGACGATACTTCTCTTCTGAAACTGCCGTACAAAGAGCTTGCGTCTAAGATGGCGGTCGTGTTGACGGATCGGATCAAGACAGAGTTGATGACATGTCATGATATTGTGGCGACCGGACGTTATCCTTACACAGGACGGCTTGGGATTCTGACGCAGGAAGATGAATGTCTGGTGGAAGAGGCGATGCAGGCGGTGCATGCGCAGGAGCTTGGCAACCGTGATTTTAATGCGATCAGTGACGGTCAGAAGCAACGTGTTCTGTTGGCGAGAGCGATCTGTCAGGATCCGGATGTGATCGTTTTAGATGAGCCAACTTCATTTCTGGATGTGAAATATAAGCTTGAACTGTTGTCTATTCTTGAGAGGATGGCACGTCAGAAGAAGATTACGGTGATCATGTCTCTTCATGAAATCGATCTGGCACAGAAGATTTCGGACAAGATCATCTGTGTCAAAGGCGAGACGATTTCACATTACGGAAGTCCGGAGAAAGTGTTCACAGAAGAAATCATTCGGGAATTGTATGGAATCAATAATGGATATTTTGACCCACTTTTTGGAAGTATTGAACTTCCTGCGCCGGAGGGGGAGCCGGAAGTGTTCGTGATCTCTTCCGGTGGAACTGGAATCCCGGTTTATCGTCGGCTTCAGAAGGAACACATTCCGTTTGCAGCAGGTATTTTATATGAAAATGATATGGATTACCGGCTGGCCAGATTACTTGCGGCAGAAGTGATCACGGAAGAACCGTTTGAGGAGATTCGGGAAGAAACGCTTCAGAAAGCATTTGTGACAATGGGAAAATGTAAGCGCGTGATCAATGCCGGAGTAAAGATCGGTGCGTGGAACAAAGGGATTGAGAAGCTGCTTGAAAAAGCGGAAAAAGAAGGGAAATTATAAGAAAGAGTCACGTTAATGCTTAAAATTAATGTTTTAAAGCATTAACGTGACTCTTTTTGTTGCTATTCACTGTGTCGAATGGTAGAATAGAAACAATGACGACCTGTGAAAGGAAGTTATGTATAAAGAAAACAAGAGAAACTAACAGCGGAGGCTGTTAAATGAGTGGAGGAATTCTATGAGCAACAAAGGACAATCAGGAAAGCGAGCAAGCTTCTCGGGTAAGATCGGGTATGTGCTTGCAGTTGCGGGCTCAGCAGTCGGCCTGGGAAATATCTGGAGATTCCCGTATTTGGCTGCGAAGTACGGTGGAGGAATCTTTCTTCTCGTGTATTTGATTTTGACAGTAACTTTTGGATATGTTTTGATCATGTCAGAGACAGCACTTGGACGAATGACAAGAAAAAGTCCTGTCGGAGCATATCAGACTTTCGGTAAGACGAAATCATTCAAGATCGGTGGATGGCTCAACGCAGTGATCCCGATGTTGATCGTACCTTATTATAGTTCAATTGGTGGGTGGGTTATTAAGTATCTGGTAGAGTATCTGAGAGGAAATGTGCAGACCGTTGCACAGGATGGATATTTTACAGAATTTATTTCAGATTCTTTCCAGGTAGAAGCATGGTTTATCGTATTTGCCGTTCTTGTATTCTGCGTTATCCTTGCAGGAGTTGAGAATGGAGTAGAACGTGTTTCTAAGATCATGATGCCGATTCTGGTTATCCTTGCGATAATCGTTGCAATTTATTCTGTGACAAGACCGGGTGCGATCGAAGGTGTGAAATACTTCCTGATCCCAAATCCGAAGCATTTCTCTGCAATGACAGTTGTTGCAGCGATGGGACAGATGTTCTATTCTCTGTCAATCGCAATGGGAATTTTGTATACATATGGTTCTTACATCGGTAAAGATGTTGACCTTGAGAAGACTACAACACAGGTTGAGATTTTCGATACAGCGATCGCAATGCTTGCAGGACTTATGATCATTCCGGCTGTATTTGCATTCTCCGGTGGTAATCCGGATGACCTGCAGGCAGGACCGTCTCTGATGTTCATCACACTTCCGAAAGTATTTGCAAGTATGGGAGTTGGAAGAGTGGCAGGAATCCTGTTCTTCGTATTAGTACTTCTTGCAGCAGCAACAAGTGCAATCTCACTTCTGGAGACAAGCGTATCTACCTTCCAGGATGAGCTTCATTGGAGCAGACCGAGATGTTGTATCTTGATGGCTGTTGTTATGATCGTTATTGGAACATTATCATCCATGGGTTACGGATTACTGGATTTCATTCAGTTCTTTGGTATGGCAAGTCTGGACTTCTTCGACTTCCTGACAAACTCCGTGATGATGCCGCTTGCAGCACTTGCAACATGTTTCTTGATTATTCGTACAGTTGGATTTGACAAGATCGCAAGGGAGATCGAGCAGTCATCTGCATTTAAGAGAAAGAAATTATACATGTTCTTTTTGAAATATCTGGCACCAATCTTCCTGATTATTATATTATTAAGTTCTATTGCAAATGTATTGGGAATTATTTCTATGTAACAGGAAAAATGCTTGTTAAAATAGACGTGGAATGTTGCTGTAAATGTACCTGCATGGTATAATATGACTAGACTTGTAAAGTTTAGAAACAGTTCAGCCATACAACGAAGTGGTCATAAACTGACGGTCTTACGTTGTATGGCTGAATTGCAATAATTTTACATTTTAAGAAAATAATAGGAGTGATTAAGATGTATCAGGAAGAGTATAAGCGCTGGATGACAGCAGACCTGGAAGACGCAGATCTGGTGCCGGAATTAGCAAAAATCGAAGGAAATGATGACGAGATCAAGGAGCGTTTTGCAGTTGCGCTGAAGTTTGGAACAGCCGGACTTCGTGGAGTGCTTGGAGCAGGAACAAACAGAATGAATATCTACGTTGTTCGTCAGGCTACACAGGGACTTGCCAACTGGGTGAAAACACAGGGTGGTACACAGACAGTAGCAATCAGCTACGACAGCCGTCTCAAGAGCGATGTGTTTGCGAAGACAGCAGCAGGAGTTCTTGCAGCGAACGGAATTAAAGTAAGAATTTACGATGCTCTGATGCCTGTACCGGCACTTTCCTTTGCAACACGTTATTATAACTGTAACGCAGGTGTTATGGTAACAGCATCCCACAACCCGGCGAAGTATAACGGATATAAGGCATACGGACCGGATGGATGCCAGATGACAGATGATGCAGCAGCAATCGTATACGAAGAGATCCAGAAGACAGATGTACTTACAGGTGCGAAGTATATGTCTTTCGCTCAGGGAGTTGAAGAAGGTCTGATCCGTTTCGTAGGAGATGACTGTAAGGATGCACTGTATGAGGCAATCGAGTCCCGTCAGGTTCGTCCGGGTCTGTGTAAGAGTGCAGGACTTAAGCTTGTATACAGCCCACTGAATGGATCTGGATTAGTACCGGTAACACGTGTACTTAAAGACATCGGAATCACAGATGTAACAATCGTACCGGAGCAGGAGTACCCGAATGGATATTTCACAACATGCAGCTACCCGAACCCAGAGATCTTTGCAGCACTTGAGCTGGGACTGAATCTTGCGAAAGAGACAGGCGCAGACCTCATGCTTGCAACAGACCCAGATGCAGACCGTGTCGGAATCGCTATGAAGTGCCCAGACGGATCCTATGAGCTTGTTTCAGGAAATGAAGTCGGAGTTCTTCTTCTTGACTACATCGCAGCAGGACGTATCGAGAAAGGCACAATGCCTGAGAAGCCGGTAGCAGTGAAATCTCTCGTATCTACACCACTTGCAGATGCAGTTGCAGAGCATTACGGAGTAGAACTTCGCAACGTACTGACAGGATTCAAATGGATCGGAGATCAGATTGCGAACCTCGAGGCAGCAGGAGAAGTTGACCGTTTTATCTTCGGATTTGAAGAGAGCTACGGATACCTTGCAGGACCTTATGTACGTGACAAAGATGCGATCATCGGATCTATGCTGATCTGTGAGATGGCTGCTTACTATAGAAGCATCGGAAGCTCACTGAAACAGAGACTGGAAGAGATCTACGCACAGTACGGACGTTATCTCAACAAGATCGACAGCTTTGAATTCCCGGGACTTAGCGGAATGGATAAGATGTCAGGAATCATGGAAGATCTTCGTAAGAATCCTCTGGAAGAGATCGCAGGATACAAAGTAGCCAGCGTGATCGACTACGAGAAGACAGAAGAGACAGGACTTCCGAAGGCTAACGTACTTGTTTACAAACTGGAGAACAATGAGACAGTAATCGTTCGTCCATCCGGAACAGAGCCGAAGATCAAGATCTACTACACAACACTTGGTAAAGATCTTGCAGAGGCAGAGGCTGAGAAAGAGAAGCTTGCAGAAGCACTGAAACCTATTATGGAATAATAGAAGATGGGAAAGGGGATCAGATATCTGGTCTCCTTTTTTAGGTGCGTACAGCGTTGTTGATTTCACGTAGTATGAACAATAACGAAGAGGAATGCCGAGGCATTCTTGAAAATGTTTTTCGATACCGCTATTAATGAAAATGCATCTAGTAAATATACAGCATATGTGTTAAAATCAATACATTACAGTAAAGTAATAAAGCGAATAGAGAACGAAACAGATGGAGGAATATTACGATGTATATAACATGTCTTGATGTAGAAGGAGTATTAGTACCAGAGATTTGGATTGCATTTGCAGAGGCAAGCGGAATCCCGGAGCTTAAGAAGACGACAAGAGATGAACCAGATTATGATAAGCTGATGAACTGGAGACTTGGAATTCTGAAAGAGCATGGTCTTGGACTGAAGGAGATTCAGGAGACGATCGCAAAGATCGATCCGCTTCCGGGAGCGAGAGAGTTCTTAGATGAGCTCCGTACATTCAGCCAGGTGATCCTGATCAGTGATACATTTACACAGTTTGCTACACCACTGATGGAGAAACTCGGATGGCCGACACTGTTCTGCAACAGTCTGGAAGTAGCTGAGAACGGTGAGATCACAGGATTTAAGATGCGTGTAGAGCAGTCTAAGTTAAGTACTGTGAAAGCACTGCAGTCTATCGGATTTGACACAATTGCAAGTGGAGATTCCTACAATGACCTTGGCATGATCCAGGCAAGTAAGGCAGGATTCTTATTCCGCAGTACAGAGCAGATCAAGGCAGATCATCCGGAACTTCCGGCATATGAAACTTATGGGGAATTGCTTGCAGCGATAAAAGATGCGATGAACATGTGAAATAAAAAATAAAAAGTGGATTGCTATAATCGGTGAGTCCATGTTATACTGACTTCACGGGAAGTCAGAACACCCTTAAGGCGGCCTACCCTCTTCGGAGGGGGGCACCACCCTCCAGACGAAAGAAAGGAGGGATGCCAATGTACGTTACATATTCGGATTTGATCCAGATAGGTATCTTCATTGTCACTCTCATAGGATTGTGTTACACAATCTTTGGGAGAAAGAAATAGCCGCCACTACTGCCAATAGTGAACGGCTGATGCTAAAAAGCATATAAGTTTTCATTGTCGGAAGGTAGGCCGTGTGTTCTAACTTCCCCCCCATCTTTATGTTCAATATATCACATCTGACAACATGAGGCAAGTAAAATTCGATAAGTAATATCGACATTTTACTTGCCTTGTGAAGAATTAAGCCTTCTCTTTTGATTCTTTTACTGCGCGATATATTTTCGAAACGATAACGCAGACAGAGAAAACAATACCAAGATAAGAAACAAATTTCATAACGAAATTCATTAATACTCCGAAAGAGCCAAAGTTGGAGAATATAAATGCTCCAATACAGATAACTGCAACGACAACTTTATACCATTTGCTTGATTCAGGCTGGATATTTGATGCGGCAACCCAGGCCATACCTGTAGCAGTTGTGTAGGTGGCAAGAACAACAATGATTCCATAAAATGCGTAGAATACATTACCAAGTCTCTGCGCAAGCATAAGGAGAGGAATATCTGCTCCGGCTACGATGGATGCATTTAAAATAAATGCGATAAAAATGAAAACCTGAGATAATACAGTGATCGTCTGTCCAAGAACATTTCCGAATACCAGTTCTTTCTGATGGTCGGCACGGGTTGAAACATTTGCGCTGTAAGCACTCATATTTAATACAACGTATGTGAAGTTTAAAATTGCGCTGAAAATTAGGCTGCTTGACATGGTAAGCCCACTTTTTGCTTTGATTAATTCATTCCCTGCAGCAAATCCGTCTGTTCCGTGCATGTAGCTGTAGATGCAAATGACAAGAACAGAAAGAATAATGATTGGTGCGATATTTCCAAGAATATCAGTCAGTTTTTTCATTCCAAGAAGACTTGTGCCAAGAACAGCAGCAAGCATAATAATGGTTCCTACAGAAACAGGAATATTGAATGCCTGATGTAGAGAAGAGGCACCACCGGCAATCATACTTCCAACCATGAGGAAGAAGGTAAGAGTATTAAACCATTGAATTCCGGTTCCGATATATTTTCCGCAATAGTGTTTGTACATCATTTCCATGTTAACCAGTTTATATTTACGGCAATCTCTTGAGACAACCGCAATGCACAGAAGAATTAATGCAGCAGAAATAATAAGACCTAAGATGGCTGCAATTCCGTGAGCTGCCCAGAACTGTAATAGCTCAGCACCTGTGGCAAATCCGGCTCCAATTCCAAAAGATACGTAGGAACCGGCAAGAATCAGCATTGTTTTAACAGAAAATTGTGTGTTCTTTTTTCGTCCATAGTTTTCCCTTTCTCATTTCCCAGAATCCTTACATTTGTATAGAACAGGTATAAGAAATGTTCTATAAGTAAGAACAGTTATATTGTTTAGCTGATTAATAGTTAATATGCTTAAAAAGATAATAAGTCGAATTAATCTTTTTGTCAATATGAATAATGAAAAAAGAAATAAAAATATATTTTTATAAAATTATATTGATTTTTTGAAAAGAATCATATATATTTTATTTAATTAATAGTTAATGTGCTTAATAAAAAAGGAGGAGATTTAGCGTAATGAAGCAATATAATGTAGGAGATATTTTTCCGAATCTTCTTATTAGCACGGCGTATAAAGAAGACCGATATGTTTACGATGTCCTTCAAGGTAAGACGATTTTCTGGGTTTTACGTTATATAGGATGTCCAGTGTGCAGATATGATGTGGCACAGATTGCGGCAAACTATAACGAATTTCGTGCCCGTAATGCGCAAGTATTTGTAGTAATGCAGAGTGATAAAACCCATATCAGAGAGACAATTGGAGCGGATGAGTTACCGTTTGATATTATTTGTGATAATGATATGAGATTTTATCAGACGCTGATGATTCATCCGGCAGAATCAATGGATGCACTGGCAGGAGCAAGGAAGGATAAACTGCAGAAAAAGGGTGCATTGGCAGATGAAAATGGATTCATTCACGGAGATTATGAAGGAAATGAGCTACAGCTTCCGGCTATGTTTATCGTGGATGAAGACAGGAAAATCAGTTATGCACATTATGCAAAGGAACTTGCAGACATGCCAGAAATTGATGAAGTACTAAATTCGTTATCGTAATTTATGTGATTAAAAGCGTAGGAGGTAATTTGTATGAACCCATATTTTCCACATTTATTTAGTCCTTTAAAAGTAAAGAAAACAGTATTTAAAAACAGAATTTTTGCAGGTCCTACGGGACTGAAGGAATTGACAGATCATTGGCATCTAGTAACAAAGAATATTGACTATCTGAAAAGAAGAGCCCAGGGTGGAGCTGCATCGGTATGCCTGGGAGACGTTCAGGTAGATGTGACGGGTGACATTTCATGGAATCCAAAGGTGAGAGCGTGGGATAAGGAGAATGAACCTGGGTTTTATGATATGGCAGGGGGGGCAATCCGCTCACAGGGAGCACATGCATCTATGGAATTGGTACATGCAGGAATGCACTTTCATGAGGCGGACAGAATCAATTATGGACCAAGTGATATGATTGATGAATTTGATCAGGGAGACGGATACGGAATCCGCAGACATAAGATTATTGCAATGCCTCGGGAAATTATCGATCAGGTAGTAGATTCCTACGGAAAAGCTGCATTACGTGCAAAACATTGTGGTTTTACATCTGTTTTATTGCATGCAGGGCATGGATGGCTTCCAGCGCAGTTCTTGTCTCCAGTCTTGAATCACAGAGAGGATGAGTTTGGCGGAAGTTTGGAAAACAGAGCAAGATTTACGATGATGGTAGTAGATAAGATTCGTGAATACTGCGGTCCGAACTTTATCATTGAAGCAAGAATCTCGTGGAAAGAAGGAATGTATGACGGATATCAGTTAGAGGATAGCATCAGATTCTGTGAGATGCTGGAAGAGCACGGTGTAGATATGATACAGGTATCCTGTGGTTCTCTTCATTTTCATGATTCCACGATTCTGTCTTGTCCAAGCTGGTTTGATGTAGAAGAAGGTCATAATTTGAAAGCAGCAGAAGAGATTAAGAAACATGTGAAGATTCCAGTTGGAACAGTCGGAGCCGTTACAGATCCGGGACTGGCGGATAAGTGGATTGAAGAAGGAAAAGTAGATTACATTATAATGGCGCGTGCATTGCTGGCTGATCCAGACTTCCCGAAAAAAGCAATGCATGGAAACGTGGAAGACATTCGACCATGTTTGCGTTGTCTATCCTGTATGACAGGAGGTTATTTTAATCTGCCAATTCATTGTTCCGTTAATCCGCAGATTGGAAGAGACAGTGATTATAAGTTTGCACCACTTCCTACAGAAAAGAAACGCGTGTTGATCGCAGGCGGTGGACCGGCTGGAATGGAAGCAGCAATTACAGCATCCAGAAGAGGACATGAGGTGATTCTCTGTGAGAAAGATTCTGCATTGGGGGGATTACTTCAGGTTGTAGAAAAGGAATCCTTTAAAAAGCGAATCGGTATGTATAAAGAATATTTAGAGTATGAACTTGGAAAGAGTGCGGTGGATATCAGATTAAATACGGTTGTTACACCGGAACTTGTAAAAGAGCTTCGCCCGGATGTATTGATCGCTGCAGTAGGAGGACATCCGATTATTCCGCCAATCAAAGGCATCGAGAAGGCAGTTCAGATTGTAGATTACTATAGAGATGAGTCTGAAGTGGGTGAAAACGTATTAGTACTTGGAGGCGGATTTGCCGGAGTAGAGTGTGCAATTGGTTTAGCACTGGCTGGTAAGAAATCAACAATCATTGAAATGTCTGATGCGCTCGCATCAGGTCCGAATACGCCGTACCCTGGAACAGGAGCAATGCAGATTGATGCTCTTTGGACGAACGTAAAGAAAAATAACGTTCAGGTAATGTTAAACACAAAATGTGTTGAAATTACAGATGAGGGAATGATTTGTGAAGATAAGGATGGAAATCGCATTGAATTGAAAGCAGACAAGGTGATTGCAGCCACAGGGATTGCTCCAAATGAAGCAACGGTAGATGAACTGCGCGAAACAGTGATTGATTTCGAATGGATTGGAGATTGCAATCAGCCAGGATTGATCCGTACTGCGGTCAGAGACGGATATGATGCAGCATTAAATCTATAAGACAGTGAGGAATAGACTTTATGAAGTATGATTTTGATAAAGTGATTGATCGAAAGGGAACGCTGAGTTATAAATGGGAAACCGGTAATATCAGTTATCCGAAAAATCCGGATGCGTTACCTTTTTGGATTGCGGACATGGATTTTCCATGCCCGCAGCCTATAGTGGATGCCATTCAAAAGAGGGCTGCGCATCCGGTTTATGGTTATAGCAAAGTTGCTGACGATGCGGCAGAACTGATTGCAGCATGGGAGAAGAAAAGAAATGGCTGGGATGCAAAGCCGGAATGGGTTGAATTTACAAATGGAATCGTTCCTGCATTGAGTGTTATGGCAGAAGCTTTCACAGAGCCGGGAGATGGAATTATCATTCAGCCACCGGTTTATTATCCTTTTAGAGAGACAATTATAAATAATGGAAGAAAAGTTGTGGAGAACAAACTGGTCTATGACGGGGGGGAATGTTGGAAAATTAACTTTGAAGAACTGGAAGAGCTGGCAAAAATGCCGGAGAATAAAGTGCTGTTTCTCTGTCATCCTCTGAATCCGGTTTCAAGAGTTTTAAGTAGAGCGGAACTGGAAAGAATCGCAGATATCTGTCTAAGAAATAATGTTCTCATCGTTGTGGATGAAATTCATTCAGATCTGATTTATAAACATTGTAAGTTTACATCGATCGCAGGGCTTAATAAAGAGGTAGAACAGATCTGCGCAGTTGCAACTTCTCCGTCGAAGACTTTTAATGTTGCCGGTTTGCAAATGTCAGCGATTTTTATACCGAATGAAGATTTGAGAAGAAAAGTCGGTGAAGTAATCGATAAACGTGTTCTCTATATTGCGCCACTTTTTGGTGCAGTAGGGTTCGAAGCAGCTTATAAGTATAAAGAATGCGAGGATTATCTGGAGCAATTGATTGATTATTTATGGGACAATTACCTGTTTCTGGATGATTATTTGAAGAAATATATGCCAAAGATAAAATGTCAGAAACCGGATGCAACCTATCTCCTTTGGTTGGATTGCAAAGAACTAGGTCTTTCTGAGCAGGAATTGGAAGAATTCTTCCTGGAAGAAGCCGGAATCGCATTAGATGTTGGGAAAGATTTTGGCGGAGAAGGGGGGGCAGGATATATGAGAATTAATATCGGATGCCCAAGAGTAACGCTGGAAAAAGGTCTGAAACTTTTGAAGAGAGCCTATGATAAGAAAGGTTATTAAACATCATAATTAAGTATCATAATAGTTAAACTGGTTTACAAATGAAAAACAGAGATGTTATAATAAAAAGGTTCTATTGAAATCAATGTAAACTGGAGAAATGTTATGAATAAAAGAAGTGAAAGACTAGACGAATTATTGGATGTGTTTGATAAAGGCTATAGCTTATGTGCACAATATGATGAAATACCGCATCAATATGGAGAAGAGGTACTCTATCAGTCAGAAATGCATTTCCTGCAGGCGGTTGGAAATACAGGAGACATAACAATAACCACAATCTCGCAGCAGTTAGGGAAAACCACAAGCGCATGTTCTCAGATGGTACGAAAATTAAAAAAGAAAAACCTGATTGAACAACGGAGAAATGAGAAGAATAACAGAGAATATTATTTGAATTTAACGCCGAAGGGAAAAGAAATTTATCTTGCGCATGAAAAGCTGGATCACAAATGTATTCAGAGAACAAAAGAAGTGCTGGACGAATTTAATGATGAAGAACTTGAAATTTATATCAGAATACAAAAGCAATTAAATGAAACATTTCAAAAAGATGTACAGGAGAATGGAGCACTGGTAACACTGAAAGCTGTAAATTAAATTGTGAATAAAAGGAAAGCGGAACGCGATTGGCAAGATCACGTTTCGCTTTCTTTTATTTATGGACTCACAGACTAAAGTCCATAAATGATGAAAATCGAGAGTGTATTGAAAAATACATTCTCGATTTTCGTATATAGATTAATGTAGAAAATCATGATAAGATAGAAAGACAAAGAAGTATTAGCAGAATCAGCAGCATAGAAAAATGGAGGTGTTGGAAGTATGGGTAGCTATCTGAATCCAGGAAGTGATCTTTTCGAAATGGCTTTGAGATCACAGATATTTGTTGATAAAAGCGGACTGATAGAGAAAACAAATCGCTGTGTACGAACATTACAGAGATATATTTGCGTGAGCAGACCAAGAAGATATGGAAAATCTATGGGTGTTGATATGCTTGCAGCTTATTATGATAGAAGTGTAGATACAAAGAATCTATTTCAAGAACTAAAAATCAGCAGCACAGAAGAATATGAAAAACATTTAAACCAGTACGATGTTTTGAAAATAAATATGCAGGAATTTCTCAGTGCAACAGAAAATATAGATCAGATGTTTCGTATGTTGAATGAGTATCTAATATTTGATTTGAAAGAACAGTATGGTCAGGTACGATTCCGTGACGAAAGCAATCTGGTTCAGGTAATGAAAGATATTTATAGTTATACAAGACATCCTTTTGTAATATTAATTGATGAGTGGGACTGTCTGTTTCGAGAATATCAGCAAGACCAGGAAGCACAAAAGAAATATTTGGATTTTTTGAGATTCTGGCTGAAGGATAAAGAATATGTAGCGTTGGCTTATATGACGGGAATTCTTCCGATAAAAAATACGGTTCTCATTCAGCACTCAATATGTTCACAGAATATTCTATGACCGATCCGGGAGAACTGGCAGAGTATTTTGGATTTACAGAATCAGAAGTTGAAAATTTATGTGAAGAATATGAAATGAACTTTGAAGAAGCAAGTGCGTGGTACAATGGATATCATTTGATTTCACATGAAGAGGGAGTACGAAGAGTACATTCTATGTATAGTCCGAAATCTGTAGTAGAAGCAATGCAAAAGCGAAAATTCGGAACATATTGGAATCAGACAGAGACATACGAAGCTCTCAAAGTTTACATTCAGATGAATATGGACGGGCTAAAAGATACCATTATTGAAATGCTTGCAGGAGAAAGCGCACGCATCAATACAGGAACATTCAGTAATGATATGACAACATTTGCAACAAAAGATGATGTATTGACATTGTTGGTACACTTGGGATATCTGACCTATGATAATGAGAAAGAAACCGTTGAAATTCCAAATAGAGAAGTGTCTCAGGAATACGTAAATGCAATCAGTACAATGGATTGGACAGAAGTAATTCAGTCAATAAATGCTTCTAGAAAATTGTTGGAAGCATTGTGGAATATGGATAGTGAAAAGGTTGCAAATGGAATTGAACAGGCTCATAAAGAGATTTCAATATTGGAGTACAATGATGAGAACTCATTAAGCTGTGCAGTTAATCTGGCATTTTACTTTGCAAGAGAATATTATACCATTATTAGAGAAATGCCAGGCGGTAGAGGATTTGCGGATATTTGTATGATACCAAGAAAAATTCATCTCGATAAACCAGCTGTTATGATTGAATTGAAGTGGGATAAAAGTGCAGAAGGTGCGATACAGCAGATGAAAAATAAAGAATATATAGATGCACTGAAAGACTACCAGGGAGATTTACTTTTGGTGGGTATCAATTACGATAAAAAGACAAAAAAACATAGCTGTATTATCGAAAAATGGAATCTTTAATACGGTGATTTACTAGAAAGGCGGAAAGGACAACAACCAACATGTTATACGATGAAATCATAAAGATAGTGACACTGGCAGGGGGGGAACTGATGCTTCAGGCACAGGACGAGGAACTGACAGTTTTTGATAAAGAAGGAACTGCAAACTTTGTGACAAAGCATGACAAGGAGATTCAGTTTTATCTGATTCAGAACCTGCGTCAGCTTATACCGGAAGCGACATTCCTTGCAGAGGAAGACGGGATGCAGCAGGAACTTGGAGATGGCTATTGTTTCATCATAGATCCGATTGACGGAACAACGAACTTCATCTTTGATTACAAGCACAGTTGTATTTCAGTCGGATTGACAAAGTATGGAAGAATGCTGTTTGGATGTGTTTACAACCCTTACACAAGAGAAATGTATTCCGCTGTGAAAGGCGAAGGAGCGAAGCTGAACGGAAAAGAGATTCACTGTTCGGATAAAGGACTTGCAGACAATCTGGTTGCATTCGGAACTGCACGCTATCAGACAGAAGATACTGACAGAATCTTTGAACACGCGAAGAAACTGTATCTGAACAGTCTCGGGATTCGTGCAGGTGGTTCAGCAGCACTTGATATCTGCCGCGTGGCGTCCGGCACAAATGGAGTCTATCTTGAACTGATGCTGTATCCATGGGATTATGCGGCAGCGTCTTTGATTGTGATGGAAGCAGGAGGATTTATCTCAACGGCAGAGGGCGGAATGATCACGTTGGATCAGCCGTGTTCCATCCTGGCAGCAGGACGGCAGTGCTGGAAGGAAGCAAGTCAGCTGTTGAGTGAATGATCAGAAGAATGGAATAGAGAAAAAATAGAAGGGGACTGAATTCATATGTTTACGCATGAGATGATAAAATCTTTTAATCAGTTGGAGATGGATGTATATAATTACATTGTCAGCAATGAAGAGAAAGTAGTATATATGAAAGTACGTGAACTGGCAGAGGAGGTTCATGTTTCGACAACAACGATCCTTCGCTTTTGTAAAAAGGTAGGATGCGAGGGATATTCTGAATTCCGTTTGAAATTAAAACAGGAAGTCAACAGCAAAGAACAGAAGAAAATCAATATGGATCTTACTGCGGTTAAAGATTTCTTTGAGAGGGTGCAGACACAGGCATTTGCTGAGAATATCCAGGAAGCTGTGAAGTTGCTTACAAAGGCATCGTCAATTATATTTGTAGGTGTGGGGGGGAATTCTTCTATTATAGGAAAGTATGGGGCAAGATATTTTAATAATGTAGGTTGGTTTTCTTTTGCAATTGATGATCCATTTACTCCGGTATTTCGCGGAAAAGGTGAGAGGACAGCTACAATCGCATTGTCTGTATCAGGAGAGACGGAACAGACACTGATGTTGGCAGAAAAGTTGAAAAGAAGAGGGAGCAGCCTGATATCTATTACAAATAAGGCAAACTGTTCTTTGGCGAAGATGAGTGACTGCAATATAAATTATTATGTTTCAGAGTATAAAAAAGACGAAAATTATGATCTGACATCCCAAATGGCAGTCGTTTTTATTTTGGAATTAATCGGAAGAGAATTGGAGGGCGTCCATAATGATACAGATGATCTGTTTCAAAATGATATGGAAGACTTATTTCATTAAGGTTGTAGAATGTAATGGTACGAATAGTAACCAGATAAGTAACAAAAAAAACAGGATACACGAAAAAGTATCATAATATACAAAAAAGGAAAATGAAAACAGTGCATTTTACACAATAAAGTAGAATGCCCTGTTTTTTTTATGTAACAAATTCCGTCTATATGGAACGGAAACCAGAAACAGGAAAAAGTACTGACAAAATGGAAAATGCCTGTTATACTAGCACCATCAAAACAAACGAGAAAAAATTAGGGAGGAAACAATCATGGTAATTCGATTATTTTGTGCAGCAGGAATGTCAACAAGTCTTCTGGTAAAGAAGATGGAAGAGGCAGCAAAGGAAAAAGGAAAAGATGCTGATATCGCAGCATATCCATTTACAGATATGGAACGCATGATTGAAGGCGTGGATGTAGCACTGCTCGGACCACAGGTAGGATATCAGCTTGCCAGAGCAAAAGAGATCTGTGATCCAAAAGGGGGTTCCGGTAGATGTGATCCCAATGCAGGATTATGGAATGTGCAATGGAATGAATGTTTTGAAATTTGCATATAAGCTTGCGAAAAATAAATAAGAGAAAACAAAGATACACAATTTAAAGTAAAGGGTAGTAGCAAATGAAAGAGAAATTTAACGAAAAAGTAATCCCTGTGCTCCTTAAGTTTATTAATACAAAGGGAATACAGTCAATAAAAAATGGTATGGTGACTTCCATGTCTCCTCTGATCATCGGATCAATCTTCCTGATCCTGTCAAACTTTCCGGTAAAGGCAGTTGTCGATGTATTAGAGTCTACAGGAATCAAAGCAGTATTAGATCAGGCATGTGGTGCAACATTCTCCATCAGTGCGATGATCGCAGTTATCGGTATCAGCTATAGCTATGCGAAACTGGAAAATCAGGAACCACTCAACTGTGCAATTATTTCATTGGCATCATTCTTGATTCTGATGCCTTCGTCCAAAACAACAGAAAGTGGAGAAGTTGTTGGTGGAATCATTGATAAGACATGGACAGCAGGACAGGGAATGATTGGAGCAATCATTGTCGGATTGATCGTACCGCTTGTTTACTGTTGGTTTTTGAAGAAAAATATACGTATTAAAATGCCGGCCGGAGTTCCGGAAGGTGTAACAAATGCATTCTCAGCATTAATCCCGGCATTCGTAATCCTGACAGGGACTGCAGTAATTCACGGTATCTGTTCTATTGGATTCAACACAACAGGTATGGAAATTATTTACAAAGTTGTTCAGACACCACTTCAGAAAATGACAGACTCCCTTGGTGGAGCAGTTCTGATGTGCTTTACAGGACCATTCCTGTGGTTCTTCGGAGTTCATGGTTCAACAGTAGTTGGTGGAATCATGACAGGACTTTTACAGGCAAACAGTCTTGCAAACCAGGCTATTATTGACAGTGGTGTAGAACTTACAATAGCAAACGGAGGCCATATTGTAACACAGCAGTTTTATGATCAGTTTATCAATATAACAGGTGCAGGTATCACAATCGGACTTGTAATGTATATGTTCTTCTTTGCAAAATCAAAACAGTTGAAAGCACTTGGTAAAGTGGGAATTATTCCGGCATTATTTGGAATCAATGAGCCAGTTCTGTTTGGTGTTCCGATCGTTATGAACCCAATGCTTGCAATTCCGTTTATTGGAATGCCTGTGATCGCATGTTTAATCCAGTATTTTGCACTGTATACAGGAATCTGCCCATTATATGGAGCAACACAGATCCCATGGACTTGTCCACCGATTATCTCAGGATTCCTTTTAGCAGGATGGAAAAGTGCTTTGCTTCAGTTAGTAATCCTTTGTGTTTCATTCTTTGTTTATCTGCCATTCATTAAGAAGGTTGACAAGATGAATCTGGTTCAGGAGAAGAATCAGCCAGTAGAAGATGAGGATGAAGATTGGTAAAATCAGAATTTAAAAATAATAAAAGCAGGACAGGAGACAAAAATGGACGAAAAATTTGAATTGGCATGTTTTCAGATTATTACATATGTAGGTACAGCAAGAACACATTTTATCAATGCAATCCATTGTGCGAAAGAAGGAAAATATGATGAGGCAGCAGAGCTGATTAAACAAGGAGATGAAGCCTTTTCACTTGGGCATAACGCTCATGCAGACCTTCTGACAATGGATGCAAACGGAGAGATTTCTAATGGATACATGCTTCTGATGCATGCAGAAGATCAGCTTATGAGTGCAGAGAGTTTCCGTATTCTCGCAGATGAATTCATTGCACTGTATAAGAGAATTGATGAGAAATAATCATCAAGATGTAATTGGATATAGAAACAGAAAAGTTGGGGGCAAAAGCCCCCCAACACTATTATACAAAGCAATTAAGACAACAGGAAGGAAATAACAATGGGATTTCGAAAAGATTTTCTCTGGGGGCGGCGCAGTTGCTGCTCATCAGCTGGAGGGTGCCTATGATCGAGATGGAAAAGGCTTGAGCATTATGGACGTTGTAACCAGCGGAGATGTAAATACAAGAAGAAGAATAACAGGTGAAATACTAAAAGGCGAGAATTATCCGAATCATGAAGCAATCGATTTTTATGATTACTATAAAGAAGATATCCGCTTATTTGCGGAAATGGGATTCAAGTGTTTCCGTACAAGTATTGCATGGACACGTATCTTCCCAAATGGTGATGAAGAACAGCCGAATGAAGCCGGATTAAAATTCTATGATGACATGTTTGATGAATGTCTGAAATATGGGATCGAACCAGTGATCACACTGAGTCATTTTGAGATGCCTCTGCATCTCGTACAAGAGTACGGTGGATGGAGAAACAGAAAACTGATTGATTTCTTCGTGAAATTTGCAGTAACATGCTTTGAGCGATACAAAGACAAAGTAAAATACTGGATGACATTTAATGAGATTAATAATCAGGCAGATATCGGTGACGGATTCATGCTTTACGCTAATTCCGGGATTGTAGTTAAACCAGAAGAAAATGTAGAAGAATTGATGTATCAGGCATCTCACTACGAACTGGTTGCCAGTGCCGAAGCGATAAAAGCAGGACATAAGATCAATCCGGAATTTCAGATTGGCTGCATGATCGCAATGTGCCCGATTTATCCGGCTACCTGCCGTCCGGAAGATATACTGCAGGCTGAAAAAGCCATGCAGAAAAGATATTATTATACAGATGTGCATGTAAAAGGAGAATACCCTGTAAATATTTTGAAATACTGGGAAAGAAAAGACCTTAAGATTGACGTAACAGAAGAAGATCTTGCAGTGTTAAAACAGGGCTGTGTCGATTACATTGGTTTCAGTTATTATATGTCTTTCTGTACAAAAGCAGAACCAGACAATCCGGAATATGATTACCGTGGAGAAAAGGATCGTGTAAAGAACCAGTATGTAAAGGCGAGTGAATGGGGGGGATGGCAGATTGATCCGATTGGACTGCGCTATTCATTGAACTGGTTTACAGATCGCTACAAAGTACCATTGTTTATTGTAGAAAATGGATTTGGAGCATATGATACTTTAGAAGAGGATGGAAGCATCCACGATCCATACCGTGTAGAATATCTGCAACACCACATTTCAGAAATGAAAAAGGCGGTAGAGGAAGATGGTGTAGATCTGATGGGTTATACACCATGGGGGGGATGCATCGACTTGTCAGTGCAGGAAGCGGTGAGATGGATAAGAGATATGGATTCATCTATGTGGATAAACATAACGATGGAACAGGAGACTTGTCCAGAAGAAAGAAAGATTCTTTCGAGTGGTATAAAGAAGTTATTTCAACAAACGGCGAAAATATCAATTAGTTAATAGAATGACTATTAAAAAAGTGTCTATATCAAGAAACGATAAAAGGTTCTGATATAGACACTTTTTTGCACGTGGATTCAAAAAAGAAGAGATTCGACATTACGGATTTGCATTTGAAGGAAAGAAAATTCTGATCGGGACGCGAGAATAATGTTACAAAACATGGTGAAAAAGTGCGGAAAAATGTTACAAGAACAGGCGGAAAACACGGAAAAAAGTATCTATAAGGTGAATCTGACGGGATTGTAAAAAGTTATCCACATTTTATAAACAAAAAAATTGAGTTATGAACAATAAACACATTGCAATTTGATATCACATCACGTATTCTAGAACTACTCCTGTTAAGGGGCGAGAGATATTGTTGCCAATAGGATATGAATTTAGATGGCGACAAGTTGGAGCAGATTTTACTTTGTTTATGACATCGCTTTAGTAGTAACAATGATAACAGAGGCTGTTTTTCAGACTTATGGGGGAAGTCTGTAAGGATAGTGGATCGTTAGAAGAATACGAAAGAGAGATGATGTGAAGATGAAAAACAAATTACAACAATATTTTCCGATGATTCGCACGGAAGGTGAGGTGCTGAAAGAACTACGGAAAAATAAGCAGCTATGGGAAACATTTTGCGGATGGGAAGAAAAATATCAGAAAGAATACCTTGACATCTGTACAGGTGTAAAAGGAGTGAAATTACTGTATGATACTTACTTTAAGGCAATTATGAATCCTGATACAAGACCAGAACGGTTAAATGATTTCCTGTCGGAAATACTTGGAAAGAAAATTAAGATTTTAAAAGTTCTGCCAAATGAATCAGCAAAAATAGCAGCGGAAAGTTCACTTCTTATTATGGATATTGTTGTTCAGTTTGAGGATGGCAGTATTGCAAATGTAGAAGTTCAGAAGGTAGGATACTTGTTTTCGGGACAGAGAAGTGCCTGCTACTCTTCGGATCTGTTGCTCAGGCAGTATAAAAGAGTCCGATTAGAATTAGGAAAATCATTTACTTATAAAGAAATTAAAAAAGTATATACAATAGTTCTGTTTGAGAAAAGCAATGCAGCTTTTACTAAGTTTTCAAAAGAACAATACATCCATCGCTTTGAACAAAAAAGTGATACTGGTGTGGAGATGGATTTGTTGCAGGAATATACTTTTATTTGCCTTGACATTTTTAATAACACCATTCATAATAAAGGCAGAAAGATAGAGAGCAGACTGGAAGAGTGGCTCGTATTTTTAAGTCAGGACGATCCAGACATGATTATCAATCTGTTAAATTGCAATCCGGAATTTAAAAGGATATACGAGGAAGTCTATACCATCTGCCTGAATATGGAGAGGATGATGAGTATGTTTTCAAAAGAACTTGAGATTTTAGACCGAAACACAGTAAAATTGATGGTTGATGAGATGATAGAAGAATACACTAAAATGACGGAAGAACATGCAAAAAGGATGGAAGCGTTAGATGAAGTAGGCAGACAGATGGAAGCTAAACAGGAGAAGCTGAAAGCTGATGAAGAGAAACTGAAAGCTGACGAAGAAAAACTGAAAGCCGACGAAGAAAAACTGAAAGCCGACGAAGAAAAACTGAAAGCCAATGAAGCGAAATTAAAAGCAAGGAAAGAGAAGTTAGAAATAGATGTAGCTAAACAGAAAGAGCGTGCAGAGACAGCAGAAGCAGAGGTTGAGTATCTGCGAAAGCAATTAGCGGAGCTGCAAAAATCAGATAAATAATAACGGAGAAGAGCCAATATTCGAGTTTGTCAAGAAATACAGGAATATTGCCTCTTCTTTTTTGAACTTAGGAAGAGGTAAAATAAAGGGTGTAAGTTTTTCACTATCCCCCTATATTCCCCCGGCTGGCAGTGGTACTTCTCCTGAAATTTCTTATAGAAGAAGGTTACATTCTGATTACCGTATAGAATATTTGAAAGCACACATTTTAGCTATGATGGACGCCGTAGAGATTGACGGTGTGGAAATTATGGGTTATACTTCATGGGGATGCATTGATTTAGTTAGTGCTTCAACCGGTGAAATGAAAAAACGTTATGGCTTTATCTATGTTGACAAAGATGATAATGGAAAAGGCACGCTGAGACGTACAAAGAAGAAATCATTTGACTGGTATAAGAACGTAATTGAAACCAATGGACAATGTTTAAAAGAAAGAGGCGAGAAGTAGGTATGTTTTCATTTTTTAAGAAAAAACAGGCTCCTGTAGAAGAGAATAAGCCATTCGTTGTAAAGGCTTATCTGTCAGGAAAAGTAGTACCAATCGAGGAAGTAAAAGACGAGGTGTTCTCATCTAAAGCATTAGGTGACGGACTTGCAATCGAGCCGGAAGAGAATGTGATCGTGGCACCATGTGATGCAACAGTATCTGTACTGATGGAAGGCTCCAGACATGCAGTTGGACTTACACTTGCGAACGGAGTAGAGATTCTGATCCACGAAGGAATCGACACTGTGAACATGGAAGGTGACGGATTCGAGTACTTCGTAAAAGAAGGAGATAAGGTAAGCGCAGGAGACAAGCTGCTTTCATTTGATCCGGAGAAGATCAAAGCACACGGATATGAGAAAACATGTATTCTCGTTGTTACAAACGGAGATGATTATCCGGATATGAAGCTACACACAGGAATGGATGCAGTACAGGGCGAGACAGTGATCGCTGAATTTTAATGATTAATTACGGCTGATGATAAGCCGCCGGAGACAGAACTTTGAGAGAATCTTAAAAACTGTCTCCGACGGCTTTTTTGGGTTGAAAGCGAAACGTTTCGCACTAATCAAGTGCCAAAAAAGTGCAAGAAAACGGAGAGGTTCGACATATTGTTGAAAAATAACAAAGAATAGAAAATGAAGAAAAGAAAAAAAGTAAAATAACACAAAGGATATAAGCTGCTTTTGAAATAAAAAAAGAAAAGATATATTTTGTGAAAAAAAGAACAAATTATGTAAAAAGAATGTATAAAAAATGAACAAAATTAATTGACAAGATCAGGTGTGCATACTATAATTTGTTTAATACTAAATGACATATGTCTTGGTTTTGAACGAACCGTTTTACTATAAGAATCGTAAATCAGGACAAAGGAGTCGAGGATCTAATATGAAGAACGATTTGAAGCATCTAAGAAGAAGCGAATTGATCGATCTGATCTATGAGATGAAGAAGCGGGAGATAGAGCTTCAGACCAGGCTAGATGAGGCAGAGGCAAAGCTTCAGGCCAGAGAGATCACGATGGAGAAAGCAGGAACGATCGCTGATGCGGCAGTGGAGCTAAGTGGCGTATTCCAGGCGGCACAGGAAGCTGCTGACACCTATCTTAAATCGATAAAAGCAAAGGAAAAAGAATTGGCACGCCTGACAAAGCAGGCCAAGAAGAACATGCGAGATTAGAGTAGTGAAGAAGAAGGAAAAACTTTCAGTTGATATCCCTACAATAGAAGAAATTGAGAACGAACAGAAGAGGCTGAGACACCGGGCGGTATATCAAAGAACACTCCGCGGTACGATCGCAGTGCTGCTTGTAGTTGCGGCAATTTCTGTTCTTGTGGCTACCCTGTGGATGCCGGTTCTGCAGATTTACGGTTCTTCCATGTCACCGACATTGGAAGCCGGGCAGATCGTAGTATCGGTGAAGACCAATCAGTTAAAAACCGGAGAGGTGGTTGCATTCTGGCAGGGGGAATAAACTCCTTGTAAAGCGTGTGATCGCAGGTCCGGGACAGTGGGTTGATATTGATATGGACGGAAATGTGACGGTTGACGGAAAAGAACTGACAGAAGACTATTTAGATGTGAAAGCACTGGGAAATTGTGATGTAGATCTTCCACATCAGGTAGAGGAATCACGTTGGTTTCTTATGGGAGATAACCGAGACGTATCCGTAGATTCAAGAAGTGCTGCGATTGGTGATGTTTCAAAAGATCAGATTGAAGGAAAGATTGTATTTCGAATCTGGCCGTTGAATAAAATAGGAAGCATACAGTGAAATAATAGTAACTGTTCAGAGCCAACCTCCAAAATGCTACGCATTTCGGAGGTGTGGCGTATCCGCCAAATAAAATTTCAAAAACGGTCTAAAAAATGCAAGCATTTTAAACCTTTTTTGAAATTTTGCTTGGCTCTGAACAGTTACAAATAATTAGTTTAGTATATAAGGTATCGAAGGGAAGACTAACACAGGAAGGCAGCAGATACACACCAGAAAAAAGAAGGTGGATTTGTGCAGAATAAAGGAACGGATTATATCAGAAGATTATTAAAAGACAAAACCCGGTTAAAACGGTGGAGAAAGATGATTTTGTGTCTGTCCTGTGTAGTTGTTTTCTGTACGGTCTATGCGCTGATTCTCCCGGCAATCACGCTGGAGAGAAAGACAGTCTGTGGTCAGGAAGAGCATAGCCATACAGAAGAATGCTATTCAAGTGACGGACAGCTGGCTTGCGGAAAAACAGAACATACACATACCGAATCGTGTTATGCAGATGATAAGACATCGGAAGATCAATCAGGGGGGGAAGATTCACAGCAGACACTGGGGGGGCAGAACCAGACAGAAGGACAGGAACAGAATGAGAGTCAAAGTCAGAATCAGGTTCAGACATCGGATGATGGAAATGTAGCTCAGAATGGAGAAAATGGAGATACAGCAGGAACCACAGCGGATGAGACATCTGGGGGGGTGACAAGTAGGTATCTGCTGAATGATCATGCGAATAATATTCAGTATGTTAAATTGACATACAAAGAGAATGGTACTGAAAAAGAAGTTCCAAGTGGAGGAACTGCTATTCGACCAGACGATTCGAGCATGATGATTAAAGTTGGTTTTGAAGGAATTCCAGTAACAGATTTGAAGAATTCCGGTGGATCATTTACTTATCAGCTTCCGGATGTTTTCCGCATTAAGAATAAAACTATAAGTGATATGAAAAATAATTCGGATAAAGTGATTGGAACTATTACTGTTTCTACAGATGGAAAAGTAGTCGTTAAATATAACGCAGAAGCTTTAGAATCTCTGGGTGAAAATCAAACGATTGATGGAGAATTTTTTGTGTCTGCTCAACTTAAATTAAGTTCAGTAAATTCAGAAACTAATCAAACAACAGTTCATACACCAAAAAGTGACATTACAGTAAAATTAGAGCCTGATTATTATGAACGTTACGGAAATGTTACAGTAGACAAGCAGTTCAGTGAAAAAGATAAGAATAGTGAATACATTAAATATACAATCACAGTTACAGCAGGTGATGATGGATGTAAGAACGTCTATGTAGTGGATCAATTTACACAGAATAAAAATCTGGTAAATTATGTTGGTATTGATAAAAATGAAACACCACTTACCACTACTGAGAATGCTCAAAACCCATATGAAACAATTACTGGTAATTCCAGTCCGGTAGCCGGAAAGATTTATTTGACGAATGCATTGACAGAGCAAGCGATTCCGGCTCCAATTACAGATTCTACTGCTATTAGTGAACCAGGCAGTTTTGTCTGGAATATTGCTAAAATGGAAGCAGGAGAGAATCGTACATTAACTTATTATGTAAAGTTAAAAGAGAATGCTACATTTAGCAATAAAGATCTTACTAATGAAGCGAAAGCATATACAAGAAAAGATACAGAATCTACAACGTATTTAAAAGGCAAAGACGAGGCTACATTTAACGTGCGTATGGGTTATGACATGCTTCCGAAAGCAATAACCGCGCAAAATAAAAAGGATGACGGAAGTTATGAGATAGAATATAAAATAAAGTTTGACGTGAAGTCGGATAGTAATTATCCTATACAAAAATTTGAATTTAGGGATTATTTAGATTATCCAGATAAATTTAATACAGATTCGAAGATGCGCCCATATATTTCTTATGATCGTACTTCTGTACAACTTCATGTGAAAAAAGCGGGTGAAGCAGAGACAGTTTATGACTACACCAAACTAACAATATCATGGGCAAATGGTAATGATGATTATCAGGAGAATTGGACGGATACAAATAGCAATCCTACACGATTCAAAGTAAGCAAACTGAGTGGAAGGCCGATCACAATCTATCCGGGAGATTCTTATTATGTAACATACAAGATAACGGTTAAACCGGAAGTGTATGCAGCAATGCAGTCGGATAAGGTGACTATTACGAATCGTTATTTAGCATATGTTGATAATGGACAAGGTGGACAAAAGATAAACCAGGTTTATAGTCAACTTGAGCTAAAGGACTATACATGGGTTCAGAAGACACAGCCTGACGTTACGAAACAATCCAAAACGATTTCAATGGAGAATCAAGAGGGTGCTTCGAATATATATGTCTATGATTCTTCAGGAACAATAAAGCTAGATTCCACAGAAACTGCATTTACAGTTCCAGAAGGCTGCTATCAGTATATGGTTAAAGTCAATCAGACTCAGGGACAGTTTGATGTAACCGGAGCTACTTTAACTGATAGTTTAGATAAAGATGCTATGAAATATGTTGGGTATGTGAAGATAACAGCATATGATACTTCAAATAATGAAGTTGGAACGAAGTGGGTTAAAATTGATGACCAAACATCATTTAGTTTAAAACTGTCTCAACTAGAATGGAAAAATAACAACTATTCGTATCAATTTGAATATTATGCAAAGCCTGTAGATTTAAGTACAATTGGTGAAACAAAGGTTACTAATACATTCAAATTAACGGATGAAGTTAAAAAAAATGGGTCAAATGAGAAATTTACATTCGACAATGTGAATTCTTCTGTAGAAGTTACATTGCAAGGAAATTATCATTTGAATGTTGCAAAAAAAGCCTGGTATTATGAAGAACCGAAAGAAAATGCAACAACGTGGAAGAATGGTAAGCTTTATTGGATTATTGAAGTAAATGGTTCTGCAATTAAAAAAGATACTAAAATAAAAGATGCAATCTCATGGGATAAGGGATTGACAGATTCTTTTATACATAAGAATGAAGCATCAATTGCTGGTATTTACAAAGGAAATTTAGGTGAGATAAAAGAATATAGCAGCTTTGAAGAATTTGAAACTCAGAATAGAGGTTCTGATAAGCAGGATATAGATTCTTTATTTGAACTAAGCTATGAACAAGATAAAGATGGTTTCAATAATGATAATTATAATAATTTGATTTTCAAGGCAAAAGAAGATATTACACTCGAAGAGGGTCAAACACTTTATATTATTGTCAGAACAGAACCTCAGAGCTTACCAGATCAATATCGTAAACCGTACACTTATAGAAATGAGATATATAAAACAGAGCCGGGAGAAAATCAAACGAAAATAGGTTCTGCTGATCAGAAGCTGTATCATGGTGGAGAGATTTTAAAAGAGTTAGGCCAGGTATTCACTTATGATGGACTGAACGTGACGACGGATTCATCAATAGATGGGCAGATAAAGGGGATTCTGGTAAAATTTGTAGTGATTTATTGAAGGATACCGGCAGTGGAATATATGCAGCATGGGCGTTTAAAGTGAATCATGGCGGTGAACTAAATAGTAATTATCGCGTTTTGGAAGAAATCCCGGAGGGGGGGATGGAACTTGCATATATCCGCATAAAATGGAAAGGTGCAAATGCTACCAATGTTGAATCATCAGAGATTGCAGATCTTGGAAGCGAGTGGACAAAAGTAGAGAATAAAACGACGAATGATGATAATCAACAACAGTACACAATCTATTATGTAAATAAGGATAAAAAACAGGCGCTGATTCAATTGGGAAGATTTCAAGCAGATCATATAGAAGACCAAGGATCTGTTGATGTTCAGGTTGTCTGTAGAGTGACGGATCCGAAGGTTTTACTTGGTGGTGCAGAAAAGACATTTACAAATAAAGTTGTTCTTCAAAGTGCAAATGGAGAAGATTTGGCGACAGCTACGGCAGATGCAAAGATAAAAGATACGAACCTGACGAAAGAAAATGGTTATTCAACTACATCATCAAACGAAAGCCAGAAAGTAACTTATACAATTGTTGCAAATTCAAGAGGCCAAAAGCTATTAACGGCAGAAGGAGAGAAACTAACATTAGTTGATGCGTTGGGTGAATATTTAAGTTTCGACGGTGAATCTTTGAAAGCAAAAAATATAAAAACCGGAGAGCAAGTTGAAATCCAATCGTCATATAATCCAAAAGATAAGACAATTGAAATTGTGATTCCGGATGAAACACCTGTTGAGATTACGTATTCTGTAACCGTGAATATTGCTCCGAATCAAAAAGTAGCATTACAGAATTCTGTTCATTGGAAGTCTTATAGTACAAATGGTGGAACAACTAATAAAATTGAAGAATTTTCCTATAAGTTAAGTGCAGGTGGAAGTAGCGGAACGACATCACATCCGAACTTGACAATTAAAAAGATTGATCAAGATAATACAAGCAATAAATTGGACGGAGTTGAATTTGAAGTTTCTGAATGTGAATTAAAAGATAATCAGATTCAACCTAAAAGCGAAACCAAAAAGGTGAAGGCTACAATAACAAACGGTACTTGTGAAATTACTACAAGCCAATTCCCAATGGATTTTAATACAATCTATGAGGTGAAAGAAACAAAGGCAGCAGATGGATATAAATTGGATGAGACGCCACATTATATTATGTGCGTTAAGCAAGAAGAAGGAGGATATCCAGATGAGGCAAATGCATATATTGAGTATTGTAAACAAATGAAAGATGATACGAGATATAAAGTTGCATACGAAATCAAGAATTTCTTCTTAGAAATTTACAATGAACAACAAGGTATCGTTGTAGAAAAAGCTTTTATCAATGACGCAGCCGGAAAATCTCGCAATCCGGTAAGTGGAACGTATTGGTTTGGTCTTTATGATGATGCAGAAGGAAGCGGCTCACTGCTGGATACCGTTTCTATTACTTATAATCCGGGTGACCAGGACGGAAAGAAAGCGAAGTTTAAGAATCTGGATTCGAAAAAAACATATTATGTATTCGAGTTGGATGACAACAAACAACCGATTAAAGCTTCACAAGAAGCAACAATAAACAAACAGCAGTATATAGTAACATATTCTAATAATGCTGCTAAGTGTGGTGAAACAGTAACGGTGACAAATCAAAGCCATACAAAAATGCTGCCGACAACCGGCAGTTGTGGAACTCTTCTTTACAGATTAGCAGGAATAATATTAATGCTCTTAGCAAGCCTGCGTATGCTGTTAAGATATACAAAAAAATAATAAAAGAGAGTGTCCCTGCCTAAAAAATCAGGGGGGGGGTAACGAAAAAACGAGGAGGAAGAAAAATGAAGGTTATTAAGAAGATTACTGCCATAATGCTCTCGATTATGATGGTATTAGGAATGTGTAGCGTGGTAGGAGCTGCGGGAGCAACTGAAACTGAAAAAGGAACGATTACAATCAATAAAGCGATTAGTGGTCAGACTTATAAGATTTATAAGATGTTAGACTTGGAGAGTTATAATAAAGATGTAAATCCTGGACTATATTCTTATAAACCGGCAAATGATCAATGGAAAGCTTTCTTTGAAACAGGCGACGGTAAGGACTATGTAACTATTAATAAGGATGGATATGTTGAGTGGAAAGCTGCAGTAGAAACAACTGAAGCAGCAGAATTAGCACAAAAAGCATTGGCATATGCTGCTAAAGCGGGTATTACAGCGACAGGTACTGAGGTTGCAAAAACAACTACAGTAACATTTGGCAATCTTGATCTTGGTTACTACTTGGTAGATTCAAGCCTCGGTGCACTTTGTGGACTTACAACAACAGATAATGAAGTGACTATTGAAGAAAAGAATGAAGCTCCTACAATTGTAAAGAATGTCTATAATGAAAATGATGAACAAGCTAAAAGCAATACGGCGTATATAGGGTCTAGAATACAATTCGAAATACTTATAAATGTAAAAAAGGGTGCTGAAAATTATGTTTTGCATGATGAGTTGGAAAATGGATTAAAACTTGATGAAACAACAACTCAGTTCCAACCAACACCAGTCTTTTTGTATGACGATATTTCAAATAACATGGAATCTGGGGGGGTAGATTATATTTATGAAAAAACAACCAACGGTTTCAATGTTACACTTACAGAACAATATCTTAAGAAAAATAAGGATAAGGAACCATATACAGTACACGTTGGTTATTATGCGATTTTGACAGAAAATGCAACTATAGGTCCAGCGGGAAATAAAAACAAAGCATGGTTATCATATGGTACTTCTCAAGAGACAAAACCAGAAGAGACAATAACACGTACTTATGCATTTGCAGTATTAAAATTTTATCAAAATGCAGACGGTACAGAAAAGGGTCTTGCTAATGCCAAATTTAAACTGTATACAGATGCTACTTGTTCAGATGATAAAATTGTAAAATTGAAAGGAAATGGAAATAATCGTTATATAGTAGATAAAAGCAGTACAGATAATATTTTGACATCTCCGGAAAATGGTGAATTTGTGATTCAGGGATTGAAAGCTGGTACATATTATCTTAAAGAAATTGAAGCTCCAAAAGGATATAATTTATTAGCTAAGCCAATTGCAGTTAATCTTTCAATAGACACAAAGGGTAGTGGTAAGATTACTATATACCAAGACAATAAAGAAGTTAATAAAATTAAAGTAGAAAACAAATCCGGCACCATCCTCCCATCCACAGGTGGTATTGGTACAACTATATTCTACATCGCAGGCGCTTTATTAGTACTTATTTCTGGTGTTGTACTGATTGCAAAGAAGAGAACAGACTCTAAATAAAGAAGGTACAGTTACTAATCGCACGTAGTGTGAACGGTAACGGGATTAAATTTGTTGTAAGGGGAATGGGAAGCATTCCCTTTACAACAGTAAGGAGAGGGTTGTAAGAGCAAGATGAAAAAACATATATCAACGATTATTACCGTGATTGTTTTTGTTACAGGCCTGTCCTTACTGTTGTATCCAACGGTGAGTAATTATTGGAATTCATTACATCAGACGAAAGCGGTTGCGAATTATTCGGATGCGATGGAGAAGATGGATAAGCAGAAGAAGCAGGACGCAATTGATGCGGCGAAGGCATATAACGAAGCCTGTTATCGAATGCCGGGCGTTTTACACCGACGGAAGAAGAACTGAATACTTACAAAAGTTTATTGAATGCGGATAGTACAGGAATGATGGGGTACATTGAGATTCCTGAGATTCGATGTGAGCTTGCTATTTACCATACAGTGGATGAATCCGTTTTACAGGTCGGGATAGGACATTTGGAAGGCTCAAGTTTACCGGTAGGCGGAAGTGGAACGCATTGTGTTTTATCCGGGCACAGAGGTCTTCCGAGTGCGCAGCTTTTTACAAAGCTGGATCGATTGAAGAAGGGAGACATTTTCACGCTTCATGTATATGATCAGGTACTGACATATGAGGTGGATCAGATTGCGATTGTAGAGCCGGAGGATTATGGACTTCTTCAGATTGAGGAAGGACAGGATTTATGTACTTTATTTACTTGTAC
This sequence comes from Mediterraneibacter faecis JCM 15917, assembly GCA_001312505.1. GTDB lineage: Bacteria > Bacillota > Clostridia > Lachnospirales > Lachnospiraceae > Mediterraneibacter > Mediterraneibacter faecis. The sequence goes on from BBDW01000003.1 coordinate 95,951, forward strand.
GCCTTATGGTATTAATACGCATCGTTTGTTGGTACGTGGGCACAGGATCGATAATCGTGCAGGAAGTGATGTGAGAGTTACATCAGATGCGGCGAAGGTAAGTAGTGTACTGGTTGCGGTATGTATTGCCATTCCGCTTCTAATCATCAGTTTCCTTGTAGCGGATCGGTCCGCTAGTCGTTCGAAGAAAAAGAATAAGAAATAAATCAATCAGTGGGAGGGAGAACATGCATAGTCAAAAGAAAAGAATCCGCCACAGAGATAGGAATTATATGATATACGTGCTGGCGTTTCTCATTATGCTGACCGGGATGCTTGGAATCTTAAAGGGCAGTCCGGTTCTGGCAGCAGAAGAGAGTACGCAGAAGGGTAGCATCTCGCTCGTCTGCCCGGTTGAGGGGGGGATGGAGTTGTCTCTGTACCGTGTGGCAGAGTATGAGGAGTCAGGCAGTTTTACATTGACGGAACGATTCCGGAAGTATCCGGTCTCACTGGAGCAGAAGAACCAGGAGGGCTGGCAGGGGACAGCGGATGCACTGGCGGACTATATCAGACGTGACGGAATCACAGCAGATGCAGTGCTGGCATCAGGTTCGGACAGGAAAGTATGTTTTACAGATCTTAACCGAGGTCTTTATCTTGTGCTGGGACAGACAACAGAGCTGCAGGAAGACGGTAAGACACAGATCTACGATCCTCAGACAGCATTGATCGCATTGCCGGATGATTCACAGGGAACTTCAGAAGGGACAGATCCGTATCAGGTGACAGCGGTTCTGAAGTTCGAGAAGAACGATAAACCGGGAAAGCCAGAGGAGCCGGAAGAACCAGAAGAGGAAGAAGAGATGAAGATTCATGTATTGAAAGTGTGGAAGCAGGATCAGGAGAAAGAACGCCCGGATTCTATCGTGGTAGAGCTGCTGCAGACAGATGCGAAGGGAATACAACAGTCGCTGACCGCCAGACACTTACGAAAGAAAACCAGTGGTCCTATACATGGAAGAATCTTTCTACACTGATGTGCTGGAGTGTATCAGAGGCAGAGGTGCCGAATGGGTATACCGTTGCTGTTGCGCGTGAAGGAAATACAGTTGTCTTGACAAATACAGCAAAGAAGCCGGGAAATCCTGACGGAGAAGTGAATCCACCATCGAAGAAGCCGACGGATAAAACAACAGATAAAACAGTAAATAAAACAACAGACAAAACATCAGACAAGCTTCCACAGACAGGACAGCTCTGGTGGCCGGTACTTGTGCTTTTGTTTGCAGGTGCGATCTGTCTGCTGGTGGGAAGAGTTTTACGGGATAGAAAAGAAGAGAAGAATCGATGAGCAAGAAGAAAAAGAATTGGATAGGAAAGATATTTACAATCACAGGGTTGCTGCTTTTCGCAGCAGCCCTTGCTCTTTCTGCATACAATCTTTGGGACGGTTATCGGGCAGAGCAAAGCAGAGAAAAGCTGTTGGAAGAATATAGAGACAAGAATCAGAACATTTCTGATGAGGGAGAGCGGGCGGAGGAATCTGACGGACAGATACCGGATTATCAGCTAAACCCGGAGATGGAGATGCCGGAGGTTATATTGGAAGAGCTGGGCGGTGTGGCATGTATAGGAATTCTTGAGATTCCGGCGATCGATCTGAAGCTTCCGGTGCTGAGTGAGTGGAGCTACCCACTTCTGAAGAAGGCACCTTGTCGCTATTCGGGCAGTGCTTATCTGGATAATCTCGTGATTGCGGCACATAATTACAGAACACATTTCGGGAAGCTGAAGGAACTGGAAGTTGGAACTGAGGTGATCTTCACAGATGTAGCCGGAAACCGGTTCGAATACAAAGTGGCGGTGGTAGAGGCATTGACTCCACAAAGCGTGGAAGATATGACAAGCGGAGAGTGGGCGTTAAGTTTGTTTACATGCACACTGGATGGAAAGAACAGAGTGACGGTGCGGTGTGACTTCAATGTTTTACCATAGTGAATTTTGTTATAGAATGGCGCTTAATCAGCTATAATTTGTATAAGATTAGTCTATTCTAATCTGAAAGGAAAAATGTTATACTAAAGGAAATGAATGATATGAGGCTATCATCTTATGAAATTATTAGTAACTGGAAACATCGGATATATCACAACTGAATTTATTAAGGAAGCCTTCCCGGAGTGTCAGATTCTTTTGCTTGGAGAGACTGCATTAAAGTCAGATCGTCGCAAGGGAATATCGGTACATCCAATGCCACACGCAGAGAAGGAATTTGAAGATATCTTTAAGACTTATGAATTTGAGGGTGTGATTTATTTTTCTAATTATCTCACCTTTCATGGGAAGAAAGACGGTGAGCTTGAGACTTTACGTAAAGTATTACATTATTATAAAGGAAATACGAATTCACGACTGCTGTATATTACCGGTCCGGAGGGTTTGTATGAAGAAACGACCGGAAAGACATTGATGGTTCGTACCGTAGAGGAGTTCTGCAGGCAGTATTGCGAACTTCATCAGATTTCTGTTAAGATTCTGCGTGCGCCGTACCTTTATTCCGGCACTTACGAGGAGGATTATTTCTTTCATTTATTTTCGAATGCACTCCATCAAAAGTCGATCCTCTTTGAAGAAGCACCATCTCAGGAAATGTATTTTCTTGCTCTGAGTGATCTTGCGGACCTGTTATATAAGATTTTTGATAACTGGAATGAGGAGAGTACTTATCTTCAGATTCCGCAAGTGTTTCATTTTACCTTTGAACAGCTCGGAGAAAAGCTTAAGCAGATATTTCCATTCGCACACATTACATATCTTGCAGATGCGATGATTCAGGAGAGAATAGTCAATGACAAGATGTTGAGGAATGAGTATAGCTGGTTTCCGAAGATTTCTCTTTTGGAAGATCTCTCGGAAATATATGCACAGTATTGTCAGAAGACAAATTATAAGATCCGAAAGATAGATGCTTTGAAGAGCTTTTTCAACAGTCATGTGACAGTTGTAAGAATCATCGAGCTGTTGCTCACATTTTTTGTGTTCGAGGTACTGAACCGAGTGGCAGGGAATCAGGTGCAGTTTGAGATGATCGATCTGCGGCTGGTATATATCGTGCTGTTCAGCAGTTTATACGGTATTAATTATGGACTTGCATCAGCAGGACTGGAATCTCTTTCGCTGTTGGTGGCATATGCAAAGACTGGAATCGGATGGACAACACTTTTTTATGAACCGTCGAACTGGATTCCATTTATCTTTTATTTCGCTGTCAGCGCAATCTGTGGATATGTACGATTGAAGAATACTGAGAATGTTCGGTTTATGAAAGCGGAAAATAAGCTTATTTTGGATAAATTTTTATTTGCGCGGGAAATGTATCAGGAGACGCTTCGGGATAAGCGTCAATACAAGAAGCAGATTCTGGGAAGTCGAGACAGTTTTGGTAAGATTTTTGACATTACGAAAAAACTTGATGTCTTTCTTCCGCAGGATCTTTTTATCGAAACGCTTCATGTGATGGAATCTGTTCTTGAGAATCATACGATTGCAATCTATTCAGTGGGAAAGAAAAAGCAATTCGGACGACTTACGATCGCATCACAAGGAATGAAAGATGTGTTTGCTAATTCTATTTGTATGAAGGATTATCTGGAGGCAAATGAGGCAGTAGAGTCCGGAAATGTATGGGTAAACCGGGAGTTTCTGAAAGGATATCCAATGTGTATGAAAGGAATTCAAAAAGACGGAGAGCTCGTGATGCTGATTTTTATTCAGGATGTAAAGGGCGAGCAGCTTTCTCTTTATTATCTGAATTTGTTCCAGGTTCTCAGTGGTCTGGTGGAGACCGCTCTTTTGCGTGCGCTGGAATACCAGGAAGCGGTTAAGAGCAGGCAGTATGTGACAGGTACAAGTACATTGAAACCAGAGTATTTTGAAGAACGATTGTATTCATTTCACGCTATGAGAGAAGAACAGCTGGCATCCTATACGCTTCTAAAACTGGATTATCCGCAGATGTCACTTGCAGAGGCGGATGCAGTGCTGCAGAAGTCTGTCCGTGAAAATGATGTCTGGGGAATTTCTGAAAAAGAAGAGCTGTTTCTCATTCTTTCGCAGACGGACAGGAAAGTATTGCCGATCATTCTCGCAAGACTGGAGAAGGGCGGATTTATATGTCATGAAGTCGATGCTGTCGAGAGTGCGGATTAAGTGAGAAAAGAAAGAGAAGCGAAGAATTATTGCCGGTCGCAACAGATTGTGACCGGCATATTTGTGGGAGAGATATTATGATTCAAACAGTGCTTGGGATACTTCTGATCCTATTACATATTGTTTGTTGCGTGTTGGTCTGGATGGGGATAAAGACACATTTTCTGAAAGTGAAAAAATATCTGATCGGACTTGTAGTTTTTGTTCCTTTCTGGGGGGACGATATGTGTGCTGCTTTTGCATTTGCAGAGGCTGACGAAAAGAGACAATAGAATAGAGCCGGGAGTGGAAAAGCTTCGTGTGAATGAAGAAATTTATAAAAATATTTTTCAGGCAGCTTCGGATATGGATGAGAAGATTGTTCCGCTGGAGGAAGCACTTCTGATCAATAAGCCGGGGGGGATACGACGTGAGCTGATCATGGATGTGCTAAACGACGATCCGGAAGAATACATGGACATTCTGAAACAGGCTCGTATGAACGAAGATGTAGAGGTGGTTCATTATGCGATCACAGCTATGGTTGAGCTCTCTAAGGAGTATGACTTCCGGTTGCAGAAACTGGAAAAACTGTATGCGGCATCTCCGAATGATCCCGAAGTTCTGGATCAGTATTGTAATTTTATGGAAGAATATCTGAATCAGGGGATTCTGGAAGCACAGATGGAGAAAGAACAGCGAGTTCGTTATATCCGGCTTTTGAATCAAAAGCTGAAGATAAAAGCAACGCTCCATACATGTGTGTGCCTGTTTAAAAATCTGATGAAAAACGGAGATTATGTTCAGGCGGGAGAAATTCTGGAACTTATGGATCAGAAATGGCATCACAGAGAAGAATTCTGGACTTTGAAGATACAGTATCTGGCGGAACGTAAAATGGCATCCGAGTTGCAGAAGTGTTTAAGACAGATGCAGGAGGAACACATTTATCTGTCTTCCAAGAGTAAGGAGGCATTGGATTTTTGGTTAGATTAAAATCATTGAAAACATTTCCGTTTAAAAGCATGTTAGTAATCCTGTGCGTCTTTATGATGATGGCAGTTGTTCTTTTTGCTGAACGAAGTGGTATTCAATATACAGAAAAGAATAGAAAAGTTGCGTATCTCGATCGAGAAGAGGTAGTCACCGAACAGACGGCTGTGAAGTCATTGCCGAAGACCTGTCTGGTCCTTCGTAACAGTGCGGATGAAGCAAGTGAACAGGCCTGGACACAGTTTCAGCAAATATTTAAAGATATGAAGGTTGGGACGGATGTAGTCGATCTGAAGAGTGATTCTGTGATCCCTGACTATGATGAGTATGAAACAGTGGTTGTATTATTAAGTGATATCAGTCCATTGAAAGAGAAACTTTTGGAACTGTGTGACTGGGTTTCGGAAGGTGGAAATGCACTCTTTGCGATGACTCTTCAGAAAACGGCATATACATCGATAATAGAGCAGAAGCTTGGAATTATTTCTTCAGGTTATGAAAATACGGTTGTAGACAGTATTTATTTTGAACCGGATTTTATGCTTGGCGGCGGGCAGGCTTATGAAATCACAGATCCCTATGATTCTGCCTGGTCAGTGCAGCTGAGTGAGCAGGCGAAGGTTCATGCGCAGGTAGAGGATGAAAACGGTCAGCCGGTTATCTGGGAAAATCAATATGGAAAAGGAAAGTTTGTAGTAGATAATTTTGGATTGTATGAGAAGGCCGTCCGTGGATTTTATGCAGCGTCTTACAGTCTTCTTACGGATGTCGGTATCTATCCGGTGATCAATGGATCAGCATTTTATCTGGATGACTTCCCGTCACCGGTTCCAAATGGAGACGGTACTTATGTGAAACGTGATTATGAGATGAGCATCAGCAATTTTTATATGAACGTATGGTGGCCGGACATGCTGGAACTTGCCTCTGATCATGGCATCCATTATACAGGTGTGATGATTGAGAACTATGGGGGATGCGACAGACGGGACGATCGAGAAGCAGAAAGATACCAAACGCTTCGAATATTTTGGAAATATGTTGCTCCATCAGGGCGGGGAGCTTGGATATCATGGATACAATCATCAGCCGTTAAGCCTCCCAAATACGGACTATGGCGATGTGCTTCCATATGACACCTGGAAAAATCAGTCGGCGATGAAAAAGGCTGTAAAGGAACTGGTACGATTTGGCGATAAAATATTTCCAAGCACATCGATGTCGGTTTATGTACCACCGTCCAATGTATTGTCGGCAGAAGGTAGGAGAATGCTTGCAGAGGATTTTCCGCAGATCAGGACGATCGCCAGTAACTATTTCACCGGTGAGTTTGCTTATGTGCAGGAATTTGAAGTGGCGGAGGACGGTATTGTGGAACAGCCTCGTATCATTTCAGGTGCGATCATTGATAGCTATATGAAGATGGCAGCATTGTCTGAATTGAACATGCATTTTGTGAACAGCCATTTTATACATCCGGATGATCTTCTGGACGAAGATCGTGGTGCGGCACTTGGCTGGGAAAAATTGAAAGGGAACTTAAGTGATTATATGGACTGGCTGGATGATTCAGCACCGTCCTTGAGACAGCTTACAGGTTCGGAACTGTCCGGCGCGATCCAGCGCTACGGAGCGGTCACATTTACAAAGACAGTGACAGATCAGGAGATCAGACTGGAACTCGACAATTTTTATGATGAAGTGTATTTTATGGTGCGGATCAACGAAGGAACACCGGGAGATGTTTCGGGAGGAAAACTTACGCATTTGACCGGAAACCTCTATTTGCTCAAGGCAAAGGAGCCGACTGTAACCATCGAGAAAACAGAATAAAATACGAAGCAGTAAAATGCGGCAGATAAGGAGTTAGTTGTGAGAATCTGTCTTATATTAGAGGGATGTTATCCCTATGTGTTTGGCGGTGTATCCACATGGATGCATCAGTATATCAATGAAATGAAAGAGCATGAGTTTGTTCTGTGGGTGATCGGAGCAAATGCGAAGGATCGAGGGAAATTTGTCTACGAACTTCCTGAAAATGTCGTCGAGGTCCATGAGGTTTTCCTGGATGATGCCCTGAGACTGAAGGATTCAGGGAAAATGCTTCATGCTTTTACGAAGGAAGAAAAGAACAGCTTAAAGGAGCTGATGCTGTGCAAACGTCCGGACTGGGAGGTTTTGTTTCACCTCTATTATGACCAGAAACTGAACCCGATGTCCTTTTTGAAAAGTGAAGAGTTTTTGAATATATTGACAGAGTGCTGTATAAAAGATTATCCATATACTCCGTTTGCGGATGCATTTCACACGATGCGCTCTATGCTGCTTCCGGTTCTTTATCTGATGGGAAGTGAAGTGCCTAAGGCAGATGTTTATCACGCGATCTGTACGGGGGGGTACGGAGGACTTCTTGCGTGTCTCGGCGGATATGTCTATAAGAAGAAAGTGCTTTTGACGGAGCATGGAATTTATACAAGAGAGCGTGAAGAAGAGATCATCCGTGCAAAATGGGTACAGCCGGCATTTAAAAAGCAGTGGATCGCCTTCTTTTATATGTTGTCGGATATTATTTATACGAGAGCCTTTTCTGTCTCAGCGTTGTTTACCAATGCTATGCTTGCACAGATTCAGATGGGATGTGACAAGGAAAAATGTCGTGTAGTTGAGAATGGAATCAATTACGAACGACTCTCTTCTATTCCGTTAAAAGAAGAAGACGGATGGGTTGATATTGGTGCGGTTGTGCGTCTGGCGCCGATCAAGGATATCAAGACAATGATTTATGCGTTTTATGAGCTGTGTACGAAAAGAGATCATGTGCGGCTCCATATTATGGGTGGCGTTGATGATGAGGAGTATGCTCAGGAATGCTATGCGCTGGTCGATCAGTTACATTTGGAAAATGTGATCTTTACAGGTCGTGTGGATATTATTTCCTATATGGAAAAGCTGGATTTTACAATTTTGACGAGTATATCAGAAGGACAGCCGTTGTCTGTCCTGGAATCATTTGCCGCAAGGCGTCCTTGTGTGACTACGGATGTGGGCTGTTGCAGGGAACTTTTGAATGGAAACGAGGAGGACTGTTATGGATCCGTAGGATATTGTGTTCCGCCAATGTATCGTGAGGGACTTGCGCAGGCAATGGATCAGATGTGTGCTTCCAGAACGCGAAGACTTCGTATGGGCGCAAATGCACAGAAACGGGTAAAGGCGTATTATCGAAAAGAAGAAATGATTGAAAAGTATCGGAAAATGTATCGGGAGGTGGAAGAAGCAGATGGCCGGAATCGGATTTGAGTTAAAGAAATTATTCCAGAAAAGTGGACTTGCATCGACTGTAAAAGCATATGGATATGCCGGAATTATCTGTACAGGTCCGATGCTGCTCGGCATTGTATTGCTGGTTGGGATTACCTTTATCTGTGATCATACCGGTGCGACAAGGCATAACCGGGAGCTTTTAAACTGTATGATTACTTATACACTTCTCGCTTCGCTGACTGTGACAAGCTTCTTTTCTATGGTTGTAACGAGATATATTGCGGATATGTTGTATGAAGAACGACATGAAACAGTGCTCCCTTCCTTCTGGGGATCGACAACGATTCTGCTTGTTGTCGGTGGAATCATGTACGGAATCTTTCTTTTGTTTTCCGGAATCAATCTGATTGACCAGTTTTTGTGTCTGGAGTTTTTCGGAGAATTAATCGTCACATGGAATGCGATGAGTTATCTGACCGCGATAAAGGATTATAAAGGGATACTTCTATCGTTTGTGTCGGCAGTGGCAGTGTCGCTTTTGATTGGAGTTCTACTAGTTTTGATTAGAATTCCACATGTAGAGGCAATGATGATTGCTGTAACGATCGGATATGGGATCATGCTTCTGTGGGATGTGACACTGCTATACCGTTATTTTCCACAGAGTGAGAGCAGTGCGTTTTTCTTTCTGCGCTGGGTGGATCAATTCCTTCCGCTTGCGTTCATAGGCTTGTTTACGAATATCGGACTCTTTGCACATTTGGTTATTATGTGGTGTAGTCCGATCCATGTACATGTACAGGGGGGGTTGTTCTATGGTGCTCCGTATCACGATGTCCCTGCAATGATCGCATATCTGACGATTCTTATAACGACAGTTAATTTCGTTGTGTCGGTGGAAGTGAATTTCTATCCGAAATACAGGAATTACTACAGTCTGTTTAATGACAGAGGAGAAATTAAAGATATTTTACGGGCAGGAAACGAGATGAAAGAAGTTTTGAATATGGAGCTGAAGTATACGGCACTGAAGCAGCTCCTTACAACGGCGTTGGCGCTTTCTGTAGGACAGCTTCTCCTGACATATCTTCCGCTTGGATTTAATGATCTTATGGAAGGCTATTTCAGGACACTGTGTGTCGGTTATGGACTTTATGCGGTTGCTAATACAATGATGCTGATCCTACTGTATTTTACAGATTATAAAGGAGCATTATATGCAACAGGAATGTTTGCGGCGTGTACGACAGGATTTACCTGTATATCTCTATTTTTCCCGCAAGTATACTATGGCTTTGGATTTTTACTTGGAAGTGCAGTATTCTTTCTGATCTGTACGCTGCGGCTTGGATATTTTATTAAAAAACTTCCGTATTATATTTTGAGTGTACAACCAATCGTGGCGGAAGATAAAACAGGATTCTTCACACGGTTAGGATGTTTTCTGGAAGAGAAAATAGAAAGGGGGGGAGACGAGCTTGAAAAATTATAAATCAATTGCACTGGGATGTGCCCTTTTATTAGGAATGTCCTGTTGCCTGACGGGATGTACAGCTTCGGGGGGGAAAACAGGGAATGCATCAAAAACAAAGACAGAGCAACAAGAAACAATAGAAAAGGCCGAGACACAGGATATCAATGACGTTCATCTTCGAGATAAGGACAGCCTCTATGAAAATGATGACGAGACGAGTGTTGTGACAATGTATCTTACGGTTTCTCAAGGAAATTCTTCAGAGGGGACAAATCATACCTGGAAGGAAATCAACAGTTATTCGGCTTATGATTATGACAAAATGGGAGTAGACCGTTACCAGACAGCGGCGCTCCTCCAGGTTGGAGATGAGTCCGGTCCACAGAGTGGAGAGGTTGGTTACGGTGAAAATGTGCCGAATGCGACGGTGCAGATCAGAGGGCAGACTTCAAGCAGTAATGCACAGAAAAATTATAAGATAGAGCTGAAAAAGAATAAAGGAACCTGGCGAGGACAACGTACGATCAATCTGAATAAACACCAGACAGAGGGAATGCGTTTCCGTAATAAGCTCTCCTATGATCTTTTGAAAGGGATTCCGCAGTTGATGTCTCTCAGGACCCAGTTTGTGCATTTATACGTGAGAGATCTTACGGAAGGAAACAGCGCAGAGTTTCAGGATTATGGATTATACACACAGGTGGAACAGCTGAACAAGACAGGAATGAAGAACCATGGAATGGATTCGAAAGGACAGTTGTACAAAATTAATTCGTTTGAGTTTTTTCGCTATGAAGATGTAATAAAAAAAGAAGACGATCCGACCTATGACCAGAAAGCCTTTGAAAAGCTCCTGGAGATCAAAGGAGATTCAGATCATACGAAACTGATCCAGATGCTTACGGATCTGAATGATAATTCAAAATCGATTGGTAATATCCTGGATCAATATTTTGACAGAGAAAATCTGACGTATTGGATGGCATATCAGATCCTGACCGGAAATGTAGATACACAGAATCGTAATACATATTTATATAGTCCACAGAATTCGGACACATGGTATCTGATTGCGTGGGATAATGACGGCTCTTTCATGAGAACCGAATATAACATTCAGAATCGTTCCGATCAGGGAAGTTGGGAATGTGGAATCAGTAATTACTGGGGGGGAAATGTTCTTTTTCAGAGATGTCTGCAGTCCGAGGAGTTTCGTGAGGAACTTGATGCGGCAATTCAGGATCTGAGATCCTATCTCAGCGTAGAGCGGATCAGCGGTATGATAGAGAAATATCGTACAGTGACGCAGAAGTATTTGTATCAGATGCCGGACCGGATGAATGCACCGCTGACCGAAGCGAAATATGACACAGTTGCATCGGCAATCCCTTCCGAGGTGGAACAAAATTATGAGCTCTATAAGGAGAGTCTGGAAAAACCAATGCCATTTTATATTGGAGTACCGGTGATCGAGGGGGAATACCTTGAAGCTGAATTGGGATGCGTCCTATGATTTTGATGCAGAGACGATCACTTATACAGTTGAACTGGCAAAAGATTATAAGTTTAATGAGATCGTATTTCGTCAGGATAATATTCAAATTCCGGAAGCGGAGACTACAGTTCCGGCAGACGGCCAGTATTTTGTGCGTGTCCGTGCGACAAATGCATCAGGACAGACGCAGGATGCTTTTGATTATTATGTAACAGATGATGGAAAGAATTATGGTATGAAATGTTTCTACATTACAGGCGGACAAAATGTTGAGGAAGATATTTATGAAGAATGATTTATCAAAAGAACGCTTCCGTAATGAATGGAAATATCTGATCAGTACCAGTGAGAAAGAACTGCTGGAGCTGAGGATGAAGCATTTGTTGAAAAAAGATCCAAATGCAAAGGGAAACGGTTATATGATCCGCAGTCTTTATTTTGAAGATTATTTCAACAGCGCTTATGCGGAAAAGGAATCTGGTGTTCTGATGCGAAAAAAATATAGGATCCGTATTTATGATTGTAGTGACCGTTCAATCAAACTGGAGCGGAAGAAGAAATTCGGAAGTTATATTTATAAAGAAAGCGCTCCGCTGACAAAAGAAGAATTCTACAGGATTCTTGATGGGGATTATCAATTTTTATTAAAGAGTCCCTATCCATTGTGCAGAGAATTTTATGTGGAATGTGTCAGTAATCTTATGCGTCCGCGCACGATTGTTGACTATGATCGTGTACCGTGGATCATGGACGAGGGGACAGTCAGGATCACATTTGACAGTGATGTGCGTGCGGCGGTCGGAAGTTATGACATCTTTGATCCGTCCCTTCCGACACTTCCGGTGCTTGAACCGGGGAAACTGGTTATGGAAGTGAAATTCACAGAGATGCTTCCACAGATCGTGCGTGACTTGCTTCCACCAAATGCACAAGAATTCACAGCAGTATCAAAATATGTACTCTGTTATGAAAAATCGCAGTATTTGCATGGATTTGAATATTGGAATGAAACACAGGAGAGAAAACGATTATGAGTGTACAAGATATGATTAAAAAGTCGGTGCTGGAATCCGGCGCGTTTGACAGCTTTAATGCACCGAAGATGGCAATTTCGCTGATCATTGCATTGCTTCTTGGAGCGGTGATCTATATGGTTTACAGCAAATTTTATGTAGGGGGTGATCTTTTCCAGAAGCTTTGCGGTTACTTTGGTCGGAATGACGCTTCTTACCTGTATGGTTACTCTGGCGATCAGTACGAACATCGTGATCTCACTTGGTATGGTCGGAGCGTTGTCTATCGTGCGTTTCCGTACAGCGGTGAAAGATCCGATGGATCTGCTCTATCTTTTCTGGGCGATCACTACAGGAATCACAACCGGAGCAGGAATGTATGTGCTGGCTCTGATCGCGGCAGTTGTGATGATCGCGATGATCTTTCTGTTCTATCATAAGCAGCAGAAGGGCAGGATCTATATCGCAGTGATTCATTATCAGGGAGATGAGGCGGGTGATGAAATTATCCGCAGCTTTGGAAAAATGAAATATTTCATAAAGTCAAAGACGATGCGTGGAGAGAAAACAGAGATGGCGGTTGAGGTGTTCTGCCGGCAGAATGAGCTTGATTTCACAGAGAAGATCCGGAAGATCACGAATGTGGAAGATATTACATTGATCCAGTATAATGGAGAGTATCACGGATAAAATGAATTTTGTTGGAAACTTATTGCAGTAAAAGCCATTATTTATCTGATTTATGCAACAAATTGCAGGAGACGGTTATTTTGTTGACCGTCTCTTTTTTGTGTGATATAACCTAATCATAGCAAACAACAAACGTTTGCATAGAAAGAAATGAACAATGCGCATTGTTAGGAAACATTAAAAATCATGTTATCTCATACAAGAAAAAGGAGACAATAAAAATGGCAAAAGTAAAAACATTCAAGACAATCTTCCCAGCAGTATCTGTACCACTTAACGACGACTACTCAATCAACGAGCCAGAATTCAGAGCATATTTAAGATGGATCAAAACATTCTACGGAAAAGGAATGGACGGACTTGTATGTAACGGACATACAGGAGAGATCACAGGACTTACAAGAGCAGAGAGAAAACGTGTTGTAGAGATCTGTGCAGAAGAGTGTGGAGACGTTATGACAATCATCTCCGGTGTTAACTGTGAGAACACAGCAGAGTCTATCGAGATGGCAAAAGAAGCGAAGGAAGCAGGAGCCGACGGAATCCTTCTTATGCCACCACATATGTGGCTGAGATTCGGTATGAACCCGGATGCACCGTTCGAGTATGTAAAAGACGTTGCAGAGGGAGCTGACATCGACATCATCATCCACCTGTACCCGGCAACAAGCAAAGCTTTCTACCCGGTAGAGACACTGATCAAAATGTGCAAAGAGATCGATCATGTAAAATGTATCAAGATGGGAACACGTGTTACATCTATCTACGAGCATGATGTACGTCTTCTTCGTCAGGAGTGCCCAGACATTTCTCTTATCACATGCCACGACGAGACACTGTGCGTAAGCTGGTTCCCAGGAATGGACGGAGCTCTGATCGGATTCGCAGGATGCGTACCGGAGATCATCTGCCCGGCAAGAGAAGTATTTGCTAACCCAGACAAACATACATTAAAAGAAGCTCAGGACTGGTCAGATCGTATCTACACATTTCCCAGGCAATTTATGGAGGCGGACAGCCATCAGGTGAAGCTCATGCAAGACTGAAAGAAGCTCTGAAACAGAGAGGAATCTTCAAGTCAGCACTTATGAGAAAACCAGTTCTTCCGCTGAACGATGAAGAGAAAGCATGGGTAGCTCTCGGCCTTGAGAGAAGCCAGCTTCCGGAAGTAGACATGACACAGTTCGAAGACTAAGAAACATACTGCAATAATTCTGCCATGTTATTATAAGATAAAATATGCCTTTTAGAGGAGGCTGCCGCTTTAACAATAAAATTGCGAAGCGGCAGCTTCCTTTTTGCCTTTTCGTTAAACTTATCTTTTTAAACTAATTTTTCAGTCTTTATGCGGTTTGTTGTGCAAATACACAATAAATTGCATGAAAATGGCAGATGAATTGGATTTATGCAACAAATTGCAGGAGAGGCCTGATTCGTTGACCAGGTGTTGCATTGTGTGATATAACCTAAACATAGCAAACAACAAACGTTTGTAATATGAAAAATGAACAATGCGCAAAGTTCTGGAAATTGATAATAATGAAATTCGGAAGAAAAAGGAGACAATAAAAATGGCAAAAGTAAAAACATTCAAGACAATTTTCCCAGCAGTATCTGTACCGCTTAATGACGATTATTCTATCAACGAACCAGAATTCAGAGCATACTTAAGATGGATCAAAACATTCTATGGAAAAGGAATGGACGGACTTGTATGTAACGGACATACAGGAGAGATCACAGGACTTACAAGAGCAGAGAGAAAACGTGTTGTAGAGATCTGTGCAGAAGAGTGTGGAGACGTTATGACAATCATCTCCGGTGTTAACTGCGAGAACACAGCAGAGTCAATCGAGATGGCAAAAGAAGCGAAGGAAGCGGGAGCTGACGGAATCCTTCTTATGCCACCACATATGTGGCTGAGATTCGGTATGAACCCGGATGCACCGTTCGAGTATGTAAAAGATGTTGCAGAGGGAGCTGACATCGACATCATCATCCACCTGTACCCGGCAACAAGCAAAGCTTTCTACCCGGTAGAGACACTGATCAAGATGTGCAAAGAGATCGATCATGTTAAATGTATCAAGATGGGAACACGAGTTACATCTATCTACGAGCATGATGTACGTCTTCTTCGTCAGGAGTGCCCAGACATATCTCTTATCACATGCCATGACGAGACACTGTGCGTAAGCTGGTTCCCGGGAATGGACGGAGCTCTGATTGGATTCGCAGGATGCGTACCGGAGATCATCTGCCCGGCAAGAGAAGTATTTGCTAACCCAGACAAACATACATTAAAAGAAGCTCAGGATTGGTCAGATCGTATCTACCACATTTCCCAGGCAATCTACGGAGGCGGACAGCATCAGGTGAAGCACATGCAAGATTGAAAGAAGCTCTGAAACAGAGAGGAATCTTCTCTTCAGCACTTATGAGAAAACCGGTTCTTCCGCTGAATCAGGAAGAAAAAGACTGGGTAGCTCTTGGACTTGAGAGAAGCCAGCTTCCGGAAGTTGATATGACTCAGTTCGAAGATAAATAAGACGAAAATTATGATATAACTATAGATGTGGTGTCTGAAATATATACGAAAAAATCATGTTTCAGACATCACTCTTAGAACGGAGGAGCCATGACAGAAAATAACAAAAATCTGGGGGGGATAGATGGATTTGATCCATCAAAAGTCAACAAGCTTTCTGCAAAAGAAATTTTAAAACGTGTAGGTCCTGGAATTGTCCTTACCGGAGTAGTAATCGGACCTGGTAATATTACAACATCTGCAATGATTGGTGCGAATTATGGATACAGCCTGATCTGGCTGATTATACCGATCCTGATCATGGGTGTTACATTCATGCTGACATCCTACCGTATTTCTATGTTGACAGGAATGCCAATCTTACATGCGATCAGACATTATTATGGAAAAGTTGCATCTGGATTCTGTGGTGTTGCATTATTCTTATCCTGCCTGTTCTTTACACTTGGAAATATTTCCGGAACAGGTGCAGGTATGAACCTTGTATTTGGAATCAACTGGAAATTAGGAGCACTGATCATGTTGGCAGTACTTACAGTGCTTTACTTTTCAAAAGGTGTTTATTCAAAAGTAGAAAAAGGAATTTTAGTTTGTATCATTGCTATGATATTTGCTTTCTATGCAACACTGGTTGCAACCGGCGGACCTGACTGGGGTGCAATGGGACATGGATTAACACACTGGAGTGTACCGGAAGGAAGTCTTACAACAGCACTTGCTATATCAGTACAAATGCAGCTGTGACAGCAGGAATCTATGGAACATATCTCGGTGCTGAGAAAAAGTGGAAAAAAGAGGATTTATTTAACGGAGCAATGAAATGGGATGCAATCGCACATATTGTATCAGTTATCCTGATTTCCGGAGCAATCATGCTGGTTGGAGCAATCGTTCTGAATCCACAGGGAATTCAGATTAAAGCACCGGCACAGTTGGCAGCGCTTCTTGTTCCTTTCCTTGGAAAAGCTTCTAACATTGTAATGGGAGTTGCACTTCTCGGAGCAGGATTCTCTTCACTTCTCGGTAATACGCAGAGAGGTATGGTACTTTTAAGTGCAGGATTCGACAAAGACGTTGCACTTGAGTCCAAGCTGATCCGCTGGGGGATGTATGATCACACTTGCATTTGCATGTGTAGTCTGCTTCATCTACGACGGTTCTCCGACACAGCTGATCTTCATTGCTAACATCGCAACATCAATCGCAACTCCGGTTGCAGGTCTTTTCATCACATTGATGTTCTGGAAGAAAGAAGTTCAGGCTGGATTGAAGGCACCAAGAGTACTGCAGGTTCTTATGACAGTCAGTTATCTCTTTACATTAGCAATGACAGTCTCTGCACTTGCAAATTATATTCCGAAGCTGATTGCTTCATTTTCATAAAGATCAGGAAGTATGTGTCCGCTTCTACGGTCTTATAGATAAGAATGAAAAGTCTGGTGATTATCATGATGAGATGGTTGCCAGGCTTTTGTGGCATGTTATAATAGAAAGAGCGTAAATTAATTGCACGAACAGAACAGATGCACAGGAGGAAGAGATGTTATGGCTACATTAAAGGATGTTGCAAAGCTTGCGAACGTAGATGTGAGTACGGTATCCAGAGCATTGAACAACACGTCGTATGTTCATCCGGATACGAAAAAGAAAATATTTAAAGCGGTAGAGCAGTTAAGCTATCGCCCAAATCTGCTGGCGAAAGGTTTGAAACAGGGGGGGAAGAGACGGACGCTTGGAGTAGTTGTACCATCTGTAAATCTTTCAATTTTTGGTGAGATCGTCCAGGGGATCGAGATGCAGGCAGGCAATAGAGGTTACAGTCTGATGATCTGTTTGACGAAGGATGATCCGGATATTGAAGCAGAATGTCTGAACCGTCTTCGTAATGGACTGGTAGACGGAATCCTGATCGCATCGACCGGACAGAACACAAGACTGATCCGTGATATCAAGGCAAATGGAGTGGCAGTTGTCCAACTTGTTAGAAATCAGGACAGGAAATTCAGTTCGGTAGAAGCCGACTGTTTCTCTTGCGGATATGAAGCGGCAAAGTATCTTTATAAGAAGGGGGTGTACAAAGATTGGTTTTATCAATGGATCAACAGAGTTTACCCCCCCGTATGCGGAACGTTACAGAGGATACCACAAGGCAATGAAAGAACTTGGCCTGAAGGAATATCAGGTAGAGTCCGGATTGCCGCGCGGAAATTATTTCAAAGATGGTTATAAAGGTGTGGAGCGGCTCAAAGAGGCATTTGATGAAGTAGATGGAATCATGGTTGCTGCGGATATGCAGGGAATCGGAGTACTCCGGGCACTGAAAGAGAGCGGAAAGAAAGTGCCGAAGGAAGTCAAGGTCATCAGCCTTACCGGTCATGCAATCGGAGGAATGCTTGAGACAGCGATGACTTCCATGGAGCTGCCGGGTCGTGAGATGGGACAGAGGGCAGCGGATATGATATTAGAAGATATTGAAGCGGCGGATGATGAGAAACCAAGCGTGCAGCATATGGTGTTTGGAACGAAGTTGATTGAGCGAGAGACGACATAGAAAAAGATTCCCAAATAGGAATCTTTTTTGAGAATAAAAAAATAAACTCCGAAATGGGAATATTTTTTGAAAAAGAGCATATAGTATGCTATACTTGGAAAAAGGGAGGGACGCTGTATGGTCGAACGTAAGGAATATTTACAAAAGCTATGGTCATGGAAAGACGAGCAGGTGATCAAGGTTGTAACTGGAATCAGGCGCTGTGGAAAATCAACATTATTAAAACAATATCAGAATAAACTAAAATCAGCTGGGGGTTACAGAAGAACAAATTATATCAATTAATTTTGAAGAATTAGAAAATGAGCCATTGTTGGACTACAAGTCATTATATCAATATATTAAAGAACGACTTTGCGAAGACAAGATGACTTATATTTTTCTGGATGAGATTCAGAAGGTAACATCCTTTGAAAAAGTGGTAGATAGTCTTCATGTAAAAGAAAATATTGATATTTATATTACAGGTTCTAATGCATATATGCTTTCAGGGGGGGATTTGGCTACACTATTAACAGGAAGATATGTTGAAATTTCTATGTTACCGCTCTCCTTTAAAGAATATGTTGAAATTACAGGAATTCTAAAAGAACAGGCATTTTCAGAATATATGAAAACCGGTGGATTTCCCTACATTGCAGTGATGGACAGAACAGATGAAAAAGTGGAGATCTATCTGGAAGGTATTTATAATACGGTGATTGTAAGAGATATTGAAGATCGTCAGTCAAGAAAAGAGATGAATTGTGGCAAGCGAAAAATCACAGACATTACATTGTTGAAGACAATTGCGCGATATCTGGCAAGTGTGATCGGAAGCCCAATTTCTATAAAAAGTATTACAAATTATTTGATTTCATCAGGTAGAAAAGTATCTGCGAATACGGTGAGTGATTATGTAGATGCGTTGACAGAATCATTTATATTTTATTCAGTAGATAGATTTGATATAGTAGGAAAACAGCTGTTAAAAGTTAATAAGAAGTTGTATATGGTTGATTTGGGGCTTCGCAATCACATTTTGCCAAGAAAGCGTTATGATCTTGGATTTTCTATTGAAAATATTGTTTTTTTTGAATTATTGCGCCGTGGGAATAAGGTGAATATAGGTAAATATGGCGCTACAGAAGTAGATTTTGTTGCTCAAAAACAAGGGGTAATCGTTTATTATCAGGTGACGGCAGATATGACAGCAGAAGAAACTTTTGAAAGAGAAATGAGACCATTACAGGAGATTAAAGACAATTATGAAAAAATTGTTTTAACACTGGATCAATTTTCGCTTGGAAATTATGATGGTATAAAAGTAATTAATGTAATAGATTGGCTTTTGGAAAATTGAAGAAAAAGTCAGGTATTCTGAATTCAGGATTCAAATTCAGAGTACCTGACTTTCTTTTGTGTAAAATCATGATTTATCAATGAATAGCAGAAAAAAGTGAATAAATTTCATAAATAGATATGAAAATAAGAGAGTTTGTGAAAATTATTTTCTATCCTTTTCTGACAGGTTGTGTATCACAGAAGAGTGCTTTAAGATGAGTGTATTCCAAAAGAGACAAGGAAAGGAGAAGAGAAGTGTTTGATCATTTATTTAAACCGATTTCTGTGAATGGAATGATTCTGAAGAACAGGATCATAGCAACACCGACAGGTGATGATTTCGAAGAAAAGGCAATGGGTGGGGGGGCGGCACTTGTGATTGCAGGACATGCAATCGTGGAACCTGGAAGATCCAGTTTCGCAAGTCCGGAAGAGCCATACCCGTTTGCTAAATACGAAAGAGAAGAGACAAGGAAAAAAGTGCTTAAGATTCACAGAGGTGGGGGGGCAAAGGCCTCCGTTGAAATATTTCATGCAGGTCAGGATGCCAGAACTGTGGATTATGCAAAGGGACCATCTGCACTGATCCGTCCGGATGGGGTTGAAGTAAAAGAGATGGATGAAGAAATGATGGAGGAGACGCTCCGCTGGTATGCAGAAACAGCAGCAAGTGCGAAGAAGATAGGATTTGATTCGATTTTTCTTCATTTTGGACATGGATGGCTGCCGGCACAGTTTCTTTCCCCACATTATAATCATCGCACAGATATTTATGGGGGGGGAGTATTGAAAACAGAAGTCGTTTCCCACTTCGGATTCTGGAGACAGTGAGAAAAGCAGTAGGGAACAATTATCCAATCGATATCAGAATCAGTGCATATGAATGGATTGAAGATTCTATAAGCTTTGAGGATGTAATGTACTTTTTAAAGAAAGCGGAACCTTATATTGATACGGTTCAGATTTCTTCTGGTATTGACAAGATTTTTGAGGCAAATGTCCATTGTATTACAACAAATCTTGAAGAAGAAATGCCGAATCTGAAATGGGCAAAACAGGCAAAGGCTGAGTTACAGATTCCGGTGTCTGTTGTCAGTGCGGTGATGACACCTGCCATGGCAGATGAAATCATTTCCAAAGGTTATGTAGATATGGTGGCTTTTGGAAGAACGCTTCTTGCGGATCCATACTGGCCGAAGAAAGCAATGGAAGGACATCCGGAAGATATTGTTCCGTGTCTCAGATGCTCGAACTGTTATCATATTTCTTCGGATCACTGGAATGTAGGCTGTTCTGTAAATCCGCGGTATCACCATCAGGAATTTGTTCCGTCTGAAATCAATCTTCCAAAGGCGGAGACAAAAAACATGTTGTAATTCTTGGAGGTGGTCCGGCGGGAATGAAAGCTGCAATTACAGCAAGTGACCGGGGGGGACATAAAGTAACAATCATTGAGAAACAGAAAGAATTGGGAGGAATGCTCCGGTTTATTTCAAAAGAAGCACATAAAGAGGAAGTTCAGAGACTGTTAGATTATTATCTGACACAGATTTTCAAAAGAGAAATAGAAGTCCTTCTGAATACGGAAGCAGATCCGGAACTGGTAAAAGAATTGCAGCCGGATTCACTTCTTATTGCATTTGGGGGGCAGTGGAGAGAATTCTTCCAATCCCAGGTGTGGAAGGTGAAAAAGTACAGCTTGCGACAAAAGCAATCGCACATCCGGAGCAGCTTGGTCAGAATATTGTAATTCTGGGCGGTGGAAGTATTGGATGTGAAATCGGACTTGAACTTGCAGAAAATGGGAAGAATGTTACAATTCTTGAATTAACAGATACGCTTGCTGCGAATGCAAATTCTCTGTACAGAGAAGCGTTGAGACAGAAATTTTTACTGCATGAAAATCTTCACAGTCTGTTAAAATGTGGATGCAGCAGGATTGAAGAGGATGTTGTCATCTATAAAAATGAATCTGGGGGGGAAGAAAAGCAGCTTCCATATGACCAGTTGATCCTCTCAACAGGACTTGTGGCACAGAGACAGCTTGTAGAATCCTTTTATGGAATCTGCAGGGATACAGTAGCAATTGGGGGGGACTGTGTCAGCCCGTCTAATATTATGAATGCTAATTTTGAGGGATATACAGCAGCATTAAATATTTAGAAGAAGGAAAAGAGAAAAAGAAAGGGGGGGAACACAAATGAAAGATTATTCAGAATTAATCCAGTCAGTGATCGCCGGAGTTGGTGGGGGGGCAGAAAACATTGAAAACTGCATCCACTGTGCAACAAGACTTCGTTTTACATTGAAAGACGGAACAAAGTTTGATCAGAAAGCATTGAAAGAAACCCAAGGGGGGGTACTTGGAGCGCTTGTAAGTTCCGGTTATTATCAGGTTCTGATCGGACCACAGGTAAATGATGTTTACGCGCAGCTTATGGAGACACCGGAACTGAAGAACATAGCAAAAGAGACAAAGCAGGATGCAGGAAATGAATCTGAAAAGAAGGCAGGGCTGCTGGACAGATTTTCCAAAATGATGTCTGACGTTTATGCACCATATATTCCAATCCTTGCAACAGGTGGTATTGCATCCGGTCTGATCGGACTGCTTGCCAATCTTGGAGTAGTGGACAGTGCAAGTCTTACTTACCAGACATTTTATGCAATTTTTTACTCACTGATCTATTTCTTCCCGATTCTGCTTGCATTTACAGCAGGAAAGCATTTTAAATGTAATCCTTATGTAGCGGTGACACTTGGAGCATCCATCATGTACCCGGGAGTTGCAGATCTTCTTGTAACAGGTGAAAAAGCATCACTGCTTGGTATTAAGTTTACAGCATATAATTTCAGTGGATCATTTATCCCGATCCTGCTTGCAGTATTCTGCATGAGTTATTTTGAAAAATGGTTGAAAAAGATTCTGCCACAGGTGACACAGTTTATTCTTGTTCCGTTCCTGTGCCTGATCGTATTCGTTCCACTCAGCATTCTTGTGTTTGGACCGGCAGGCGGATTTATTGCAAATGGCATCAATGCTGTTTATGGTGTCATAAGTGCAAATAGAATTCTTGTAGGCATTGTGTTTGGTGGCTTATTCTCACTGGTAATTCTTCTTGGTATGCACTGGGCAGTAACACCAATCCTTCTTGGAGTTATGGCAGAGCAGGGATTTGAACCGGCACTGGCAGCAGGTGGACTGGGCGGTTACGCTGCACTTGGAATCTGCCTTGCAGTTGCAGTATTTGCCAAGAACAGTGGAGATAAAGCAACAGCAGGATCTGCTGCATTTACAAATGCTCTTTGTGGTATTACAGAGCCGGGACTTTATGGAATTATTCTGCGAAGTAAATGGCTTCTTGGAACAATGGTCTTTTCTGGTGCAGCAGCGGGACTCGTGTTTGGAATCGGTGGTGTGGCAGCAACGAACTTTGCCTTTACCGGAATTCTGGCATTCAGTGGCTGGCTTGGATGTGTCAACTTCCCGATGTATTGTGTGGGAATTGTTGTAGCAATCGCACTTGGATTTGGAATCACAGCGTTCCTCTTAAAGAGCGGTAAAGTAAAAGAATATAATTAGTTAGTATGGCAATGCATCTCCCCCCCTTTTTTCTGAGATCTTCTTTGTTAAAATAAATGTAGGTTTTATTTTCGGAAGAAATCAGGAGAAGGGGGGGAGTTATTATGATTATAGAAAAACTGATGAAACAGACAGACTTCACAAAGGTTGAGAAGAGCATAGCAGATTATCTGATGAAGAACGGATTTGATGTAAAGAACATGTCAATTCAGACATTAGCACATGAGACATTTACTTCGCCGTCAACAATCACCAGATTCTGTAAGAAACTTGGATTAGACGGATATAAAAAGTTTCAGATTCTGTTTTATTCAGAGTATGAGGTATATGCAAGTCAGGGGGGGGCAGTAGATGCGAATTACCCATTCTCAGGAAGCGATTCTTTTGAGCAGATTGCAAGAAAGCTCGCGAAGCTGAATCATGACACGATCAATAAAGCAATGTCGGGATTTGATTATAATCAGTTTCAGAGAATTGTCCGTCGGATGAGCCGTGCAGATATGATCAATATTTTCAGTGTTGGAACATCTGCTACGGTGGCGATGGAATTTCAGCAGAAAATGTTACGTTTTGGAAAAATCGTAAATCTGACAATGAGTTCCTGTTTTCTTCCGGGATATGCACTGGCAGGGTCAGAACATACTGTAAATCTGATAATTTCGCAATCTGGCGAGAACAGGGATGTGGTAGAAAGTCTGAAGCTTCTGAAAAAGAAGAAGAGGTATTGCGTTGGTATTACAGTGACACCGGAAAGTACAGTGGCGAGGATGTGTCAGGAAGTGATTCTGGTGGATGTCCAGGAACAGGGATCTTATGAAGAGAAGATTGATACCTTTGCGGTATACAGCGCATTTCACTTTATTCTGGATTGTATGTTCTCATTTCTATATCAGCTTGATTTTGAAAGTAATAAAAAAGAGACACAAGAAAAAGCATATTCAATTAAAGAAAGTAAAAAGCAAGAATAAATAAGGAGCAGATATGGCATTTAGAAAAGATTTTTTGTGGGGGGGAGGAGCATGTGCAGCAAACCAGTTTGAAGGAGCTTGGAACGTGGATGGAAAGGGAATATCAGTTCCGGATCTGTGTACGAATGGAACAAAGCGGAATCCAAAATGTATTACGACAGAGATAAGAGAAAACAGATTTTATCCAAGTCATGAGGCAATTGATTTTTATCATCATTACAAAGAGGATATTGCCCTTTTTGCGGAGATGGGATTCAGAGTTTTCAGAACATCGATCAACTGGACGCGGATTTATCCAACAGGAATGGAAGAAGAGCCGAACGAAAAGGGGGGGCTTGTCTTCTATGAAAATGTTTTTAAAGAATGTAAGAAATACGGGATTGAACCACTGGTAACTTTGAGCCATTATGAGATGCCATATGCACTGGTAGAGAAATATAACGGATGGGCTGACCGGAATGTCATTGCGTTGTTTGAAAAATATTGTTATACAGTTTTTGACCGCTATCAGAATCTGGTGAAATACTGGCTTACCTTTAATGAGATCAATGGAGGTGTAACTCCTCTTGGTACAACCCTGTCTCTTAGTACGGTGAGAGGATATGAAGGACCGGTTGCAGACGCACCGGTAAGTCCACAGGTTCGGTTTGAGGCACTGCATCACCAGTTATTGGCTTCCGCAAAGGTAGTTGCATATGCACATGAGCATTATCCGCAATTTCAAATGGGGGGATATGAATGTATTTCTGACGGCGTATCCGCTGACTTGTGATCCGGAAGATGTGCTGGCTGCGCAGAAACACAATCATGTGATTAACTGGTTCTGTTCAGATGTGCAGATCCGGGGGGGAGAGTATCCGTCTTATATGAAACGTTATTTTAAAGAGCAGGGAATCTGTCTGGAAATCAGTGAAGAAGAGAAAGAAATATTAAAAAGAGGAACTGTGGATTTTTATACTTGCTCTTATTATATGTCTTCCTGTATTACAACGCATGAGGGAGAAGCAACAGTGGAAGGCAATCTGGCAGGTGGAGCGAAGAATCCGTATCTGCAGGCCTCCGACTGGGGGGGCTGGCAGATTGATCCGGATGGACTAAGGTATTCTTTGAATGAGATTTATGAACGTTATAGAATACCAATCATGGTTGTGGAAAATGGACTTGGTGCAAGAGATGAAAAGGCAGAGGATGGACAGATTCATGACAGTTACCGAATTGACTATCTGAGAAGACATATTGAAGCTATGTATGAGGCAACAGAAGATGGGGTGGATCTGATGGGTTATACGCCGTGGGGATGCATTGATCTGGTCTCTGCATCAACCGGCGAAATGGCAAAAAGATATGGATTTATCTACGTCAATAAATTTGATGATGGAACCGGGGACCTCTCAAGAGAAAAGAAAGATTCCTTCGATTGGTATAAGAACGTAATCGCAACGAATGGACAATGTTTATGAAAAAGAAAGGTAGAAAGTAAGTATGTTTTCATTTTTTAAGAAGAAAGAAGCACCGGTAGAAGAGAATAAGACACCAGTTCTGACAGCTTATCTGTCAGGAAAGGTAATCCCAATCGATGAAGTAAAGGATGAGGTATTCTCTTCCAAGGCGTTAGGTGACGGACTTGGAATCGAGCCGGAAGGCAATGTGATCGTAGCTCCATGTGCAGGAACAGTTTCAGCACTGATGGAAGGATCCAAACACGCAGTAGGTCTTACACTTTCCAACGGAGCAGAGATTCTGATCCACGAGGGAATCGACACGGTAAATATGGAAGGAGAAGGCTTCAAGTACTTCGTAAAAGAAGGACAGAAGGTCAATGCAGGAGATAAGCTCCTTCAGTTCGATTCGGAGAAGATCAAAGCACACGGATATGAGACAACCTGTATTTTTGTTGTCACAAACGGAGATGAATATCCGGATATGAAGTTACATACAGGAATGGATGCAGTACAGGGTGAGACTGTGATTGCGGAGTTCTAGGAATAAAATCCGACAGAAGATATAAGGATTAGAAGAAAAGACCGATGGGTTCGTCTGAGAGGGCGGGGCATCGGTCTTTTTAACACATTTACGCATACAGGACACCTCTCTTTTCGGGGCAGTGAAAATGAAACAGTATATGTTATTAGTAGCGGATTTTTTTTGCATTTTTTGATCATTTACATCTCCGATCGATATTGTATAATAAAAAATGAAGAAAAATATAAAAACATAGTTGACAGATGGGTTTTATAAGTATATAATACAAACCATCAAAAACACACCAACTAAGTAGGTTAATAAAGAAAGTGAGGATATAGACTATGGCGGCAATTTATAAAGGCACACTTGGACTGATTGGAAACACACCACTTGTTGAACCTGTGAATCTGGAAAAAGAGCTTGGACTTGAAGCAACGATTCTTGTAAAGCTTGAGTATCTTAATCCGGCAGGAAGTGTGAAAGATCGTGTTGCGAAGGCAATGATCGAAGATGCAGAAGAGAAAGGAATCCTGAAAGAAGGTTCTGTTATCATCGAACCTACTTCCGGAAACACAGGAATCGGACTTGCATCAATCGCAGCAGCAAAGGGGGGGTACAGAGCAATTCTTACCATGCCAGAGACCATGAGTGTTGAGCGAAGAAATATCCTCAAAGCATATGGAGCAGAGATCGTACTTACAGAAGGTACAAAGGGAATGAAGGGAGCAATTGCAAAAGCTGAAGAGCTTGCAAAGGAAATCCCGAACAGCTTTATCCCGGGACAGTTCGTTAATCCGGCGAACTCAAAAGCACACAGAGAGACAACAGGCCCGGAGATCTGGAAAGACACAGATGGAAATGTTGATATCTTTATCGCCGGTGTCGGTACAGGTGGAACACTGACAGGTGTTGGTGAATATCTGAAGTCCCAGAAACCGGATGTGAAGGTTGTAGCACTTGAGCCTGCAGCATCCCCGGTACTTTCAGAAGGAAAGGGCGGACCGCACAAGATTCAGGGAATCGGAGCAGGATTCGTACCGGATGTCCTTAATACAAAGATCTATGATGAGATATACAAAGCAGACAATGACGAAGGATTCGCAGCCGCGAAGCTTCTTGCAAAGACAGAAGGAATCCTGGTAGGTATTTCTTCAGGAGCAGCACTTTCCGGAGCAATTGCATATGCAAAGAAACCGGAGAACAAGGGCAAGACAATCGTAGCACTTCTTCCGGACAGCGGAGACAGATACTACTCTACACCACTCTTTACAGATAGGCACGAATATCAAGACAACCGCAAGGCATTAATTAAGTAAGATTTTAACTTCCAAGCAGCTCTGGCTGCGGAATAAGAATACAAAACAGGAATTAGAAAAAGGAGAATAAACCCATGGCAAAATTAGAGAGAAAAGACAGAAAATTTAAATTTGAGACATTACAGCTTCACGTAGGCCAGGAGCAGCCGGATCCGGTGACAGATGCAAGAGCAGTACCGATCTACCAGACTTCTTCTTATGTGTTCCGCAACAGCCAGCATGCAGCAGACCGTTTTGGACTGAAAGACGCAGGAAATATTTACGGACGTCTGACAAACCCGACAGAGGATGTGTTTGAGAAGAGAATTGCAGCGCTTGAAGGAGGTACAGCAGCACTTGCAGTAGCATCCGGAGCAGCAGCAATCACATATACAATTGAGAATTTGGCTCAGCAGGGAGATCACATCGTATCTGCAAAGAATATTTATGGAGGATCTTTCAACCTTCTTGAGCATACACTTCCGAATTATGGAATTACAACAACATTTGTTGACATTTTCAATCTGGAAGAAGTTGAGAATGCAATCCAGGAGAATACAAAAGCTGTTTACATCGAGACACTTGGTAATCCGAACTCAGATGTAGTTGATATTGAAGCAATCGCAAATATCGCACATAAGCATAAAATCCCGCTTGTTGTAGATAATACATTTGCAACACCTTATCTCGTAAGACCAATCGAGTACGGTGCTGACATTGTTGTTCACTCTGCTACAAAGTTCATCGGTGGACATGGAACAACAATCGGTGGAGTTATCATCGAGGGCGGTAAGTTCGACTGGGAGGCTTCAGGAAAATTCCCGTCACTGACAGATCCGAACCCAAGCTATCACGGCATCAGCTTTACAAAGGCTTGCGGACCGGCTGCATTTGTTACAAAGATCAGAGCAATCCTTTTGAGAGATACAGGAGCAACAATTTCTCCGATCAGTTCCTTTATCTTCCTGCAGGGACTTGAGACACTTTCCCTTCGTGTAGAGCGTCATGTGGAAAATGCACTGAAGGTTGTTGAGTATCTGAACAATCATCCACAGGTTGAGAGAGTACATCATCCATCTGTAGATCCGGATCCGAAGCAGCAGGAACTTTATAAGAAATATTTCCCGAACGGCGGTGGTTCTATCTTCACATTTGAGATCAAAGGTGATTCTAAGAAAGCTCAGGATTTCATTGATAACCTGGAACTGTTTTCATTGCTTGCAAATGTAGCGGATGTGAAATCACTTGTTATCCACCCGGCAACAACAACACACAGCCAGTGCACGGAGGAAGAGCTTCTCGATCAGGGAATCAAGCCAAACACAATCCGTCTGTCCATCGGTACAGAGAATATTGATGATATCATCCAGGATCTGGATGAGGCATTCAAAGCAATTCAGTAAATAAGAATCAGAGAAAACAGAAAAATCTGTAAGAAGTAGGAGCAGTAAAAGCTGCTCCTATAGTGTTTAGAAGAAAGGAGTAGAAGCGTTTGAAATTATCAAAGAAAAGTAGATATGGACTGCGTGCTCTTATTGATCTGGCGGTGAATTCACGGACAGAGCTGGTCTCATTAGGAAGTATCGCACAGAGAAATGACATTTCCGCTCAGTACCTTGAACATGTATTTTCAGCCCTTCGCAAGGCTCATATTGTAAAAAGTATGAAAGGTTCCCAGGGAGGATATTTCTGGAGAGAGATCCGAAAGAGATCACGGTTGCGCAGATTGTAGAAGCATTGGAAGGAACTTATGATCTGGAAGATGAAGTTGATCGAAACAACGTGGGACGTGGAGATCAGGAAGCAATTCAGCATCTGATCATTGATCGAATCAATGATTGTGTTCAGGAGATTCTGGAAGATGTGACGCTTAAGGATCTTGTGGATGCATACGAAGGGTATCAGGATTCTGTTGAGGGAATGTACTATATTTAATAGAGTGGAACGTAAGGAGCAGAGACAGACAGCATGGCAGAAAATTATCAATTTGAAACACGATGTATTCACGGGGGGGACGGAGGATTTGTAGAGGAACATCCATACGGAGCAGTCTCCGTTCCCATTTTTCAGACAGCAACCTTCGCACACCCGGGAATCGGGAAAAGTACAGGATATGATTATTCTCGTGAGAGCAATCCGACACGGTATGAATTAGAAAGCGTAATGTCCTCTTTAGAAGGAGCGGATGACAGTATTGCGTGCGCGACAGGAATGGCGGCAATTGGAATCTGCCTGGAGCTTTTCGGAGAAGGCAGTCATATTTTATGTACAGAAGATCTGTACGGCGGAACTGTGCGAATGTTTGAAAGCATTGGCGAAAAGCGAGGATTAAAGTTTTCTTATGTAGATACTTCAGATATTGATCTTGTAAGAAAGAATATCAGAAAGAGACGAAGGCACTTTATATTGAGACACCAAGCAATCCAACGATGAGAATCACAGATTTTGCAGAGATGAGAAAGCTTGCGGATGAATTCGGGTTACTGATTCTTGCGGATAATACATTCCTTTCTCCTTATTTCCAGAAACCGCTACAGTTGGGTGCTGATATTGTAGTACATAGCGGAACAAAATTTCTTGGAGGACACAATGATGTTCTCGCAGGATTTGTTTGTGTCAAAGGGAAAGAGCTGTCGGAAAAATTGCGTTATACATATAAGACGGTTGGCTGTAGTCTGTCTCCGTTTGACAGTTTCCTTGTACTTCGCGGAATCAAAACTTTATCAGTGCGTCTGGAGCGCCAGCAGGAGAATGCGAAGAAGATCGCACTTTGGCTGAAAAACAGACCGGAAGTGACAGAAGTTTATTATCCGGGTCTGGAAGATCATCCGGGTTACGAGGTGAACCGGAAGCAGGCAACAGGAGCAGGAAGTATGCTTTCTTTCCGTGTAGATACGGTGGAACGTACAAGAAAGATTCTTGAAAGTGTGAAATTGATTTCTTATGCGGAGAGCCTTGGCGGTGTAGAATCATTGATCACATATCCAATGCTTCAGACACACGGTGATGTACCGGTGGAGATAAGAGAACATCTTGGAATCACGGAAGATTTCCTTAGAATGTCTGTTGGAATTGAAAATGCTGAAGATCTGATCAAAGATCTGGAACAGGCTTTTCAATAAAAGGAGTAAAAATGAGTGAGAAGAATTTGAATTTTGACCAGCCTGTAGAGAGAAGAGGAACCCACAGTCTGAAGTATGATTTTGCAGAAGAAAGAGGGAGAAAGAAAGATATTCTTCCGTTGTGGGTCGCTGATATGGATTTTAAGACGTCATCTTTCGTCCAGGAAGCATTGATCCGTCAGGCAGAGCATGGAATTTATGGATATACAGAGTCAGATCAGGAGTATTATGATGCGGTCAGCTCCTGGATGGAACGCCGTCACGGATGGAAAATTGACAAAGAGTGGATCACAAAGACTCCGGGAATCGTCTTTGCGCTGGCAATGGCGGTGAAGGCTTATACAGAACCGGGGGATTATGTCCTGATCCAGGATCCGGTCTATTATCCATTCCGGGAAGTGATTGAAAGCAATGACCGTAAAGTGGCCGCCAATATCCTTATCCGTAAGGAAGATGGATCTTATGCGATTGATTTCGAAGATTTTGAACGCCAGATCGTGGAAAAGGGTGTGAAATTATTCTTATTCTGCAGCCCACACAACCCGGTCAGCCGGGTATGGACAAGGGAGGAAGTGGAGCGTCTGGGAGACATTTGCTTAAAGCATCAGGTGATCATTGTAAGTGATGAGATTCATGCAGACTTCGTATTTGAAGGGAAGCATCAGGTGCTTGTAGATCTTAAGGACGAGTATAAAGACATTACAGTGACATGTACTTCCCCCCCGGGGAAGACATTCAATCTTGCTGGACTTCAGATTTCCAATATTATCATTCCAAATGCAAGCCTTCGCAAGGAATTTCAGCATCAGGTAACTGCAGCCGGGTATAGTCAGGTCGGCGCACCCGGAATCTTTGCGCTGATCGCTGCGTATACTCAGGGCGAAGAATGGTATCAGGCGATGAAACAGTATGTGAAGTCGAATATTGATTTCCTTCATACATGGATGGCAGAACATTTACCACAGATTAAGGTGACAAAGACAGAAGGACCTATCTCGTCTGGATGGATTTCCGGGCATTAGGGCTTTCTGACAAGGAACTAAAAGAACTGATAGAAGATAAGGCAGAGGTTTGGCTGGATGGAGGAGCGATCTTCGGAGAGCCTGGAAGTGGTTTTGAGCGGATCAACGTGGCTTGCCAGAGAGCGACGCTTGTGGAAGCGTTGGATCGGATTGAAAAAGCAGTGAAAGAAAACGTTCACGGATGATTAGATAAAATAGAAACAGAAAAAGATGGATAAGCAATAAAAGCATTACTTATCCATCTTTTTCTATGTAGATCTGATTTTCCATTGTATTGAAACAACTGTTATTTCGTTCCCACTGAAATAATGCTATTTCTCAATCTTGCATGGAATGGCCGGTTCATGAAAGTCAGCAAGTGTGATACTTCCAAGATAATCCTCGATAAGGTTATCCAGTTTTTCCCAAATCGGACGTGTCGGACACTGACCCGCACGTGCACATTCCGGTGCATGATCCTCCAGACATGCTACTGCCGCAAGACTTCCTTCTGTCGCATGAAGAATGGAAGCGAGAGTGTATTCTTCCGGAGATTTTGTCAGGCGGTAGCCGCCGCCCTTTCCGCGAAGTCCAAGGATAAATCCTTGTGTGACAAGAGATTTTAAAATATTTTCCAAATACTTTTCAGAAATCTCCTGACGTGCTGCGATCTCTTTCAGCGGTGTGTAAGAGTCCGGATCCTGCTGAGACAGATCAATCATGACTCGGAGAGCATAACGCCCTCTTGTAGAGATAATCATAACCTATTTCCTCCCAAGTTACCTATAATTTTACATTGTGAATAGTGTATCATATGTTAAGAAAATAAACAAGTTGTCGAGGTAAAGTGAAACAGTGCAAAAGCATTAAAGTTTGTTGAAAACAAACGAAAACGAGTGTGTCTAAAAATGAAATAACCGTGAAATTGTATTAACTTTACTGGAATTTACAGTGCGTTTGTGATACTCTAAAGACTGTAAGTCTGATCGGAATGCTATCTTTCTGATCAGACAGAAAAGACTGGGTTACTGTTCACTCCGTGTCAATCACTTCGCTGATTGACACGGAGTGAACAGTAACAAGACTGGAGAGAGAATATGAAAAGATTAGTAGTAGCATTACTTCTGGCAAGCACATTGTGTATGACAGGATGCGGCGATACGAAGAAAACAGAACCGGCTGCATCTACGACAGAAGAGGTGGACAAAGCAAGCAGTACGATGAAAGAACAGATGGGAGACAACGCGGTTCTTCCAAGTGATTCTGTTAAGAGAGTTATGGCAAAGCAGTGAAGGTGATTGGAACAGATACTGTGTATGATCTGAAAGAAGATGGAACAGGAACTAAGGATGACGCCGGACTGACATTTGAGTGTGGATTTGATGAGGATAACAACATTACAATCAAGATCACAATGGACGGCGAAGAAGAAGGTAAACTGTATGCGGTTACGACAGATGATACAGGCTATGGCGTAGTGCTGGAGTCCCTGGATGGTGGTAAGGATATAAAATTACTCCAGGCGGATACAGAACTTCTGGATCTGACGGATGACCGTGCGAAGGGCTGATCGGAAAGTGGACAGACAACAGTGGAAATGAATATAAATTAAAGAAGGATGGAAAGCTTGTGATCAAGAGTTCCTCCGGTGAAACAAAGGGAACATATTGTGTTGCAGAGAATGCAGACGGTACATTGAGCTGAATCTGGTTATCTCTGGTGGAACACTGGAATATGTCTATACACTGTCAGATGATGGATCTACAGTGGAATTATGTAGTCCGGGAACAGATACGGTACATAAGTGGACGAAAGCCTAAAGTGTGGTGAATAAAAGAGATGCAGTTTGCGCATGAATTGATCGTTCCGGAAGTTGGATTTCCTTTTAAACTATTCTTATTTGAAGGCAGAGAAGGACATTACCATAGAGAAAAACATTGGCACAGATCGATTGAGATTTTTGCAGTGTGCGACGGAGAACTGGAATTTAAGATCGATGAGAAGACCTGGCATCTGACAGCGGGAGAATTTATGATTGTGAATTCGAATGAGGTTCATGAAGTAGATTCTCCGTTGCCAAACGAGACGATCGTTCTTCAGATTCCGTTGAAAGTTTTTGAAAAATATTATACAGGAGAGCAATTTATCTGGTTTACGCATGAACCGGGACGTAAGGACGCGCGTTTTATGGAATTGTTGGAAGAACTGTATAAGACGTATTGCGAAAAGCAGTGTGGATATGACATGAAGATGAACAGTATTTTTTATCATCTTTTATATCTCCTTGTGAAAGAATACCGTCTGACGGAAGTTGAGGATGCTTTTGTAAGGAAGAATAAGAATCTGAACAAGCTTTCAGCAATCACATCTTATATGAAAGAGAATTATGCACAGGAGCTCAGTCTGGAAGAAGTGGCAAGAATTTTTGGCTACTCACCAACGTACTTGTCGAGGATGTTTCAGAAGTATGCAGGAATCACATATAAGAGCTATCTGCAGAATATCCGTCTGGAATATGCAATGAAAGACCTGAAGGGCGGAAAATATAATATCACTGAGACAGCACTTCGCAGCGGCTTCTCCGGAAGCAAGGCGCTGGCAAGAGCATTTCGGAAAAAATACGGAATTCTTCCAAGTGAATATAGAGAAAATGCGTAGCATTTTGGAGGCTGGCTCTGAACAGTTACGAAAATGGAATATAAATAAAAAGAAAAAATGACTAACAGTACAAAATATATTGACTGTTAGTCATTTTTATTGTATAGTTCAATAAGAGATTAAAATGACCAATGGTCATAAACGAGATATAAGGAAGGGAGCGAAAGGGATATGATGGTAAAGTTTGGAAAAAAGATAGTAAAATTCAGAGTGCCGATTCTGATCCTCAGTATTTTATTGTTGATTCCGTCTGCATTGGGGGGGTATCTGCATACGAGAATTAATTATGATGTATTGACTTACCTGCCGGATAACATTGAGACGATGAAAGGCCAGGATATTTTGGTAAATGATTTCGGTACAGGTGCATTCTCGATGTTTATAGTCGATGGAATGGAAGACAAGGATGTATCGAAGCTAAAAGAGAAGATTGAGAAGGTAGATCATGTAAAAGAGGTTATCTGGTATGATTCTATCGCAGATATCAGTATGCCGAAGAGTATGCTGCCGACAAAAGTCTATGATGCATTTAATTCCGAGACCGGAACGATGATGGCAATCTTCTTTGATGAAGGAACCTCTTCAGACGGAACAATGGAAGCAATCTCCGAGATCCGTTCTCTGGCGGGCGAGCAGTGCTTTTTAAGTGGTATGTCAGCTGTTGTTACAGATACGAAGGAGCTGGCGGAGAAAGAGACACCGTTGTATGTATTGATCGCGGTTGTGCTGGCGATGATCGTACTTGGTCTTACAATGGAATCGTTCTTTGTACCGATCCTCTTCATGCTCAGTATTGGAATTGCAATTGTCTATAACCTGGGAAGTAACTACTTTATGGGAGAGATCTCCTATATTACAAAGGCACTGGCAGCAGTTCTGCAGCTGGGGGTAACATTGGATTACTCCATTTTCCTGATGCACAGTTATGAAGAACAGCAGATCCGTTACAATGGAGATAAACATCGTGCAATGGCACATGCGATCTCACAGACATTTTCCTCTGTAATCGGAAGCTCCGTTACAACAATCGCCGGATTTATCGCACTGTGCTTTATGTCATTTACACTTGGTATGGATATCGGAATTGTCATGGTTAAGGGTGTTATCCTTGGCGTACTTGCCTGCGTAACAATTCTTCCATCTATGATCCTGTGCTGTGACAAGATTATTGAGAAGACAAAACATAAACCATTCCTTCCGGATATCGGAAAGATTTCAGATAAGGTTACTAAGAGATATCTCATCTATGTGGCACTGTTCGTAGTTCTGCTATTCCCGGCTATTTACGGAAATAACCATACAGGCGTTTATTACAACCTGGATGAGACACTTCCAAAAGATCTTCCGAGCATCATTGCAAATGAGAAATTGAAGGAAGATTACGACATGAATACGACGCACATGATTCTTGTAGACAGCTCTACAGATTCAGCGGACGTAGGCAAGATGCTGAATGAGATGGATAAGGTGGACGGAATCAAATGGGCACTTGGACTTGACTCCCTGATTGGGCCATCCGTACCGGCAAGCATGATCCCGGATTCAGTGACAAGATCATTAAAGAATGATAAGTACCAGCTTGTACTGGCGAACTCAGAATATAAGGTAGCTACAGATGAATTGAATGACCAGATCAAAGAGTTGAATACGATTCTTCATAAATATGATGAAGGTGGAATGCTGATCGGAGAAGGTCCTCTGACAGCAGATCTGATCGACATTACAGATAAAGATTTCAAGACAGTAAGTGCAGTATCAATCGGAATTATTTTCGTAATCATCATGCTTCTGTTCAAGTCAATCTCACTGCCGATCATCCTGGTAGGCGTTATTGAGTTCGCGATTTTCGTCAATATGGGTATTCCATACTACATGGGAACTAAGTTGCCATTCGTGGCATCCATCGTAATCGGAACCATTCAGCTTGGATCTACCGTAGACTATGCAATTCTTATGACAACTCGTTATAAGAGAGAGCGTAACCATGGCGCAAATAAATACGATTCTATCACAACTGCGCACCGCGTATCCGCACAGTCTATCATGGTAAGTGCGTTGAGCTTCTTCGCAGCAACGATCGGTGTAGGACTTTACTCCAACATTGATATGATCAGTTCCCTGTGTATCCTGATGGCGAGAGGAGCACTGATCAGTATGGTAGTCGTAATCTTCGTACTGCCGTCCATGTTCATGGTATTTGATAAAGTGATCGTGAAGACAAGTAAGGGATTCCTGCCACCGAAGGAATAATGGGGGGGCGTGGAATAGAATGAGAGAGGTATGCCGAATTAGGATGCTAAGGCATATTTCACTTTTAAAAAGAAAAGATAAGAAATGGGCATTATTTGGTTAATTATTTGGTCGATAATGCCTTTTTAAGTTGGTAAAATGACCATAGAAACAAACGAAACAGGAAACAGACTTCTTGCAGCGATGAATAAATGGCTGATCGCGTATGAGGATGCACAGATTGAAGGTGCGTTCTGTGGATTAAAAGGTGAGAACGTCGAAGTCTGATTGAAAATGGATGCCGGGGTTTCCCCCCCGAATCAGGATCGTGTTATTCACAAGGTTTCTGCATGATGTGTGGAAAACCAAATGAAATTACAGGAAAAGTGTGGATAACGTAACATAAGAAAGATAGAAATAATAACAAGTATAAAGAAAGCGAGGATTTTATTATGAGTAATATGCCAGAATTAAAAATCGGTGTTGTAGCAGTGAGCAGAGATTGTTTCCCGGAGAGTCTTTCCGTGAACAGAAGAAAAGCATTGATCGATGCCTACACAAAGAAATACGGTGAAGGAACTGTTTATGAATGTCCGATCTGTATTGTAGAGAGTGAGATCCACATGGTACAGGCTCTGGAAGATGTAAAGAAAGCAGGATGTAACGCACTGGTTGTTTATCTTGGAAACTTCGGACCGGAGATTTCTGAGACACTGCTTGCAAAACATTTTGACGGACCGAAGATGTTTGTCGCAGCTGCAGAGGAGACACAGGATAATCTGACACAGGGACGTGGAGATGCTTATTGCGGAATGCTTAACGCAAGCTACAATCTGAAACTCAGAGGAGTAAAAGCTTACATTCCGGAGTATCCGGTAGGAACAGCAGAGGAATGTGCTGACATGATCCATGAGTTCGAACCAATCGCGAGAGCAGTTGTCGGATTAAGTGACTTAAAGATTATCAGCTTTGGACCACGTCCGCTGAATTTCCTTGCATGTAATGCACCGATCCAGCAGCTTTACAATATCGGAGTTGAGATTGAGGAAAATTCTGAACTTGACCTTTTCGAGGCTTATAACAAACATGAAGGTGATGAGAGAATTCCGGCCGTTGTAAAAGAGATGAAAGAAGAGCTCGGAGCAGGAAATAAGAAACCGGAGATCCTTCCGAAACTGGCTCAGTATGAGATTACTTTAAAAGACTGGATCGAGGAGCACAGAGGATATAGAAAATACGTTGCAATCGCAGGAAAATGCTGGCCGGCATTCCAGACACAGTTCGGATTTGTTCCATGTTATGTAAACAGCCGTCTGACAGCTCAGGGAATCCCGGTATCCTGTGAGGTTGATATTTACGGAGCACTCAGCGAGTTCATCGGAACTGCTGTCAGCCAGGATGCAGTAACACTTCTTGATATCAACAATACAGTACCGGCAGATATGTACAAAGAGAGTATCGAAGGAAAATTCCCATATACACAGAAAGATACATTTATGGGATTCCATTGTGGAAATACAGCTTCCGGTAAACTTGCTTTCTGCGAAATGAAATATCAGATGATCATGGCAAGATCTCTTCCAATCGAGGTTACACAGGGAACACTTGAGGGAGATATCAAACCTGGAGATATCACATTCTACAGACTGCAGAGTACATCTGACAATGTACTTCGTGCTTATGTTGCACAGGGAGAAGTACTTCCGGTTGCTACAAAATCCTTCGGATCTATCGGAGTGTTCGCAATTCCGGAGATGGGAAGATTCTACCGTCACGTACTGATCGAAAAGAATTATCCACATCACGGAGCAGTTGCTTTCGGACACTTTGGAAAAGCATTGTTCGAAGTATTTAAATACATTGGTGTGCCGGTTGAAGAGATCGGATACAACCAGCCGAAGGGTGTAAGATATCCAACAGAGAATCCGTGGGGTTAATTACATAGAAAGTTATAAGCATAGAAAACGGGCAGAGAGCCGTGCCGGAAACGGCAAGGCTCTCTGTTTTTATACAGGAGGAACGACATGTTATTTGTAGGAGTAGATCTTGGAACATCCGCAGTAAAACTTCTTCTGATGGATGAGAATGGAAAGATCAAGAATATCGTATCAAAAGAATATCCGTTATATTTCCCACATCCGGGATGGTCAGAGCAGAAACCGGAAGACTGGTTTGCACAGAGTATGGAAGGGCTGAAAGAGCTTCTTGAAGGCTTTGATAAGGATCAAGTAAAGGGAATCAGTTTTGGAGGTCAGATGCACGGTCTTGTTGCTCTTGATAAGGAAGACAAGGTGATTCGCCCGGCAATTCTGTGGAACGACGGACGTACTGCAAAACAGACCGATTACCTGAATCAGGTGATTGGAAAAGAGAAGCTTTCAGAGTATACAGCAAATATTGCATTTGCCGGATTTACAGCACCGAAGATTCTCTGGATGAAGGAAAATGAACCGGAGAATTTTGCAAAGATTGCGAAGATTATGCTTCCAAAGGATTACCTTGCATACCGTCTGTCAGGGTCTTTTTGCACAGAGTATTCAGATGCTTCCGGAATGCTGCTTTTGGATGTGGAGCATAAGTGCTGGTCTGCGGAAATGCTTGAGATCTGTGGTATTACAGAGGCACAGCTTCCAAAGCTGTATGAAAGCTGGGAAGTAGTTGGAACTTTGAAAGCAGAGATCGCAGCAGAACTTGGCGTATCAGAGGATGTAAAAGTAATTGCAGGAGCCGGGGACAATGCGGCGGCAGCAGTTGGAACGGCAACGGTCGGAGACGGCGGCTGCAATATTTCTCTCGGAACATCAGGAACACTCTTTATTTCCAGTAAGAAATTCGGAGTAGATAAGAACAATGCACTGCATTCCTTTGACCATGCAGACGGCAATTATCATCTGATGGGATGCATGCTCAGTGCTGCTTCCTGTAATAAATGGTGGATGGATGAAATCCTTAAGACCAAAGATTATCCGGCAGAACAGGCAGGAATCACAAGGCTCGGCGAGAACCATGTGTTCTATCTTCCATATCTGATGGGAGAGCGTTCTCCTCATAATGACCCTTCCGCAAGAGCAGCATTTATCGGAATGTCTATGGACAGCACAAGAGAGGATATGACACAGGCTGTGCTGGAAGGTGTTGCATTCGGACTGCGTGATTCCCTGGAAGTTGCAAGAAGTATTGGTGTGAATCCAGAGAGAACAAAGATCTGCGGCGGTGGAGCAAAGAGTCCGCTGTGGAGAAAGATCATTGCAAATGTGATGAATATGAAAGTAGATTTGATCGAAAGCGAGGAAGGTCCGGGATATGGAGCGGCAATCCTGGCAGCAGTTGGATGCGGCGTATTTGATTCGGTGGAAGAGGCTGCGAAGAAACTTGTGAAAGTAACAGGAACAGAAGAACCGGATTCGGAACTGGTGCAGAAGTACGAGGAAAGATATCAGGAATTTAAGAAATTGTATCCGGCATTGAAAGGAATTTATCAGGGGGGAAACAAGCATAATTGAACTCCAATAAAAACTCCCAATAGAAAATCATGCTTCAGAAAGCATCTGAGCTGAAATTCTATTGGGAGTTTTTGATATTAGGAAATCTTACGCTAAAAACAACGCATACAGTATCACAAGAATACCAAGCACGATTCTGTAATATCCAAATACTTTGAAATCATGTTTCTTAATATATCCCATCAGGAATTGAATAACGATAATAGAAGAAACAAATGCTGTTACCATACCAATCAGAAGAATTATTGTTTCTGTTCCGGTAAAGTTCAGGCCAAACTTCACAAGCTTCAGAAGACTTGCACCGAACATAACCGGAATCGCAAGTACGAAAGTGAATTCAGCAGCAACGGTTCTGGATACTCCAAGGATCAAAGCACCGACAATTGTTGCACCGGATCTGGATGTTCCAGGGAAGATTGCAGCGATCAGCTGGAAAAGTCCAATCAAAAATGCAGTCTTATAAGTAAGTTCATCCATACTGTTGATCTTCGCAGGTTTGCCCTTGTGATTATTCTCAACAATGATAAAGGCGATACCGAAGACAATCAGAGCAATCGCAACGCAAGGGTAATTGTAAAACCATTTCTCAAACAGATCATTGAACGGCATTCCGATCACAATCGCAGGGATACATGCAACAAGGACTTTCAGCCAGAGGATAATGATATCCATCTTCACATAACTTAAAATTCCATTTCCGGATTTCTTTTTTCTATGTGCATGTTTTGCCTGACGGCGTCTGACCGTGTGACTTCCTTCCGGCGCACCAAACGGGAAGATCTGGTTCCAGAATAAGATGACAACGGCAAGAATCGCACCTAACTGGATCACAACTTCAAACATGCTGTAGAATTCTTCAGAAACATCTAATTTCACAAACTGATTCAAAAGAATCAGATGTCCCGTGCTGCTGATCGGCAGCCATTCTGTGATTCCTTCCACAATTCCAAAGAGGAAGGATTTTAAAAATTCAATCATTCTTAATTTATACTCCTTTTTATTGATGGATTGCAGCTATACTAAGAGATTCTAGCACTAAATGCAATCATTTTTGTGCAGCTACACTTATGTTCTAAAGTGGCTCACGGTTTCTTATTATAAAACGTTGGCAAAAGATGTGCAAGAAATAGAAAGTATTTAAATTGTTAAATCGTCGATTTAAGAAATTCCTAATATTTTTCCAATCTATCTCTTAAAAACCATCAAGTATCATGTATACTATAATTAGAACTTGATCATGTGATAATTATGTTGCTGCGCTGTTATCGGTGTCAGCAATTATCGAGGGGTATGTAAAATGTATAAAATATTAGTATGTGATGACGATAGAGAAATCGTAGAAGCAATCGAAAT
Organism: Mediterraneibacter faecis JCM 15917; assembly: GCA_001312505.1. Lineage (GTDB taxonomy): Bacteria > Bacillota > Clostridia > Lachnospirales > Lachnospiraceae > Mediterraneibacter > Mediterraneibacter faecis. The sequence continues at coordinate 137,149 of BBDW01000003.1, forward strand.
TTATCTTTCTCAGGAGGGATATCAGATTTTAAAAGCATATGACGGAATCGAAGCACTGGAGATTTTGGAGAAAGAGGAAGTGAATCTTCTGATCATCGATGTCATGATGCCGAGACTTGACGGAATCCGTGCAACATTGAAGATCCGCGAGAAGAACAGTCTGCCAATCATTATCTTGTCTGCGAAGTCAGAAGATACCGATAAGATTCTTGGACTCAATATCGGTGCGGATGATTATGTAACAAAGCCGTTCAATCCGCTGGAACTTGTGGCACGAGTGAAATCACAGCTGAGACGATTTAACGAGCTTGGCGGAACAGCACAGGAGCCAAAAGAGACGATTTATAAGGTAGGTGGCCTTCAGATCAATGATGATCTCAAGCAGGTAACAGTAGACGGAGAATTTGTGAAACTGACACCGATTGAATACAATATCCTTTTGCTTCTGATGAAGAATCAGGGAAAAGTATTTTCAATCAATCAGATTTATGAATCCATCTGGAATGAAGAGGCAATTGGTGCGGATAACACAGTTGCAGTTCACATTCGTCATATCAGAGAAAAAATAGAGATCAATCCGAAAGATCCACGTTACCTGAAAGTAGTCTGGGGTGTCGGATATAAAATCGAAAAAGCATAGTGCGAACAGTAACAAAAGCACATGTAAAAATGGATAGAAAAAGCATATAAGAGAACATAGAAAAATGCATAAGAAGGCATATAAGAAAGGGTTAACAATGAAGAAATGGTACAGGAAGACCGTGACAAGGACAATTGTTCTTGTTGTGGCGATTCTTAGCGGAGCATTGCTTGTGACAAATTTGCTTTCTCTCCTGACACTGGCGGGTGGAATGAGTTTGTCACAGATTCAAAAGATGAATACACAGTCTTTTGAAGAATCCGAAGAATTCAGCAAGATGGTCGAAAGTTACATGTACGATGTACAGGAGAAGCTTTATCTGCAGAATCTTTTTGAAAGTGACGGCGCCTACAATCCCAAAAAATTGGTGGATGTAATGGAACTGTCAAAGAAGGGCAAGATTTCAGAAACAAATTTGTCAGGTGTCACGTATACCATGGAAGAACTGGTGAACTGGGGCGAGACTTACAGTGGGACAGATAACGACAATCTTTACAAACAGAATGGCGTGATCGTCTGTCAGAAACCGGACGGAAATTATTATTACTATTATATGAATGATTTCTTTTCTCTTGTAAATGCAGGAAAACTTCAGTTTCAGATGGGCGAGCAGGACAGAGATCAGTTTCTGGCAGGATTGCAGGCGGGCGAATTTACGACTTCCGGTTATTATACATTTCAGATTACAGATGAAAACGGTGAGCTGCTTTATACAGACTGCTGGAACTTTGGTCAGTCAATGATTGAAAAATATGCACCGGTCGGAGCGGATAATCTACTCCAGGTTGTAAATAATAATCCGCAGTTAAATGGAAGACTGACATTGGTTTATGATAATATTGCCACAGCATTGCAGACAATCTATGAAGACTGGCAGGATTATGAAGGCGGTTGGAATTATCTGGAAGAAGGGAATACCAATTTTACCTATCTGTATGCAGATGAATCGACAAAGAAGGTTACTACAAATAAAGCAGAATATGCAAATTATGCAGATGTAAAGAAAAGCATAGAAGACATGATAGAATCAGCGTCAAAGAACCCTGTGAAATATATGGTAATCTATCCTGAATTGAAAGATTTTAAGACGAATATGAATGTTTCTTATTCGGATCAATGGCTCAATACACGTTCTTATGGTTACTATTCCGGCGGAACAAAGTGGAAAGATGTTTTTGCAGTTGCGGTTGACACAAAATATCCGATTCAGGATCAGTTCTATCAGAGCAGTATTGATTATCAGAATAATATTCCACAGATGAAAGCAGCATTGCATTTTATGATTTTCAGCGGAGTATTCTTTTTGGTCACAGTAGTATGGTTGACATTGGGGGGGGCAGGGAGAAAACCGCAGGATGAAGAACTGCATTTGTTAAAGTTCGATTCCTGGAAGACAGAGATTGCTGCTGCAGTTGTTATTTTTGTTTGGGTGATTGGAAGTTATTTCTTTTTTGTGGCAGGAATAGATGGAATTCATATCTTATTTGATGGGATTACAGGGTTATGTGGTTCGTACGGTGCTGTGGAAAGTGATACATTTGTTCCATCATCCTATGTTCCGAATGTATATATGCAGACTTTAAGTCTCGGAGAATCAGTGGGTGCGTTTGCATATGGAGCATTTACATTTACCTGCTTTTTTGCCGGCTATCTTAGTCTGGTAAGAAGAATTAAGGCAAAGAGTCTGTGGGAGAACAGTCTGCTTCGAAGCTTCGGTATATTTATCGGGAAAATATTACGAGACATGAAGCTTACAAAGAAAACAGCAGGACTTTTGATTCTTTATTTCCTGTTTCAGCTTTTCGTGCTCTGGGGGTGGAAATTTCTTCCTGGTGATTCTGCTGCTGATTGCTGATGCAGTGCTATTCTATTACATGGTTGCAAATGTGATGGAGAAGAATCGATTGAGAAAAGGAATTCAGGAGATCGCTGCCGGAAATATGAGTTATCAGATTCCAATCGACGGACTGCATGGGGGAGAACAAGAAATTTGCATTGCTGATCAACGGGATCGGAACCGGACTTAACAAAGCAGTTGCCGAGGCAATGAAAAACGAACGTCTTAAGACAGATTTGATCACAAATGTTTCTCATGATATTAAGACACCACTGACTTCTATTTTGAATTATGTCGGCATCTTAAGACAAACAGATCCGGCGGATCCGAAAGTTCAGGATTATCTGAATATTCTGGAAGCGAAAGCACAGAGACTGAAGACATTGACAGAAGATGTAGTAGAAGCATCGAAAGTCAGCAGCGGGAATATTTCCCTGGAATATATGGATCTTGATCTGTCAGAAATGATCCAGCAGACGCAGGGTGAACTCGAAGAAAAATTCGAGGCGAGAAATCTGGCAATCGTCACAGATCTTCCGGCAGAACCGGCTGTTGTGCATGTCGATGGAAGAAGAATGTGGCGTGTTCTGGAAAATATTTACGGAAATGCAGCCAAGTACGCAATGCCTGGAACCAGAGTTTACGCGACTCTGAAAACAGATGATACAAAGGTAAGATTTTCATTGAAAAATGTTTCCGAGCATCAGTTGAATATTCAGGCTGACGAACTGACAGAACGTTTTATCCGCGGAGATATTTCCAGAAGTACGGAGGGAAGTGGATTAGGACTTTCTATAGCGAAGAGCCTTACAACAATGCAGGGCGGCACATTTGACTTGTATCTGGACGGAGATTTGTTCCGGGTAGATATTACATTTCCAAGAGTGAAAGTAAAAGGAAATGCTGCCGGAGTAACAGAGGAATTAGCAGAGAAATCATCAAGCGGTGTATCTTGACATTCTATTCGCGTTATGCTAACCTTTTTAAGGAATGAAAAGCAGTGATAAGCGAAACGCGATGAGGAAGAGAGTAGTCTGTAACAGATTCTACAGAAAAGTCCTGAAGGCTGTCAGGCCGGATGCTGAGAGGGATGGATGGAAGACAGATGAAGATGGCTTCTGAGCAGCGCAGATGAGCCTGAACAGAGTGATCAAGTGAGTTGTTTAAGCAGCAATCTTGAATAAAAAAATCCGGGTTAGTCTGTGAAGGGATTCGCCCTTTATAGCGAAGAGTATCAACAGTGAGAAATGCCGTAGTATTCAAAGCAGTTTTTACTAACGAAAGTGCAGATACTCATAGAGGTTTCTTTCCGCGAGGAAGGAACGAAGAGAAGTGGTAACACGAAAGTAGGATTCGTCTTCTCAGGGATGCAAGTCTCTGGGAGGGCGTTTTTTAATATATTAGGTTCTTTCCTAATATATTAAAAACGCTCCGCTAGGGATGTTACGGAAAATCCAGAAAAAATCGTATTAGTAATCACTGAAAGTTGAGAAAAAATCCCACATTGTGGGAAAAGGAGGCAGAAAAATGTCAGAAAAACCAAAATATTATATAACAACAGCGATTGCCTATACATCAGGTAAACCGCATATCGGAAACACATACGAGATCGTGCTTGCAGATGCAATTGCACGTTACAAGAGAAGCCAGGGATATGATGTATTCTTCCAGACAGGAACAGATGAGCACGGACAGAAGATCGAGCTCAAAGCCGAGGAGGCTGGAATCACACCAAAGGAATTCGTAGATAATGTATCAACAGAAATCAAAAGAATCTGGGATCTGATGGATACATCTTATGACAAATTCATCCGTACAACAGATGAAGATCATGAGAAACAGGTTAAGAAGATTTTCAAGAAACTTTACGACAAGGGAGATATTTACAAGGGACATTATGAAGGAATGTACTGTACACCATGCGAGTCTTTCTTCACAGAGTCTCAGCTTGTAGATGGAAAATGTCCTGACTGTGGACGCCCGGTTCAGCCGGCAAAGGAAGAGGCATATTTCTTCAAAATGAGCAAATATGCAGATCGTCTGATCGAGCATATCAATACACATCCGGAATTTATTCAGCCTGTAGCACGTAAGAACGAGATGATGAACAACTTCCTCCTTCCGGGACTTCAGGATCTGTGTGTATCCAGAACATCCTTCAAGTGGGGGGGAATTCCGGTAGATTTCGATCCAAAGCACGTTGTATATGTATGGCTTGATGCTCTTACAAACTATATCACAGGAATCGGATATGACGCAGACGGAAACAGCACAGAGCAGTTCAACAAACTGTGGCCGGCAGACCTTCATCTGATCGGAAAAGATATCATCCGTTTCCATACAATTTACTGGCCAATCTTCCTTATGGCACTTGATCTTCCACTTCCGAAACAGGTGTTTGGACATCCGTGGCTGCTTCAGGGAGACGGTAAGATGAGTAAGTCTAAAGGAAATGTTCTCTATGCAGATGAACTTGTTGATTTCTTTGGTGTAGATGCAGTTCGCTACTTCGTACTTCATGAGATGCCATTCGAGAATGACGGTGTTATTTCCTGGGAGCTGATGGTAGAGCGTCTGAACTCTGATCTTGCAAATACACTTGGAAACCTTGTAAACAGAACTGTTTCTATGACAAACAAATACTTCGGCGGAACAGTAGAAGATAAGGGGGTTGTAGAAGATGTAGATGCAGAACTGAAAGCAGTTGTAGAGAATGCTTCTAAAGCAGTTGATGCTAAGATGGCAGACCTCCGCGTTGCCGATGCGATTACAGAAATCTTCAATCTGTTCAAACGCTGCAATAAATACATTGATGAGACAACTCCTTGGGTACTCGGAAAAGATGAATCCAAGAAGGATCGCCTTTCTACAGTACTTTGGAATCTGATCCAGAGCATTTCTGAAGGTGCAAGACTTCTTGAATCTTTTATGCCTTCTACAAGTAAGAAGATCCTTGAGCAGCTTGGTAACGGACATGTAACAGAGAAACCGGAGATCCTGTTCCAGCGAATGGATCTCGAAGAGGTTATGAAGAAAGTTGAAGAACTTCATCCGAAGGTAGAAGAAAAGAAAGAGGAAGAAGCTGTTATCGACATTGAGCCGAAAGATGAGATCACATTTGAGCAGTTCGGAGCAATGCAGTTCCAGGTTGGAGAGATCATTGCATGTGAGGCTGTAAAGAAATCCAAAAAGCTTCTCTGCTCTCAGGTAAAAGTTGGAAGCCAGGTAAAACAGATCGTATCCGGAATCAAAGCACATTACACACCGGAAGAAATGGTTGGTAAGAAAGTTATGGTTCTTGTAAACCTGAAACCTGCGAAGCTGGCAGGCGTACTTTCAGAGGGAATGTTGCTTTGTGCAGAAGATGCAGAAGGTAACCTTGCACTGATGACACCGGAAAAAGAAATGCCGGCTGGAGCAGAAATCTGTTAATTGAAATGTTTGAAAATTCAGACAATTATAGCCAAAACAGATAATAAATAAAAAATATAAAAAAATCAAATGAATATATTGACAAATTAGACGCCGAATGTTATTATATAACCATCAAAGAGAGAAAGAAATCTCCCAAAGATATTTAACTAAGAAGGCAAAAGTAACAGATGCCTGATTAGATTAAAAATACAAGTTCAACAGGAGGTCAGTCCCATGGACAGTATAGTTTCAGATTTTTATCAATATGTCAGTGGTATGATGAGTGAAGGTTCCTGTGAAGAAAGAGACCTTTGCCAAGCGTAAAAGTCCAGTAGAAAGAAAAGAAGATCAAAGATCGGAGAGTACGGAAACTGGAAGCAAAGAGAAAAAGATGAATCACTCATAGATGTATTGAATAAAAATACCGCATATAACATAGAATGAAAAATGTGTAAAGAAACATTGAAAGGATATGTTATAATCTTAGATTTGTTATAAAAGCAGGAATGACTTGACAGAAGATTTAATACATAAAGTATTGAATGGATATGAAAATCATTCAAGTGATAAAATAACAGACGACAAAGGTCTCACAGGAACGTAGAATCGCGAATAATCTCCGATACAAAATATAAAATTATAATAATAATACAATTAAATAACACTAAAAATGCACTTTCAAAAGGAATTGAAGGTGCATTTTTTGACATTACAGACCTCATATGGTAGAATAATGAAAGAGTATCGGCTAGTGCCTAATGGACACATTCAGACCAAAACTAATATTTCAATGACAATGAGGTGAGTACAGTGGATAAGTATGAATATAAGTTAAAGACAGAAGAGATGCTGGAACTTATGGAAGATGGAGAATACAGAAAAGCAGCGGCAGCAGCAGATCTGATTGACTGGAAGCGTGTCCGTAACGCAGGGATGCTGATGAATGTCAGTGATATTTATGAAAAAACAAAAGAGTATCAGAAGAGCTATGATGTGATGAATCTTGCATATCGCCGTTCTGAAGGAAGCCGCAAGGTGATCTATAAGTTATGTTCTCTTGCAATTAAGACAAAGAATATAGATGAAGCAATCGACTATTATGACGAATTTATCCAGATTGCACCGAAAGATCCGAACAGGCATATCCTTAGATATCAGATCTTAAGAGCGCAGAGAGCGCCGATCGAACAGCAGATTGAGGCTCTGGAGGAATTTAAGAAGGCAGAATATATTGAAGAGTGGGCTTATGAACTGGCGAAGCTTTATCGCGAAGCAGGTATGATGACAGAATGTCTGGAAGAGTGTGATGATCTGATCCTCTGGTTCAGCGAGGGTAAGTATGTTTATAAGGCAATGGAACTGAAGATGCAGTATAAGCCATTGTCACCATCGCAGCAGCAGAAATATGATCACAGATATGAGAAGCTTTCTTCAGAGACAGAAGAAATACCGGATCTGGCTTCCTATTTAGGAGAAGACGAGGAAAAAGATTCTGCGTCAGAAGGAGCTGAAGCACTTGGAGATACAAGATCAATCGGGCTGACAGAACAGCCGGTGATGGAGAACGACAGTACTTCCGATGTGATTGACACGGATGCGGTTACTTTGGAAGCGACAGAAGAGCCGGATACCGAAGTAGAAAATCCGGAAGAAGCAGGAGTAGAAACAGCAGAAGTTATAGAAGCTTCCGAGGATGAGTCAGAAGTTCAGCCGGCAACGGTAGAGACAAGTGGAGATAAGAGAACACTTAGCAAAGATACTGCTTCCATACCGATTGTCGGTAAGAATCCGGTAAAACCAGTCAAGAAGAAACTTGGAGATACGATGCGGTTAGATGAAGCTCTGCAGCAATTACTCAATCCGAAACCGGAAGTTCAGGCAGAACCGGGAGAAGAAGTCGAACCGGATATGACAGATCTGGAAGAGGATATTGCAGCAATTGAGGATGTAGAAGATCTTGAGATCGTGAATCAACTGACAGAAGAGAAGAAAGCTGAGGAAGCCAATAAAGAACGAGTAGTTCCATCAGGGATGAAAGAACTGATACCGGAACCGGAGACAGAAGAAGAACTTATAGAACAGGCAGTGGAGAAGACTTCAGAAGATGTCCCAGAAGATGCAGTTACTATAGAAGCAGGAGAAGCAGAACCGGAAGAAGTTCTTGAAGTAGAAGAGGCAGAACCGGAAGAGGAAGAAATCCTTGAAGCAGGAGAAGCAGAACCGGAGGAGGAAGAAATCCTTGAAGCAGAAGAAGCAGAACCGGAAGAGGAAGAAATCCTTGAAGCAGGGGAAGCAGAACCGGAGGAGGAAGAAATCCTTGAAGCAGGGGAAGCAGAACCGGAAGAGGAAGAAATTCTTGAAATAGATGCAGCTGAGTCAGAAGATCTGACAGATGAATCAGAAGATTTGTCTGAGGTGGAGGAACTGATCTCAGAAACTGAAGTTGTCAATGATGAAGATGATTCAGAAGGAGCAGCAGTAAGAGAGACTATGGACAATAAAAATAATGAAGAACCAATTTTATCACCAGAGATACAGAAACTGATTGATGAGATTGAAGGTGTTATTCCGGAAGAGGAAGAAGTAGATGCAACAGTAAGTTCAGAAGAAGTTCTTGAGGTAGAAGAAGAACCACATGAAAATATGGGAGAGCTTGCGGATGATCTCAGACTCGGTGAGGATGAGTACGAAGATTATGATGCGTATGACTGGATGATGCAGAAGAGTTTGACGAAGACGATATTTTAGATGATTATGAAGAGTCTGATGACGATTTGTTGGATGATTATGAAGACGCTGATGATGATCTGTTCGGTGAGGAAGAAGGATATGATGATCTGGATGCCTATGGTTATGAAGAAGACGATGAGGATGATGAAGTAATTAATCCAAGAGATCTTTTCACAGCAGAAGATAAGATTTCAGATGATGATCTTCTTGGTCTGAATTCTTATGAAGAAGTGCCAAATTTTGAAGATGAATTCAGCGTGAATCCAGCGCATAGTGAGGAACCGGATGACAGAGAGATTCCGGATGAAGATGATGGAATTGATATCATGTCTGCGACAACACCATTGAGCCGTAAAGAGACTGCAAAATTGATCGCAACAGGTAAGACATCACCATTACCGTTAGATGAGATTGCAGATGCAATGTCTGATACAGGATTTATCGTGCATGGTCGTTATGATCTTGAAACACAGAGCGGAATTGGTACAAGAGCAGGACTTACAGAGGAACAGAAGAAACTCTTCTCTTATTTTGTACCTGTACGTGGTATGAGTGAGCAGCTGGTAGATGTACTTGAGCAGGATAAGAACTGTACAAACCGCAAAGGAACTTCCAGAACAGGAAACCTTCTGATTATTGGAAATAAAGGAAATGGAAAGACAGTCCTTGCTGTTGATGTTGTAAAGGCAATTCAGAAGCAGCGTGACATCCGTCAGGGCAAGGTTGCGATTGTAACAGGAGAGTCACTGAATAAGAAGAGAATCGGAGACATTTTCCGTAAACTGTACGGCGGTGCACTGATCATTGAAAAAGCCGGACAGATGAACGAAAAAACACTCGCCAAGCTGAATAAAGCAATGGAGCAGGATACAGGAGAACTTTTGGTAGTTCTTGAAGAGCAGAGAAAACCACTGGACAGACTTCTTTCTTCCAACAGAGAATTCAGAAGAAAATTTACTTCCAGACTTGAAGTGCCGATCTTTATTAATGATGAGCTTGTAACATTTGGCCAGACTTATGCTCAGGAGAATGGTTACAGAATCGATGAGATGGGAATCCTTGCACTGTACAGTAAGATTGATTCTTTACAGAGAGAAGATCATGCAGTAACAGTAGCAGAAGTGAAAGAAGTGATGGATGATGCGATCGCTCATTCACAGAAAGCTTCCGCAAAGAAGCTTGTGAAGAGAGTATTTGGAAAGAATACAGATTCTTCCGACAGAATTCTGCTTTCAGAGAAAGATTTCAACATTTAATGACATATATTTGTTAAGAATTAATAGACAGTCAGTAAAACGACTGTCTATTTTTGTGCAATAATACATTTTCTCTTTCTTTTTTATACAGTATCAAGTATAATAAAACTATAGTGTTCAAGGGGAGAATGAAACTTTGTTACCAATTGAAAGATTCGGTAATGTGCCTTGATCTATAAGAAATTGTATGGTTTTTAAATCATTACAATCAGGAATATATTTGAGCAGTGAGGTGGCTTTATGGTTAAGAAAAACAGCACGAAGACGAAAGTGCAGCCTTATGAGATCGGAGAACTTGACCATTATCTTTTTGGGCAGGGAAATCATTATGAGATTTATAAAAAGATGGGTGCCCATGAGGTGACAAAGAACGGAAAAAGAGGAGTATATTTTGCGGTATGGGCTCCTCATGCAGTAAACGTTTCTGTAATCGGAGAGTTTAATGACTGGGATGAGACGAAAGATAAGATGAAGAGAGGAGAGCCTCTCGGAATATACACATGCTTCGTTCCGGAGGCGAAGAAAGGGGGGGATTTGTATAAGTTCTGTATAGAGACACAGGCGGGTGAGAAGATCTATAAAGCAGATCCATTTGCTAATTATGCAGAGCTCCGACCGGGAACAGCATCCAGAATTACAGACATTTCTAATCTGAACTGGTCAGACAGTAAGTGGATGACAGCTCGTGAGAAGTGGGATAACAAAGAAGAACCAGTGTCTATTTATGAAGTGCATATGGGTTCCTGGATGAGACATCCTGGAAGGGAAGATGAAGGATTCTATACATATCGTGAGTTTGCAGAAGCAATTACAAAGTATGTAAAAGAGATGGGATATACTCATGTTGAGTTGATGGGAATCGCAGAGCATCCGTTTGATGGTTCCTGGGGATATCAGGTGACTGGATATTATGCACCAACTGCACGCTATGGAACACCGGAAGATTTTGCATACATGGTGAATTATCTTCATAAGAATAATATCGGTGTTATTCTTGATTGGGTACCGGCGCATTTCCCGAAAGATGCACATGGTCTGGCAGATTTTGATGGAACACCGACATTCGAATATCCAGATCCGAGAAAAGGTGAGCATCCTGATTGGGGGGGAACGAAGGTTTTCAATTATGAAAAACCGGAAGTTTCCAACTTCCTTCTGGCGAATGCATTGTTCTGGGTTGAACATTATCATGTAGACGGACTTCGTGTAGATGCAGTGGCATCTATGCTGTATCTGGACTACGGAAGAGAAGATGGACAGTGGATTCCGAATAAATTTGGCGGAAATGAGAATCTTGAGGCAATTGCATTCTTTAAACATCTGAACTCTGTAGTTTGCGGAAGAAATAAAGGCGTTATGATGATTGCAGAAGAGTCCACAGCATGGCCGAAGGTGACAGGATCTCCTGAGGATGATGGACTTGGATTTACTTTGAAGTGGAATATGGGATGGATGCATGACTTTACAGAATATATGAAACTGGATCCTTATTTCAGAAAAATGCACATCATATGATGACATTTTCTATGGAATATGCATATTCAGAGAACTATATTCTTGTACTTTCTCATGATGAGGTTGTTCATCTGAAATGCTCCATGTTGAATAAGATGCCGGGAGAAGGATTGGATAAGTTCCGCAACTTGAAGGTGGCATATGCATTTATGATGGGACATCCTGGAAAGAAGCTTCTCTTTATGGGACAGGAGTTCGCACAGCTTCGTGAGTGGAGTGAAGAGAGAGAACTGGATTGGTTCCTTCTTGCAGAAGAACCGCATCAGCAGATTCAGAACTGGTATAAAGATCTGCTTCATCTTTATAAGAAGAATAAGGCATTGTATGAGTTGGATAATGATCCGAAGGGATTTGACTGGATCAATAAGGATGATATCTTCCGGAGTATTTTCAGTTTCACAAGACATTCAAAGGATGGGAAGAAGAATCTGCTTTTTGTATGCAACTTTACACCGGTAGACAGACCGGATTACCGTGTTGGTGTTCCGAGAAGAAAGCAGTTTAAGCTTGTTCTTAACAGTGATGAGACAAAATACGGCGGATCGGGAGAGGAACGCCCATTGGTTTACAAACCAGAGAAGCAGGAATGTGATGGTCAGAAATATTCCTTTGCATATCCTCTTCCGGGATATGGTGTGGCAGTATTTGAGTATTAAGTTGTATAGTATAATGTTTTCCACGAATAGATGGAACAGGAATTAGACATACATTAATTTGCCCCTGCATAGATTGTAAAAAACAAACTATGCAGGGGGGGCTTTTCTATGAGAGAATATATTGAGGAGCGTGCAGTGGAAATTGCAAATTATATTATAGAAAATAATGCGACAGTGAGACAGACAGCAAAACAGTTTCGGATTAGTAAGAGTACGGTGCATAAGGATGTTACAGAACGTCTGCTTCAGATCAATCCATCATTGGCTCATGAAACGCGTAAGGTTTTAGACACTAACAAATCAGAACGTCACATCCGGGGAGGGCTCGCTACCAGAGAAAAATATTTACACTTGCATGCTTCCAATTATTGAAGTTAATGTTACAATAAAAGAGGATATTCAATCAGAAACACGGACATTGAGAGGAGACTGTTCAAATGCGGGTGGCAATTGTTGAAAGGGATGAAAAAGTATTAGAAGAACTGAAAAAAGGTTTAAAACGCGTAGATCCGAATTACGAGTTGGCGGGGATTGCAGGGAATGGACAGTCTGCATATGAAATGATAACAGTTATGCAGCCAAATCTTGTTATCATGGACATTGGGCTTCCGCGGATGAATGGGTTAAATCTTTTGAGAAAATTACGCACGGAAGGACGTGAGTTCCGTGTGATTATTATAACAAAGGATGAAGATTTTCAACAGGCAAAGCAGGCAATCGATCTGGGTGTGGACGGATATTTAGTACAGCCGTTCCGGCCGATGGAGCTTAAGAAGGCATTAAGCCGTATTCATGAAAAAATCAGGAATGAATATTGGATGCAGGCTTCTTTTACTGTTGAAAATGTTTTGTTAAGCTGTAGATATGGAGAAATTATATCGAATCAGAAGTTAAATGAAATGACTATCCGAAAATATGGTTTTACAGTGGATGATCCGGGATATTTATTTACGGTTTCAATGGCAGACGAATACGAGGAGCAGAAGGAAAATATACGTGGATTTCTCGAAGAAATCTGTAGACGTGAGTGTGGATTTTCGGCATCTGTTATATGTTTGGATCGATGGAAACAGGTGTATCTGATCATTTACCGGGTACGTGAAGCAAGGAACTGGAAAGAATATTTTAAAAAAAATGTGGTTACTGGGTTATGTAGGAATTTTCCGGGGGACAATTATTTGTGTATGGATAGAGACAAAACAGCTGACAAAGCTGGTAGATGCAATGATTCAGGCAGGAAGTCTCATGGAATGGAATCTTCTTCAGCCGCGAGGAGTTTTAATCTGTCAGCAGACAGTTGAGAAATTTGAAGCTGTTCCGGTGCGTTATCCGGTAGAATTAGAACAACGAATGCGAGAAATGATTTTCGATGAAAACAAGAAAGGAATTGCCAGACAATTTCAACTTGTTTGTGAGGAAATGAAAAGAGAAAAATATTTTCCAAAAGAAATAAAATACAGTATCATTCGTTTTTGCATGGCAGCTGGATTGAATTATAGAAATTATGGCGGGGGGGAGATTGACGAAACAAAAATCCTGAGTCTTATGCAGCAGATTACCTATGCCATCAGCTGGAAACAGATAGAGAAAGCGATTCAAGGCTTGGAACGGATGATATCATATGAGCATAAATTTGAGCAGTACAGTACGCTTATCCAAAAAGCAATGAAAATTATAAGAAAAGAATATGACAGTGGTATTACATTGGAAGAAGCAGCGAGCCAACTTTATGTATCGGAAGAATACCTGAGTTCTCAGTTTAAGAAGGAGACAGGATATAATTTTACAGAAACTGTGAGGAAATACAGGATAGAAAAAATAAAGGAGCTTCTCAGGACAACAAAATATAAGATGAATCAGATTGCGGGGGGGCTTGTCGGTTACTCTGATCCCAAATATATGAGTAAGGTGTTTAAAGAGGAGGAAGGAATTTTACCGACGGAATACAGACGTAACTCCAATGGGATTTCATAATCAGGAGTAATTTCATGTTGCTTATAGAAAAAAGTAGAGAATAAGAGGCATATTTAATTAAAAAAATACACTTTTATAAAAAATTTCACCCTTTTAAATATAGAAAATGTGCTATGATATATGTGAAAAGTGAAAAGGATTTCATAGCCGTTAAGGCAGAAAGAGGTGAAAAGAATGAGCACAATGAACATTACTTTCAAACACCCGGATGAGATCATTGATTTCTTGAAAACAGTATGTAAATTTGACTTTAACATGGACATGAGAAGAGGACGGGCAGTAGTAGATGCGAAGTCATTACTTGGAATCATGAATCTGGGATTGAATAACGTGATTGAACTGCAGATGTATGCAGACGATTGCACAGAACTTGAAAGACAGCTAGAAAGATTTGCAGCATAAAATGGAACATAAAAATGGGATGTCGGGCATTTGTTCGGCATCTTTTTTGATATATTATACCCATAACAGTGGATACATAGAATGCGCACTGCGGTGTACGATGTAGGTGTCGCAAGCGACCACCGCAGGCGTAAGAGGGTGCCGAGGCACATTCTTTGTTCTGGATAGATCAGAAGGGGAATAATTACCGTGTATAGTAATAGAAATTGTGGATAAGATTTTATTTTACATAAACAAATACTTGTAAATCAATGCTTCCTCTACTATAATGAAAAACAGAAAAAGATATATAAATAAAGTAAATAGTTTTGATTGGATTTTACAGGAGGAAAGATTTGAAGAAAGAATTAGTGATTGTCCTTGACTTTGGTGGACAGTATAACCAGCTGGTCGCAAGACGTGTCAGGGAGTGTAATGTATATTGTGAAATTTATTCATATAAGACGGATATTGAAAAAATCAAAGAGATGAATCCAAAAGGAATCATTCTCACAGGCGGACCGAACAGCTGTTATGAGCCGGATTCACCGACTTATTCAGAAGAACTGTTCAAGCTTGGAATTCCGGTTCTCGGACTTTGCTATGGCGCACAGCTGATGTCTCATGTACTTGGTGGAAAAGTTGAGCGTGCAGATGTAAGAGAATATGGTAAGACAGAAGTTATTATTGATAAAAAAGACTCCAAAGTATTTGAGGGTGTTTCAGAGACAACAACATGTTGGATGAGCCATTTTGATTATATTTCAAAGATTGCTCCGGGATTTGAAATTACAGCACACACTGCTGACTGTCCGGTTGCAGCAGCTGAGAACGCAGCTGAGAAACTGTATGCAATCCAGTTCCATCCAGAAGTACTTCATACAGTAGAAGGAACAAAGATGATCAACAACTTTGTAAAAAATGTATGTGAATGTGCGGGTGACTGGAAGATGGATGCTTTTGTTGAGAATACAATTGCAGAGATCCGCGAGAAGGTTGGAAACGGAAGAGTATTGCTCGCATTGTCAGGTGGGGGTTGACTCTTCAGTGGCAGCAGGACTTCTTTCCAAAGCCATTGGAAAACAGCTTACTTGTGTATTCGTAGATCACGGACTTCTTCGCAAAAATGAAGGAGATGAAGTTGAGGCAATCTTCGGACCAGAAGGACAGTTTGATCTGAACTTTATCCGCGTAAATGCGCAGGAAAGATATTATAACAAACTTGCAGGCGTTACAGAGCCAGAAGCAAAACGTAAGATTATCGGTGAAGAATTCATCCGTATCTTCGAAGAAGAAGCAAAGAAGATCGGTACCGTTGAATTCCTTGCACAGGGAACAATTTATCCGGATGTGGTAGAAAGTGGTCTTGGCGGAGAATCCGCTGTGATCAAATCTCACCACAATGTAGGAGGACTTCCGGATTTTGTAGATTTCAAAGAAATCATTGAGCCGCTTCGTGATCTTTTCAAAGATGAAGTTCGTAAAGCAGGACTTGAGCTTGGACTTCCTGAAAGACTCGTATTCCGTCAGCCATTCCCAGGACCGGGACTTGGAGTACGTATCATCGGCGAAGTAACAGCTGAGAAAGTTCGTATCGTTCAGGATGCAGATGCTATTTATCGTGAAGAGATTGAAAATGCCGGACTTGATAAGACAATTGGTCAGTATTTTGCAGCACTTACGAATATGAGAAGCGTTGGTGTTATGGGTGATGAGAGAACTTATGATTATGCTGTAGCTCTTAGAGCCGTTAATACGATTGATTTCATGACTGCAGAGGCGGCGGAGATTCCGTATGAAGTTCTGAATAAAGTAATGAGCAGAGTTATAAATGAAGTTCGTGGGGTGAATAGAATATTCTATGATCTGACGAGTAAGCCACCGGGAACGATTGAGTTTGAATAGTTGACGCTGGGCTACAAAGCCCGTAACCACGGGGGCTTTGCGGCTTTGGGTGTTTGAAATTGCATTATCATTGCATTTTTATATTTCTTTGTGATACATTGCAGTATGCTGATTACTGGTATAATTAGCAATACTTTGAGAAGCTGACTGGTAGCTGAGAACCCCCCCGGTCAGCTTCTTTGCAATCTCAATATTGGTGTTTGGATACAGATGACCATAAGTTCCTAGTGTCGTCTGTATTTTTTCATGTCCAAGACGCTCTTTAATCAGCAGTGGATTTTCGCCCATGCTGATAAGCAGGGAAGCATGCGAATGTCTCAGGGCATGAATTTTGATTCTGTGAACACCAGCTAAATTTGCCAATTTCTCCAATGCTCTTGGAAGTGTTGTTTTGCTGGTGGGTGTACTGTTATAACTCAGGACGAATCCACAATTTGGTAAAACCTTTGCCTGAACCGCCTTCCATTCTTGTAATTCCTTGATGGTATCAGCATCAATATAAATGGTACGGTTGCTTGCCTGCGTCTTAGGTTCAACGAATTTGTAGTCATTCATTGTTTTATAGTACAGTGTTTTACTAATAATCAGCATACCTGTTTCAAAATCAATATCATCCACTGTAAGGCGGCAGCCTCTCCAATACGCATTCCAGTCATAAATAAAAGCCAGAACGAGATGAAGAGATAGTGCTCGTAGTAGTCACCTTTGTACAGCAGGGATATTACCTTCTGAAACTCCTCCAAAGTCCAGAAGTCGATCTTTACTTTTTTAGATTTGATATTGCCGATCATGCGGGCAGGATTCTTCTTTGCAAGTCCGAGGATAATCGCCCGGTCAAAAGCTAAACATAACATTCCCTGAACAATGCGTACATAGTTTGGACTGAATTGTTTTGCCAACTTGAGCTGCCAGGTCTGTACATTTATCGCTTCTATTTCGGACACTTTCTTCTTGTAGAAATAGGCAAAGTGTTTTTGAATGGTCGAGTAACGATTCTTGTAGGTACTTTCTTTCACCTGAGTTTTGTACCACGGAAGATAGATTTCTTCAATAAACTTTTTGAAGGTAATGTCTTCCTTCTTATCAGCTAATTCTTCCGTTGATGCAAGAATCAATTTGGAATACTCGGCACGGGCTTCTTTTTTTGTTGAGAATCCGCTGCGGTATTTTTGAATCTGTTTTCCGGTTACAGGATGATATCCGAGATTGGCTCGAAAATAATAAGTGCCGTTTTCTGCTTTTTTAATTGGATCTTTTGCCATGATTTCACTCCTTACTAAAATGCAAAAAGCACGATCATTCTTGCTTATCGGGCAAAGTAATCCCTAATAATTCTTCAACGGCTTCTTTTGGAACCCTGTCTAATTTTCTGGATTGATAATAGGTATGCCCCTTTTCTACCATAAGTTCCTTTGCTTTTTTTATAATATCAGCAGCAAAGGAAGGACCGTAGCCTAATTCAATCAAATCCCTTTTTGTTACAGTTATCATGAATCTCCTTTCCACAGACAGGGAATCAACTTGATACCTGTCTATTATTATATCAAATTTTGAGTAAAAGTTCTCTAATAAAAGCGCTATAAGCTAAAATCCCAAAAGTCTATGTTATTCTTTCAGAAGCCAGTTCCTATGCCCGTTCCGGCCACGTAAAACGGTGTTACTTTGTAACTATTAAGCTGCAGGCGTGCGAAGATGCAAACTATCTGCAGTCACCTATATCAATCTCCCGAAAGATTTCTTTTGTTTTCAAGGTACGGCGAATGGATATATTACCCATTCAATTAAGGAATAGGGGGGGACTTTTCTTTAAGATTGAAAAATTTTGAGAAAAAATGATAAAAATAAAAGCTGCCTTGATTTGGCAGCTACGGAAATCTATTTGCGTTTTAGAGCCAGACGATTCAGCATGGAAATGAGCGCAAGCATATCCTCGTCATCGAGTTGTTTCATCAGATCAGTTGCTTTGTCAATCAGAGGAAGATTGTGCAGCTCTGAATCGAAGAACTGTTGAGGAGTGACTTCCAGATAGTCACAGATATCCAGAAAGCTCTGCATGGTAGGCAGAGAACGTCCGGAAGTGAGGGACTGGATGTAGCTTTTATTTTTGCCAAGATCCAGACTCATCTGATATTCAGATACATTTTTCTTTAAACGCAGTTCGCTGATGCGTTCTCCAATAAAGTTTTTATCCATACATTTACACCTCTCTTCCACATTTTAAACTATTTACTTACAGCAAATTACGGAATAAAATAGAGATATATTTGAAATATAGTGATTATTCCGTAATATAACCGTAATTTACTAAAATGATACAAAAAAAGAAATTATGGATGATAGAAAATGGATTTTGGGGGTATGATGATAGCAAAGGAAGTGGATGTCTGTGCGGATTATAGGAAATGAGCAGGAAATTGAATGGGCGAAGGAAGCACTGCGGAATCAATGTAACGATTGTCCCTACTTGGACTGCTGTAATGAAAAGGCGAAAGAGGAGTCAAAGCAGTGTGGAACGGTTCGGTTTGGCTGCCGGGAGTATCTGAAAGAGAAGATTGAATTCGTAGTAGAAAAATAGATGTAGTATTTTGAACAAATATAAACACCATATATAGTATAAGCCTGAATTGACATGAGGAATATCTTGTGCTAGTATACTGATATAGTTTATTTTATGCACACCCTTTTTGGGGAGTTTCGGGATTCATAAGAATCTCCAAACTTACAGGAAACAGCAGGAGCTGATTCCTGGCATAAGTAGTTTATGTTTGTAGTGAGTGTCACGGTATGCCTTTTTTGGCTGCGTGGCACTTTTGTTTTTTCAGGAAGAAACCAGACTTTTAAGAATGAACAGAGAAAAGACTCTCTTTTCATTCTTTTTTGTGCTTACATTTAGGTTTCGGCATAGTTGCATGCCACAACCAGCTTCGGCTGTTGATGGATAAATATTATTTTAAGAAAGGTGGAATAAGAACATGAATGAAGCAAGAGTGTATGCAGATGGATTTGAGAGATCCTTTGCAGAAGTAAAAGATCTGCTGGAGTTTCTGGCAGAGAGAGGAAGAAATGCCAAATGGATCAGAAAGCCAACGAATACGTTACGGCTGGCACCACTGGAAAAGGAGGCTCAAAATCTGGATGCGGCAGATGCATCCATGGAAGAAATTTTGGAGGATACAGAGAAGAATACGCAGCTTGTACTGAAAATGAGAGGAGAATCCTATCCGGTACGTGACTGTGCCATCCGCACCATTTTAAGCCGCGCAGGTGTCAATGGAGACGGGCTTCGCAAGCTGGATAAGGCAACATATGCGAAGGTAGTCAATTACTGCCTGCGGGTTGCAAAAGGGGATGCCCTGATTAAGATTGCGGACGGAAAGGTTTCCGCAGTACATGGCGGGGGGGATAAACATGATTATTGCATCCTTGATATGAAAGCCATGTTTGAGACAACCTGCGAATATCTGAATCTGAATTTCAAAGGCAGTGTTTACATGGAGGGCTCTGGTATCTATGACCATTCCATTGTATCTGCCATGTGGAAGCTCGGAGGAAGTCAGGAACTTCTGGATACTTACCGAAAAGCACTGGATGCACACGGAATGGATGAGAAGATCCTGTCACCGGCACTTCGTTTTACCACATCTGACGTGGCAGCGAGCGGTGCAAATCTGTATCCGATGCTTTTGACAGACGGACCAAACGGCGTTATCAGTCTGGGAAGTCCAATCAAGCTGGCTCACGATAAAGGGGGGGCAACGATTCTGGACTTCCGGAAAAATCTGGAGCAGGTATGCGCCCGCTATGTGGATGCGATGAAGAATCTTACTCAGCTTATGGACATTGAGATCCGTAATCCGGTGAACTGCCTGAAGCTGCTGATGAAGGAACTTGGCATTAAACAGAAGATCCGGAATGAGGTGGTGGAGCTATTTGTATCCCAGAACGGGGGGGAAGGTGCCTGTACGGCACATGATCTTTATTATGCCATGAATGAAGCCTCCTTTTTTGCAGCCTGTGAAGGAATGTCCGGACAGGGCATCCTGAAGCTGGAGGAGGATATTACGAAGGCGCTTATAAAAGACTGGAAAAAATATGACGTTTATGGAGCAGTCAAATGTTAGGAGGAATTGGAATGAATAACAAAGCAGAGTATACACCGGAAAAGGTTGTGGATATCAGTAACCTGTCAAGAGAAGACTGGTTGGAATACCGCAAAAAAGGAATCGGCGGCAGTGATGTAGCGGCAATCATGGGGATCTCTCCATTTGCCACTATCCGGGATCTGTTTTACAACAAAACAGGTGTGCAGCCGGTCATTCAGGAGGAAGAGGAAAGCAACTGGGTTGCCAAGGAAGTCGGACACCGGCTGGAAGATCTGGTGGCAGAAATCTTTTCCAAAAAGACCGGACTGGAAGTATTTCCGGTACGTGTCATGTTCCGGCATCCATTATATCCGTTCATGCTTGCAGATGTGGATTTTTTGTTCGTATGCCGGATGGGACATTTGCGATTCTGGAATGTAAAACCTGCAATTATAATGCGAAAGATAAGTGGGCTGATGAGGGTATTCCAGCTCATTATGTGCTGCAGGTAAGGCATTATCTGTCTGTGATGAATATGCAGAAAGCCTTTATCGCATGCCTGTATGGAAATAACGAGAATGAGTTTGTGTATCGCACCATTGAGCGTGATCTGATTGAGGAAGAAGACATCATTGATCAGGAAACGTATTTCTGGCAGGAACATGTATTGAAAAATGTAGTACCGCCGCATAACGGGAATTCCGATCTGGTTCTGGCAAATATCCGTAATTATGGTGGTTTTGCAGACAAATCTATTCCGGAAATTGTGCTTTCCGGTCTGGAATCAAAAAATCTTGAGAAGTATCTTACCCTTTCGGAGGAAAAGTCACAGTTGGAAAAACGGAAAAAGGAAATCGAAGCAGAACAGCGGGCAATCAGTGTTCCTTTTGTGGAACAGCTGGGGCAGGGCTGCAAGGCAGTGCTGGAGGACGGTACGAACCGTTACCGTATTACCTATAATCCGACCAGACGTACTTCGGTTGGGAAAGACCAGATGGAGAAGCTGAAAAACCAGCATCCGGATATCTATGAGGAATATACAAAAACAACGGAGAGCCGTACTTTCCGAATTAAGAAGGAGGCGGCGTAATGAGAAAACCAAATGAACGGATGCGGATAAAAAGCTGGAGGGATATAAACAATGAGGTGCAGATTTAAACATAAGATTTTCCAGAATGAGGAGAATGGGTATACGATTGCCATATTCACCACACAGGATACGTCTGTCCCCCTGTCAGCCAGAGACAAATATCTGGCATCCCGGAATATCATCGGCTTCTCAGCGATTGGATTCGGTCTTCCGCTTACAGACGAGATTGAGCTTGAGATGGAAGGCAGATGGGAGAGCGGAGAGCATGGAACTCAGTATCAGGTGGAAAATTTCATGGAGGTTGTACCACGGACAAAGGAGGGTATCTTAGGATACCTTTCTTCCGGTGCAATCAAAGGTATCGGTCCCAAGATGGCAGATACTATTTTCCGGAAGTTTGGGCTTCAGACACTGGAAATCATGGAAAACAACCCGCAGGAACTCTTGAAGATCCGTGGAATTTCCGAGAAGAAGCTGGCTGCTATTGTGGAGTCCTATGGAAAAAACCAGGTGTTCCGGGAACTGATGACGTTTCTGGCGCCTTTTAAGGTAACACCCAAAAAAGTGAATATGATTCTGAAGAAATTCGGAAATGAATCGGTGGATATTATCCGGCACCGCCCTTACATGCTGAGTGCAGTCAAAGGCTTCGGGTTTCTGACTGTGGATGCGATCGGAAGACAGTGCTGCTGTGCACTCAATGATCCCATGCGGATATCCGGGTGCATCGGACATATCATGAATCAGGCAATGAAAGAAGGACATCTGTTTAAGCAGCGTCAGGAGGTTATCAGGGAAGCACTGGAAATGCTGAACCGGGATCTGCAGGTCATGGCAGTATCGGAGCAGGATGTCAGTCAGGTGCTTTACCGGCTGGTGCTGCAAAAAAGCATTGTTGTGGAGGAAGAACGGATCTATTCTATCCGGCAGTATGAAGAAGAAACACAGACCGCTTCCATGATAGCCAGACGGCTTTTGGAGAAGCCGGTTTTGCTGTCCATTGAACCGGAGCTGGAAAAGGCACAGAAGACACTGGGGATCACGCTGTCAGAAACACAGAAACAGGCAGTGCGGATGGTGTTTGCACATCCCATCAGTATTATTACCGGAGGTCCCGGAACCGGAAAGACAACGGTTCTCAAGGTGATTCTCTATATCCATCAGGCGTTATGCAGGTCAGAGGTACAGCTTATGGCTCCGACCGGACGTGCGGCAAGACGTATGGTGGAGAGTACCGGCTGTGAAAATGCATCCACGATGCATCTGGCCCTGGGGGGGCTTTTGGGAGATGATACGGATTTTGAACCGGATTTTGAGTACCTGTCTGCCGGATTTCTAAATGTAGATGAGGTGTCCATGGTGGACATGCATCTTGCCTATGAATTTTTCCGGCGGGTTAGCAGACATGCCAGAGTCCTTTTAGTCGGGGATAAGAACCAGCTTCCATCCGTAGGAGCCGGGGATGTGTTCCGGCAACTGATTGCCTGCGGGCTGATTCCGGTCACGGTACTGGATCTGGTTTACCGGCAGGGCGCTTTGAGCAGCATACCTTATAATGCAAAACTGATGCAGGAGAATAAGACTAATCTGAGCTTTGGGGGGGAGGATTTTCAGTTCATTGCCTGTAAAGGAGCAGATGAAGCGGCAGAGATTGTCCGGAGGATTTATCTGGACGAGATTGCAAAAAACGGCATGGATCAGGTACAGATCCTGACTCCGTATCGGAAACGCAGTGCTGCCGGAGTGGATGAATTGAACAAATCTCTGGAGGATTTTGTAAATCCGCCAATCGCAGGGAAGAAGGAACTGCATATCGGCAGTCAGGTGTTCCGGGTTGGCGATAAGATTTTACAGAATAAAAATACCGAGATGGCGAGTAACGGCGATCTGGGCAGGATACTGGACTGTATCACGGATGAGGATGGAAATGCCAGGGCAGTGATCGGATTCCCGGATGGGCGGCAGGTGCAATATGAAGCTGACCAGATGGAAATGATCGAACATGCTAACGCAACAACCATCCATAAGGCACAGGGTTCCGAATGTCCGGTTGTCATCATCCCTTGGGTAAAAGCCTTTTATATGATGCTGAAGCGCAATATTCTCTATACCGGAGTGACCAGAGCGAAAAGCAAGGTTTATCTGGTAGGGGGGAATGGGCTGCAGTCTGTCAGGCAATCCATACGGATGACAGCGGGACAAGGAACACCATTCTGAGTGAGCGGATCGTACAGTATTACGATCAGTATCAGAGTGAACAGAAACCGGAAATGGAGCAGTTAAAACTTGTTGTTTAAAAATATTTTTCAATTTTTGAAATAAGCGGACTATTACTCTTATATAGGGGGGGAACGTCTGCTTTTCTAAATGAAAGGAGCAGAGAATGAAAGAATTATTGTATAAGAAATCAGAGGCAGTTGCCGCTTTGAACCGTGTGGATGGCTTCCATCCGATGGAACTGGCAAGAAAGATTGGAGAAGAAGGGCAGGAGGAGCAGCTTTATCTGGATGTGAAATACCGGAAGCTATGGTTTCGTCTGGTCAATCCGGCAGGAAAGATCATCAGCCGGATTATCACTTTCACAGAGAACATGGCAGTTGTGGAAGCACGTATCTATCTGGATAAATGTGATCAGGAAGACAATTATGTAGCCAATTCCTTTTCGCAGAAATTCCGGAGCGATGACCCGAAGTTTGGAGACAAATTTCTGGAAATGGCAGAAACAGCAGCCGTAGGAAGGGCATTATCGGATGCCGGATATGGTGTGCAGTTTGCGGATGTGGGAGAGGAAAATGATCCTGCACAGGTAGATGCCGGAATTCCATATCAGAATCCACAGATGCCGGATTCAGGTGCCATGGAAAATGCAGCCATGCCGGATTCGGGTGTCATGCCAAATGCCCCCTATGCCAACTTATGGAGAGATGCCAGGTCAGCCGGAATATGCAGGCCAGCAGATGATGAATCAGTTCTATCAGCAGGCACAGGCGGCGGGAAGCACCATTTACCATGGCAGTGGACAAATGCCTGGCTACGGTTCCGCTCCGGCTGCCTCTACGCCGCCAAAGACCGGACAGATGCTGCAGGGAGCATTACAGAATCTGGATACGTCCCTTCCGGTAGAAGAACTGATGAAACACATGAACTATGAAATGGCAGTCGGGACTGTGATTCCGGGAAAGGGAAAATACGGCGGAAAGACCATGGGACAGGTGGCAGTTGAAAGCCCGTCAACGATCCAGTGGTTTGCCGAGCAATATTCCGGACCGAACAATCTGGTTCCGGCGGCAGCAAAGGTAATTTTACAAAAAGCAATGCCGATGGCTGGTTAAGGAAGAACCCCCCCGCAGAGAGCTTTTTTCTGCGGGGGAAAGGAGGAAGAGACCGGGATGTATTATGATATGTCTGGGTTTGATTATGGAATACTGGATGTGGTGCAGGTGCTGCATCTCAGAAAGCGGCGGGGAAACTATTATGACTGCCCGTTTTGTGGAGAGACGCATGGAAAACTGAATATCAATGTGGAAAAGAATGTATTCCGGTGCAACCGCTGTGATGCGTCCGGGGGGATGCTGAAGCTTTATGCGGATTTGCACAATGTTACACTCTCCGAAGCAAATCAGCAGATCCGGGAAGCATTAGGAAAAGGAGAATACCGGACGGATTATATCAAAGCAACGCCGGTACAGGAAGAAAAGGCAACGGCAGAGCTTGCACCCATAGAGGAAATCCACCGGACGTATCAGAGAATGCTGTCCATGCTCACGCTTAACAGGAAGCATCAGGAGGATCTGCAAAGACGAGGATTAAAACCGGAACAGATCGAAGCACAGCGTTACCGGAGTGTCCCGCTGTTTGGAATGAAGAAGCTGGTCAAAAGGCTGGCAGAAGAAGGATATATGGTGAAAGGCGTGCCGGGATTCTACCGGGATACAGACGGAAACTGGACGATTAACTTCAAAGCAGAAAACTCAGGAATCCTGATTCCCATAGTTTCTTTGGACGGGTTCATCCAGGGTTTTCAGATCCGGGTAGATCATGTGACTGACACGAAAAAATATATCTGGCTGTCCAGTGTCAATTATGACCAGGGAGTTTCCTCCGGAAGTCCGGTACATGTGATCGGTGATCTTGCCGCAGAACGTGTCTATCTGACCGAAGGAGCCTTAAAAGGGACCATAGCCCATTATCTGTCCGGCGCTACCTTTGTGTGCGTTGCCGGAGTGAACCAGTACCGGAATCTGAAACCGGTGCTGGAGCGGATGAAAGGATATGGGATGAAACAGCTTTTGGAGGCGTATGACATGGATAAGAAGATGAAAGTAGCCTGCAATAAGCATGACAGTAAGTGTGCGGTCTGTTTTGAGCGTTCCCCTGTTATCTGCCAGCATAAGGCGGAGAAACGGAGGATTATCCAGAACGGCTGCAATAAGGTCTATGAAATCTGCCGGGAGCTTTCCCTGCCGATGAACCGGATGGTCTGGGATATGGACGAGAGCGGGGGGGAGTGGAACGGGAAACACAAGGGGATTGATGACTATTTAGCCGCCATCAAACAGAAGGAAGGAACCGGGGGGGCACAGACTTCGGCTCTTCCGAAAGGAGAACAATCATGAGAAAAAAAGGAAATACGGTTCTTGCAGGACTCATTATCTGCCTGTTGCTTGTTTTTCTCGCAGCGGCAGGAAAACTCTTTGGTGCTTATCTGAAGTATCAGAAAGGGGGGGACGTAAGTTACGAGAAACTGCAGGAATATGTTCAGGAACCAGAGGAAGAAGAATCACCGGAGTCTGAGAAAGAAAAGGAGGAACCTAAGAATAGGTATCTAGAAATTGATTTTGCAGGTTTAAAAGCGGTTAATCCGGATGTCATAGCGTGGATTCAGATTCCGGCACTGGATATTAGTTATCCGGTGGTACAGGGGGGGAAAGATAATGCATATTATCTTCATCACCTTTTTTCGGGAGAATCCAATATCAACGGGAGCATCTTTGTGGACTGCCATAATCAGCCGGACTTTACGGATCAGAATACGATCGTGTACGGGCATAATATGAAAAACGGGAGCATGTTCGGAACTCTGGATAAGTACCAAGACAAAGAGCTATTTGAACAACATCCGGAGTTTTATCTCTATTTGCCGGACAAGATCCTCAAGTATCGTATCTTTTCCTGCTATGCGGGAAGAACCGGAAGTGAGGGATATAGGTATCATTTCCCGGAAGCGGAAGATTTTCAGACGTTTCTGGATACGGTGTCTTCTTATAGGGATTATGATACCGGCACCGAGCTGTCGGCAACGGATCGGATAGTTACGCTGTCTACCTGTGTCAATTCCAGACGGAATTATCGCTATCTGGTACATGGAAAATTAAGCAGTGAGATCATCACAGAGGAATAAAAGAATCGTGCTGGTGTGAGAAGAAATTTCTTATGCCAGCTTTTATTATGGGAGGAAATGTAATGGGAACAGCATTGGTTATGGAACATGCAAACGCACTGGCACAGATGATAGTCAGTGAAAAGGACAAGTTATTTGATGAAAGAGTGGAGGCTCTTGTAAAACTTTATAGAAGGGCGGAATTTTATCTGAAGCAGGGATTTCTGGAGAGCATCGTCTGCGAGTTCCATCGGAAGAAAGTGGAAATGATTATGCAGGCGGAAACAAAAGGAGAGATTACGGAAATACTGAAGTTATCAAAACCGCATTTTGACGGGAAAAAATTTGTCTATACCTCTCCGTATGCTGTGGAAGAGGAAGAGCTTCTCCTTTGGTCTCTGACATCACTGCAAGGTCACTCCGGGATGAAGGGTATCGAAGATATCGGGAATTATTTGAGAAGTGCCTGCCGGAATTGGTGGAAAAGCTTTCAGCATAGGACAATGACAGAACAAAAGAAAAAAGATACTAAGCATTTTTGAGAATGGTTGGTATCTTTTTTCTTAGACAAACTGTTATTTGTTACTTAGGAACCGACCGTTAATATCCCCCCAAGTCATTAATTTCCACGTTCCGCCTTCGCTACGCGCCAACCACCATGACCATGTGTATTCTTCATTAGCGTTCCACGCTCCACCTCCATTTTTAGGTGACCTGAAACTACTATCAAACGAAATACATTGTGTGAAACTCTCTTTATTGTCATTTGCTTCCTCCAATTCATTCATCCAGGCAATATTATCCTCATTATTGCACGCATCATCAGATGTATAAGATAGGCTGTGCAATTCACACCCCTCAAAAGAACTAAATTGTTTCTTTATAACATCAATAGCTTCATCCATGTCATCTTTTGTGTATATAGATGATGTCCCATAATCAATAACTAAATTTTTTGTATTTCCTTTTCCACAACCAGCTAAAGATATAACAAATAAAAGACAAAGAACCATTGCTATCAATCTTTTCATAATCACTACCTCTTCAAATTCATATTTTTTTGCTCTGTCATTCATCCTGAACAACTGGAACTGTTAGTCGTTATCTTTCGTTCTGCGTTCCATTACAAACTGCTCTAAATTTATTCTGTGATTATACTTTATGGATGCATCCTTATCCTTAGAGAGTATAATATCATTCATATCAATTCCATTTAATGCAGCAATCGCAATAGTGTAGTGTACCACATCGGCTAATTCGTTACCTAATTGGGTTTGTAAATCCTCTTGACCAACAGATTTTCTACCTGCCTTTTTATTTAGTACTTCTGCCACTTCACCTATTTCTTCTACGAGTTTCATAAACAGGCTTTGGTCAATCCCACCATTTTTATAATGGTCGAATAAGTATTCTTGCAGTTCCTCTATTGTAATTTTCACAGTATCTTTTCCTCCGCAAATTCATATTTGATAATATGTTCATTATACTGTGTTTTACCAATGATATCAACGATATGGAAGTATACAGGAAGAAAAATTATGGAAATAGTTTTTAAAAAGTTGCACTTTAAGTATCTCCTACGTACAGAATAAGTATCAAGTACAAAGGAGTGAATGTAGCATGATAAAAAAATTAAGAGTAGCCGTGGATCACGGGAACCGGAACATGAAAACCTGTAATTTTGTATTTACCACTGGACTGACAGAACAGGACAAAAAGCCTGCCAGGGGGGGAGAGAAGTATCTGAAATATCAGGGAAAGTATTATACCCTTAGTGAGAAGCGGATTCCGTACCAGAGAGACAAGACGCAGGACAGCCGGAACCGATTCTGGATTCTGACCTTATTTGCATTGCAATGGAGCTGGAGCAGAAAAGCCAGATCCAGCCGGAGGATGTCATTCAGGTGGAACTTCCGATTGGGCTTCCGCCGAAGCATTTTGCAGAGCTTTGTGAGAGATATGAACGCTATTTCAAAGGGGGGGACGGGAAGGTGCAGGAACTGTGCTTCAACGATAAAGTCTATCACCTCTGTATACAGAATGTAATGGCGTTTCCGCAGGATTATGCAGCCATGATGACGAGGATGATGGAAATCCGTGAGATTCCGAAAGTCGTAGGGATTGATATTGGCGGATTTACTTCTGATTATCTTCTGATGAGAAGTGGCAGACCGGATATGGATTATTGTGATTCTCTGGAAAAAGGTGTGATTACCATGTATAACGATATCATTTCCAGTATTAACAGTGAATATGACATGCTTCTGGAGGAGGCAGATATCGACAGTATCATCAAGGGAAAAACGCAGTATTATGAGGAAGCTGTTGTACAGGCAGTAGAAACCATGGTTCAGAATTTTGTTACCGATCTTCTGAACAGCATCCGAGAGCGGGGGGGCATTGATACAAAATCTACTTATACGGTGTTTATCGGCGGCGGAGCAGTGCTTCTGGAACGATTTCTGGAGCAGGCAGACCGGTTGGGAAAACATACCTTTATCCGGGATATGAAAGCAAATGCCGATGGATATGATCTTTTGTATCGCATGACACAGGCTGGAGTGTGATTTTATGGGAAAGAAAAATCCGTTTGTATTCACTATTGGTTTTGATAAGTCGGATCCAGATCACGTGTATGTGACAGAACTTCTGAATACGACAGAGAAAAAAGCAAAACTGATCGTTGCGGCAATTCTGGCATATACGGGAAGAACGGATGAGACAGGTAATGGCAGTATAAGCATGGAACCGGATATGCTCCGGCCAATGATGCAGCAAATCATCCGGGAAGAAGTAAGAAAGGTATTGGAAGGGCAGGACGTTTCTAAGATAAATAGAGAAATGCCCACAGAAGTTGATTTGATGGAAGAAGAACCGCTGCGGATGGATCAGACTATGAGACAGAATGTAGTGGATGCTATCAGTGCATTTCGCAGGGCATAAAAAAGCAGGAGAGATACACATGCTTATGGCAGTGTACTCTCCTGTTCTTTGTATCAGAATGGGAATAGACAGAAAACTCACAGACTATTCACAGATTGTCTTTGTATAATGTGTAGATGATGAAGGATACGGGAGAGCCTTAACTTAGGTTCTTGAATCCATCCAGAAGTCCACGCAGTGTAGAAAGGGCAAGCTGTTTCTGCTCCTCCGGCAGGAATTTAGTTCTGCCATGATTTGCTGCATGGTAGAATCCGGGTTCGTTTTCTGGTTAGAAAATATAGCATCTATGGAAATATGTAAGTAAGTTGCCAAGCATAAAGTGTTTCCAACTGTGGATTGCCAATATAGTTTTCAATATCAGAGACAGTCCGTAAAGAAATCTTTGCCTGTTCCGCAAGGCTGTTTTGCGAAAGATTGCGGCGGAGACGTTCTTCCCTGACTGCATCTCCCAATAATTTTTTCACCATCTATATCACCTCACTTAATGCATATATTTTATCGTAGATTAACACTATACGAAATGCGTTAAAGTGCGTTATGATAAGCAGGATAACACATGCACAAATAGAGAAACATGGAAGTAAGTACGACAGACATGAATGGACAGCATAAGATAAAAGCCAAAGAGGAACTGAATCTGTTAAAAAAATCTTATCCATACAATGTGTCGGAGAGAAGTTAGAATATGCAGTATATGAGATACTATCATCGCATATCCTACACAATTACATAGAAAGAGAAGTATCGGCTGGACTACGAATAGAGTGGTCCAGCCTTTCTTTTTTCGAAAAATGAAGGCAGTGTCACGTTTTGTTGCCGCTCACCGCCATCCTCGGAATTTTTTGGAACGTGATAAAATTTCGGAGGATAAAACAAATGAACAAAAAAACATATACAGGATCAAAGATACAAAATCACTTTACAGCATATCTGATACAGTTTGTCCGTGGAAAACGACATGATTATCTGGAGAAGAAAATCCAGATGGCTGATGCAGAAGAACTGTTGGAGGATATTGGACAGATGGAGGCAAGAATTGTAATCGAAGAATTGCTGGAGAACCAAACGAGGGAGCAGCTTTTATTGCAGGAGGCACAGGGGAAATATCCAGAATGGAATAAGATGTCAGATGAAAGACTGATGAAAGCGCTTCATACGCTGCGGGATGAAGAACGGAAGCTGATTTACCAGCATGTGTTTGAAGAACGTACTTTTGAGGAAATGAGCAGGCTAAACGGGTTATCAGAGGAGCGATGCAAGGGTATTTATTATTATGCAATCCGGAAGATCCGCAAGGTGATGGGAGGTGAAAACTAATGAATTTTGAACGATTACTTTTAAAGGCAAAAGAAGGAAATGCAGATGCGGTACTGAAGATTTTAGAGATATATAAGCCGCTTTTAATTAAGAATGCGATTGTGAATGGCAGATTTGATGAAGATCTGTATCAGGAACTGGTAAGTACATTGCTTCAGTGTATCCAGAGATTCCAGATAATTGAGTAAGTTATCTTAAACAAAGGCTGCAATCACTCTCAGGGGGGGAGTAACATCCTCTGGGAGTGATTGTTTTTTGAAGGGTGATATTGCCTCAGTTCGAAGCGGCAGACGGTGTTGATCTATTATGTTGCCTGATGCTTTAATGCTCTTTTGTTGTTGCCAGTTCTTTATGAAGATGTAGAGCCATAAACACAGTAACAATAGCAGAAATTACATCGGCAATCGGTTGTGCATATAGTATTCCATTTATGCCCCAGAATGATGGGAGCAACAGAATGATCGGAACAAAGCAAATACCTTGTCGGCAAGCCCCAAGAACGAATCCGGCGGTGCCTTTTCCAAGTGCAAGAAACAGAGAAGAATACACTGTGTAAAATCCAAATACGAAGAAGGAAAATCCATTTGCCATTAGCGATTTTTGACCTACAGAAATCATCTCTGTATTGCCTTCTGTAAATTGCGAAATAATCTGTGTGGAAAATAGGGCTATTGTCAATCCCACAACTACACAAAATATTGTTGACCATAAGATAGAAGTTTTAATTGCTTCCCTGAGCCGATCAAACTTTTTGGCACCATAGCTAAAGCCGGCAATTGGTTGGAAACCTTTTAAGAAGCCGAACACAACCAGAGTTCCCATTGAAGTGATTCTTGTAACAGCGCCCATTCCGGCGATAACAGCATCTCCATAGATATTAGCTTCCCGGTTTATGAATGCGATAGAAAGGCTTGTAAGAAGCTGGAAAGTCAATGTGGGTATACCGATTTTCAGAATTTCAGTTATGATCTGCTTAGAAGGACAAAATTCCTTAATGGAAAATGTAAAAGCGCTTTTTTCTGTAATGCATAAATTAAATATACAAGAGTAGAAGCCATTTGAGAAATTGCTGTAGCGATTGCCGCACCAGCAACCCCCATGTCGAGAGTATAGATGAAAATAGGATCTAAACCAATATTCAATACAGCTCCTAATAATAATGCACACATAGTTGTTTTTGCGGCGCCTTCACTTGCAACGATATTGTTCATCGTTACATTAAATACATTGAAAATACATGAAATAACATAGATTCTTCCATAAGAAAGGGCGTATGGCATAATCGTGTCTGTTGCACCTAACATGGTTAAAATAGGTTTCAAAAAAATTGCAGTTCCGATAATAATAACTGCGCCAATACAAACACTGCTGTATAATGCAGTACTGGCGACTTTACTTGCAGCTTCCCTATCTCCTCGCCCTAAAAGTCTTGATAAGTAGGAGGCGGCACCATTGCCAAACATCAGACCTAAACCAACAACTACTTGTCCTAAAGGAAACGCAATGGAAATTGCACCCATTTGACTCTCGCCAAGTCCTCCTATGAAATAAGCATCCACCAAATTGTAGAGAGCGTTAATAAGCATACCAATCATTATCGGTATACCAAGAGCCATTAGTGCTTGGGGGGGAACAGGTGCATTTCCTAATAAATCCATTTTGTTGTTATTCTTGTTCATTTCAAATACTCCTTTCAATTAAGAATATAAATTATAGTAGTATAAATTATAGTATACTATGTGAGAGAATACTACTATAATTTATAGTAGTTGTCAAGCGTGTATCCTGCAATTTCCTTGACAAGAGGTATAAAATCAAATACTATAAATTACAGTATATATAACCGTAAGTATTTTATAGCTTTCGTGGATATAGAAAGTGGGTGAACTATGGCTACAATAGATTTAATTGTGTTAGGAATATTGAAAAAGGAACCGATGGGAGCCTATGATATTCAAAAATTAGTGGAATATCGTAATATATCAAAATGGGTAAAAATCAGTACACCATCCATTTACAAAAAAGCAATTCAGTTGGAGGAAAAAGGCTTCATTAAAGGAGAAATTGTGAAAGAAGGTAAGATGCCTGAAAAAGCAGTTTATTCATTAACAGATGAAGGCGAAAAAGAATTTGTAAAGCTTATGATGGAAACAGCCTCTAAACCCATTCACTTTTTTTAGATTTTAATGCAGTAATTGTAAATTTGGATAAGTTACCGCCTGAAAGTCAACAATCATGTATTGCCAGTATTGAGGAAAATATTGAAATATTAAAAACTTATCTGGAGGAAAATCTTCGAGAGAAAGAGAATGATCCGGAAATCCCTAAGACTGGTATGGCAGTATTGCAACAGCAGATAGTTTTGGCGGATGCTATTGAAAAATGGATTATTTCTCTAAAAAAAGACTTTTGATGAAGAAGTCACTAGCTGATTTCTTATTAGGTCTGCAGGATTGGGAAGAAACAGGGATGGATGCCGACCTATGTTCCGGCTTTGTAGCCAGAACATAGAAATTTTCTTAGTGGGGGAATCTCCCTCAAACCCGGTGCTCCTTATATCCTGCAGATTAAACTTCAAATTTATACCCATATCCAACTACTGTTTTTATGTAATTCTTGTCGCTGGAATACTTTTTTATCTTCTTGCGTATTTGAAAAATAGTGTTTTCCACGGCGTGGAAATAACCATTTGCTTTTTCATGCCAAACTGCTTCATAAATCTGTTGTTTAGTAAAAGCCATCCCTGGATTAGAATATAGCATATAAAGTACATCAAATTCTTTTACAGAAAAGTTAATGTCTTTTCGTACTATTAAGCCGTAGGTCGTAAAGGTCTGCGACTTTAACTTTACCCGGAAAGGAGCTGCCACATATATAGGCAGTGCTGTAATTTTAACAGTAACGGTCACCAATCTATGGGGGGGATGGCTTGTATATCCGGCTGAAATGCTAAAAAATCAGTGGTTCTTATTTATCACTTCACTCTGCCCCCCCGGTAATTATGTGTTTGCCGTTTCTGGCTCTTGCAGCTATTGCGATTCTACTGGTCTATTACCAGACTATTTGCAGGTAAAGCATTGCTCTGGTTTTGAATTTGAGTTTTGGCAGTCTAATAATAGCATTTTAGATTAGCTGTGATAAGGTGAAACAGATTAGGAGGAAAGTAAATTGCATTACAAAGACAAAAACCTACAGATAGATATTCGCTGTCATACTGTTTTTATGAATGATCAAAAGATTGAATTGAGTCTGAAAGAATTTACGGTACTAAAATATCTAACAGAACATCCTGGCTGGGTATTCTCTCACGAGGAGATTTATCGTAATGTCTGGAAGGAAGAACCGATTGACTGTGCTAATGCGGTTATGTGCTGCATTAGCCAGCTTCGTAAAAAGTTAAAAGTAGATTCACGGAACTGGAATTACATCCGCACCGTCCGAGGTGTGGGCTATAAGTTTCAACCACTCTCAGGGGGGGAGTAACATCCTCTGGGAGTTTTTTGTCATATTTGTTGCACTTTTCGGCTCTGGTACGTACAGAAATAGAAAAGAAACATATCCCAAAATGTATACATTTTAGAAGTACGTTCCGGAAAGAGGGATTATATTTCAAAAAGGTTACACACACAGTTTTGAAATATACCAATAAAAGTGTGGATATTTTGGGACATGGAAAGGAGAAATGTGGATGCAGATATATGGATATCACCGTACCAGTACAAAGGAGCAGCATCTTGACCGTGGCATACAGGAAATTGAGCGGTACTGTAACGAGCATGAGATGGCACTTACGAATATTTTTACGGATCAGGAGACAGGGAAGAATTTTAATCGTCCGAGATATACCGTTTTAGTGGAGGATGTCCTGCGGCCGGGAGATATTTTGATTGTTACAGAATTGGACAGACTGGGAAGAAACAAGTATGACACCATGCAACAGATCCAGCGGATTAAGAACATGGGAGTGCGGCTTATGGTTCTGGAACTGCCGACTACGCTTATGGATTTATCTGTGATGGATAATGCGATGGCAAGGATGATGCTGGAAACAATCAATAACATGATGCTGGAGCTTTATGCTTCTATGGCGCAGGCAGAGCTGGAGAAAAAGGAGAAGCGACAGCGGGAAGGGATAGAAGCGAAGAAATTGCGGGGGGGCGAATGGGATGATTATGGAAGACCAAGTGTGATGAAGCAGGAAACTTTTGATGAGAACTTTCAAAGCGTAGTTTCTGGAGAAACGACACCTACACAGCTTCGTAAAAATTTGGGAATGACGCACTCAACTTTTTATCGCTATCGAAAAACTTTTTTATGAAAAATACCCGGAACTTTCAAATTCTGCAAATTAAAGTCCTATTACTTATATAGACCAAAGAATTTCAGGAGGAAAGAAATATGAGTGAAAAGAGAATAGGTACTTTAATTTATGATCCATCAATGGGAAGATTTGATATCCGGTTTGGGATTGAATCTTATTATGGAGGTCTTCATTGCGGAGGATGTTTTGATGTGAAGGTAAAGGATGCATGGATTCCGGTTCGGATTGAAATGGATGAAGACTGGTATCTGGTAGGGCTTCCTAAGACGAGTCTCAGTGGACTGACGGTTCGAATGTAGGAGGAGCATATGATGGAAGCTAAAAAGAAATATGAAAAGCCGGCATTCCGATTGGTGACAGATTTGGGAGTATTTTGGAATGTCTGTATGAGGTATATGGAACGGATGGAACGATGTTGATTGCTGGGAACAAGTTATCGGATACGGTAATCTATCCGTTTATCCGCATGATTAAAAAGAAATGCAAAGCAGTGGATGCGGAAAAGCTGAATCTGATGCTCTGGAAGATTTATATGGTAAGTTCGAGAAAAGAAGAATTTGTGACGGCTGCTAAGAAAGAGCTGCAGCCTTATTTGACCAAGAAAGATGAAAAACAGATTGACACCACATATGACACCACATATACTATAGATAGGAGGCATTAAAGATGTCGAAATGGGATAAACTATTGACAAGAATTTGCTCATTATCGAAAGACCTTCGTTTTGATGAACTAAGAAAAGTATTAGAAAGTTATGGATATGAGATAAATGCTCCGAGAAGTGGGAGCAGCCATTATACATTCCGTAAAGCGGGATGCCAGCCGATAACAATACCGAAACACGAACCAATCAAGAAAATTTATGTTGAAATGGTAAAGCAGATTGTAGAAAGTGAGGCGAAAAACGATGAAGACACTGAATGATTATTTGGCAATGTCCTATCGCATGGAAATTGTGGAAGATAAGGATGAAGGTGGATTTGTGGTTTCTTATCCGGAACTGCCGGGATGCATCACCTGTGGAGAGACGATAGAAAGGGCAGTTGAAAATGCAGCGGATGCAAAAAAAGCATGGTTAGAAGCTGCACTGGAAGAAGGGATTGAGATTCACGAACCGGGAAGCCTGGAAGAGTATTCGGGACAGTTTAAAATAAGGATGCCACGCAGCTTACACCGGGATCTGGCGGAACACTCAAAAAAAGAAGGCATCAGTATGAATCAATACTGTATATATCTTCTTTCAAAGAATGATGCGCTGTTAGTAAAATAAATATACAAGAATATAGATGAAAAGAGCCGTCCGGATGGGCGGCTCGAAGTATTCTTTCTTTG
The DNA here is from genome assembly GCA_001312505.1 of Mediterraneibacter faecis JCM 15917. Lineage (GTDB taxonomy): Bacteria > Bacillota > Clostridia > Lachnospirales > Lachnospiraceae > Mediterraneibacter > Mediterraneibacter faecis. The sequence goes on from BBDW01000003.1 coordinate 173,922, forward strand.
ATTAAAAATGATATTGTTCTAGCAGATAGATAGGAAGTGTTTGTACGTTTCCAACGGTTCCGCCTTTGGTATCACCTTTCAGATATAGTAGTTTATTGGCCTTCCCCCCCTGTTCCAATGCCTTCAAGGCAGTAGATGCAGTTCCCTTACCGGCTTTAACTTCAATCAGATAGCGGATGTGAGTTTTCAATGTCTGAGCTACAAAATCAATTTCACCACCTTTATAAGTAGCAAAAGCCGGTGTCTCAAAGATAATTTCTTCCGGGAATTCCTGCGTTTGGACAAGTTAATGTAAACATAGTTTTCGTTCAATGAGCATCCATAGTTGATACAGTAGCACCAGTTCTGGAGAGATAATAATATGCAACTCCAAGATCCATGAAGAAGCAGCGGCTTCCCGGTTTGAAATTCAAGATGTCCAGTTCTGTGATTTTGCCACAGAAACCGATGATTCCAGAATGGTAAAGCCAGTTGATAGCACGATAGCAGGTTGCTTTAGAAAGATTACTGGAGTAATTCTTTGTAACGAGCTTTTGCAGTTCTTCACTTATACTGTCCTCATCTAATCCTTTCTTTTCACGAAGCAGAATACGGCAGATGCTTAAAAAGATGTTGGTAAAAACACTAATATCTGTGATGTCATCAAAGTACCGCATAGATTCGTTTAAGAAAATGCGGATGATTCTAACAAGCTCTTTTTGAGCTGCTTCCACGTCTTTTGTGTTAAGGTATGTTTCCACAACCTTTGGATAGCCGCCAATCTGTCTATAGATGTCGTAAACATTCTTTAATTCGTCATATAGTTCCGGTACGGTGTCATCTGCATGATCCAGTGGAAGTGATAGATACTTCTGAAAAAGCTGGTCATCCAATGCTTCCAAAAACTCTTTAAAGGAAAGGGTATAAATACGGATACTGGTAATATCTCCACTGGAGAATTTGAATTCCGGTTCCAGTACACGTCCCAGATAACTTCCAGTTACAATGAAATGCGCTTGAAAATAGCGGGTAAATTCTCGGATACGGTTGAATATCTCTGAGGATTCCTGAATTTCATCAATAATGATGACTGTATCGTTGGTATCTTCAAAATCCGGATCGAAGAGTTTAAAAGCATCGTGAAGCGGCTGCTCCGGTCGTTTTGTACCGGGAGTCCAGTCTGTGGCTTTTTTGTAACATTCCATAAATTGTTTGCCGGACAGATCAAACAGGTTAATGTAGATCTTGTGCCTGAAGTTCTCATCCGCAAATTTATTGATAATATATGTTTTTCCGACCTGTCTGGCACCATTCACTTCCAAGGTGCTGTGGGCGGTATCGTTTTTCCAATCCAGAAGCTGATCGTAAACTTTTCTTTTCAGATACATGGGAAATGCTCCTTTCTTTCAACTGTTCCTATTATATCAAAATATGAATGGATAATATAGAGGGTAATTTCTGATAAATGATGAATTGTCTAGTCTGAGCAGTTCTTCACGGGTATTCCGGTTTCTGTCATTACTTTTTCGTACTGAAGAAGCTGTTCCCAGGTCAGCCATTCCGGTTTCTGATCTGTGAGAAAACCATTCCATAATTCTTTCATACGGGCAATATGGTTTTGAACGCTATGATTGCATAGAATAGACGGACTGCGATTTCCGTAGCCCAGATAGTATTCACAGTCAGACTGTAATTTACTTAACATCCGGTACTCGAATTCATAGGAACTTCTTTGATACGGAGCCGGATGAAATGTGTACTCCTGCTGTATGGGATGGGAAGGTTCTCCATCAATATGGTTAAAAGATAAAGAATAAAGATTCGGTTTAGCCCCCCCTTTGCCAAGGTCAATATCCTTCCACAACTTTCCGAATTGGTCCTTATATACCGGACAGGAAAAATCATCCATGCCAGTATACTCAAGCACTAATTTTGTTTTTGCATTTTCATTCATTCTATTAGACCATCCTTTCCTTTATTGCAGACATTGAGGTATATTATTGGGCGCTGTTTCTGCATTCCACTGCAGCTTCGCACGTACATCCATCAGGATGATTCCTAACTGGTTTTCTCCGCAGTTATTGACTTTGCCCCCCCAGAAATAGTCACCCCAGTTGTTTCCTTCAACAAGTGTGGACTCTCCGGTTGCAAGAAGTTTGTCCCGGAGTTCCGGGTTCTGCATGAATTTGCACATGCAGATTTCATACATGAGTCGGACTTTCACTTTTTCCCAGTCCGGGCGTAATGTAAGATCTCTGCCGAGTTTCTTTGCATCAGAAGGATTATGCATCCGAAAAATACAGAATTTGCGTTGCTCTCTCGCAGAGAGTGTTTTCTGCGCCTGAAAAGCAGCTTCATTGTTTGCATAGGTTTGTCCCATGTAAGAGACCGGTGCCGGATAGAAATTGCTTAGAAAAGCATAATCTCCCCCCCGAAATTCATTGATCTGTGTAGGTATGCGCTTGCTTGTATTTGTTTGATTCATTATAAATTCCTCCTTTGTAAAAGAGGTGCGGCCTTTCAGCCACACCTCAAAATAATTCTCATCTATTGCAGAGATGGTTATGCAATCATCTCCAAAAATTCAGCTTCTGTAAGAATTGGAATACCAAGGCTCTGGCTTTTGCCAGTTTGCTGCCGGCTTTTTCCCCCCCGCAGATCAGGTAATCGGTTTTCTTTGTTACAGAGCTGCCAGGTTTGGCACCAAGCTCCAGAATCTTATCGTTGATACCGTCTCTGGTAAAATGCTCCAGTTTCCCTGTTGCTACGATGGTACATCCTGTAAATTTGTTTTCTTTTGTCATAATGGTCTCTTCCTTTCTTTGTTCAAATGTGAATTCGTTCTGTAAGTTTTTCCATAAATCAAGATTTGCTTCATCTGCAAACCAGGAATGGATGTTGTGATTTAAGATTTCGCCAAAATCCTCTAACTGAGTGAAGTCGTAATCTCCGACAGCCGCCTGTTCAAATGCAGTTAAATTTCCGGAAATACGGTGTCCAGAATCCGGCTTTTGGTTCTGCCGATCATAGGAATATCCATGGAAACCAGATAGCGGACAAAGCTGGTCCTCCGGCTGGCGTTGATGGATTCCCACAAGCGGTCGAAAGATTTCTCACCATATCCGTCCAGTGCCACAATATCTTCCCGGTGTTCCTCCAGATGATAGATGTCCTGAAAAGAGTGCAGATAGCCAGATTCAGGAATTTTTCTAAAGTGGCTTCTGACAGTCCTTCGATGTTCATTGCCTTCTTGCTGGCAAAATGGACAAACCTTCTTGTGATCTGGCTGTCGCACTGCGGATTATCACAATGCAGAGTTTCTACGGTGCGACCGTCGCTGGTCTTACGGCTGTAGGTTCTGGTTTTGGAACCACAGCAAGGGCAGACCGGAGGCGTGATGTCGGTATACCTTCCACGATCCAGATTATCCTCTATATGTGGGATGATCATGTTTCGTTTGGAAACAAGAATCCGGCATCCGGGTACAAGCTCCAGATTTTTGATAAAGGTCAGATTATGAAGGGAAGCTCTGGAAACATCACAGCCGTCAATCTCCACGGTATCGAAGATGCCGACCGGAGCAATCTCTCCGAATCTGGTCGGTGTCCATTCAATTTCACGCAAGAAAGTTTCGTAGGTATCATCCTCAAACTTATAGGCGAGGCCGTCCTTATAGTGGTGTCCGGTTTTTCCGCAGCTTTTGGAGTAGCTGAGACTGTCAAAAATCATGACAATGCCATCGATAGGAAGATGTAAATTTGCTGCTGTGGATACCAATTCCTGAATGAATTTCTCCGCATATTCTTTTGAAAGTCCGGTTCCTGAAATTGAGAAAAACGGGCAGTAACCAAAGCCAGGTGTGTTAAACCTTCTAATTTGCAGGCTCTGCTGTCCGGGAAGGGAACATCCTCCATTCCTTCTAATACATTGAACGGAAGAAAGCGAACACAACGTCCGATACAGTTCTTCGGATCAAGACTTCGTACTGATCCGGAAGCAAAATTACGTCCGTTTTTATAAGGTTTTCCATTTCCATCACGCAGAGTATCTTTCAGACGTTCAAAATCATTGGTTGGTATAAAAGACTCACCGGTAATGACCAGACGTTCTTTGTGTGGAATGGTAAGCGGTACATTTAAAAATGCCGGGATATTGTGTGTAATATCTTCCCCCCCCACTTCACCATCTCCACGGGTAGAAGCCTGAATCAGTCTGCCATCTTCGTAAATGAGTTTGGTAGTCAAACCGTCCAGTTTCAGCATAAAGAGAACTTCCTGTCCTTTCATGAAATCTAAAAGCTCTGAAATCAGTTTTGTTTTCTCAAGCGAGAGCAGTGGAATCGGATGGGTGACTTTGGCAAGTTCACTGACCGGATAATATCCAACCGTCTGTGTCGGAGAATTTGACAGGATGAAACCAGTCTGTTCCTCCAGTTCCTTCAGTTCGTCAAAGAGTCGGTCATACTCGGCATCAGATACCAGAGGGGGCATCCTGATTGTAGTAGGCATGACGGTATTCATTGAGTTGTTTTACAAGATTCTTAATTCTTTTGACTGACATAGAGTCTCCTTTCTTTTGTGGCGTGCCAGTTCCGGAATCATTTGTTTCCGTAATCCTCCTTTCCCTGCGTTCAGGCATAAAAAAGAGAATGACGCTTATGTTCATTCTCAAAATAGATGCAGTTTCCTGCAAAATAAAAAAAGCCAGAAGTCCCTGCTGCTTGTTGGGCATAGGAAAACTCCTGACTACGTTTCAAACCTAAACTGCGTGTGATAAATCCTTTCCGGATTGACACAAATAATTGATATAAGAACAGTATAACACTAGATGTAGTATATGTCAAATGAAATAGATTCCTCAATGAAGCTTTTGCCTTATGTTGATGACAAATTTGTCGGCTACAGGAATAAAAGCGTTCAGGATTTCAGATTTGCCCTAAGCGAAGGAATTCGTAGCCAGGTATTTTTTGCCACTTTCGTGGAGAAAGTCGAAAACCAGATAAAATCAATCTCTGTCATAAATGCCTCTAAACTGTTTTTACATCGTAGTGGTTATGCAAGTTCTAAATTTAAAAATAATTTTCACGAATAACTAACTTTTCTATATGCTGAATTGTCATAAAATATAGATTATTAAATTTGAAAGCAGATTGAAGGTGATAAACATGAGAAGTTATAAACGGTATACCAGGCGAAAGAGACTTTTGAAGCAAATCGCTGTGGTTGCTTTATCTCCTAATCGGGTATTCACGAAAGAACAGATCTATCAGCATATCTATGAGGAAGCGGAGTCAGAAGTGAATAACCGAATTTACGGTCTGATTAAGAACTTGAGAAAGAAAATAGAAGAAAATCCGGAAACACCGCACTACATAGAAACGATACGTGGTGTTGGTTATCGCTTTCGGGCATAAAAGGAGCCGTCCGGCAATGGGCGGCTCGAAGTGTTTCTCTTGTTGTTTATTTATTGTTTTTTTCGTTGTATACTGATAAAACGAGGTGATAAAAGTGGCATATAGAATTTTGATCGTGGATGATGACATCGAATTATTAAAGATGTTAAAGAACTATTTTGAAATCAAACGATATGATGTAATGATGGCAGAAGATGGCACAGATGCTTTGGAAAAAATCCATAAGAAACCGGATATTATCTTGCTGGACATCAATATGCCTAAAATAGACGGATTAGAAGTATGCAGACGTATCCGGGGCAAAGTAACTTGTCCCATTATCTTCCTGACGGCAAAAGTGGAGGAGCAGGACAGGGTAAACGGGCTTTTATCCGGTGGGGGGGATGACTATATACTGAAGCCGTTTAGTCTGAAAGAACTGGATGCTCGTATTATTGCACATTTGAAGCGTGAGGAGCGTCATAAAGGGAAGTCTGAATACAGATTCCACGGAGACCTCAGTATTGATTATGGAGCAAAGAGGGTTCAGATCGGTGAAAATGATTTGGAGCTTACGAAGCTGGAATATGCAATCATTGAGTTTTTGTCCATGAATCCAGGACAGGTTTTTGACAGGGAGCGGATATACGAAAAGGTGTGTGGTTATGATGCGGAAGGTGACAGCCGTGTTGTTACGGAACTGATCCGGAGAGTGAGAAAGAAACTGGCGGAATATACGCAGACAGAATACATTGAGACAGTATGGGGGGGGATGGGGTATCGATGGAAAAGATAAGAAATTTATCCTTGAAAAAGACAATGGTTTTATATACGATACTCAGCTTGATTGTCACTTTTTTTCTTTCTGTGTCAATTATTGAGATTGCCGGGCAGATACAGGAGGAGGTCTGGTGGAAGTACGTGGATCAGGACGAGTATTATCAGGCAATGAATGACCGCAATGAAAATTTTGAGGTAGTGGTACCGAGACCGAATCAGAGTAAAATGAGCAGAATGGACTGGCATATTTCAGAAACCTGTGATTTCCTTCGGACGTACGGAGTATTGCTTTTTTCTTTTGCCGGATGTGGAATTGCGGTCAGCCTGTTTTACAAAAATAAATTAAAGAGACCGATTCAGGAACTGAAGATGGCATCACAGATGATTGCGGAGGAAGATCTGGATTTTCATATGGCTTATGAGAACGAGGACGAGATGGGGGATGCTGTGCAGGGAATTTGAAAGGATGCGTGGGCAGTTGGAAGAAAATAACCGTAGACTTTGGCAGATGATCGAAGATGAGCGGGTACTGCGTGCAGCGATTGCCCATGATATCCGCTCGCCGCTTGCAATCATGCGGGGATATCAGGAAATGCTTTTGGAATTTGTTCCGGAAGATATGCTTGATCAAGAGAAAATGATGGAGATGTTAAGGGGGGGCGGTATGCTTCAGATTGAACGGATGAACCATTTTATTGATAGTATGAGGAAGATGACGAAATTGGAAGAACGGGAATTAAACTGTTCCGTGGTAGATATCCGGCAGTTGATAAACCAGATAGAAGCTCTGGCAGAAGTCGTGGTGGAAAAATCAGAAAAGAATTTTACAGTGACGACAGTGAGAGAATCTGAAATACTGACTGCGGATGAGGAAATCATCATGGAAGTAGCGGATAATCTGTTGGCTAACGCATTCCGCTATGCCAATCAGGAAGTTAGGCTGAAGCTGACAGTGACACCCCAATATCTGAAAATGAGTATCAGGGATGACGGAATTGGATTTCAGGAAAATATCGACAGGGTGACACAGGCGTTTTATCATGAGAATCCACAGGATGACTTAAAGCATTTTGGAATGGGTATGTATATCAGCCGTATCTACTGCGAACGGCATGGTGGGAAACTGCTGATAAAAAATGTAGCAGATGGCGGTGCGGAAGTTGAGGCAGTGTTTAAAAATTATGTATTAGAAGAACAACAGCAGAAATAAATGGCTGTTGTTTTTTTGTTGTGATTTGTAGGCTATGCTGTTTGTAGAAAAAAGAAAGGCGGGATGACTTATGAAAGCAATCATAAAAAGGAATCTGAAAAATTATCTTAAAAATCCGATATTCTGGATCGGTTTGATTGTTGTTTTAATCAGTATGTACCAGACACTTGCACCCTATCTGTCCATTCATTACGTGAAGTCGGATGAAACCTTCAGGAAGGTAAAAATGGCCTCCGATGGGGATGTTATGGAGGGATGTATTCCGGCAACACCGGATAAGGAGAGAGAACTGTGGGAGAAAGAGATTGTAAAGATACTTCAGGACACAGAGAATGGGTTTGGCATGTCGGAAGTAGAGGCGGAGGCAGTGATATCTGAGATGAAACAGATGAAGATTACGGAGGCGTGTCAGTATCTGAAAACGGAATACCACTTTAATGGTGCCAATTATGTGTATGAGGACGTTTCATGGTATCAGGGAAGCCCGGAGGAAGTCAACCGGTATATCAGAGAAAATCTTGAGAAACATCCATTCTCCTATTATTTCGGAAGAAAATTTACAGATTTTGCAAGCCTGCATATGGCATTCTTTGCAACGGTTCTGCTGGCGTTTTTATTTTTCCAGGATATGAGGAAAAATACTTATGAATTGCTGCACACCAAACCGATGACGGCTTTTCAATATATTGCCGGGAAAATAAGCAGTGGATTTCTCATTATGACGGCGGCACTGGTCATTATGAATATCGTATTTATCATTTTGTGTTACGCCACGGCAGTAAAATCAGGATTTGCTATGAACATACTGGATTTTGTTCAGAATTCGATCCTGTATGTCCTGCCGAACATCCTGATGATCTGCTGTGTGTATGCGGTTACAGCGCTGCTGTTTAAGAATCCGCTTCCAGCGGTTCCGGCGCTGGTTCTTTATATCATTTATTCTAATATGCTGACATGGGATAGCAAAGGACAGTGTCATGCAAGACCATTCTCTATTATGGTTCGATTTCCGGGGAATTTTTTTGAAACGGAATTGCCACATCAGGTATATCTCAATCAACTGCTTCTTGTGGCAGCATCCATACTGCTCATGTTTATAGCGGTGTGGATGTGGAAAAGGAGGAGAGTATATTGAAGAAAGAAGTAAAAATATGTATGCCATATTATAAAATTGCATATTCAATCGCTTTTGTTGTGATATTGAGTGCAATCCAGCCTGTTGTATATGCGAATGAAATCGGGCAGGCAGTAGAAAGAGCTGTTTCGCTTCTGGCAGTCGTTTTCTGTGCAGATACTTATCTGGTGGAAGTGCAGAGCAAACGCTCGGAAGTATTCTGCCTTTATAATCTAAAAAAGCAGGCAGGGGGTAGTTTATAAAAGACTATTTGTGCAGGTAGCTTATCTGATTGGAATCAGTTTGTTGGCATATGGACTCTTTTATTGGCAGAAACCGGTGAATCTGACAGAAGAATTAGATGGCGGTGCCTTGTTTGGAATTTATTGTATTGCGATTCCCGGAACTGTTTTGTTTTGGAGTGTGCTTTCCGTAACTGTCAGCAATCTGGTTCGAAACAGATGGATTGGTATGGGTGTCGTGCTGCTTTTCTGGTTTTTCTCTATTTCCGGAAAGGCAACTCAGTTTTTGAAAAACTGGGGACCATTTTCCTACGGAACTTGTGATTTCGGTAAGCTGACAGAGTGGAGATGGCTTGGCGGGAAGGTGCTGTGCGTGGTATTTGCGGGATGATGCTTGCATTTGTTCCTAAGATATTAAAGAAGAGAGGGTAAGATTATGAGTATAAGAATAGACGATTTAACAGTAACATTTAAAAATGGAGTGACAGCGGTAGATCATGTGGATCTGGAAATCCCACATGGGATATTTGGTCTGTTAGGTGAAAATGGTGCAGGAAAAACAACGTTGATGCGGGTGCTTACAACGGTGCTTGCACCCACAAGTGGAAAAGTTCTGTTAGATGGTACGCTATATTGCGAAGCAAATTACGAAAAGATACAGAAAAAGATTGGGTATCTGCCACAGGAAATTGATCTGTATCCGTCTTTGACTGTTCGAGAATGTCTGGAGTATATGGGAGATCTGGCTGGAATTGAGAAAAGAGAAAGCAAGAAAAGGATTGATTACTATCTGGAGAAGACCAGTCTTGCAGACCATCAGAAAAAGAAAATGCGGCAGCTTTCAGGTGGAATGAAGCGAAGAGTTGGATTAGTGCAGGCATTACTCCATGAGCCGGATTTTTTAATTGTGGATGAACCAACAACAGGGCTCGATCCGGAGGAACGCATCCGTATCCGTAATTTACTGGTAGATTTTGCAGAAGAACGCACCGTATTATTTTCAACGCATGTGGTGGAGGATCTGATGGCAACCTGTAATCAGCTTGCGGTTATGAAAAAAGGTAGATTCCTTTATACAGGAACAATGAGGGAATTATTGAATAAGGCAAGAGGGCATGTATGGGAATGCTGTACAGAGGACGAAAGCCTTGCAAGAGAATTAGAAAGAAAATATCATATTTCCAGTAAGCAGTATACGGAGGAAGGAATTAGATTAAGACTGTTAGGGGAGAATATGCCGTCAGAAAGTGGATGTATAGCTTGTGACGTAACTTTGGAAGATGCATATATCTATGTAACCAATCGATAAACATTGTTAATGAGGAGTGAAAGCTAAATGCTAAGAAAAGCAGGTGATGTTATGGGAAAGTGATGATTCTTACCATTTCTGATTCCGAAGAGGGAATCCTGAATAAAATTAAATCAGTTCTAGCCTGCGAAAGTACGTTAGAAGTTATGGAGATTACAAATTCTGAAAAGTTGACATTCCAAGGTTTGGAAATAGACCAGCTTCAGCGGAGCGTAATCAAAGATGGTAAGGTTGTGGAACTTACCAGACATGAATATGACCTGCTTTTTTATCTGGCCTTATCCCCCAATCGGGTATTTACAAAAGAACAGATTTACCAGCATATTTATGAGGATGTGGAGTCAGAAGTGGATAACCGTGTCTATGGGTTAGTCAAGAATCTGAGAAAGAAAATAGAAGAAAATCCGGAAGAACCGCACTACATAGAAACGATACGTGGTGTAGGCTACCGTTTTCGGGCATAAAAAGAGCCGTCCGATTGGGCGGCTCGAAGTATTTAAACAGCAGTTTTCTTCACTGCCTGTTTATAGTTACCGGTAGCATCGTAATCTCCAGAGAGGAGCAGATTCTGGCGAAATTGCTCCAGTTTGATCTTGAAGCGTTTCCCATCCTCAACAGTCGTAAGCATGGTAAGAGCTTCTAGCATTCCCTGAATATATCCGGTTAGCAGGTAATATCTGCAGGGTTCTTCCGATGGTGAGATATTGGACAGGGTTTCTTCCAGATGTTCCTGACGTTCCCTGAGCCATGCATCCCAGACATCCAGTTCCAAATCAGTCATGGTGTTCCTCCTTTAAATCTGATGATAATCGTCTTTGGTGTGGAGGGGGGGAGAAGTTTCATGCACAAGCATTTTTCTGCTCCAGATCCAAATATGGATTTGTAAATTCAAAAATAATAAGTTCATCCGCATCGAACATGAGCTCCAACTCTTTTAGTGTAGCTGCTGGATATCCGCAATCTCTGAATCGTTCTAATACGTCTGTTTCCGTTTCAAATGGTTCACCGTCTTCCAGCTTTTCTCCGATTATTAAGCCACATGGAGTCAATAGGCTTTCTTCATATAAGCGGACACAATATCGGTCAGGGAAAAATAGGTGTGCTTCATCCGTGTTATAATAAATTCGTTCTCCAGGTTCTATGCTTTGCATCACAAAGGGAACATGATATGCAGCGGCTATCGCCTGATATGCTTCATAAAGTGGAGTCCATGCTGTCTCTAAAGAAAGTAGAATATACGTATCATTCCATTCCATGTAGCTGACATTTCCACGAAGAGATATTCCGGTGGAATCTATTTTCTTGTGGGAAAATAAATTGCCAATCCAGCATAAATCAGGATTCTGGTTCAGAATGATGTAGGTTTCCAGGTCCTCCCACAAGTCATATAGTCCTTCCGGATTTCCTTCTGTATAAAAGATCACATCATCACAGCAGATATTTGCCATTACACATCCACCTCCGTTCCAAAAGTTTCACCCATATTCTGGTTGGAAACCGTAAGGTTTACAGGGGGGGATAAGGTGCCAGAGGCAAGCCATTGTTCGATTGCATCAATTACCTGCTCCAGCGTGTCGTTATAAGCCACATTGCAGTCTTCCAGTCGGAGAAACTGCAGGTATGCTTCATGAAGAAGGCTTGGATCATCACGCAGCGTTTCATATGGAAGGTTGCAGAGTCCGATTCTTTCCTCCAGACGTTCCATGGAGCGGCGGATGAAGTCGCAGGAAATAAATTGTTCCCGGTAGATGTTATAAGCAGCTTCAAGCTGGTCATAGGTCAAAATAAATGAGACTTTCTCGCAAGGATTAGATGGTTGTTCTTTCATGGTAAATTCCTCCATTCATACTATGATTGCTGGTGGTACGGATTCTCTTTGTTCGGGAGTAAGATGTACCAGTAGTTTCCAGCGCAGGTCGATTTCTCGGTGAATCCAGGTATCATTTTCATAAACTTCATGTGTCAAAAAATTGTAAATTGTCGGTTCTTTTTCTATATCATCCAGATCTGCGACCAGACAAGTTGCCTGATTCACATAGGGCCAGAGTGCCTGTTCGACCATATGGCGTAGTTCCAGTATCAGAGGATATATCTGTCCTACATCATAGGTTTTGGACATGCAGGAGCTGATTTTCTTCAGCATCCCGGAAGTTTGTATCATCTGGTTGATGACGGTACATTGTTCCTCCACATCTGCATCCGGATTCAGGACCAGCCGGTGGAGCAGCACAGATTTTGCATAGGCAGAAGCGGTCAGGTTGATGTTTCTGACCAGTTCTTCATACGGCTGCTTATACTGTGTCTTCAGCACTTCCAGAGGCACATGTTCCCGGTTCTTCTTTAAGGTGGAGAGGAGCCCCGAAAGGCAGCTCTCCAGTTCTTCCATTCTTGTCAAGCACACATCGCCTCCAGCTCCATCGGAACACGGGTGTAGCTGAGACGGTAAATACTGTTGCAGGTCTCAAATACCACACCGTTTTCGGATACTTCCAGAATACTCTGCACCGGACTGGTAGCAAAGGTCTGGTTATAACTATAGATCCACGCCCGTTCTCCCAGATGGAGGGGCAGGGACAGGATTCCGGTGAGGACATATTCTTTCTTTTGGGTGGTGTGTAAGGTTATATTTGTATTCTTCATTGATTTCACGCTCCTTTCCTTACTTAATTTTGTTTGCAATTACGGCAGCGACCAGTTTAGCGCATCCCAATTCCATCTCGGATAAATGCTGTCCGGTTCTGGAACAGAGAAGAAGTGCCAGCGGCTCTCTGTCTTCCCTTAAAATCGGGAAAAAAGCACAAACCGGTTGACGGGTGTTGGATACCGGGTAGACAGGGCAGTTCTCAGCAGAGATCAGTTCCTGGCCGTCCGCAACCAATTCGGCGAGTTCTTCTGTAACGGGAGTGCCTTCCGGAAGATAGATGCCCGCAGATACGAGTATGTGAGCCTCACTGCAAATTGCGATACCACAGTGGATGACACTGTAGAGGACGGAAAGATAGGAAGCCATTTCCTCTTTTCCGTTTAAGTGGGTAGGGCATTTGCGTAAAAGCAGCTCCATTCCCACATTTTCCAGTTCCAGTGCATCTCCGTCTGAGAGCTTCATTTGTTTCCGGATTTCTGCAGGGATGACGATACGCCCCTGAGAGTCCATGGTCCGGATGAGTGCAATATTCATAACTAAAGTCTCCTTTCTTAAAAAGAGGAGAAGCAGTAAAGTACCGCTTCTCTTCTGAAAATTTAGGCAGCGTAAGGCGGAGCCTGTGCTGTCTGTTGCATTTGACTGTTCTGCTGGTCTGCCAGCATCCGTTTTCCGTTATTGATCAGTGATGCAGCAATCACCGTTTCCCAGTTGGAAATATAGGAATCCGTCCGCTTCAGAAGCGTGAACAGATCCATGTCGGTAAGCTGGATGGCTGTCGTCTTTTCGGACTGGAAGCTGCGTGGCTGCATGTAGGAACCACCGTTCTTATTCTGTGCTTTGATGCCTTTCCCATTTACAATCTGGATTTTCCATGGGCTTTTCATAGGCTGCCCTTTGGAATCATAGGGATGTCTGGAGATATAAAACATCTGGCTGTGGAATAACCGTTCTGATCGGGATTGCCGTAGATCTTGCTCTGGCTCCATTCAAATTCCTGAAAACCGGAAGTGATCCGGGTTAAGAGGAACTGGATCTGTTCCGGTGCCAGGTTGAAACGGGTGATGATATTCCGGTCTCCGGTACCGTTGGAATAATCCTGAATGGTGATGCAGATTAAAGAATGTACTTTATGCCCGTTTTCCTGATATTCCCCTTTGGCATGTAGCTGTGCATAGTTGCCGAGTGGTGCGTAGCGGAGCCGGTCATAAAAGGCAATGAGTGCCCGGTCATTCTGGATCTTGCAGATCTGGTCGGTAATCCGGTTTTGATAAGTTTCATTCATGAGTATTCACCTTCCTTTATTTGAGATGCTGTTTGACAAGCTGTGCCATATTCTTTGGAAGCTCTTCCAGTTTCGTGATATCCAGGAATCCGTCCTTGTAAATCCTGCGGATATTTTCCTTATCGTCACCAATGGCAGCCGCAAACAGGATGACATCCCGTTTTTCGTATTCTTTCTTGATGCCCCCCCGCAGATCTGCCTCTGCTTCCGTTCCGCTGTAGCCGTAATCGGCTGGTTGACCGTCAGAAATCAGGATCAGCAGCTTCTGAAGCTCCGGGCGTGTGCACAAATGCTCTGCTACGAAGCGGAGAGCTGCGCCGTCCCGGTTCCCGTTGCGGTCGCACATATCCATCAGCCGGTAACAGTCCTCATTGTCCACAGAATCAAATTCTGCATAGGAGTAAAGAGCAACGCCGCCTGCATCCGTGGAATGCCCGTAAATGGTGATAGGGATACCGAGGCTTTTACAGAAATCATAAAGGACAATGGCAGTCTTTCTTGCATGTGTCATCCGGTCACCCCAACCCATCGAACCACTCTCGTCAATCAGGAGGCAACAGCCAGACGTTTTTCCTCTCCTGGAAGTCTGGTTCTGGTAAAGATGGTTCCGTCTGTCTTATAGAGAGCATGGGAGTCCAGACGTTTTCCAAACAGGAGATTCTTCTGCTTTCCGCCTTGCTGTTCTTCTTTCAAAAGCGGCAGGATGGTGCTTTGCAGCTTTTTGGAAGCCCGCAGGAGCGGGGGGGGAGCAACTGTCTGGTATTCATTCTTCAGGTAATCGGAAACACTGGTCAGGCGATGGATGGTAACATGGATGCCTGCATGGGCATTGCCGTAATGAATATCATTGGCTGTTTTCTGCAGTTCCTCGGTCAGTTCCGTCTGACAGTCTTCCTGCACCTTTTCTGCAGCCACATCGTTCAAGATCCGGAACAGATCCTCTGCAGCATGCTCATAGCCGCTGCCCTGATACTGACTGACATAAGTGACGCCGGGGGGGTTGTTTTCATCCAGAATGGTATTGGTCTTTGTAAGAGCGATGCGCCCGCCTTCTTCCGAAAGCACCTGTTTGGCTTCCTCTATAGCATCCTCTTTGGTACGTGGACCGGAAGGAGCATTGCCCTCATCATTCCCGCTTCCTTTTGGGGGGGAAGCTGGTTTGATATTCTTTGGAATGGCACCGCTTTTTCCGGTCGGAAGAGGAGCGCCGCTGCTGACTTCATCCCCCCCTAGAAGATCTTCCAGAGCATCGGCAGCGGAATCCTCGCCATGCATTTCCAATTCCTCCCGTGTTTTTTCGATGAGCGGCTGGATATAGTTCCAGGTCAGGGCTAAGAGCGCATTGGAAACCAGCATCCGGTCAGTGCCTTTTTCCGATTCCATTGCCGTATCCAGAAGATCGGTACAATCGGAAATGGTATCCAGATAATCCCCCTGATAGCCGGTGGGATTGTTGATGTTTCCGGTCCGGCAATAGGAAAGGATCAGGTTGGCAATGATGGAAAATGGCTGGTATTCTTTGTCAATTTGTTCCTGTATGGAAGGAATCTGTTCGGACATACGCAGGTTATTGAGTTCAATCCCCTGTCGGAAGGTGCCGTGGAATTCCTCACACATACGGTCTTCAATATGGATGTCTTCCAGAATGTTTTGAAAAGTTGCGGCGCATCGTGCCAGTGTCAGGCATCCGGCTTTGTCCTTTTCTTCTAACACTTCTTTGATCTCCTCCAGTGCTGTCTGATAAGCTGGAAGGGATAGCTCCGGCTCCTTCGGATAGAAGGAACCGTTTTCCAGACTCCTCAGATGAACAGCGTGGGCTGTGAAATCAGAATAGAGTAAGTGCCCCCCCACTTCATGCCCGGTGAGCCCTGTCAGGCTCTGGGAACGTAAGAAACGGGTGGGGGGGAAAGACTGGGTGATCGGGTTCGCTGCGTTGAGATGTACCTTATAATTGTCGGTATATGCAACGCCTGCCTGTTCGGAAATGTCCCAGTCCAGCAGTACCTGCAGTCCATACCGGTAACGTCCGGTAACGGCTCTGGCAAGGGAGGTCTGGTACTTCTGATAGGCAGCGGAGAGGAATAACTCCTCATCCGCAATGGAATCCTCTTTTGCCCGGATTAGTTTCTTTAAATTTCTTTGGCTGTGATTCACGTGATATTCTTCCTTTCTTTTCTTAGATTTTTTGTCAGCAGTTCCTCCATCGTGCAGCCGTAATACACAGCAAGGCGAAGGACGGCATAAGCCATCGGGGGGAGGAGTTTGCATTTTCATAATTCATAATGGTTTTCGGGGGGAAGATTTAAGATTCTGGCAACTGCCTTTTGTGATAACTTCGGTGTTTTGGCTTGCCGGAGATAAGACAGATTATCTGCCAGATGCTTTCGGATCTGGGCTTCTGTGAGTGCTGCTTTTCTCATAGGCGTGTCCTACGCAGCAAGCACAGTATCCAGACAGCTTTCTTCCACTTCCGTACGGTTCTCAGCATCGGCAGAGGCAGAGGCAAGCACCGTGTAACGGGCCGCTTCCCGGATATCCCCCGCAGACCATGTAGGACTGCACCCAGGAAATCAGCTCCCTCATGCCACAGCAGCCATCTGTAATGAGATTTTCCCGGCAGTAGACAGCCATGGATTTGACAATGCGTGTCATCAGACGTACCGTTTTTGCATCCTTGCATCCGGTAACAGCCATGGCACGTTCTACCTGTGTATCCTCATCCGGTTCATCCAGATCAATCACAAGGTTCATTCGGGAAATGACAGACTGGTTCATCTGTTTACAGCCTGCATAGTCATTGTTTGTGGTGATTACGATGGTCGTATCCGGATGACGGTGGATGGTTTCTCCGTTTGGAAGATATACGCTGTTACAGCGGTCTAAAAGGGAGTTAAGTCCAACCAGTACACCGGGATTGGCAATGACCGTAGGCTCCTGTATCTCAAGAATATACCCATAGCGGATGGCTTCGACTAGAGGCGTATCCACATACTGGAAGTTCTGTCCGGAGGTGTGTTCCTTATAATAGCTGTGCATTTCATCAAAAATCGTATCGATCAGCTTCTGGTAGGTGTCCTCGGCAGAAATTTCTTCATCATAGTTTCCGGTCAGCTTCTGATAGGCACCGGAGGGATCTAACTGGATTTCCTGAAAAGACGGGTACTGCCGCTGAAGCCGGGTGCGTTTTCCGTCCACATCCGGAAGAATCTGACCTAAAAGGTCGAATACCTCTGTATTTGCGGAACAGGTAATGCAGCGGTAAGGAAGGTGAAGTGCGGAAGCAATGGCTTTGGCTCCTTCGGTCTTTCCGGTACCTGCCGGTCCCCCCCGTAAAAGAAAATTCCGCATCGGCTGTGTGGTATCCGTTGTCAGTTTTGCGTGTTCGCAGATCCGTTTGATTTCCGGAGATGATGTACCACTCTGCCAATGTCGGAACAGATACCTCCTCTTCCGGAGACAGCTTCGGGATGCGGTCAGGATAAATTTCCCAACAAAATCATCTCTGGAAATGGCTGCCTGTGCTTTCTTAAATCCACTTCCTGGACGTAACACCTGAAAGTCTCCATGGAGCACTTCGGTTGGTGCATAGACCCCCCCCTTCTGGATATTTAACGGTTTGATCAGCGACAATACGCCGTTTGCCGGAAGGTCAATCTTAACACCACCGGTCGGGAGACTGATGCATAGCGGGTTCTCCGGTAAATGTTGTCGCAGAGAACGGCTGCTGTTTCCGCAGCGGCGTCCAGATCGGGATAACCGTTGTCCCGGTGCGCTTTTAATTCCTGATACTTTTCATTACACTCTTCATCTGCCAGAAAAACCGGCATCAGTGCGAACAGCAGAGCCGCACCGGACTGTTTGGAGTCTTTAAATTCGTATTTTTCCGGTGTGCTTTCCACATCCGGCGGAGGAGTATAGCAGCCTCCGTAAAACTTTCCGTTTAGCTGGTTGTAGACAACCACCTGAAGATCACCGGTTTTGCTCGGATATTCCGCCACAACAAAATTGTTGGATTGGGTACCGACCGCCCCCAAGCTTTTCCGGCGGGGGGGTACTGCCAACCGGGTTTTCCAGCTCCAGATAAGCAAGGACTGCCCGCAGGGTAGCTGCATGAAGCGTGGATTTTTTCCGTGGCTGAGTACAGTATTTGGATGCAATGTCATCAAAGATTGCATGGTCCGTATAATCCTCAAATGGTTCCGGGAGTTTGCGTTTGAACCCCCAGGTTGCTACGATGTTATTTGCCATGATTCGTTCCTCCTTCTTATGAGATCCAGGACAGTTCCAGTGCCTGCTCGGTCTCTTCTGTGGTCAATTCATCTTCAGTAAAAATCTCCGTCAATTCGCCCCCCCAGTAATCTTTGGGCGGGAAATGTTCCAGCTTTCCCCCCCGGACTTCCGGTTCAGTGCCGTTCAGAATATAGACATCTCCCTGCTCGTTGATAAACAGCTTTTCATAGCCCCCCCTTGCCTGTAAGTCACCGACCAATTCCATCAGTAGCGGTTTCCCAATCAGGGAATACCATGATTTGGGATTAACGGCTGGTCTGGAATCCGGATTTCCTTCTGACGGTTCCTTTTTATGTAAGGATTCAATGGTCATCATCTGAAGCGTCAGACTGCCACGGGCATCCATGAGAATTTCCGCAAAATTATAACTTCCGGTATTCCGTGTGCGAATCCGTAATGGTTCCCCCATCCAGTATCTGGGAGAGCGGTGGTTCTTTCACAAAATCCCATGTGGCATCCGGGAAGGCTTCCTTGAGCTTTCCGGTAATCTGGAATTTGATCTGTCTCCAGAGAATGGTTTCCAGATCAGGTGTTCCTTCCAGATGACGAGTTCTTTCTGGGCGTTTTCGTAGCTTATGCTCCCTGTTTTTCAGGCGTTCCGTGAAAAGCGGGAGAAGATAACTGAACAGCGTGACTCCGATACCGATCAGGGCAATGCCTGCAATCAGAAGCCGGTTGGCATCCTGTGGTACGAAAAGTGCTGCAAGAAACAGTACAAGCACGACAAACTGTAAGAATTTTTTTCGATTTGATTTTTTCATGAGCTGATTCCTTTCTGATTCATGATTCTTAGACAAGCCCGGAAGCTGGATGGGAAATCGCCGCTTCCGGACATGAAAAAGAGGAACTGCATCATCACAAAGATGATAAATGCAATTCCTCAACATAGGGTTCCTTGAGAGTTAATAGGGCAACTGGGATGCCATCTGTTCCGGCACATTTTGAAAGCCGTCAGTTGGCTGACTGCCCGGCATACCTCCGTAATTTGGCATTCCGGTATAACTGCCCTGCGGCGGGTAGCTGCTCTGTGGCTGACCGGTTCCGTTTGGCGGAGCCTGATACTGTCCGCCATTTGCAGGAGGCGTGTAGGCACCGTTAGCAGGAGCCATTCCCTGCTGTGGATAGCCGCCAGGCATTGCCTGATTCTGGTAGCTGCCATTGGGATTTCCCTGCATTGGGTAGCTGCCATTGCCGGCTGCACCGGGCGTTGCCGCACCACCATTCGGCTGGCTGTTCTGGTTTGCACCCGGATGTCCGGTATTGCTGTCAGAACGGTTGGATGGTACAAAGTGCCAGTCCTTGACATTGATCCTCGGACCGGCATTTGCCTGCCCCCCCGCATTCTTTCCTTTCTGATAAATGAACGGATGAAGCTCCAGATCACCATAGATCATCAGCCCGGTTCCTTTCTTTACGCCTGCTTTTGCTAAGCGTTCTGCAAGGAACTTGTTAAAATAGCACTGATAGTAAATGGTTTCTTCCTTTCCATCCTGGCCTCGCTGTGAAACTGCAATGTCCAGAGAAACATATTCCGTACCGGAATTTTTTCCTTGCTGCATCTCAGGATCTCTTGTGGCCCTCCCTAAAATTGTTAAAATTGCTGACATAAAAATTCTCCTTTCTGCCTCTTTGGGCGTTAAAATAGATTAAAATAAAAAAAGTGCCATTATAGCACCGTATAAAACGGCAGTATAATGACACGATTTTCCAAACTTAAACTGCATATGCTTCTGGATGAATGGTCCAGACTCCCATGACGGGACAGCACAAAAACTTAAATACAAGATTATATTAACACAAGATATAGCATATGTCAAAAGAATTAGAACTATATATAGCATATGTAGACGAGGTGGAAGGATAATATCAAAAGAATTTTGGACATAGTTATAAAAGTGCAATATAATATTGTTTAAATCGGAAAATGGAAGGATGAGAAAAATGGAGCAGAAAAACAGAATTCTGATTGTAGAAGACGATACGGATATCAATAATCTTTTATATACGGCATTACAGAAAGCAGGGTATGAGACGGTACAGGCTTTTTCCGGGACGGAAGCGAGGATGCTGTTCCAGATGGATAAGGCGGGCTTTTCTTTGATTCTATTGGATCTGATGCTTCCGGGAATTTCAGGAGAAGAGGTGCTTGCCCAGATTCGGAAACAGGGCAATACGCCGGTTATTGTCCTGACAGCCAAAGACGGATTGGATGAAAAAATCGGGCTTCTTACCAGTGGGCAGATGATTACATTACAAAACCGTTTGAGATACAGGAGGTGCTTGCCCGGATTCAGGTTCAGCTCCGCCATATGCAGCAGGAGCCGGAACATAAAAGCGTGTCATATAAAAACCTGGAACTGGACCGTGAGCGCTTTGAAGTCCGGATTGCCGGAGTGCTGCTTCCCAAAATTACAAAGCAGGAATTTGCAATTCTGGAGCTTTTACTGGAGCATCCGAAACAGGTCTTCAGCAAAGAAGAGATTTTTGAATATGCGTGGGATGAACACTATATGGGAGAGACAAAGACACTGGATGTACATATCAGCAATATCCGGAAAAAGATAAAAGCAGTAACGCAGGAGGAATATATTGATACCGTATGGGGGGGAATCGGCTACCGTCTGCATTCTTAATCTTTACTCTTTTTTTACTATTTATTTGCGTTTGATTAGGATTTATCCGATATGATAACAGCAGATAAGAAAAGGAGATGAAAGCATTGAGTGAATTGTTATTAAGTACAAATGGATTGACGAAGCAGTATGGTCATCATAAGGCAGTGGATAAAGTAAACCTTCACATAAAAAAGGGTGCTATCTATGGATTTATCGGACGGAACGGTGCGGGAAAGACGACTTGCCTGAAGATGATCAGTGGACTTGCAAGACCGACAGCCGGAGAGATTGAGATGTTCGGGTGTAAAGGAAAAGAACTGGAGAGGATTCGTTCTCGTGTGGGGTGTCTGATTGAAGCACCGGGGGGCTGTATGGCAACATGAATGCATATACAAACCTGAAAATAAAATGTGAATTGTTTGGTATTCGGAAAAAGGGATACATCGAAGATATCTTAGAGACGGTCGGACTGGAAGGTGTCGGAAAGAAAAAAACGAAACATTTTTCCCTTGGAATGAAGCAGCGTCTCGGAATCGGGCTGGCACTGGTCGGGGGGGAGCCGGATCTCCTGGTCCTTGATGAACCGATCAATGGGCTTGATCCCCAGGGAATTGCAGAGGTGCGTGATACCATACAGAGACTGCGAGATGAACGGAATATGACGATTTTGATATCCAGTCATATTTTAGAGGAATTATCTAAGATTGCAACGGATTATGGAATTATCCATAATGGAAGTCTTCTGCAGGAGCTGACAAGCGAAGAACTGATGAAACGCTGCAGTGAACGGATTGAAATAGAGTTAATCCATCCGGAGCAGGCAGTCCCGATTCTGGACAGAATGGGATTTACCAACTATCAGGTTACAGATAAGAGCCATATCCATATATTTGAACGATTGAATGAAAGCGCCAATGTCAATATGGAACTGGCAAAAGCAGGAATTTTGGTCAATGGAATTTCCATTACCAGTGAAGAACTGGAAACCTATTTCTTGAATCTGACAGGAGGGAATCAAAATGCTTAATATGATAAAAATGGATCTGTACCGGATGGTCCGGACAAAAAGTATGTATGTGGTATGGATTGTGATGGCGGCAGCTATATTCTTCTCCACATCCATGTCGAAACTGGATATTGATACGATGAACAAGGAAGCGGAACAACAGCAGACAGAAAGCATTGCAGAAACAGTGAAACCAGAAACCATCAATATGGGAATGTCCGTATTCCTGCCGACACAGCCGGGAGAAAAAGTAACGGTCTTTGATCAGGTATATGCAAACCTGCAGGCGAAGTTTGTGGCGTTGTTTCTGGTGATTTTTACAGTGCTGTTTTCCAGTGCAGATATAGGAAGCGGTTATATTAAAAATATCGGCGGGCAGGTAAGGAGCCGGAGAAACCTGATCTTTTCCAAAGCTTCCGTGTTGTTTGTGTATACGACTGTTACCATGCTGCTTTATTTCATCATTCAGATTATTGCACAGCAGATGTACTTCGGATATCTGGAGTGGGGGAATGGAAGCGAGTTGCTGAGATACTTTGGTATTCAGATTTTGCTTCATTATGCACTGGTACTAATCAGTATGGCGATTGCGGTGGTTTTGAACAGCAACGTGTTCAGCATGACGATTGTTATCTGCCTGTGCATGAATACCATGATTGTCTTATACGGAGTGATCAATCATTTGATCCAGAAGGCAGGTGTGGAGAATTTCCAGATTTTGAAATATACAGTGACAGGAAAGATTGCACTTTTATCCATGTCACCGACCAATAAGGAATGCCTGACAGCAGTTGTGATTGCGGCGGCGTTCGGAATCGTGGTTACATTACTGACAGCATGGGTATTCAGAAAGAGAGATATCTAAATGATAAAACTAGGGTTCGTGCTATTGATAGCAGTGATACTGGTACAAGGAATGTTATTTTGGAAATACCAGCGGCAGGTGAAAGACATCTGCCGCCAGTTGTCGTTTCTGATGAAGCACGACAGCAACATGCTGATTACCAGAGAAATGGATTTTGGAGGCATTGGTGAGTTGGCAGATGTTTTAAACGAATGGCTGGAACTGAAGCGAAGGGAAAAGAAGGAATACTTGAAGAAAGAGGAGATGATTTCGGATACATATACAAATCTCTCACATGATATCCGTACTCCTTTGACATCCCTTGACGGATATTTTCAGTTAATGGAAACCTGTGAAGACCAGGAAGAGCAGAGACGGTATATGAAGATCATACAGGAGAGAATCGGCAGCCTGAAAGAAATGCTGGAAGAATTATTTACTTTTACAAAACTTAAAAACGATTCTTTTCATCTGGAAATGTCATCCTGCTGTATCAACAAGATTTTGAAAGATACCATATTTTCCTACTACGATGAATGGACGGGCAGAGGAATTGAACCGGAGATACAGATTACAGATAAACTGCTGTTTATGAACGGAAATGAACAGGGAATCCAGAGAATTTTTCAGAATATCATAAAAAACGGACTGGATCACGGGGGGGAGAAGAAAATCAGTATTTCACTGGAAGAAGTTGAAAACAACATCCGGATACAGATAAAAAATCAAGTATGTCATGTGGAAAAAATAAATGTAGATCAGGTGTTTGAACGGTTTTATAAAGCGGATGAAGCACGCAGTAAGACTTCCAGCGGTCTCGGCTTATCAATTGCGAAAGAGCTGGTACTTCGTATGGATGGGAAAATCAGCGCCCGGATAGAAGGGAATGAGTTCTGTGTGGAGATTGTGTTTCCAAAATAAAAGGAAAAATTTATATTAAAGCAAGTGAAAATGGGGGAATGACTTTATATAGGTTTCATGGTAGAATTACAGTAGAAAGAGAAGAGTCACTCAGTCATTTGTTGTATGAAAGGATGAGTATAATGTATAAAGTAGAACTTAAATTTGATACAAGCAAGCTCGCTCCGGAAACGGTAAATCAGATGTGTGAACAGGCAGATCAGATTTTTGAGCAGGAGGATTTAAGCTGTGCAGTCAAAGCCCTTGGAAGCAGGATTTATCTTGACCGGGGGGGACGCAAGCAGGACTATGGAAGATTCTGGGCAGCAATCTTTCAGTTGAAAAACTCCGTAGGAATTGCAGAGAATTTGTTAGAGTGTTTCTGGTATAACGGAACAGAAAAGGAGAACCTGATTACAGACTTTATAAGGAACTAACAGATGGACAGCTTACAGAGGAAAGGCATCAATTTTGACCTGAATACACAAGCACTAAAGGAATATTATCCGAAAGGTGACTGGCATAATGCATATGCGGATGTAAGGGACTTTTTTGAAGCAAACGGATTTGAGCATATTCAGGGATCGGGATATCATTCGGTGGAAGCAATGTCAGAAGCAAAAGCCATGGCAGTTATTTATCAGATGACAAAAGAATTTCCATGGCTCAATTATTGTGTGAATGTGTGTACCATATCAGATGTACCGGAACTGTTTGATATCTCGCATGTATTTGCCAGAGAAGCGGAACGGTTGGAAAAGAAAAATGCATGATTTGACAAATTATTTCCAATATGTTATATTCATCTCAAGCAAAAAAGGGAGTAGCTGAACGCCTTGAAAGAGGTGGTTTTGTAACCGACAACCGGTATCGAGAGATACCCGTAGCAAATGAGATAGCAAGACTTTTATTGTGGCAGAGGTCATGATAGGAGTCTTTTTTATTATGAAATATAGAAAATCTGCCGCAATAGTCTGCTAAAAAGAAAGAGAGGATAAACGATGAGTAACGAAATGATGAAACGGGAAATGCAGGAAGCAGTACAGGCAGGGGGGGAGCGGGCGCTTCAGAGCCTTTACGCAGCAAGGGATAAGTTGGGAAGTGCGAGAAACTGGGGGGGCATTTTTGATATGCTTGGAGGAGGCTTTATCAGTGACTTTGTGAAGCATTCTAAAATGAATGACGCAGCTGCGTTGATGGAACAGGCGAAAAGCGATATTCAGCGTTTTCAGAGAGAATTAAGAGATGTGCAGGTTTCCTTGGATCTGCGCATGGAAATCGGCAGCTTCCTTTCCTTTGCGGATTTCTTTCTGGACGGGCTGGTGGCAGATTATATGGTGCAGAGCAAGATTGCAGATGCAAGAGAACAGGTGGATGATGCCATCAACCGGATAGAAAAGATACTTGCTGATGTGAAAAATCGGATGAATGGGGAGGTGTAGCATATGGGATGCCTGGGAAATGTGTTGTGGTTTGTGTTTGGCGGCGCAGTCAGTGGGCTGAGCTGGTGTCTGGCAGGTTGTCTCTGGTGTATTACCGTTGTGGGGATTCCGGTGGGGGGGATGCAGTGTTTTAAATTTGCGGCGCTTAGTTTTTCCCCCCCTTTGGAAAAGAGGTGCAGTATGGTGGCGGAGCTGGTTCGTTCCTTTTGAATATCATCTGGCTGATTGTATCCGGTCTGCCTCTTGCACTGGAGCATCTGGCGTTGGGTACAGCTTTATGTGTGACGATTATCGGAATCCCGTTTGGTTTGCAGCAGTTTAAACTGGCGAAACTGGCATTGATGCCGTTTGGTGCGGAGGTGTATTAAGATGCGATTATTTGATAAAAGGACACCGCTTCAGAAGGAGTGGGAAAAGCTGGAAGTACAGGAGCAGAGATTCCTTCAGAAGCGTTCAGAGAAAAGGGAGAGCATTCTGAATCAGAAACTGGAGGAAAAGATACCGCCGAAACTTCAGAAAACATTGGATACCGCTTTTGCGAAGGCATTTGCTCTGATTTTCGAGAAAGGAACCGGGGTTATTGAAAAGACGTATCAGCGGACAAAACTGGAGCAGGATTATCAGGTGCGGCAGTATATGGCGGATGTAAAGCAGAATTCCAAATCCCTCCGCTCTTTTTCTAAAAAGGCAAGAGATACGGGAACAAAGAATTTACTGCTATCCGGTGTGTCTGGAATCGGGATGGGCGTATTGGGAATCGGTCTGCCGGATATTCCGGTATTTACAGGGATGATTTTAAAGAATATTTATGAGACTGCTCTGCAGTATGGATACAGCTATGAAAGCAGGGAAGAAAAATATTTTATTGCCTGATACCGAAATAACCCGGCAAAAGGCGGCGGGACTTCTCATAGGAAGGCCCCCCCGCAAACCCGCATGAAATGGGCATTTTCTCAATTCCCCCCCGAAATATCGTGTCAAGGCTCCTAATAACGTGTTTTTGTAAGGTTGGGCACCATTTGGGCACCACGGGCAACACGGAAAAGGAGGCAAACAAACATGCAAGAATTGATAGACAAGGGGGGTACTGCGCCCTTCGGGGGGGGAGATCGTCAAGGACAAGATCAACCTGATTTCCGGGGCGCATACCCCCCCGCCGTTTGTGGAAATGCTGTGGACGGTGACAAACGGCGACACGGACACCACCAACCGCCTGTATAACATCTTGACCGGCCTTTACCAAGATGGCCGGGAAAGCGAAATGCTGGAAGTGCTGCGGACGCTGTACGGCGTGCTGGGCCTGCCGTTCCCGGAAGATGTGGAACAGCTAGCCGGACACCCGGAGGCGCGGGGGCTACTTCCTTTTTTCGTTCCTGTTGGACTATGACGACGCCCTAGAGGACTACAAGGCCGAGCAGGACGGCGCTTAAAACCGATAGTTTCATTATAGGGGGGGGAAGTGCGCCCATTTGCAAGCAGACGGGGGAAAGTCTGTGTTTCCCCCCCCTGCACCCCCCCCTCTTTCTACCAGCTGGTAAGACTTTACCGGCTGGAAAAAGGTATGTTAATACGCTGTACGTTATGGGACGACCGAGAAAAAGGCCGTCCCTTTTTTGCGCGATAAAAACGGCTGGACAGGAGCGCCCCCCCGCTTTCTTTTCCAGCCGGTAAAAGGAGGTTTTCGGATTTTACAGGAACTAACGCTATTCGGGGGGGAGATCGACCGCGTACAGACGGCCATAGACCGGCTGCGTATGCTTGCCCCGAACGCGGAGGCCAACCACCCCCCCGGCGGCCTCATGGTCTGTGACAGCGGCGGGAAGGACAGCGACGTAATCAAGGAGCTTGCCCGTCTTGCCGGTGTGCGGTTTGAAATCGCGCATAGTCACACCACCGCCGACCACCCGCTGACCGTGCGCTATGTGCGGGAGGAACAAGCCCGCTGGCGGGCGCTGGGCGTATCGTACACCATCATCTACCCACGTTCAAGGGAAAAAGCACGTCCATGTGGGCGCTGATTCCCATTAAAGGCGCTCCCATGCGTCAAAGGCGCTGGTGCTGCGACCTGCTCAAAGAAACGGCGGGGGGGGCTGGGCGGTACACGGTGACGGGGGGGGTACGCTGGGCCGAGAGCGCCAACCGCAAGCAGCGGCGGGCCACCTACGAGCTGCCCAGCGGCAAGCGGGAGCGTATCAAGCTGAACAACGACAACGACCTGAAACGGCGCATGACCGAGTTTTGCATGAAGCGGGGGGGCAAAGTGGTTGTCAATCCGATCATCGACTGGCAGGACGCCGACGTGTGGGAGTTTCACGATCTGTACCATCTTCCGCACAATCCCCCCCTGTATGACTTGGGATATAAGCGCGTGGGCTGTATCGGCTGCCCTATGGCGTTAAACCTGCGGGAGCTGGACGACCTGCCGGAGTACAAGGCGCTGTATATCCGTTCTTTCCAGCGATATTTAGACCTGCACCCGGAGATCGCCGCCCGGTTTCACTGGCAGACGGGGGGGGCCGATATGTTCCGCTGGTGGATAACCCGCAAGGGCTGGGAGGATTCGGAGAGCGGACAACTGGACATTGAGGAATACCTAACGGGCCTTGTTGACGGTGACGACGACGAGGCCCTATTTTAATGCGACAAAGGAGGTGTTGCCCATGCCCGGAGTGACAAGGGAACAGATAGACCGGGCGAAAGAGTGGGATTTGCTGTCGTATCTGCAAACCTACGAGCGGGAGAACTTACTAAAAAGCGCCCCCCCACGGATAAGGAGTACCGGACAAAGACCCATGACAGCCTTGTTATCAGTAACGGAAGATGGAACTGGACGACGCGGGGGGGCTTTGGCGGCAAGACGGCGCTGGACTATCTAATCAAGGTGCGCGGCATGGAGTTTGTTGAGGCCGTGCGGACACTCAACGACGGACGGGCGGCCCCCCCTTCTCTTTCCCAGCCGGTAACGAGGCCCCCCCCGGAACAACCGAGGGCCTTTGCGCTGCCGGAGGGGAACCGCTGCGCCACCGCCGCCGTGTCGTATTTGCAGCGCCGGGGGGGATAGATTCGGAGATCATCAGCCGGTGCATACGGGCCGGTATCTTCTTTGAGAGCCGGAAATACCACAACTGCGTGTTTGTGGGCAGGGACAAGGCCGGGAAAGCCCGGTTTGCCTGCCTGCGTGGGACAATGGGCGACTTCAAGGGCGACGTACCGGGGGGAGCGATAAGCGGTTTAACTTCTGCTTCCCGGCTGGCGGGCCGAGCCGCACCGTGGCCGTGTTTGAAAGCCCCCATAGACGCCCTGTCGCTGGCGACGCTGTTTAAGGCGCGGGGGGGTTGCCACATGGGATAGGGGGGGCATTACCTGTCGCTGGGCGGCACGTCGCCGCTGGCGCTGCTGCAATTCCTCTACGACCGCCCGGAGATCGACCGGATATATTTGTGTCTGGACAACGACAAGGCGGGGGGGCTGGACGGTATGGGCCGGATTGAGGCGGCTACGGGACGACAAGGAGTTGCAAGGCCGCGCCCTGACCGTGGAGCGCAAGCCGCCCCCCCCGTTGAGCATGGAAAAGACTACAACGAACTGCTGCGGGCGACGCTGGCCGAACGACCGGCCCCCCCGGCCCGTGGCCCCCCAAAGAAAGGAGCATATGACAATGATTAAAAAGCCTTTGGCATACATCAGCGCCGCGTGGAGCGGCACGGAAACCGAGAACATGGAGGCGGCCCGGCGCTACTGCCGGGCGGTGTACGAGGCGGGCTTTTCCCCCCCGATCTGCCCGCGCCTGTACCTGCCGCTGTTCATTGACGACGCTATCCCCCCGCGAACACAAGGACGGTATCGACATGGCCCGCGATATGCTGCGGCGCTCCCACGTCCTGATTATCTGCGGCGGCGTGGTGGACGGGGGGGCCGTGAAAAACGAGATTGCCGTTGCCCAGCGGCTTAATATCACGGCGACGACGCTTGACGGGATTCTGACCGTCAAGGGGGGGCAGGGCGAACAGGAGGAACACGGCGGCCCGGAGAACTGACCGGGCCGCATTTCTTCCCCACCTGTGAGAAAGGAGGGTGATTCATGCAGGAGGAAGTCAACAACGGCGCTGCGCAAGTGGTGGTGAAAGTGGGCAAGCTGTCCGGGCGATTGCTGAAAGCGGCTGTCGCAAAGGTGCTGAAAGCGTGGCAGGAAAAGAGCGACCCGCAAAAGCTCCACCGGGGCAAGCAGACCGTGAAGCAGCTGGCGGCCCAAAACAAGGGCATGTCAAGTATCGACGTGGACAAGGCGGGGGGGATTCGCTCATTTGAGCGCGTGGCCCGCAAGTACGGCGTGGACTTCGCACCCAAGAAGGGGCGGGACGGCAAATATTACGTCTTTTTCAAGGGCAAGGACGCCGACGCCCTGACCGCCGCCTTTACGGAGTACACGCAAAAGCGCGTCAAGCAGCATAGCAAGCCGTCCCTGCTGGCCCAGCTCGCCAAGTTCAAGGAGCTGTCCAAGGCCACTATCGGCAAGGAAAAACATCTGGACAAGGGGGAACGGGCGCTATGAACGACAAAGTAAAAAAGTACGTCCTGCCCAATCTCCCCCCCTATCTGTTCATCTTCTGGCTGGCCGATAAGCTGGGGGGGCAGGCGTTCCGGCTGTCTGCCGGGGGGGAGAACATGGGCAAGCGGTTCATGGACACGGTGAACGGGCTGGCGCTCTTAGGCAGCGACCCGCTGCCAAGCCTGCACCCCCCCCGCGACCTGCTGGCCGGGATAGCCGGGGCCGCCGTGATCTGGATAGTCGTCTACTTCAAGAAAAAAAACGCGAAAAAATGGCGCAAAAACATTGAATACGGTTCGGCCCGATGGGGCGGCCCGGACGATATAAAGCCGTTCGTAGACCCCAAGCCGGAAAACAACGTGATTTTGACGCAAACGGAGTTTTTAACCATGAACAGCCGCCCCCAAGAATCCGGCGACGGCCCGGAATAAAAATTGCCTGATTGTGGGCGGTTCCGGTTCCGGCAAAACAAGGTTTTGGCTAAAGCCCAACCTGTTACAGCTGCATAGCTCATACGTCGTCGTAGACCCGAAAGGAGGGGTATTGAGCGAATGTGGAAACGCCCTGAAACGGGCAAAATATCGGATTCGCGTGTTTAACACCATCAATTTCAAAAAGAGCTTTCACTATAACCCCTTCGCGTATATCCATAGCGAAAAGGACATTTTGAAGCTGGTAAACTGTCTGATCGCCAACACCAAGGGCGACCAGAAGGGCGGGGGGGACGCTTTTGGGAAAAGGCTGAAACGCTCCTGTACTGCGCCCTGATTGGCTACATTCACTACGAGGCCCCCCCGGAGGACGAGCAAAACATGAATACCCTTGTGGAGCTAATCAACGCTATGGACGTGCGGGAGGACGACGAGGATTATAAAAACCCCCCCGTCGATTTGATGTTTGACGCGCTGGAAGCCGTGGAGCCGCAACACTTCGCCGTGAGGCAGTACAAAAAGTACAAGCTGGCGGCGGGTGTTGTATGCTCTAAAAGACTTCTTAATCAAGCAGTTGGGAAGTCTCTTAGAACACACAACCTAAAACCGAAGAAAGGAGCGCAAGTTATGAGAAAAAATGAGAAAATCACAGCTCTGTACGAACGACTGAGCCGTGATGACTTTGGCAAAGATGATGACCAACAGCGTGAGAGCAATTCCATTTCCAATCAAAAGGCTATGTTGGAGGAGTTCGCCGCACGGCAGGGCTTTACAAACATTGTCCATTTCACGGACGATGGTATTAGTGGTACTTGCTTTGACCGTCCCGGATTTTTAGCAATGATGAAAGAAGTGGAAGCCGGGAATGTGGAGTACCTGTGTATCAAGGACATGAGCCGCATGGGTCGTGACTATCTGAAAGTCGGTCAGATTATGGAAATCTTGCGTCAGCGTGGCGTTCGCCTTATCGCCATCAATGACGGCGTGGACAGTGCCAGAGGGGACGATGATTTTACCCCCCCTTTCCGCAACATTATGAACGAGTATTACGCCAGAGACACCAGCCGTAAAATCCGTTCCACTTTCCAGTCAAAAGGCAAGTCCGGCAAGCACCTCACAGGCACGGTCATTTACGGCTATCTCTGGAACGGAGCCAGAGACCAATGGTTGGTTGACCCCGAAGCCGCTGATGTGGTCAAGCGCATCTTTGCCATGACGATTGACGGCTACGGTCCGTATCAGATCGCCAGCAAACTGAAAGAAGAAAAAATCCTCATTCCGTCCGCTTACCTTGCCCAGCACGGCGAGGGTGTGAATAAAAACAAGACTTTCAAAGATGTGTACGGCTGGGGGGGTTCTTCCACCATCTGCAACATTCTTGAAAAGCGTGAATATCTGGGACACACCATCAACTTCAAGACTCGAAAGCACTTCAAGGACAAGAAAAGCCATTATGTCCCGGAGGACGAATGGACGATTTTCGAGAATACCCATGAAGCTATCATTGACCAGCAGACCTTTGACCTTGTGCAGAAAATCCGTGGGAATGTCAGACGCTACCCGGACGGCTGGGGGGGCGAAGCAGCTCCCCTCACAGGCTTGCTTTATTGTGCCGATTGCGGCGGCAAGATGTATGTCCACCGTACCAACAACGGCAAGCGTATTTCTCAATATACCTGTTCCCAATACAGCAAAGTCCCAGTTGGAAAGCTCTGCACGACACAGCACCGTATCAATGAAGATGTGGTACTGTCCCTTGTTTCCGAAATGCTCAAAGCCATTGCAGAATATGCCAAGTATGACAGAGCCGAGTTTGTCCGTGTGGTGCAGGAAGCACAGTCCAGCCAGCAGACGGCAGAGGTCAGGAAACAGCGGACACGCCTTGCCACAGCAAAGCAGAGAGTTTCCGAGCTGGAAGTCCTGCTCTGCAAAATCTATGAGGACAACATTTTGGGAAAGCTGTCCGACAGCAGATACGCCACTCTGGACGCTCAATACGAAAAGGAACAGTCCGAGCTTACCGCTGAAATCTCTGCTCTGGAAAAGGCTATCAGGAGCTATGAAACGCACGAAAAGAACGCTGACCGTTTTATCGCTCTGATTGATAAGTATGAGAACTTCGACAAGCTGACCATTGCCATGCTCAACGAGTTTATTGAGAAAATTCTTGTGCATGAGCGTGACCGCAAGGGCAGTATACAGACCACGCAGGAGGTAGAGATTTACTTCAATTTTGTTGGGCGTTTCGTTCCCCCCGGCGTTTGGAGAAGTGGAGCTGACCCCCGGAGGAATTGGAGGAAATCCGCAGGCGTGAGGAACGCAAGGACAGGCTTCATCAGAACTACTTGAAACGGAAAGCCAGCGGAGTGCAGAAGCGATACGAGGACAAAATCAAGGGGGGGAGAAAAAAAGCAGAAATCGAAGCCAAGAAAGCCGCCATTCGTGCGGAGGATATTGCAAAGGGCGTATTCGTCCCTGTCAGCAGTTTACCGCAGAGAGAGCCAATGAAAGGAGTACAAACAGCATGAATATCACTTACACACAGAACGGAGATTATCTTATCCCGAACATTGTTATCCGCAAGAGCAAGCCCCCCTCGGACACTACGGCAGACTTCGCAAGGCGTATTTGGAAATGCACCGCCCGATACTGTTCAATGAACTGGTGCTATCCGACAAGCTCTTTGAACATTGCGCCGAGATTGACGAAGCGGCACGAAACCGCATGGAACTGATCGTGCCGGAGCTGGCAAAACAGTACGGTGTGACCGAGCAACTGAAAGCTGAAAACCAAATGGAATGGGTGCGGCAGATGAACGCTTGCAAGGCACAGGCAGAGGAAGTTGTGAAAGCAGAATTGATTTATGATTGAGTGAGGAAGTCCGGGCAGAAAACTGTTCGGACTTTTCTCATATATTCCAAAGTTGCGGTAGAATTGTTCACGAGTTTTATGGTACAATTTATGCGAATAAAGAAAACGGAAAATTAGAATCTAACAAGAGAATGTGGTTGTATGAAAAAATCCATATTAGTATTTTGGGCAATCGTGTGTCTGTTACCTATTCAAAGGAGGTTTAAGAATTTCAAATGAAACATATAAGAAATATATTGCTGTTGATTACGATTATTTTTGCTTTTGTTATGCAAGCTGAAGTATATCAAAATATGCTCTGGAACTTTAATGGTGCTTATTATTTATCGTCCAGATACACAACTACTAATGACGATATGGATTCATTTTTAGCCAATGCAGAAGATACAGCTGAGAAGCATGGTGTTCATATTTTTTCGACTTTTAATCAGAGAGTTTCTAATTATCAGACAAGACTTTATATTTATGGTGATGATACCGTTGTTCGGGATAGTCTTAAAAGCACAATGGATATTGAGGAAAAAACATATACGGCTTTGATAGGTGGAATCACCGTAATAGAATTTGAAGATTTTAGAGAAGCAAAAAACACAGGCAATGGACAGGAAATAATGGTCAGCTATATCGGTGATGATGATGACATTATTGCCACATATCAAGATTTGGCAAAAGAATATTCTATATCGCAGCCAGAGTTTTGGCAATCAACCGAAACTGATATGATGTTCATTGTTTGGGGGGGCCTGGTTGCCATATTGATGATTGTACTTAATATGATTGAGGTGATACGCAGGCAAAAGGAAGTAGTTGTACGAGCTTCTCTGGGCGAAAATGCTGCTGTGATTGCTCTAAAAGCTGTAGTGGCTGATATGATTTCATATGCTGCATTATTCGTCTTAGCAAAGTTGCTTGTTTCTCAATTTATATCGGGAGCGTATGAAGATCATCTCATTTTGGCAGTGTATTGTGCCGGAGCAGTTCTTTCCGTAATTCCTTATGCTGCTTTTGTCCGCTTTGATGTAAAAAAAGCCTTTGCCAATGCTTCAGATAAAAAAGGTATGTTTTATCTTCTGAACGGTCTTAAAGTATTTGCTACTGCCATGACAATTTTTACAATAACTACAAATCTCAGTAGCATTCAAGGTAATTTACTTACAAACACTACTCTTTTAGAAAATCATTATAATGATTATTATTTTGGAGTTATGCAGATTGAACCTCCTTTTGAAGAAAATGAGGAGGAATCCAAAGAGAGCAAATTTTGGAATGACCTTTACGAAAATGAATACAACACGATAAATCCGGTGGTCTGCATAGGCAGCCGGATAAGCGATACGGATAATTATATTTTTGTAAATCATAATGCCAGAGATATGCTACAAGGGTTTTCTGATATGCTTACTGAAGATGATGAAAAAGAGGATATCGTGGTCTTCGTGCCAAAGGGAAGAAATGCGGAATCATACAAAGATATCGCAAAAGAGGAAATTGGCTCTCTTACCCAAAATGCAGAAGAACTGCGTGTTGTTTATAAAGAATATTCTGGCAGAGAACAATTTTATTATCTCAATTCGAACAGAGAAGAGGCTATTGACGGATTGTCAAGAGTAACAAATCCGATTGTGATTTATCAGGCAAATGAGGCTGTTGCTTTAAATGGAAGTTATATCGAAACAGGAACATATAATGGTGAGGTAATCTACGGATGCGATGAAAGCACAATTCGCAGTGTTGCGAAAAAATATTCAGAACAGCTTGGTTCACACTATTTTATGCTGACGAATGTCGGAGAGGATTACATTTATAGTCATAGTTTCCTCGTGAAACTGATTGGCTTTATAAGCTCTCTTTGCGTATTAGTATTGCTGTTAGATATCGCTATCATCATATCTGAAGTGAAAATGGAATTTAGACTTAATGCGATGGAAATCTCCCTCAAAAAGGTTTTGGGCTATCGCTTTTATGAAAGGCACAAAAGATTTATTTCCGTTAATCTCTTAGAAAATATAGCCGTTGTGATATTGATTTGCATTGTTTCGATTTTTATATCTAACGCAAGTGTCGGGATTGCTTTACTGATTGGAGCGTTGCTCACCATTATTGAAATGGCAATCATTTTCACAAATATTATGTGGGTTGAAAAAACAAATATCTCAAAGTCATTGAAGGGAGGATGTTTATGATTATAATTCGTGGCTTAAATAAAGCATTTGGAGAGAAAATAATTTTCTCTAACTTTAATTTAGAAATTCCGGATGGAAGTTTTGTAGTAATCAGCGGCGATAGCGGCAGTGGAAAAAGCACTTTACTCAATATGATTGGTGGTATCGAAAAACCGGATAGCGGCAGTATCATAATCGAAGGGCTGAATATTACCCGGCTTAAAAATAAAAACAGTTTTTTTGCGGATACAGTGGGGTTTCTTTTTCAGAATTTTGCACTGCTTGAAAATAAGACAGTTAAAGAAAATTTAAGTTTGATTAAAAAATCAAGCCGAACTAAAGTATCACTTAAAGAAGCTCTTAATCGTGTGGGGGGGTTATCAAAGGAAGTTAACAAAAAAGTTTATCAGCTTTCCGGTGGTGAACAACAGAGAGTTGCTTTAGCTCGTCTTATGATGAAAAAATGTTCTGTTGTTTTGGCAGATGAACCTACTGGCTCACTTGACAAGAAAAATAGAGATATTGTTATGAGGTTATTGCACGAACTCAATGAAGAAGGTAAAACGGTTATCATTGTTACCCACGATCAGGGTATTATTGAAGATGAACCTTATGTTGTGAAAATCTGAGAGTACCTCTTAGAAATGTCTTGATCTACATTTTATATAATTTGGGTCAGAAGAAAATCCCTTTAGGAACTAAAGGGCGCACTTCTATACTCTCCTATCGGGAGTATGTGCGTCCTGCGGAGCTTCATTCTCTGTCAGCAGAAGAAAACTGCCCGACCGAGAAAGTTGCGTCACTTCGTTCCGTCAAGGTGGCTACACCCCCCCTTGCGCCGCTAATGCGGCTATCCCCCCTGTGGACTTGCCGTCCGCAAACAGCATAAAATGCTGTTCGCCGCCAGCAAGTTTGGAAAAATAAATACCGAAAATCAGACCGTTGACTGGTCGCACTATGCGAAAAGTTGACGGTCTTTTTTATCCCCCCAAAATCAAAAAAGGAGGTCAATCACAATGACAAAACCGAAAACCCTTGACCAGCTCCGAGCCGAAAAGGAACGAGCTGAGACGCAGCTTGCACAGGAACAACACAAGCTGGAGCGTCTGGAGAATAGAAAGAAGTATCTGGAGAAAGGCGAACGCACCAAGCGCACCCACCGCCTTTGCAATCTGGGCGGCACGATTGAGAGCCTTGCCCCCGGAGGTCAAAGATCTCACACGCACCGAAATGACAGAGCTGATGGAACACATCTTTTCCCTGTCCGAAGTCCAGCGAGCCGTCCGTCACATGGCGATTACTCATATCAGCCAAGCAAACAGAGAAAAGGAGTTGAAAGCCGATGGCACTATTTCATCTGAGCGTCACGCAGACTAAGCGAAGCGCAGGACAGTCCGCTATCGCTTCTGCCGCCTACCGAGCCGGGGGGGAGCGATTGTATAGCGAGTATTACGGCGAATACAGCGACTACACCCGCAAGGGCGGCGTGATCTGCTCTGACATTCTCCTGCCGTCCCATGCACCGCCCGAATACGCAGACCGCCAGACCCTATGGAACGCCGTGGAAAAAGCCGAGCGTGGAAAGAACGCCCAGCTTGCATACAGCTTTGACATTGCCTTGCAGAATGAATTTTCCCTTGAGGAAAACATCGCTCTTGCAAGGCAATTTTTATTGGAGAACTTTGTGAGCCGGGGGGCATGGTGGTTGACTTCGCCGTACACCAGCCAGACCGGGAGGACGGTGGCATACCAAATCCACATTTTCATGTGCTTTGCCCTATCCGCCCCATCGAGCAGAACGGCAAATGGGGGGGCTAAAGCAACGCCGGGTGTATGAGCTGGACGAGGACGGCAACCGTATCCGGGACCAGAACGGCGAGTTTGTTTTCAACGCCGTTCCCACTACCGACTGGGGGGGCAGTCCCGAAACGCTGGAATACTGGCGGCAGACATGGCAGAGTTATGCAACGCCAAGTTTGCGGAAAAGGGGGGGCTTGACGTTCGTATCGACCACCGAAGCTATGAGCGTCAGGGCGTAGAGCTTCTTCCCACCGTCCATGAGGGCGCAACCGTCCGGGCAATGGAGAAGAAAGGCATACGCACCGAGAAAGGCGAGTTCAATCGCTGGATCAGAGCGACCAATGCCGTTATCCGGGACATTAAGAAGAAAATCGCTCTCCTGTTTGATTGGATTGCCGAAGCAAAAGCGGAGCTTGCCAAGCCGCAGCACCCGACCTTGTTTCTCTGCTGAACGCCTATTACACCCAGCGCAGAGCCGGGCTTATTCGCAGAAAGGCAAGGTCAGCAATCTAAAGGAGATGAACGAGACTTTCAATTATCTCCGGGCAAACGGCATTTACTCCCTTGGAGATTTGGAACACCGTGTCAGCGAACACAGTGCTGCCACAGAGAGCTTGAAGAAAACGCTGGACGAACAGACCGCCCGAATGAAAGCAATTAAGCAGCTCTATGACAGCTCCGCTGCTTTCCAGAGCTTGAAGCCTGTCTATGACGGCTTGCAGAAAATCAAGTTTGAGAAGCCCAGAGCCAAGTACAAGGCAGAGCATGAAGCAGAACTGAAACAGTTCTACGCCGCCAGACGCAAGCTGACCGGAGAGTTCCCGGATGGCAAGGTGGATATGAAAAAGCTGACCGAAGAGTATGACGAGCTGGAACAGGCGCACAACACCACCTATGGCGAGTTTAAGACCGTCAGAGACGATTTACACCGCCTTTGGAAGGTCAAGTCATGCGTAGATACTGCCGCCCGTTTTAACGAACGCACAGAGGAACAAATGCACCAAAATCGACCCCCAAACACGACAGAAAAAGGAGGATATATCCCGATGAAAAAATACGACTGGAAGAACGAATACAATCCCATCCGCAGAACGGCAAAACGCCTTTTGAGCGGAGAACCTTTGAGCGATGGCAGACCGCTTTCCGACCTAATTGAGCTGGACGAACACGCCCGGAAATGCCTTGCCTTTGAAGCTACCCTCACCGACCGCCAGATTGATATGTTGCAGGAGTTGGGATATCTGCCTGTTATCACAAGGCAGTACGGCAAGGAATGTGCGAACTGCCCCTACACGCTGGACGAGCGTGAGCATGGCGTTTGCAGACGATGCGCTGTTTTCAAGAAGTAAGGAGGACGCCCATGCAGTACACCCAAGCACAGATTGACCGGGCAAACGCCGTCAGTCTGGAAGATTTTCTCCGCACACAGGGAGAGACACTTATCAAAAGCGGACGGGAATACCGCTGGAAAGAACATGACAGCCTGACCGTCCGGGGAAACAAGTGGTTTCGCCACAGCCAGAGCAAGGGCGGTTATCCCATTGATTTTGTCATGGAGTTTTACGGAAAGTCCTTTCCCGAAGCCGTCCAGCTCCTGACCGGCGAAAGCGGCGAGGGGGCAGAGCGAAGCCAGCACAGCACCGCCCACAGCGTTTCACTTGCCCTTGCACAACAGAACAGCCGACAGAGCAATCCAATATCTCACAGAAAGCCGAGGTCTCAACAAAACGCTTGTTGAGACTTTTCTTCTTTCCGGGGATATTTACGAGGACGCAAAGCGGCACAATGTTGTGTTTGTCGGCAGAGACCGAAGCGGTACGCCGAGATACGCCCATGTGCGAGGAACGGCAGACCCATTCAGACAGGACATTGCCGGGTCTGACAAATCCTATCCGTTCCGCTATGAGGGAAACGGCAACCAGCTCTTTGTCTTTGAAGCACCGATAGACCTTTTATCCTTTATCTGCCTATATCCGCAAGACTGGCAGACAAGGAGCTATCTTGCCCTGGGCGGCGTTTCTGGCAAAGCACTTGACCGTTTCCTTTCTGAACGCAAGGACACCCGAAAAGTGTTCCTCTGCCTTGACAGCGACACCGCAGGAAGCGAAGCCTGTACCCGACTGGCACAGTCCATTCCCGGCGAGATCGCCGTCATTCGCCTTGTCCCGGCAAGGAAAGACTGGAACGATGTTCTCCGTCAGCAAGGGGGGGACATTCCCAGCCGCAAATTCATAGCCGAGACAATCACGCTGCGAGAGCTGCCCACCGCCCAGCCTGTCCCCATGCTCCGCATGGCAGATGTGGAGCTGACGAGCGTGGATTGGCTATGGTTTCCGTATATCCCCCCCTTTGGAAAGCTGACCATCATACAGGCAACCCCCCCGGCGAGGGCAAGACCTACTTTGCCATGCGTCTTGCGGCGGCTTGCACCAACCGAAAGCCTTTACCCGGTATGGAGACCCTTGAGCCTTTCAACATCATCTACCAGACCGCAGAGGACGGTCTGGGCGATACCGTCAAGCCCCGACTGATGGAAGCGGAAGCAGACCTTGAAAGAGTGCTTGTCATTGACGATAGGGACACACCGCTGACCCTTGCCGATGAGCGCATAGCAAGGGCAATCAGGGAAAACAACGCAAGGCTTGTTATCATTGACCCGGTACAGGCGTTTCTGGGCGCAGATGTGGACATGAACAGAGCAAACGAGGTGCGCCCGATATTCCGCAGTCTGGGAGACATTGCACAGGCTACCGGGTGCGCTATCGTGCTGATCGGACACCTGAACAAAGCCGTAGGAACGCAAAGCACCTACCGGGGATTGGGGTCTATCGACATTACGGCGGCAGTCCGCAGTCTGCTTTTTATCGGCAAGCTGAAGGACAGCCCCCCCACAACGAGGGTGCTTATCCATGAGAAAAGCTCCCTTGCGCCGCCCGGACAGTCCCTTGCCTTTTCTCTGGGAGACGAGAAAGGCTTTGAATGGATAGGAGCTTATGACATTACCGCTGACGAGCTTCTTGCCGGGACAGACACCGCCAAGACCGAGAGCAAGACCGCACAGGCGCAAATGCTCATTCTGGAACTGCTGGCAGATGGAAAGCGTATGCCAAGTGCAGAGCTGGAAAAGACGGTCAATGAGCGTGGGATTTCCTCACGCACCATGAGAACGGCAAAGAGCCGTATCGGGGGGGACAGACTTGTGACCGAGAAAGACGGCACAGCATGGGTCTGCTATCTCCGAGACTGACAACAGGAACACGGCAAGCGTGGCAAAGACGGCAAGGTTTTTATAGATACCTTAATGTTGCCGCCTTGCCTTGTTCCCTCATACCGACATCGCCCGATAATGAACAGTCACCGGGCATTTTTCATTTACAGGAGGACTTTGAATGAACAATACCGCAACCAACACCGCCACTTGCCCTACTGTCAGAAAGCAGATTGGCAAGACCACCTATATCGTCCGTGTGCATTTCAGCCAGACCGCAAAAGAGACGATGGAGGACAAAATCAAGCGTCTGCTTCGTGAAGAAGTCCGCAAAATGTGACTTCTTTGTGAATTTGATGAAAAAGTCCTTGACTTTTCGTCTCTGGCAAGACCGCCAAGAGCATACTTATTAGCTGCGGCGCAAGGTTAGCCCCGTTCGATATTGCGGAGGTACGGGAGATCATGGCCTACGACGAGCTGGGGGGGCTTGACACGCTGGGCGACCGGAAATCGGCGCTGTTCTTCATCATCAGCGACACGGACAGCACCTTTAAT
Organism: Mediterraneibacter faecis JCM 15917; assembly: GCA_001312505.1. GTDB lineage: Bacteria > Bacillota > Clostridia > Lachnospirales > Lachnospiraceae > Mediterraneibacter > Mediterraneibacter faecis. Next base: position 214,547 of record BBDW01000003.1, read on the forward strand.
TTCCTAATCGCTATGGCCTTTACCCAGCTTTTCAATCTGCTGTGTGAAAAGGCCGACGACGTTTACGGCGGGCGGCTGCCGGTACATGTGCGCTGCCTGTGGGACGAGTGCGCCAACACGGGGCAGGTTCCCCCCCAGCTGGAAAAGCTGTGCGCCGTCGTCCGTTCGCGGGAAATCTCCCTGTGCCTGTTTTTGCAGGCGCAATCCCAGCTAAAGGCGCTTTACAAGGACAACGCCGAAACCATCATAGGCAACATGGATTCGGTCATTTTCTTAGGGGGGCCGGGAGAAAACCACCCTGAAAGACATGGTGGAGCTGTTGGGCAAGGAAAGCATAGACACCTACACCACCAGCGACACCAGAGGGACGCAACGGAGCTATGGCACCAACTACCAAAAGCTGGGCCGGGAGCTAATGACAATGGACGAACTGGCAACCATGCCGGGCGACAAGTGCATTTTGCAGCTGCGGGGCGTCCGTCCCTTCTTCTCCCGCAAGTACGATCTGACAAAGCACCCTAATTATAAATACACCGCCGACGCGGACAAGAAACTGACCTTTGACGTGGAGGCGCTTTTAAGTACCCAGCTGAAAATCAAGCCGGGGGGGACGTATTCGACGTGTACGAGATCGACGACAACGCCCCCCGGCACCACCAGCCCCGCCGTTTAGCAAGACCCCCCCGAAACGGCGGGGGGGCTTTTTTCATGCCCTGCGGGGGGGCTTTCCCGTCCAATCCGGGGGGGCCGTCCGGCCCCGTTGGAAATACACCTATCAACCTATTTTTATCGCCGCATAAGCGGCAGAAAGTGAGGAAACACTATGGCATTTTTCGGTCAAGCTATCTCTACCCTGTCCACTCTCGTAATCGCGTTGGGCGCTGGCCTCGGCGTGTGGGACGTCGTAAACCTTCTGGAAGGCTACGGGCAGGATAACCCCGGAGCCAATGCTCATGGCATTGAAGCGGATACAAACACTATTGTTTGATAGAAATAAGAGAGGTTATTTATAATAAAATGAGCCGCCAGAACTGTAGGGGGGGTGATGCAGTACGGGCGGCTCATTTTCTATCTAAACGGATGTATCCGGAAGTTCCGGCAGTTGATCGGTGAGTTCTTCATATCCGAGAATATCTCCGGCACATGGCATCGATTGCCCTGTTCCCTGCTGTGGTTTCCGGAAGTACAGCCGATACCGATGTCCCTCTAGGAGTTTGATATTCTTTTCCAGTGAGAAGGCGTATTCCTTTCCGTTATCACTGGCAAACCAATATTGCTGGTTTTTCCCGAAGAGTGTCTGTTCCCGTTTCGTGCAGCTTACGTCCAGTGACAGATAAGCATGTGTATGGATCAGGTGGTAGAAACTGAGTGCACGCAAGATGCTGCAGATTCCGATGAGGAGGCTCATGAGGATAAAGAGCCGGTCATGGGTGGCGATCCCGAAGATGCACCCAAAAAGTACACAGAAAAAGCCGATTGCACTGATGGCAACCAGCTTTGTGAAAAATGGTTTTGGCATAAGGTTCCTTCCTTTAACATGTATGAAATGTGATTTGTTTATTCAGGTACAAATTAGCAATAGCCTGCAGCACTGGATACTGGGTATGGTGAATCTGGACATCATCCACAAGTGTTTGGTAAGTTGTCTCCGGTTCTGTGTATAACTCATCCATAATATCCGATTCGTTGTGGATTACTTTTTCCTGCTCCATACTTGTGACAAGCTCAGCGGTCGTGAGGGATACCTTATCAGCCAGCTTCAGAATGGTATCTTCCATCGGTGAAGAGGGTTTCTTCTTTAAATATCTGCCAAACTCTTTTGCACCAATAGTTCCTTCCAGATAAAGCTGAACGCAGCCAAAGAGCCGGATGGGAAAGGTATCCTTCAAGGGAATAATGGTCAGACTGCCGAGAAGGCGATATAAGGCATCCACCCCCCCTGTCAGTCCAATTCCGCTTACAACCAGACCGCGTAAGGAAAGTCGGTTCAGATAGTGTTGGAAGGATAAGCCTTTCGGACCTTCTTTCTGTATCTGGCGCAGGGTATAGGCATCCTGGAGTTCATGGAGCGTCAGAATCTGGAAGGCAAGACAGCTCCAGAGCAGCAGCTCGTCATCCGATAGTCCATATTCTTGTCCATCGTTGATTACAAGAGGAATGGATTTTCCGCCTGTCGTTTTTTGAAATTTTAAGGTTCCGACAGCAGTATAAAGTGTCAGCATAAAAGTTCCCTCCTTCAAGGTTAAGTCAGAAGTGCATAGAGTGCATCATCCTGCTGTAATAGTTTCCGTGCTTTGCTCTGCCATGCCCGTACACGATTGGCTGGTACTTGGTAGTGTTTTGCCAAGTCAAAGCTGGTATATCCCTGCTGTTGCAGATAGAGGGCTACAATTCCCTTCTGAATAGTTGAGGACTGTCCGGTGCCAAGCTGGTTAAATGCTCAAGAAGCAAGGTCTGGTTTGTGTCCTTTTCCGGGTGAGTTGTTTGTGTATCCTCGTAGGAAAACAAATCACGATAATGGAGATGTTCATCTTCAGATGATGCTTCGTCCAGAGAACAGAGCATGGAGCGGTCACGGGCAATTTTCCGCCAGTAGTCAAAGATGGCATGACGGATGATAGTTTTGGCATAAGGCTGGAATGATCTTCCTTCCTCAAATCCGACAGCGACCGGCACAAAGCCAGATATCCAATCTGACATAATTCCTGTTGTTCTTCCTCAGTTACATAGGCAGCGGTGCGGGTCATGGAACGAATCATGATCGGAACCAGATCCATGGATTTTTCCACCAGTTGTTTTTGCTTTTTATTTAGTGGTAAGGTCATCATCAATCACCGCCTTTCAGCTGGCTGCCCGGAGGCGGAAGGGAATATGGTTGTTCTTTAAAACATCTGCGGATTCCCGAATGAGCTGGTCGCACATATAGTTGCTGAACTGTCCGATGTGAGCCTGCTTATCTGTCAGACAGAACTTATCTGCCACCCAGCGATATGCTTCCGGTTTGGAAAGGATGCCCTGTTGCCAGATCTGATCGAAAATTCGATGTGCCTGAATCCGCTTTTGACGAAGCTCCCGGTTGGCGAGCGTTCCTTTTGGTATCTTGGTTCCCGGATGTACCCCGACATAGGAATTGCAGGATGGATAGTGGGAGCAGACATAAACCTGTCCGCCATGAGAATGCGTTCCATATACAAAGGATGCATCTCTTAATATTGCTGTTCCGCCGCAGTAAGGGCAGCGGATGATTTTTGGTTTCTTCATCTGTTTTCACCTCGCTTGTACATACACGATACGTAACGTGTACGTGGATAACCAGTACGTACTGTATACTTATATTGTAAGTAAGCAGGTGATGAATTCCCATAGGACGCAAGCGGATACTGATCCCAGATTCGGACTAAATGGCACGAATCCCCATTTTTCAGATGCCAGGATAGAAAATTGCTCGGATGAGCGGGAATAAGCCGCTGTCTGTGAAACGTGGATAATTAACCGGTGTAAAGATGAACTTCTCACAGAAAATCCGTAGCAGGAATAAGCTGATCAGTACCAGACAGAGCAGGTAAGTGTTCCTGCGCCTTCTGGTCCATGGCTTTTTCGGACGGAATTTCACATACAGGACAAAAATCATGGGAATAAATATCAGGTTCGTAAAGACTGATCGATACATTGGATGATTGAAATTACGTTTAACATAGGCAGTGCTCCTTTCTTTACATATCCTGTACGTATAAGAGCCTGAAAGTGCAACTTTTTGTTACCAGTCATATTGCTGGTTCTCCTGAAGCCGGAGCAGTGCCGGAATGGGACATGGCTTTAAAGGCAGCTTCTGAGCGGCCAGATAGGGCAGATAAAGCTCTGTAAAAGCAGCAATGCTCATGCTTCCGGTACATTCGGTTGGCTCCGGTATCCGGGGGGGAAACAAAAGCGCTGCATCTGAAAGAGGGAGGATGCAGGGGCTTCCCGTTTCATCCGGATGGAATAAAAAGCCAGAGTTCTCACAGCTTTCCTGTGCGTTACAAGTGCGGCACCAGACGTAGATACAGGAGTGCCAGTTCCCTTCACAGAGGTTCAGAAAATGACGGATGTGCTTGGCATCTGTCTTGCAGTGGGGGGGGTGTTTCATATTCATCACCTACTAAAGAAGCAGGCAGTTCCATGTGGGAGCTGCCTGCAGGAGTCTTCGTTATGAGTTACTGATGTTTCTTTTTGCGTTTGAAGTAAACGATGCCCAGGACACTTGCACCTGCAAGTGCAGCTATGGCGATTCCGGCATACAGGAGAAGCGGCGTCTCATCGCCGGTCTTTACAGGCGGAGCTACCGGAGGCGTCTCCGGTTCTTTCGGAAGCTCCGTCATGTGTACGGTCTGACCTTCATCCTTCAGATCCTCATGGGAAGCAATCTCATGCTCGGTTTTTCCGTCTGTATAGTAGAGCTTTTCAAAGACAACCACATCCTGTCCGGCAAGAGCAGAAGCGTCGAAGGTAAAGGTAACTTCCACAGAGCCGCCAGCTTTTTCTGCTTTAAATTCTGCCTGAGCGGTAACTGGTTTTCCGTCTTTTAACAAAGCCTCTCCGGTTTCCTTATTCATCAGGGTTCCGATGACTTTGTACTCAGATCCAGGCATCAGACCATGATAAGTGACCGTATCTACGATAGTCGCTTCCTTGGAAGCAGAGACATCCTGATCCCCGTCACTGCCGTCTTTGGCTGTGGTTTTGATTTCCGGGAAGTAGATGGTCTGGTTGGCATCTTTGATGTCCGCATGTACCGCTACTTCGTGATCTTCAAAAGTCATTGTTTCAAATGCCACGAGCGTTTTTCCGGAAAGTGCAGAGGCATCAAAGGTAAAGGAAAGCTCTACGCTGCCGTTAGCTTCTTCCGGAGTGAAACTTGTTTCTGCAGTCACAGCTTTGCCATCCACATCGAAAGGTTTTTCGGTTTCCGCATCCATGAGTGTTCCTGTCAGCTTGTACTCTTTGCCTGGGATCAGGTTTTTGTATTCCACAAGGTCTGTAAGCGTCAGTTCTTTTTCCGGTTTTGCATAGTGTGTGCCGGAAGCAGCATCTGTTGCAGTGGTTTTGATTTCCGGGAAGTAAATAGTCTGTCCTTCATCCGCAATGTCTGTGTGTACGGCAACTTCCTTGTCTTTGTAAGCCAGGGATTCAAAGACAACTACTGTTTTCCCTTTTAAGGAGCTGGCATCAAAGGTAAAGGTAACATCTACCGTACCAGCGGATTCTTTTGGCTTGAAGGATGCTTTTGCTGTCACCGGTTTTCCGTCTGCTTCGACTGGTTTCTTTGTTTCTTTATCTATCAGAGTTCCAGTCACTTCATATTTCTGGTTAGGAACCAGCCCCCCTTAAAGGAAACCGTATCCACCAGCGTGATTTCTTCCTTTGCACAGGAAATATTGGAGTTCGTGTCCGCATCTTTCGCAGTAGTCTTGATTTCCGGGAAATAGATGGTCTGGTCTTCATCGTTGATGTCGGTATGGACTGCAAGCTGCATCTCATCCTGATATAATTCCTCGAAGACAACGGTTGTTTTTCCCTTTAAGGAAGTTGCATCAAAGGTAAAGGTTACTTTGACGGAGCCGGAGGATTTCTTTGCAGTAAATTCAGTTTCAGAAATCACCGGTTTTTCATCCACAAGGATTGGTTCCCCCCCGGTTTTTTTATCCATTAAGGTTCCAGTCAGTTTGTATTTCTGGCCCTTTTTCAGTCCTTCGTATTCCACAACGTCTTCAATGGTCACTTCTTTTGCCGGCTGGCTCATGTGTGTACCGGTCTCGGCATCCAGAGCAGTCGTGCCGATCTCAATGGCATCATCGGTCAGAGTTCCAACCTGTATCAGAACAGAATCCTTATAAACCTTGACTTCAAAGGTTAAAAGATCCATGCCTTTGTTGGAATCACAACGCTGTTCCGCCAGAGTGTAAGTATCGTAAATGAGAGCGCCTTTGGAATCATCCGGTTTGGAGGTGCCGAACCAGATGCCGTCTTCCGAAGACTCACCCCCCCGGTTGGTATTTGCGGTATGTTTGTTCCATTTGGAGGAAGTGCTGGCATAACCGTTGGCATCTGTCACAATCACATGGCTTTCGCCTGTTGTTTTGGAAGTGATCTTAAATGGCACATTTGCCAGACGGTTCTGGCTGCCGTCAGCAATCTTGACAAATTCCAGATCCCCGCGGATGACCTGATTGGAGATGGAATTGTCTTTTGCAGTCAGTTCCACGATTTTTCCCTGTTCTGTGATGTCAAATTCTACAGAGATCTTTCCGCTGTTCAGATAACCGGAAGGTGCAGTTGTTTCATCCACACGGTAATGTCCGAATGGGAGAGCATCTTTTGCAGTTGCAGCAATACCGGATTTATCTGTAGTAAGGGTAAGGACCACCTGATCTTTGGTATAGGATTTCCCGTCTACCAGTACAGGATTGTCATTTAAAGTAGTAATTGTAAAGACCGCACCTTCCAATGTTCCGGAACCCTGTGGTTTTGCTTTTCCGGTTTCGATGTCACGTTTCTGGATTTTGACTCCGCCACGGATGACGGATTCTTCTGCGGTTGAAGACTGGTATACGGAAATGGTTTCCTGATTGCCCTCCGCTTCAATCTTTTGTACAAAAATAGTTGGATTGAGCTGATAACCCGCAGGGGGGGCTTTGCTTTCCTGTACAGTTACAGTACCAAGTGGAAGGCAGACCGTTTTGCCGTCACTTGTATAATAGAAGGCATCGCCGCTTACAAAATAATCTTTCGTAAAATGCATCTTTCCGGAAGCGTCTGTTTTTAATACCCAGGTACGTGCAGGTTTCTTTCCAGCTTCTGCAGGATCGCTGTCAGACTGCTCGGTATAGAACTTGACTGTAAATTCTGTGTTTGCAAGGGAAGCTGCTCCCTGTGGGGAGGCTTTCTTTGTTTCAGCATCCAGCTTTTCAAGCACCAGATCCATGGGATTATTCTGCGGAATCTCTGTTACGTTTGCAGCAGAAGTCTGTTCTGCTTTTACAGTGACTTTGTGAGCTTTGGTGTCTACAATGTAGCCTTTGGAAGCAGAGAGCTCTTTTACGGTATAATCGCCTTCCTCCAGTTCGCCGGATCTGGCATACCCGTTTTCATCGGTGGTCAGTTTCTGGATGAGCTTCTCACCCTGATAGATCCCATACACAGCACCCTTTAAGCTGTAATTCGGATTCCCGTCCGATACGCTTCCGTTGGCAGAAGATTTTTTCAGTTCGATCCAGCCGTTTGGAACCTGATACCAGCTTCCGGCAATGGTCTGGCTGCCCTGTCCCGGAACGATGAATGCCCGAAAGCCTTCCGGCGGGTTCGGAAGTCCCTGGATGGCACTGGCTACTTCCAGTGCTTTATCAATATAGGACTGCGGAGCGCCATGGAAGGCTCCGGTGTCAGCAGAATTGCCGGCATAGATGTAAGCGACAACCAGATGTCCGATGACATAGCTGTTGTCATCACTCCAGCCGCTGAAATATTTATCCTTGACGACTTTATCGTAGCCGTAGCCGCCGTTTAAGTAGTAGAGAGCTTTTCTGAGCGGGGAGTTCTGGCTTAAAAGGTCATAGGAATAGGAACCAGAGGAAGGTGTTTTCCTCAGTGGTTCCACGCAGTAAGCAGTATTGCTCCCGTCAAAACTCATGCGGGAGGTAAAATAGCTGCCGTAAGGGATATTGGCACCTGCCTTATAGCTGATGGTGCCGTCGGCTGCATGAACCGGAAAACTGCCGGAAAACAATGCGCCGATTGCGACAAGGACTGCCAGCAGCATAGCCAGCGTCCGTCTGGTATAGGATTTGTATGTCTGTAACATAAGTCTCCTCCTTCTTGAAGTTCAAATGAAAAGGGCAGCGTCAGTGCCGCCCAAAGTTACACGGCCTGTTTCTTCTGCTTCGCAAGGATTTCCAGAAGCTCCTGCCGATCTGTGGTAATCAGCTCCTTTTCCAGATTGGAAGCCTTAAATTCCACAGTGATGTTATTGTTGTTGGTTGAGATCAGACCGTTTCCTCGTTGGAAATGGGTGATGTTCATAACTTCCGTTTCCGACAGGTGCAGGATGGTCTTCACTCGCTGCGCCTCTTCATCTTCCATATTGAGAATGATCTTGGTCTTGCAGTTGTTGATGATGCCTTTGCCGTATTTTCCGTCATCCAGAGCAAAGAAGTCGTTTAAATCCTGCGTGGCAAAGATGCCGGCTCCAGAGTAAGCCCGGATGATCTTGGCAATCTCCAGTACGAATTCCGCTGCAAGTCGGTTGCTGGATGCACCGATGAGCTGCCAGACCTCATCGACAAAGATGGCTTTCTCTTCGGTACGGTTTTCCTTCGCTTTATCCCAGACATAATCCAGGGCAACGAACATGCCGACCGTTAAAAGATCGCTGGAACCGGTCAGTTCGGAGATATCCAGTACCGTATATTTATTGGTCAGGTCCACATTGGTCTGCTGGTTAAAGGAAGAAGCAGAACCGTGAACCAGGCGGTTCAGGATATGAGCCAGACGTTTGGTATCCTCGCTTTCCAGCAGGACATTGTAGACATCCTCCAGAATGGGCATCTTTTTGTACTGCTCCGGATGCTGCGGATCTGTCAGGGATTCATTTTTATGTGTAATCCCTTTTAAGGCATAGGTTTTGATCAGGGCTTCATCCAGAAGCTGCTTCTCCTCATGGGACATATCCGGGATCAGCAGGCTGAAAAAGATATGAAGCCGCTGAATCTTGCCAGCCAGTGCGGAGGCATCGAGGGTCGGTCCGTCTAAAAGTTCATTTACAGAATTATCCACCTTTCGGATTTCCATGATGTTGATACAGTTTTTGCTGGCAGGGGAGATCTGGATAAATTCTCCGCCGACATTCCTTGCAGCCCGGTAAAATTCGTGTCCCTTTAGGGGGGGAGCGATGATGAACACCTGGATGCCTTTTCTTCGCATCCTTAGTGCCATGGTCTGCATGGTGAAGGTCTTTCCTGCTCCCGAACAGCCTAAGATACAGATGTTGCTGTTCTTGTACTGCCTGGAATCAAAGATATCCGCAATGACCAGGGAATTGTTATGCTTGTTTACCCCCCCAAAGAGGATTCCGTTATCATCGCAGATACTGTAGCTGACGAAGGGATAGCAGCTTGCCGCCCCCCCGGAAGTCAGTACGTTCCGCTTGGACAGCTTAAAAAGCTTCTTGTCCAGATTTGCCAGCGGCAGGGAGGAGAGAAAGCCCTGTTCCTGTAAAAAGTAGCAGGAGTGTAAGTTCATATCCTGCGAGATCAGGAGCTTTTTCATTTCCTGAATCCGCCATTGCAGTTCTTCCAGAGTAGTGGCGGTGATGGTAATGAGAAGATTCATGTAATAGAAATCTTCGTTATTGGCAAGCCCTTGTTTTAAGAAGTAACCGGAGCGGATCGCAGAGTCCAGATCGTCATAGTCAGTGTTGGTATCGGACGCATCCTTTAATTTGGAACGGTTGATACGGATCTGCTGACCGAGACGCTGCTGAATCTTGTCCTTTGGCTGTTTCTGGAGAAAGAAATCAATATCAATCCCTTCCCCCCCGGCATTGACAAGGAGTGACAGCCATCCGGGAGTTACCCGGTTTTTGTAGCCGTCAGACGGCACAAGCAGGTAGGAATGGTAAAGCCCATTGATCTGCACATAATGGGAGTGCCTGAAATCCACACTTTCCGGTGCGAGAAACTCGTTGATCCGGATGTGATCCAGTTCCTCCATGCGATTTTCCTTTGTATAGGCGGACAGTACAGTGCTGATCCGGTCCGGAAGCGGAACCTCCGTACAAAGGGTACGGTTTAACAGTGTGTACAGGACATCTGTGGTAAATTCATCCTCATTGTCATGGGTGACCACTTCATTCCCGCACTGGTACAGAAAGGTTTTGGCAGTCTGGGATGCCGTCTCAAGGGCGGCAAGGATTTCCCGTTCCTCCTCCTTCCGGTTGGCGTTGAAGGTTCATACTCAAAAATCAGAAAGAACCGTCTGGATACTGCTTCTCTGGAACTTAAGTTCTGGACAAACTGGATGTAGTCACGCTGCAGTTCCTGACAATGAGGATCGGTTTCCCGCTCCAGCTCCAGCCGGGACTGCTCCAAATGCTTATTGATGTCTGCTTTTTTGGAGATCATCTTGATCTGGAGTTTGACCGGGCTGATCTTTAAGTAGCTGATAAAGCTGTAAATGATGCCCTGCTGTTCTCTGGCACTTCGAAGCAGGAAGTTGATTGGTTCAATCTCCAGGATCTTCACGTACCGTCCGTCTGTGGTATAGACGATCCCGTTTTCGATTTTTTCCACCGGAAGATAATCCTCCAAGGTCTGGTCTTTCTTTCGCTTTTTCCGGGAAACGGGGGGGTTTGCCGTGGCAGATGAGGCGTCCTTCTTGGAAACCACCTTCTTTTTCTGCTCTTTTTTTGCCGCCCGCTTTTCGGAAACTGCCCGTTTTTCTTCCTCCTTTCGTCTCCGGGCTTCCGTTTTTTTCTGGATTTTTATCTGTTTCGCCGCCTCTTTTTTCTGTCGGCTGGCTTCTTTCTGCTCCCACTTCAGATAACGGATATCTTCCTTTGCCTGTTTTTTGATGCCCCCCCGCTTGGTGGAGGTATCAAACTGCCGGTGTTCTTTTTTTTTACTTTTTGGCGGGGGCTGGTGCGTCCGGTTCAGACTGCGGGGGAGCCGATGCCATTACTTTGGAAGGCTCTGCCATTTTTTCTGCTTTCCGGTGTTTCTTTGTCTTTGGCTCTTTGAAACGTGGTTTCCTGCGTGGCTTTCCTTCCGGAAGACTGTCGGACCTCCAGATTACCCTGCGGTTCACTACAAAACGCAGGGCATTCATCAGAAAGGCAGTGATGCTCTCTCCGCCGATTCCAATCAGGGCTACCATTGCCGCCGGAAGTGCGGTCATGCAGAGAATGATGATGCGGGCAGTCAGGGACAGCGGCAGGTGGAAAACAGGGATACCGATTGCCAGGGAAAGAACAATGCTTTCTATGGCATTGCGGATGTCAAAGGTTCCGTTTAGAATCTTGCCTTTCTCAATGAAGTTGGGCGGGATAAAGGAAACCGGTGTTTCTTCTGGCTGTGTCATGGCTGCACCTCCTTTTTCGTATCTTTCGCATCTTCGGAAGGCACAGAGGCACTGCCGGATTCTGTGTCCGGAGCTTCCGGGCTGTCAGAAGTATCCGGATACCCGCCTTCCTGCAAGTGTTCGATGTCCTGCGAAGTCAGTGATGGCAGGGAATCATCGGTCTGCTTTTCGTAAACAGTCGTATCTGCAGAGACCTGTACCCCCCCGTCTTCTCCAAATAAAAACACACCTGTCGGGGTGTGGTAGGTAACCGGAAGCGTATCCTGATCGGAAAGTGAAAACATCAGGCAGACGGTTGTTTCGGTAGGGTAGCTGGTTTTTCCCGGCAGGAAGGTGATGCTTGTCTGTTCTTTTTTGACATATTCTTTTAGGTAGACAGGAAACTGCTCTTTGAGAGAAGCAATCTGGCTGTCGGAGAAAAATGCTTTTAAAGCATCAAAATCCAGATATTCCGGCATGGGGGGGGTATCGGAATTTGTTTCTGCTGTTTCTTTTGCCGGTTCCCTGCCTTTGTTTCCGGAAACTTCTTTTTCTGGCTTTTCCAGAAACTGGGGAGAACCAGTCCGGCAAGCAGCAGAAACAGCATCAGAAAAATGGAAAGAATCACTTTTGTTCTGTTCATAAAGGCTCCTTTATTTTTTGTCGAAGATCCAGTAGGCATTTGCGTGGCATGGATTTCCGACATCATATCAAATTCACGGTTAATATAGTTCTTTGCGTCACTGTCATTGGGATCATTGACCAGTACCTTGCCGTTTGCCGTAACACCCCGGAGCACGATGAAGTGCCCGCCGCTGGTGAAAAGTCCTGCCCGCTGAGAGGAGATGACCGGACGGCCTTCGGAGAGTGCCTGAAGTACCGTATTGGCATTGCTGGTCTGTGTGACGCTGCCACAGCCGAAATGACTGGCTGCAGCCTGAAAGTAGCTCCAGTAGGTTCCAACTCCCGGCTTATAATAGGAATTCCCGCACCATGCCACTGCATCCGGAGGGTAATAGTGTTCCCGGTCAGATAGCTGGCGATCATGGCAAAGCTGGTAGGTCCACATCCGGAAGATGCGATGGAGCCGCCGCCATAAGGGATGTTCCCGTAATCGGTCTGGAGATAGTGGGGGGGAATCTGCATTCCGTTTGCCGGATAGCTTCCGCCGGTATTGGTAATCTGATAATACCGGAGAACATGCTCCACATATTCCTTGTCCCCCCCATACCGGTCATAATGCCAGTTCGGACGGGCACACATCATATCCGAATAAGCAATGGCGTTTTCTTTGGTATAGCCGCCGTCACGTTCCATTGCCCAGTCGATATAGCCGGAGCCGTAATTGTAACCCTGAAGCGCCAGCTTGATGCGGTCCAGGTCGGTAGGTCCGGTACATCCTGCTTTATCCAGTGCATACTTTAATTCCTGAATCCCACATTCGATGGAATAAGCAGGATCGGTGATGCCGTTGGGGGGGACATGGGGGGGGTATTTCTTATTAAAGCCGCCTTCTGCCGCCTGCATGGGATCGCTTCCACGCCCGCCGCTTTCCTGCATCATGACTGCCATGAGGAGTTCCACATAAGCTTCCATGCCGTATTTCTGTGCGACCTGCTGGATGGTAGCCCGGTAAGCCAGCACCTCATCGCTGACACCTACCGCCATGGCAAGACCGGAAGCGGAGCCGCCAAAGAACATGGTCAGGTTTTCCACATAACTGTCTGCCGTTTTTTTCTGCTTATCGGTCAGATGAAAGACGTGATCTGCAAAGTAGGCATCTCCGGCATAGCTGACCGTGTAGGTATGGCGGGTAAAAGTAACCTTTCTGGGTGGTGCATTTTCCTCTTCCGCCGGAACTTCCACCGTGACCGTTTCTGAAGTAACGTCATAAGAAAAAAGCCCGTCCTCGTTTTCCCGGATCAGGCTTTTGAGTTTGCTGATATTTATATTTTTATAGTCATCCTGGCTGGCACAAAACTGTGCGATGAGCTGGTTCGCATTTACGATGATACTGGAAGCGTAAGGATCGCTGATAGAGGCAGTATCTCCTTCCGGGAGTCTGGAAATTTCCGCATTGATCTTAGCAAGCAGTGCATCATGGCTTTCTTGAAGCACCTCCACGATTGCCTGATTGGAAGCCCGGATATTTTTACTGATTACCGTGTTGCTGGTCAGTGCTCCGGTATTTTCAGAGAGGTCTCCGAAGACGAGTCCCGGAAGCATGACAAGGAACAGCATGGGAAGCATCAGTACACCGCCGACGGCTGCTCCGGTTTTCGCAAGGGTGCGCCTGTGCCGGAATACTGTACCGATGACAGCAAGAGGACTGCCCATCAAGGCTGTTTTTGGCATGTTACATACGCTCCTTTCGCTGTGGGGCTGGCGGCAGTTTCTGGACAATGGATTCATTGTAGGATACTTTGCCGTTGCCGGAAGTATATGGTGCTTTTTCTACCGTATCCTGTGCATACTGCTTGTACCAGGTGGAACCGTCCACGGACTGCACCGTAGAGTAGGCGCCCTGAGTCGGAGCTGCATACTGGTCGGCATGGTACAGGGCAAAATCCCGGTTCCCGGAACTTCCGGTTTCGGTACCGGTGATCCGTCCGCCGCCGATTTCTACATTATCATAGGAAGAACCGCCGCCCGGCTTGATGCCCATATAGGAAGTAAAGGCTTTCTGTGCGTCTGCTCCCTTGATGGAACCCACCTGACCGTAATTTCCCTGTGCAATGTTGCTGATGACCTGATTGGCAAAGTCTCCGCCTTTGTTCAGGGATGATTGGTAAAGCATGTTCCCGATACTGCTGTGTTCGGTATAACCGGTTGCGGAATTGACCGCTTCCCTTTGTACCTGTCTTCCCACTGCTCCGGCAAGCCCGCCGGATAGGAAGCTTCCTGCGACAGCCGCACTTCCGGGAGAAGAGGCTTTGCGGTAGCCGCCACCACCATGGGAACGCATGGAACCGGTCAGGCTCCGTCCTGCAATCAGAAGTTCAGCCATCATGTTTCCTCCGGTATTGCCGACATTGATGCCAAGCGATGCCAGAAAAGAATCAATTTTCTGGGATACCTTTAAAAAGGCAATGGCACACAGGAACCAGACGAAGACATTTCCGGTTACCGCCTCCTTTCCCTGACTGGCAACTGCCGCTTCCACATCTGCTTCCGTAAGCTCCGCTGCAAAGACCGGCATGGAGCAAAACAGTACCAGACAGGCAGTTAATACCAGGAATGGTATGAGTTTCTTTCTAAGTTTCATTTTGGTCCTCCTTTCTTATAGGGATAACGGATTGGCAAGGAAGGTGCCGACCATAGAAGTAAACAGCCGCAGGCACCACGCATTCATCAGCAGCAAAAAGAACTGGCCGCCAAGCATCCGGCACCAGCTTTTGAAGATATTTCCAGTTGACTGGCTGGCACCCATGGAAAAAGCTGCCGGGGGGGCTGTGTAGACCAGTACCCCCAGAAGAATATAACGTTCTGCCGCTTCAAAGAGCAGCTTGATGTAGTTCCACGCCAGAATCAGTACCAGAATCAGTGCAATGATGGCTACCGCCCCATTTGCACAGACTCCTAGGATGACTGTGACTACGGAGTTAAAATCCGCAAATTTTAAAGGCGGCAGGTCTTCCGTCAAAATCCAGTTGTACGGTGTTCCTGAAATCTTCAGGAGCAGATCCACAATATCTTTCGCATAGAAGGTGAGAAAGATAAAGAGGAAGGAACGGATGGACAGCTTAATGGGATCTTCCGCTTCGATACCGGCTCCCATAAAGTAATTTTTAAAGAGCTGCCATACCCAGTTTAAGAGGATCAGCCCGATGCCCAGTGCCAGAAAGACCTGATACATGGTCTCGGCTGCAGGAAAGTAGCGAAGAAACGTATCCATGGAACAGCCCAGAGCACCGAGGACTGAAGTGGTGATCAGATCCAGAATGTTCATGACCTGTTCGGCAATCCATTCCACGATTCCGTCAAGTATTCCCATAGTGGCATCTCCTTTCGTCTATCCGTTCCATTTTCCGCCTGCAAAGAACGGGGGGGTGATGTAAGCCATGATAAAGCCAAGCCCGTTTAAGATCGCCCAGGTAATGACGATACGCTTGAGCCATGCACGTGATTCGTCCACGGTTTTTCCGCTTTTGGAAAAATTCATCATCAGAAGGGCAACCGATGCCGTTACGACTGCAGCAATGGTGGAAATGAGGATAATCTGGTTATAGACATCCTTCATGATCTCATTGGCTTTGGTCCAGATGGTAGCGGCAAAAACCGGCTGTGTATATCCGCAGAGGACTGTGACAGCCAGAAATGCAGCATACAGGCATCTGCCATAATTGACATGCCGTTTTGTGTCTGGCGGAGCGTTTTTCAGTTTGTGTTTCACGTAAAGATACCTCCTTTTTATAAGAGCGGCAGGAGAATTACCTCCCTGCCTTTGCTTATGGTTTTCCTGCCTCAAGAAAGGACGCAGCCCGGTCAATGCAGGCTGCGTCCTAAATCAAAGTATGAAATTGTAAAGATCCTCCTATCTTACAGAAAAAACGCAGCTTATTTGCCGCAGGAGAGGCTTCCCATAAGGCAGTGCTGCGTTTCCTTCTGCATATAATTTTGACAATATCAATTTTAACATGGGTAAATTACCGCTACAATCGCAGGAATGTGCCAGTTACAGACGATGGAGTGCCAAAAACGTGACCAACGCTAAAAGCGTTGTAAATGCAATCCTTATGGATACTGTAAGCGTGATTTGCAACCAATTATACTGGATTTACATGACTAATGCTTTAAGCGTTAGTGAATACTGGAAGGAGGAGGTGTGCGTGTGAAAGGAATGGGAAAGGCAATCCGCAGGTACAGGGAAGAGGCAGGAATTACGCAGGAGAAACTGGCTGAACTGGTGGATATCAGTACCAACCATCTGGGTGCGATTGAGCGGGAAGTGAAAACACCTACGATGGAAACATTTGTAAAGCTGTTGAATGTATTAGGTGCGGAACCGAATGAAGTGCTGAAGGAAGTGATTCCTCTTACCAGAATGGAACATACTTCTGTAGTGGAAGGAAAGCTGGAAGGGCTCACACCGAAGAAGCAGGAAAGCGTGCTTCGGATGCTGGATGTGATAATTGAAGAGATGATGAAATAGAAGCTGTCTGCGAAATTGCCGCAGGCAGTTTTTTTGAAAGTTGTATATGCAATAAAACACATAAAAATATGCGATTTATGATGAAAGTGATTGCAAGATTTGATATAGTAATCCTAAAAGCATTATAAAACTAATTCTTAAAGGATGACTATGATATGAAAAAGGGATATGTGGGATTATTGGCATGTGCGGCAGGAATTCTGATCGGACTGGGAATCAGCCGGCTGGATCTGACAGGTTATCTTGAAAAAACACAGGAGCAGGAATATCACCCGGTAGAAAGAAAGGTGCCTGAATTAGTAGAAAGCAAGCTGAAAGATCCCAAGCAGTGCTGGCTGTGTGGGAGTCATGAACGGAGCATGATGGGATATTTTCGGAAGTTTGATGATCTTGGAGTCATCTGTACCAATCAATGGTATGTGATGGATATGCATATACGGAATCACGATGAAGACGGGAATCTTACCGGCCCGCAGGGAAACGGGCATATGGGTTATACCGGGACAGGAGAAGGCGGCTGCTTTTTCCATACGGAGCAGATGTCGGATTACGGGATTTCCGAAGTATCGGTGGATTACGGGGGGGAAGATAGTATCTTCGATGTGAAAAAAGTACAGAACCATCTGTGTCAGGAATGTCTGGATAAGCTGGTGGAAAGCATGGAAGTATTCTGTGAGGAAACACAAAAACCAAAGCCACGTGATCTGGTACTGGTGGATTTTCAGACATTGGAGCTGTACGCCATTCAGGAGCATAATGCGGGATACTTTATCCGGGATTATTATGTGGAAATTGAGTCGGAGGAAGATGGGGGTGGAAGTAAAGGCATTTTACTGCCCGAAGCTTAATAACGGGAAAAAGGATGGAGAATAAATTGAGGTTTGCATTGGTGAGGAGTATAATGTAAGTACGTGTTATGTATTGGAAAAACTTGAATTTAGCAGAAAGAAGGATTGTTATGAAATTTATCAATACTAGAAAATTCACATGGATAATTTGTATAATAGGATTTTTGCTTGCTCTTGTAAGTATATTTTTCTTACCGAGTATTATTCCAGTACATTTTGCAAATGGGATTGCGGATGATTATGGAAGAAAAATACAAATATTTTTATTTCCTATATTACAAGTGCTTATCACTTTTTTGACTGGACGAGAAAAAGTAAAATATTGCCTGACACATTCAAAAACTTTCTTAACGGACATTCAGTTTAATTGGATGATAGATGGTGTACTTTTATTGGTAATGTTTGCAGAAATATGGGTTATCTATGCTTCATTTGCATAGAAATACTTGCATAACAATTTACATTTGATTGAGCAGATAAAAATGATTTGAGGTGGTAGCAATGAAAAAGCGATTGGGAATCATAGCCGGAATTTTAGGAATTGTATTGGCAGTCATTGGCATTGTACTGAAGCAGAAAGAAAACACAGCCGTTTCTGTTATTGGTGGTGCGGATGGCCCGACTTCTATTTTCATAGCAGGGAAGTTAAATGGTGATAATTTTATTTTTATGATTGTAGTTGGAATTATTTTATTGATTTTGGCAGGAGTTATTTTTTACAAACGTAAGCATTAAGTTACAGTTTTTTAGACTGTGTATGGCGGAAGAACCGGGAAAGTGTAGATATATCATGGGGATTTTGGAAAAAAATAAAAAAAGTAAGGGTACAGCGTTTGTCTATGATGAGAATAATGATTACTATAAGATGGAAATAAACGGGATTGAATTTGTCTGTGACAGTATACATTCCGATTATGAGAAGCATGCAGTTGAACTGGCACAGGCGTATGAGAAAAGGCTGCCGGATATCGTGGATTATCTTATGCCGGATATAAAGGAGATGTTTGGAATTACAAATCCAGATGTAATAGCAAACTCACTAGGAAAGCCGAGTATAGATTTGGATAGAGGAACACTGACTTATCTGGAGCACACAATGGACAGCCTACATATTATTGAAATGGAATTTGACGGTATCTTCACGGCATTCTATAACTCCTGTATTGATGGATAGGACTTTAGTAACATAGAGCTGCAGTTGTCTACAGCTTTTATCCAGACTTCGGATGTTACAGAGAAGCAATCAGAAATGGATTGATCGATTTCTGAAGCAGTATCCGGTGAAATCCTTGAACATATGAAGGAAAAGTATGTATGTTAATTTTATTTTTATTGTAGACAAAAGATAGGACTGATATGATAAAAGAACAGGTTATTACAAATAGAGGTGGAGTATTTGATGCAGAAAATATTATTACTGGAGGATGACTTGAATCTAAATCGGGGGAATTGCCCTGTTACTTTCACGGGAAGGGTATGAGGTTCGTCAGGTTTATACAATAAAGGAAGCAAAAGAAGCATTTCAAAAAGGAGATTATGCTCTTGTTATCAGCGATATTACATTGCCGGATGGTACAGGACTGGATTTTGGAAGGATGGTACGTGCAGGTGGAGATACATATCTTATCTATCTTACGGCTTTGGATCAGGAAATAGATATTGTAAATGGTTATGATACAGGGGCAGATGATTATATTACCAAACCATTTTCACTGATGGCTTTGGTGTCGAAGGTGAACGCATTGATGAGACGGCTTTCTAAGGTACAGGCACAGATTATGTCTTCCGGAGAGATTACGGTGCATATGAAAACGATGCAGGTGTATAAAGGGGGGGATGAACCAGTTACTTTAAGTAAGAAAGAATTCTCTCTGTTGCTGTATCTCTGGGAGAATGCAGGACAGATTGTTTCAAAAGAAAGTATCCTGGAGCATGTATGGGATATAGACGGTCAATTTGTCGATGATAATACGGTTACTGTCAATATAAGCAGACTGAAGAATAAACTTGGAACAGAAGAGATAGCGAATGTGAGAGGACTGGGATATATATGGACCGGAAAGGTAAACAAAAATTAAAACGGTATTTTATCGTATATGTAATCTTTGCAGTATTTTTTACAGTAGGAATGTATCTGATAACAAAGTATGAGGAAAATGCGAAAGCAACGCAGATAGCACTGCTCCTTGCAGAACATCCTGAACTGGAAGGGGGGGAAATAGTTGCAATCTGGGAAAAGTCAGGAACAGTAGATTTTATAAGAGACCGGGACGATCAGAAGATAGAAAGAGTCGTACAGATGCTGGAAGAAACTTATGGTTATCACTCAGGGAGTGGATCTTCAGATGTGGTTATAAGGATTATCTGGGGGGGAATTGGATTACTAGTGGGAGTCATAGTATGTAGCCTGTTCTTGTACCTGGACCGAAGAAAAAACTGGAGCAGATACGGTGATGAGGAACAATTACAGCAATTATATGAATGTCTGCAGGAATTCAGAAAAGGAAAATTCCAAACATATCCTGAAGAAACATCAGAATCGGAACAATGGTTAAAGGTGTGGGAATCTGTAAAGGAGCTGGGGGGCAATATTTCGAAGATTTGAAGGAACGTCTGGAGCAGGAAGAAAATGGTACGAAGAGTCTGATTACAGATATTTCCCATCAGTTGAAGACTCCGCTTGCATCACTCCGGATGAGTCATGAGCTGGTGGCAGAAAATCGGGTTACAGGAGAAGAACAGAGGGAGTTTCTGGAGCAGGAATCACAGGAACTTACCAAACTGGAACAGCTCTTGAATGAACTGGTAAATCTTTCAAGGCTGGAAACACATATGATCCAGATACATTCGCTTCATGAAAGCCTGAAGAAAACGCTAACAGAGGCTGTCAGTCAGATTTATATGAAGGCAAGAGGAAAAGATATTTCCATTCAGGTGGAGATGGATGATGATATAGTTGTGAACCATGATTCAAAATGGACGGTAGAAGCATTAACGAATATCCTTGAGAATGCAGTCAAATATTCACCGGAACATACAACGATTACAGTGAGGACGCAGGAGCTAGCAAGCAATGTGCTTATTGAAGTAGAAGATGAAGGAATGGGCATTCCTGCGGAGGAACTGCATAAGATCTATCAGAGATTTTACCGGGGGGGAAGGAAAGCAAAGGAACAGGTAAAAGACGGAGCGGGTGTCGGTCTGTATCTTGCCAGAAAGATCATAGAAGAACAGGGGGGGACAATAGCAGCCAAAAGAAAGGCTGAGAAAGGTATGATATTTAAAGTGACACTGCCGCTCATAATAGGAGAATAGTCGGAACCCTTACAAAACTGTTATGGTTGTTGTAAGGTTTTGTAATGCAGGAATGTTATAGTAGGGGTATGAAATGGAAAGGGGGACTTGAAGATATGAGTAGTATTTTAAAAGTAGAAGATCTAGTAAAGTATTATGGAGAAGGCGAGAATCAGGTGAGAGCCGTGGATCATACAAGTTTACAGATAGAGAGAGGCAAGTTTACAGCTATCGTAGGACGTTCCGGCTCCGGAAAATCTACACTTCTGCATCTGATTGGAGGGCTTGACAGACCGGATTCCGGCAAAGTATGGATTGATGGAACCGATATCTATTCTCGAAAAGATGATAAACTGGCACAGTTTCGAAGAAAGAAGATAGGATTTATCTTTCAGGATTTTAATCTGATTCCATCGCTGAATGTGTGGGAGAATATCGTTCTTCCGCTGGGACTTGATAATCGCAAGGTAAAGCCGCGGGAAGTGGAAGATATTCTCAAAAAAATCGGACTGCAGGATAAGAAAGATGCGATGCCGTCTGCTTTGTCTGGTGGACAGAAACAGAGAACTGCGATAGCCAGGGCATTGGTGACAAGACCGGCGATAATTTTGGCGGATGAGCGACGGGAAACCTTGATTCCCAGACTGAGCTAGAGGTTATGAGCCTATTGAAAAGCTGCGTGTCGGATTTCGGGCAGACGCTTATCATGATTACCCATGATGAAACGATTGCCAGATGGCGGATGAAATGATTATCATTGAAGATGGCAAGGCGGTGAGAAGATAATGAAGATGACGACCAGAGTTGCATATTGCAATATGCGGCATTATAAGAGCAAAAACATACTGATTGGAATTGCCATTATCCTGACAACATTACTGCTGTTCGTAATCCCATCAATCGGAAAAGATATGGTGGAAGTGAACTTTGCGGTAATCAATAAGATTTATCCAACATGGCATGCCCTTTATCGGAACGTGGACGAGAGTACAGTTATGAAACTGGCGGCACATCATGATGTGAAAACTTACGGACTCCGCAGCGATGCGGGGGGGTACATGAATCTGGAAGATGCGACGGTTTCCATGATGTATATGGACAGAACAGGGATGGAACTTTATAAAGTGAAGCTGAAAGAGGGGGGGCAACTTCCGCAGAAAGAAAATGATATTGTGGTTTCAAAAGGAATACTGGAAGCATTAGGACAGAATGGGAAAATCGGTGACACTATCACAGTACCTTATCAGATTCTGAAAGATGACGGACTGGATTATACGAAGGAGAAAGACTTTCGAATCTGTGGTTTTTTAGCAGATAATGAGAGCAGCAAAGAACAAAAACAATATACATCATTGGTTTCAGAGGCCTTTCTGAAAGCGGAGATACCGGTAGAACAGGTGAAATATCGGTTTTTACTTCAGGTGAATGGACAGAAAGGAAATACGACTGCAGATTATACAGAGACGATACAGAATATTGCCAGACAGTTCGGGATTTCCGAGGATGACATGAATATTAATAAAGAGTATCTTGCAGCAAATTATGTGGATCCGGCTACAATTCCGGTGATTGTAGGAATCATGCTTATTGTTGTATTGGCGGGCATTATCACAATTTATAGTGTTTATTATGTATCTATGAACCAGAGGGTTCGGGAATTTGGAAAGTTAAAGGCAATCGGGGCTACGAAACGGCAGCTTAGACAAATCGTACTAAGAGAGGGAATGGGAGTGGCGTTGTTTGCCATTCCGATAGGACTTTTGATCGGAACAGTTGCTGTGAAAGTTGTACTTCTCCAGTTTGTAGAACATGCAAAGGATTCAAACGTACTTATAACAGAGGCATACAAGGTTGTAGCTAAAGGAGAAGTCCAACTTTATTATTGGTGGATTTATCTGTTGGCAATTGCAGTGACTCTGTGTACAGTGTATCTGTCACTGATGAAGCTATGCGTATGGCGGCGAAGGTATCAGAAATAGAAGCTATGCGTTACCAGGGAGGCAGTAAGCGACAGAAAAGCAGCAGGAAGGGATATCAATTTCTGAATATCGGACGACTGACCAAGAGAAATCTTGCAGAGAATAAAAAGAAGAGTACTATCACGATTGTATCTATGGCCGTTACCGGAATATTTGTCATGATGGTAGCAACGGTGCTGTCTTGTGCAAATCCGATGGAAAGTGCAAAGAGTTCGATTGTGGGGGGGCAATATGAGATTTCTCCAATTGTGGAATCCGGGAATAAAGAGCATCCTGAATATGAATGGGCGGAGGTTCAAAAGAATAATCCATTAAATGAAGGACTAAAGCAGCAGATAGAGGAGCTTGACGGTGTTGAGCGGGTAGATGTGTTTACCGCGTTGAAGGTATCAGGAGGACCTTTTGAAGAAAAAATTGGAACCGAATTTATCAATGGAGTGCCGGAAGAATACGCAGAAGAGCTGAAAAAAGGAATCACTGAAGGCAATGTCACATACGAGGAATTGAAATCCGGGGGGGATAAAGTGATTCTGGACCGCGCGCTACTTCACTGGTATCCAGATATTAAAGTGGGAGATAAGCTGAAACTCAATATTCATGATGGAGATAATACCTTTCAAAAAGAGATTGAAGTGGCAGCAATTGGTGAATATGGAACAGGTCTGACAAACTATAACTGTCTTATCATGGCAAAAGAAGGGGGGGCAGAGAAACTTACCATAAATAATTCTTCCAGCTATTTTCAGGTGATTGCAGATAAGGATTATGATGAGGCACTGGAAGCATCTCTACAGGCTATTGTGGATGGATCAGGCAGACTGCAGATGCGTACCTGGAAGAATGAGTACGATACATGGGAAAATGCCATACAGATGACTAGAGGTGCATGTTATGCATTTATCATCATTCTGGCAGCAATCAGCATTATGAACTTGATTAACACAATGATCAATAGTGTCCATGTGCGAAAAAAGGAGCTTGGCATGATGCAGGCAATCGGAATGTCGGACCGTCAGTTGATGAAGATGCTCCAGTTGGAAGGTATATTCTATACAGTAGGCACTCTTATTATCAGTATCGGAGTGGGAAGTCTTGCAGGATATCCGTTGTTTTTATATGCAAAGCGTACAGGAATGTTTGATATCAGCACATACCATTATCCGGTAACAGCAGCTATTATTATAATTTTAACATTGTTTGTGATACAGATGTTATTGGCAATATTCATTGCAAAGTCAGTAAGGAAAGATTCATTGATAGAGAGAATTCGTTTCAGTGAGTAAGAATATAAATTTCTGATGTTTAATGCAGATACTAATCAATGTCATAATAAAAAGGGGGGACTTGATTTCTCAAATCCCCCCAGTGTATAATGAACTCAAGAAAGGTATTCAGATGCAAAATCTGATGCCTCAGTTAAATTTTATATTCTATGTATAAGTCATAGCATCCAAAACTTTCCTAGGGTCGTGGATGCTATTTCTTATTATGTCGATCTATATAAGTCAAAGCCGCAAAAATTACCAATAGTAAAGTCAATACTTCCATTGTATTCATGGGCATCACCCTCCTTGGATACTAGAGGGCAAAATCGAAATGCATCCGTCTTTCCGGTTCAGTAATACCGAATCAGTATAACACGTTACCGTTTTCAGTACAATAAGGTAATGGTCTGAAAAATACTTTATTCTGTCACCTTATGTAGCTGTATCGTGAGTATTTGCTGGACTAATTGGTGCTGTATATGAAAAAAGCTATTTAAAAATAAGGTGGAAGCCTTATATGGTCTGCTTGATGATGCGGGTGATGATGCCGAGGGCAACATTACGCTCTTCATCAATATGCGTCACCACAAAGGATACCTGATCCTTTTTCCCGACTGTCCGGCTGTCATAGCAGGAGTGGGCAATGGCATTGACACCGATGGAGAGCCGGACAAAGACGGTGCCTTTATGGATGTCTTCCACAGTTCCGGCGTATTTTCCCTGAATCTTACATTTTTTCATGTTTTCCTTGCTGGTGTTGCCTTCCACACTTTTGACATCTGCGTGGACAATGACCTGCTCCGGTGAGTCTGCCCGCACATCCAGGATGCGTACCAGGATGTGATCGCCTACCTGGAAGCGTTCTCTGGCATCACCCATCCAGTCGAAGGACAGGTCTCTGGCAAGAATGGAGGTTTCCACACCGAAAATTTCTGCCCGGACTACCTTTTCCGCAACAGCAATGACTCTTGCCTGCACGATACGGTCTTCATAAACTTTCGGCATTCCGGAAGCATCTTTATCCAGATAGAAGATCTGGCGTTTCTTCAGCATCGCTTCTTTCCGGCTGGCGACAATGCTGCGTGTCTTCGGATCTAATCCCTTAATCAGAAAATCAATCTCACATCCAAGCATATTGTTGAGGATTTTGTTCTGCCGCAGAGCAAGCTCCCCATAATCGTGTGCTTCATCCTGCATGAGATGGATCATCATCTCAGTTACTGGGATGACAGTACGGAAATCCTTGTAGTAAACCACGGCAATGAGGCTGCCGTTTTCTGTTTTCTCGATACCGCCAAGCATTCCGGTTAAGATCCGGCGGGTACGGTAGGCATTCTGGATCTCATGCCAGGTAAGGTCTGAAATGGACTGGGCTGTTTCCAGCTTCGCATCGGAATCCAGAGTTAAAATAGGTGTGTTGGTTGTTTCGTTTGGCATCATAGTGTCTCCTTTCAAATTATGACATGATAGAATCTTTATCTAAAGGAACCATGTCTGTGTGATCCGAATAGTTATCTGCTGAGAAGTCATCCGGGAAATCGTGATAGCCAGGTTCCTGATAAACGCTTTGCTGGTCAAAGTGCGGTTCAGCTTTTTTCTTTTTCTGCTTTCCATAAGAAGCGGTTTTTTTCGGGTGGGAAGCAGGAATAGTTGGAGTGTACGTATATTCTTCACTACATGCTCCTTTTCTCCATTCCGGAATATGTTCGGAAGCCTTCCGGGGAATGAGTTTTTGGGCATCCGGGTGCAGGGTGTAATCGTATTTTTCTACCTGCAGTACCTTCTGACCACGCAGGATAATCAGTGCAGTATCCAGCGGGAGCCGCAGGATCTCATCCGGAGTTAAGAGCTTTCGTTTCCCGATGGATCTGGTCTGGCGGTATTCCGGTGTATAATCGGATACCCTCCAGCTATTTAATTGTTTGGCTTCGCTGCTGACACCAACGGTCACATCACCGGAGCGGTTAGAGATAAATGTAGCAGTTACCTCATCCGTACAGCCTAAAAATAGCTGAGTGTCGCAGTTCCCGATGATTTCCTGCCATTGGTTTAAGGGATACCGGTTCTGCATCTGAGGCAGGTTTTGGAAAATGCAGGAAATACTGAGGTTTCGACTTCGGATCACGGAAATCTTTTTGTTGAGCGATAGGATTGCTCCCGTATTCGCCAGCTCATCAGCCAGGATATGTACCGGAACCGGCAGTTTTCCATCTTCCCATAGGTGTCTGCATAACGGACCAGTTTGATAAATACGAAGGTCATAAACAGGGAAGAAAGAAAATCAAAAGTGCTGTCTTGATCCGAAGTGATGCAGAAGTATGCACATTTTTCTTTTCCCGGCAGCGTCAGGTTGATCTCATCATAGGAAGTGATCTGGCGGATCAGCTTGTTCTGGAATACCTGAAGTCTGGAACCGAGTCCGATGATGACGCCGGAACGTACCGTGTCACTTGCCTGCTTATAGATGCAGTAGGGGACTTTTGCCGGATGGGAGACCGGAAGCAGGTCAAAGAGGCTGTTCAGTTCTTTTTCCGAACTCATGGTCAGGAGTTTGTATACCTGTCCGATATTCTTTGCCTCCGGTGGGAATCCCTGATCCACATAGAGAATCAGAGCTTTTAATAAGTTCATCTCGGCATTGTCCCAGAAGTGATCGCCTTTGGCAGAACCGGTATTCTGGATGATGACATCAGCAAATACCTGTGCCATGGTTTCCTGTCCGCCAATTTCACCCAGACAATTCCAACTATCCGAGTTTTCCGGGTTTACAAGATTAAAGGATTTCACGATATATCCGGCATTCTCAAGGTAAGTGGCTGTACTTTCGTACAATTCCGATTTTGGATCGGTGATGATGAGGCTTTCCCCCCCGCGGGCAACACACTGGAAGATCATGTTGCGTGCAAAGGCCCGGCTTTTCATGGAACCGCTGGCACCGTAAACGGCAATATTCCGGTTCATGCGGGTATCCTTCGGGAGACAAACGGCTTTTCCGTTCAGTTTTCCAAGAATGGTTCCCTTGTGTTTCTTGACATCATTCGTAAGCTCCAGTACCTGATGCATTTCCTCCAAAGTCATAAAACCGGAAGTCCCATAGGTTCCCTTTGTGGAATAATTCAGGTTCCGGCCCCCCCGGTCTGTTATTTCCCCCCCGTTTCGGTCAAATCCCATACGCATGAGAAGGAAGGTCAGGAGTCCAAAAGCTGCCAGACATAGAAAAATCCCATACAGATTGTACGGGAAAGCAGTCAGGGCATCCAGACAGGCGAGCGGGTGCGGGGGGGAGGGGGGGATCTGCGGGGGGGCAGTTCCGTTTCCGGCAAAATTGCCGGCAGATTCCCAGGTCTGATAGTTGCGGATAAATTGAGCAACATAGCCTCCTGCATAGAGGGTGCAGAAGGTGATCGGAAGCATATAAATGAGCTTCCACCATTTACGGTTCATGTAAAAACCCCCCCCTTTTGAATTTGCAAAGGTCAATACTGGAGAAATGGATTGTGGCAGTTAAGTATTTTTTCAGGACCGGAATCTGAAAATCGAAACAGATCAGGTTCCCGGATCTGCCGTATACATTTAAGCCGGTATTGAACCGGTTGATTCGCTGCATGTCAAAATCATAAGCAAGAAGGATGGGGGGGTTCCCGGAAGCATCCGTGGCATCATGTTCCAGTGGAATTGAATCGCTGCGGCAGCCCAGATCGGACAGCAGGAGGTTGTCCAGCTTTTCCATGATCTCAGGGTGAACCAGCAGTTTTAAAAGCACTTCCCCTTCCGGAGTATTGGGAAGGTAATGGAAATGCTCGAAGGAGGTGTCCAGCATAAACAGGCTCTTTTTGTAGCCTCCGGTACTGGTAAACAGCCGGAAAGCCATTTCCATGTCGGTTCCGGTCATGATTGCCCGGATCTGTGGATGTCCGTTGTAAGGGTAGCCTTGCAGGTAATGCTGCAGGAAGGCGTTTAAGCGGACTTCCGTTCGATATTCCCATTTCAGGACTCCGTTTCCCGTGTTATAAAGGACATAGACACATTGCGGTGCCATCAGGATGCCCATGCTGCGGGAGTTCCTAATCTTCGTGGTCTCCGGGCCCAATTCCTTAATTTCTCTGGAAGCGTAAAAAAGAGGAAGGCTTCGCATACCGATGGAACCAGCTTCGCGGTGATTACAGAAGATGTCAGGTTTTACATCCGGATAAAAGGGAATCCCGGCATGAAGGAGTGTCAGATACGTTTCGGCTTTCTGATGTAAGCGGATACGTCGGGATACTTCACTTCGGATGAGGTTCGTCTCGGTATTGCCGGTCAGATAGCACTGGAAGCGTAGCGGCGAGACAGATAACAGCATCTCTTTCGCAGCTTTTGTAAGACGGTAGCCTCTGAGAGCATCCCGGTAGTGGGTACGGATGAGGTGTTCCGCCTTCAAATCCGTAATGAGTTTTTCCGCATAGGAGGCACTTGGGATGAGTCTGTTTAGCTGGTCTGCGGGAAATTCCCCCCCGCACATCCCTATCATTTCCAGTAAGCGGTATTTCGTAGTGTCAGGTCTTATCAAATAAGCATCACCTCAATTCAGTTCTTACCCATGCAAGCCTATACTTGGGTAAATCTCCGGTGGTTTGGAGATAAAAAAAGCAAGAAAACAAAGTTCCCTGCGGTGGTTCTTACCGATGTCGGATTTCTGCCTGAGAAGTCAGGAGATTTTCCGACATGCTTTCGTGATGATTTTTCTGGTTCTGCAGCCATTTCGGAAAGTCAGCTTTTTCCATAACCGATACCAGTGTACAGTCCTTTAAGCCAAGCTGTGTCGTGTAGTAGGAATCACAGAAAAAGCCGCTGTCATCTGTCAGAACATAAGTACAAAGTGTATCCAGAATCTGTTTAAACTCCAGATTGTCATAATCCCGGATACGTCTTTGAGGAAGTTCCCTGTCATATATTTGACTGAAACATATCACGCAGTCACGATAGAGGGGGCAGGGCATTTTGTTTTACATACTCCCGAAGCATATAATTAAGCGGTTCATGGAGAAATGCAGTGTTTGTGTGGACTCTTCGTTTCGGAAGCAGTCCGGGAAGCGTAATGGTGAGAATCCCCCCCTGCTGTTCTGCAATCCGCATTCCCTGTGCATCTGCCGCTTTGGGAAGATAAGCTGCTTGATTTGGGGAGAGAGCCGGACAGACAAGGTTACGCATCTGGCAGGCAATCCGCTCCGCCCGAAGAGCAGCACTGACGCTCAGTTCCTCAAAATTTTTATCATAATTCTGGATATCAGTGACCTTCAGAGCGTAAACGGTATTCGTCAGTTTTTGCAGCTCCCCCTTCCAGTTTTTCAAGCCGCTGGTAAATGGTTGGTGTATTTTGCGTCATAATAACCTACTTTCTCATGTAGTAACTGACAGCACCGGATTCATTTACAAGGCAGTAAGCGGCTACATCATCAATGGTGATTTTGGCAGCCTGGCTTTCGGATTCTAAGACAATCAGGCGTTTGGAACCATGTGATGGGATACTTTCCATCACATGATTGATCAGAGCCTCCTGTTCTTCACCGATATAGATGATTTCGTATTGTTCATCTTGCGAAAAGAAATTGAGCTTGATTGGAAATTCGCCACTGGTGTGGTATACAACACCTTTCTTAAAATCCAGCAGTACCCAGAAGCATGTAATTATAGCATAGTCAGGATTCTCAGCAGACTGCTGGCTGTCACAAAGAAGGTCATGCTCTTTATCGTAAATGATGCGCCCTTGTTTGATGAGGCTGGTAATCAATGACTTGATAGACTGCTCATGTCGGGAGAAAAGTTGTAAAACCTGGTCATACCTCAGAGTATGGTAAGTGGTAATGAACCGTAAGAGCTTGGCTCCCTCTCCTTGATAGATTTCGTTCCTTGTTTTCATGATTGACTCCCTTCTATATATAATAGGAAACTTTATACATATGGCTGTACGTACAGGATACGTTTGGTATTGTAAGTATAGTGTACGTACAAAGTACATAGAACCTGCTGTCAGCGATTGAATTTACAGGTACAAAAAAAGCACCATCTATGGGTGCTGGAAATAAGGAAAACTATAAGCAATACCTATTGTAGCATGGGTAATTTTACGCTTCAATCGCAGAAGCAGGTCATTTCTGTGCCATTTTCACTGGTTGGCATAAAAAAAGCAGGAAACCATTTTGATTCCCTGCATGGTGTATTGTTGTGCTTTTGTGTAGTTCTAATGATTACTTGTCTTTATAAAATGCTTCGAAAGCTTGTGCGAAGAATTCGGCTGTACCATTGCCGTATTTTTCATCTATCATAGGTTTGATTTTTTCATTACGGTAATATTGAGCCTGTGCAACCATCAGACCGTGTTCTTTCTTTATCTGTGAAAGTTGTTTCATAAGAAAACCGTATTCGGAAACAAGTTCTCTTACTTCAGAAGAATCTGGTGAACATACTTTTTTAGCTGCTAATTTGTATAAAAGATTGTCAAATTGTTGGTTGTAACTTTCTGCAGCCTCTTTGCTAATAGGATTGTTGGCAACAGACAGGAATTGCTCTTTTCCTCCATACCACTCAACAACTTTAGCATAGCCTTTCTGCATTTCTTCTGATGAAACTGTCTTAATATAATGCTTTTTCCATTCTTCAATGCTTCCAAACTCTTTTACAGCAAGTTCTTTCATATTGTCAGGCATATGTTCAAACATAGTTTGGAACATTTCTTCAACTTCCGTTTTACTAAAAATCGCAAAATCCATTTTATTCTCTCCTTTCAGGATATCATCAATGCTGGCAATCAGATGTTCCATACGTTCTTTCTTTGCTACCAACATTTTTCTCTGCATTTGCAAGATCTGGTTCCTTTCAAGAGCAGGATTCTCCAGAACAGCTTTGATTTCTTTCAAAGGAATGTCAAACTCACGGAAAAACAGAATCTGCTGTAATATTTCCAATGCCCTATCGTCATAAAGCCGGTATCCCGCATCACTTTTTTGTGTTGGTTTTAAAAGCCCGATTTCATCGTAATAGTGAAGCGTGCGAACGCTGATACCTGTAAGTTCTGATATTTCTTTGACTGTCCTCATAGTTGCTGACCTCCTGTTCCTGATAAGATAACTGTACGCTATGACGTTCCGTGAGAGTCAATATATATTTTGCATTTTTTAGTATAACATTTTTATGATATTACGAAAAGCCGAGGAGATAGGCGATATGTATTACTCTGGAAAGAACTTGTTGAGCGTATCCAATGTCTCTTTTGCAGTAAATCCCCCCAAAGGATGGTACTGAGTGCTTCAATCGCAGCCCTGCGTTTCCGGTAATAGGTGCGGTAGGAAATATTGGTGATGTGGTGAGCCAGCTTATCCAATATCTCATCTGTATTTTTCATTTCCTGTGGAGAGAGAAAAGCGTAGTAGAGAATCCAGTAATACTGTTCCCCATGCTTGTGATTGTTCCGGAGGAGATCGATGGATGATTCCAAAAGCTTCAGCATCTGGTTGCTTCTGGCAATACTTTTTGCCCGTTGTTCGATGTCGCTTCCGGTAAGATCAGCCCCCGGCAGCATAGATGGAGTCCAGAAATTTGTCGATGTCATTGTCGTATTGGAGCTTAAACTGGTGCTCCATCTGGTGTACGACTACCTTCAGGCTGTAGGTTGCATCCCGGTATCTGCGTAAAAACTGATAGGTGTCGTGAAAACGTGGATCTTCTTCGGGTGAAGGAAATCCCTGTGTATTGCGGTTTGCCATGTCTATTCCCCCCCTTTCAGTGCAGAAGGCTCTGCCACGGCAGGCATCTTTTGGGCAGACTCATCCCCCCCTGGACTTACGGACAACTCAAACCGATAAGCGGCATTTCCGTAGGGACAGATAATATTTAGAGTAAATGTATTAAATATATCTTTGCAGGCTGATAATGGAGATAATATATAGCGGGTTTTGGAGCAGTGGCAACATGGAATCCCTTGTGAATCCAATAGTTCTGCGACTTTTTGCACGATAAATTTCATGTGTGAATCTGGAACGCAGGAATCATTTTTTGTAACGGTGATTTGTGAGTCTGTGACAGTTTCTGAAACGCTAACAGAAGCAGAATCCTCAATAGTGATTTCTTCAGGTACATGGATTGGTAATTGCATCTTCATAGCGATCTCCTCCTTGTCAATCATAACGTCGCTGATATTAAACATCACGGACAGGTAATTGTTGAGATAAATTACGCTTCCGTGTTTTCCTGTAAATGAGATAAGTGTAATGTATTCTTTTTCCTCCAGTTTCTTCAAGAGTCGTGATACCGATGCCTTTGACAGACTCCACCTTTCACCCAGTTCATTAAAGCTGGTAAGGGGGGGATTTCCGGTATTATCCCGGTAATAGACAATGGGACCGGAATCAGATCCCAGGACAGAGGAATCGTTGTAAACTGCATGAATCCACAGATCCAGAATAACATCCATTTCCGAGCATTTTCCAATGCCAATTAGTTCGTGAACTTTGGCAATCGGGAAAAAGAAAAACCCTGTATCTTTTTTACAGGGATAGTTGTATTCCAATACGGTATTGTCTTTGGGCCAGTCTGATATTTTGAATTTGACCAGGCGGTTTTTGCCGAGAAGAGAGTAGGTAATGTAATTCTGCTCTTCAAAAAATCGAAGGATGGACAACGCTTGATGTTGGAAACGGCAGCGAAACCATTCCTGAAGATCTGTGACTGTGCAGATCCACTCTCCTGGACCAATGGTATAGGTAATGTGTTCCATCCGGCGGTAGGATGTGCGGTAATTTGCATAGGAGCATAATACCAGATAATAAAAAAGAAAAGAGCCCCCCGGTAGTTCGGATGCTCTTGGTAGTGATTAAAGTTTGTATGAAGTCACGGTAAATGCGACAGCGTGGAAATTCCACGATTTGTTTGAGTTCTAATTTGTAATTCATGGTGATCTTCCTTTCAAAGTATATTTAATTGTAATCGGACTTTTCATAGTGTTGGTATCAAGAAGAAGCCGATGGAAGTATAGCAAGTAGTCGTGTCACTCATTGCATTTTTATTGCATTTTTAAAATTTAGATTATGTGGCTATGTTGCTCTTAACTGGTTAAAAAGCCTTTAAAATCGTCTATATGCGTTAATACTCCGTACTGTCTGTCTGGAGTTTGAATAAATCGAGTTGCTTAAAAAAGCCAGTGTTTATGCGGGTTTCAGCGATTTCGATTAGTCTTTTGATAACAAATTGATAACAGTCATAGCAAGTGCCATTATTCTTGTTATCCAGTGGTTTATGGGTAACGGAACAATTAACAGGTGGCTTGCAGACTAAAGTTCGGAGCTTGGCTCTGAACAAATTCCATATTATAAACTAAGCCCTTAGCTGTGGTTAATAACCATAGTTAAGGGCTTTTTTGTCGTTGCCAAAGCATCTGTAGGGAGCTGCCAGTGGCAGGTCCTGTAGGTGCTTATTTATCTTTCAAGTGGTCTTTGAATGCTTCCACGAGAGCGTCACTTAATTCCTGTGATGGAACTTTTGCCCAACGCTGTGTGGTGTCGAACTCTGGATAATGGTAACGCCAGTTATCGTATTCTTCTCTGTTGATTTCTTCGGAAGATAGCTTGTCTGCCTGTTCTTTCCAAGCATACAGCATTTTGAGGAGTTCATATGCTTCTCTGCCTTTGTCCTTGTTGACCTTTAAGCATACCTCTCCGTCTGCTTCACTGACAGTAAGACCGTAAATATCTTCAAGGGTAAACAGAGTGTGCATAAGACCGATATAGCTGTCTATGTCAGGAACATCAAGAGCCTGTGGAGAAACATCAAGCACCTGTGCCAATGCATTTGTAAGGTCTGCTTTCGGTTTGCGTGTACCAGTTTCGTACTGTGCCAAACGCACATCAGCACTCTTTTCTGGAAAACCGATTGCTGTACCGAGATACTTTTGTGTCATACCACGCATTAGTCTGAAAAAATGTATTCTTTCGCTGATAGCCATAATGATACGCTCCTTTTATATTTAGTGAAATAAGTATAGCAGAAATGTTTAGTGGAAGTCAAGAAAAACCGAAACAAAAATGTTTAATATTTTCTTTGCAACCACTTGACAATAGCAAATATGTTTAGTAAAATAAATTACGAATTAAACAAATATGCTTAATGCGACAACTGAATGACCGTCCGAAAAGCCAAACCGCCAAGACCTCGTCGGAGCAAGTTCCGTATCGTTCGCTTGTGTGCAAGCACAAAAGCTCATTCGCTGCACTGCTCCTCCTCTTCCCCCCCAAAAGTCTCCGACTTTTCGGGAACCCCCCCTATACGAGCGAGCGCCTGATGTACTGCGGTGCATTGGGACAGCACAGCGCCTGCCGACAAGCAGGAGTGCCTGTTGGAACTTTAACACGGAGAAAGCGGCAAGCAAAAAATTATTTTAAGAAAGGAAGAAAAAGGATATGGAAAACAGATTTATCCGAGCCGAAGATGTGGCTCAGGAACTAAACGTATCAAAACCTTATGCATATAAACTCATCAGACAATTAAATGAGGAATTGAAAGCAAAGGGCTTTATTACGATTGCAGGGCGTGTAAATCGCCAGTATTTTTACGAAAGGCTCTACGGAGCAGGAAAGGGGGAAATGTAAATGCCGGTATTTAAGAATGAAGATAACGGTACTTGGTATGTGATGGCAAGGTATGTGAACTGGAAAGGGGAACGCAAGCAGAAATGCAAGCGTGGCTTTGCTACCAAACGAGAAGCACAGGAATGGGAAAGAATGTTCAAATTGCAGACTTCTTCAGACCTTGATATGAGTTTTGAAGCCTTTACGGAGCTTTATATCAATGATGTGAAGAACCGTTTGAAGGAAAACACGTGGCTTACCAAAGAGCATATCATACGCACAAAGATACTTCCGTATTTCGGGAAACTGAAAATCAGCGAGATTTCCACAAAGGAGATTATTACTTGGCAGAATGAAATGCTTGCCTATCGTGATGAGAAGAAAAAGCCTTATTCACAGACGTATCTGAAAACGCTGCACAATCAGTTGTCCGCCATTTTCAATCACGCTGTCCGCTACTATGAACTGCGTTCCAATCCTGCGGCAAAGGTGGGAAATATGGGACGTGAGGAACACAAGGAAATGCTGTTCTGGACAAAGGAAGAATACAAGAAATTCTCTTTTGAGATGATGGACAAGCCTGTTTCCTTTTATGCGTTTGAAATGCTTTACTGGTGCGGTATCCGAGAGGGCGAGCTGTTAGCTTTGACTCCGGCAGATTTCAACTTTGATAAGGAAACAGTCACAATCAATAAATCCTATCAGCGTTTGAAAGGGCAGGATGTGATTACTTCTCCGAAAACGAAAAAGAGCAACCGCACGATTAAAATGCCGAAGTTTCTGTGTGAGGAAATGAAAGAATATCTCGGTATGCTTTACGGATTGAAGAAGAAAGACCGTATCTTTACGGTGACGAAAAGCTATCTTCATCACGAGATGGACAGAGGGGGGGCAAAGGCGGCAGGCGTGAAGCGTATCCGCATTC
This sequence comes from Mediterraneibacter faecis JCM 15917, assembly GCA_001312505.1. Classification (GTDB taxonomy): domain Bacteria; phylum Bacillota; class Clostridia; order Lachnospirales; family Lachnospiraceae; genus Mediterraneibacter; species Mediterraneibacter faecis. The sequence continues at coordinate 249,696 of BBDW01000003.1, forward strand.
ACGATCTCCGTCACAGCCACATTTCACTCTTGATTGATATGGGCTTTTCTGCGGTGGCGATTGCTGACCGAGTTGGTCACGAAAGTATTGATATTACTTATCAGTACGCACACCTCTTTCCGTCAAAGCAGATTGAGATGGCAGAAAAATTAGATGATTTAGGGAAAGGAGATTTTGAAAATGTCAGCTAAGAACAGAGATAACAAAAATCGTTGGAGGAATATCACAGTAGGGTTTCGAGTATCGCCCGAAGAAAACGAACTCATTAACAGAGCTGTAGCTCTATCAGGATTGCCAAAACAGGAGTATTGTTACCGCCGTTGCTTAAATCAGGATGTGGTGGTACAGGGCAATCCGAGAGTGTATAAGGCGTTGAAAACGGAATTTGCCACAGTCCTTGCGGAACTGAAAAGGATTGAAGCAGGAAAAGGTGTGGATGATGAACTGCTGAGTGTAATAGAACTGATTTCCATTATTCTCGGCGGTTTGAAAGGAGAGGATGCGAATGGAGAATAAAAAAGAAATGACTATTCCAAATGTATCTGCGGCAACAGATGCGGAACAGTCACTTTCCAAATGTACTGACAATAGTATAGTCAATCAGGATACGGATTTCAAGGGGGGGTACGAGCAATCTTTTGAAGAAATGCAAAGGGAAATACTCAGACAGTTAGACCCTTCCTATCTGAAAACAGTATCAATGACAACGCTGTATGATACGGTGTTTGAGGTTCAGACACCACTTATCGACGGTCTGCTCCAAAGGGGGGGAACTTACCTTTTCGTAGGTTCCCCGAAAGTGGGAAAGAGCTTTATGATGGCACAGCTTGCCTATCATATCAGCACAGGCACACCGCTTTGGAGTATAAGGTGCGTAAGGCAACGGTGCTTTATTTTGCCCTTGAAGATGATTACCCACGTTTGCAGAAGCGATTGTTTCAGATGTTCGGTGCAAAGGAGACAGGCAATCTGTATTTCGCAACGGAATGTAAAACGGTCAATGGCGGACTGGAAGAACAGATAAGAGGTTTATGAGGGAACACCCAGACACAGGCTTGATTATCATAGACACCTTAAAGCGTGTGCGTGAAGCAGGCGGAGCAGATTACAGCTACGCAAGTGATTATGATGTTGTGGCAAGGCTGAAAGCGTTGGCAGACAGTTACAAGGTTTCAATGCTTATTGTTCATCATACACGCAAACAAAAATCGGAAGATATATTCGATATGATTTCAGGCACGAATGGTCTGATGGGTGCGGCAGACGGTGCATTTGTTCTCAGTAAGGACAAGCGTACTTCCAACAATGCCACACTTGATGTTGCTGGCAGAGACCAGCAGGATATGAAAATCCATCTTGTAAGGGACAGCGAGCGATTGGTGTGGAACTTTGCAAAATCGGAAACGGAGATGTGGAAAGAACCGCCCGAACCTCTGCTTGAGAAGATAGCGGATACGCTCTTTTCGGAAAGTGACAGATGGGAAGGAACTGCTTCGGAACTTTGCGAAAGGCTTGCGGTGGATATAAAGCCGAATGTACTTTCTTTAAGGCTCAGTATCAACGCAAGCAGCTGTTTCGTGATTACGGTATCCGTTATCAGAACAGCCGCACACACGACGGAAGAAAGGTTTCACTTTGGAAAGAAACCGAGCAGACGGCGTGACAAACGGTGTCAAAGGTGTCAATGTTTTTGAGAGCAGCACGCTGTGAAAAACATTGTCACCATCGTCACACTTTGACACCGGATAAAGTTTAGGGGGGGAGTGTGCAGAGAGTGCCTTTTCAAAGGCGGCTCTTTGGTCTCGCCTGCTGGCTCGGTCGGTTCGCAGGCGTGTGTGCCACCGGCACACGCTCACCCCTCGGAGAGCCTTCGGAGAACGCAAAACCTGTTTACAGGTCGCATTTTTGATGGGTGTACCCGTCAAAGTGCTTTTGCGTTACTTTTGACAAAAGTAACAAAACCTGAGAATGTTGAAATTTACAGATGGGAGATGAAAAAATGCAGAGAACGATAAGTGCAATGGTCGGTAAAGGCTCGGTCAATCACAATAGCCGAAAGTTCCGAGCAGAAAATGTAGACGGAACTCGTACTCATCTCAATATCGACTACTGCAATGAAAATATAAAGACAGTTTATCACGAATTGTTTGATGAAGCATTGGAAAGATACAATGCCAAGCAGATAAGGTCAGACCGAAAGATAAAAGATTATTATGAAAAAATCCGAAGTTCCAAGCAGGAAAAACCGTTCCACGAAATCATTTTACAGGTGGGCGGTAAGGGAAATATGAACGCCGATACGGAAAACGGAGAACTGGCAAAGCAGATTTTAGATGAATACTATCAGGGTTTTCAGGAGCGAAATCCACAGCTTCGGGTGTTCTCGGCTCATCTGCATATGGATGAAGCTACACCACATCTGCACATAGATTTTGTACCTTTTACCACAGGCAGCAAGCGTGGACTTGATACAAGAGTGTCACTAAAGCAGGCTCTTGCAACGCAAGGTTTTAAGGGCGGCAGTCGTGGCGATACGGAGTGGTCGCAATGGATACAGTCCGAAAAAGAACAGCTTGCGGCGGTGATGGAACGTTATGGGATTGAGTGGGAACATTTAGGCACACACGAAAAACATCTTTCTGTTTTGGATTATAAAAAGCAGGAAAGAGAAAAAGAAGTGGCGGCATTAGGTGCGAAAATCGAGCAGAAACAGATTGAATTTGATGTGTTGTCGGAACGAGTATTGAACTATGATAAGGCAAAAGACGAGCTGTCAAATCTTGAAATAGAGCTTGATACTGCACCGAAATATCAGTTGCCAGAACCAGAGAAATTTATGACTGCAAAGGCATATAAAACCAAAATGGCAGAGCCGGTTGTAAGGAAATTGAAGCAACTTGTCAAAACGGTGCTTGCCCGCTGCTTTGAGGGGGGGTGGGACAACTATCATAGGCTGAATACAGCGAATGCACAGTTATACCGCACCAATCAGCGTTTGGAGAAAGTCAATGAAAGATTGACCGAAGAAAACAAAATCCTAAAAGCAGAAAATAAAGATTACAGCCTGCTCCGTAAGGTTTTTGGTCGCAAACAGATAGATGATTTGTTGGAGCAGGCAAGAACAGTTAAAGGTCGCAAGCGTGATAATACACGATCACGATAGACAAAAATCACAGGAGGAAAAGGAAAATGACAAAGACAATTTTTGAAGAAATGGGCGGAACTTATAGACAGGTGGGTGATTATTTATTGCCGAACATCACAGTACCAGCCGAAGAAGAAATAGAGCCGATTGGTTTATGGGGGGAAACGACATGCAAGGCATTTAAAGGAACACTATAAAGTGTTATATATGAACCTGCTGACAAGCGGAAAGCTGCATAGTTATCTTGCAGAAGTCGATAAGCAAGCAGAGGATATGTTTCTTCGACTGGTAAAGGAATATGCCGACAGACAAGATGTGACGGAACAATTAAAGAAAGATAATCCCTACGAATGGATTGGAAGAATGAATAATATTCAGGCTTGTGTGAGGGAAGTTGTAGGAACGGAGTTGATTTACACATAAGCGTTTTACGGTATGGTGCTCCTGCGTTTGCTGGAGTGCTGTGGTTGTGGTTGTAAAGAGGTTGTGAAAGATTGAATTTCGTAATGGTTGGATGTATAATTAGGAAGTGAAAATTTTAATTTGCACTTCCATAAGGTGAAATGTATTGACACAAAAAATACAGTATGATAGTATTGCCATTAGAAGAAAGAAAGGCACATTTTGTGTAAGGTGAGGAAATGATTAATAGATAATTTGATTTAAGTAAGACACATATAGTTATTGAGCCTGTAGAGAATAGGTTTGTTTTGTGTACGCTTAAGTTGGATTATCGCAAGAGGCATTTCCTTTGTTTTCCTTTTGGAAAAGAAATAAGGGTCTATTTAGCGAGTCTATTTTTGCGTATGCAAAAAAGACTCGTTTTTGTGTGTTCAAAATAATAATTGGCTCAGACTTCGAAAAGGAGAAACTTTAATGTTGCAGATAAAAAATTAAATTTAACACATAAAAAAGACCTGAGAATAATTCTTAATGATTTCAACCTTGTGCTAAATGATGGAGATAAGGCAGTTATTATTGGAGAAGAGGGAAATGGGAAATCGACATTAATGAAGTGGATATACAATCCGTCGCTTGTAGAAAACTATATAGAAGCAGATGGGGAAAGGATAATGGGACACGAACGTCTTGGTTATCTTCCGCAGGAGATGCTCGATGAAGATAAGGAAAAAACAATATACGAATATTTTTCTGAAGAGGAAATATTCTGGGAGAAAACGCCTAAAGAATTGTCTGTTATTGTGGGAAAATTTGGAATGAAAAATGATTTTTTCTACAGTAACCAGACAATGGGTAGTCTTTCAGGAGGCGAAAAAGTCAAGACACAACTTATGAGGCTTTTCATTCGCGATGTTTCTGTGCTGTTGTTGGACGAACCTTCCAATGACATCGACATTGCGACGCTTACATTACTGGAAAAAATCATAAATGACTGGAAGCACATTGTGCTTTTTATTTCACACGATGAAACGCTGATAGAGCGTACTGCCAACATGGTGATACATATCGAGCAGATTATACGAAAAACAAAGGCGAGATATACCGTGGCAAAGCTTCCCTATAGACGCTATGTGGAAGAACGGCTTCATAAATTTGAAATCCAAAAACAGCGGGCACTGAGTGACCGTAGGGAGAAAAAGATTCGCGATGAAAAATATCAAAGAGTTATGCAGAGTGTACAAGGTGCATTAAGAAGTTGTACCAGACAAGCACCGTCTGTTGCCAAAAACTTAAAGGACAAAATGCATACGGTTAAGGCAATGGAACGAAGATTTGAAAAAGAAGATGAAAATATGACTCAGATGCCGGAACAGGAAGAAGCAATCTTTGTCAAATTAGGGGGGGATGAAAACTCACACATTCCCGCAGGAAAAACGGTCATAGAATATGAACTTTCAAAGCTTGTGACTCCGGATGGCAAAAGAATTTTAGCAGAAGGAATTCATTTAAAAATAAAAGGTTCAGAAAAAATCTGTATGATAGGAGCCAACGGGGGGCAGGAAAAACGACTCTTCTAAAAAAGATAGCGGAAGAACTCCTAAATCGGAATGACATTAAAGCAGAATATATGCCTCAAACTTATGAAGACCTGCTGGATTTGGATGTTACACCGGTTGATTACCTTGATAAAACAGGAGATAAAGAAGAGCGTACAAGAATTAGAACATACCTTGGTTCACTTAAATACACACCAGATGAAATGGAGCATCCGATTCGGGAGTTATCAGGCGGACAAAAGGCGAAAGTGCTTCTCTTGAGGATGAGCTTAAGTGGTGCAAATGTTCTTATTCTGGATGAACCGACAAGAAATTTTTCACCATTGTCCGGTCCGGTAATAAGAAAAATGCTCCGAGAATTTCCGGGGGGCTGTCATTAGCATTTCTCACGATAGAAAGTATATTGAAGAGGTGTGCGATAAAATATATCAGCTAAATCCTAATGGATTACAGCTAATTGGTGATTGATAACAAAAAGGATGAAAGACTGACAATTTCAGGCTTTTAGTGAGTTGGAAAGCATACAAAGATTTGAATTTGGAGGATAGATTATGGTACGTACAGAAGATGCATGTGAAATTATAAAATATGCTTTGCAAAACGAAATTAAAGTATATTTAGATGGCGGATGGGGTGTTGATGCACTTCTTAAAAGAGAATCAAGAATACACAATGATATTGATTTGTTTGTTGAACTGAAACATTATCATGATTATATTTATGTGATTAAGCAGCATGGATTTGAGGAAGTAAATACTGATTATACAACGGATGGTCATACTGTCTGGAAAGATGATAAACAAAGAATCATTGATTTACATTGTTTTGAATTTACAGATGACGGAATTGTTTATGAGGGAGATATATTTCCATCAAAAACTTTTTCCGGTATTGGAAAAGTTGGAGATATAACTGTTTCTTGTATTGAACCATTGAGTCAGGTAATGCTTCATTTGGGATATGAACACGATAAAAATGATGTGCATGATGTGATGCTGTTGTGTGAAACATTTCAAATAGCAATACCAGATGAATATAAGGAAAAGTAAAATTTCAGTTTTGTGTTGAATCTCTAAGCAAAATAGCTTATAATTTGACATGCTACATATAGTTATTATCCACAGTTATCGAGTAGGTGTTATCAATGCCGATAACAAAATGATAACATTAGCTCGTATAGGCAGGATAATATGGATATATCAAATAATCAAAAGAACGAGAAACATTACAGAGAATAATTCCTAAACAAAAAGCGTTAGTCTTTGTAGAGTTCGAATAGGATTTTGCAAAAATAGACCCAGTATTTATGCGGGTTCCAAGCAAATTCCGTTATTTTTTGGCAACGGACTGGCAACACTTTTTGCAATATTCCTTGAATAAAATTATATTTCTATAACATAAAAACCTTACTGATGAACTGTTTCCCAAATTGGAAAGAGCAGTCAGTAAGGTTTTTTTCTTTTTGTAGTAGCAACGAGCCAAAGTCCAAGCTTGCTTGAGACCTTGGCGACCGCTTACAATCTCAGAACGTGCCCTTGGGCACTTCTGATGATTGCATTTCTTTATTGATTCTCTTTTTTCAGAGCCTTGATGAGTTCGTCAGAGAGTTCCTGAGACGGAATCTTTGCCCGAATCTCAGAGGTGTCCAATTCCGGATAGTTATATCGCCAGTTATCGTATTCTTCCTGGCTGATCTCTCCGGCTTCCAGTTTTGCAGCCATTTGCTGCCATGCATGAAAAGGTTCAAACAGATGCTGATATTCTTTTTGTTCCCGGTCAAGTCGGAGGCAGAGTTCTCCGTCAATTTCTCCGATCTTAATGCCATACATATCTTCCAGTGCAAAGAGGGTGTGCATGAGACCGAGATAGGAGTCAATGTTCGGGACATTGATGGCTCTGGTGCTTACACCGAAGATCTGTGCCATTTCTTTGACCAGATCAGCTTTAGGGGGGGTTCTGGCTTCTGTCTCGTACTGCGCCACACGAACATCCGAAGTCTTTCCAAGGAATCCAAGAAGTTCGCCAAGCTCCTTCTGTTTCATACCTTTTCTGTTTCTGAAAAATTTAATACGTTTTCCAAATGCCATAGGGATATCTCCTTTTCCTGAAATCTTTTATTCGATTTTGAATATAAGCTCCTACCGTTATGCAATGAATAGGAACTGGTGGTTAACGATATTTGTTTAAATCAGTATAGCATATGGAAAAATAAGACGCAAGAAAAACTTAAACAAAAAAATTTAATAACCGACAGATTAACAACTTGACTTAACTGAAAAAAGTTAATATAATACGATCAAACCTAACTGAATAACGTTAAGCTGAAGAAAATTTGAAAATGGGATTGTATAAGATGCCTTGAAAATTTGGATAAGTAGAGAGGGTTTTCCTCGAAGATGATGCGGGAGGAGGTGAATGGAATGTCTGAATTAAAGAATGGGTTTCTGACTGCAGAAGAAGTAATGGATGTTTTACAGGTCAAGCAGTCAAAGGCATGAGTCCTGTTCAATACAGGCTTAGCCTCTTGGCTGCATAAAAAATGCGTAACAGACAAAATCTGTTACGCAATAAAAGTCTAACTTTTTGGGGGGGTCACCTCACAGTTTGCGAGGCTGGGGGGGCGGTTATTTTTTTGTGTGATTGCATCCTATTGCGTAACCAAGTCCAAAGGCTGTTAAGCATAAGCTGATAACAGCAATCAGACCTTCGAGAGTCAACATTAGCATTCCCTCCTTTAGCAAGATTTCCGCAGATAGTCTGGGGGGGATTTCTATGTAAACAGAGGGTCACAGTCCCTCTGGAGAAGGACTAACCGCCTACCGTGCATGGTAGCACTATGGGATGATTATAACAGAGTGTATATTAAGATACAATAATATTTGAGAATGTATGGTTGTCATATCTGTATTATTATATTACTATCACAAAACGAGGTTCAAATGATACATTGAAATGTACAAAATGTACTTTACAATATACATGAATGGACGTATAATATATACAGGTAAATGAAAAGAGGGGGGGACAGTGGAGTGGAAAGAGTCATATTTTGGAATAATAAAGGTGGAACAGGAAAAACAACATTAGCATTTCAATTATTGACTGAGTATGCAAATCAAAATAAAGAGAAAAAAATACTAGTTATTGATGTTTGTCCACAAGCAAATTTATCGGAATTGTTACTGGGAGGGCTAAATCAAGGTGGCAGCGCTATTTTACTAATGAGACAGGGGGCGACTCCGAGAGCTACAATTGGAGGATATTTCCAAATGCGTTTGCCATCTCCGTATAGTGCGCCAACCTTTAATCCCAAAGATTATTTAACAAAACCACATCAATATAATGAATACATTGATGAAAATATTGATTTGCTATGTGGTGATGCTATGTTAGAATTACAGTCTAATGCTATTTCTACATTAGCTAATAATCAGATTCCGGGAACGAATACTTGGGTGGCAATTATCAATTGGCTGAATGATTTTATTCAACCAATTGAAAACGAGTATGATGTGGTGTTTTTAGATGCAAATCCAAGCTTTTCGATGTACACGCAGATTGCAATTGCTACATCAACAAAAGTAATATTACCTGTAATGCTGATGATTCATCTCGACGGGCAATCCAGAATGCATTTTCTTTGATATATGGATTGAAGTTGCCATCAGAAATTTATAGCAAATATGCTTTTGCCGAAAAATTGAAAGAAGTAAATATGCCTTTGCCAAAAGTCTATATGGTACTAAAAAATAGATTAACGCAATATATGGGGGCTGCTTCAGCATATGCGACAGTTTTAAATGAAATTGACAAAGATATTGTGTCATTGTTGGAAACATATCCTAGTATTTTTGAATTTGACTGTATAACAGACGGAATTATTGATGTAAGAGATTTTCAGACAACAGGTGTTGTTGCTGCTGCACGAGGTTGCCCTTTTCAAAAGTTGAAGCTGGGCGCTTAGAAGTAATGGGAAAACGGGTTGCAGTGAGAGAAGAATACAGACAAAATTATATAAAAAATATTAATTTAATTGTAAGAAGAATGAATAAGGATTTATAATTCTAGAGAGATGAGAAACTGAAATGAGAAAAACAAGAAGTGATTGTACCGTTGGAACATTTGAAAAGAAACATGGACTTCCGCCAGGAACAATTAGGAATAAGGATGGACGAGATACGCGGAGTGACAAAAAAATAGGAACAATAAGGAAAGAGGCGGAGCGAGGAAAGTGATTTGATAGTAACATAATGGCAACGCTATCAGAAAAAAGAGTATATTAGACTTAGAGAGATTTGAGGATATGTACCAACCATGGAATGAAGCATGATGAGAGATAAGGAAAAAAATTGATTTATGAATTTATTAAAGGCTAGAGTATTTTTGCAAAAACATAAAAAATCATAATTGTTTCAGAATTAGGAATCTTGTTTGTAATATTGTTTTTGCTTTGTAAAAGTATTAATAAGGAGCTTGTTATAAATAATCCGACAATGTTTGGCGTTTTAGGAACACTTCTAGGTGCAATAATAGGTGGCGTTTTCTCTTTGATGGGATCCGTATGGGTAAATTCAAAGCAGCAACGTGCAGTGCAAAATATAAAACGGAAAAATGTAATTTATAGTCCATTATATGATGAATTGGTCGATATTCAAAATAGTATTCTGGAACAGAATCCATATCCCAATTATATAGTATTTAAAAAAGATAGGCAAACAATATTACCTCATCCGCAATTTTCAGCATGGAGTAGAATAAAGGCAGATACTCGATACTTAGAGGTCCCTGATTTATTGAGGAAACAAATGGATAAATTGGAAAATTCAATACATGAATATCAAGAGATAAGAGGGATTGTGAATGATGAAATAAAAGATATTTTAAATTCTGTGCTAGTTGATAATGGTTTGAGTCCATGTACTATCATAAACATTGGAGAAGTTATATCACGGGATATTTTGAGCAATAGACATATAGATATTTATCATGAAGCAATGGAAATAGGAAGTGATAAGTCTTTAAATGATACTCTTAGAAATACTATTAATGCGCAAATATTTCAAAAGGCGGAATGTACTCAAAGTATTATTGAGGTAAGGAAACGATATGATAATTGGATTAATGTTCAGAAACAAACAATAGAGATGCTTTCTTTGTTAATCAAACAAGTCATATTGCTGTATGAGGGCTAAGATATGAATAAGGGAATAGATAAATTTAGGGTTCAAAGAATTTTACAAGAAAAAATTGAAACGGATCCAGATTTGAAATATTATATTGATAATGTCTATATTACAAAGTTAGTTGATTTGTTAATTGAAGGTATAGGCGAAGTGGTAGAAACAAATAATAAAAAATTAGTTGAAGATATATTTCGCAGACGTTAAATAGTATAAAGCTTTTATATTGTGTTCATGGCAACATTCTGGCAACAGTTCATCAGAAAGCCAGTGGAAATTATGTAATAGAAATAAAAATTTGGTATATTGTGCGCAAAACCTTAATAAATTCCGTTAAGCCTTGACGCAACAGAGCCGAGTTTGAATAACGGATTAGAATGCCGAAAGCCTGTATTTATGCGGGTTTCCGGCATTTGTTTTATCGAATGGCTCTAGTTTGGCTCTATTTGTGGGCGGGATAAGGGTTGCGAAAGCACTGATGGAGAAATGAAGGCATAATGGTAAGGAAAAAGTGATATATGCATCTTGGAAGCACAGCAATACTGAAAATTATAAGTTCAGCTGGAACAAAAAGTATGTTATGTACTGGAGAATTCCGGGGGGGATCTGTGGGGGGGAGTAATTGCGGGAAAAAAGGGAAAAGCGTATAATGCAAGAAAATAATGTTTTCACAGTGTAAAATAGAGGAGAGAACTATCATGCAGAAAATACTGATTGTAGAAGATGATACAAATATCAATAATCTGCTTCAGGAAGCTTTATCCAAAGCGGGCTATTCCTGTGAGCAGGCGTTTTCCGGAACTGAGGCAAAGCTACTTTTCAGGCCAGCATTGGTGGAAAAATACTTCCTAAGATAACAAGACAGGAGTTTGCGATTTTAGAATTACTGCTCAGAAATCCGAAGCAGGTTTTCAGTAAAGAGGACATTTTTGAATATGCGTGGGACGAACCATATATGGGTGAAACAAAAACTCTGGATGTACATATAAGCAATATTCGTAAAAAGATAAAAACAGTTACATCTGAGGAATATATTGAAACAGTCTGGGGGGGAATCGGTTATCGTCTTCATCTATAATCTTTACTCTTTTTTACTATTTATTTGCGTTTGATTAGGATTATTCCTTTATGATAAATGCAGATAAGAAAAAGGAGATGAAAAACTTGAGCGAAATGTTATTGGAAACAAGAAATTTGACTAAGAAATATGGACACCATAAAGCTGTGGACAGTGTCAATATGCATATAAAAAAAGGTGCTATTTATGGTTTTATCGGTCGGAATGGAGCTGGGAAGACAACTTGTCTGAAGATGATCAGTGGACTTTCCAAGCCAACTTGTGGAGAAATCGAGATGTTCGGACACAAGGGAAAGGATTTGCAAAAAGTTCGATCACGGATAGGATGTCTGATTGAGGCACCGGGACTTTATGGAAATATGACTGCATATGAAAATCTGAATATCAAATGCAAGCTGTTTGGAATAAAGAAAAAAAGTTATATTGAAGAAATATTGAGAATTATCGGTCTGGAGGATGTGGGAAAGAAAAAAACAAAACAATTTTCACTTGGAATGAAACAGCGTTTGGGAATTGGTCTTGCTTTGGTTGGAGAACCAGATTTATTAGTTCTTGATGAGCCAATCAATGGATTGGATCCACAGGGTATTGCAGAGATCCGGGATACGATTCAGAGACTTCAGAAAGAGAAGAATATGACAATATGCATTTCCAGTCATATTCTTGAGGAATTATCGAAGATTGCTACTGATTATGGAATTATTCATAATGGAAGTTTATTACAGGAAATTACAAGAGAAGAATTAATGAGGAGATGCAGTGAACGTATGGAGTTGACATTGGATCATCCGAAACTGGCGATTCCTGTGCTGGATTCCATGGGATTTACCAACTTTCAAGTAACAGATAAAGAACATATTCATATTTTTGAACGATTGAATGAAAGTGCAGTTTTGAATATGGAACTTGCAAAGTCAGGAATTCCGGTAAAAGGGATTTCCATAACCAGTGAAGAACTGGAAACTTATTTTCTGAATCTGACGGGAGGTGCGGATCATGCTTAATATAATAAAAATGGATTTATACCGGATGCTTAAAACCAAAAGTATGTATGTAATCTGGATCGTACTGGCAGCAATATTATTGATTACAACATTTTTATGCAAGACAGATTATGAGCTTTTGACTGAAAAGGATGCCATGAAACAGGAGCAGGTTACTGAACCTACTGTGGATAATATTAATGTGGGAATGATGGTAACGCTGCCTACGGAGCCGGGAGAAAAGGTGACGGTATATGATATCTTTTTTGCCAATTCCCAAGGGAAATTGTATGCACTGCTTTTGGTGATTTTTACTGTTCTGTTTTCAACAGCGGATATCAGCAGCGGCTATATTAAAAATATTGGAGGTCAGGTTGGAAATAGGGGATCTTTGATTTTTTCCAGATCAATTACATTGTCTGTCTTTACGGTACTGACAATGACCGGGGGGGCATTCTTATTTCAGGCAGCGGCGAACTGTATTGTTTTCGGGAAATTGGAATGGGGGGGAAATACAAAAGCGATTTTATCTTATTTTGTGGCGGAGCTGGCTCTTCATTATGCACTTGTGCTGATTTGTATGGCGATTGCAATTATTTTGAAAAATAATGTAATCAGCATGGTCATTGCTGTCTGTCTTACTATGAATGTAATGACCATTGTGTATGGAGTGGTCAACAGTGCTATTCAAAAAATAGGAATTCAGAATTTTCAGATTTATAAGTATACGATAACTGGAAAATTATCACTGCTTCCTATGAATCCAAGTGGAAATGAGTGCTTGGCAGCATTCGGTGTAGCAATGGTGTTCATTGTTATAATGATATCTGTTAGTAGCGTTGTTTTTCAAAAGAGGGATATTTAACGGATGTATATCGTAATTGGGATATTAGCAGGAATTATTATTTTACAATTTATTATTATGTGGAAATACCAGCGGCAGGTGAAAGACATCTGCCGCCAATTGGCGTTTTTGATGAAACATGACAGTAACATGTTGATTAATCGTGAATTTGATATGGGAGGAATAGGAACGCTTTCAGACAGGTTGAATGAACTTCTGGAACTGCGGAGAAAAGAGAAGCAGCAGTATCAAGAGAAAGAAACTCTGATTGCGGATACTTATACAAATCTTTCTCATGATATTCGAACCCCCCCATTGACATCTCTGGATGGATATTTCCAGCTTATGGAAGAATGTGAAAATGTGGAGGATCAGAAACGTTATCTAGGCATTATCCACGAAAGAATACATAGTCTGAATGAAATGCTGGAAGAACTTTTTACATTTACAAAGTTAAAAAACGAATCTTATAATTTGGAATTGACGCCTTGCTGTATTAACCGGATAATGAAAGAAACTGTTTTTTCATACTATGATGACTGGGTAAGAATGGAAATTCAGCCTGATATTCAGATTACGGAAGAACAGTTGTATATACATGGAAACAGGCAAGGGCTTCGCCGTGTTATCCAAAATGTAATAAAAAATGGGCTGGATCATGGAGAAAAGAAGATTAGTATTGAGTTGGAGCGTAATCAAAATCAGGCAGTGCTTAGAATTAGCAATCAGGTTACATATCCGGAACAGATTAATATAGATCATGTGTTTGAGAGATTTTACAAAGCAGATGTTGCCAGAAGTAAAACATCTACTGGATTGGGACTATCTATTGCAAAGGAGTTGGTTAGTCGGATGGATGGAGAGATTGAAGCAAAGATAGAGAAAGAAGAATTTATTGTTGAAATGAGATTTCTGATTGTAACAGATGGAATGGGGAGACAATAGGGAAGTTGTTCAAAAGGCTCAAAAAGATAGAATTATGCATAGATATGTGCTATAATTAATTAAGTTGTAAAGTAGATTTATGTTCAATATTTCAAGGAGGTGTAACGATGAAAAGTGTTTACATAAAGAATATGCTTGGCACATTGGGATATAGTAATGAACATTTTTCTGAAAACTATTCAGTGCAAATTGATGGTACCTCCGCTATTAGGTTTGATTATGTTGCATTTAGTGATAGATATCTTAAGGATGTTTCAACTTCATGTATAGCTGTACAAGAGGTGATAGATGATAATGAGGAAACTAAATATTTAGATGGTGCTAAATATTTAGCGACACCGATTGTTATTATTTCAAAAAATAGGCATGTGCGAGTTTGGAATATAGCACCGCAGAAAATAACGCTTTTAAATGACAATGAAGAAAATATTATTCACTTATATTTTGAAAAAAATAGATTTGAATTTATGTCAGATAATCTGATAGATGCTAAAATGGGATATAGGCAGATTAATATTTTTGAAGCATCAGGATTAATTGATTTTTCAAGAAAGGCAACTTGTAAGATATTAAGCGAAGAATTTGAAAAGGGGGGGTTAATTGCAGCAAAAAAGTATTTGAAAAAGAGAAAAAATATTAATGGTCAAGACTTAAATAATATAACAAGTATTACAATGCATGTAATTTCTGCTTTAATTATTAATAGTAAGATAAAGCCAGATGAAAAAGTACCAGATTTGTTTGAGTTACTTACTGACTTATCACAAACATACAAAGATTATTTTAGTGATAAGTTGATGTTCAAGTATGGAAAGGGATTGCTTATTGAAATATACAATGATTTAAATCGAAGTATAAATTATCAAAGTGTTGATCATGAATTATTGGGATATTTTTATGAATCCACTTTATTGCAACTTAGTGAAACAAAAGCTGAAACTATTAGAAAAGAATTTGGAATTTATTATACTCCAAGAATATTAAGTCAAGAGATAGTTTGGAGTATTCCCTTTGAAAGTATCCCTGTTGATGAACGATATGTATTGGATGGAACATGTGGATCTGGCAGTTTGCTTTTGAGTGCATGTAAAAGACTAGAGGAATTGGTAAGTTATGAAAAGACAGAGATCGATAGGCATAATTATTTGAAAAGGATGATAGAGGGATATGATATAGATAAATTTGCATCAGAAGTGGCAAGGCTATCTTTACTTCTATATAGTTTACCATATGGAAATAAATGGAATATTCATGCGGGAGATTTACTTCGCATAAACAAATCTAAAATACAAGTTCCGTTTGTTATATTAGGTAATCCACCGTATGAAGAAGTTAGGGGGGGAAATAGTCAGAAAAAACAGAAGGCAGCTGCGTTTTTGGATAAATATTTAGAGTGGCTACATGATGACGGATTTATAGGTATTATTTTGCCTGAAAGTTTTCTGCAAAATGATAGTTCTGTATCTCAAAGAGAAAAGTTACTGAATGAATTTGATATTATAGAACTTTGGATGTTGCCAGGGCAGATTTTTGAAAACAATTGTTCGACAATAGTTATAATTGCTCAGAAAAAGAAGGTGGAAGATGAAAAATTAACAAAAATAAAGGTATTAGTAAGAAATAAAGAATCTATTAGAAGTTATTTTAAACAACGTAAATGGGATTTTGAATTCTTTGTTAATATACAAAAACGTTGGAAGAATGAACCAAAATATAAAATTAGTGTATCTCCTGTAGAAGATATACTCCAAAAAATTATAAAAGGAAAGAAAACTATTGGAGATATCACGCAAAATGTTATGGGAATTATGTTTCCATCAAACTATAATTTTTCACGAATGCAATTTGATGGATGGATTCCTTATATTGCTAATGCAAATAATTTTAGAAAATATGTAATATCACCTCAAATGCGAGATAATGTGTGTTTCTTTGATTATCATATGTCTGAGGAGGAAGAAAAGAAAATAAAAAAAGATTATAAAGGATTGAGGTTACGTAGAGATTACGAGAGTATATATGCGGCTTCTAATAAGATTTTGGTAAAAATGTCTTCGACTCCAGGAGAAATAAATTGTATTAATGCCCTAGTAGATGAAGATGGATATTATCCTAGTCATTCCTTTTTTGTGTTAATTTCTGAGGACAAGAAAGTATCTAACTATGTCCTCTGTGCATTGATAAATAGCAAACTAATTAATGCATATGTGCGTAGGGAGTGTGTGAAAAGAACCCTTACAACTAATGTAGTGCGTAGCATACCCGTACCGGAATTTAGTGATGTGCAGATTAGCAAGATAGAGCAATGTTATATGAGTATAAAGGAGGCTTGTACATCGGAGGATAAGGAAAAAGTTGAGAAAATTCAAAAAACAATTGATGACATAATTTTTGAAGCTTTTAATTTAGAACAGGGCGAGAAAGAGAAAATAGAAAAATTGTTTGAAGTTTATACAAGAGATGGAGATAATTTGACCTCAGCAAATGTTGAACTTAAGGAGTATCATAATGTTTCAGGAGAGGTAGAAGAAATTGATATCGAAAAGATGTATTGTACTGTTTATCTGGCAGAATTTGGAGAACAGGAGATAAAGATTGAAAAATCAATGCCAGGATGGTTTTTGCGAAGGGGAACAGAATTTTCAGCCAAATATCATGAGGGAAAGCTTTTTGATATTAAACCATTAATGTATTCGTACCTTGATGATGAAGAAATTATTGAGTTATTGAGTAAAAAAATTTCTGAGTAACAGGAGGATAATAATGGAAAGCGAGAATCAAAGAGTCAAGTTTCTAGATGTTGGGCATGGCGATAGCTCTATAATATATTTAAATAGTGGTCATTCAGAGAATGAAAATGTTGTTATTGTAGATATTGTAGATTCTGATAAGTTATTAACGGAATTAACAAGTCACAAGATTAAGGTTGTTGATTTGATAATTATTTCTCATTCAGATGCAGATCACTGCAGAGGTGTAAATGATTTTTTGGAAAAATATATGGCGGTAGGTATTGTTAAAAACATATGTTTTAATCTAGATAAAAGACAACCAACTAAGACCATGAAACTAATATTAAAAAAATTTATAGAAATTTATCAGAAGCAGCGAATAACATTGCTGATGGGACAGAATGATACTTCAGTTCAAAAAAGGGAATTGATTTCAAACGATAAATCGAAATTATTTTTGATATATCCTAATGTGGCTGAATCTACAGAAGCATATTTAAAAAATGATACAAATAATACTTCAATTGTATGCTTGTTAGAAAATGATGTTTGTAATGTTCTTTTTTCTGGGGGGGATTTAGAAGAAAGTGGGTGGCAAAAGTTAATAGACAGAATACCGGAATTGAGATGTGACGTATTAAAAATGCCACATCATGGAGCTTTTTATGATGAAAAAATGGAATGGGATTAAAAAGAATACTAACCGTGTTAAATCCAAAAGATGCTATAATATCATCTGGAGACAATCAGAAATATAAACATCCTGAAGAGCAAACAATTGAGCTTTTAAAAGACAAACAGATAAATATTTACTGTACAGAGTTTACAAGTCTTTGTCATTGTAATTTGAATGAATTTAAGAGAAAATGTTATGGAGATATTGAGATTGTAATAACTGATACTACGTATGAAATTAGAACAGAAACAGATAATACATCATTATTAAATCATATTGCATGTCATGGATAATAATAGTGTGCTTTAGTTAGTTGCTCTTAGTAGTATAATGTTTATTGGCAACATTCTGGTAACAGTTCATCAGAAAGCCAATGGAAATTATGTAATAGAAATAAAAATAAGGCTTATTGTAAGCGAAAACTTAATTAATTCCGTTAAGTTTTGCTGCGACGGAGCCGAGTTTGAATAAAAAATTTGGCACATTTAGAGACTGGAAAGCCTTGAAAACAGGGCATTTCCGGTCTCTTTGCTTTTGTTCTGGTTCTATTCTGGTTCTGTTATCAGATGGAATAATGAGGTTCATTAGATATGGCATGTGGAAGAACTGGACGAGTTGAAGCGGGAAAAAGGGAGATTAAGAGGCAGTTGCAACTTGCTGATGGCATTATGAAAGAAGATTTGTATACAGCTTATCATGCGGTGTCGGAGAATGAGGAGATTGTTGCTGACAGGGATGTTGATATAAGTGGCGGTATGAGGGAGTTCTCGGATGTGATGAAAAGATAGGGGATAAAGTAGGATGGAGATGAGCTTTATGAAGAGTTTCAGAGGATTTACGAGGAAAATCTTAGTAGAGATGCTGATAAGGAAAAGGTGGAAGACAGAATGTAGAATAGTGGTAGAGGAAGATGAATCTTTTGTTCGACTTTTTCCAGGGATGATTATATGTATGATTTCAAGGGATTTCGAGAACTCAAAAAATATAATTGTGTAAGCGAAAATTTAATGATATAATAAAAATAAAAGGACTATTTGACGTGATAATCGGAGGAAATAACATGTCAGAAAATCAAGTAAAAATAACTTATAAACCTTTATGGAAATTGTTAATTGATAGGGATATGACGAAAACTGAATTGAGAAAGAAAACACAGATAGCACCAAGTACATTTACAAAAATGAACAACGACCAACAAGTATCGTTAGATATTTTGGCAAGGATCTGTGTTGAATTGAAATGTGGCTTTGATGATATTGTGGAAATAGAACGATAGTGATATTGCAAAATGAAAAAGCATGTGCAGATAAATATAGCAAGTTACTAATAGAAAGGAATTTATAAATGGCAGTTCAAAATAACGCTAACATTGGTTTTGAAAAACAAATATGGGATGCGGCTTGTGTTCTTTGGGGACACATTCCGGCAGCAGAATACAGAAAGGTTATCGTAGGACTTATTTTTTTGCGTTACATATCAAGTGCATTTGAAAAACGCTATCAACAGCTTGTTGAAGAGGGGGGGATGGCTTTGAAGATGATAAGGATGCATATGCGGAAGATAATATTTTCTTTGTACCAGAGGATGCCCGTTGGAGCAAAATTGCTTCTGCAGCACATACTCCAGAAATCGGCACTGTTATAGACGATGCAATGAGAACTATTGAAAAGGAAAATACAACTCTTAAAAATGTGCTTCCAAAGAATTATGCAAGTCCAGATTTGGATAAGCGAGTATTAGGCGAGGTTGTTGATCTTTTTACCAATGTGGATATGGGCGATACAGAAGAAAGCAAAGACCTTCTTGGCAGAACATATGAGTATTGTATTCAACAGTTTGCGGCATACGAAGG
This sequence comes from Mediterraneibacter faecis JCM 15917, assembly GCA_001312505.1. Classification (GTDB taxonomy): domain Bacteria; phylum Bacillota; class Clostridia; order Lachnospirales; family Lachnospiraceae; genus Mediterraneibacter; species Mediterraneibacter faecis. The sequence goes on from BBDW01000003.1 coordinate 269,089, forward strand.
TGTTAAGGGTGGCGAGTTCTATACTCCTGCAAGTATTGTTAAAACAATCGTTGCTATTTTGAAACCATTCAAAAATTGTCGTGTATATGACCCATGTTGTGGTTCAGGTGGTATGTTTGTTCAGAGCGCAAAGTTTATTCAGGCACACAGCGGCAAGCGTGGAGAAATCGCTGTTTATGGTCAGGAGTCTAATGCTGATACTTGGAAGATGGCAAAAATGAATATGGCTATTCGTGGCATTGATGCGGACTTTGGACCTTATCAGGCAGATACTTTTTTCAATGATTTACATAAAACGCTTAAAGCTGATTTTATTATGGCAAATCCACCATTCAATCTTTCTAACTGGGGACAAGATAAGCTAAAAGACGATGTTAGATGGAAATACGGAACTCCGCCAGCAGGAAATGCTAACTATGCGTGGATTCAGCATATGATACACCACCTTGCACCGAACGGGAAAATCGGTCTTGTACTTGCTAACGGTGCGTTGTCCTCTCAGTCCAGCGGCGAGGGAGAAATCAGAAAGAACATTATTCAGGCTGATCTTGTGGAAGGTATCGTCGCTCTGCCGACTCAGCTCTTTTACAGCGTTACCATTCCTGTTACGCTTTGGTTTATTACCAAAAACAAAAAGCAAAAAGGTAAAACCCTGTTTATTGATGCCCGCAAGATGGGGGGGTATATGGTTGACCGTAAGCACAGGGATTTTACTGATGAGGATATTCAAAAGCTGGCAGATACATTTACGGCATTCCAAGAAGGTACGCTTGAAGATGTCAAAGGCTTCTGTGCTGCCTGCGACCTTCAGGAAATCGAAAAGCAGGACTTCATTCTGACACCGGGCAGATATGTTGGTATTGAAGAAGTCGAGGACGACGGAGAACCATTTGAAGAAAAGATGACACGCCTTACATCAGAGCTTTCAGATATGTTTGCAAAGTCTCATGAATTGGAAGAAGAAATTCGTAAGAAACTGGGGGCGATTGGGTATGAAATGTAAGTTGTCGGATATTTGCGTTTTTCGTAAGGGGAAAGTTGATGTGTCAAAACTTACCTTGAAAACATATATATCTACTGAAAATATGTTGCCAAATAAAGGAGGGGTTACGGAGGCAAGCTCTCTTCCCACAGTTCAGTTAACTCAGGAATATAAAAAAGGAGATATCCTTGTATCTAACATCAGACCATATTTTAAAAAAATATGGCAAGCGAAATGTGATGGTGGTTGTTCAAATGATGTTTTAGTATTTCAAGGAAATTCAAACATAGATGGAGATTTCCTCTACTATATACTTGCTAATGATGATTTTTTTGCCTATTCAATGGCGACTTCAAAAGGCACAAAAATGCCAAGAGGCGATAAGACTTCAATAATGCAATATGAAGTGCCGATATTTGATATAGATACTCAAAGAAAAATAGCAAGTGTTTTGAGGAGCTTAGATGAAAAAATAGAACTGAATTCTACGATAAACAATAATTTAGAGCAGCAAGCTCAGACAATCTATCAGCAAATGTTTATAGATAATGCTCGTTCTGATTGGGCAGAAGGCACTTTAAGTGATATTGCTGATATTACAATGGGTCAGTCGCCAAGTGGCAGTAGCTATAACGAGGACGGAACTGGCACAATTTTCTTTCAAGGTCGTGCGGAATTTGGATTTAGATTTCCGTCAGTTCGTCTATACACCACTGAACCTAAACGAATGGCACGGTCAAATGATACTTTGATGAGCGTTCGAGCACCGGTAGGCGACTTAAATGTCGCTCATATGGATTGCTGCATTGGTCGTGGACTTGCTGCCATTCATTCTAAATCCCACCATCAATCCTTTGTTCTTTACACGATGTTTTCTCTCAAAAAACAGTTAGATGTTTTCAATGGCGAGGGAACGGTTTTTGGTTCTATCAATCGTAATTCGTTGAATGATATGCCAATTTTTATACCGCCTGATGATATTTTGGACGAATTTGAAAGGATTGTAGCACCGATGGATTTAACCATTCGCAATAATTACGATGAAAATTGCCGTTTGCAGGATATTCGTGATACCTTGCTTCCTCGTTTAATGTCTGGCGAGCTTGATGTTTCCGACATCGACCTTTAATCCGCTAAATTATTGTTTACCATACTTGAAGTGTTTTGGCTTGCAGTGCAAGGGGGGGTAGTTGCACCAATTGCTATTTCATCGCTTGTAGTCTTATTTACTGTATCTGTTGTCAAGATAGTGATAAAAGCGAAGGGAGGTGACGCAATGGGAAGTAAAGTGAAAGAATTCGTATGTGTAAATTTTGATATTTTATATACTATGAGCGCTAATTTGGCAGGTGGTGCGCTGCTAGCCAAAACACTTCAAGGGATAATCGTTTAGTTTGCAAAGGAGTAGATAAAGTGGCATATAAAGAAATTGATGAATCTAATATAACATTGATTGATTCAGTTAGTTCTTTTATTGAAATGATAAGACAGGTAAAAGAGACTAAGGAAGCTCAAGACGGAACTTCTACTGAATTATATTTCAGAGGTCAGGAGACTGAATTTTGGGATATTGAGCCGAGCATATTTAGAGATGATATGTTAAGCATTGAACATAAATTGATGCAGATACCATTGCAGAAGTCACCAACAGAATTTAGGGACTTGAATTCGATGTTTGATATTATGACGAAGTACCAGCATTATGGGATGTGTACTCGTCTTTTGGATTTGACTACGAATCCGTTGGTTGCCCTCTACTTCGCATGTAAAAAACATGGTGCAGTAAAATACGTTACAGAAGATGGAGAAGTGGAAAAAGAACCATATGGAGTGATTTATTACACGGACAAATACTACTCATCTCAATCCACAGATATTGAAATTCAAATCGTGTCTGCCTTGGCGAGTTATGATTTGGAAAAAGAAAATACTTTGTCTGATGTTCTTGAAAGACTATATCATGACCGGATTATAGACGAAAGAACAAAGGATAATTGGTTAGTAAATTACGGAGAGTTTGTAAAAATAATACAAAATAACTACATGGTAATGCCAACTTATACAAATGAAAGATTGAGAAAGCAAAGTGGAGTATTTTTACTGACAAGCCTATTTTCTTTTAATAAAGAGAATGAAGTCAAGAATTCTGTTATATCAAAAGCAAAGGGAAAACTAAAAGAAGAATTTAGCGATACATGTTTTTATATTTCAGGAGAAGATAAAGAAAATATTTTAAAGGAACTAGATCTGTATAACATAAATGAGGCTACTTTGTTTCCTGAATTAGAGCATCAATTAAGTTACATAAAATATGCAAATCGTAATCTGGTTAATCCTGTTACAGATTTTACAAAATATGAAGAAGAGTCTGCAAGCAATAAGCAGGATATAGGTGTAAAACAACCGGAACTTGAACAATACATTCTTGATAATTTCGATGATCAATTTAAAGATATTATAGGTGAAGAAGATGTTAGGGAAGTATTAAACATAATAAAAGAGCATTTTACTGTTGATTGGTATAAGCGTAATCCAATACTCAGTAAAATAAATATGTCTATTACAGGATATTATTTTACAAAATGTCAACCTAGGAATGTTGCGAAGCAAAAGGCAGAACAGATTGTGGCATTATTAAAACAAATGGTTGAAGATTTTATTACAGCAACGGATGAGAGAGGTGAATAAAGTGTCAGCTAATTATACGGAAGCTAATTATGAAAATTCTGTTATAGAGCTATTTAGAAATGATTTAGGCTATGAATATGTTTATGGTCCGGATATAGAAAGAGATTTTTACAATCCGCTATATGAGGATGTTTTGCTTGATTCTCTGTATCGTCTTAACAGAGATCTTCCTGATGATGCCATTCAGGATGCTTTATTTAAGCTTAAAAATTTTGAAAATGGAGAACTTGTGCAGAAAAATGCTGCATTTATGGACTATCTGCAAAATGGCATTCCAGTTAGATTTTTTGTAGATGGTGAGGAGCGTTCCTCTATCGTTTATCTTGTTGACTACAAAAATCCTGACAATAATTCATTTATCATAGCGAATCAGTGGACTTTCATTGAAAATAGTAATAAGCGTCCGGATGTAATTCTCTTTTTAAATGGCTTACCGGTTGTATTGGTTGAGTTGAAGTCCCCCCCTTCGCGTGAAGAAACGGATGCTTCAGAAGCATATAGGCAGCTTCGTAATTATATGCAAGAAATTCCATCTATGTTTATTTATAATGCTATCTGCGTTATGAGCGACCAACTGACATCTAAAGCAGGTACAATCACTTCAGGCGAAGACCGTTTTATGGAATGGAAAACTAAAGATGGAGATTATGAGAATACACAGTTTGCACAGTTTGATACTTTTTTTGAGGGGGGGATGTTCAACAAAGAGCGACTTCTTGATATTATAAAGAACTTCATTTGTTTTTCAAATGAGGGTATTAACTCATTCAAAATTCTTGCCGGATATCACCAGTATTTTGCAGTCAGAAAAGCAATTGAATCCACCAAACGTGCTACTGTTACGGATGGTAAGGGCGGTGTGTTCTGGCATACACAAGGAAGTGGTAAGTCACTTTCTATGGTATTTTATGCACATTTGTTGCAAGAAGCATTGGATAGTCCAACGATAGTTGTTATCACCGATAGAAATGATCTTGATGATCAGCTTTATGGGCAATTTGCAAAGTGTAAAGAATTCTTAAGACAAGAGCCGATACATGCTGAAAGTAGAGAAAACTTAAAGTCTTTGCTTGCTGGCAGACAGGCAAATGGTATTATCTTTACTACAATGCAGAAGTTTGAAGAATCTCATGAAGCATTGTCGGAGCGAAACAACATTATCGTTATGGCGGATGAAGCACACAGGGGACAATATGGATTGGCTGAAACTGTTGATGCCAAAACTGGTAAGATAAAAATTGGAACAGCACGAATTATCAGAAATACGTTGCCTAATGCTACATATATAGGATTTACAGGTACTCCTATTTCATCAAAAGACCGCAGTACTCGTGAAGTATTTGGTGATTATATTGATATTTATGATATGACACAGGCAGTTGAGGATGGAGTAACAAGACCTGTTTATTACGAGAGCCGGGTTATCAAGCTTAACCTTGATGAAGATACTCTTAGGTTGATTGATAGTGAATATGACATTATGGCTGAAAATGCTGATGGAGAAGTAGTTGAGAAAAGCAAGCGTGAACTTGGTAAGATGGAAGCTGTTCTTGGCAATGATAATACTATCAATTCACTTGTCTGTGATATTCTTGACCATTATGAGAATAACAGAGAGAATCTTTTAACAGGAAAGGCAATGATTGTTGCTTATTCTCGTCCTATTGCAATGAAGATATACAAGCGTATCTTAGAACTTCGTCCTGCATGGACTGAGAAGGTTGGAGTTGTTATGACTTCTGGTAATAATGATCCGGAAGAATGGAGAAAAATTATTGGCAATAAACATCATAAGGATGAACTTGCTAAGAAATTCAAAGATAATAACAGCCCTATGAAGATAGCAATTGTTGTTGATATGTGGCTGACAGGCTTTGATGTTCCTTCACTTGCAACTATGTATGTCTATAAGCCAATGTCTGGACATAATCTCATGCAGGCTATCGCTCGTGTAAATCGTGTGTTTCGTGATAAGGAAGGCGGACTTGTTGTAGATTATGTTGGAATTGCGTCTGCATTGAAACAGGCAATGAATGATTATACTTCTCGTGATAAAAAGAATTATGGTGATACTGATGTTGCAAAGGTAGCATATCCGAAGTTATTGGAAAAGCTTTCAGTCTGTCGGGATATGTTCCACGGATATGATTACTCGAAGTTTACAGGTGGAACAGACCTTGAAAGAGCAAAAACTATCAGTGGTGCAGTCAACTTTATTATGGACAGAGAGAAAGTGGATGATAAGGACTCATTTGTAAAAGAAGCACTTATGTTGCATCAAGCATTGTCGCTTTGTTCTTCACTTGTTGATGAAGGAAGTCGATTTGAAGCAGCGTTCTTTGAATCGGTGCGTGTTCTTGTCCTTAGACTTACAAATACGGGAGTTGGCAAGAAGATTTCTCTTCCAGAAATGAATGCAAGGATAAATGAGCTTTTAAAGCAGAGTATTAAGAGTGACGGTGTTATCAATCTTTTCTCAGATATAAAAGAGGAATTTTCACTGTTTGATCCGAAGTTTCTTGAAGAAGTTGCTAATATGAAAGAGAAGAATCTTGCGGTTGAACTTCTGAAAAAATTAATTGCAGAACAGGTTTCAGTATATCGCAGAACTAATGTAGTTAAATCTGAGAAGTTTAGTGAAATCATGCAGCGTTCGCTTAATGCGTATCTTAATGGTATGTTGACAAATGAAGAAGTTATTGAGGAAATGCTAAATCTTGCAAAACAGATTGTAGCAGCCAAAAAGGAAGGCGACAAGCTTGGGCTTACTGCTGATGAGCTTGCCTTCTATGATGCATTAACGAAGCCACAGGCAATAAAAGATTTCTATGAAAATGAAGAATTGATAGCAATTACAAAAGAACTTGCAGACACTCTTCGAAGAAACAAAACAATTGACTGGCAGAAACGAGAATCAGCAAGAGCAAAAATGCGTATGCTTATAAAGAAACTGCTGAAAAAGCATAAGTATCCGCCAGAAGGTATGGAAGATGCAGTCCAGACTGTTATGACTCAGTGCGAACTTTGGACGGATAATAATGATATGGGAGAAGAAAAGGTTGTAAACTTTCGAGACAAATCAATATCATATGCTGAATTAAATTATGCGCCCATGATGGTTGCTGAAAGCACAGCAACATATGGAGAGAAGAAATAACCACGGTACAGAGTATAAAGATATATTAGACAAACTGACTAAAATTTTTAGCTATGGAACACCAAAAGATGATAGCTGAGTGATATCTAATATGATAAAAAGATTTATGGGAAAATCATCAGCACTGGAATTAGTCAATGAAATTTTAATGCTTACTAAAATGAATTGGAATAGTGGTGATGGATTATATAAAATATTACCTGTAACATTGGATTTTGCTAAAGCATTGTCACGCGTTGCTAAGCAAGATTTAGTGGTTTATGACAGACCTTATAATTTTAGATATTTTATGTAAGTATTATCAATAATCAAGAATGAAATTTGTTTAAAGGAGTGATACTGCATGATTAATATATATACAGAAAAAAGTAATTCAAAAGACTGGATATTTCACAATGACTTGTACTTCAACCTGAATACAGGCAATGAAGAGATGTCACAAAAAGAAATTGATTTGATTCAACAAGTGGATGAAGCTAAGCTGACACCAGACAAGCACATAGAAACAAAATATGGTTTGGGCACAATCCGAAATTTATCATCAGGCTGCAAGACATTACTTAATATTGTGAAGCATCCCGATAAAGTGGTAAATGTTGAGGAATGTGGTCCGAATGTTCTTAGAATCATTTTTACTATGGATAATATTAAGATTTATATGTCAAGACCAACGCTTTTTGATATTCCGGATGATGCCAAAATCAGATTTAATGATTCTGATATAGTTACCGGTGGCAGAGGATATAATGCTTGGTGGAGTAAGGAGTATCAAAGGAGAGAAGCAGATGATTTATAAGAATATAACATTTAAAGCAGCTCCATTTTCATATGATTTGACATTTGATGACAGGATTACTCTTGTTGGTGGAGATAGCGGTACAGGTAAAACAGTACTTTATGAAATGCTGGAAGATATAAGATTGACAGACGAATACAAAGCAATCAAGCTATTTAACTACAAATCAGATGATTTTTTAGAAGCAATCAAACAGTGTAGAGATAGTTTTATTGTGATAGATAATGCAGATTGTCTGATTAATGATGATGTCAGGAGATTCATTAATTTTGAATTGTCTAATCAGTATATGCTCTTTTTACGAAATTGTGACGGACTCAATGTATCTGATAAGAGCTTTAAGGTGCTGAAGTTTGATAATAACAGGATAACGCTGGAAGAGGAGTTGTGATATGAGATATTTATGGACAGAGGATACCGGTGCAGGGCTTCACTTCTGGAAATTAGTTAATCAGCTTTTCTTTGACAATGAGCTTGTAGTTGAGAGTAAATGGAGCAATCAGGGTTTACTGGATGCATTAATAGACTTGGAGACTGAAGATGGAGATGAATACTTCGTTGCGTTTGATTATGTGGTTGATAATCAGGACATTCGCAACAAGTATCGTATGTTGAAATCAATAACAGATAAGTCAGAAGGAAAGATTGTAATTCTGGATATGATTTGTTTTGAGTACCTGATTCTTGCATTTGATAAGCTGGTAGAATGGACAGGAACTGGAAAGACCGATAAAATAAAAATCCGTGATAAAGTTTTGGCGGCAGTTGAGAGTCACAGAATCGATTTATCAAAGATTGATGATGAGAAAACATTACAGTATATAGCAGGTTTTAAGAGATATTCTACAGAACGTGTGATGAAGTCATTGGTTGGTGAATTTACACAAAATGAAAAGTGGTCTGTTAAAGGGACTCTTATGGGTGAATGCTGGTATAAAGATTGTTGTGTGTCAGAGCATACGGATAATCTTAGGTGTGGTAAGCCTGAGGTTGAAAGTGGGGATGAGAAGATGAGGATGCTGATACGGTCAGAGAAAGTACAAAGGCTAATGAGAGATATTACTTTGAAAGAATAGTTTAATAAGACTATATTTTTCATAATGCATAATAAATGATACATTAATAACACAAATTTTTAGCAGAAGAGCAAAGGGAAATGTGAATGCAGGAAACAGTTGATGTTTTGAATAGAGGACAATTTATTGATATGTTATATCAGCTTGTCAACACTATGTCAGATTTAAAACAAGGAAAAATATTTTCAATTGATGGAACTTGGGGGGGATATGGAAAAACTTATGTATTAGAAGAACTTGAGAGAAGATTATCTCCTGTTGTTAATGAAGAAACCTATGATGATAAATTTTATGTTTTTCATTATAATTGTTGGCAATATGATTATTATGAAGAACCTTCTGTTGCGATAATATCAGCAATGCTAGAGACCTCTGAAAATTCACTAGAACATAGAATTAACAAAGTGGCAAAAGCAGGTTGGGAAACAGCGAAAGAAATATTGACAGACGTAGCTGGACAGTATGTAAAAAATAAAATAGGTGTTGATATTGTAGAAACAAACATTTCAAAGTGAAAAGACGGGCATTGATAATCAAAAATTTAAATTTGATCAAATGTTTGCATTTAAGAAAACTTTAGATGAAACTAGGGAAAAACTTAAACGAATGTCGGAAATAAAAACTGTTGTAATAGTTGTAGATGAACTAGACAGATGTATGCCTGAATATGCAGTTAAAGTTCTTGAGAGACTTCATCATTTATTTGAGGGTATCCCCCCCAATACAATTGTTATTATGGCTGTTGACAGTAAACAACTTGAGAATTCCGTGAAAAAAATCTTTGGAAATGCAGTTGATACAGGTAGATATCTGAGAAAATTTATTAGCTTCAATTTGGAATTAGGCGTGGGAGAGCTTCAATCTAAATATGTAGAAAGATATAATTATTATTTTGAAAAATTTGAGGAAAGGGATGCGGCAGCAGAGGAGTTACAAACATTAGTTACTTTGTGCCAAATTGACATTCGAAATTTGAATAAGCTAATTGAAAAATTGGATATAATTCACACACTTGCATTTAAAGGGAAAATGTCAGAATCAGTTTTATGGTTTGAATTAATGTGGGGGAATGATAAAATATAAAATATCTTTACCTAATAAAGAAGGAAAATATAGTGATTGGTCTGATGATTTGTATTGGCTACCTGAAATAGACCATGCGACCTATGGAGGGCTAGTTAACTATCTTTCTAAAGATATAATTGAATATTTAAAAGAGAAAAAGAACATTGCTATGACACATACAAGAATAATAGGAATGAATAGTGAAGAAATAATGGTTTCGAATGATTTCAATGGAGAGGCATGGCATATATTAGATCAGCTTTTGGCACATAAAAAAACGTTATATATGGACCCTGTTAATCAAACAGTAGATATTGATGAATGTAAGAAGTTTATTGAATTTGCAAAAATATTATGGTAGTCTAAAATTCAGTAGGTTCATATCTCAGAATAAAATTAGTTAATTTATATGTGGGCTATAAAGAAATAGAGTTGGCAGATTTGATAAAAAATCTTGAAAATATTATTCTGGCAATTTAGCTAAAGGAGCGGAATGAATTTGTTATTTAACTTGGCATATTGAATTATATGTCAGGTTAAAAGCCAAGTTAGATGTATAATTAGAATAATTCGATGCCTTTTTCAACGCATAAAAAGCGACGAAAAAAGCGATGAATTATTATATCAATCAAAAGAAAGTTAAAATTGATGTCAGATTAGTTCAAAACCATAATGAAGCTACATAAACTTAATTAAATTCATTCATAGCATCCACATATTCCTGTAATCCATTAGGTTTACAAGCCAATTCAGCATATAGCAGAGGACTTTCCTGTGCCAGCCGATATAGATACGCGATATCATCAGGTATATCGAGCGAGACGGCTGAATTGCATTTTTCACAACTGATAGTAAGAGGCGTGCCGGTATATGTATCATTGATGGCATTAACAATAACAGAATTTGTATCAGGTTCATACATACCAAACAAGTAACAAGGGTTATTTTATTTCATGGTGTTCTCCTTCCCACAGATACTTGGCACAATCAAGCAGATCAATGATGGCTGTAAGCATATTGTTATAGTCGGTTTGCAGTTCCTTGATTTCATCGCTTGTAGGGAGATTGTTTAAAGCTTGATGTTCACAGCATTCGGTAAATGTTTTCTGCATTTTAAGTAATTGCAGATACAGAGCATTAATAGTCTGTACAAGATATCCGGATAGAGCAGTGCTTGAAGGGGTAGTAAATGCATTGATTCATAGAAATTATATGGAGATAGGCAGCGAAGTCCATATAGATATGTTTGATGACAGAATTGAAATATATTCACCGGGTGGAATGGTAGGCGGAATATCTTTAGAGGGAAAAGATTTATTGAAAATTCCATCAAAGCGAAGAAATCCGATATTAGCTGATATATTCAGCCGCTTGAAGTACATGGAGCGTAGAGGTAGTGGATTTAAGAAAATATTGGCAGACTACGAGGGTCAGGTTGAATTTGACGAGACCAAGAGGCCAGTCTTTGATGCAGATAATGATGATTTTACATTGACTTTGTATAATCTGAATTATGGCACTAATTATGCAACACAGGTGAATGAAAATGTCATAGAAAATGTCATGGAAAATGTCATAGAAATTTCGGAAGAAAAAATGAAGCAGTTAATGCCAGAGTATTCTAAGAAGAAGCTTACTAAAGCATGTGAGATCCTAAAAATGATTTCCGAAAACCCGAATATTTCTATTGATGAATTAAGAATAGCCTTAGATGTCACAGATAGAACAATTGCTAGATATATATCAGAATTAAAGGATAAAGATATCATAGAACGAAAAGGGCCAGATAATGTTGGTAAATGGGAAATTAGGTAGGTAAATGACAGTAAATTTGGCACTCAATGTGACACCCAAACTTTTACTCAAGAATATTCCGAAGTTAGTCTCAATGAAGTTTCTCGAGATTTGAGACTGAGGAGGTTCAAAATCATGGACATAAGCAAAAGGAATTGGAAATTATTTCGAGAAAGATTATCAGGCCGGTTTATTAGGAAATAGATAAAATGTATGAGAAGAATGCACTAAATAATTTTAAAGATGTATTGGGAAAATATTGTGCAATTAATCAGTTTGTTGAATTGTCAAAAAGGTGTTTTGTGGTTGAACATCAAAACGAGATACAGAAAAGGGATACATTTGTGAAGTTAGCAACAGAATATGCAGTAACTCTGACAAATTATGATGCAGATTCGATGGTTTGCGAAATATGCAGAAGTTATATTGTTAATGTTCATTTGTGTTTTGAAACATTTTTGAAAGATGTATGCCGGCAGATAAATAAATACGGAAAGAATGAATATAAACCGAGAATTCAAGAAGAGTCATATTTATCATGTGCAGTCAGAAATATTTGTGGTAATAACTTATCTGATGATATGAAACCTTTGTATGAGTTATGTGAATACTATCGACTGATAAGAAATACTTCGGTTCATGATTTATGTGAGGTTGATTCTCATGAAAAAGAATATCGTAAATTACAAAAGTATAATTTTAAGACCGAGGCTAAATTTTCAAAGCTAGTAGCACCAAATAAATATGAAGAAATATCATTCGATGATTTTGTTATGTTTTCTAGATCTTGTGTTGAATTGGCAACATACATTTTTGAGAAAATGGCTTATGATTATACAAAAATAGCTTTGGATATTCCAGATAAGCAAATAAGTAAATGGCGGAAATATAGTAAAAACCGTCAAGAGAAAGCGCTTTGCTCGTACATAAAGACCTTGTATAAGGTGGATGAAGAGTTCATAGAGCAAATACCAAAACTTATTAGCATGATTATTGACCCGATAGTCTAATGGTAGGGCGTCCCCCCCTTCATAAGTGCATTTGCAACAGTGCACTTATGAAGGGGAAAGATGTGGTTCGAATCCACATCGGGTCTTTTTATAGATATTACTAACGAAAACGCAGGAGAGAGGTGTTAATGATGGCGAGTTCTTATTATCAAAACTTAATTAAACGTGTTTTAGAAGCATCTACAACGGATAATTGGGAAATAGCAGTGCGGGAATGGGATATTGTTGATTGTGAAGAAGATGAGGAACATGCATCAGAATGTGTATGTGGAAAAGAGAATCTGAGATACTTATTTACGATTAGAAATAGAGAAACAGGTAGAAGTTTATACCCGATAGGATCTTCTTGTATAGAAAAATTTGAGCGAGATGATTTAGATTATGAAGTAGATGTTCAAATGGATATGTATCGTTTAGCGCATGCTATGGAAAGAGGGGGGAACGAATAGAATTAACTTCAAAGTACTTTTCGAAGAAATTACTATATGCATTGTATGAAGAAGGAGCATTTGCACCCAATAAATATAATAGGTATGATGGAACAAATGATTATCAGTTTATGTTGGATATGTTCAATAAAAGAAATAAGAGTGAGATTACAGAACAGCAGCATAGAAAGATAAGAGGTTTGATAGCATATTCCATCAAGCCATTTTTAAGAGAACGACTAAAATATAAGTGAAGTTATATAAATAACAATAGAAACAAATAGTAATTTAGCAAAAGGCATGATTTATCAGATTTTTACTGACGATTGTAGCAGAAAGTAAAGTATACCTGAGCAGACAAGTTAAGAGAAATCTTGCAAAGGCAATTGATTTTATTCAGTACATAGAAATTTTGTGGTACTGCCAATTAGTACCACATTCTAGTTGCAGAAACATCGTCTGGAGATTATAATTTCCATAGGTTGACTTGCAAACCATCAGATTATTATTTTCTGAATAGTAAACAAACCTGCAAGCCACCAGAACTACACACAATAATGACAATATAGCAATGGTACTGGATTGGTACTAAAAATATGTGAAACGAAAAATAACGTGTGGAAAAGGTACAACTTATCAATACACAATAGTATAGATAACTGTATTGAAATAATCTGAATCAAACCAGACTCTGCGAGTTTGAATAGTTGAAGCTGAGCTGTAAAGCCTTTGTTTACAAGGGTTTTACAGCTTTTCCTTTATAGGATTGCATTTTCATTGCATTATTTTTCTTCAACTGTTCTGTGATAGATTGCTGTATGTTGATTGCTGGTATAATTAGCAATGCTTTCAGTAGCAGATTGTACTTGTAATATTCCAGTCAGTTTTTTAGCAACTTCAAGATTCGTATTTGGATACAGATGACCATAAGTGCCGAGTGTTGTCTGTATTTTTTCATGTCCTAAACGTTCCTTGATAAGTAAAGGATTTTCGCCCATGCTGATAAGCAATGAAGCGTGTGAATGTCGCAAGGCATGAATTTTAATACGATGAACACCTGCTAAATTTGACAACTTTTCCAAAGCTCTGGGAAGCGTTGTTTTACTGGTTGGAGTTCCGTTATAACTTAGTACAAGTGGACAATCGGGAAGAACCTGTTGTTGAACACTTTGCCAAGCCTTTAGCTCATTGAGTGTATCTGAATCAATATAAATAGTACGGATACTTGCCTGTGTTTTCGGCTCAACGAATTTATAGTCCGTCATTGTTCGGTAATATAATGTTTTGGTAATGCTAAGCAAGCCTGTTTCAAAATCTATGTCTGACCAATGTAATGCTGACGCTTCGCCAATTCGCATACCAGTCATAAATAATAACCAGAACGATATAAACAGATAATGTTCATAATAGTCTTTCTTACAGAGTAAGGAAATAACCTTTTGAAATTCTTCTAATGTCCAGAAATCAACTTTGGTTTTCTTGCTTTTGATATTGCCTATCATACGAGAAGGATTTTTCTTCGCAATTCCAAGAACAATAGCTCTGTCAAATGCGATAGAAAGCATTCCCTGTACGATACGAATGTAATTAGGGCTAAAATCTTTTGCAAGTTTCAACTGCCAGTTTTGAACATGGATAGGTTCGATTTCGTCTGTTTCCATTTTGTAGAAATAGGAAAAATGTTTCTTGATGGTAGTAGCACGATTAAGATAAGTGCTTTCTTTTACCTGTGTTTTATACCATGCAGGTAGGTTTCTTCTATAAATTGCTGAAAAGAAACGCCATCTTTTTTGTTGTTAATTCTTCGGTAGAAGCTAACACCAGTTTTGAATATTCTTCCTTTGCTTCTTTTTTCGTTCTGAATCCACTTCGGTATTTCTGTATCTGTTTTCCGGTAATGGGATTGTAGCCTAAATTAGCTCTGAAATAATAAGTTCCGTTATCTGCTTTCTTAATAGGGGCTTTTGCCATGATTTCACTCCTTACATGATATGCAAGAAGTACAATCAATCGTTTGTGTCTGATAATGTAATCCCTAATAATTCTTCCACGGCTTCTTTGGGTACTCTGTCCAATTTACGGGATTGGTAATAAGTATGCCCTTTTTCAATCATAAGTTTTTTTGCTTTTCTTATGATGTCTGCCGATGTCCACTCTTCAATGAATTATCATACGAATATATCTTCAATACTTTATAATTCAAGAGTAATAATAAGGCTATTGGCATGTACTTTTGCAACAATATTTCCGCCAAGAATGGCAACAAGTGTTTTTACTACCGCAAGTCCCAATCCTGTACTTCCATTATGTCTTGATTTATCGCCTGTATAAAAACGGTCAAAAAGTCGATTGCAATCAATTTCTGAACTGTCACTCATTGGATTTTCAATGGTAAATATAATATTATTATTTTCTTTCTCCATAAGTGTTATTTTTATCGTTCCAACAGAATACTTAATTGCATTTGTCAACAGATTTTGTAAAATTCGTTCTACCATATTTTTATCAGAATATACGTATATTGAATAATCTGGGAGATTTATTTCGGGTAAAATATTCTCCTTTTCTAATGCAACGGCATTTTCCGTAATTAAATTTATTAACATATTAGATATATTAAACTTTTCTTTTTCTGGAACTGTCTGCTGTTCCTCCAAAATAGAAAGGTCATAGAATGTTTCTACCAATTCTTTCATTTTTTCGGCTTTGCTAAAAATCACTTTTACACGCTGTGCTTGACTGGATTCCAAATTTTCTTTTTGCAATAATTGTAAATGACCAAGAATGACTGTAAGAGGTGTACGCAAATCATGTGATATATTAGCAACAGATTCTTTTAAATACTCTTCATTGCGTAATACGCCTGCAACAGCCTGTCGTTGTCTGATATTATATTGATTCAATATACCAGCCAGTTTTTCTAAATCTTTATCAATCAACGAAATGTCTAACATCTGCTGTGAATTTCCAGAATTCAATTCATTAACTTGATCCGCAAGATTACGGATTTGTTTTTTAATTGAATATATCGAAATAGCAGTATTACTAAAAATATTATTATGATAATTAAAATCCATTCTATGTTAGACATTTTCTCCACCTATTTAAAATCACATTTACAAAATTTTATCCACGAAAGCAATACCAATATACCAGACCATATACATCCTACTAAAATAGCTATCGGTTGAAAAAAGGTTTTCATGCTGACAACGATTCTGATTTGATAAGTAGGTAAAAAACCGACTGGTAATCTCAACATCATTCCATAGCCAAGATATAAGCTAAGACCAAAAATAATAATTGCTGTAACCGAAGTTGCTTTTACAGCATCCTGTAAATAGCAACAAATAAGTATTGCAATTAGAAATATCGCACTATTAAGCAGACAAGAATAAATGATTGCTTTTATAATATTGTAAAAAAACATTCCCACGTCTGCAACACCAAAGCGTCCAAATTCCCTTATGCACCCTGAAACTGGATAGACAAGAGCCATAAGATTAAAAGCAATTAAATACGATATTATTTTACTTGTAAAAATTTGTTTTCTGGAATGTCCAGCACTGACCTCTAAGTTTATTGTTCTCTTAGAAAATTCCTGTCCTAAAATCAATGCAAGTATAGCCGACATGATGATAAGAAGAAACGTAGAATCATACACCATTCCATTAAAAATATCAGCAAGAGAAGAAGCAATTTCTTCTGTCGATCCCATGACCTCTGTAACATAAGTATCTGCTGTAAAAAATCCTAAAATAAATATTCCAATCATACCACACCAGTAAATAGAATTATGTAACAACTGATATTTTTCCAGTTTTAATAATTTATCCATAAAAAACACCTCCGGTTATTTCAAGTCTGTATGTAAAAAAGCACTACCTGCAATGAAATATAAAATAAAATTCCATAAAAAATCTACAAACAAGCAAAAGTTTGTCGAATAGACCTTTTGCAATGAAATTAACCTAAGTTGTCCCATTGGTATTATTCTGCTGATTATTTGTGCAGATTCACTGTTCAGCAAAAAAATCATAACAAAAAATAAAACCATTGAAACTGTCAGTGTTTTCCCCATATCACGAAAAATAAAAGCAAAAAACATCGGTAATGCACACAGTGTTATCATGGCAAACAGAGTTAGTAAAACCATAGTATATGTGCTATCATTCCAAAAAAGTTTTTCTCCAATATAAAATTGACTAATAATTCCATGTACAAATAATGGAAATACCAGAATGATAATACAACCTATTTGAGATACAATTAACTTTACTCTAAATATAGAACTTCTTTTATGTCCGGCAGTAATATAAGTATTTAAAGTTCTTCCACTAAAATCACTTCCAATGAACAATGCTATAAACACTATAATCAAAAAATAGAGTAACGGAATATTGTATAATGATGCCATAATTAAGTTTGAAGAGCGTTCTTTACTATCTAACAGCAATATGCTACTTAAAAGGAGATTGAATATTCCAATTCCCCAAAAATACCAACTGTGAAACAACTTATATAACTCAGTTTTTAGGAGATTTGACATCTTTTGTTCCTCCTATTTTGCTCAAAAAATAGTCCTCCAAAGTATCGCCAGATACAGAAAGTCCTGTTACAAGAATGTGCGATTCTGCCAAAGCAGACGCAACTGTCTCTAAATCATTCAAATAATCATACAAACGAATTATGCCATCTGGCATTAGTTTAAAGTTATCTGTATGAAGATTCTCTTCCAAAACCAGAACCGTTTTCTGAACATCTGTTGTTTTAATTGCTATATGTCGTTTACACCGTTCATTTAATTCATAATCAGAAATCTCTTCTATAATTTTTCCATGGTCAATCAGAATAAATTCTGATGCTGTTTGATACAATTCTTCTAAGATATGGCTTGAAACCAAAATGGTCATACCATATTCTTTATTCAAAATTTTTAATAAATTTCTGATTTCTACAATTCCAGCAGGGTCAAGACCATTGATAGGCTCGTCTAAAATCAATAGTTCTGGTGTATTTAAAAGTGCAATCGCTATCCCCAATCGTTGACGCATACCTAATGAAAAATTGCGGACACTCTTTTTACCTGTATCTTGCAATCCAACCATATCTAATGTCCTTTTAATAACTGATTTATCTGGTATGCCTCGTTGAATACGCTGTACTTCCATATTTTGATAGGCAGTCATTGACGGGAATAGAGCAGGCGTTTCAATCATACTTCCAATTCGTTTACGCTGTTTCTGCAATTCTTCTGTTCTAGAATTTCCCCATAAAGAAAGTGTACCACTTGTTGGAAACGCAAGCCCTGTGACTAATCTTAAAAAAGTAGTCTTACCTGCTCCGTTTTGACCAATAAATCCATAAATTTTTCCTTTTTTTATTTGTAAATTTATGTGGTCTAATGCTAATGTTTGTTTATATTCTTTGGTTAAAGACTTTGCTTCTAAAATAATTGAACTCATATCCCAAACCTCCTTTACTTAAACCAGTATAACGGGCAATTTTAAAGAATTTCTTAAATCGTAATGAGAAAAGTTAAAAAATAATAAAGCTAAGGAACGTTTAATCCTTAGCTTTATGTAGCGGTAGCCAATGCCCCCAAACAGTATCAATAAATTCTGTATCAGAGCATATCGCTTTTAATTTATTGCGTAAATTACTGATATGAACATTAAGTGTATTATCTTCAGCAATATATTCTGTATCCCAAACACTTTGAAAAAGATTCGATTTTGAAAATACTTTATCTGGATATTTCATCAACAATTCTAAAATGCCAAATTCTTTAGCGGTTAAGGATAATTCTATTCCATTCAAAAATGCTGTATTTTTCTCTAGGTCTAAAGTCAAATTGTTATATTGCAAACATTCTGTCTGGCTATTTTGAAATTGTACTCTTCGCAGATTACTTTCAATTCTGGCAAGCACTTCTTCCATATCAAAAGGTTTTGTGATATAATCGTCTGCTCCCAGACGAAGCAAGTCGATTTTATTTTGTGTAGTTTCTTTCGCTGAAATGATAATAACAGGTATCGTAGATTTCTTGCGTACATCAGATAAAATAATATCACCACTCCGATAAGGAAGCATAATATCAAGTATAATCAAATCAATTTTTTCTTTATTCAAAAAATCCAGAACATGAAGTCCATCATATTGGCAATGCACAGCATATCCTTTTTCTTTTAGAAAATCAGCCAATAACGCATTTATTTCTAAATCATCTTCAATAATCAATATTTTATTCATTAGCCTACCTCATTCCTGCAATGCTACTTTCCCATTATACATTTAAGGTTGTATTTCCTCAATACCATTGCAACCAATTATATGAGAGGGATTCTTATTTTGTCAATCTAATTGTAAGCAGAATAGTATAGATTGGATAAACAATTACCATACTATTCTGCTGTAACATTTATTCTACAATCTTCCAGTTATCGTCCTTATGAAGCACAAGCTCATACTGTGAGATTTGCGTCATTTTCGACTTGTTATCCAGATACTTTACGGACACGCTGACTTTGAGGTTGTCGCCGTCTTTGGTAAAGACAGGGTTTACCAGTTTCGAAAATACATAGTCGCCGGATACAGGAGCAAGCACACCGTCTTTGACATAGTAGGCAAGTTCCTTTTCCGTAGCTGTCGGATAGAGCTTAAAGAATGTTTCCAAGAAAGCGGTAGCGTCCTTAACTGTGTCGGAACTGACACTGACATCGGCTTCCTGTACTTTCGGTTCATACTTTGATTTCTGTACCGACGGAGCAAGGGTAGGATTCTGGGTAATGACCATTGCACCGTCCTTATCTACATGAACGGTCACGGTATAGTTTTCTGTGACTGCCTGTGTCTGTTCTACATTCCAGACCAGCACATTTGTAACCGTAACACTGGTTGGTATGTCCGTTCTGATGGTATCAGCGTTCAAGTCCTGTAATTCTTTGGTAAGGTATTTACTGATTTCCGTTGTTCTTGCTTCAATGGCTTCCTTGTTGGTATCCCATGAGTAGTAGGCTTTCGCAAAGTTCTTGACGAAATTCTCAATACCGTTGGTATCGTTCAATCTTAGTTGAATGATTTCTTTTTCATGTACCGTGTGGGTGTCAATGACAGTAAAGTTCTTATACACACTAAAGCTGGTGCTTGCCAGAAGCACCGCCCACAACAGCAGGACAGATTTTTTATGTGTCCCGACTTTCATGATACGCACTTTCTTATTCGTAGGTGCTTTCTCTGTTTTTTCTTTATATAAAAAAGTGCTGTAACTGAAGAAAAAACATGATATCATGCGAGTAACAAACCAAAATTTGGAGGCTATTGGAAATGACTGAAAGAGAAAAAATGCTAAGTGGAGAGTTATACGATCCAACAGATAAAGAATTGGAGCAACTACGCCTGAATGCGCGTAAATTAGCAAGAAAATACAATTTGATAGATGAAGATCAGCCAGAAGAGCAAGCACAGATATTGCAAGAATTACTGCCAACAACAGAGGAGCTTCCGTATTTGCAGGCACCTGTTTACTTTGATTACGGATGCAATACTTTCTTTGGGAAATTCAGTTCTGCTAATTTTAATTTTACATGTTTAGATGTAGGTGAAATACATATAGGCGATCATGTGATGATTGGTCCAAATGTTACATTGGCAACTCCTATGCATCCATTATTACCTGAAGAACGCAATATCCGAAAGAGAGAAGATGGTAGTTTTTATAATCTTGAATATGCGAAACCAATCACTATAAAAGATAATTGTTGGCTGGCATCTAATGTAGTTGTTTGCGGTGGTGTCACCATAGGAGAAGGGTGTGTAATTGGTGCAGGAAGCGTTGTAACAAGAGATATTCCACCTTATAGTCTGGCAGCTGGAAATCCATGCCGGGTTATTCGTAAGATAACTGAGAAAGACCATATGCCAGATGTAATTGAAAAGAATTGAAAACTTCAAGTTTGAAAAATTGAGAAATCGTAAAATGGAAGAAAAAAGAAATGCACAGTTCTTAGCTTATCGGGAGCTGTGCATTTCTGTAAATAAATACTTTTAATTTAGCCGATTACGGCATCCTCTGCTGTAAAATGTTCCAGAGAATTTTCTTTTACCTGAATGCAGATATAAGTAATTCCGGAAATATCGGATGCAAAAAACTGACGCTTTGCAGCAGGTGCGATTTTTAGCCAGTCTCCAGTTGAAAGGCTGATTTCTTCTCCATCAATTATGGCTTTGCCGTTACCTGAAAGAATTCCATAGATTTCTTCATTTTCTTTATGAGAATGAACAAATGGGATATTTGCTCCTGCAGGTAGTTCGTTTAAACTGATTTCTGCACCTGTTAAAGACAACTTTTCATGCAGCTCAATTCGGTTTTCCTTTCCAATAGTTGTTTTTGTGTAATTTGCCATAATAATACCTCCATAGTTAATTTGTAGTTTCAGGGTTGCGTGGTATTAGTATAGTGTGAGACATATGCAAAAACAAGTACGCACCTTTTTGTAACTGTACATTCAAAATTGAATGTATTACAATAGACTCGGAGGTGAGAATTATGCGAGCAAAAGAAGAATTACCGGAATGCCCGGTTGCAACAGCAGTATCTCTCATCGGAGGAAAATGGAAATTATTATAAATCAATCATAGATTGATTCTTTGTTTGGAATTTAAGCAACATAGAAATCGAGATTTGTAAGAATAAAAAGGAAAAAGAAATGACGGTTCAACAATTAAAATATATTTTGAAGGTAGCAGAAGTTGGCTCTATTACTGAAGCGGCAAAAATGCTTTTTATATCACAGCCAAGTCTGTCCAACTCCATCAAAGAAACGGAAAAAGAGGCTGGTATCACCATTTTTCACCGCAGCAGAACCGGAATTACTCTGACAAAAGATGGTGCTGAATTTCTCGGTTATGCTCGTCAGGTAATACAGCAGATGGAACTGCTGGAGGATCGGTATGTTACAAATCTTCCGGGGGGAAAGTGACATTTGGAGTATCTTCTCAGCACTATACTTTTACGGAAAACGCTTTTGTGGAGTTAGTTAAGCGTTTTGGACAAGAACGATACGCTTTTTATTATAATGAAACCGGAACACATCAGATATTGGATGATGTGAAAAATCGTGTCTGTGATTTAGGCATCCTTTATTTATCGCATGAAAACGAAGTCGTCATGCGGAAAGTGATAGAGGAAAACCATCTGGTGTTTACCAAGCTATTTTCAGCAAAGCCTCATGTTTTTTTGCAAAAAGATCACCCATTGGCATCGAAAAAAGTAGTTTCCGTCCATGACCTCGCACCTTATCCGCGGCTAAATTTTGTACAGGGAGAGTATGAATCTGTCTATTTTTCAGAGGAACTATTCAGTTCCATTCCGGTGGATAAGGAAATTCGGGTCAATGACAGAGGGGGCTATTGTCAACTTCATGCTTGGACTGAATGCATATACTATTTCAAGTGGCATTTTCCCGAAATATTTGAACGGAGAAAATATCATCTCCGTTCCGCTTGCAGAAAATGAAACAATGCATATTGGATATGTGCTGAATGAAAATCAGGAATTAAGCGAACTTGGAAAAAGCTACCTGGAAGAATTACGGAAATATGCTCCAGCCAATCCATAGTCATAGGCTATGGATAATCATATAAAATAGGTGTTATGTATGTACCGCTGTTTGCTGATATAATAACAGCAGAAAGGTGGTTGATGATTATGCCTATGGCAGTGCTGAGCAATTTTCTGATTTATTGCGTTATAAATGCTTTTACTCCGGGACTGGGAAATATTCTGGCATTAAATACCGTAACAAACTATGGATATAAAAAAGGAAAGCCGCTGTTCTTTGGGATTTTTGCAGGCTACTATGTAGTACAAATCTTATGTGCCATTTTCGTATATGGGGGGTTAATTCTTTGCTTCCAAATACAATGGAAGTGATGAAGTATATCGGAGCAGCCTATATCCTATGGCTTGCGATTCATATTGCTTTCAGCAAGCCGTCAACAGAAAACGCAGAGCAATCGGCATCGTTTCTGAAAGGCTTCATGTTGCAATTTGTCAATGTGAAGATTTATATGTTCGGAGTTACCGCACTAACGGGTTATGTTGTAGAATATATGTCCTCCTTTCCGGCTTTGCTGTTTTTTGAGCTGGTTATTGCAACGATCGGAACGATCGCAACCTGTACTTGGACTGGCTTGGGCGTACTGATTCAGAAGTTTTATCTGCGGCATTTCCGTGTTATTAACATTATCCTTGCACTAACATTACTGGAGTGTATTTGTGGAATGTTAAGATAATTGTTGCTTTTAGTGAAGCATAATCTGGATTATTTAAAATGATTACAGTAGCAATGGTATTTTTTTCATTTACAACTCTGCTCGGAAACTGTTTTTATTGTGACAATCTTTTAATCTACATTCACAAAAAACAGCCGGAAAAAGCTTTTATGAAAGGCTTCAGACTGGTATCGGCACTTGCAATCTTTCTGGGAGCAGGAATGGAGATGTCTCTTTTGTGGGATCTTTCCGATGCACTGATGGGGGGGTTATGGCACTCATTAACATTCCGGTTATCCTGATTTTATCAGAGCTTGCATTTAAAGCGGTCCAAGATTATGAAGCACAGTTAAAGAAAGGAATTAACCCTGTTTTTAAAAGCGCAGACATCGGCTTAGTCAAAAAACAGATTTCTGGAGATAGGTTTAACAAAAGCTAAAAGAATAATAAGATGATTACAATTAATACCGCCGATATAGGATATAATAAATCCTTCAAGCGAGTTCTCTTTTACCTGGATACATAAGTGATTTCTGAATCTTCTTAAGCAAAGAAATGTGATGGAAAGGACCTGCAGGACACATTGCAGGCAAACCGGAAAAGGTGCGTTGGTATGGCGGCAGAAAGAAAGACCAAGAGTTCCACATTATGAACTCTTGGTCTTTCTTTTTTCGGGACTTATTCTTTTTCCACAACCCCCCCTTTTGCTTATATTTAAATTAAGTAAATATTTATTTAAATATATTTTTCTTTAGATAATCAACAGATCTTTCTACTGAGCTATGAGGATCATCCCAATATATTGAATCGTTTATTTCTAAATCGATAATACCTGTATAGTTATGCTTTTCAAGAATTTCGATGTATTCTTTTAGTGGATAATTACCATCCCCCCCCAGAATATAATGTCCGGAAGGATCGCCATCTGCAAAATGGATAAACTGTATAGTATCTTCACCAAGAACCTTGTAATAATCTTCAAGATTCTCATGCGCTACTTCCATAGCGACCAAATCGACACAAGTCTTTAATGCTGGACTATTGACTTCTTCCAACATAGCTTTCATTTGTGGCAAGTTGACCAACAAATTACTCTCGTATGGTTGAAGTTGTTCAAGTAAGATTGTAACTCCACGTTTATGCGCCATTTCACATACTTTACTAATTGTTTCAACTGCACGCTTCCAACTATCTTCTCGAGGAATATCGAGAGGACCACAACCAGAATTCATAAATAACCTAGTTGTTCCTAAAGTAAGAGCATCATCAATAGCCATATCAAAGTAATCAATTGTTCGATCGCGAATAGGTTGTTCAGGAGCACTCAAGCTGTAGGGATATGCTAAAGTTTCTGGCGTATACATTACAAATTTAAGTCCTAAATCTTCAGCTTTTTTTCTGATCTCACGAAGTTTTCGTTCGGCGGCAGATGAAGTGAGATAATCTAATCTGCAATAATGTGGCGATGCTCCCCCCATAAGTCGAGATTTTTAACTCCACAACGATGCATGGAATTAAGATAATAATCGAGTGTATAATGAAAATATTGTACACCCATAACAGCTACTTGATCCATTGTGATATTTGACATAATAACACCTCCATAATTTTTTGATATACAAGTAGTTAAAATAAGATACACTATAATAATAGAATATCATAACTTGTATAAATGTCAATGGTTATATTTCATTATTTAGTACATATTAAAATAAAAATTTGTTTAGAGAATATAAAACTAAAAACAATGGATGTACGTAACGATAATGTATACTTCTCTTTATGTTAGAGTGATAACATTGGGTCTTGTTGTGTTGAACAAATATCTTTTTTGTTTAATATTGTTTTGGAACGACGATGCATGATGAAAGTAAAAATACACAGAATGAAAATAGACGTTCCAAGTGAAAGTAGTAGGTTTCCATTTGTAATACCAATAATTAAATATCCGATTAAACTACATCCAGCGACTGTTAGAGCGTAAATCATCTGTGTTGAAACATGGGTAAGATGGTTTACACCAGCACCCGCACTAGAGAGAATAGTTGTATCAGATATTGGAGAACAATGATCTCCAAAAACACTTCCAGCTAACGTTGCAGCAAGAGAAGAGAGTAGCAATTCAGGACAAATTGATTGAGCAACAGGGATTATAATAGGAATTAAAATACCAAAAGTTCCCCATGAAGTTCCGGTGGAAAAACTTAAGAATGCAGCAAGTATAAATACAAGTGCAGGAAGCAAAGCACCTGGAAGTCCGGTAGTTTCTATAAAAGTTTTTACAAAAACAGGTGTACTAAGTAAATCGCGACATACACTACCGATTGTCCATGCTAGCATAAGTATACAACCGGAAGTAATCATTTGTTGCATGCCTTTTGTAAAGTTATCCATGAATTCTTTAAATGTCATGATTTTTCTCGGTATATACATAAAAAATGCAGTAATAATTCCAGCAAAACTTCCCCCCCAAACAAGGGCTTGAGCTGCAACACAGTTTCCTAGAGCAGCGGTGATAGTGTGAAGTGAAGGATCATTGCTCCAGTAGCCACCATTGTAAAGCATGCCAAGGATTGCAGTTACAATGAGTACAAGAATTGGAACAATCATATCAGCGACACGTCCAGATTTTGGCTGTGCCAATGAATCTTTTTGTTCATCAAGTCCGCCGAGGAAACCTCTTTCAGCTAATACCTCCTGTTTTGCCATAGGACCAAAATCCAAGGAAAAGACACAGAGGAGAAAAACCATAAGAAGGCTAAGAATGGCGTAAAAATTGTATGGAATAGCCGTAATAAAGGCTTTAAATTCAGAGTCAAAAGCACCTGTATTTTTAAGATAACTACCGACAGCAGCTGCCCAACTTGATATAGGTGCGATGATACAGACGGGTGCAGCTGTTGCATCAATAATGTAAGCAAGTTTTGCACGGCTGACATGATGTCTGTCAGTTATAGGTTTCATAACTGTTCCCACTGTCAAGCAATTGAAATAATCGTCTAAAAAAATCAAACAACCAAGCAAACTAGTAAGTAATAGAGAGGAACGTTTTGTACGAATGATTTTTGATGCCCATTTTCCATAAGCTTGAGCTCCTCCAGAAGCATTGATTAGATAAACTAATCCGCCCAACAAAAAACAGAAAATGATAATATTCATATCAGCTTTTTGTATCATAACGTCAAATACAGTAGAAACGGGACCAACAATCGGATTCATACCAGAAGCGATAGAGTAAATAATGGTTCCAGATAAAACACCTGCTATAAGTGAAAATAGAACCTCTTTTGTGATTAATGCAAGAATAATAGCAATCATAGGCGGAAGAATAGACAACCACCCAACATATACAGCATCCATAATAAAAATCTCCTTATCTGTTTGTTTTTTAATAGTAAAAAATAGAATTAAAAGAATTGCCACGATTAGGTAAGGAGAAAAATTTCATTACCTAACATGGAGAATTCCGTTTTAGGAATTCGCACAGAATTTTCCGTGAAGTAGTTAACACGTGTCTCATAAGATAGACCTCCTTATATTATAAAGTAGTAGTGTTTATAGACCCTCTCCAAGGTCTGTATGCTACGCAAATAAGTGGAATAACATAATTTGTATTAAAAAAATAAAATATGTATATGTACTAGATGAGTGAATTATACCGCGAACTGGAATTGTATGCAATAAAAATAAAAAGAATATGATAAGATTGTGTAAAATAACTAAAAACCGTACATTTATAAATTATAGATATTTTTTTATAAGATAATTAAAATAGAATATTGACAATATTCATACAAGTGATATAATTTATACATATCGAATGTATCAAAAAATACAAAGTTGTTTAGGAGGCGAAGGAGATGTTATGGACTGAAAAGATGTTTGGAGTTAAGAAACCAATTATTGCAATGCTCCACATTGATCCACTACCAGGAGATCCATTATACAAGTCGGAAAATGATATGGATAAGGTGGTAGAACATGCACGTGAAGACTTACATGCACTACAAGATGGTGGTGTAGATGGGATTATTTTTAGCAATGAATTTAGTTTGCCCTACCAGCGAAATATGGATATGGTGACTCCTGCGGCAATGGCATATGTAATTGGGAATTTACGATCTGAGATTAAGGTACCATATGGAGTAGACGCAATTAGTGATGGGCGAGCATGTTTAGAACTTGCAGCTGCGGTAAAAGCGCAATTTGTTCGCGGAACATTTTGTGGTGTGTATGTGGGTGATGGTGGACTTTATAATAATGATTTTAGTAGTTTACTAAGAAGAAAAGCCGCACTTCCTTTAGAAGATTTGAAAATGTTATATTTTATTAACCCAGAATCGGATCGGAATTTAGATACTCGTCCATTAGCAGAGATTGCTAAGAGTACAATTACGAAAGCAGCACCAGATGGATTGTGTATTTCAGCAAATGCAGCTGGTCAAGATGTAGATGATACATTAATTGCAAGCGTAAAGGAGGCTAATCCTGAAATAGTTGTGTTGTGTAATACAGGATGTCGTGTGGATACTATTGAAAGAAAATTAACAACGGCAGATGCGGCTGTTGTAGGAACCACATTTAAGTATGGAGGTATCTTTGAAAATCGAGTTGATGTGAACCGTGTAAAGGAATTTATGCAGGTTGTTTACAAGTATCGAGAAACATTGTAATATCAAGATAAAGGAAAAGAAAATGAGACGAAAACTGCTAGCAATGGATATAGACGGAACTGCTGTACGTGACGACTCTAGTTTAGGGGGAAAAAAGCAAAGAAGCAATTAAACTAGCACAGCAAGAGGGACATAAAATTGCATTTGTAAGTGGCAGAAGAGATAGTGATATGGGGTCATTAAAGGATGAACAATGGCTTGTGGATTATCAGATTCTTAACACTGGGGGGGGAAAGATACTACGATGCAAGGATAGAAAAGTGCTTCATAATGATTTAATTCCTCCGCATGTGTGTAAAAGGCTAATTACACATTGTCTTGAGCAGAATATACAGCTTCAAATTTATAATGGTATGACGTGGCAAGTTACAAAGATGACAGATGAAACCCTAGAGTATGCAAAGAATGTCGGTGTAATTCCTGAAATAATTAATTCGCTTGAAGAAACAGATTGGAAGTATGGATTGGAAGGATTTATGGCAACACAGGATATGACCGATGTGGCCGCTTATATTGATGAGTGTATTCCGGAGGTATACTACGTAAGTTCGGAGCCGAACTGCATTGATGTTATGGCTAAGGGTGTGTCAAAATGGAATGGAATACAGTTACTTGCAGATATGCTTGAAATTTGTAAAGAAGATATTATAACTGTTGGAAATTACTATAATGATTTGGACATGTTGCAGCATGCAGCAGTAGGAATAGCTGTAGCAAATGCAGTGGATGATGTGAAAAAAGAAGCAGATTTTGTAACAGAGAAGAACAACAATCAAGATGCCGTAGCAGAGATTATTACAAAAATGTTAAATCATGACTATGATGTAGTTGTAGAAAAATGCAATGAATGAAAGAATTAAAAAAGTAAAAAAGGAGGACAATGAAAATGAGAGTTGCAGAAATAGGAGACAATTGTATTGATGTTTATGAACGTATTGGGAAAAAATATCCAACAGGGAATGTTGTTGATACAGGTGTGAATCTTCAAAAACTTGGAATCCCTGTTTCGATTATCAGTACAACAGGTAATGATGAAAATGGAAAATGGATGTTAGAGACATTAAAAAAAGAAGGGGTAGACATTAGTCATTTAAAAATTGGCGATGGTGCCACAGCAGTAACTTATATGGATATGGATGGAAAAGACCGTGTGCATGGCGATTATGTAGAAGGTGTATTGGAGAATATTGTTTTTGATGAAGAAGATATTGAATTTGCGGCAGAGCATGATCTCGTTCATACAGCACTTTGGGGGGGAAAAGCTGAGAATACCTTACCGATGATTGCAGCAAAAGGAATTCCAATTGCTTTTGATTATGCAGATAGACTGGATCATCCGTTAGTAGAAGAAACCTTACCATATGTTACTTATGGATTTTATTCTTATCATGAAGGAAGGGATGCTAAGATTGAAGAGTTTTTAAAAGATAAAGTGAGTCGTGGAATGAAAATTGCTGTTGTCACATTCGGTGAAGATGGTAGTCTTGCATGGGATGGTGAAAGATTCTATGTAGGTGGTATTGAAAAGGCAGAAGTAGTCAATACAGTTGGAGCTGGAGATAGTTTCATTGCAGGATTTCTTTATGGAATATTGAATGGTAAAAGTATAGATGAATGTTTAAAAAAAGGTGCAGAAGTAGCGGCTTCGGTAGTTCAGGTATTTGAACCATGGGTAGAGTAGAGTATGGGAAAAAGAAATTAGATATTGATAAAATACAGAAAGGAAGAGAAATATGTTTATAGATATGCATGTTCATCCAGCTTTTTATGAACCAATCAATCAAGATTCAGAGTTGGAAGAACTAAGACATAATACATTAGATATTCATAAAAATGGAACGGCGCCATTGGAACATATTTTTAATCAAATGAAATGTGCAGGCTTGGATTATTTATGCTTACTTCCAGAAGATTATCGTACACAGCAAGGTGGAAAAGTGCTGGTAAGCAATGAGGAAATTAGTCAACTTGTTAACATGGCACCAGATAAGTTTATTGGATTTGCGGGGGGGGTTGATCCGTTTGCAGAAGATGCGGCTGAAGAATTGGAGAAAGCATTTGCAGAATTAAAATTAAGTGGTTTGAAATTACATCCAGGTAAAGGGCATTTTTATCCAACGGATGAAAGAATGATGCCACTGTATGATATTTGTGAAAAATATGAAAAACCAATTATTTTCCATAGTGGAATGTCATGGGAACCGGATACATTAACAAAATATTGTCGCCCAGAAATGTTTGAGGAACTGGCAGCAGCAAGACCAAAATTAAAAATTTGTCTTGCACATTTTGGATGGCCATGGTGTAGAGAGACAGCTATGTTGATGTTGAAGTATACTAATGTATATACAGATACTGGCGCATTGTATTTTGATAATGCTAAGGAGTTTTATACACAGATGTTGACAAGAGATGTTCCGATGACATGGATTGATCGGAGTTTGAGACATCAGGTAATGTTTGGAAGTAATAATCCGAGATTTGAGCAAATCAGAATGGCACATGCAATTAAAGAACTGGGATTTCGTGAAAGTACTTTGGATTTAATTTGTGGGGGGGAAAACGCAATTGAGTTCTTAGGTGGAATTCCTAATAGAAAGGCGTAAAGAAGATGTATGTTGAATCAATTACATTATTAACAAAAGAATATAATGAATATACAGTAATTACTCCGAAAGTTTTGGATATTGTAAAAAGAAGTGGAGTTCAGAATGGAACCGTTACGGTTCTTACAAAGCACACAACAACAGGTGTAACTGTGAACGAAGCATTAGAATGTCTGGAAAGTGATATTGAGAATTTCCTGGGACGATTAATACCAGAAGATTATCCGTATAGCCATGCAAGAATGCTTCGAGATTATGGTAGTACAGCAGGAAATCCAACAGGACACTTGAAAGCAATGCTTACTGGAAATCATTGCCATTTTCCAGTGATAGATGGTGAAATGGTAAGAGGTGGTGCTCAAGAAATATATTTCTGTGAATTTGATGGGCCGGCACATCGTACAATTAACGTGATTATCCAAGAAGAAAAATAAAATATATACCGCTCATATTCTATTGACTGAAGTCAGAGATTTGGGCGGTTTTTTATGCAAATGAAGATACTGTTCTTCAGTGTTTATACGATTGTGATAATTGACATAAATATGCCTCAATGATATAATTTGAAATAGACAAGTGGTAAAAAAAACAAACAAAAATAGTGGTAAAATAAAACGTCATATATAATTCGAAAGCTAATACAAGTGAAATGGAGGCGACAATCATGCCTGATTTGAAAGAAAAAAATAGGATAATCTTGAAGAATTCAAAGATGCATGAATTGTGGGATTTAGGAGCACCGACAATACTGGAACAGGCTCTGCAAACCATTGTAGCTTATGTAGACACTGCAATGGTTGGTCAGATTGGTGCGATTGCAAGTGCTGCTGTCGGTCTGACAACCACTGTAAATTGGTTGTTAAATGGAATTTTGTTTGCTGTTAGCATGGGAATGCTTTCGTTTATTGCCCAATATACTGGACAGGGAGATTTGGAAGCTGCTCATCATACTTCAGCACAGGCAATTTGGATTATTTTTGTTCTTGGCGTGATTGAAACAGTGATTGCTTTAGCAATTAGTCCGGTGTTGCCAATGTGGATGGGCGCTAGTCAGGAAATATGGAGAGATGCAAGTGAGTATTTTTTTATAGTAAACTGTCCGTTGATATTGAGAGGAAGCCTGATTATATTTGGAAATGTATTAAGGGCAAACAAGGATTCGAAAACACCTCTTTATATAAATATTGGTGTGAATTTTTTGAATATTATATTAAATCAGCTTTTAATTAGCTCTCATACTACGATTTCAGTATTTGGAATGTTGCTCAGTATTCCGGGAGCTGGATTGGGAGTAAGAGGTGCCGCTATAGCGACTGCAATTAGTCAAGGGATAGGTGGAGTTACTATTTTTTGGGTTGCAATGCAAAATCCATTGGTGACACTAAAAGGAATGAAGGTGAAACCGGAAGGAAAATTGTTAAAAAATTGTTTTAATGTTTCCTTGCCTTTAATTGGAGAGAGAATTGTTATGGGATGTGGTTATGTTGTATTTTCAGCATTAGTAGCGGGACTTGGAACACTAAGTGTAGCAGCTCATTCGATTGCACTTACAATTGAACAGGCTTTTTATGTGCCAGGATATGGTATTCAAACTGCAGTCAGTACACTTGCTGGAAATGCTGTGGGAAAAAAAGACGAATTAGAATTAGAATCGGTTGTACGTTCAGGACTTATTGTGGCTGTTTCTATTATGACAGCAATGGCCATAGGTCTTTTTTGCGGAGCAGAAGTGATTATACGTTTCTTTACGAAGGATGAGCAGGTTATTGTGCTTGGAGTGTCATTACTGAGAATTGTAGCAATTAGTGAGCCTATGTATGCAGCGTTAATTATATATGAGGGTATATTTCATGGTATTGGAGATACAAAAATGCCATTTATATTTGCAATATTAACAATGTGGGGGATAAGGATAGGCCTGACATGGATTTATATTGGTATGTTTGGGCGTGATTTAAAAATGGTGTGGTTTTTCATGATTATGGATAATATTAGTCGATGTATATTGCTTTGGGGGCTTGTACCGGAGAAGAAAAAGAAGCTTGCTATTATTTGATGAATATTAAAAACACATAATCGTTTGAGTTTGGTATATATTTTGGTTGGAAAACGAAGAAAAAGATGATAGAATTAGCTTACATTTGAAAGTGGTCTGTAAACAATGGTAAGGAGAATAAGAATATGGAATATCGTATACCACCGGGAACTGAGGCTGTGGAAAAATTGGAAGATTTTATTGTAGTAAATCGATTGGCTCCGAATACAAGAATTCCATCAGAGAGAGATTTGTGTGAAATGTGGGGAGTAAGCAGAACGACACTGAGACAGGCGGTAGATACACTTGTTGGTCGTGGGGTGTTATATAGAGTTAACGGAGCGGGAGTTATGTATCTGTAGGAAAGAAGAATCGAAACATGGTTGGAGTAGATTCAATGGTAGGAGAACTTCGACAGCAGGGATCTATTTTGGCAAAAAAGATTATTTCTGTAAGAAAAGTTGAAGCAACTAAACAGATTTCTAAGAAACTTCATGTTCTGCTCGGACAAGAGGTTTATGAGTATATTCTTCTTAGAAAAATAGATGATGTTCCATGTATTTTGGAAACAACATATCTTGATTGTGAACGATATCCAGATTTTGAAAAGTATTATACTGATAAAACTAGCATGGGTCGAATTTTGAAAAATGTATATCATAGAAAGCAGATTTCGGGCGAGGAGCATATTAGTGTTACATATGCCAGTGAACAAGAAGCAGCGTTGTTGGAGATAATACCGGATTCTCCTTTGTTTTTTACATCTGGAGTTGTGAAAGATGAAGAAGGAGTGATAATTATGTATTATAAACAATTAATTAGAGGAGATAAATTCAAGCTTGTTAGCAGAATAGAGAGTGAATAATGAGAAAAGCAGGGCAGATTTATGGATAATAAATTGAACTATACCGAAGAAAATGAAGAGCGTGAAGACGGAAAATTAAGTTATCGTACACCAATTTATCTTCAATTGAGAGAAATTATTAGAAATCGAATAGAAGAGGGAGAGTACCTTCCAGGAACAGCAATTCCGTCTGAAAATAAATTAGCAGAAACTTATGGTATTAATAGATTGACTGTTCGCAACGCAGTAGATACATTAGTTAATGAAGGAATTTTGAGACGTGTTCAGGGAAAAGGTGTTTTTGTTGTTGGTGATAAATACGAAGAAAACCTGGATGAACATGGTGGGTTTGTTAATGTAATGTCTTCAGGAACAAAAAGAGTTTCGATAAAGGAGCAGGCAAAAATATATAGACCAGCAGGAAATAAGTATGCAAATTATTTTAATATTGAGCCAGATGATTTAATCTTTTGTGTACGACATCAAATAACTTTGGATAGTGAGCCATTGGCAATTGAAGATATATATGTACCAAAAGATGTTTTGCCGAAGTTAGAAGTAGTGAACTCATCAGTTTTTACAATAAAAGATATTTTTGCATTTTATGGAATAGAAATTTCCAGTATGCAGCAAACAATGGAGATTATAGATGGAACGAGTAAGATAAAAAAATTATTAGATATTCCAAATGGAGTAGCATTAATTATGTTGAGTTGTGATTACTGGGACAATAATGGTAGAGCGATTGCGTATAGCCGCTCTTTTATCAGAAGTGACAGGACTTCATTTACAATTCAGCTTCATGAATAAAATAATAGATTTAAAAAGTACAGCAGAAGAGTTATTAAAAACTCATACAGCTGTACTTTTTGTTTGATGAAAGAATTATCACATAGTCTTTATAAAGTCTAATCTACAAAGATTAGTCTGACAAACAATGCATTAAGTTTACAGTAGCAGGATAAAGAGAATCATAAATATTCTGATATTTTTTATATGCTTCATGGTTTTCTTTATTAGGATGATAGGTTTTTCCAGGTTTAATGAAATCTGTAAGTTTGTTGAAAGATTCAAAGCCTGAATATTTGATTCCCGATGCAGCCATTAGAGCATCGCCAAAACTCGCACCTACAGTAATGGCAGGGGGGGTACTGATTTCTTTACCAGTAACATCTGCAACAATTTGCATCCATAAGTCATTTTTAACACCACCACCTACGGCAAAAATCTGGTCGATAGGAACATCGTGCTCAAGCATGATCTTTAATTGCTGATTTACTGAGTATGCAACAGATTCCAAAGCACTTCGGTACATATGCTGACGCGTGTGAGCAAGCGTTAATCCAAATAGAATTCCCCCCCTTGCAAGAGGATCATTTATTGGAGTTCTTTCACCAGCAAAATAAGGGAGTGTAATAAGGCCATCGCTTCCAACAGGAATTTTATCCAAATCTTGCATCATGGTGATATAAGCATCAGGACCACCATTTTGCTCTAGTTCGAGTGCATCTGGGAAAATTGTATTTCTATACCATTTAGTAAGAGAGCCTGCAGCATTAGTGCCGGCAGATATATCACAAAGTCCTGGTACAATAAATTCTTCACGCCATAAACGTTCATCATCAACCAATTCTTTTGTCCCGAGAATCATATAAATGGAAGAACCGAATTGAATCATCATTTACCAGGGGGGGCAACAACGCCAGTGCTGATTGCTTCTGCGCCGGAGTCATCTGTTCCTACAATGACTGGAGTACCAACTGCAAGACCCGTTTCCTTTGAAGCGGTTTCAGTTACATAACCTGCGATATCATTTGCTTCCTTCACTTCTGCTAGCTGATCAGGGCGGCAAATTGGTAGGCAAGTTTCAGGATTTGGTGTTCCATCATTAAAATAAAGTGGATTAAAACTTGCAAGTCCTAAAAAACGATCGACTACATAATTACCAGTAAGTTTTGCTGCTATAAAACTAGAGCCTGTTAGAAACTTGTGGGTTTTTGCATATATATCTGGCTCTTTATTTTTTATCCAAAGAATCTTAGGCATTACATCACTGGAGCATAATGGACGTCCGTACCACTGTCGGATCTGTTCTTCCCCCCCATACATTTCTGTGAGTTGTTCTATCTCATCGGTTGCACGTGCATCAATACCATATAGGATAGCTTTGCGTAGAGGTCGACACTGATCGTCGACAGGTAGGCAGTCGGCACCAAGTGCACTTGTTCCGATTGCTTTAATGTCAGATGGTGAAACTTTGGATTTTTCAATCAGTGCATTGCTTATAATACATAAATCTCCCCACCAATCTTTGTCGGCATCATGTTCATAGTGACCTGGGGGGCAGGATTTGTCATTGCATGTTCAGTTGTATGTTCTGCTATAATTTCTCCGTGAGAATTGATTAATACACCTTTACTAGAGTTTGTTCCAGTATCAATCCCCATAAAATAAGACTCTTTCATAAATATTTCCATTCCTTTCTTAAAGAGAATATAAACTGTTTAGATAAGAGAGATATTTTTTTATTTATTCATGGCTATATACGATTCGTCCGTTGAGAAAAGTTACTTCTACTTTGCGAGAACGAATTTCTTCAATAGCTGTTTCAAATAGATTTCCGTCGAATACGACAATATCAGCTTTTTTTCCTTTTTCCAGTGTGCCGAGCTCTTTCTCTTGATATAGATTATAAGCACCGCCAGCACTCCATGCAGTTAGCAACTCAGGAATAGTCAGCATATTTTGTTTGTTAAATGGCTCTCCACCTTCAGGGAAGTATCCTCCGACTGCATGATAAATAGATTCTGGGATATCATCAATAAGAAGTGGAAGATCAGTTCCGCAACTTAATAACACATTGCTGTCAGCCATTTTACGTCTGTTCCAATAATACTGTCCGCGATCCATACCAATCTTTTCTTCAATCATGGCAAGTTTGTCTTTTCGATTTGCGATAGATTGAATTTGAGGGTATATTTCAGCAATTACGCCTAATTTTCCCATACGCTCCAAGTCTGTTGGATCACTGAATTCAAGATCGGTAATACTGTGACGATTTATAAGTTTTCCATTTTCATCTTTTTGGCAAGAGTCATAAATATCTAATACTTTTGAAATAGCAGCATCTCCTTGAGCATGTAATGAGAAACGAAATCCTTCGGTATCAGCTTTAAAGGTATCGTTTGCTAAAAGATCCCAATCAATGTCTTGTGCACAGGTCGTATCTGCGCAGGAATAAGGTTTTTTCAAATCACCGCAAAGTTCGCTTATAGAACCGTCGGTCATTTGGTTATATCCAGAAAAACGAACAAACTCTCCTTTAAATTTTTCACGCATTTCCTTGCCATATGAGAGATTAAAAGGTTCAGCAACAGGTTGGCTCATAAAGTTTACGCGGATAGTTAAAGCGTTTTCGGATTCTAGTTCTGCGAGAATGTCGGTAAATCCGTAGAAATCATCGAATCCCATTTCTTTGATGGAAGTGATTCCTTTACTGTTCATCATTTTAATATAGCGCTTAAATTCCGGAATTATAAAGTCTTTATCTCCAAGTAAGTCTGGTAAAAAGCGAACATAACTCTCCGGATAACAGGTTTCCGGGGTAAACTGATAACGATTTATAGCAGCTTGATTCATCCAACAAGTTTCGCAGCCTTTTGCAAACAGAAGAACAGGGCGAGTGGAAAAAGCCTCATCTAACAAATCTGTTCCATTAGGTTGGATTGTATCGGAGTTCCAACCATGTCCCAAAATAGGTTTGTCTGCAGGAATTCCTTTCGCATACTCTTTAATTGAATTCAGTATATCTTCTTGAGAAGTAGCTGCGGATAAGTCTATTCCAACAAATCCTACAGAATAACCTGTGAAAAAGCAATGTACATCGGAGAATCCAGGCGTAATTGTTTTGTTCCCATAATCAAGATATTTTGTGTTTGTTCCTATTAGTTCAGTAGGAGCCAATCCTTTTCCGATAGAAAGTATCCGGTCGTTTTTGATAGCAATATATCCAGAGAAGGGTATTTCCTCTGTGGCTGTAAAAATACAGTTTGATAATAAAATAAGATCTGCGTATTCAGACATATTATTTAAACCTCCTAATGATTAATGATATTTGTAAAGACATAACTTATATATAGGAAAATAAAGATATTAAGAGTAAAAGTGAGGCGACATCAAATAACAGATGAACCTTAGAAAGGTCAGATATCCAGCAACAAAAAAATCAAAGCTGAATGCTCGTTCCTTAATGAATAAAAGTCATCGAAGTGTTCTAACAGATATTGCACACTATTTATTAGAACACTTATAAGTTATCATGGTGCACAAAGCATTGGCAATTGGATGGATAACTAAAAAATAAGTAACAAAATAAGTGTATCTGATGAAACTGGTATAAATATAAATCAAAAACATACCACTATGTGCATAATGCATAAAAAGAAGAGAAAATAAAGAGAAAATAAAGAGGATAAAATATGCAGAATAACATAATTGGTATAGAATTTGAATAACAAACAACATGGTTATGGGATTTTATACATTTTTTATAATTGAATTTTAGACCTCTTGCGAATAGAAAATTGTGCTTAATTATTATATAATTTTACCAACAAAACACAACAAGGAGGAATGAAAAAATGTTAAAAGTTGGAATGTTTACATCGGGATATCAGAGGAATCCGTTGGAGCATTGTTTTATGGATGCTAAAGAGTACGGTTATGATTATATCGAGCTTTGGGGTGGGCGTCCACATGCATATGCACCGGATCTGAAAGCGGGAGATATTAATGAAGTTCGCCGATTAATTGAAAAGTATGAAATGCCGGTGCTTGGTTACACACCGGAGCATAATGCCTATCCTTACAATTATATGATTGGTTCAGAGGCTCAGAGAAGAGATGCTGTTGATTATCTGAAACTGTCTCTTGAAATGGCAAAAGAGATGGGTGCGGAATTTGTACTTACAAGTCCTGCAAACGGCGGATATCTTGCTACATATGATCAGTTGTGGAGCAGATTAGAAAAAAATATTCAAGAGTTGGGAGATTATGCAGCAAAACTAGAAATCAAGCTGGTAGTTGAAGCTTTAACACCGTATGAATCTAATTTCTTTACAAGAGCAAATGATTTGGTGGAGCTATTTAGAAGAGTGGATAATCCATATGTAGTCGGCATGTGTGATATTGTTCCACCATTTGTACAGCATGAAAGTATTATGGCATATTTTGATAAACTCGGAAATAAGATGGATCATATGCATATTATTGATGGAGAAAATGGATCAGACACCCATATGATACCAGGAGAGGGAAATATTCCAATTAAAGAAATGCTATATGAAATGAAACGAATAGGTTATGATAAAACTGCAACACTTGAATTGGTTACAAATTATATTAACGAACCACGTTTTTATGCGAAACGTGCCATTGATAACATGCGTGAGCTAATGGCCGAGGCAGGAATCGTTTAAATGTGAAAGTGAATAAATAAAAAGTAATAGATTATTTAAGAAATTGTGATAGCGAAGATAGATAGCTGTTTACAATATAAAAGCATCGAAGATAATAGAAAATTAAAAAAAGAAAAGTCGTGCACAAGATTTTTCAATTATACTCTGTTTAAAAGGAAAGGAGAGTTTTTATGTCTGAAAACAAAAACGAACTTGGTCGTAAACTTGGACTTGGCGCTGTTATTGCACTTGGCGTTGGTACTACAGTAGGCTCTGGTATTTTTTCATCTTTATCTGAGGTAGCAAATGCTGCCGGTAGTAGCTTGTTTCTGGTATTAGCATTCATTATAGGGGGATTGCTTCAGATTCCAGCAAACTTTGTATATTCGGAATTAGCATCTGCTATCCAGAGGATGGTGGACAATATGTTTACTTCCGTGAAGCAGGATCTCGACCACTCGCATTCTTGTGTGGATGGATCAGCTTTTGGGCAACTGACCCACCGTCAATTTCAATCATGGCTTTAGCAATTGTGAATTATCTTGCATTTTTTGTTCCGATTCATGGTTTTGTATTAAAGCTGGTTGCTGTAGTATTTGTATTAATTTTCATGGGAGTACACATGCGTTCGGTAGAAGGCGGTGGAAAATTCCAGACAATTATTACAGCTCTTAAAATTTTACCATTTGCATTGGTTATTGGTATTGGTTTATTCAATCTTCAGGGGGATATTTTATTATCTTCTGCACCTTTGGAAGGATATGCAAAAACTGGAATTGCTGCGCTAATCGCAGGTGTAGCTTCAACAACATGGTCATATGATGGTATGGGAGCTGCTTGTTATATGTCAGGCGAAATTAAAAATCCGAAAAAGAATATGCCTTTGGGTCTTATTCTTACAGCAGTTATTGTACTAGCTCTTTATGCAGGATTAACATTTGTAGCTTCTGGAATTCTTTCTATTGATGAAATGGCTACATCTGATGCTCCAATCGCATTGTTGGCATCTAAGCTTCCAGGAATTGGACAGTATGCAGGTACAATTGTTGCAATTATGGCAATTATTGTTGTAATTGGTTCATTATCATCTTGTATTATGTACCAGCCACGTATCGAGTATGCTATGGCGAAAGATAATTTATTCTTTAAATCTTTTGCAAAAGTTCATCCAAAATACGAAACTCCTTATTTTTCAATTATCGTACAGTGTGCGGTTGCAATCGTATTAATTTTTGCTTCAAACTTGTCAGCATTGCTAGGATACTTTACAATGGTAGCATTATTAAAGAATGTGCTTACATTCGGTACAATCTTTGTGCTTCGAAAAAAAGGCAAAGAACATGGATACGATCCATCTTATAAATGCCAGGTGGTCCAATTATGCCTCTTATTGCAATTATTATGACAGCTACACTTATTTGGGGGGGCCAGCTTACATATGCGCCAATGCAGAGCTTAATTTGTGCGTTTGTGGCAGTAGCTACAGGACTTCCAGTATTCTATTATTGGGATAGAAAAAATAAAAAAGAAAGTGCATAAGCATTAGCTTAATATGTTGAGAAGGTGAGAACTGTATGGAGAAAATAAAAAAAATTCGTCCGCAAGATATGGCGATGGAGCAGATTCAATGGTATATACAAGAAAACCAACTAAAACCACATACACAGCTTCCGAGCGAACGGGAGTTGTGTACAATGTGGCAAATGAATCGTTCCACTCTCCATACAGCTATTCAACAACTAATTGAAGAAAGAAAACTATATAGTGTAAAAGGATCTGGAACCTTTGTGGCACCTCCGAGATTAGTTAGGAATATAAAGGGAATTCAGTCTACTTCGGAAGCAATGAGAAAAACAGGGTACTTTCTTTGGACAGAAGTATTAATCTCTAGAATTGAGACGTGTGATGGATATGTTGCAAGAAAACTTCAGATAAAAGAGGGAGATAAAGTATTTCATTTATATCGCTTGCGGATTAGAAACAATGTTCCTTTGATGATTGAGAATAGTTACATTAATTACGAACAGTGTGAAGGTTTGGAAGCTCACAATTTTGCAGAAGAATCTTTATATAAAGTTCTAAGGGATTTAGGCATATTGTTGACTAAAGGGACGGAGAAAGTAGAAATTACATTTGCCACAGAAGAAGAAGCTAAATTGTTGAAGGTAGAAGAAGGACAATACTTGTACTATCAGTCAGGTGTTGTAAACGACGATAGAGGAGTAGGTATTGAGTTTTTTAGGATTATGGCGAGACCAGATCAGGTACAATATACGAATGTTCTAACAAGGCGAGACACCAGATAAAAAAGGAGTGATATCGTATGAGATTAGCGGCAGTTGGAAGTAACTGTATTGATTATTATAACAATATAGATGGTGGAAAAGCATTTCCGGGGGGGAGGCCCGGTAAATATGGCAGTTTATACACTCCGTTTAGGAGGAGAGGCTGCATATATTGGACCAGTAGGTGATGACGTCTACGGACAGATTATGATAGAAACTATCAAAGCGAAAGGCGTTGACACTTCGCATTTGCGTGTAGAAAAAGGAAAGACAGCCGTTACCCAGGTTGAATTGATAGATGGCGAAAGAGTATTTGGAGATTACGACGAAGGCGTATTGGAAAAATATAAATTAACAGATGAAGATATTGATTATATCAAAAATTTTGATGTTGTAATTTGTGATGTTTGGGGCAAAGTAGAAGGACAGTTTAAAGAGTTGAAAGAAAAAGGAATTGTTACTGCCTTTGATTGTGCGACAAGCCCAGATTCAGAGGAAAGTGTAAAAGCGATACCATATACAGATTATCTCTTTTATTCTGTGGATACAGGAGATACTAAAGAGGTAAGAGAACAAATGGAAAGAATTCAAAAACAGGGACCTAAGCTTGTCATTTGTATGATGGGAGAAGAAGGCAGTTTGTGTTATGATGGTGAAAGATATCATCGTTTTGGAATCGTTCCTTGTGATCATCTTGTAGATAGTATGGGAGCTGGAGATAGTTATATTGCTGGATTTTTAACAGGAATTGTAGATGGACTTTCTATAGAAGGGGCAATGGAAAAAGGTGCAGCAAATGCAACAGAAACATTAAAGTATTTTGGAGCATGGTAACTAAAAAATAAGGAGCCGAAATATGAAAACTGCCTGTAAAAGAATGATCACTCAGCAAGTGAGTGAGATTTTAAGAATAGAAATAGAAGATGGTGATTTATATCCTGGTACAAAAATACCTACTGATACAGAATTGGCTGAAATGTTTGGTGTTCAGAAGCAAATCGTGAGAACAGCCATAGAAGTCTTGGTCAAAGAAGGATTGTTGAAATATATTTCTGATAAAGAAGTATACGTTTTAGGACATAAAATCGAACGAAACATGGAGAAGTTAG
This sequence comes from Mediterraneibacter faecis JCM 15917, assembly GCA_001312505.1. Lineage (GTDB taxonomy): Bacteria > Bacillota > Clostridia > Lachnospirales > Lachnospiraceae > Mediterraneibacter > Mediterraneibacter faecis. The sequence continues at coordinate 311,368 of BBDW01000003.1, forward strand.
AAGGCTTTACGCAGACGATGGTAGATAGGAATATGAAACCATCTTTTAGAATTGTGTCTAAGTATCTAAGAATGGCAGGAAATTTGTATGGAAACATGTTCGGCATTAAACCAGAAGATCCTATTTTTTATATTAAGCGCATGTGTTATGCTGACGGAGATTCGATTTCTTTAGAGGAATTATATATACCGCATTATTTAATTCCCAAAATGGAGGGGATTGATTTATCGGTGTTTTCTGTGTATGAAGTATATGAAATGTATGGGATTCATTTAGCGGAAGCAGAGCAGACATTGGATTTGGTTCGTCCTAGTTTGAATGATGCAAAACTGTTGGGAATAGATGCAGGAACACCCGTGATGTTGTTTCAAAGTCTTACGTATGATACGGATGGAAGGGCAATCGAATTCAATCGCAATTATGTGCGTGGTGATAAATGTAACTTTAATGTACAATTTTCAGATAAAAGGTAAAATTAAAATAATGGGATTATTTACAGGAAATTTTTATTCCAAAAATTTAAGAATGACAACACAGATTAATGTTATTTTCCCAGATGTTTCTAATGATGTAACACCTCTTTATGAGGGAACACCGAAGGTTCTTTATTTACTTCATGGACTGTCAGGAAATAGTGATGAATGGACGCGATTTTCTAAAATTGAATATTATGCAAAAAAATATAATTTCATAATAATTATGCCTGAAGTTCAACGTAGTTTTTACACAACAGGAAAAGTTGGAATTGATTATTTCCATTATGTTGCAGATGAACTTCCAGCTATTTGTGGGAAATGGTTTCATTTGGATCAAAGACGAGAAAATACATTTATAGCTGGAGAGAGTATGGGTGGATATGTGCAGTGAAGATTGCATTGAATAGACCAGAGAAGTATGAAGCTGTGGCAAGTTTATCAGGAGTACTCGATTATGTAGGATTTACGGAGATGGTACTTGCCGGAAATTGGGAAGATATGTCGCCACAAGAAATACAGAGTTTTCATGGAGAAGCAGGAAAACCAGAAGAGTGGGAAAATCCACTGTTTTTGGTAGAGAAACTTGCTAAAGACGAAAATCGTCCAAGGTTAATTCAATTTTGTGGTACAGAAGACTTCTTATATGAAAATAATCAGAAATTTAGAAAAGTCGCTGAAAGTAATGGTTATGGTCATGTTTATATGGAAGGACCAGGGGGATCATGAGTGGCCTTATTGGGATAAAATGATTCAACGTGCTATACAATTTTTCTTAAATTTAGATTTGCAGACAACGAAATTGTATTAAAAAGAAAGTAGTGAAAGGAGATATCAACTATGAAATATGAAGCAAAAGCGTGGAAAGAAACAGAAGGAGCTTGTTTGCGTAATTTTAACGAGCAAGCACAGATTGATAGTGTGAATGGAGCACTTGCTCTTCGTCCGCAGATTGAAAAAATTATTGATCAAATCTGGGAAGAAGGATTTGATGGAATCTATTTTATTGGTATTGGAGGTACTTATGCTTCCAGTATGCAGGTGGAAGTATATATGCGTGGCCGTTCAAAGCTTCCAGTATTTGTTGAAAATGCAGCTGAGTTTTTGACTACAGGAAACAAAAAATTTACAAATAAATCTGTAGTAATTATATCTTCAGTATCTGGAAATACAAAAGAAATGGTTGAATTAGTGGACAGAGTACATGAAAAAGGTGCAAAAGTATTTTCATTCATCGATAATCCAGGTACTACTCTCACACAGCCTGACAAGCAAGATTATCTGATTGTTTATCCAATGAATGAGCAGTTGAAATTTTATATGGTTGCAAATTACTTGATGTATAAAAATGGTGAATTTGATGATTATGACCGTTATAATAAAGAGATGGAAGCTAATCTTGCGGATGTATTAGCTCAGGTTGAGAAAGATTCCGATGAGTGGGCATATGAGTATGCAAAAAATAAGGTGGCATTTTGGAAAGAACATAAAGATCTTCCTCATTACTTTATTGGATCAGGAAATCAGTATGGGGGGGCAACCTATTCCTATGCTATGTGCTATTGGGAGGAGCAGATGTGGATCCGTACAAAATCTATTAGCTGTCAAGAATTTTTCCACGGAATGCAGGAGATTATCGTTGAAGATACACCAGTTACTCTGTTTATGGGAGAGGATGAACAACGACCATTAGCTGAGCGTGTTGCAAAATTTCTTCCACGTGTAAATGCAAACTATACTATTATTGATACAAAAGAACATGAATTAAAAGGAATTAGTCCAGAATTTAGAGGAACAATTTCTCATTTGGTAATGCATGGTGTTAATAATCGTGTAGATGCATATATGGAGCTGTTTTTAAGACATCCACTTTCTATTCGTAGATATTATCGTCAGTTTGATTATTAAGAATTAGATTTTTAAAAGATATTGGTAGAATGAGTGCTGTTACACTAAGTAATTGTACAGAGACTCTTTGCTATGTAAATAGTCAGGTGAAAAGGTTAATTGAACTATTTCACCTGACTATTTTTAGAACTATAAAATCTGGCGGGGCGAAACTCAGGTCATTGCTCAGTAACCACGAAATAAATGAAGATGATTAATCGGAATGGTGATAAGCTGTTGATGACATTAGCGGAAAATATAGAGCGATAATAAAAGTGTATATAAAAATTTGCAAGGGGCTGTCGCT